>CAVVGH010000006.1:0-258931 GCA_963747765.1 uncultured Solirubrobacterales bacterium | reverse complement strand
TCGCGGTTGGCCTCGACAGCTCGGGGGCCTCCGGGGCCAGCCCCCGCTGGGCCGTGATAGACGGCAACGGTGACACGATATGCAGCGGCTCGAGCTACAGCGACTCCTGCTCGATTTCCGGCTCAGGAGAATGGTCTGTCCTGATCTATGACGCGAACGGCACCGGCACCTTTTCCTACTCACTTGTCGCCCGTCGCCTGAGCGATCCGCAAGGCTGCTCCTCGCTTGGTGACCCCGAAGTGTGGTCGTTCACCGCTCCGCGCCTCAACGGCTCGATCGAAGGCTCCCTCGACGCCCACTGCTACACGTTCTCCCGCGAATCTGGCGAAGCCGACGGCTCCTACTGGTTCCGCACGGTGCGCACCTCGGGATCTCTGAGCCCCGATTGGCATGTCTACAGCCCCTCCGGATCGCAAGAATGCAGCCGGCCATCACGACAGCAGCGGGCCCGACAATTGCCGCCTGCTCACCTCGGCTGAATTCGCCCTGGTCGTCGACGACTCCAGCCACCAGCAGTCGGGCTCCTTCTTCGTCACCGCCAATCGCCTCAGCTCGCCGGAAGGCTGCACGGCCATGTCCTCGGTCTCCTTCGAAGCCACCCCGACTCGCGGTTCCCTCTCTACCGGCGGCGAGACGGACTGCTACACGCTGCCTGAAGTCTCTGCCGGGACAGGATCGCGGTTGGCCTCGACAGCTCGGCTTCGGGGCCAGCCCCCGCTGGGCCGTGATAGACGGCAACGGTGACACGATATGCAGCGGCTCGAGCTACAGCGACTCCTGCTCGATTTCCGGCTCAGGAGAATGGTCTGTCCCGACGACGACGCGACGGGCACCGGCACCTTTTCCTACCCACTCGTCGCCCGTCGCCTGAGCGATCCGCAAGGCTGCTCCTCGCTTGGTGACCCCGAAGTGTGGTCGTTCACCGTCTTGCGCTGAACGGCTCGATCGAAGGCTCCCTCGACGCCCACTGCTACACGTTCTCCCGCGAATCTGGCGAAGCCGACGGCTCCTACTGGTTCCGCACGGTGCGCACCTCGGGATCTCTGAGCCCCTATTGGCATGTCTACAGCCCCTCCGGATCGCAAGAATGCAGCGGCTATTACTACAGCAGCGGGCCCGCAATTGCCGCCTGCTCACCTCGGGCCAATTCGCCCTGGTCGTCGACGACTCCAGCCACCAGCAGTCGGGCTCCTTCTTCGTCACCGCCAATCGCCTCAGCTCGCCGGAAGGCTGCACGGCCATGTCCTCGGTCTCCTTCGAAGCCACCCCGACCGGCGGTTCCTCTTACCGGCGGCGAGACGGACTGCTACACGCTGCCTGAAGTCTCTGCCGGGACAGGATCGCGGTTGGCCTCGACAGCTCGGGGGCCTCCGGGGCCAGCCCCCGCTGGGCCGTGATAGACGGCAACGGTGACACGATATGCAGCGGCTCGAGCTACAGCGACTCCTGCTCGATTTCCGGCTCAGGAGACGGCTCCGTCCCTACCCTGATGACGCGAACGGCACCGGCACCTTTTCCTACTCACTTGTCGCCCGTCGCCTGAGCGATCCGCAAGGCTGCTCCTCGCTCTGGTGACCCCGAAGCGCCGGCCGCTTCCACCGCTCCGCGCCTCAACGGCTCGATCGAAGGCTCCCTCGACGCCCACTGCTACACGTTCTCCCGCGAACTGCGAAGTGACGGCTCCTACTGGTTCAGGTAACGCGCACTTCCGTATTTTTGAGTCCCCGCTGGAACGTCTACGGGCCATCCGGGCAACGCGAGTGCAGTGGTTACAACAGCGGCCCGGAAGAAGTCGAGTGCCATTTGCTCAACTCCGGGCACTTCGCCCTGGTCGTCGATGACTCCAGTCTCGATCAGTCCGGATCCTTTCTTGCGACGACCAAGCGACTCAACTCACCAACCGGGTGCGCGACCTTGCCCAACATCGCTTCCGGCATACCGTCGACTCTGGGCAATCTGTCGACCGCCGGTGAGATCGACTGCTACACGCTCTCTGCTTCTGCCGATGATCGTTTCAAGATTGAACTCTACGGGCACGGCAGATCAGTTCGCCGCTATCATCGACGGCGACACCCAATGCTTGACCTATTACACGCCGTGCACCCTGAGTTCGGATGGGGCTCACGCTCTTCTCTGTCTACTCAAGTAGTACAAACGCTGGAAGCTATCGGATCGAGGCAGCGTGCGAAGTCTCACCGTGTGGCGAAAACGGAAACCGCGGTGAGTTCGTCTATGCCCAGTCACGTCGGTCAAGGCCAATTCACTACGCTTCTTCTCCGAGGTCACGACCTCGACTTGCTTACGCAAGTCACTCTCAGCAAGGGCTCACAAGAAATCGACGGCGAAATTCAGAAACCCTCCAAAGATGCCAGGGCTGTCGATGTCCGCTTCAACCTTGAAAAGGCCCCCGACCTGGATCCTGGAGTCTCACAGCGCACTTCATAGATGGTTCAACTAGAACACTGGCTGGCGGTGTCGCGGTCGAAGCTGCACATGAAGGCACCTTGGCCGTCGAAGCCGTCGGTCGCAGCTCAATTCGAGTCGGCGTACCTACGCCTATCAGCGTCGTTGTCCACAATCCAGGAAACGTCGATGCCACCGCAGTACCAGTCGTCCTGCGAAGGACCGCCGGCCAACGCAACGCTTACGCCCGCTTTTGGCACCTACACTCCGACTGGCAGTGCTAACGAAGTGTCAATGACAAACCAAATTACGACCAAGCGAGCGAGACGCTTACGAGTATGGCCGAACTGATCGCCCCCTTTATGGTGGCTAGGGTCCCGGGCAGGTCGCTCAATCTCAATGGACTTTACGATCACGATCCCGACGACAGCTAGCTACCAGCTCCGCGCCTTCACCGGGCAGTGCCTTACCGTGCCACTAGGCCCCGGGGGTGAAAGTGCGGCTACCCGTTCAATGCAGTCTGTTGAAGGCGGAAACGAAGTCGTCACCTGTGCGGGCACCATTGCAGGCGCAACTGCGGGTGTTGCCCTCGGACTTGCGGATGACGTGATTCCATACGGCAACTGTGTCGGCTTAGCCTCTAATTTGCGATCATCGACGGCGTGGTTGACGCTAAGGGCGGCGAGAACTTCTGGAGTTGGGGGACATGCGTTTAGCTGGGCTATTGACGGTGCGCTATGCGCCGGGGAAGTCGCATTTCCCGAGGCCACCCTAGCGAAGACCGCGATCGGAATGGCATTACGCGGAACCGAGGTCGTCGGTAGTGCTAACACCGCCGCAGGCCTCGTCAGTGACTTGTCTGTTTATGGGGCAGCAGGCGTCTCTTGCCCAGCAGAGCCTGGTTTCGATCGACCCCAACGAGCTAGAGGGTCCCGCTGGCGTTGGACCAGAGCACTGCATTCAGGCCAACACGGCTCTCACATATAAGGTGTTGTTCGAAAACCTGCCGTCCGCCGGAGCCGCGGCAGAGACAATCAAGATTCGCAACCATTTGGATGCAAGCACCTTTCAGGCCTAGCTCTCGTCCTTTTCGCTGGGATTCGCTTCGGCGAAACGCATTACATCCTGCCCTATCCCAGCCCAACGCTCGACGAGACTTTCGATTTGCGGCCGGACGTCAATGTCAAAATTCATGTCACTGCATCGGTGACAGGGGAAGAGCTCGAAGCGGAACTCGTGGCTATAGATCCCGATACGTTGGAAACACCGGACGACCCCGCAATCGGGGTGCTGCCTCCCAACCAGAACCCCCCGGAGGGGGAAGGCGAACTGCTCTATACGGTCGAGCCGCAGCTACTCGCAAGCGGTGCAAGTATCGCCACTCTGCGAGCATCCAGTTCGACTCCAACGAACCGATCGAGACGCCGACCTGGACAAACATTGTTGATAAACAGGCACCGACCCCGACCGTGGCCGCTTCGCAGGCGTCCGAACCGCTTGCCGCGGACGTCGAATGGGGCGGAACCGACGACGCCGCGGGTATCCGTCTTTGGCGCCTGGAAGTGTCGGAAAACGGCGGTCCATTCCAATTGTGGCGCACGGCAGACTCTCCCGAACATGCAACCTATGAAGCCTCCTCAGACGGGAACTACAGCTTCCGCGCAGTGGCATATGACGGTGCTGGCAACATCGGACAATCATCGATCACCGGGGTCACCCTGCAAGCGACGCACGCGCTGTCAATCACAAAGAGCGGCTCAGGCTCGGGAACTGTCAACAGTAGCCCGGCCGGTATTGAGTGCGGCTCGACCTGCTCGACCACATTCGCCCACGGTTCGCATATTGTGCTGAGTGCTGATCCTGGGTCGGACTCGCACTTTAGTGGTTGGTCGGGGGGTGGCTGTTCAGGTACGGCGTCCTGTGAAGTCACCCTCACCAGCGATCTAGCCGTTAGCGCTGACTTCGATAGGGCCGCGGCCCCTCCGGCTACCCAGGCCGCTGGTAGTTCGACGGGAACGGTAACCCAGCTAGGCTCTAGCGAGCAGTCAGCATCAAGACTCGGGGTGGCCGTTGCCGCAAGAGTGGCTCTGGCAAGACGAGGTCTTGTCAACCTAATCATGCGATGTGGCGGTACGAGTGCCTGCAGGGGCGTGGCCAAGCTAGTGCTCCAAGATGGCCAGCGGCGCGGAAAAGGACACAAGCAGGTGCACAGTAGTCGCCGGAAGCAGAAGCGGAGCCGTCGGGTGGTTATCGGGCGCGGTCGTTTCAGCATTCCTGCTGGCAAGCAAAGAACGGTCCCTATCAAGCTGACCAGAGTCGGCAAGGCCCTGCTGCGCAAGGCCGGCAAACGTCGGTTGCGGGCGCAGTTGCGCGGGAGGGGTCTGCGGCCGCGTTCGATCGTCCTGAAGCCCAACCAGCACACGACTCAACGGTCTCGGACGCACCGTACGGGCTTGAGGGTCAGACGCTTGATGCTGGCCACCGATTCCAAGAGCCCCTGCGCGAAGGCTGGGCTCGCCAGGCCCAAGGTGGTGGAAGCTTGGGTCCGACATCCCGGGGACCGCAAGACCCAGAGCATCTTCGTCGAAGCTGACTGGCCGGCGCTGCCGGATGAATGCGACGCAAGCGTCAAGCGAGTGCCTTCGGTCCGGCTCCAGCTGCAGAACCCGACCAACCACGCTCGGTGGATCAACGTTGGGGGGTTCGTCCGTCCAACCCGCAATGACCAGAAAGTCAAGGAAGAGCTCGAAGCCGAAAAGGAAGCCGAAGGAAAGAGTTGCTGGGAAACCACCGAAGCCGGCAAAACCTTCGTCTGCGACACCAATGATTGGGTGACGAACAAAGGTGGCGAAGGCTATGCGTCTGCGCCCAAGTCTCCGGGGTGGCCTGAGCCGATTCCGAGCCTGGAGCGCTACCGCTACCGCTGTACGCCGGGCCCGGGCAAGACTCACGCTCGAGCACTCATCAAGAACGTGGTCAGGGATGCGTCGAGCGGTGAGGTGGCTGCCCTAGCTGTCTACCGAGTGCCGGTCAGAATCAAGAGCTACCCGCGCCCGCCGCATCCTGGCCATCCCAAACGCGCCGCTCTTCAGGGACCGTGCTAGGAACTTGATCCGGGCGGCGCGTCCCTATTCAGTGGGCGGTGGTCGGCCGCAGTAGAAGCACCGGTTCACGAGCTAGTGCAAGTTCGCCACCAGTTCCAGCCAAACCGGTTCACGACTCGCCTGACCGGGCGAGTTCCGAGCCGCCGTGCGTCCGCATTCTGTCCGGACGCGTCGTTGGCACCCGGCCTGTGGGTTCTCCAAGTGGATCGACACAGCAAACACTGCGACTGTCTGGCTGGCGCACGAACTGGCGCACGAGCGGGGGAGGGGCTTCCTGAGTAGAAGGGTCAGGAAATGCGAAACCCCCTGATTTCCAGGGGGTTTCGAATGCGGCTGAATGGAGTCGAACCATCACGCCCCGTTAGGGGCACAAGGCCCTCAACCTTGCGCGTCTACCAGTTCCGCCACAGCCGCGGGAGGATGGGATTCTAGATGGTCGGTGCGGGCCGGGGGCGTTGCGCCGGCGAGGCGCTGCGCGCTTCGGGGTGGCTTGAAAGCGTCCGGGCGAGCCGGTAGCCTGGCGAACAGGTGTTCGAACGACCGATGCGCTGAGGAGGATTGCTCGGTGGACCTGGACCTGACCAAAAGGCAGAAGGAGATCTTCGATTTCATTCGCCGCTATGCGGCGAAGACGGGTTACCCACCCACTGTGCGGGAGATCGGCAAGGCGGTGGGGCTGCACTCTTCCTCGACGGTCCATGCCCACCTCGCCAATCTCGAGAAGATCGGGCTGCTGCGCCGCGATCCATCGAAGCCGCGGGCGATCGAGTTGCTTTTCGACAAGGCGAAGAAGACGATCCTGCCGGAGGGTTCGGGGCTGCCGCTGGTGGGCCAGGTCGCCGCCGGGGAGCCGATCCTCGCCGAGGAGAACGTCGAGGAGTACATCGAGATTCCGGACGTGATCGGCGGCGAGGAAGGCGACTACGTCCTGCGGGTGCGCGGCGAAAGCATGAAGGAAGTCGGCATATTCGCCGGTGACTACGTGGTCGTTCGCCCCGCCGAGGAGGCGAGCGATGGCGAGATCGTCGTGGCCCTGATCGGCGACGAGGCGACCGTAAAGCGCTTCTACCGGGAGGCCGACCACGTTCGGCTGCAGCCGGAGAACGATGCGATGGAGCCGATCCGCACGACCGAGGCGGCGGTGCTCGGCCGGGTGATCGGCGTTCTGCGCAAGGTGTAGTGCTGCGCCGGGCGATCCGCTTGCGGTAGGCCATTCAGCGACTACCATTTCCTTTGCGGGCTGAGCGATCGCGGGGGGAGAGAAAACCCCTCGAGGAAAGTCCGGACTCCACAGGGCGAGGGCGGTGGGTAACGCCCACCCGGGGAAACCCGCGGGAAAGTGCCACAGAAACACACGGCCGATGACGCTGCCACACGTGAGCCGCGTACAGGCAAAGGTGAAATGGTGCGGTAAGAGCGCACCGGCGCCGCGGTGACGCGGCGGCCAGGCAAACCCCGCCCGGAGCAAGGCCAAACAGGACCGTCGACCCTGCCCGGCGAGGTCCAGGTAGGCCGCAGGGCCGCCTCGGCGGCCCCGACGGGGCTCAAGCCCCGGCGAGATAGATGGTTGCTCACGACAGGATCCGGCTTACAGGCCCGCTAACGGAAAGGCCCCGCAAGGGGCCTTTCCAATGCGCGCGCAACCGCGCAGGCGGGAGCTTCATGTGGGATTCACAAATTCCGTCTTAGCCTTTGCTAACGTTCCGCCACTTCGCTGAGTCCCCGCCTAAATATCGCGGGGAACGGGGGACCCAATGACTGGGGCGAATCGCCGGCATCTGCCGCGTAGCGCAGCTCTTTCAGCGCGAGCCCGACAGCTAACCCCGTAAGCGCCTGGAAAGAGCATGGAGCTAGGCAAGAACCGCCGCTGGCGGAAAGATCACTCACGGTGTGAGCGCATTGGGAAAAGGCGCTCTTCGCGGCGCGTGCGCTGCGCAGCTCTGCTCACGATCGTCGCGACGACAGTCGTCTGTGCCGCTCCCGCGCAGGGGCTCACCGGTGGCGCGTCGACGCTCAGCCCCGATGCTGCCGGTGGATTCGTATTCAGCCCGCTGAGATCGGCGCGCGCCACCTGGTACGGGCCGGGCTTCTACGGGCACCGCACGGCCTGCGGGCAGGTGCTGCGACCGCAGACGATCGGGGTCGCTCACCGGCGCCTGCCCTGTGGCACCGCGGTGAGGTTCCTCTACGGTGGCAAGCAGGTGGTCGCCAGGGTGATCGACCGCGGGCCCTATGCGCGCGGCCGAACCTGGGACCTGACCAACGGCGCCCGCCAGGCCCTCAGCTTCAACGGCTCGGGCTCGGTCAGATACGCGGTTGCGCTGAACGACGGCCGGCGCTAGGCACCCTGCAGCCGACCGTACGGCTAGTCTTCGGCCCCGAAGCGCGTTTTCGACGAAGGGAGCATGGGCATGACAGGTTCGCCGCATAGAGGTGTCGCTGCGCATCTGGCCGCGGGACGTGGTTGGTGGGCGATGGCTCTGGCGCTTGTCCTCTGCCTTTCGATACTCGCCGCGCTGACGGTGCGCGCCGGCGCCGCGACCAGCTCGCGGACCACCGTCGTGCTCGGTGGGACCTCGACCATGCCGGACCCGTCCTGTCCGGAGACGCCCTGTCAGGCGGTCGGCAGCGTGACCGGCTTCCAGGTCAGCACGAGTCAGTCGACGCTGCCGTTCAGCGTGAAACGGGCGGGCAAGGTGAAGGCCTGGACTCTCACTTTGGCCCAGCCGACCCCCAAGCAGCGCTCCTTCTTCAACGGCTTCTTCGGCACGCCGCCGGAGGCGCGGCTGGCGATCCTGCGTCGCGTCCCGGGCACGACGCCACCGCGTTACAACTTGCGCCGGCAGGGGTCGATCCACGTTCTCAGCCCCTACCTGGGGCAGACCGTTCGGTTCGGCGCCTCGCTGAAGGTCGAAAAGGGCGACATCGTCGGGCTCACGATCCCGACCTGGGCACCTGCGTTCGCCCAGAACCTGTCCGCGCAGGACGCGTGGCGGGCCAGCCGCGTGCCGGGCGAGTGCACCAACACCACAGCGGTGCGTCAGGGCCAGCCGCAACAGCAGGTTGGCACACGCGCTACATACGGCTGCCGCTACCGTACGGCCCGCCTGCTCTACACCGCTGTCGTCCTCGAGCGCTGACGCTCAGGCCGCGGAGGGAAGCGTGCGAGGCGTGGCCTGGTCCTGCGGCAGGGCCGCCGCGCTTGCGATCAGGCTCTGAAACTCGTTCAGCGCTAGATGCGCAACCGCCTCGAGGATCTCCTCGTCGGTCCAGCCAATCTCGCGGGCTTCCTCATGGAGGTGATGGGGCGGATAGCCGCCAGCCTCCAGCGTCGCCTGCAGGTATTTCAGCAGCGCATCCTCCTTGGCGTCCGCGGACCCGAAGCTGCGGGCTCGAGACACCTCATCCAGGCCAAGGCCGACCCGGCGTGCCGACTTGGCGTGCTGGGCGATGCTGTAGGAGTCTTCGCGATGCTCGGCGACCGCCAGGGCGATCCGCTCGCGGGTGGGCCGCGGAAGGACGCCGCTGCGAAGCTCGGAGCGCATCCGCGTGTAGGCGCGGAGGACGGCGGGAGCGCCGGCCAGCACGCCGACGAACTTCGTCACCGCGCCACCGGCCGCCTGGATGCTCTTGAGCAGGGGGGCGCTCTCCTCAGGGGCCGTCAACTCGTCGTGGATATGGAATCTGCTGACTGCTGTTTTTACTGTCACGTCACTCCCCGCCTCCGGTCGGATTCGGCGGAACCGTCTTCATCGGGCCTTTAGCTGCCCTTTGCTTTACTTTGAGCCAATAACTTACGTGAAGTAAGTTATACCTGGTTCTGGTCGGGCTTGCAAGCCCCTGCAACGCGCAGCCGGCAGTCGGCCTGTCAACCGCACAGCACTGCCGCTTGCCGGTGATCTACCCGTATTACGGCGGTTCGCACCTCTTCGGTCCACGTCGCGTAACGCCGCTGACTAGAGTCTGTCAGGAAATGTGCCCGGCGAGCGCCCAAGCCGTGCGGGGAAAGGACGCAAGGAGGCGGGTATGGCAGACGAACCGAAAAGCGCCGCTGATGTCGCCGAGATCGTCAGGGAGCGCGACGTTCGCTTCATCCGCCTCTGGTTCACCGATGTGCTCGGCCACCTGAAGAGCTTCTCGATCAACTCGGCCGAACTTGAGGACGCGCTGGAGGGGGGGATGGGCTTCGACGGCTCCTCGATCACCGGCTTCAACCCGATCGAGGAGTCGGACATGATCGCGATGCCCGACCCCTCGACCTTCGCCCTGATTCCATGGCGCCCGGAGGACGAGAACGCGGTCGCCCGCATGTTCTGCGACATCCGCGTGCCCGGCGGCGACCCCTACGAGGGGGACCCGCGCTGGATCATGCGGCGGGCGCTGAAACGCGCCGAGGAGATGGGCTTCGACGCCTACAACATCGGCCCCGAGCTGGAGTACTTCTACTTCCGCTCTCCGAAGCCCGAGAGCGGCGTGCCCGAGGTGCTCGACGAGGGCGGCTACTTCGATCTGACCACGCTCGACGCCGGCTCTGACGTGCGCCGCGAGACGATCCTCGCGCTGGAAAAGATGGGCATCCACGTCGAGTACGCGCACCACGAGGTGGGTCCCTCCCAGCACGAGGTCGACATGCGCTACAAGGACGCGCTGCGGATGTCGGACGACTGCATGACGTACCGCATCGTGGTCAAGGAGTATGCGCTGAAATACGGCTGGCACGCGACCTTCATGCCGAAGCCGCTGTTCGGCGAGAACGGTTCCGGCATGCACGTCCATCAGTCGCTGGCCAAGGACGGCAAGAACGCCTTCTTCGACGCTGACGACCAGTACTTCCTCTCCGCCACCGCGAAGGCGTTCATCGCCGGCCAGCTGCGACATGCGCGCGAGATCGCGCCGCTCTTCGCCCAGTGGGTCAATTCATACAAGCGACTCGTCCCCGGCTATGAGGCCCCCGTCTACCTGGCCTGGTCGCGACGCAACCGCTCGGCGCTGATCCGCGTGCCGCTCTATCACCCCGGCAAGGAGGGAGCGACCCGCGCCGAGCTGCGCTGCCCCGACCCGGCCTGCAATCCCTACCTCTGCTTCGCCGGCATGCTGCAGGCTGGCTTGGAGGGGATCGAGAAGGGATACGAGCTGCCCGAGCCGATGGAGCAGAACCTCTACCACCTCTCGCCCGAGGAGCGCGCGCAGCGGGGAATCGAGGAGCTGCCCGAGACGCTCGGCGAGGCAATCGACATCGCCGCCGACTCCGAGCTGGTGCTGCGCACGTTGGGCGAGCATACGTTCCGCCGCTTCATCGAGATCAAGCGGCAGGAATGGAGCGACTATCGCGTCCAGGTGACCCCCTACGAGATCGAAAACTTCCTGCCGATCCTCTGAGGATTGGGCCGCGAGTCATATCGCGGCGGTGCGTTAGAGGAGGCCGGACAGCTCGTCGGCCGTCGTCACCGGCGCCTTGCAGGCGAAGTGCTCGCAGACGTATGCGGCGGGCTTGCCGTCGATCGTTGTGCGGTCCCTGATCAGCGCTGGGGTGGTCGTGCCCTCGGCCCCGCCGGCGAGAACGAGGTGGGGCCGGAAGGCCGAACGGACGACCCGGGCCAGCGCCGACGGCGGTTCGGCGGAACCGCCTTGAGTCGTGGACGGGGAGCGGGTCAGCTGCGCGGTGGAGGGAAAGACCAGGGCGACCTCCCTGGTCGGCGAGAGCTGGAAGTCGAGAGCGCGGAGCATGTGGGCGAAGGCTTCTGGCTGTCGTGGCGCCGCCCGACCGAAGAGGCGCAGAACCCCCTCGGCCCATCGCTCGTAGTCACGGTCGCCGGTGAGCGCCGCGAGGCGCAGGAGGCCCAGGGCGGCCGAGGAGTTCCCCGAGGGGATCGGGTGGTCGGCGGCCTCCTTGCGGCGGGCGATCAGCTCCTCGTGGTCCTTAGAGGTGGAGTAGAAGCCACCGCGCTTGGGGTCGCCAAAGCGGGAAATCATCGCATCGGCGAGTGCCTGGGCCGCTTCGAACCAGCGAGCCTCGAAGGTGGCTTCGTAGAGGGCCAGCAGCGCCTCGAGTAGGTACGCGCTGTCCTCGAGGTAGCCGTTCAGCCTGCCCTCGCCGTCCTTGTAGGTGCGGAGCAGATGCCCCTCGGAGTCGCGCAGGGCGCTGAGGACGAACTCGGCACAGCCGCGCGCCGCGTCGAGGTAGTCGGCGCGCTCGAGCACGGCACCCGCATCGGCGAGGGCGGCGATCATCAACGCGTTCCAGGAGGTCAGCCGCTTGTCGTCGAGGCCCGGCCTGGGGCGATCGTTGCGTGCATCGAGCAGCGCCCGGCGCGCGTCGTCGAGCCCGTCGGGCATGGGGGCGGTGGCACCGCCGGACAGGTGCAGGACGTTCCGGCCCTCGAAATTACCCTCCTCACTCACCCCATAGAACTGCATCAACTTCTCTCTCTGCGAGATAGGGAAGTTGATGCAGTTCGGGGGGTTGGGGGTGTTTGCGCTGGACGGGGGGTTGGGGGTGTTTGCGCTGGACGGGGGGTTGGGGGTGTTTGCGCTGGACGGGGAGTTGGGGGTGTTTGCGCTCGACAGGGCCGCGTGGATTTCGGCTGGCGACCAGACGTAGAAGCGGCCCTCCTCGCCCTCGGAATCGGCGTCGAGCGCTGAGTAGAAGCCACCCTCGGCACCCCGCATCTCGCGCAGCGCCCAGTCGAGTGTCTCCTCGCAAATGCGCCGGTAGCGCTCGTGCCCGAGAGCCTGCCAGCCGTGCAGGTAGGCTCGGGCGAGCAGCGCGTTGTCGTAGAGCATCTTCTCGAAGTGGGGGACGAGCCAGGCGCTGTCGACCGAGTACCGGGCAAAGCCACCGCCCAGCTGGTCGTAGATGCCGCCCGCCATCATCGCGTCAAGCGTCTTCTCGACCACATCGGTGACGCCGCGGGCAAGCAGCAGCTCAAGTGCCAGGCTGGGGGGGAACTTCGGCGCGCTGCCAAAGCCGCCCCGCTCCATGTCGGCTGCGGCGCGCAGGCTGGCTACGGCCTCCTCCAGGTGTTGGGTGCCGGGCGCCTCGGCGGCCGGCTCGATGCGCCCGATTGCGCCGAGCTGCTGCCGCATCTGCGGCGCCCGCGCCCGCAACTCGTCGCGGCGGTTCGCGAATGCGTCGAACACTGCTTCCATCACCATCCGGAAGCTCGGCATGCCGCGGCTCTCGTCGGGCGGGAAGTAGGTGCCGCCGTAGAAGGGCACGCCATCGGGGTCGCAGAAGACGGTCAGCGGCCACCCGCCGTGCCCGGTCATGCCCTGCACGGCCTCCATGTAGATGGCGTCGACGTCTGGCCGCTCCTCGCGGTCGACCTTGACGTTCACGAAATGCTCGTTCATATAGGCGGCCGTTTCGGAATCCTCGAAGGACTCTCGCTCCATCACGTGGCACCAGTGGCAGGCGGCGTAGCCGACGGAAAGCAGGATGGGACGGTCCAGGTCGCGGGCCCGGGTCAGCGCCTCGGTCCCCCATGGGTACCAGTCGACCGGGTTGTCGCGGTGCTGCAGCAGGTACGGACTGCTCTCGCGTGCCAGGCGGTTCGCCATTTGCCCAGACTACCCGGGGTCATCGGAGGCCAACTATTTGCTTGCGCTGCTCGTTGAAAGTTAGGCTCAGTTGTGACATTGGAGTTGCCTCCAACCAATGTCCAATCGCCAAACTGTCTACCTTTTGTAAGTGACCAGCGAGCCGTCATCAATGCAGGGTGAGCCCGCAATCGAAGCGGTGCTGTCAAAGCTTGGTCCGGAGGATCGGGAAGTTGTGCTTGCGGCGCTTGCCAGGGCCGAGAGAACCGAGGCCGAGCTTCGCTATCTGGCAGACCACGATTCGCTGACCGGGCTGTTGGATCGCCGCCGGTTCCGCTCCGAGCTCGACCAGTACGTCTCCTTCAGCGCGCGCTACGGCGGGCAGGGCGCGGTGATGATCGTCGACATCGACGGCCTCAAGGCCGTCAACGATGCGCTTGGGCACCACGCCGGCGACAACCTGCTGCGCCAGGTTGCCGAGATCGTGCGCGAACGGATTCGCGCAACCGATATCGCCGCCCGCCTCTCGGGGGACGAGTTTGCGGTGCTGATGCCGCAGACCGACATCGAGGGGGCACTGCAGCTCGGCGAAGACCTAAGGGCGCAGGTTGCCGAGAGCGCCCGGCCCGCTCCGGAGGCCGACCTGGCGACGATCAGCGTTGGCATAACGATGTTCGGAGGGAAGCGGGACACGGTCTCCGAGGCCGTTCTCGTCGCGGCAGACCAGGCCATGTACAGGGCGAAGGAGGAGGGACGCAACCAGATCGCCATGCACCACGGCCCCGGACAGGAGGACGGCGCCCCGCAGCGCCGGCAGACGACGGCGGCAAAGATTCGCGACGCGCTCACCAACGACCGTCTCAGCCTGCACACGCAGCCGATCCGCAGTCTGGCGTCCGGTGGCATCGAGCGCTACGAGCTCCTGCTGAGGATGAAAAGCGACGACGGCCAGCTGCTGCCGGCCGCGAGCTTCATCCAGGCGGCGGAGCGCTCCGGCATGGTGCAGGAGCTGGACCGGTGGGTGATCGCGCGGGCGCTCGCACTGCTCTCGGAGCGCGAGCGCGCCGGACAGCCGCTTTCCCTTCACGTCAACCTGGCTGGTGCCTCGATTTCCGACATTTCCGTTCTGGAGTTCATCGAGCGGCGGCTCGACGAAGCGGGGGCGGATCCGTCCAGGTGCACCTTCGAGCTCACCGAGACCGCAAACATCTACGACTGCGAGGCGGCGGCTGGGTTCGCCGACCGGTTGACCGATTTCGGGTGTCAGGTGGCGATTGACGACTATGGCTCCGGCTTCGGCCCCTTCCACTACCTGAAGCAGGTTCCCTTCGACTTGATCAAGATCGACGGTGCCTTCGTCCGCGACATGCCACGCAGCGACGCCGACCAGCTCACCGTGAAGGCGATCGTCGAGATTGCCCGGGGGCTCGGCAAGACGACCATCGCCGAGTACGTGCAAGACGACGCGACCACGACGATGTTGCGCGATTACGGGGTCGACATGGCGCAGGGCTATCACCTGGGGCGCCCGGTCGACCTTGCCGAGGCACTGTCGGAGTAGGGTTGCCCGATGCCGTCGGGGCGTGAGCGCACCCCGCGGTTGCGCTCAGTGTGCCGGTGCCTCCCGCAGCTCGCCGCGCTTCACCTTGCCGCTGTGTGTCTTCGGCAGCGCGTCGGCGAACTCGACGATGCGCGGGAACTTGTAGGGCGCCGTTTCCCGCTTGCAGTGCTCCTGCAGCTCGCGGGCGAGCTCCTCGCTCGGCTCGCGGTTGCGAGGGACGACGATCGCGCGCACCACAGCGCCGCGCTCAGGGTCCGGCGCGGCGACGGCGGCCGCCTCGGCGACGGCGGGATGCGACAGCAGCGCCGACTCGACCTCGACCGGACCGATCCGGTAGCCGGAGGAGATGATGATGTCGTCGTCGCGGCCCTCGAAGAAGAGATGGCCGTCGTCGGCTGCACGGACGAGGTCGCCGGTCTGCCACCACTCGCCGTCGAATCGCTCTCCCGTGAGGTAGGACGAGAAAAACGTCGGAGAGCTCGATGTCCTGAGCTGCAGTTCGCCCTCCACGATGCGCACCTCGATGCCGGGGAGCGGCTTGCCCATCGAACCGGGGAGGATCGGCTCGCCGGCGAGGTTGCCCGTTATGTGGCCGGTCTCCGTCTGTCCGTAGCCGTCAGCCGGCTCCGTGCCCATCGCCTCGCGAAAGGCGGCGATCGTCTCCGCGTCGAGCTGCTCGCCCGCAGAGACCATGCGGCGCAGCGTGGGGATCGGGCGCAGGGCGGTGCGCTTGGCAAGCATTCGGTACTCGGTCGGCGCCTGGCAGAGGACATCGATGCCCAGCGACTCGGCGAGGTCGAGTCGCCCGGCGGGGTCGAAGCGCCCCTCGTGGATGACAGCGGCGGCACCGGTCAGCCAGGGCGCGAGGAAGACGTTGCGGGCCGACTTCGACCAGCCGGGGGCGGTTGTGCACCAGACCAGCTCGCCGGGGCGCGAGCCGAGCCAGTGCTGGGCCTGGATGCGCTGGCCGTTGAGGTAGCGGTGGGCGTGGACGACGCCACGGGGCTCGCCTGTGGTGCCCGAGGTGAAGACGATCAGCGCCGGGTCCTCGGGCGCCAGGTCCGCAATTGCTGCTGGCGCCTCCTGCGGGCGGTCCTCATCGAGGGCCTCGGTCGCCTCGGACAGGGTCATCGCCGGAACGCCGTTCGGCAGGGCATCGAGCAGGGTCTCGTCGGCAACGCAGAGCGCCGGCGCGGCGGCACTGGCGCGAAGCTCGAGGTCGTGGCGGCGAAGCTGGGGGCTGCACGGCAGCGCGACGGCGCCCATCCGCCAGCAGGCGAGCAGCGACAGCGCCCACTCGATCCGGTTGCCGACCAGGGTCATCACGACGTCCCCGCGCCTCACTCCGCGCGCCGCGAAGGCGCCGGAGAGCCCCGCCGAGCGGGCGATCAGCTCGCCGAAGTGCCAGTCGCGCCGATTGCCCACTGGATCGATCGCGACGATCCCCAGCCGAGAGGCTGGGGCGCGCTCCATTACGTCCTCGATGAAGTTCACGGGCGGCAGTCTGCCCTATAGGGAGACGGTCGGGCTATAGGGGAGGGCTGGGTGTCTGTCCCCGCAAGCCGCGGGGACCGCACGCCGAAGCCCGGCAAACGATCTGCTGCGCGACGGCCTCCGGGGAGGGGCGCCTGGCCCACTCCCTCTAGCGGATCTCCCGCAACATTCCACCCGAAACCCTGAGCCGATACTGCGATCACCAGCTCGACCTCGAGCCTCGGGCACGTGATGGCCCCACCGCCGTTGCGCCGGGCGATATATCGCCGCAGGTGTGTATCCGGTTGGCTCAGAGCTGCCCGCCCCCAACGCGCCACTCAGGCCACACCGCTCAAGGCCGAGCGGTCCATCCGTTAGAGACCGTCCCGCCTCTTTCATCACTGGGCTCGAAGTCCCCGAGCCCCCTGGCTCTCTGACGAGAAGCGCGGAGATGCCCCCGGGCCCAGGAGAGCACCTCGTTGACCGATGGAGACCTCCAACCCGAAACGAACCCCTCATTGATTGATGATGAGAGAGACAGCCCCTCCCTGTTTGCCCTCCTCACCTGCAAGTAGGAGGGCAAACAGGGGAGGGGCTGGTAGGGGGCCCAGGCGGTCAGGGGCTACGGGCGTCGTTTCGCGAGATGTGGCCCAAACGCAGCGGACACGAGCTCCGTTCGCTCTTTGTGTCGCAGAGCGGTACAAATGACGAACGGAGCGGCTGGAATCTCCCGGGCGAGACTCCGTTCGCTCTTTGTGTCGCAGAGCGGTACAAATGACGAACGGAGCGGCTGGGATTGCTGGGGCGGAGCGGCTGGGGTGCAAGGGGACTCGGGCGCTGTCGGAGCGGAGCGGATGGCCGGTTTCCGGTCGAACGTTTCGGGGAGGTCCGCTAGCGCAGTTCTGCCGAGCTCTTGCCGAGCAGCTGGCGCGCGACGATCAGCAGCTGGATCTGCTGGGTCCCCTCGAAGATGTCGAGGATCTTCGCGTCCCGCGCCCACTTCTCGAGCAGCTCGTTCTCGGTGTAGCCGGCGCTTCCGCACAACTCAATGCAGCCAAGCGCGACGTCGACGCAGGTGCGGCCGGCCTTCGCCTTGGCCATCGAGGCCTGCAGCGAGTTGGGCTTGCCGTTATCGGCCATCCAGGCTGCTTGCAGCGTCTGCAGTCGCGCGGCCTCGTACTCGGCCTCCAGCTCGAGAAAGCGGGCGATCGCCGCCGGCTGGGCGAGCGCGGGGGGTGTGTAGTCGACCTCGACGCCCGCCTCCGCCAGGCGCTCGCGGGTCTCCTCAAGAGCGGCGCGCGCAACGCCGACGGCCATCGCAGCGACCAGCGGCCGCGTGTTGTCGAACGTCTGCATCGCCCCCCCGAAGCCCTGCTTCATGTCGATCTCGGGGTTGCCGAGCAGCGCGTCCTTCGGCACCCGGCAGTCCTGCAGCGTGAAGTTGGCCGTGTCGGAGGCCCGGATTCCCAGCTTGTGCTCGAGGCGGTCGAGCTTCAGGCCGGGGTTGTCGCGCTCGACGATGAATGACTTGATCGCCGCGCGTCCCTGGGAGCGGTCGAGCGACGCCCAGACGACGATTAGGTCAGCTCGGTCGCCCGAGGTGACGAAGATCTTCTCGCCGTTCAGCACGTACTCGTCCCCGTCGAGCTCTGCCGTGGCACGAATCGCCGCCGAGTCCGAACCGGCCTCCGGCTCGGTGATCGCCATCGCAGCCCACTTGCCGCCGTAGTGCTCGAGCTGCTCCTCGGTTGCCACCGAGGCGATCGCCGAGTTGCCGAGTCCCTGGCGTGGCATCGAGAGCAGCAGGCCGACATCGCCCCAACACAGCTCGATGATGCTCAGCACGGTCGAGAGGTTGGAGCCGTTGCGGTTGCTCTTGTCGTCGTTGTCCTTCGCTGTGCGGCGCACGCCGGCGGCTCCGGCGCCGCTCTCCGCGCCCTCGTTCATCCCGTCGATCAACGAGGCGAGCATGTCGAGCTCTTTGGGGTAGGTGTGCTCGGCCAGGTCGTACTTGCGCGAGATCGGTCTGAAGACCTCGTTCGCGACCTGGTTGGCCTGGCCGACCAGTGGCTTGAACTTCTTGGGTGTCTCGAGGTTGATCATTGTTCTTCTTCGCTCGCCCTCAGACGAGCAGGGCGCCCTCCATCACGCCCGCTGCGCGGAGATCGCGGTACCAGCGCTCGACAGGATGCTCCTTCACATATCCGTGGCCGCCGAGCAGCTGAACGCCTTCGGAGCCGATCTGCATCGCCTTGGCGGCGCAGAGGCGCCGCGCGAGCGCCGCCTCGCGGGCAAACTCCTTGCCCTGGTCGGCGCGGCTCGCCGCGCGGTAGGTGGTCAGCCGCATCCCGTCGGACTCGATTGCGATGTCGGAGACGGCGAAGGCGACCGCCTGCCGGTTTGAGATCGGTTCGCCGAACGCGGTGCGCTCGTTGACGTAGGGGATGACGTAGTCGAGCACGGCCTGCGAGGTCCCGACCGCGAGTGAGCACCAGGCGATTCGCGCCCGCTGGACGCAGTCGAGATACGGGTCCTGCTCCCCCTCGCCCTCACCCAGCAGGGCGGCGGCGGGCAGGTGGACGCTCTCCAGCACCAGCCTGCCGGTGGCCGCCGGTCGCAGGCCCATTGCCGGCTCAGGTTCGACTGAGAGCCCCGCTGTGCCGGACTCGACGACGAAGAGCGCTGGGGAACCGCCCTCCACCTCCGCGGCGATCACGAAGAGCTCGCAATCGGCGGCGCGGGCGACCAGTGACTTGACGCCGTCGAGCACCCAGTCCTCGCCCTCGCGTCGGGCCCGCGTTGTCAGCTTCAGGGGGTCGAAGAGCGGTCTTGGCTCGAGAATCGCGAGCGCTGCCGCCGGAGTGTCCTCGCCGGTGAAGGAGGGCAGGTAGGTCGCCTGCTGGTCGGCACTGCCCCAGCGGCCGATCGCGGTCGAGACGGCACCGGGGGCAAGTGCGGCATAGGCGATCCCCATGTCCCCGTGCGCGACCGCCTCGCCGATCAGGACGCTGGTGACCGCAGCCTGCTCCTGCACGACGCCGCCGAGCTCCTCGGGGACGCCGAGCATGTTGATGCCCAGCTCGTTTGCCTGGGAGAGCAACTCACCGGGTGTCTTGCAAGCGGCGTCGGCCTCGTGGGCGGCCGGTCGCACCTTCTGCTCGGCGAAGTCGCGAACGGCCTCCTGGAACATCTCCTGCTCGTCGTCGGGCGTGATGTCGAAGAGGCCGCGGGGCTGGCCGGTTGCCTGGCGGGCAGGTTTGCCCAGTTTCTGGGCCGCCTTGAAAGTGCGACCAGCGGCCGTCGCCGAGCGGAAGCCGTTCTTGGTGGTCCGGAAGAGAGCTCGCTCGACCTGTTTGCGGATGTGAATCCTGTCGAGCAGGTCGGAGCCGGCGAGGCGGTTAAGCGCCCGCAGGCCCAGTCCCATGCTCCGCTCGGCGATTCCCTTGTCGGTGGCGTTCACCTTGCCGTCCTCCTCGCGTTTCTCGGCTTGGCCTCGACCGGTCGTAGGCGGCCGTCGAGGTGTCGTGTCTGTCGCTTCGCGTCGCGCACCGCGAACGCGATCTCCTCGCCCTGGGTGGCGCTCATGAACTCGACGCGCGCCGGCAGCAGGATCGGCTTGCGGAAGCGGACATCGACCGCGAAGGCGTCGGGCAGGCGGTTCTCCAGAGCCGCGAGGCAACGCGCCTTCGTCCACATGCCGTGGGCAATGGCACTCGGAAAGCCGAGCGGCTTCGCGGTGAGCGGGTGCATGTGGATCGGGTTCCGGTCTCCCGAGACACCGGCGTAGCGGCGGCCGAGGTCGCCCCCGAGCCGCCACTCGGCGCTTGCCTCGAGCTCTTCCTCGCCTTTTTGCGAGGCGCGTGAGGTGCCGCTGCCACCGCCGCGGCGCAGCATCGTGCTGACCTCCTCCCAGGCCTTCTGCCGGCCTGTCCAGGCCTCCGTGACGAGGGTGAAGGTGACGCCGCGCGGGTGTGGCTCGAGCTTGGTGGGGCGGACGCGCAGTTGCAGCTCCTCCTCGAAGCCGATCCGGCGGTGCTGAACGATGCGGTTCTCGATGTGGACCAGGCCCACCGCGCCAAACGGGAAGCTGCCGTCCGCCATCACCGCCATGTGAAGTGGGAAGGCGAGCACATGCGGGTAGGTGGGGGGGAGGTGGTCGCGTAGCGAGAAGCCGCATACGCGGGCGTAGGCAGCCACCTTTTCGGGGTCCGGGCGAGCGCCCGCAAGCTTCAGCTCGAGGTCAGGGACATCCTTGCCACGGCCGGGGATGAACGGCAGCAGCGAGGCCCCGGGGATGAGAGGGGCCGCCGCCCTGGCGTAGAGGGGGAGGATGCTCGGAGGGCTGTCGAGGGTCCGTGTCTTCATCAGGCCCCCAGCAGGCTCTGGCCGCAGACCCGCACGATGTTGCCGTTGACGCCGGTGGAGGCCGGGTTCGCGAACCAGGCGATCGTCTCGGCGACGTCGACCGGGAGGCCCCCCTGCGACATGCTGTTCATCCGCCGGCCGGCTTCGCGTATGGCGATTGGCATCCTCGCGGTCATCTGCGTCTCGATGAAGCCGGGTGCCACGGCGTTGATCGTCGCGCCGCGCTCCGCGAGCTCGGGCGCCAGCGCTTCGACCATTCCGATCACGCCGGCCTTCGAGGTTGCGTAGTTGGTCTGGCCGGAGTTCCCGGCGATACCGCTCATCGAGGAGACGCAGACGATGCGGCCGTTCTCCTTCAGGAGGCCGCGGGCGAAGAGCTCGTCGTTGATGCGCTCCTCGCTGGAGAGATTGACCTCCATCAGGTCGCTCCAGCGCTCCGCGGGCATCTTCGCGATCGTGCGATCGCGGGTCACCCCGGCGTTGTGGACCACCACATCGACGCCGTCGGTCAGCTCGTCGGCGATCCTGGCGGGTGCGTCATGCTCGGTGATGTCGAGCTCGATCATCCCGGCTTCAAGCCGCTTCGCCACCTTGTGCAGGTCGTCGGAGAGGGCCGGAACGTCCAGCAGGATGAGCTTGGCTCCGTCGCGGTGCAGCGTGGTGGCGATCGCCTCGCCGATGCCGCGGGAGGCGCCGGTGACCAGGACGGTTCTGCCGTCCAGCGGCCGCTCCCAGTTGAGGTCGGGAGTCTTCTTGGTCACCGGAGGGCCGATCCGGATCACCTGCGCGGACACATAGGCCGAGCGGGCGGAGAGCAGAAAGCGAAGCGTCGAGTCGATCTCGCCCTCGGCACCCTCCGCCACGTAGACGAGCTGCACGGTTATGCCCCTGCCGACCTCCTTTCCAAGCGAGCGGGTGAAGCCCTCCAGCGCGCGCTGGGCGGTGGCCTCGCGTGCGGGGGGTCCCGCCGGGGGCGTGCCGAGCACCACGATCCTCCCGGAGCGCGCCACGCGCTTCACGTTGGGATGGAAGAAGCGCTGCAGCTCGACCAGCTGCGACGAGTCGGCGATGCCGGTGGCGTCGAAGATGAGCGCTGCGACGCGCTCGTCGGAGTCGTTCGCATGACTCGCCTCGATGTCGGCGATCAGGCGCTCGAGCTGGGTGCTGAGGCGCCCGCCGGGCGCGCCGCCGAGCAGGGCCGGACCGGAGAGGACCGGGGACCCCGGCGTATGTCGCTCCAGCCTGGTCGGCTGTGGCAGCCCCACCCGGCCGGCCAGCAGGCTGACGGGAAACGTGTTGACCAGCTGTGCGTAGCGGTCGCTCATTTGGTGTCACCTCCGGCGCTTTCGAGCGCGGCGACGACCCCCTGGCCGTCCGCCGCGCAGATGCTGATCATTCCCCTGCCCGAGCCGCGTTCGTGCAGGGCCTTGGCCAGTCCGGCGACAATCCGTCCGCCGGTCGCCGCGAAGGGATGCCCAGCGGCGAGCGAGCCCCCGTTGACGTTGAGGCGCCCGCGGTCGATTGCGCCGAGCGGCGTGGATTGTCCGAGGCGCTCGCGGCAGAAAGTCTCATCCTCCCAGGCTCGCAGCGTGCAGAGCACCTGGGCCGCAAAGGCCTCGTGGATCTCGTAGAGATCGAAGTCCTGGAGGCTCAGGCCGTTGCGATCGAGGAGCTTGGGGACCGCGTAGGCCGGCGCCATCAGCAGCCCCTCGCGCTTGTGAACGTGGTCGATCGCGGCTGTCTGGCCGTCGACGAAGTAGGCGAGGACCGGCAGGTCGCGTTCCCTGGCCCACTCCTCCGTTGCCAGCAGGACCGCCGAGGCGCCATCGCTGAGCGGTGTCGAGTTGCCGGCGGTCATCGTCCCCTCCGGGCCGCCGAAGACCGGCTTCAGCTTTGCGAGCTTCTCCAGAGAGGACTCGGGACGGAGGTTCTGGTCGCGCTCGAGTCCGAGGTAGGGGGTGACCAGGTCGTCGTGGAAGCCGCGCTCATAGGCGGCCGCGAGGTTGTGATGGCTGCGCAGGGCCAGCTCGTCTTGCTCGGAGCGATCGATGTCCCACTCGGCGGCCATGATTGCGCAGTGCTCGCCCATCGAGAGCCCGGTGCGCGGCTCCTCGTTGCGGGGAATGGCGGGAACGATGTGCCCGGGGCGGACCCTTGCCAGGTGCTTGAGCCGCCCAATGGCCGAGCGCTCGCGATTGGCGTCCAGAAGCACCTCGCGAAGGCCCTCGTTGAGGGCGATCGGCGCGTCGGAGGTCGTGTCTGCGCCGCAGGCGATCCCGGCGTCGATCTGGCCGAGCGCAATCTTGTTGGCGACGAGGATCGTCGTCTCGAGGCCCGTCCCGCAGGCCTGCTGCACGTCGTAGGCGGGGGTCTCCGGCGCCAGGCGCGTGCTCAGCACGCTCTCACGCGTTAGGTCGCGGTCACGCGAATGCTTGAGGACGGCGCCGCCGGCAACCTCTCCCAGCGACTCGCCCTCGAGCGACAAGCGCTCGACCAAACCGTCGAGCGCCGCGGTGAGCATGTCCTGGTTGGACGCGTGGGAGTAGTCCGCGTTCGATCGCGCGAACGGGATCCGGTTGCCGCCGACGACGGCGACGCGGCGTGGTATGTCGTTCACTGGCGCGTTGTCTCCTTGCAATGGATGGGGATCGACGGGGGCCCCCGCATTCCTGCGCACGCCTCTCGGCCGGTGAGGGTCCGAGGGCCCGAAGCATGGCCGCTAATACTACAGATATCGGTGTAATCGTTGGGCCGATCGCCGCCGTGTGATCGATCGCACGCTGCCTGACTGCGTGGGCCGCGCGACGTCGCCCCGGGCGGCTCCAGAGTAGGAGGGCAAACAGCGGCCCAGGAACCGCCTACACGTGCAGCGCAGGAGTCGAGTAAGCGGGTGGGCCGGTTGCTCGGATGGGCGCTTAGAAGCGGGCTTCGCGCTGGCGACGGCCACCGGCAAAGGCACCCAGGTCGACCAGGAACGCGAATACGACAATGAACCACTCGAAGCCGTTGACGCCGTCCGAGGAGGCCCACATCGCCGCGAAGGCCAGCGTCGTCCAGGGCAGGAGGAAGAAGCCCAGGAGGGGAACGATCCAACTCTCGAAGGAGCGGCTGAGCAGGTCGGTGAAGAGCCACAGCACGAACAGAGCCAGTCGCGGCGAGATCAGTGCGAAGAGAAGGACGAGGCAGCCGATCCCGGAACGGTACCTTGTCAGCAGATGCTTTGGGGCCACAAGAAGATCGAGATGCCCGCTCCGGAGGAGGCGCTGCCGGGTCGAAGCGAGCCTTCTTTCGAGGTTCCCGAGCGCCACGCCGTGCTGGGAACGCCACTGAAGCCGCCCTTCCCCGAGGGGATCGAGACCGCCCACTTCGCCCTTGGCTGCTTCTGGGGCGCCGAGCGGCTGTTCTGGGGGCTCGACGGCATCTACACGACGGCGGTCGGTTACATGAACGGGACGACGCCGAATCCGACCTACGAGGAGGTTTGCTCGGGGAGGACCGGGCACGCGGAGGCGGTGCTCGTCGCATTCGAACCCGGGGCGACCTCCTACGCCGACCTGCTCGAGGTCTTCTTCGAGGAGCACGATCCGACTCAGGGGATGCGCCAGGGCAACGACGTCGGCACCCAGTACCGCTCCGGTATCTACTTCGCGAACGACGCCCAGATGGGGACGGCCGAGATGGCCGTTCGGCTATATGACGAAGCGCTGCGGGGCGCCGGCCATGAGCCGATCACGACCGAGGTCGAGCCCGCGGGTCCCTTCTACTACGCCGAGGACTATCACCAGCAGTACCTGCACAAGGTGCCGAACGGCTACTGCGGCCTGGCCGGCACGGGCGTTTCCTGCCGTATCCCGGCAGCCGCCTCATAGGCCCTGCATCGGCGAACCCGTCAGCGCGCTTTGCGCTGCGTCCGCCAGACGCGGCGAATAGCATCCCGCGCTCGTGACGCCCTCCTTCGGTTCCTACATCGTCGGCTGCCTCGCAGTGGTGGGCATGGTTTCCGCTGTCGGCCTCGGCGGCTACTGGCTGCGGCGCTGGATCGTGCCCGAGTTCTCCGGTGCGCTTGCTCGCCTGGCCGACGCGACGATTGGCGTCGCGCTGCTGATCCTCTCGCTTGAGCTGCTTGGCACGCTCAGCATCCTCTACCTGGGTTGGATCGTCGTCGTTTGCATCGGCGTCGGGCTGCTGGCGGCCTGGGTCGGCTGGCGCATGGCCCCGGACAGCGAGCGCGAAGTCGCGGCTCCACGCGTGCAGATGATTGCCCTGCTGCTGGCGCTCGGGGTCGCGTCCTTCACCGTCGCCGAGTGGACCTTCCCGTCCCTGCTCAGCCTCGACTTCGGCATGTTCGGGGGCGACACGACCTGGTACCACATGCCGTTCGCAGGGCGGATAGCGCAGGAACACTCGATCGTGCACCTGCACTTCACCGATCCGCTGCGGTTGGTCGCCTGGTTTTACCCGCAGAGCTCCGAGCTGATCCACGCGACGGGGATCGTCGTCTTCAAGACGGATTGGCTCTCGCCGCTGATCAACCTGATCTGGCTCTCGATCGCGCTGCTCGCCGCCTGGTGCATCGGTCGTCCCTACAAGGTTGGGCCGGCCACGCTGGTCGCCGGGGCGATTGTCCTCGACGCCGGTGTGATGATCGAGACGCAGCCCGGCGAGGGGCGCAACGACATCATGGGCCTTGCCTTCCTGCTTGCCTTCGCCGCCTTCCTGATCAACGGTCACCAGCGTCGTGCTCCGTCTGTCGGGGCGGTTCAGGACAGCCCAGAGCGCGACGCACCCCTGCTCGATAAGGGCCCGCTTGCCGTCGCCGGGATCGCCGCCGGGATCGCCGCTTCGGTCAAGCTCACGTTCCTCGTGCCTGTCGTGGCGATTGCGTTTGGCGTCGTCGTGTTCAGCGGTCGGGCCAGGCGCTTGACGACCGCCTGGGTGCTCGGCCTGTCGGCCCTGCTGGTCGGCGGCTACTGGTATGTGCGGGCGGCGATCAAGACGGGCGGCAACCCGATTCCGCAGTTGGGCTGGGGGCCGCTGCACCTGCCGACGCCCGACCAGATGCCGCTCGATCCGCGCCCGCGCTTCGCCGTCTCCCACTACCTGACCAACCCGACCATCTACCGGGGATGGTTCTTCCCGCGGCTCGACGACGCGTTTGGGCCGCTGTGGCCGCTGATCCTGATCGTCGCCGTTGCGGCAGCGGTCTTCATCGCGATGCGGTCGCGCAATCGGATCCTGCGGGTGATCGCCGCCGCAGCGATCCTGACCGCGGTCGTCTACGTCTTCACGCCGCTGACCGCGGCGGGTCAGGAGGGCTCCCCGACGGGCTTCTTCACCAACACTCGCTATCTGGTCCCGGGGCTGGTGCTGGCGATGACCCTGCTGCCGATCGCGCGCCCGCTGCGCGCACCGGACTCGCGCGCCTGGCAGACGCTCGTCTTCCTGATCCTCGTCTACGCGATAACGGTGCTCACCACGCCCCGCTGGTACCCGAACTACATCGTGGGGACGGTTGTGCTCACCCTGGCGCTGGTCTGGGCGCCCGCGGCGTTGGGCCTGCTGCGGGTGCGCCGGCAGATCGGACGCGGTGCGGTGGCGGTCGGGGCGGGGGCTGTCGTGTTGCTTACCGTCGTGCTCGGTCGCGCCCAGGAGGTCCAGTACTACGACCAGCACTACACCCGCACAAAGCCGTTCCTGCAGGACGGCGGGCCGCGGCGCGCCTACGCCTTCGCCCGCAAGCAGCACGGCAAGCGCATCGGGATCGCCGGATCTGGCGAGATCTTCTTCGGGCAGTACGGCTTCTATGGGGCCGACCTCGACAACTACGTCCAGTACATCGGGGCGCAGGGCCCGAACGGCCAGTACAGGCTGGCGACCACCTGTCGC
Organism: uncultured Solirubrobacterales bacterium; assembly: GCA_963747765.1. GTDB lineage: Bacteria > Actinomycetota > Thermoleophilia > Solirubrobacterales > 70-9 > VRUE01. The sequence goes on along the minus strand of CAVVGH010000006.1, from coordinate 232,600 downwards.
CGGTTCCGGCGGCTGGTGAACGAAGGCAACTACGACTTCCTGATCCTCAGCAAGGCGACCCAGGACTCGCCGGAAGCGACCTATTGGTATCCGGTGTACGCCTGGGTGAAAACCGATCCGGCCCTGGAAGTGGTCCTCGAGGAGCCGCAGATCACTCCTCAGCCCGACTACGTCTTCAAGGTCAAGGGGAAGCTCGACCCAGTCGGCTGCGCTGCCCTGGGCAAGCCGAGCTGACGGTCGCGCGCTCGCTCAGGCTGGGGCGAGCGCGTGGTTGCGGACCAGCGCCGCCGAGCGCTGCGGCTGCTCCCACCAGAACATGTGGCCGACGCCGTCAAGCAGCTGCGGCTCGACCGAGAGCAGGGCGGCGATCTGCACCCCGTTGTTGACCCCCAGCAGGCGATCGGCGGTGCCGTGGACGACCTGGGTGGGAACGGCGATGTCGCCGAGGCGGGCGCTCGTGTCGTGGGCAACGCAAGCCTGCATCTGCTGCAGGACGACCGCCCTTGGCGCGGGCAGCGCCACCGCCATCTCCCGGAATGCCCCGTAGCGGCTCGCGTCTTCTCGAAAGGTGGGGGACAGGTTGATCTCCCACATGGCCCTGTAGACCTGCTCGCGGTCGTCCGACGCCATCGCCTCACCCAGCAGCCGCAGCTCCTCGGGGCCCATCAGCGAGCCCTCCGGCCCACCGCAGTAGGTCGCACCGAGGGTGAGCGTGCGGATGCGATCGGGGTGGGCAAGCGCCAGCTCCTGGGCGATCATCCCGCCCATCGAGATGCCGAGAACGTGGGCGCGGTCGACCTGCAGCGCGTCGAGCAGGCCGGCCACGTCGGCGGCGAGGTCGGCAATCGCAAACGGTGTCTCAGCCGGGCCCGACAGGCCCATGCCGCGATTGTCGAACGCGATGCAGTCGAAGCTCTCCTCCAGGGGCGAGAGGAGCTCACGCCCCCAGGTCATATGTGTGGCGGCCATGCCCTGGATGAGCAGCAGCGGCTCGCCGGCTCCGGCGCGCGTGTAATGAAGCTCGGTTCCGCCCGCATCGATGCTTGGCATCGGCGGCGATCCTACGCGATGCGGCTGGCTGCGCCGTAATCTAGGCGCACCCCGCCCCCGTAGCTCAGTGGACAGAGCGTCGGACTTCTAATCCGAGGGTCGCTGGTTCGAATCCAGCCGGGGGTGCTGATCCAGGGTTGCCTTTGACCGCCCGAACCCGGGTGTACGGTTCGAGCGTGCCCGAACAATCGACGCCGGTCGAAATGAGGACGACGGCCCTTCACGGGCACTCGCTGACCTACGCCGCGGCCGGCAGCGGCCCCGTCCTGGTGCTGATTCACGGGATGGCGGGCACGTTCGAGAACTGGGAGGCCGTGATCGAGCCGCTGGCCCGGCACCACACCGTGATCGCCCCCGACCTTCCCGGCCATGGCCGCTCGGCCCCCGGCGGCGGCGATTACTCGCTGGGCGCGCTCGCCACGGCCCTGCGCGACCTCGTGCTGGCGCTCGGGCACGAGCGCGCCACGCTGGTCGGCCATTCCCTCGGCGGCGGAATCGCGATGCAGTTCGCCCACCAGTTCCCGGAGATCGTCGAGCGCCTCGTGCTGGTTTCCAGCGGCGGCCTCGGGCCCGAGGTCAGTCTGGTTCTGCGCGCCGCGGCGCTGCCCGGCGCCGACCCCTTCATCGCTGCAACCGCCGGTCCCGGCGCTCGGATCGGCTCGGTGCTCGGGCAGGGCCTGGCCAGGATCGGCCTCCGCCCCAACGCCGATGTCGCCGAGGTCGCGCGCGGGTACGCCTCGCTGTCTGACCCCGAGCGGCGGGAGGCCTTCCTCGCAACCCTGCGCTCGGTGGTCGGCGTCCGCGGCCAGCGCGTCGACGCCGGCGACCGCCTCTACCTTGCCGAGTCGTTGCCGGTGCTGATCGTCTGGGGCGAGCGGGACCCGATCATTCCCGTCAGCCATGGCCGCCACGCCCACGAGGCCATCCCCGGTAGCCGCCTTGAGGTCTTTGAGGGTGTCGGTCACCTGCCGCAGCTCGAGGTGCCGGTGCGCTTCATCGCGACCCTGGAACGCTTCCTCACCGAGACCGAGCCCTCCCAATTCGACTCCGAGGAGTGGCTCGAGCGGTTCCGGTCCAGGGCGGCCGGCGCCTAGGTACGGCGCATGGCGACGCGCCGTGCGCGGTCGGTCCGGGAGGCCGACCTGCCGCCTCAGACCTCGCCGCTCGAGGGCGCCGGCTCCACCGTTGCGAAGCTCAATTCGGGCCACCGGGTTCGTCTATGTCGCGTGGGGGTGTGAGGCGACGATCCGTTGAGTGCGTCGCTGGTGCGCCGCTACGCTATTCGTGTGAGTCACCCGCCGATCCTCGCCGCGGCGAGGAAACCGCTGAAGGCAGGCGAATCGCTTGAGAATCCCTGCACCGGGGAGCGCGGGGTGCTTGTCAAGGCGCCCTGGGAAGGCGACGACCCTTCCCTCGAAGCCGAGCTTCACGTTCAGCCGGGTGGCGCCGTGGTCGGCGAGCACATCCATCGCAACTTCGACGAGCGCTTCGCGGTCGAGGCCGGGAGGATCGGCTTTCGCCTCGATGGCACGGAGTCCGTGGCCAGAGCCGGAGACGTCGTGGAGATCCCGCGGGGGAGTTGGCACGATTGGTGGAATGCCGGCGAGGAGGAGGCGGTCGCCCGAGTCAGGGTTTCCGACGGCGCCAGGTTTCTGCAGATGATCGAGACGCTGTTCGGGCTGGCCCGCGACGGCCACACGAACGCGCGGGGCATGGCCGACCCGCTCCAATTGGCGATGTTCGCGACCGAGTTCCGCGACGTGTTCGTTCTGCGCCGGCCACCGGCGGCGGTGCAGAAGCTCGTCTTCGGTCTGCTGTCGCCGATCGGCCGTGCCAGCGGCTATCGCGGGACCTATCCCCAGTACGGCCGTGCCAAGCTCGACGGGGCATCGGTCGATGTCCCGTCGTGAGGGCCGGGGTTTGAGGGGCACCTAGCACGAATCTCGGTGGGACTCGCACCGTTGGATGCGGCCTGGATGGCACCGCGGATCGGCCTGGATGGCACCGCGGATGCTTCGTCCTCGGTCGGTCAAATAGCGCACGACCATTTGGCCTTGCTGCGCGCTCGCCCCGATCGCTCCCAGACCGCCCCACTGGCACGCCCCCCCACTGAGATGCGTCCCAATTCCAGCGCCGGGCGATCTTTGGGCCATATGCGGCGATAGTGCGTATACGGCTCACTCAGGTTGCGCGTCGCGGACTCGGCGGCACACGAGCCGCCGCCTCGATTCGGCCGGGCGCAACGGACCCTGCGGTCACTTGAGCACAGCATGCTGTGCTCAAGTGACCGCAGGGTCCGTTGCAGGTGTAGAGGCAGGCCGGGGGAGTGACCGCCTGAGCTAGCCGTATACGCACGGCGGCGATATATCGCCCAGGGCTGCGAGCCCTAGCGAGATACGTCCCTAGACTTTCAGTAATGGGCAGGCCTCGAACAGCCGATCCCTGGCACGACACGGATGTGATCGACGCCCAGGCGCCGCGCTTCAACCAATTCGTGGTGGGGCTGGTGGCACTTGCCGGAGTTGCCTTCGGATGGCCGCTGGCCTGGGCGCTGATGAGCGCGCAGCTGCTGATCGGACTGACGCTGGGTCGCCGCTTCTGCATCACCTGCGTCGCATACTTTGTGCTGGTCCAGCCGCGCGTCGGGGAGGGGCAGCTCGAGGACTCGCGGCCCCCTCGGCTTGCCAACGCGATGGGCTTCGCCTTCCTGGGTGCCGCCGCGGCCGCCTGGTGGCTGGGGGCACCAACGGTCGGGTACGTCCTCGGCGCGCTGGTCGCGGCGCTGGCGCTCGTGGCCGCCGTGAGTGGGTTCTGCACCGGTTGCGAGATCTACAAACTGAGTGCGCGGCTGCGTGGCATCTCACCGCGCCATCACAGTCACATCGACCCCGCGGATCTCGGTCTTCTCGACGGCCACGACCGCGCCTTCGTCGAGTTCACGCACCCGCTCTGTTCGGAGTGCCAGGAGTGGGAGGGCCGGCTCGCCCGCGAGTCCGACCCGCTGGTGACCCTCGATGTTCGCGAGCGTCCCGACCTCGCGCGCAAGTACGGAATTGCGGTTGTCCCGACCGTGCTCACGGTGGCAGCCGACGGCACCGTGCTGGAGCGGCTCGCTCCCTGAACCGCCCAAGCTGACGTGGTTGACCTGATCATCTACGCGATCCCGGCCTTCGTGCTTCTGCTCGCCGTCGAGCTGCTCTCGTTCAAGTATGCGCGCGACGACGAGCTGGTCGGCTACGACGCTCGCGACACGCGAACCAGCCTGGCGATGGGTGGTGGCAACGTCGTGATCAACGCGGTCTGGAAATTCGCCGTCGTCGTCATCTACGTGGGGTTGTACGAGCTGAGCCCGCTGCGGATGCCGGCCGACAGGTGGTGGACCTACGTGCTGCTCTTCCTGGCCGACGATCTCGCCTACTACTGGTTTCACCGCATCCATCACGAGGTGCGGGTCTTCTGGGCGAGCCACGTCGTCCATCACTCTTCGCGGCACTACAACCTCTCGACGGCGCTGCGCCAGACCTGGACGCCGATGACGGCGTTGCCGTTCTGGGTGCCGCTGGCGCTGCTGGGCTTTGCGCCGTGGATGATTCTGACCCAGCAGGCGATCAGCCTCATCTACCAGTTCTGGATCCACACCGAGCGGGTCAGGCGACTGCCGGCGCCGCTCGAGTACGTGCTCAACACGCCGTCGCACCATCGCGTCCACCATGGCGCCAACGAGGTCTATCTCGACCGCAACTACGGTGGGATCCTGATCGTCTGGGACCGCCTGTTCGGCACCTTCCAGGGTGAGACCGAGCGACCCCGCTACGGCCTGACCAAGAACATCCACACGTTCCGGCCAACCGGTGTCGCCTTCCACGAGTTCATCGATCTGGCCCGTGACGTGCGCGACGCCGCCAGCTGGCGGGACCGGCTCGGCTATGTCTTCCGCGGGCCCGGGTGGTCGCCCGACGGCAGCGGCGGCGGCACCCGGGGCTGACGCTGAGCACCGCGGTCGTCCCTGCCCCGCGTGATCGCCGCGGCTCACCCGGCGCGCGGGAGACCGGTGTGGAATTCCAGAGTTTGTGGAGTCAGGGTCGGGGGTAGATAGTCGGGTCATGACACCGAGTTCGATACTGGTGATCGTCGTCGGGATCGTGCTGGCCCTGCTCGTCAACTACGTTCTGGGGATCGTCGTGATCCTGATCGGGCTGGCCATGCTGCTGGTTCCTGCGCTCGGCGGCGGCGCCAGACGCGTATAGGCGGCGCCTCAGCGACAATCAGCGCCAATGGCTCCCTGGAAGCTGCCGCTGGTCGTCGCCGCTATCACGTTGCCGATTGCCGCCGCTTTCGCGGTCGGGGGCCCGGGGGTCGGCGTTGCCGTGGGGGCGCTGGCCGGGGTTGCGATCCTGGTATTCGCGGCGCGTCAGCGCCCGCGCGGGCCGATCTCCTCTGCGCCGGCTGGCGACGGCGCGCGCCATGTGCTGATCGTCGTGACCTGCCCGGTCGAGGAGCCCGCGGCCGTGCGGGGGATCGTCGGCGCGGCCCAGCTCGACGATGCGCAAAAGGAGGCCGACGTGCTCGTTCTCGCGCCGGCGCGGATCGGCTTTCTGGACCGCTGGGCCTCGGATGTCGAGGGGGCTCGCCGGGAGGCGCAGCAGAACCTGGTGGCCACCGTTGCGGCGCTGGCGAAGATCGGGGTCGCCGCCGAGGCGAGGGTGGGCGACGAGGACGTGGTGCAGGCCGTCGAGGATCAGCTGCAGAGCTTTCCGGCCTCGGAGGTGGTCCTGGTTGTCTGCGAGGACGTCGGCGAACCCGAAGCGGCGGCGGCCGCCGCGGAGCTGGAGGCGCGATTGCAGGCCGAATTCCGCCGCGTTGTGCTCAGTTCTCCTGACCGCTGAGGGCGACGTTCGCGGGCTGCCGACGGCTGGGGGCGACATTCGAAGGCTGCGGGTGGGTGCGTGAGCTCACCGCCCGTGCTGACATTGCGGGTCCTCGTCCGGGACTTCCCGAGAACAGCGTGGCCAGCCTTCCGGGAAGCATGATCAGCGCTGGGATCGCTGGAAGCGCGATCGCCAGCAGCAGCCACGGCTGCCCCGCATCGGTGCCGGCACCGATCGTGTGGGCGACGCCGAGCGCCCAGAAGACGAGCGTGAAGCGATGCATGGCGCGCCAGCGAGCCTGGCCGATCCAGCCACGTGCGTAGTAGGAGAGGCCCAGAGTTGCGAGCCCCCAGCCGGCAAGGATCCCGATCCCCGTCCAGAAGGGTCGATAGGCGCCTGTGAACGGAATCGAGATGTCGAGGACGGTGGGGTGGAGGAACTGATCGCCCAGCAGGGTTGCGCCGTGAACCGCGACCGCGCTGAGCGTGGCAAGCGTGAGGGCTTCGTGCAGGGCTTTTGCATCGCGTCCCAGCATCCGGCGGGACTGGCCGCGTGTGCGGATCAACAGCCCGGCTCCGACCGATGCGCTGGAGAGGATCAGCGCCACGGTTCCCGCCGCCCGGCTGGTGATCCAGAAGAGATGTGGGCCGGCTGCCGTCACGATGACGAGGTGATGACCGGCGCCACCGGTTCCACCGCTTCCGGTTCCCATTCGGGTTCGGCTTCCCATTCGAGTTCCGATCCCCATTCGGCTTCGCGTTCCGCTTCCAGTTCTCGTTCGGCTTCGCGTTCCGCTTCCAGTTCTCGTTCGGCTTCGGCTTCGCGCTCCGGGGGCGCGGCGGCAGCGGCCGTGGTTTCGGGTGTGCGGCCCGGGCCTTGGCGAGAGGCCGTGGCCCTTTGGTTTTCCGCCCCCGTGTGACTGAGGACGGGGTCGTTGCCCGTCGCCAGCTGGGCGAAGATGAGCACCCAGAAGATCGCGAACAGCCCGAGCGTTGCACGGATCGTCCGACGCCGGATAATCGACACGCGGCGACGCTGTGAACGGGCTTTGGCACGGGCGAGACCCCTGGCCTCGAGTCGGTGGAGGTCATCCATCGACCGCATTTTCGGCCCGGTTTCCTAAGTCGAGGCCAACGTTCCCTTAAGACTCCCTGAAGCCTTACCGGTGCGGTGGTCGGTCGGCAGGCTTCCCGGGCGGTTCGTGGCGGCGGGGCGGTTCGCTGGTGGTTTCTTCGGCTGGCGCGGGCGCCTGGACTGTGGTTGTCGGTGCGGGTTGCGCGGCTGGGGTCGTCGTGGACACGGGTGTCGCCGCGGGTGTGGACTTCGCGCTGTGCTTGGGCGGCGATACGGGGCGCTTTGACTGGACACCGCTCTTCCCGCTGGGACGGCTCGGATGTGAGGTGGGCTTGTTCGACGAGGCCGGCTTGTTCGAGGCTCCGCTGGTGGAGGTGGGCGCCTGTGACCCGGTTGGGCTCGTTGCGGTGAGCGTCTCCGACGCCGCCGTCGATTGGATGGCTTTCTGACTCGTCCCCTCGCCGTTGCTCTTCCTTCCCCTGCCGGCATTCTTCTTGCTCGACTTTCGCTTGGACCGGGGGACGTGAGCGGTGGGGTTTGGGGTGGTCCCGGCGGTGGCACCGGCCGACGTCGGGGCCGGGTTGTCTCCCTGGAGGGCCAGGCCAAGGCCGGCGAGCAGGACGAGCGCCACCAGCCCCAGCGCCAATGTCGCGCGACGACGTCGCGGCCGGCCGGCGCGCGGCGTCGTCTGACCGGCCGGCCCCCCGGCGGGTGCGGCCGGCGCCGCTGAAAGGTCCCGGGTCAAGGGCTTGGCTGAAGCGGTCGCAGCCATTTCCTCGCTCCCGTCGGTGCCGGTCACCTCGGTCGCCTTGGCCATCGTCTCCTTGAGCAGCCACGACGGCGCGGCAACCGGCGCCCAGGAGGCGTAGGAAGAGGCGGTCTCTCGCATTGCGTCGACCGCAAGCCTGCAGCGGTCGCAGTTGGCCAGGTGGGCCTCGAGCCAGGCGGCATCGCGGGAGCCGGGGTCGAGCTGGCCGTCATCGCGCGCCGCAATCAGCGGCAGTGCCCGTCCGCACTCGCGCGAGGGCGCTCCGATCGAGGCGAGAGTCGTCCCGCGCAGTTCGTCGCTCAGGTTGATGCGCCCCCGATAGATCAGCTGGGCCACCGCTTTGGGGTTCAGCTCCATGATTGCTGCGATCTCCTCATAGGAGAGCTCCTCCAGCCCGCGCAGGGCGAGCGCCTCCCGCTGGCGGTCGGGCAGTCGCATGCTCGCCTCGCGGATCTTCGTCTGCTGGGGCTCGGCGGTGCTATCGAGGACCGGCTTGCGCGGCCGCCTTTGCATCAGCTCGAGGCAGGCGCTATGGGTTTCTGCGAAGAGGTGAGCGCTGAAGTTCAGCTCGCGATCGACTTGGTGGGCCAGGCGGCGCATCGCGTTGAGGAAGCCATCCCCGACGGCCTCGGCCGCGTCTGTCTCAGAACCGGTGATCCGGTAGGCGAGGTTGAAGGTGCGCTGTTCGTAGCGCTCATACAGCTCCGCGAATGCACCGGCGTCTCCCGCCGCGGCTGCGCCGGCCAAGCGCACCTCCTCGCGGCTGAGGGCATCCCGATCTGTCGTGGCCGTTGCGGCCATTCTCTGCAAGGTACTCCCTCATTGGTTTTCAAAGCAAGTCCTAATTGGTTTTGGGTGTCCGGATGCGGAGCAGCGAGCAGCTACTCAGCAGACGTGGGTGTGGGCCGCGCTCCTCACCACCTGGAAGGCGTTTCCCGGTATCCGCTTCAACCGATCGAGATTCTGGTCGTTCCAGCGGCGGTCGCTGGTGCCGCTGAAGAACCAGTTCGCGCCGTTGTCGGCGACGATCATCCCGTAGCGCTTGAGAGCTTCGGCGATCACCCTGGCGGCGCCGCTGAAGCGGCCGAGACCGTAGCCCGGCTTCAACCGCAGTCGCAGTCCCATCGGTGGCGCGTTTGGGTTGGAGGTCGCGCCGGCGCAGTGCGAGGCCGGGCGGGCCCAGGCGTCACGGGTGACGTCGAAGGTGACGCGGATCGCGTGGTCGACGTGCCCCGCTGCGACCTCGTCGTAGCGAACGAGGCCGGGAAAGAGCGGCAACCCGGCGGCGTCGGCGGAGGTCCAGGCAACGGGCCGAAGCGCGGTTGAGCGAAGGTTCCAGCGGGCGCCTGCATCCGCGTTCCAGTGGTCGCGGCCACCTCGTTTGAAGAAGGCGCGGGAGAGCTCGTAGAGCATGCAGCGGGCGCGGTCGACCACGAGGACATGGCGGTCGCCGTCACTGTGCTGCCCGCCCTCGACAGGCGCACCGGGTGGGATCGGAAAGGGTCCCCGGTCGCTCTCGCTGCCGTAGGCGGTGTAGTGGATCGGGAGCTCGCGCTGATGTGCGCCAACCACGGCGTATGGGAAGCCATAGGCGCGCGGCGAGCCGAAGTCGGGGTGAAGGCGATCCCCGCCATGGCGATCGATGTAGGAGACGATCGCGGCCGAGTTGCGTGCGACCGGCGCCTTCGAGATCTCCTGATTCCAGGCGGCCTGGTTGGGCAGGGATGGCGCGTCGAGGGGCAGCGAGGTGGATGGGACGGGGAAGACGGCGCAACCGCCGAGGCTGGGATAGGGACCGAGCGTCCTGGCGTTTGCCCCGAGCTGGTGCTCGCCGCCGCCCGCGCCGGTGCCGAGTGCGGTGACGGCTGCGAGCGCCAGGATCGCCGGCACCCCGATCCTGCGCATGCCGGTGGGGCGCCGTCGCTGACCCGATCGCGAGCCTCGAGCGAACATGATGGTTGGAAAGCTACGGCTTCTGCGCCGAGAACAGTCCCACCGCACCGACGACCTCCAGCTCGTGCGATGGGAAGGCCGGCGCGAGTGCGGCCTCCAGCTCCTCCGGTCCGTCACCGAGGTTGCTCTGCATCCCGTGGCGGTTGCCGGCGGCAAGCGCGGCCCGCGACATCAGCGTCTGGGGGACGCCGCGCCCGAAGATCGTCGCCCCGAACAGCATGCCCCCGGGTGTCAGCGCGGCCTTGGCATGGTCGAAGACAACCGCCTTGTCGGCCATCTCCCCCGGCAGGCAGTGCAGCAGGTGACACATCCCCACCGAGTCAAAGGACGCATCCGGCAGGCCCCAGGGGTCGAGCACGTTGGCGCGATGGGTGCGCGGCGCGTAGCGAGAGATCCGTCGCGACGCCGCCTCAAGCGAGTTGGGATTGAGGTCCATCAGCGTGATCTCCGGACGGCCCGGAAAGCGGCACTCGTTGAGCAGCGTGCCGGTGCCGACCCCGATGTCGAGGTGACGCAGGGAGGCATGGGCGTCGTAGAGCTCGACAAACCGCTGCTTCGGGCAGTGCCACAGCACGGGGCAGGTGAAGCGATACACGAAAGCGTCATAGACCCTCAGGAACGCCCCGGTGTAAATCGCCTGGCCGGCGTACTCCCGGTCGCCTCGCTTTACCGATGCCATGCCGGTCAGGCTCTCGTCGCGTGAGTCATGCAAGCCGACCCTAGCGCGAGGCCCATCGGCGGATACGGTGGGGAGCGTGGCGCCGACCATCGACGAGCTGACCGTGGCCGATCCGCCGGAGGTCTGGGTGGGGCTCGGCTTCGAGGTGGACGGGGAGACCTGCTTGGTTGGGGACGTGCGGATCCGGCTGGTGGGGCCGGCGGGAGGCAGGGGCCTGACCGGCTGGTCGGTGCGGGATCTCAAGAGCACCGTTCTGGACGGGCTGCCGACCATGCTGTCGACTCGCGAGCCATCGAGCGAGCGAGCGACGCATTCGAACGGCGTCGCCGAGCTCGACCACGTCGTAGCCGTCACCCCGGCCCTCGATCGGACAGTGGCGGTCCTTCAAGGGGCCGGTCTCGACCTGCGACGCATCCGCGACGAGCCGACGCCGGCCGGCGCTCCGCGGCAGGCGTTCTTCCGTCTCGGCGCGACGATCCTCGAGCTCATACAGGAGCCTCCCGAGGCGATCGAGCGTGGTGGGGGCGAGGATCGTCCCGCCTTCTTCTGGGGGCTCGCCTTTGTCGTCCCCGATCTGGACGCGGCGGCGGCTGGCTTGGGCGATCGCGTCGGCGAGATCCGGCCCGCTGTCCAACCGGGCCGTCGGATTGCGACCCTGCGCCGCTCCGCAGGGGTTGGGGTGCCGATCGCGCTGATCAGCCCAAAGCCCGCGCGAGCGAAGGCAGAGCCACGGTGACGAGCTGGATGCGGCCGGCACGCTCGCAGGGAGACCTGCGCTGAAGGGCTATCGCGTTGGGTGGCCTTCGGAGTTGAAGTCCATGTTGACTTCGCCGTCCTTGACGCTTGTGACCTTGACGAAGACGCGATGTTTGCCGTCGAGGTTCCAGTAGCAGGTCGTCTTGGCACCGACCTCGCCGTTGAGGTCATCGGGACAGGTGATCTTCGGGAACGGCGGGAACCCGCTCTTCCGCGCAGCATTGTCCAGCGCGGTCTGGGCCTTTTCCGCGACCTCGTCCCCACTGACGTCTCCCCCTACCGAAACGGACGCTTCGCAACCGCCAAAGACGAGCACGGCGAAGATGCCGGTGAGCGAGACCGTGAGAAGTCGGGTCAGGAGCGGGTGCGCCATGCGCGAGCACGATAGCGAGCCGCGCCTGCCTGGGGGATTTGCCGGGGATCGGCCGGTCGCCTGACTCGATTTCAGCTTTCTCAGGCGTGAAGTGACTGCTGGTTGGATGTAATTCCTGATCACTCGGGACATCCGCTTCCGGTGATGTCCCGAGACACAACAGAGGGCGACCAGAGGGAATCGAACCCTCATTGACGCGACCACAACGCGTAGTTCTACCGTTGAACTATGGCCGCCACGCTGCTGGGCAGCTTACCGAGCCAAGCCGTTCACTCCGATGCTCTCGGCGTGGCGCGCTCAGGCGTGCATTAGCTGCTCGAAGCGCAGCGCTGCGCGCGTCGGCGCCACGAAGCTGCCGTTGCGATGCAGCAGCCCGGCTCCGGCAAGATCGTGCAGCGCCTGCTCCACGCGGTCGCGCTCGGCGAACCGATCGGGTGTTGCGCTCAACTCGCGGGTGAGCTCGGCGAGGCTCAGCTGGGCGGGGTGGAGCGCGAGGACCTTGGTCAGTAGGGCGAGCTGAACTGCGTCATCTTCGCCTGCAAGGGCAGAAGAAACCCTCGCGACGGAATCCTGGCGATTACTCTGGCCATGCATGGGAGCCGACACCTCCTGTGCCATGCCCCGGGGCGTTCCACCGCCGCCGGGGCGCTTTCGTCTGACTGGAAGCGATGATTGCGCGCCTCCCGGACAGAGGGGTTCAAAACGGGCGTCAAGGAGTGAGATCGCCGCCCCCGGCGATGTGGGCCAGCTCAGTCCGGCGAATCGCCGTCCTGACCCTCAGCTGAGAGCAGCAAAAGGGGCTTCAGCCCGAGCTGCTTGGCGATCCGCTCGACCGACTTGAGCGTCAGGTTGCGCTCGCCGCGCTCGATGCCGCCCATGTAGGTGCGATGCACTTCGAGGACGTCGGCGAACGCTTCCTGGCTGAGGCCGCGGGCCCGACGGTAGGCCCTCAGATTGCGGCCCAGGGCCCGTTGCAGATCGCCTTCCATGCAGGCAAGACGATCTCCAGCCGCTACTTGACAGTCTACAGACCTATAAGTAGCATTTCCCTGGAAGTTACGTCAGGGATTCCAAACGACAGGGGAGCAGCAGTGCGCTCGCCTCGTCGCAATCGAGCTGGGCACCGACATGCCGGCTTCGGGAGGAGAGATCAGTGATCGAATCGATCAAGAAACGGCTGACCGCGGCTCGGACGGGGTCCGCGCGCAGCGCAGAACGCCAACCGAGCGCCATCCCGCCCGACCGCCCTGGCGGCAGCGGAGCGAGCAGTGCAGCCGCCGGGCGCCTGCCTCTGGGTCTTATGACCCTCGTCGCAGCGATCTTCTTGCTGATCCCCGCGGCTCAGGCAGCGGCTGGCGAACCCTCGACCATCAAGCCTCGATCGACGGGACCGGTGAAGGCACGGTTGTAACGGATAAAGTTCGAACCGCCGCTCAACTGCCACGGCGGCGAACGGCACCGACATGCGAAACTCCGGGCGAAACCGACGAATGAAACCGAAGGCTTGGAGCTCAGTTCGTCACGCTATACCAGCGACTGCAGACCGTTGGCTCGCGGAATTTACTGGTGGAGTGGAGCCGGCCGAACCTGAACCAAACTGCTCGGGATCGGGCGGGGAATGTACGGTGCTTGTGCTTCCGATTTTGGGCAACAGGCACGACGACTGTACCGCTCACTTCGCTTGCTGCCGGGCCGCCTGAATTCGCTCTCAACCTCTCCACGTCTGGCACGGGTTCGGGGTCCTTCGAATGCGACACCGGCTCTGGGGCGGAAGCCTGCGAAGCCGAATACGAAGAAAGCACCACGGTTGAAGTGATTCCGGTGCCTGCAAGCGGATCCGAATTCGTCGAATGGACCGGCGATTGCTCGGGCTCGGGGACCTGCGAAGTCACGATGAACGCAGAACACAACGTGGGCGCCGTCTTCGACCTCGAACCGACCCTCACGATCAACGAAACCGGCTCGGGGACGGGCAGCGTCGAATGCAAGTTCGATGGCGGCTCGGCGGAACCCTGCGACGGGACCGCATCCGAGCGGCACCAGTGTCTGAACTGATTGCCACGCCCGCCGGCGGCTCCGAACTCGGCACCGTGAGCGGCACCGGCTCGGCGAGCGGGTGCAACGCGTCGGGCTGCACCTTCGCGCTGACCGAAGACAGCGAAGCGACGGTTGAATTCAACCTCGAATCCGCTGTCCTTCTCACGTTGATCAAGGGCGGTCATGCCGAAGGCGGCACCGTGACCTCCAGCCCGGCCGGCATCGACTGCGGTCCTGCCTGCGAAGTCGAAACCGCGGAATTCGCCGAAGGCGAAGCCGTCACGCTGACCGCCAGTGCGGCGAGCGGTTATGTCTTCGGTGGTTGGCTCAACTGCACGTACGTCAGCGCCGGCGTCTGCGAAGTCACCGTCACCGGCCCGATCACCGAAGTGACCGCCGTATTCATCAAGGACGGCGAACAGGGCGCAACCGGCCCGACGGGTCCAACAGGGCCCACCGGCTCGGAAGGCCCGACGGGCCCCGCAGGCTCCGAAGGCCCAACCGGGTCTGAAGGGCCGACGGGTGCCGAAGGCCCGACCGGCCCGGCGGGCAACCCGGGATCAACCGGCCCGGCTGGCTCTGACGGCACCAACGGCGCCCAGGGACCCGCGGGTGCGGCCGGCGCCCAGGGTCCCGCAGGACCCTCGGGTCCCGCCGGACCGCAAGGACCGCAGGGCGCCTCGGGCGTGCCCGGCAAGATCGTCTGCAAGGCGAAGCTGAAGGGCAAGAAGGTCAAGGTGACCTGCAAGTTCAAGACGAACAACAAGCGCCACCACCGACGGCAGCCAAACGGCACCAGCTGCGCTGGCGCCTGATGCACGGTGGCCACGCCCAGAGCCACGGCACCACGGGTGTCCGTCGTCTCCAGCGCGTGCTCAACCACGCGCGCCCGGGCCGCTATGTCCTCCGTATCCAGGGACAGCGCGAGGGCACGATGATTGTCGTCCGGTAGAGCGGTTTGGCAGGGGTGGGGCCCCGTGTCCCACCCCTGCCCGCCTCGGGGGCCGACCGGCGGGAGTCCCAAGCCGCCAAGTGGCGAGCTTGGGGCCGGCTTGGTTCAGCCGCTGGACAGTTGAGCCTCTGGTGCCTCCAGGTTGATGTCAGGCAACCGGGGCGGGTAAGCGGCAGCAGCGAGAGGGTCCCCGGCGGCAGGGCGCAGCCCTAGCCCGAGGGGAGGGCGGAGGAGTTGTCGCGGCTGTCGGCACTGGCAACCGCGGTCTCTGTCGATGCCCGTGCATCCTGAGCACCGTTTCGTTGCCATCCCAGCTCGAAGCTCAGGGGAGCTCGGCTCTTGCTCTTCGCAAGGCACCGCGGGCAGGAATCCCAGGCAGCGGCTGCCTGCACCGAATATCCAGCCCCGCATCTCTCGCACCGAAACATTGCGCCCCGATCCACCTCGCCGAATGATCGCGATTCAAGTACCCATGGGACGCGGCGCGAAACCCAGGCGCCAATCTCGCAGGCCGGCACCCCGGTCGGGTAGCGTGGACCGATCCCACAGAGCACATTGATCGCAGGTGCGACTGGTTTCGTCGGCGGCCGGCTGGCGGCGGCGCTGGCCGGCTCTGGGCAGGTGCGGTGCCTGGTCCGGGAGCGCTCTCGAGCGGCAAAGCTCGAGGGACTGGGCCTTGAGCTGCGGGTCGGCGACGTCGCCGACGCCACCAGCCTCGTGGGAGTGGGGGAGGGAGTCGACGTCGCCTACTACCTGGTCC
This sequence comes from uncultured Solirubrobacterales bacterium, assembly GCA_963747765.1. Classification (GTDB taxonomy): domain Bacteria; phylum Actinomycetota; class Thermoleophilia; order Solirubrobacterales; family 70-9; genus VRUE01. Next base: position 217,329 of record CAVVGH010000006.1, on the reverse strand, counting down.
ACTCGATGGCCGGCGGCGCCGGCTTCGAGGAGCGCGAGCGGGTCGCCGCCGGCAACTTCGCCCGGATGGCCAAACGCGAGGGCATCGGTCGCGTCGTCTACCTTGGCGGACTCGGCCAGGAGACCGAATCGAAGCACCTGCAGAGCCGCCACGAGACCGCCCGCATCCTTGCCGCCGAGGGACCGCCACTCACTTACTTCCGGGCGGCGATGGTCGTGGGCGCCGGCAGCGAGTCGTACCGCACCCTGCGCTACCTGGTCGAGCGGCTGCCGGTGATGGTGGCGCCGAACTGGCTGCGCACGCCGACTCAGCCGATCGGGATCGACGCGACGATCGAGTACCTGCTGCGCGCACCGTCGGTGCCCGAGTCCACCGGCCGCGAGGTTCAGATCGGCGGGCCCGACATCGTTTCCTACGCGGACATGCTCGACCGGATGGCACTGGCGCTCGGTAAGCGGCCGCCCCGCAAGCTGCCGGTGCCGCTGATCACGCCCTGGCTCTCAGCGCTCTGGCTGGGACTTGTAACCCCAGTCGACACCAAGGTGGCCCGGCCGCTTGTCGAGGGGCTGAGGACGGCAACCGTGGTCACCGATCCGAGTGGGGCCGAGCCGTTCGGGATCGAGCCCGAGTCGTTCGACGAGGCGCTGCGACGGGCGCTGGCAGAGGAGCGGGCGAGCAGCGGCGGGTGACTTTCTCCCTCGACATCAGCCTCGGCACGGCGGTTCGTGGATGAGGTGCTCGAAATGGGCCTGGTGGACCCGAGACGAACATCTCGATGGTCGATGAGAGCGACAGCCCGTCCCTTTGACGATCGATGAGAGAAACAGCCTCCCCTGTTTGCCCTCCTCACCTGCAAGTAGGAGGGCAAACAGGGGGAGGCTGTGTAGGGCCTGCGCGGTCAGGGGCTTTGGGGGACCGTTCCAGGGGATGAGGGGCTTCGGCCGAGCACTTACGCGGGGGAACGGCCGAAGAAGGCGGGATCGGGGCGGATGCGAACTCCGTTCGCTCTTTGTGTCGCAGAGCGGTACAAATGACGAACGGAGCGGCTGGGATTGGCGGGGGCGAGACTCCGTTCGCTGTATGTGTCGCTGGGCGGTACAAATGACGAACGGAGCGGTTGGAGCGGCCTGGGCGGATGCGCATCGCCCACCTTCCATAAGGCTCAGCCGCCGAACAGCTGGTCGAAGTAGAGGGCGGCGCGGCTGGGGAGGACGAAGTCGTCGTTGCGGTGCACCAGGCCCGCGGCGGTGAGTTCGCGCACGGCGCGCTCGACCGCATCGCGCTCCGAGAAGTCCCCGGGCTGGCTGGCCACCTCGCGCAGCAGCTCGTCGAAGGTGATCTGGGTGGGGTGGAGGGTCAGCACCTGGCGCAGTACGGCCGTCTCCACGGTCGCGTCCTGCTGGGTCGGATCTCGCATGTCGTCGGTCCTCTCCACGATGTCACCTACCTAAAGGGAGCTGCGCCGCGTTCTCTTCCCCTCACTGGCCAGCCGGCGGCGAATCCCAGGCAGAGTCCTGAAGCAGTGAGCGGGCCCAACCCGCCGTCACCGTCGCCCGATAGAAGTGCTGCGTCGTTCCCCGCACGCTCTTTTCCCCGACGAGCTTCAGGGCGCCGCAGTCGGCGAGCACGCGGACGTGGTAGCTGAGGTTGCCGAGCGGCTCGTCAAGCGTTTCAGCCAGCTCGCGCGGGCTGCTTGCCCTGTCCTCAGGCATGGCCCGCAGGATCTGGCGCCGCAGACGATGGCTCAGCGCATTGAGCAGCGTGTGGTTGTCGGGGCCGGTTGAAGTCGACACCTGAGGCCGCCAATATAGACAGAAGCGAGTGCTTTTGTCTGTAGAGGTGCTGTCTGTGGCAAGGCTTTGTGCAATCGGTACATCGCGCCTGCCGCGCGATGCTTCAGGCGTCCTCGCGCACACCGCCCAGCTCGCTGAAGACGGCCGTCAGGCCGCCGTTTTCGCGCTGCTCGTCCGCGATCACATGGGAGACGGCGTTGATCAGCGCCAGATGCGTGAACGCCTGAGGGAAGTTGCCGAGCTGGCGGTTGCTGCGCGCATCGAGCTCCTCCGCGTAGAGGTCGAGCCAGCCGGAGGACTCCAGCAGCCGCTCGCACAGCGCCCGCGCGCGATCCTCATGGCCGACCTCCGAGAGCGCCGAGACCATCCAGAAGGAGCAGATGAGGAAGGTCCCCTCTTCGCCGCTTAGCCCGTCGTCGGTTTCCTCGACGCTGTAGCGGCGAACCAGGCCATGCTCGGTGAGCTGTTCGTCGATCGCCTCGACCGTCTTGTGAACTCGCGGATCGTCGGGCGGCAGGAAGCGGATCAGGGGAACCAGGAGAGTGGAGGCGTCAAGCGCGTCGGTGTCGTAGTGCTGGCGGAAGATCCCGTCGCGCACTCCCCGCGCGAGGATCTCGTCGCGAATCCGGCCGGCCGTCGCCTCCCACTCGTCGGCGATGTCGTCGAACTCGATCATGCGGGCCAGGCGCGCGCCGCGGTCGACGGCGACCCAGATCATCAGCTTCGAGGAGACGTAGTGCTGAGGCTCCCCGCGCGACTCCCAGATCCCCTGGTCTGGATGCGGCCAGGCCTCGATCGCGGCTTCGACCTGCTCGCGAATCACCTCTCGATCAGCTGGCGTTCCGGCGCCCCGGAGCGCCTTCTCGTGCAGGTAGATCGAGTCCAGCAGTGCGCCCCAGACATCGTTCTGGCGCTGGTCGAAGGCGCCGTTGCCGGTTCGCACGGGCTGCGCCCCGCCATAGCCGCTGAGGTGGTCGAGTGTGCGCTCGGTCAGCTCGTGCTCGCCGCCGATCCCGTACATGATCTGAAGGCGCGGGTGCTCGCGGCAGATGTTCATTACGAACCGCATGAAGTCCCGTGCCTCCTGGTCGAAGCCGAGGATGTGCAGCGCCCAGAGGCAGAAGGTCGAGTCGCGAATCCAGCTGAAGCGGTAGTCCCAGTTGCGTTCCCCGCCGGGGCTCTCGGGGAGAGAGGTCGTTGGCGCTGCGACGATGGCGCCCGTGGGAGCGTAGGTGAGGCCCTTCAGGACCAGTGCGGAGCGCTGCAGGTGTATGCGCCAGGGGTGGTCGGGGAATTCGCCGTCGCGCAGCCAGGCCCGCCAGAACTCGGTCGTCGACGCGAGCCGCTCCGCTGCCTCCGGGGCGCTGCGCGGCCTGCCCAACTCCCCCTCGCCCCAGGTGAGCGCGCAAAAGCTCGTCTCGTCCTCGCGCAGGCGCACCCTGCCGCGAATCGCGCCCCCGTCCGGCGTGAGGTCCATGTCGCTGGTCAGGCAAAGCTGGGTGTCTCCGGCGCGAGCGACAGCTTCGCCCCGCTCGCAGTGGGTCCAATCGGCAGCGGTGAGCCCGTAGTCGAAGCGCGGCAGGCACTCCATCTCGAGCTCGACGTGCCCGTCAATGCAGGTTGCCATGCGCAGCAGGGAGCGATCTGACTCGTGCGCTGTCTCCGGGCGAGACCCCGGGCCTTCCTGCTCCGCCCACTCGCCGATCGTCAGCGCGTCGTGGACCACGACCCAGCCGGTGTCGGTCACCCAGGTTGTCTCGATCACGAGCGTGCCGGGCTCATAGCGGCGGCTGAGCGGCACCACCACACCGCGCGGTGCCAGCCTGAAGTGTCCGGCGTCGCGGTCGAGCAGGGCCGTGAAGACGCTGGGCGAGTCGAAGCGCGGCAGGCAGAGCCACTCGATCGAGCCAGAAAAGGAGACGAGGGCACTGGTATGGCAGTCCGAGAGAAAGCCATAGCTGCCGATTGGCGGAAAGCGGTGGTCGGCCGTGGTCAAGGCGAGGCCAAGCTAGCACCGCTCGCGGGCGCTGCAGGACAGCGGGGCGCCCCAGCTGCCGCCGCTACGCTGAAATCCGTGAACGTCCCCCTTGCGCACGTGAGCGGTGCCTTTGCGCCGCTTGAGGTGATTCCGCTGACCGTCGCCGCGGTGCTCTATTGGCATCGAGCGATGGTCCTCTCCTGGGACGGCCGGCCGGTTCCGGCCTGGCGGCAGGTCTGCTTCGGAGCGGGGCTCGCAACCATCGCCATCGCGCTCTTCAGCCCAATCGGCCACATCTCCGATGAGCTGGTGATCGCCCACATGGTCGAGCACCTGATGATCGGGGACATTGCCGCCCTGCTGCTCGTGCTGGGATTGACACGTTCGCTGCTGCAGCCCGTTTTGGCGATTCCGGCTCTGAATCGCCTCCAAATCCTCACCCACCCGGCAATTGCCTTTCCGCTCTGGGCGGTGAACCTCTTCTTCTGGCATGCCCCGCCGCTCTACCAGGAGGCCTACGGCGCCGCGCCGATCCACGCCCTGGAGCACGCCTCCTTTCTCTTCTTCGGCTGTCTGATGTGGATGCCGGTGTTCGGCCCGCTGCCCAAGCCGGAGTGGTTTGGCGCCGCCTGGAAGGTGGGCTACGTGATCGCCGTGCGATTTACGGGTGCGATCCTCGGCAACGTGCTGATGTGGTCGGGCACGGTCCTCTACCCGATCTACGCGCCCGGCGAGCGCTATTGGGGAGTGTCGCCCCTGGCGGACCAGAGCACAGCCGGCGTGATCATGATGCTCGAGGGGACCTTCGTGGCGATCGGCGTCTTGGCCTGGGTCTTCTTCGAGGTCTCGCGCGAAGGGATCGAAAAGCAGCGGCTGCTGGACCTGGCTCGAGAGCGCGGCGTTGCCGTCGACGAGCGTCGTGTCCAGCGCGCCGTCGCGGCGGGCCACGGTGCGCTGCTGGAGGAGCGGCTGACCGGAGTGGGAGATGAGTAGACGCCGCCTCGGAGCCCTGGACCGGGCGAGGGCCTGGCTTGTGACCGGCCCGCTCGGGCGCGGTCTCGCCTTCGCGATCGATTTCGGCGTCGCGGTGCGCCAGGGGCTCTTCCGCAGCCGCCGGTAGCGCGCGAGCGGACGTGCCGGTCGGCGCGAGGGTCTGCCGGGCGGAGCGGGTCGCCGATCGCTAGGGTCCGGCGCCGATGCAGACCGTCGTTTCAGAGCTGCCCGATTCGCGGGTGCGCGTCGAGGTCGAGGTTCCGGCCGCGGACGTCGAGCGCAGCGTGCAGCGCGCCGCCCGCAGCCTGGCACGCGAAATGCGGCTGCCCGGCTTTCGCAAGGGGAAGGCGCCACCGTCGCTGGTGATCCAGCGGCTTGGCTTCGGAGCGGTGCTGGAGGAGGCAATTCGCAGCGCGCTGCCCGAATGGTACGAAGAGGCGCTGCTCGGCGCGGGCATCAACCCGATTGGCGATCCGGACATCGAGATCTCCTCGAGCCCTCAGTCCCAGGGCGATCCGTTCGGCTTCAAGTTCGAGGTGGGCGTCCGGCCCAAGGCCAAGCTCGGCGATTACAAGGGCCTCGAGGTGGGCAGGCCCGACGCCGAGGTTCCGGATGACATCGTCGACCGCGAGATCGAGCGAATTCGCGAAGGGTTCACGAAGCTCGAGCCGGTCGAGCGCGCCGCGGCCGACGGAGATGTCCTGGTGGTCGACTTCGAGGGGCTGGTCGACGGCGAAGCCTTCGAGGGCGGCAAGGCGAGCGACTACCGGCTGGAGCTCGGCGAGGGACAGCTGATCGAGGGCTTCGAGGAGCAGCTGTCCGGAGTGAGCGGGGGGGAGGCCCGGGAGGTCAAGGTGACGTTCCCAGGTGACTACCAGGCCGAGAAGCTGGCGGGTAAGGACGCCGTCTTCAAGGTTGACGTGAAGGAGGTGCGCGAGAAGGTCTTGCCCGAGCTGGACGACGACTTCGCCTCGGAGGCCTCTGAGTTCGACACCCTCGAGGAGCTTCGCGACGACATTCGCAAGCGCGTTTTTGAGGCCGTCGAGCAGCGGGTCGAGCAGGACTTCCGGGTGGCCGCGGTCGACGCGGCGGCCGATGCGGCGACCATGGAGCTGCCGGAGGAGCTCGTCGCGGCCCGCGCCACGGAGCGCTGGGAGCGGGTTGAGCGCCAGCTCGAGGGCCGCGGCATGAACCCCGAGACCTACCTTCAGATGCAGGGCAAGACCCGCGAGGAAATCATCGCGGAATCCACGCCAGACGTCGAGCGAGAGCTGAAGCGCGAGGCGGTGCTCGCGGCGATTGCCGATGCCGAGGAGATCGAGGTCAGCGAGGACGAGATGGTCGAGGCGCTCGCTCACACGGCCGAGCACGAGCGCACCACGCCCGAGAAGTTGCTGAAGCGGCTGCGCGACAGCGGCCGCGACGCGATGGTCCGCGAGGACATCCGAATCCGCAAGGCGATCGACACGGTGGCCGAGTCGGCAAAGCCGATCCCGATCGAGCAGGCCGAGGCGCGGGAGAAGCTCTGGACCCCCGAGAAGGAGCGCGAGGAGGCCGACTCGCTCTGGACCCCGGGCTCGGATTAGGGCAAGCAAGCGGCTGCTATAGAGTGCGAGCCATGACGCCCCTGGTCCCGATGGTGGTCGAGCAGACCTCGCGCGGCGAGCGCTCTTTCGACATCTATTCGCGCCTGCTCAACGAGCGGATCGTCTTCCTCGGCACGCAGGTCAACCAGGAAATCGCCAACCTGATCGTCGCCCAGCTGCTGCACCTGGAGTCCGAGGACCCCGACAAGGACATCAGCGTCTACGTCAACTCGCCGGGCGGCGACGTCTACGCCGGCCTGGCGATCTACGACACGATGCAGTTCATCAAGCCCGACGTGCAGACGATCTGCGTCGGCATCGCGATGAGCATGGGGGCACTGCTGCTCGCCGGCGGGGCGTCGGGCAAGCGGATGGCGTTGCCCAACTCGAAGATCCTCATCCACCAGGTGCTGGGTGGGTTCGAAGGCCAGGCGACCGATATCGAGATTCACGCCAAGGAGATCCTCGACGTGCGCCAGCGTCTCGACGAGATCCTCGCCAAGCACACCGGCCAGCCCTTCGAGAAGGTCACCAAGGACACCGATCGCGATTACTTCATGAGCGCGGAGGAGGCGAAGGAGTACAACCTCATCGACCGCGTCATCGAGCACCACTGAGCCGGGTTCGCATCGAGCGGCGAGTGGGCTCCAGGCGGCTGGCGGCTTCGCTGAGCGCGCGCCGTAGCTGACAGACTGTCGGGGTGCCCGAGCGGCTCGATATTGCCTTTCCCTCCGGCCACGGGCAGTGTGCAGGTTGGCTGTACCCGGGGCCGGGAGGCGGCGCGAACGCTCCCTGCGTCGTTATGGCCCATGGCTTTGGAGCCTGCAAGGAGGGGAGGCTGGACGCGTTCGCTGAGCGCTTCGCCGCGGCCGGCATGGCGGCGCTCGTCTTCGACTACCGGCACTTCGGGCGTTCGACCGGCGAGCCCGCGCAGCTCGTCGACATCGGCCGCCAGCATGAGGACTGGCAGGCGGCGGTTGCTCACGCACGGCACCTCGAGGGCGTCGATCCCGACCGAATCGCGCTCTGGGGATCGTCGTTCAGCGGCGGTCACGTGGTCTGGGTTGCCGCTCGCGATCCGCGCATTGCGGCGGTCGTCTCCCAGGTCCCCTTCGCGAGCGGTCCGGCGACGCTGACGAAGACGGGGCCCGGGCGTCTCGCGCGGCTCGTCCTGGCCGGTCTGCGCGACCAGATCGGCGGGATGCGTGGGCGGCCTCACTACGTGCCGATTGTCGGGGCGGAGGGCTCGCTCGCGGCGATGACGACCGACAACGCGGCGCGGGCCTATCCGGCGATGTACCCGGCTGGGTTCGAGTTCCGCAACGAGGTGCCGGCACGGGTCGCGCTGCGCCTGGGCACCTACAGCCCCGGGCGCGATGCTCGCCGGGTGCGCTGCCCGCTTCTGGTCGTGGTTGGCGAGAGGGACACGATCACTCCGCCGGGTGCCGCCCTGAGGATGGCGAAGCGGGCGCCGCAGGGGGAGCTGGCGACCTTTCCCGGCACCCATTTCGAGGTCTACAGCGGTGAGCGCTTCGAGTGGGCTTCGGAGCTGGCGACCGACTTTCTGCGCATGTCACTCGGCGTCGCGTAGGCCGGTCCGGACCATCGCGGCCGGGCTCGCCGTGCGGCCACGAAGGGGTGGAATCAATCGCTCAAAGGAAGGGACGGGCCGGTCCGCGAAGTAGACGACGAGACGCAAGGTGCCGGATCGCTTCGCCGTCTAAGCTTTGGTGTCGCGACGCCGGTTGGTAGCTACCGCCCCGCAAGGAGGGGATTCCGCTGGCACGTCCCACAGACTCGAACGAGCAGCTTCTCTGCAGCTTCTGCGGTAAGTCGCAGCGTCAGGTCAAAAAGCTCATCGCCGGTCCCGGCGTCTACATCTGCGATGAGTGCATCGACCTCTGTAACGAGATCATCGACGAGGAGCTGACGCCGCCGGCGGCGATCGAACTGGAGAACCTGCCGAAACCGCGGGAGATCCACGGCGTCCTGGAGGAGTACGTGGTCGGTCAGGACGCGGCCAAGCGAGCACTCTCGGTGGCCGTCTACAACCACTACAAGCGCGTGCAGATAGCCCAGGGCGAGGACTCCGAGGTCGAGCTGCAGAAGTCCAACATCCTGCTGCTCGGCCCGACCGGATGCGGGAAGACCCTGCTCGCCCAGACACTGGCGCGCATCCTCAACGTGCCCTTCGCGATCGCCGACGCCACCGCGCTGACCGAGGCGGGCTATGTGGGCGAGGACGTCGAGAACATCCTCCTCAAGTTGATCCAGGCCGCCGACTACGACGTCAAAAAGGCCGAGACGGGGATCATCTACATCGACGAGATCGACAAGATCGCCCGCAAAGCCGACAACCCGTCGATCACCCGTGACGTCTCCGGAGAAGGCGTGCAGCAGGCATTGCTGAAGATCCTCGAGGGGACGACAGCCTCGGTGCCTCCGCAGGGTGGGCGCAAGCACCCCCACCAGGAGTTCCTGACGATCGACACGACCAACATCCTCTTCGTCTGCGGCGGCTCCTTCGCCGAGCTCGACAAGGTGATCGAGAGGCGCGTCGGCGACCGCGGCGTCGGCTTCGGTGCGGCGATCTCCGCGCGCGAGCACAAGGACACCGGCGAGTGGTTCGAGCAGGTGCTGCCCGAGGATCTGATCGAGTATGGCCTGATCCCGGAGTTCATCGGCCGCCTGCCGGTCGTCGCGGCGATCCACCAGCTGACCCGGGACGACCTGGTGACGATCCTGACCGAGCCGCGCCACGCGCTCACCAAACAGTTCCAGCGGTTCTTCGACTTCGACGACATCGAGCTGGTCTTCTCCGATGACAGCCTCGAGGCGATTGCCGACAAGGCGCTGGTGCGCGAGACCGGTGCCCGTGGGCTGCGCTCGATCCTCGAGGAGACGCTGCTCGACGTCCAGTTCGAACTGCCCTCGCGACGCGACGTCACCAAGTGCGTGGTCACCAAGGAGACGATCAGCCACGGCCGGCGACCGACGCTCGTGACCGAGGCCGCGCCGCAGGACATCGGCGAGGCCGCCGACGAAGAGCTGGGTGAGGAAACCGCCTAACGGCAGTTCGTCCTCGCGGTCCCGGAAGGCGAAAGTCCACACCTCCGCTTCAGCTCGAAAAGAGTGGTGAATTAGGTACGCGCGCGTTACGTTTGCGGGGCGCGAAAGGTTGGCTGCTGCGTTCGTCCAGAGAGGGGTTGTCGAGGCCGCGGCAACCGTCTACCGTGGGCTTTGTAAGTGCCGTTGGTTGCTAGGGCGACCGCTAGCCGCAGACCCCGTAGATGCGGGGATCGATGTCGAGACGGTCGCGTCTGAGCAGCCAGACGTGGGTCCATGAAAAAGCAGCGGCCGACACGCGCGAACCACATTCTGTTGACGGCATGCCTTGTCGCCGCCGGCGCGATGGCTGTCTGGCGAGCCCCGCTGGCGCACTGGGACCTGCCCCTGTTCGCGATCCTCCTCGTCTTTGCGGTTCTCAGCGACCAGGCAGCGGTCGAAGTGCAGAACCTGAAGGTGTCCGGGAGCTTCCTGGCGGTGGTCCTCGCCATGGTCCTCCTCGGTGGGACGCCCGCGGCAGTCATCGGAGTGGTGTCGATTCTCACCGGTTGGCTCCGCTGGCACGACCGACCGCACGACCTCCTGATCAACCTGGCGACGTACGCGACGTACCCGCTGGTCGTGGGGGTCGCCTTCCACGAAGTCGTCGACGCGACCGGCATCACGGCGTCAGATCCGACCTTCTACCTGCTCGTCTTCGGCGTCTTCCTGATGGCGCTGACGATCAACTTCGCGATGCTGGCGGGGGATACCCGCTATATGGGGGAAAGCTCGTTCACCGAGGAGCTGCGGACCGAGATGGCCCCCCTGCTTCCCTCGCTGCTGGCCGCAGCGCTGATGGTGGTCGGCGTCACCTTCATCTACGAGCGGATCGGCCTCGCGGGGGTGGCGCTGTTCGCCATCGTGCTGGTCACCTTCCAGTACCTGATTGGCGCTCTGCTGAAGTCGCAGCAACGCGCTGAGCAGCTGGGGGTGCGCACCAGACAGCTGGAGCTGCGAACGAGGCAGCTGGAGGTCCGCACCAGGCAGCTTGCGAGCTTCCAGGTGGGAATGCTCAGCGCCCTGGTTCGCACCCTCGACCTGCGGGACCAGATGACTGCACGGCACAGCGCCGCGGTCGCCCATTACTCGCAGGCGATCGCGAATCGGGCCGGTCTCTCGCAGGAGCAGGAGGAACTCGTGCACATGGCTGCCCTGCTGCACGACATCGGCAAGTTCATCCTTCCCGACCGGATTCTCAAGGTGGACGCGGCGCTCACCAACGAGGATTGGATGCTGATCCGTCGCCATCCCGAGCAAGGGGCCCGGGTGGTCGGCTCCGTCGACGGCTACGGCCCGGTTGCCGAGATCATTCTCGCCCACCACGAGCGGATCGACGGCAGCGGCTATCCGCGCGGGCTCGAAGGGGAAGCGATCCCCGAGCTCGCGCGCATCATCTCGGTGGCCGACACCTACGACGTGATGACCGCTCGCGACTCCTACCGTTCGCCGATCTCCAAGCGCGACGCGATTGGGGAGCTGCGCCGCGTCGCCGGCACGCAGCTCGACCGCCGCTTCGTCGACATCTTCGTCGAACTGCTGGAGGGCCGAGACGTCGACTTCCGGCACGACAAGGCGTCTGATTTCGAAAAGGAGCTGGCCCTGGAGGCGAGGATCGCCGAGACCGCGAACCCGACCGTTCGCGACAACCGCTTCCGCGTTCCCGACATCAGCGTCGGCTGACGTCAGCAGGAGCCACCCGAAGGTCCGGCCCGCCCGGCTGGCTCGGCGGATCCTCTCGGCCGTCCACCGGTGTTCGAAGAGGGTCCGGGAGACCCGAAACGAACCTCTCGTCGATCGACAAGAGAGACAGCCCTCCACGCCTGCAAGTGGGACGGCAAATGGGGCAGGGGCTGTGGGGACCGGGGGGAGAGGGGCTGGAGCGCGGGTGGACTCTAAACTCGCGCTCCGATGACGGAGGAGCGCAAAGACCGATCCGCCGCGGTGCAGCCGTCCAGCGCCGGCAGGCGGGAGGTGCTCGAGGCGAAGACGAGGTACGACCCGGCCGAGGTCGAGCGCCGCGTGTTCGATGAGTGGATGGAGCGGGGCTACTTCCACCCTGCGGCGGAGGGCACCGCCGAGGAGAACTTCTCGATCTCCATCCCGCCGCCGAACGTCACCGGCGCTCTGCACATGGGCCACGCACTGAACGGCTCGATGCAGGACACGCTGGTTCGCATGCAGCGGATGCGCGGGCGCAACGCGCTGTGGCTGCTTGGCACCGATCACGCCAGCATCGCCGTACACGCCGTGATCGAGAAGCAGCTGCGCGCCGAGGGGACCTCGAGGCACGAGCTTGGGCGCGAGGCCTTCATGGAACGCGCCTGGGCCTGGAAAGAGCAGTACGGATCGCGGATCGTCGAGCAGTTCCAGCGACTTGGAGCCTCCTGCGATTACGAGCGCGAGCGCTTCACCCTCGACCCCGGCTACGTTCGTGCCGTCCACCGGGTCTTCAAGCAGCTCCACGACAAGGGCTACATCTACCGCGACCACTACATGGTCAACTGGGATCCCGGGTCGCACTCGGTCATCTCCGACCTGGAGGTCGAGAACCGTGAGGTCGAGGACACGCTCTACTCGATCGACTACCCGGTCGAGGGTGCCGACCGGGTACTGACCGTGGCCACCGTCCGCCCGGAGACGATGCTTGCCGACACCGCGGTCGCCGTCAATCCGAACGACGAGCGCTACAGCGAGCTGATCGGGCAGCACTGCCTGTTGCCGCTGGTCGGGCGGCGGCTGCCGATCGTCGCCGACGAGCACGTCGACGTGGAGTTCGGCACCGGCGCTCTGAAGATCACGCCAGGCCACGACCCCAACGACTTCGAGATCGGTCGCAAGCACGGCCTGGAGGAGATCGGCGTGATCGGGCCTGACGGCCGGATGAGCGAGGAGGCGGGCGAGCGGTTCGCCGGACTGTCGGTCGAGGAGGCGAAGGAGGCGGTGGTGGCGGCCCTGCGCGAGGAGGGCCTGCTGCGGGCAGAGGAGCCATACACCCACTCTGTTCCCTTCTCCCACCGCTCCGGCGAGCGGATCGAGCCACTCATCTCGCTGCAGTGGTTCTGCCGCATGGACGAGCTCGCGAAGCCGGCGATCGAGGCGGTGGAACGGGACGAGGTGCGGATCACGCCCCCGCAGTGGAAGCGCGTCTACCTCGACTGGATGAGGGAAATCCGTCCGTGGTGCATCTCGCGCCAGCTCTGGTGGGGGCACCGGATTCCGGTTTGGTACTGCGACGCGTGCGAGGAGACCTGGGTCGCAGAGGAGGCCCCGGAGCGCTGCGGTGCCTGCCAGGGCGAGATCCGGCAGGACCCCGATGTGCTCGACACGTGGTTCAGCTCAGCGCTCTGGCCCTTCGCGACGCTGGGCTGGCCCGACGAGACGCCGGAGCTGCGCGCCTTCTACCCGACCGACTTCCTGACCACCGCGAGGGACATCCTCTTCCTCTGGGTGGCGCGGATGATCGTGGCCGGCCTCGAGTTCACCGGCGAGGCGCCGTTTCGCGACGTCTACGTCCATTCGGTGATCCAGGCTCGCGACGGGCGGCGGATGTCGAAGAGCCTCGGGACCGGGATCGACCCGCTGGAGGAGATCGACGAGCACGGCGCCGATGCGCTCCGCTTCGGCCTCCTGGCGATGTCCTCGACCCAGGACGTCCGCTACTCCGACGCCAAGGTCCAGCAGGGCCGCGACCTGGCAAACAAGCTGTGGAATGCCGGGCGGCTGATCTTGCTCAACTGCAAGGAGGGACAGGCGCAGTCGCGGCCGGAGCCGAGCCGGATCGAGGATCGCTGGATCCTTTCGCGGTTGGAGCGGACGATCGACTCGACGACGGCGAAGCTGGAGCAGTACGACTTCGCGCATGCGGCCCAGGACCTCTACGCGTTCTTCTGGTCGGAGCTGTGCGACTGGTACCTGGAGATCGTCAAGCCGCGGCTCTACGACGGCGAGCAGGAGCTTTCGGCCACGCTGCTTTGGGTGCTCGAGCGCACCCTCTGCCTGCTGCACCCGGTGATGCCCTTCGTAACGGAGGAGATCTGGGCCTACCATCCGGCTCGGCGGGGGCACCTGGCCGTTCACCCCTTCCCGCAGGCCGAACGATCGCTGTTCGATGCCGAGGCGGAATCCGAGGTGCGGGCTGGAATCGAGCTGACACGCCGCCTGCGTGCCTGGCGCGATCTGGTGGAGGCTCCCGCCGCGACCGTGCTCTCGGCTCGCGCCGAAGGCGACGCGCCGCGGGAGTTCATCGGCCGCCTCGCGCGCTTCGACTTCGTCGAGGACGGTGGTGAGCCTGTCGCGGCCGTCGGTCCGGTGAGGGTGCTCGCCTCGGCGGCGATCGATGCCGACGCGGTTCGCGAGCGACTTGAGGCGCGTCGCGAGGAGCTTCGCTCCGAGGTGGCCCGTGCCGAGGGCAAACTCGCAAACGAGAAGTTCGTCTCCAGGGCGCCGGCGGAGGTCGTCGAGGAGGAGCGCGAGAAGGCCGAGCGCTACCGGGCCGAGTTGGAGGAGCTGTCGGAATAGCGCCCCGGGACCCCGAGGCCTACCTCGAATCGCTTGAGCCGATCGGCTGGAAGCTGGGGCTGGAGCGGATGCATCGGCTGAGCACGCTGTTGGGCCTGCCCCAGCACCGTTTCGCGTCGATCCACGTGGTCGGCACGAACGGCAAGTCCTCGGTGGCGCGGATGACGGCTGCGCTGCTCGAGGCGCACGGGCTCAGCGCCGGCGCCTGCGTCTCCCCGCACGCCGCGCGGTGGTCGGAACGGGTGCTGCTCCACGGCGCGCCGATCGATCCGAGCCGCTTCGCGGCGGCGGTCGAGCGCACCGCGCAGGCGGCGGAGCTCGTCAACCGGACGCTCGAGGAGGACGAGGCCGTCACCCAGTTCGAGGTCGCGACGGCCGCCGCCTTCGTCGCACTGGCCGCCGCTCGCGTGCAGGTCGCTGTCGTCGAGGCCGGGTTGGGGGGGAGGCTCGACGCGACAAACACGATTCCCTCGCGGGTGACCGTGCTGACCTCGGTGGGACTCGATCACACGGAGTGGCTTGGCAGCACCGAGGAGGAGATCGCCGCCGAGAAGCTGGCGGTGCTGCGCGACCACTCGACGCTCGTGCTGGGACGGGTCAGCCCAGCGGTGGCGGCGCTGGCCGAGCGGATTGCCGGCGAGAGGGGGGCGACGCTGATCGTCGCGCCCGAGGACCCGGGCGAGGCCGTGCAGCTGCATCCGGCGGGGCGATTCCAGCGGCGGAACTTCGCCCTGGCCGTCGCGGCCGCAGAGGCGTTTCTCGGCCAGCTGGCTCCCGATCGCGTCGCGGCGGTCGCGGCCGGCATCGCCATCCCCGGCCGTCTCGACCGCCTCGCCGAGCATCCGCCGACCTACGTGGATGCCGCTCACAATGCGGAGGGGGCGGCGGCGCTTGCCGAGTCGTTGCCGGAGATCGCGGCTGGACGACCGGTCATCGCCTGCCTGGCGATGCTTGGAGACAAGGACGCTGCCGCGACCATTCGCAGCCTGGCGCCGGCGCTCGAGCGGGCCATATGCAGCGAGCTTCCCGGCGAGATCCTTCGGGCCCGAGGCCGCCCCGGAGCAGTTTCGCACCCCGCCGGCGAGCTGGCGAGCATCTGCAGATCGGCCGGCGTCGGTGCCGAGGTCGAGCCCGACTTCGCCGCCGCGCTCAGCCGCAGCCGGGAGCTTGCGGCTGCCGAGGCCGGCATCGCGCTGGTCACCGGATCGCATTACGTCCTATCTCCGGCTCGCACGGTCATTCAGCTGTGCGAGGATTGAGCTGTGGATCGGGGCACCGGGTCTGAACTTCTCTCGATGATGGCGCTGGTTGCGGTCGTCGTGGCCGGGGTGATCCTGGTCTTCTTTGGCCTGGGCTACCTGTTCGGGAGACTGTTCCTATGACCGTGCAGCGACCCTCACAGGGTTCGTAGCGCAGGCGGCGAAGTAGACTCACCGCGGCCCTACGTGCGGGCCTCACTCCATGGCAATGGCGATCTTCGGCATCAGCAACGGCGGCCTCAATCTGGTCGTAAACCTGCTCGTCCTCATGTTCGTGGTCGTTTGGCTGGCGCTGATCGTCTACACGTATCTCGACGCCAAGCGCCGTGTCTCCGACCCGTTCCTGGTCGGCTGCGCGACCCTCGGCGCGTTCATCCCCTACGCCGGGACGGCGATCTACGCGATCGTGCGCCCGCCGGAGTTCCTGGAGGACGCCCGCGAGCGAGCACTCGAGATCGAAGCGGCAGAGCTTCGGGTTCGCCAGCTCCGGGAGCTCTCGTGCCCGGCCTGCGACCACCCGATCGAGCGAAGCTACCTGCGCTGCCCCAGCTGCGAAAAGCACCTCAAGGACCCCTGCCCGAGCTGCCGCAAGCCTGTTGACCCGCGCTGGTCCGTCTGCCCCTACTGCGAGAAGGCGCTACCCGGCCGCGAGCGGCGGCGGGAGCGCCCAGCCGAGGGCCGCAGGCCCAACCGGGAGGAGCGGTCGGCGCGGCGCGAGGAACGCCAGGGGGCGAAGCGTCAAGCGCCCCGCAAGGGCGCATCGGCGCCGGCAACGAACGATCCCGCTCGCGCCAAAGCTTCCAAGGGGCCACCGAGCCCGCAACAACCGCAAAGGAGCCCAAGTCGTGAGCCGGACCCTGATCCTCGTCAAGCCTGACGCATTCGAGCGCGCCCTCAGCGGCGAGGTGATAGCTCGGTTCGAGCGCAAGGGACTTCGAATAGCCGCGCTGAAGACGATGGTCGCCGACGAGGCAATTGCCCACGAGCACTACGCCGAGCACAAGGACAAGCCGTTCTTCGGGGAGCTGGTCGAGTTCATCACCGGGGGCACGCTGGTGGCGATGATTCTGGAGGGGGCCGAGGCGGTCGCCGCCGCGCGGCAGGTGATCGGCGCGACCAACCCCGTTGAGGCCGCGCCCGGGTCGATCCGCGGCGACTACGCACTCGAGGTGACCTTCAACATGGTTCACGGCTCCGATTCCGACGAGTCAGCCGAGCGGGAGATCGGCATCTGGTTCCCAGGGCTCAGCTGACGGCCGGGGTGCGAGTGGGGACCTCCACTTAACTTTTTCGGTCTTGCGAATGCCGCCGTCCGAGGTTGAATTGCCGAAAAAGCACAAGACGTTCCGACCCCCACCCGCACCCCGGCCGTGAAGGTGATCCTGGCATCCGGATCGCCTCAGAGGGCTGACATCCTTCGCAAGCTGGGTGTTGAGTTCGACGTCGTGGTTCCCGGCGTGGAGGAGCTGACCGGTGGCGACCCTGAGCAGGAGGTGCTTGAGAACGCCCGCATGAAGGCCGGCGCGGTCGAGCGCGACGGCCTCGTCATCGCCTGCGACACCGACGTGGTTCTGGACGGCAGGGCGCTTGGCAAGCCGGAAGACGAGCGGGAGGCGCGTGAATGCCTCGAGCGGATGTCGGGGCGGGCCCACACGGTGCTGAGCGGACTGGTCGTGCTCGGTCCCGAGGGGGAACGCGATGGGCTCGAACGAACCACGGTCGTCTTCAGGGATCTGGACGAGGCCGCCAAGGAGCGCTACGTGCGGTTCGGCGAGTGGCGGGACAGGTCGGGCGGATACGCGATCCAAACGCTCGGCTCGACCCTGGTCGCGCGGGTCGAGGGGAGCGTGTCAAATGTCGTCGGCATGCCCGTGGGGCTGCTCGCCGAGCTGGCACCGGAACTGTTCGCCTCGGGTTGACGCGCGGGGCGGCCTCGCTCGCTCAGTGAGCGGCGGCCCGCAGCTCCAGCACCTCTGCCCGGTGGTCGAGGAGGGCGGTCGCGATGCTCGGGTCGAAATGGGAGCCATTGCCGTCTTCGATCATCTCGGTCGTCTCCGCGACGGTGAACGCAGGGCGGTAGGAGCGGTCGCTGAGGAGTGCATCGAAGACGTCCGCGACGGCAACGATGCGGCCCTCGAAGGGGATGTCCTCGTTGGCCAGGCCGCGCGGATAGCCACCCCCGTCGAAGCGCTCGTGATGGGTGAGGGCGATCGTCGCCCCCATGCGCAGCAGGGTGCTGTCCGAGTCCGCGAGGATTTCGTGGCCGATCGTCGTGTGGCGCTCCATCTCAGCGCGCTCGGTGTCGCTGAGCGGTCCGGCCTTGCGGAGAATCCCGTCCGGGATGCCGATCTTGCCGACGTCGTGCAGCGGAGCGGCCGCCCTCAGCAACAACGCGCGATCGCGGCCAAGGCCGAGCTTGGTGCCAAGGAAGGCCGCGATCGATGCCATGCGGTTGACGTGACGCCCCGTCTCGAGGTCGTGCATCTCGATCGCCCTGGCGAGGCGCTCAACCGTCTCCTGGCGTGAGGCCCGGAGGTCCTCGATTGCGTGGTTCTGCGCGTCGATCAACTCGCTGCGAAGCGACCTCGCCCTTTCCTCGGCGCTGCCCAGCAGCATTGCGTGGCGGTCTCGCTCGGCGATTTCGAAGTCCCGCTGGCGCAGCGCGTTTGCGGTCGTGATCAGCAGCTGGCCAGGCCAGAATGGCTTGACCAGGTAGCCCTGGGCACCGAGTCGGAAGGCCTGTCCGGCCACCTCGGGGTCATCGATGCCGGTGACGAGAACGATCGCCGTGTCGGGATAGTCCCTGGCGATCTCCTCGACCAGGACGAGGCCGGACTCGCCGGGCATCTGGATATCGCAGAGGGCCAGCTCGACCGGCGTCTCGGCCAGCCTGTCGCGAGCCTCGGCGACGCTGGTCGCGAAGAAGCATTCGTACCGCTCGCCGAGCGAGCGATCGACCATGCGCAGGACCTCGGGGCGGTCGTCGGTCGTCAGGATGCGCGGGGTCGTTGCGGTTGAGACGGTGTCGGTGCTCGCTGGAGTCACGGCGCGTCGCTTTCGCGGTCGCGGTCGATCAGGCTGCGAACTGCCTCCAGCAGGGTTTGTGCGCTGAACGGCTTCTCGATGAAGGTGGTGTTGCCGTCGGCGTCAAGCGTGTCCGGTGCCAGCAGCTCATGGCTGTAACCGGACATGTAGATGACGCGCAGGTCGGGACGGATCGCGCGAGCGCTCTCGACCAGCTCGGTGCCGAGCATCTCAGGCATGATCACGTCGGTCAGCATCAGGTCGATGCGCTGGTCCTCGCGACGGCAGATCTCGAGCGCCTCGGAGGGCTGCATCGTCCGGACAATTGCGTAGCCGGCGTTCGAGAGGATGCGCTCCGCCATCTCGCGCACTTTGGGCTCGTCCTCGACGACGAGGATCCGCTCGCCTCGCCCGGCGGGCGGCACCGTGGGGTGGGGCCGCGCGTCGCTGGGCTTCGCGTCCACCGCGGGCAGGTGGATCTTCATCGCGGTGCCAACTCCCGGCTCCGAATACACGTCGATTCGCCCGCTCGCTGCGGTGACGATCCCGTAGACGGTCGCCAGGCCGAGCCCGGTGCCGTCGCTCTTCGTCGTGTAGAAGGGTTCGAAGGCCTGGTCGACGGTCTCCGCGTCCATGCCGACGCCGGTGTCGCTCACCATGAGGCGGACGTAGCGGCCGGCGGCGGTTTTCGGGTGCGTATAGGCGTACTCGTCGTCGAGTTGAACGTTCTCGGCCTCGATCAGGAGCTGGCCGCCTTCGGGCATTGCGTCGCGGGCGTTGACGGCGAGGTTGACAAGGACCTGCTCGATCTGGCCCGGGTCAGCTTCGATCGCCCAGAGGTCGTCGCTGAAGTCGACCCGCAGATCGACGCGCTCGCCGAGCGCCCGCTGCAGCAGGTTTTCGAGCTCGGCGATCGTGTCGTGAAGGTGGAGGACTTCGGGCTTGACGATTCCCCGCCGGCTGAAGATCAGCAGCTGGCGGGTGAGTGCGGCGGCGCGTTCGGCGGCGCGCCGGATCTCTTCAACGTCCTGGTGAGGCCGCGAGCCCGGATCGAGCTCTCCCGCGACGAACTCGGCGTAGTTCATGATCACGCCCAGCGTGTTGTTGAAGTCGTGGGCGATTCCACCCGCGAGCTGGCCGGTGCTCTCCAGTCGGCGCGCGCGGTCAAGCTGCTTGCGCAGCGCCTTTTCGCGCTCGCTCTCGCGCTGTTCGCCGACGCTGCGGATCGCGGCTGTGGCAATCGTCTCGCCATCGAGCTCGACGGTGGCGAGGCTGATGTCCACCGGGAATTCGGTCCCGTCCTTGTGCAGGGCGAACAGCTCGATGGTCGTGCCCATTGGCCGCGCTCGGGGTTCCCTGAAGTACGCCTCACGCTGCCGTGCGTGGGCCGCGCGGTACCGGTCGGGCACGAGCAGCTCGAGGCTCTGGCCGGTGAGCTCCTCGCGGGTGTAGCCGAGGAGCGGCTCGACCTGGCGGTTCGCGAGGACGATCTCGCTGTTCCGATCGACCGCCACGATTGCATCGGGCACAAGGTCGAGAAAAGACTCGAACGTTGACCTCGCCTCCTCGGATTGAGACGGATCCGGTCCAGGTTGCAGAGTCTTCACCTCCCCGTTATCGGTTCCGGGCCGCCCTGGATAAAGCCCCGGACGGACTTCCTCATGAAGTCTAGGTGCGGCCCTAACGGGGCACAATCCCTGCGTCTGGGATGATTCCCAAGAATCATCCGCTTCAAATGGGCATTTTCAGCTACCTCACAGGACTCGGCGGTCGCGACATGGCGGTGGACCTGGGCACCGCCAATACGCTCGTCTACGTGCGCGGCCGCGGCATCGTGCTCTCCGAGCCCTCCGTGGTCGCGATCGACTCGCGCAACGGACAGGTCCACGCCGTCGGGGTCGAAGCGAAGCGGATGCTGGGGCGAACGCCCGGAACGATCACCGCCATTCGCCCGCTCAAGGACGGCGTCATCGCCGACTTCGACGTCACCGAGCAGATGCTGCGCCACTTCATCAAGCAGGTGCACTCCAACCGCTTCGCGCACCCGCGCGTCGTGGTCTGCGTGCCGTCCGGGGTAACAGGAGTGGAGAAGCGGGCGGTCGAGGAGGCGTGCCTGTCGGCCGGCGCGCGCAAGGCCTTTCTGATCGAGGAGCCGATGGCGGCGGCCATCGGAGCGGGGCTTCCCGTGGCCGAGCCAACCGGCTCGCTGATCGTGGATGTCGGTGGCGGCACCACCGAGGTTGCGGTGATCTCACTTGGCGGGATCGTCGTCTCGCAGTCGATACGGGTTGGCGGGGACGAGCTCGACGAGGCGATCGTCAACCACTGCAAACACAAGTACAAGCTGGCGATCGGCACCCAGACGGCCGAGGAGGTGAAGCTCGAGGCGGGCTCGGCTTCGCCGCTGCCCGAGGAGGTCGAGGTGGAGATTCGCGGCCGCGATCTCGTCTCCGGGCTGCCGAAAACGATCACGCTCGGCTCCGCCGAGGTGCGGGTCGCCCTCGACGAACCGATCAGCCATATCGTCGAAGCCGTCAAGGACACGCTTGACCGCACGCCGCCGGAGCTGGCCGGCGACATCATGGACCGGGGAATCACCCTGGCGGGAGGCGGCGCCCTTCTGCAAGGACTCGAACAGCGCCTTCGCGACGAGTGCCAGATGCCGTGTCAACTGGCAGAGTCACCGCTGACGTGCGTGGCCGTCGGCTCCGGCATCTCGCTGGAGGAGTTCGAGGCGATCCACCGCGCGAGCAAGATGAACTCGGGAGCGGCGCGCGTTGCCTAGCGCACGCTCCAGTCAAGCACCAAACTTAGGTCTCCAACGTGTACCGCAAGCAAGTACGCCGCCGTAGGGCGGTTCTAACGCTTCTCGTCATCGGCTCGTTTCTGCTGCTGACGATCACCTATGGGTCCAACTCCGGGGGCCTGCAGCGTGGTGTCAGCACGATCTTCAGCCCGCTCGAGACGATTGCCGACCGCGCCTTGAAGCCGGCCCGCGACCTGGTCAATTGGTTCGACAAGACCTTCGAAGCGCGAGGCGAAAACAGCGACCTGCGGACCGAACTGGCGAAGGCGCGAAGCGAGGCGGTCGCCGGCAAGGAGGCCCTGCAGGAAAACGCACAGCTGCGCAAGCTGGTCGAACTGGACCGCGACCCGGCGCTCGCCGCGTCGGCATACGAGCCGGTGACCGGACGGGTGATCGCCCGCTCGCCGACCGTCTGGCGCTCGTCGGTGACGATCGACCTCGGCAGCGGCGACGGCGTGCGGGTCGACGACCCGGTCCTCAGCGGCGACGGCCTGGTGGGGCGGATCGCGTCGGTGGACCCGAGCTCGTCCCAGGTGATGCTGCTGACGAGCCACGCAAGTGCGGTCTCGGGGAAGGTTCTCCCCGGGGGCGTGCAGGGCGTGATCAGGCCCGACGTCGGCAATCCAGACCAGCTGATCCTCGACTTCATCAATTCGTCCAAGAACGTCCACCAGGGACAGGCGGTGGTCACCTCCGGTTGGCGGGCGCAAACCCTCGCCTCGCTGTTTCCACCGGGGCTGCCCGTGGGGGAAGTCACCCAGGCCTCGATCGTCGAGCAGGAGGCCAGCCAGCAGGTCGACCTGCGACCCTACGCAGATCTCGCCAACCTCGATCTCGTGCAGGTGCTGACGGGAGGTTCGCAGGGATGATCGTCACCCCGAAGATCTTTCTGCGCATAGCCGCGATCGCGATCGTTGGAGTGCTGCTGCAGCTCTCCTTCTTCTCGCGCGTCGCCGTCTTTCACACCAGCCCCGACGTGCTACCCGCGCTGGTCGTCTCGTTCGGTCTGCTGGGCGGCGGGATGACCGGTGCCGTCACCGGCTTCTCGATCGGCCTGCTGGTCGATTGCCTGCTCGTCGGGCCGCTCGGCGCGTCCTCGCTCGTGCTGCTCGCGATCGGTTACCTGGCCGGTCTGTTTCGCGAGCGGTTCGAGATCCACAGCTCGCTGGTGGCGCCGCTGCTCTGCATGGGCCTGACCCTGTTCGCGGAGCTTGGCTTTGGGATGCTCCAGCTGATGCTGGGCGTTGACGCGCCGGTCAGCCCGTTGGTCATCCGCGACATGCTGCTGAAAGCCATCTACGCCTTCTTCCTCGGCTGGCCGATCTATCTCGGGGTCCAGCGGGCGTTGCGCCCCGCCCTGGTCGAGGAGCCGAAGGTGAGCCGTCGGAGGCAGCCGACCGTGTTGGGGGCATAGGCAGATGTACCTGCGCTCCGACGAACGCGGCCCCCAGGTCAACAACGGGCTGGCCGTGCGGATAGCCATCTTCGGGGGAGTCGCGTTCGCGGTCTTCGCGATCCTCTTCGTCCGGCTGTGGTTCCTGCAGACCCTCAGGGGCGAACGCTACGTGGCCGAGGCGAACAACAACCGCACACGAGAATTTCGGGTCAGCGCGCCGCGTGGAACGATCCTCGACCGCAACGGCGAGGTGCTGGTCGACAACCGCACCAGCCTGGCGCTGCAGGTCAATCCCCGCAAGCTCCCCGAGAGCCAGGCCAAGCGACGCTCCGAGCTGGCGCAGCTGGCAGATCTCACGCACAGCTCGCTGCACCGCGTGCGCAGCCTGATGCACGAACAGCTGACGCTTGCCCCCAGTGCGCCGGTGACGCTGCGCCGCGATGTCGGCCACTTCCTCGTGTACTACCTGCAGGAGAACCAGGAGCTGTTCCCGGGCGTCGCGGTGCAGCGGGTGTTCGTCCGCCGCTACCCGCACGGCTCTCTTGCCGCCCACATTCTGGGCAACGTCGGCGAGATCGGCGAAGACCAGTTGAAGGAGCGCCGCTTTCGGGGGCTGGAGCCGGGCGACGAGATCGGCCAGGACGGGGTCGAGGACACCTATGACCGCGACCTGCGCGGGCAGCCGGGCATCACCCGCATCCAGGTCGACGCATTCGGACAGCCGACCCGGCGCGGGCGGCTGGTGTCCAAACCGCCAGTCCCCGGCGACAGCCTGAAACTCTCGATCGACGCGAAGGTGCAGGCCGCCGGGGAAGCCGCACTCGCCTATCGCGGCCTGCCGGGCGGGTTCGTGACGATGAACGTGCACAGCGGCGAAATCCTCGGTATCGGCTCCTTCCCGACCTTCGATCCCTCGGTGTTCACCAGGCCGCTGACTCAGAGGCAGGTCGATCTGCTCTACCGCAGCGAACTGGCGCCGCTCGTGGACCGCGCCATCTCCGGGCTCTACCCAACGGGGTCCACCTTCAAGCTGATCACCGCGATGGCCGCGCTGAACAGCGGCGTGATCACCACCGGCACCACGATCGAAGACACCGGCTCGATCACCGTCGGCGGCCAGCCCTTCCAGAACGCGGGCGGAGCCTCCTACGGGACCCTGAGCCTGGTGCCCGCCCTGCAGGTGTCCTCCGACGTCTTCTTCTACACGCTCGGCTACCGGATGTGGAACACGGGGGCTGTGCAGCGGTGGGCACACCTGCTGGGAATCGGCCGGCCGACGGGGATCGACCTGCCCGGTGCCGAAACCGGCCTGGTGCCCAGCCGGCACTGGCGCGACACACTCTTCAAGCACGGCGAAACCGACCGGCCCTGGTCGGCGGGCGACAACATCCAGCTGGCGACCGGCCAGGGCGACCTGCAGACCAACCCGCTGCAGATGGCGATCGCCTACGCGACGGTGGCGAACGGCGGGACCGTGGTGACCCCGCACGTGGGGATGCAGGTCGACGACGCGGCCGGCAGGGTGCTGAAGGAATTCGAGCCCAAGCCGCGGCGCCGCGTCCACGTGAATCCCGAATACCGGACGGCGATCCTCGCGGGCCTGCACGAGGCCGCACAGGCACCGGGTGGAACCTCCTATGCGGTGTTCGGCGGTTTCCCGATACCGGTCGCGGGCAAGACGGGAACTGCGCAGCGGCCGCCCAATCCCGATCAGTCGTGGTACATCGTGCTCGCTCCGTACCCGAATCCCCGTATCGTGACTGCCGTGACGATCGAGCAAGGTGGCTTTGGCGCGGAATCCGCGGCGCCCGCCGCCAAGGAAATACTGGAAGCGTATTTCGGCAAGAAGGGCTCTGGCTCCGTCGGTCCCAACGGCGGGAGCCCCGGCTGATGTACGCGACCCGCACCCGCCGGGCACGTCCCGAGCCATTCGCCGTGCGACCGGGGATCGCCGAGCGCCTCGGCCTCCCCTACATGGACGCCGCGCTAGGGCTCTCCGCGCTCGCTCTGGTGGCCTTTGGCGTCTTCACGCTGGGACAGGCGACCCTGCACGATGTGCCCGGCAACCCTCACTATTTCGTCGACCGGCAGGTCACCTACGCGCTGCTGGGCCTGGCCGGCATGTACCTGCTCGCGCGCGTCGACTACTCGCGCTTCCGAGAGCTGCGGGTGGGGATCTATACGTTTCTCTGCGTGAGCGTGTCGCTGGTCTTCGTGTTCGGCGTTGCGGCGCGCGGATCGCGCCGCGCCTTCGAACTGCCCTTCTTCAGCTTTCAGCCATCGGAGATCGGCAAGCTCCTGCTTGCGCTCGCGCTTGCCGGGTTTGTCATCGATGGCGCCCGGCGAGGCTCGGCCCGGCAGCGCACGGTGCGCTACCTGTGCCTGGGCTTTGCCCCCGCTGCACTCGTTTTCCTGCAGCCGGACCTCGGCACCGCTCTGGTGTACGGGTCCATCACACTGGCCGTGATGTACGTGGGGGGCGTCCGCTGGACGCACTTCGCGGTGATCGGCACTGCTCTCGTTGCCCTTGTGGCATTGGTCCTCGTGGTCGCCCCAGCAGTTGGGACGCCAGTTTTGAAGGGCTACCAGGAACAGAGGTTGACCTCTTTCCTGCATCCCAGCGCGGACCCCAGCGACGCGGGCTACCAGCAGAACCAGGCCATGATCGCGATCGGCTCCGGACAGGGAACCGGCCGTGGCGATCGGGCCACCCAAACGCGGCTCGACTTCGTCCCGGAGCGGCACACCGACTTCATCTTTGCGGTGATCGGTGAGCGCTATGGATTCATGGGGGCCGCGCTAGTCCTATCCCTCTACGCCCTGCTTGTCTGGCGGGCGCTGCGGATTGTGACGCTTTCGAAGAACTCGTATGGGACCCTCGTGGCGGGCGGCATCGCAGCGATGCTGCTCTTCCAGGTCCTCGTCAACGTGGGGATGAATCTGGGGATCATGCCGATCACCGGAATCCCCTTACCGCTGCTGAGCTACGGGGGTTCCTCCGTGCTCGCGACGTTTCTAGCGGTGGGAGTGCTTCAGAGCATCCACATGCAAGCGCGACTCAGCCAGAAGGGCAGGTTCGCCTGGTGAGCTCCGGCAAGCCGGCGATGCGTACCTACTCGAACTGAGCTGAATCTATGAAGAAAACAATCCTGGTGTCGGCCGATCGCGGCGAGACCCGCGTGGCCGTGCTCGAGACAAAGACCAAAGGCGGCAAACAGACCGTCGCGGAGCTGTACATAGAGCGCCGCGGCCGTCGGTCGATCGTCGGCAACATCTACAAAGGCAGGGTCGACAACGTCCTGCCCGGCATGGAGGCCGCCTTCGTGGACATCGGCCTCGAGCGCAACGGGTTCCTCCACGTCGACGAGATCGTCCTGCCGAACGGCGAACAGGCCCCGAAGCGCGGTCGCGGCAGCGGCCGCCGCATCAGCGAGCTGATCAAGTCGGGTCAGGAGATCGTCGTCCAGGTCGTCAAGGACCCGCTGAAGTCGAAGGGCGCGCGGCTGTCGATGAACATCTCGATCGCCGGCCGCTACCTCGTATATGCGCCACAGGGGAGCGGCGTCGGCGTCAGCCGGCGGCTCTCGAAATCGGAGCGCGATCGGCTGCGCAAGATGGTCGACCGGACCTACGACGGCCCCGGTGGGCTGATCGTCCGGACCGCCGCCCACGGCGCCCGCAAATCGGACTTCGTACGGGAGATCGGCTACCTGCACCGGCTGAACGAGGTGCTGGACCGTCGCATAGAGCAGACCAAGGCCCCGGGCCTGGTCTTCCAGGAGGCCGACCTGCCCGTTCGGGTCCTGCGCGACGTCTTCCTGATCGAGTTCGAGAAGGCCGTAATCGATTCCGATCGGCAGTTCGAGCGGGTCACCGGCTTCTTCCAGCGCACCGCTCCGGAGCTGGTCGAGAAGGTCGAGCTCTACAAAGGCAAAAAGCCGCTGCTCGAGAAATGGGCGATCGACAGGGAGATCGAGTCGACGCTGGACAAGCGCGTCGACCTGCCGTCGGGGGGCTACCTGATCATCGACTACGCCGAGGCGTTGACGGTGATCGACGTCAACAGCGGCAGCTTCACGGGCCGGGGCAAAGGAGGACTCGAGGAGACGATCACACGCGTCAACACCGAGGCTGCCGAGGAGGTTGTGCGCCAGCTGCGCCTGCGCGACATCGGCGGCATCATCGTTATCGACTTCATCGACATGGCCCGCGCCAAAAACCGCGAGAAGGTGCTGAAAACCCTGCGCAAAGCGCTGGACGCGGACAAGTCGAAGAGCTACGTGGTCGAGGTTTCGCCCCTTGGGCTGGTCGAGATGACCCGTCAGAACATCACCGACGGCGTGCGCGAGATCCTCACCGCTCCCTGCCCGACATGCAACGGCGAGGGCGTTGTGCTCTCCGCTGAGACGGTGGCGCTGGAGGGGTTGCGGAAGATGCGCGACTTCGCCGAGGGCAATGGCGACGCATTTCTGCTGCGCGTCAACCCAAAGGTCGCGACGGAGCTGATCGAGCCCGACAGCGGGCTCGCCGAGCTGGAGGCCGAGACCGGGAAGGAGTTCCACTTCGAGGGCGGCGAAGCGCTCCCGATCGACACCTTCGAGCTGGTCGAATCGGGCAGTCGAGAGGAGATCCAAGAGCGCGCCCTTCCCTTCAAGGTCGGCGAGGAGGTGCTGGTCAAGATCGAGGAGCCGCACATGTACAACGCCGACGACGCGATTGCCCGCATCGACTCCTACATCGTCAGCATCGCCGCTGGCGGGCCGCTGGTCGGCAAGCGCAAGATGGTGCGCATCGAGCGGGTCGGGCGGTCGGAGGCGGTTGCCTCGCTGCTCGACGATGCCGGCGGCAGCGACGCCACCGCGGGCGGCGGCGATGGGGCGGGCAGGGACGTCGCTGGAGACGATGGGGACGCCTCTCAGCCGGAGGCTCTAGAATCCGCCGACTCGCGCAGTAGCCGTCGTGGCCGCAGGGGCGGTCAGGGCCGGTAGCGTTCCGACAAGGACGAATGAGCACTTACGCAGTCATAGAGAGCGGTGGAAAGCAGTACAAGGTCGAGAAGGGCACTTCGTTGCTCGTCGATCGACTGACCGCAAAACAGGGCGACAAGGTTTCCCTGCGCGCCGTGGCGTTCCGGGACACGGAGCTCGTGGCGGCGCCGAAGGAGCTGGAGAAGGTGCAGGTCGAGGCGACGGTCTCCGAGCATCTGCGCGGCCCGAAGGTCAAGGTCTTCAAATACAAGCCGAAGAAGGGCTACCGGCGTCGCGCCGGCCACCGTTCGGAGCTGACGAGGCTCGAGGTGACCGAGTTGAAGATGGGCCACAAAGCGGCCAGCGCGCCAAAGGCCGAGCCGAAAGCGAAAGAGCCGGCGGCGAAAAAGGCGAAAGCCTCGAAAAAAGCTCCGGCCAAGAAGGCCGAGGGGAAAAGGGCGGCACCGAAAGCCAAAGCGAAGCCGAAAGCCAAACCGGCTGCTAAAAAGACTGCTGCGAAAAAACCCGCCGCCAAGAAGAAGGCTGACGATGGCTCATAAGAAAGGACTTGGCTCAAGCCGCAACGGACGCGACTCCAACCCGAAGATGCTCGGGGTCAAGGTCTTTGCGGGTCAGAAGGTCGCTGGGGGCGAGATCATCGTCCGCCAGCGGGGCACCCGCTTCCGCCCCGGAGACGGCACCGGCCTTGGCCGTGACCACACGATCTTCGCGACGCGGGCCGGGATCGTCGACTTCAAGCCCTCGCGTCGCGGCCGCACCATCTCGGTCCTCCAGGACTCCTGAGTAGGGAAGGGGGTGGGGTACCCCACCCGCTCGCTGGGTTTTTCGCCTGCTGGCCCGTGGCTGTCCGCAGCGGTACCTGGGCGAAAAACAGGACGCCGCTGCGCGGGAGTGGCACCCCACCCCCTTCCTCCCAAGCCGTCGCTGGAGCGAGATGGTGGGGCTACCCTCTCGTAGCTGATGGATGACAGGGCGAAGATCTGGGTCGAGGGCGGCGCCGGTGGCAAGGGGTGTGTGAGCTTTCGCCGCGAGGCGCATGTGCCGCGCGGCGGCCCGGACGGCGGCGACGGCGGCCATGGGGGCGACGTGGTCCTCGTCTGCGATGCATCGCGGCGTGATCTGGGCGCCCTGCGCGGCAGCAAGCACTTCAGGGCCGGTCGCGGGCGACACGGAGAAGGCTCCAACCGCCACGGCGCGAGGGGCGAGGATCGACTGATCACGGTGCCGGCGGGCACGCAGGCGGAGGCGGTGGACGGCAGCCTGGTCGACCTGGTCGAGGTTGGCCAGCGGGCCATCGTGGCCCGCGGCGGGCGCGGCGGGCGCGGCAACAAGCGCTTCGCGACATCGACGCGGCAGGCGCCGCGCTTCGCCGAGAAGGGGACGGCGGGGGAGTCCGGCTGGATCGAGGTGCGCCTGAAGCTGCTGGCGGATGCCGGGCTGATCGGCCTGCCGAATGCCGGCAAGTCCTCGCTTCTGGCCCGTCTGACCAGGGCCGATCCCAAGGTCGCCAACTATCCGTTCACGACGGTGTCGCCTGTGCTTGGGACCCTTGACGCGGACGATCGTCAGGTCGTGCTGGCCGACATCCCAGGGCTGATCGAGGGAGCAGCGGAAGGGGCTGGGCTTGGCCATGAGTTCCTGGCTCACGTCGAGCGGTGCTCGATGTTGATCCACCTCGTCGACCTGGCGCCCCTGCAGAGCGAGCCGGTGGCCAACTTCGAGGCCGTTCGCGAGGAGCTTTCCTCCTACGGCGCGGGGCTCGATCTACTCCCGGAGCTGATCGTGCTTTCCAAGCGGGACCTGCTCACCGCGGAGCAGGTCGAGGAGGCCGTAGGCGAATGGCGGCGGCGGCTCGGCGATCGCGTGCTCGGCGTGCTCGCGGTGTCCGCCGCGACGGGCGACGGACTCGAGGAGCTGCGCGGTCGAATCCTCGCCGAGCTCCCGGAGGGGGTGGCTGGGGCCAGCCACGACGGCGCGCAGCGGACAGCGAGCGACGAGCGCGGAGGGGGGCGCGGTGATTTCGAGGCCGAGTACCGCGTCTACCGCCCGGTTGGCGAGGGCGGTTACTCGATCGAGCGAGAGGAGGGCGGCGCATTCCGGATCTCCGGCCGCGGCGTCGAATTGCTCTTCGAGCGCCACGATCTCTCCAACGAGGAAGCGCTCGCCTACCTGGAGAGCCGTCTGCACGAGATCGGTGTCGTCGCCGCCCTCCGAAACGCCGGCTTCGAGCCGGGGGACGGCGTGCGGGTTGGCGAGCATGAGTTCGAGTTCCACCCGTAGATGAGTAGTGCGTACCCGCATATCCCCATCGCTCACGCCGCCCCAGCCGCTCCGTTCGTCATTTGTACCGCCCAGCGACACAAACAGCGAACGGAGTTACGACCCGGCCGCCCCAGTCGCTCCGTTCGTCATTTGTACCGCCCAGCGACACAAACAGCGAACGGAGTTCGTATCCGCCTCGATCCTGCCTTCTTCGGCCCTCGCGTAACTGCTCCGCCGCAGCCCCTCGTCCTCTGGAACGGTTCCCCAAAGCCCCTGACCGCCCGGGGCCTACACAGCCTCCCCCTGTTTGCCTTCCACACCTGCAAGTAGGAGGGCAAACAGGGGGAGGCTGTTTCTCTCATCGATCGTCAAAGGGACGGGCTGTTCCTCCGCTCATCGATCGACAAGATGTTCGTCTCGGGTCCACCAGGCCCATTTCGAATGCCTCATCCAGGAATTTCGAGGATCAATCATCGAGATGTTCGCTTGCGACCCGGGGCCATCTCCGCGCTCCTCGTGAGCGAGCCAGGGGGCTTGAGGATTTCGAGCCCAGCGACAAGAGAGACGGGACCGTGGGCGAGTGATGGGCCGGCCGGCGCTGAGCGGTGTGGCCGGAGCGGCGTGTGGTGACGTGCGGCCCCGAGGCAGCCGGATACCCATCTAGGGCTGGGTCTTTCGAGAAGATCGGCGCCGCCGGCCATCCCATTGCCCGGGCGCTCATACGCTTCTGTGGAGAAGATCGGCCCCGGCCGCCATCCCATCGCCCGCGCGCTCATACACTTCTGCGGCTATGACCTTGATCGTCAAGCTGGGCTCTTCGATCGTCGCCGGCGACGACGGCGAGTTGCGCGAAGACGTTCTCGACTTGGTCTGCATGCAGGTTGCGGCCCTGGAGCAGGACGGCGAGCGCGTGGTCATGGTCACCTCGGGGGCCATTGCGCGGGGAATGCGTCTGCTGGGGCTGGGCACCCGGCCGCGCGCGATGGACGAATTGCAGGCCGCCTCCGCCGTGGGGCAGGGCGATCTCTTCCAGGCCTACGAGCAGCGGCTGGCAAGGTGCGGCACACGATCCGCGCAGGTGCTGCTGACGGCTGCCGACATCGCGGCCCGCACCAACTACCTGAACGCCCGCCAGACGCTGAGGCGGCTGGTCGACTGGCGCGTGGTGCCGGTGGTCAACGAGAACGACACCACGGCAACCGACGAGATCACCTTCGGCGACAACGACTTCCTTGCCGCTCAGGTCGCGATCCTGCTCGACGCGCGCCTACTGGTCCTGCTGTCAGACGTCGACGGTCTGCATCGCGAGGACCCGAGGGTCGACGCCGGGGCGGAGCTGGTGACCCAGGTGAGCGACTTCTCCGCACTCAAGGCGATGGATATCGGCGACCGTACGTCCACCTTCGGGTCCGGCGGGATGCGAAGCAAGGTGGCGGCGGCTGAGATGGCGGGCGAAGCGGGAATCGCGACGGTCATCTGCAATGGCACCAAGCCGGGCACGCTCACCGGCGCCGCCGACGGCGCCTCGGTCGGCACGCGCTTCGCGGCGCAGCCCGGCAAGGCATCGAGCTTCAAGCTGTGGCTCAAGTACGCAAAGCCCGCCAAGGGGCGGTTGATCGTCGATGACGGCGCGGCGCGCGTCCTGCGAGACCGTGGCTCCAGTCTCCTACCGGTGGGTATCAGCGACGTCGAGGGTAGCTTCGAGGTCGGGGACGCGGTCGAGGTGGCAGCCGGTGGCACGGCGATCGGCAAGGGCATCGTCGACTACTCGGCAGCTGAGTTGGCGCAGGTCAAGGGGTTGAAGAGCGCCCAGGTTCGCGAGTTGCTGCCCCACGCGGCCGACGAGGTGATCCACCGCGACCGCTTCGTGCTCATCTAGCTGATCTCCCCGAAACGTTCCACCCGAAACCCTGAGCCGATGCTGCGATCACCAGCTCGACCTCGAGCCTCGGGCACATGCTGGGCCCCATCGCCATCGACGGCGGGCGATATATCGCCGCATGTGGCCCAAAACTCGCCCGGCGCGAGCTATCCCTCGCCAAGCCTTCGACGGCGGGCGATAAATCGCCGCCTATGACCCAAAACTCGCCCGGCGTCCCAGGTGTGCGCCTTCCTCTGTCCTCGGAGATGGAGGCGCTGCCGGTGCAAGGGGGCTCGGGCGCTGTCGGGGCGGAGCGGATGGCCGGTTGCCGGTCGAACGTTTCGGGGAGGTTCACTAGCGGCACCAGCGGCCCGAGCCTCCCACCTCGCTCAGTACCCTTAGCCACTATGGCGACGACGACAGCGACGATCGGGGAGATGTGTGCCGCGGCGCAGGCGGCCGCCCGCAAGCTGGGTGGTGTGTCGAGTGAGGCGAAGGACGCGGCGCTGGAGGCGATCGCACAGCTGCTTGGCGAGCGCAGCGATGCGGTGCTCGAGGCAAATGCCGCCGACCTGGAGGACGACGGTGCGGCTGGACTGACGCCCGCGCTGCGCGACAGGCTTACTCTCAGCGAGGAGCGAATCGCCGCCATGGCCGACGGCGTGCGTGCGGTCATCGCCCTCGACGACCCGATCGGCGAGGAGCTGGAACGGAAGACGCTGGCGAGCGGTTTGGCTCTGCGCAAGGTTCGAGTGCCACTGGGTGTCGTCGCGGTGGTCTACGAGGCACGGCCGAACGTGACGATCGATTGCGCGGCGCTGACGATCAAGAGCGGCAACGCGATCGTGTTGCGCGGCTCCCACTACGCGGAGCGCTCCAACGGAGCGCTGGCGGAGATGGTCCGCGAGGGGCTCGCCGAGGCGGGCCTGCCCGAGGACGCGGCTCTGTTGCTCGCCGGAGGCGGTCGCGAGGACCTGGCCGAGCTGGCGATCCAGGACACGACGGTCGACCTGCTGATCCCCCGCGGTGGCGAAGGCCTGAAGGCGGCCCTGAAGGAGGTTGCCACCGTCCCGGTGATCTACGCCGCGGCTGGCAACTGCCACGTATACGTCCACGCTGATGCCGATCTGCAGATGGCAAGGAGGATCGCCGTCAATGCAAAGGTGCAGCGCCCGGGGGTGTGCAACGCCGCAGAGACGTTGCTGGTGGATGCCGCGGTTGCCGCCGATTTCCTCCCCGGCGCCCTGTCCGAGCTGCACGAGGCGGGTGTCGAGCTGGTCGGCGACGAGCGGGCGCGGGCGAGCTCCGGGGGGGTGGCGGTCGGCGCCGCCGAGCGCGAGGACTGGGATGTCGAGTACCTCGACCTGAAGATGGCGGTTGCGGTCGTCGACTCTCTCCAGGATGCGATCGACCACGTCAAC
The DNA here is from genome assembly GCA_963747765.1 of uncultured Solirubrobacterales bacterium. GTDB lineage: Bacteria > Actinomycetota > Thermoleophilia > Solirubrobacterales > 70-9 > VRUE01. The sequence goes on along the minus strand of CAVVGH010000006.1, from coordinate 184,336 downwards.
CGGCACGGGACACGGCATTCCGAGGCGATCGTCACCCGCTCCGAGGAGGCTGCCGCGCAGTTTTCGAAGGAAGTCGATGCCGCCGTCGTCTACACGAACGCCTCGACCCGCTTCACCGACGGGTTTGAGTTCGGGATGGGCGCGGAGATCGGCAACTCGACGCAGAAGCTGCACGCGCGCGGTCCGATCGGCCTCCGCGAGCTGACCACCTACAAGTACGTCGTCCATGGCGACGGCCAGGTGCGTGAGTAGCTCGGCGGCGCCCGCGATCGGCATTCTCGGGTCGGCCTTCAACCCGCCTCACCTCGGCCACCTGGCGCTTGCGCAGGAGGCGCTATGGCAACTCGGCCTCGACGAGGTCGTGCTGATGCCGACCGGCGAGGCGCCGCACAAGCGGATCGTCGACGACCCCGGGCGGGAGCTGCGGCTGGCGATGACGAGGCTTGCCGCGGCGGACGACCCGCATTTCACCGTCTCCACCCTCGAGGTCGGGCGCGATGGGCCGTCGTACACCTACGAGACGCTCGAGCTGCTTCAGCGCGAACGGGGCGCCGCGGAGCTGGTGTTCGTGATCGGGGCCGACGCGGCGACTGGGCTGGAGAGCTGGCGCGAGCCGGGGCGCGTGGTCGAGTTGGCGCGGCTGGCGGTGGCGCGGCGCGCGGGTGTCTCCGACGCGGACATCGCTGCGGTGCTGCGCAGTCTCGGAGCCGCGGACCGCGCGACGATGCTGGAGATGCCGGAGTTCGGGGTCTCGTCATCGGTTGTCCGCGAGCGGGCGGCGGCTGGGAGGCCGCTTCGCTATCTGGTGCCGGAGGCCGTGGCGCGATTCATCGTCGAGAAGGGGATCTACGCATGAGCACCATGGCGTCTGACGAACTGGCCCGGCAGTTGGCGGTCATCGCCGATTCGAAAGGGGCCAGCGAGATCGTCGTCCTCGACATGCGCTCGCTGGTCTCCTACACGGATTTCCTGGCGATCTGCACGGCCCGCAACGAGCGTCAGGCGCAGGCCATAGTCGACGAGGTGAAGCTGCGGCTGAAGCAGGAGCGGGCGCTGCTGCCGGGCGGGGTGGACGGCGAAGGCGGGGCGGGGTGGATCGTCGTCGACTATCTGGACGCCGTTCTGCACGTGTTCACAACGGAGGCGCGGCAGCGCTTTCAGCTCGAGGATCTCTGGCGGGAGGCACCGCGCCTGCAGCTTGACCTCAGCGAGCCGCAGGCCCCCTCGGCGGCGAGCAACTGACCCGATAAGAACACCTGTTCGGTACCCGGGGGACCGCGTCGAAATACCGTCCGATCCCCCCCTTAGGTTGCCGCGCATGGGTAGCTTCAAGAGGGTGCTCCTCGGCTACCGCCGCGACGAAGTGGACGCGGCGATATCGGTGCGTGACGCGCAGATCGGTGCACTGGAGCGCGATGTCGAGGACGCCCGCGGGCTGTGTGCCCGCGCATCCGATGCAGCCACCCGGGCGGAGCAGGAGCTGACCGCACTCTCCGGCATGGTGATCGAGCGCGAGCGAGTCATCCACAGTCTGAGCGAGCGCCTCCAGGAAGCCGAGGAACGTCACGATCGCAGCATCGGCTCGCTTGAGGCGGTGGCCTTGCGCCTGGAGGAGGTCCAGGCACAGGCTCGCGGTCAGGCCACGCGGATCCGGATGAAGGCCCTGCGCGAGGCGGTTGAGGTGAGCAGCCGGGCCCAGGAGCTGGCGGACACACAGGCGGCAGCGACGGGTGGGGGAGGGCCGGAACTCGTTCCGGCCGATCCACAGGTCGATTCCGCCGGTCTCTTCGAGGGCCGGGTAAGGCTTGAGATCGGCCCGCTCGGCGACTTCTCACAGCTGGTCGGATTTGAGGACGCCATGGGCCAGCTCGGCGTTTCGGAGATCTCCGTGGAGCGTTTCTCGGAGGGTCGGGCAACACTCTCGATGCGCCTCGACGAGCCGGTCGACCTGCTGCGCGAGCTCGAAGAGCGCTCGCCGCTCGATTTCCGCGTTCGCCGCACCTCGGGCGACAACCTGATCCTCGACGTGGACGAGGACTCAGGCCCCGAGCAACACGCCGCGTAGCCCGGGCTCTCACCTCCCCACGTCCGCTCACTCCACCCTGACCGGCGATGTGTTGTCCGCGAACATATGTGCGGGGTATCTGCTTCGCTCCAACTCGCTCGTTGTGCGCCCGCTGGTCACTTTGCTCCCGCGGACGGTGGTCAAAAGACCATTCGATGAAGAAACCGGGGCCTCAGCCCAGCGCGCCGCATTACACTTCGCAGACGAATATGAGCTTGGGGCTGTAGCTCAGCTGGAAGAGCGCTGCCATGGCATGGCAGAGGCCGAGGGTTCGAGTCCCTCCAGCTCCATTAGCCAACCCTCATCCGCCGAGCCAGGCTCGGAAGAGGTCGGTGCACACAAGTTCCGTAACCACTTCGGCTATTACATGGAGCGGGCGGCCGCCGGCGGCGAGATTCTCGTCCGCCGCCGGGGTAAGGCCTACGCCAGCATGGGGCCGCCCCACCGGCGGCGGCGTTATCCGCTCCTCAGGTCGCCAGCGCCCCGCTAGGCCAGTCCTCGGCCCTGCATCGTTTCCGGAGCAGTGGACTCGCGCTCAAATTACGAGCGGTGGCTGCCGATGGTTGACCGATGAGCGCGGCCAACGAGCATGTCTTCTCGCATGGGATTCAGAACACGCGCGACGCGTTCGATGCGTGGAACGGAAATCCCTGGTCCGTCCTGCGGGGCTGGCTGGCGCTGAGCTTGGCGATTGCCCTGACCCTGCTGGGAGCGGTCTGGGTGGTGGCGGGGCTGTTGACCCCGGACCTGACGCCGATCCATCTGCCGGGCCTGACCACGCCGTCGGACCCCGGCGACCTGCTGCCGATCCTCTGGCGCAACTCGCTGGTGCTGGCCCTGCATGCCACGGCGTGCGTAGCGGGGTTCATCGCCGGTGCGTCGATGCCGCTTGCCGCAGCGCAGCGCAGCGGACTCTCACGCTGGATTCACGTCAAGGCGGGCGAGTTCGCGATTCTCTTCGTCTGCGCCGTCACCCTCTTCTCGCTGTCTACCCAGGCCCTCTACCTCGGCTTTCAGGGCTCGACCATCGCCTTCCAGCTGCACATTTCCCATGCGGTCCTGATCCTCAGCGTCCTCCCGCACGCGATCCCCGAGCTGATTGCCCTCTTCCTGCCGCTGGCGGCCTGGCTGATCGCAAGCCGCAGCGGCGAGTGGAACAAGCTGCTCGCCGCCACCTTCGTCACGGTCGCCCTTGCGATCCCCACGCTCATCGTGGCCGCCACGATTGAGGTCTACGTCTGGCCCCACATCCTCGAGGCGCTCTCGCCCGCCTTCTGAGTGAGCCGCTGGCGTGGCAGTCGGCCCCGCGGCCGGGCACACTCGTAAGATCGCGGTCCGATGGTCGGCTATGACCCAAAGGGAATCGAGGCGAAGTGGCAGCAGCTGTGGGCTGAGGAGCGGACCTGGGAGGTGGCGAACCCCGGGCAGCCGGGCTTCGAGGGCCAGAAGCCGAAGTCCTACGTTCTCGAGATGCTGCCCTACCCGTCCGGCGAGCCGCACGTCGGCCATCTCAAGTGCTACGCGGTGGGCGATGCGATAGCGCACTTCCGCCGCCGCCACGGCTTCGAGGTGATCCACCCGATGGGCTACGACGCATTCGGTCTGCCGGCGGAGAACAACGCGATCAAGACCGGCGAGCCGCCTCGCGAGGCGACGGAGCGATCGATTGCCTCCTTTCGCCGCCAGTTCCGCGAGTGGGGGATCTCGATCGACTGGTCGCGCGAGCTCGGCACCCACACGCCGGAGTACTACCGCTGGACCCAGTGGATCTTCCTGCAACTTTTCGAGCGTGGGCTTGCCTACCGGGATGAGGCCCCCGTCCAGTGGTGTCCCACCGATGCCACCGTGCTGGCCAACGAGCAGGTCGTCGACGGGCGTTGCGAGCGATGTGGGACTCCCGTCGAGCAGCGCCGGCTCGAGCAGTGGTTCTTCAGGATCACCGAGTATGCCGAGCGGCTGCTTGCCGACTTCGAGCTGCTCGAGTCCTGGCCCGAGCACGTCGTCACGATGCAGCGCAACTGGATTGGGCGCTCCGAGGGTGCCGAGGTGGTCTTCCGTTGCGAGGAGCTGGAGCTCGACTTCCCGGTCTTCACGACGCGTCCCGACACCCTCTTCGGCGCGACGTTCTTCGTCCTCGCCCCCGAGCACCCGGACCTGGAGCGGTTGGTCGCCGGGACGCCGGCCGAGCAGGCCGTGGGTGACTACGTCAACTCGGTGGCCCGCGAGTCTGCCGAGAAACGGGGCGACGAGGATCGTCCCAAGACCGGGGTCCCGCTGGGCCGCAGCGTGGTCAACCCGGTAAACGGCGAGGAGATCCCGATGTTCGTCGCTGACTACGTGCTGATGGAGTACGGGACCGGGGCGATCATGGCGGTGCCGGCGCACGACCCGCGGGACCACGAATTTGCCAAGGCCTTTGACCTGCCCGTGAAGCGGGTCATCGAGGGCGTCGACCCGGAGCTGGCGCGCGACGAGGAGGGCCTGCCCTTCGCCGGCGACGGGGCGATGACCGGATCGGGCCGCTTCGACGGCAAGGGCAACCGGGACGCATACGAGGAGATAGTCGAGTGGCTGGCGACGGAGGGTCGTGGCCGCGCGGCGGTCAACTACCGGCTTCGCGACTGGCTGGTCTCTCGGCAGCGTTACTGGGGGGCGCCGATCCCAGTCGTCTACTGCGAGGAGTGCGGAATCGTCCCCGTGCCCGAGGATCAACTCCCGGTCGAGCTGCCCGAGATCGAAGACTACGCGCCGCAGGGGCGCAGCCCGCTGGCCGCCGCCGAGGATTGGGTTGCGACGGAGTGCCCGCGCTGCGGCGGCCCGGCCCGGCGCGAGACCGACACGATGGACACCTTCGTCGATTCCTCCTGGTACTTCATCCGCTACCTGGACTCCCGTAACGCCGACGCCGCCTGGGACCGGGCGGCGGCGGACCACTGGCTGCCGGTCGACCAGTACATCGGCGGCGTCGAGCACGCGATCCTGCACCTGATGTATGCGCGCTTCTTCGCCAAGGCCCTGGCCGACCTTGGTCATCTCACCGTGCAGGAGCCGTTCGCCAACCTCTTCACCCAGGGGATGATCACCCGCGACGGCGCCAAGATGTCCAAGTCGAAGGGCAACACGGTCAGCCCGGCCGAGTACGTGGAGCGCTACGGGGCCGACACCGCCCGCACCTACGTCTGCTTCATGGGTCCCCCGGAGCGCGGCGGCGACTGGTCGGACGAGGGTGTGGAGGGGGTAAACCGTTTCCTCTCGCGTCTCTGGCGACTCTGCGAGGAGGTCGCAGGGAAGCAGGCCGGTGACGTCGACGCAGCGGCCGGTGCCGGCGGCGACGCGCGTGGGCTGCTCGCCAAGGCCCACTGGGCGATCGACAAGGTGACGCGAGACTTCCAGCGCGGCTTTCAGTTCAATACCGCGATCGCGGCCGTCATGGAGTTGGTGAACGAGGCCTACCGAGTCAAGGACGCCCTCTACGCCGACCCGGCTGGCACCGCCGCCGTACGGTTTGCCACCGCCACAGCCGCCTCGCTGGTCTTTCCCTTTGCCCCTCACCTGGGTGCCGAGTTGTGGGAGCGGCTGGCTGGGGGGCGCGTCTGGGAGACGCCGTGGCCGCAGGCGGACGCGGCGCTGCTGGCCACCGAGAAGGTGACGCTGGTGGTCCAGGTGAACGGCAAGCTGCGCGACAGGATCGAGGCCGCCGCAGACGCGCCGGAGCAGGAGCTTTTGAGCCTGGCGCGGGAGAGCGAGAAGGTGCGGCGCCACCTCGACGGCAAGGAGATCGTCAAGGAGGTCGTCGTCCCCGGCAAGCTCGTGAATCTCGTGGTTCGATGAGGCCACGAGGTCAGGCGTCTTGGTTTTCGAGCGCCGAGTCTGCTAGAAAGCGCCCGCATGCTGGTTAGGCATCTCGCAGAAGCCCCGGTCGAGGAGTGGCACCGACTCCGATCGCACGTCCTCATGGATGCGGGGGAGCTCGGCTCGCGCAACATGTCCGTGATCTGGCTGGAGATCCCGGCGGGGGCCGAGCAGACCCTGAGGTCGCACGAGGAGGCGGAGCAGGTCTACGTCGTCGTGCGGGGTGCCGGCACCATGTCGGTGGCAGGCGACACGCAGACCGTCGGCGAGGGCGACCTGATCCTGGTGCCCCCTGCGACTGAGCACTCGATCGCCAACAACGGCGAGGACGCGATGGCCTGCATCTCGGTCCAGTCGCCGCCGGTGGCGGTCGCCGAGCTGTTCGCCGGGCAGATGGCCGACGTAGCCGGCTACGACGAAGAATAGAAGTCGTCTCAGCGCGCCAGCGCAAGCGACGCGGCGGGCACTGCCCCGGCCGGCGCCCGACGCATTTCATCCCGATGTCTCGGTGACGAACTTTTTTCATTGTGCGCGCCATTGGTGCGTCGCTGCCTGCCAGGGTCAGGGTCGTGCCCGACCTGAGCAGATCCCAGCTGGCCGTCTACGGTGCGGTTGCGGTCGCTCTGCTGCTCGTCGGAGCGCGGGCGATTCGGGCTGACGGCAGCAGCGGCCCGCCGCATTCGTCTTCGTCCTATTCGACGGGTGGGTCGGGTGGGGGCAGCTTCAGTCTCAGCAGCAGCAGCAGTAGCGACGTCGTCGTCGACGTCGCCGGTGCGGTGCAGCGCCCCGGCGTGTACCGGCTGCCGGCGGAGTCACGGGTGATCGATGCGCTGCGCCGAGCGGGCGGCCCGGGGCCCGGGGCGCAGCTGGAAGCGATCAACCGCGCTGCGCAGCTGAGCGACGGGCAACAGGTGGTCGTCCCCAAGCGTGGCCCGGGTGGAGCGGTGGCCGGCGCGGCTGGAACGGTGACCGAGACCGGTCCGATCAGCATCGGCGCTGCGACCGTCGAACAGCTGGACACGATTGACGGCATTGGGCCGGTGACGGCTCAGAAAATCGTCGAATTCCGCGACTCGCATGGTGGTCTCTCCTCGGTCGAGCAGCTCGACGAGGTCAGTGGGATCGGCCCGGAGACGATGAAGTCGCTGCGCTCCCGACTTCAGCCCTAGGTGAGTGGTTCCACGACCAGACACGCCCGGATGACGTGCCTGGCACACCGCGCATCTCTTCGTCCTCGGGCTTGCGCTTACCCACCGGCAAAGGCTGCGCCCTGTGTCCTCGATCTGTTTGGCCAGGCGCGTCCCCAGTCACACCTCGCCGTGGAACTACTCATCTCATGCCTATCCGGTTCGCTCCAGAGCGCGCCGACCTCGCCTCGCCGGTCGCTTTCGATCAGGAGCGCGCCGGCCTCGCCTCGCCGGTCGCGTTCGATCAAGGTGGCGACGCGCGGAGCCGAAGCCCCGATCTTCAATGACTGGTCTTTAAACCCACGTATGCGGGGGCAAAGGGTTCAGCCGTGCACAGAGGCCGCGTTGGAGCGAACCGGATACGCATCACTCATCTAGTGTCCGATTCCCGGCCCCCGGCGCTTCTCGTGCTCGGCGTTGCGATCGTCGTCGTCCTCGCTCTGAGCAACAGCGGCGCGATCCGCCAGCGAGCCGAGAGGGCGCTGGGTAGGGGCATGCCGGCGCGAGAGGCCGCGCTGGCCCGCGGCTTCGTGCTCGGGGAGGACGAGCAGATCGACGCGGCCACCAGGGAAGACTTCCGGCGCTCGGGACTCAGCCACCTTCTGGCTGTCTCTGGCCAGAACGTCGCGTTACTCGCGCTTCTCGCGATGCCGGTGCTGGCCGCACTCGGCATTCCGCTTCGAATGAGACTGATGTGGGTTCTGGGCCTGATTGCCGTCTATGTGTCCCTGGCGGGGGCGGACCCGTCGATCCAGCGGGCCGGCGTGATGGGCGCTCTGACCGTGCTGGCCACCTTGCTGGGACGGCGGCCGTCGCGCTTCTACGCGCTGGCCCTGGCGGCGGTCGTCACGCTGGCGGTCAACCCGCAGATCGCCACCGACGTCGGTTGGCAGCTCAGCTTTGCGGCGGTGCTGGGGATCATCCTGGTCGCCCGGCCTCTGCGGGAGGCGGTCGTGGCTCGGATCGGCAGCGGCGACTGGCGAGGTGCGCTGGCGGACGGTGTCGCGATTACTTCAGCGGCGACGATTGCTACCGCACCGCTGATCGCCTACCACTTCGGTGCCCTTTCGACGACGACGCTGCTCGCGAACCTGCTCGCGCTGCCGGCCGTGGCACCCGCGATGTGGTTGGGGATGCTGGTCGCCGCGGTCGGGCAGATCCCCGGGTTTCCGGCTGAGGCCCTCAACCAGCTCAATGCCCTCGTGCTGGGCTATATCGCGCAGATTGCCTCATGGTGCGGCCGGCCGGGCTGGGCGTACCTGCAGGTGCGCGTCGGGAGCGGTGGGATGGCGGCGTCGTATGCCTCGATTGCCCTGCTGACGGTTGCCGTAATCCGCATCTCGCGTCACCGCCGGCTCTCGGCTCTGCGCAAGCGGGGAGCGTCCGCCGGCAGACCGGGGGGTCGTACGACCCGTCGCGGTGGCGCTCGTTGGCGGCGGCCCCGGCTGGTCGTGGCGGTGGGCATCGCGGCGCTTGCGGCCGCATGGCCGCTCCTCGCACCGGCCGGCGGCGCACCATCGGGCCCGCCGCGTGGACTGCGCGTCTCGGTGCTCGACGTCGGCCAGGGAGACGCGATTCTCCTGCAGCCATCAGGGGCCGGTGCGGTGCTGGTCGATGGGGGCCCACCGGGCGACGACCTCGCGGCAAAGCTTCAGTGGGCTGGCGTTGAGCAGCTCGAGGCGGTCGTCATCACGCACGACCAAGCCGATCACGTGGGCGGAATTCTCGGCTTGCTTGGAAGGGTGCCGATCCGGCGCGTCTTCTACGCCGTCCTGGGCCGGCAGACCCTGTTCGCCGTCCGCGATGCCGGAATCCCTCCCACCCGCATCGCTGCGGGGGCCGAGCTGACCTCCGGACAGCTGCGCCTCAATGTCCTCTGGCCACCGAGCGAGCTCCTTGCCGGTCCCCACGCGGACGAGAACCCCAACCGTCTCGCGATCGTGATCCTCGCTCGTTGGCACAGCTTCTCGATGCTGCTCACGGCGGATGCCGAGGCGGAGGCGACGCCGATCGGCAGCGGGCCGATCGACGTGCTCAAGGTGGCTCACCATGGCAGCGACGACGCCGGGCTCGATGCGCTTCTGGACCGCACCGAGCCGAGGCTCGCAATCATCTCGGTTGGGGAGGGGAATCCATTCGGGCACCCAACCGCCGCCACATTGGCGACGCTTGCCGCGCATGGCGTTCGCACCTTGCGAACGGACCGCGACGGGACCGTCGTGCTGGACGTGAGCGGCGATGCGATCCGCATCAGCGCGGGAAATTAGGCGAGGGCCGACACCGTTCCGTTCCCCTCGTTGGAGGCCGGTTGACCGACACCGTTCCGTTCCCATCACCGCTGCCTCAGCGGTCGGGCCTGATCATCTCGGTCGCTGCGCCGCACCCCGGCCGAGTCGGGGCCAGCCAAGCGATGCGATCCGCTTTGTCGATCAGGTGGTGCGACGACCATTTGAGGTCAAGGGTCTGGTGGACCCCGAAAAGGACGTCTCGTTGGATGGTCCTCGAAATCTCCGAGCGAGGTGCTCGAAAGAGGCCTGGGAGACACCACAAGAACATCTCGCCGGTCGATGGGGGGAGTCCGTCCCCCTGCCTGCCTCCAGACTCGCGAGCAGCAGGGCAAGCCGGGGGACGGGCTGCAGGATCGACCCTCAACGAATCGACGACTGAAAAGTGGAACTTTGGGCTGCCGTGCCTGTTGCGGGCACCCTGTTTGGCCGATGTTTGAGTGGTGCCACGTTTGCGTGGACAGTCATGGCCGGGACGCCTGAGGAGGCCGAGCCTGTTCGGCGACAGTGTGCTGGAAAGAGTGCGCAGCACCTGCTTTGCCCTGCTCGGCCTGATTGCGGCGTTTGGGCTTGCACTTGTCGCCGTCATGAGTCATCAGGCGTGGCCCGTGATCCCCGGCAGCGCGATCCCAAGTTCTCCCTCCAAGCGTCAGGGTGTCCACAACTTGGTCGTGGCGCCGGGCGTGGTAGTCGCCGGGCGCAGCAACGGTGCGAGTCGCCGCGGCGGCCGGCATTCGCAAGCGATCGCTCGGGTGAAGGGGCGCCGTCGGGTCGGCGGGCTCGCCCCATCCGGCTCGCGGCTTTCCGAGACACACACGGTTGTAGCGGCACCCGCTCCGATCGTGTCGAAACCTGTCGCCGAGCAACCTTCGACGGCGGGCGACAGGCAACCCGTCGAGCAGCGGTCGGCGACGGAACGCGAATCGAGCGGGAGCTCGTCTCCGTCGGAGCGGTCGACCCGGTTGTCGACACCGAGTTCCAGATCGGGCTCCGATGCTTCGCGCGGGACGCCTGAGTCGAATCTCGTGGCTAGCGGCGGCAACGGAAATGCGAACGGCGCTGAGAAGGGACATGGCAAGGGCAGGGGCTGGAGCGAAAACCGCGCGGCAGCCAGCGCAACGCCGCCAGGGCTCTCCGGGAAGCATGGCTCCGAGGGCTCTGGCAGTCCAGGCAACTCCGGCAATCCGGGCAGTCCAGGCAACTCCGGCAATCCGGGCAGTCCAGGCAACTCCGGCAATCCGGGCAGTCCAGGCAACTCCGGCGGCCCAGGCAAGAGCGAGGAGCGCGGCGAACCGGAGATCTCCTCGGACGAGGGCCAGGGCAACGGCAACGGGCAGGGTCACGGCTGGGGCCATTCCGACGGGTAGTGGATCTCCCCGAGACGTTCCACCCGAAACCCTGAGCCGATGCTGCGATCGCCAGCCGGGCGATATATCGCCGCCCGTGGCCCATAAGTCGCCCGGTGCGAGGGCTCCCCTGAAATCCTTCGACGCCGGGCGATAAATCGCCGCCTGTGGCCCATAAGTCGCCCGGCGTCCCAGGTGTGCGCCTTCCTCTGTCCTCGGAGGTGGAGGCGCTGCCGGTGCAAGGGGGCTCGGGCGCTATCGGAGCGGAGCGGATGGCCGGTTGCCGGTCGAACGTTTCGGGGAGGTCCAGTAGCGATTGCACGAGGTTCTAGACTCGGTTGGCAGATGGCCGAAGAGATGCGCTCCCTCTATTTGTTTGCCGGCACAGATGGGGCGAAGATCGACGCGACGCGCGCGCGTTTGCGCGAGCGAGCCGAAGGCGAGGGTGGTACCGCATCGCTCGAGGTATTCGAGCCAAGCGAGGGCCGCGGCGCGCCCGACCACGAGGCGCTGCTGGGGGCGATCCCGGCGCTTTCGCTCACCGAGACGCGCCGCTACCTCCTGGCCGACGGTGTGGAGCGCTGGGGCAGCAGGCAGCTGGAAGCCGTGTCCGCGGCGCTTGCCGAGATCCCCCCTGACGTGACGGTCGTCCTGATTGCCCGTGCCAAGGCGCCCGCGAAGCTGGCCCGCGCGGTGAAGGCCGCGAAGGGTGAGATCCGCGAATTCGAGGCGCCGAAGGCCCGTGACATGCCGCGGATCCTTGTCGCGGACGCCAGGCAACTCGGATTTCGTCTCGAACCGGCGGCGGCACGGATGCTCGTCGACCGGATGGGGGCCAATCCCGTGCGCCTGCGCAACGAGCTCGAGCGCCTCTCCATGTGGGCGGGCCAGGGGGGCGAGGTGACCGCCGACGCCCTTGCGGCGATGACGGCGGACACCTCCGAGGCGGTGGTGTGGGCCCTTTCCGACGCTCTGCTGGAACGTGACCCCGCCCGAGCCCTGTCGATCGCCGAGCGGCTGGTTGCGCAGGGCGAGAACGTCACCGGCATCGTCTACGGCTTGGCCTCTCGGCTGCGCAAGGCCTGTCTGGCGCTTGCCAGGCTCGAGGACGGCGTCACCCCCAAGCAGGTCGAATCGAGCCTGGGGATGCACCCCTATGCGGCGCGACAGTTGATCGCCCGCCTGCGGGGCGTCGCGCTCGGCGACCTGCATGAGGCGACCGGGGCACTGGCCGACCTCGAGCTGTGGTGCCGCGGGCAGACGGACTACGGCGACGCGCTCGCCCTGACCCTGGCGCTTCGCCGGGCCAGCGGCGCGGAAGCGATCGAGACAGGCGCACGATGAAGGACCGGGAGTTCCACCCGGCGGATAGAGCACGACGCGTCTTCGGCGTCTGATCCTTCAGGCGGCAGAGCCGGAGGCGATGCGAGCGGCACGCGCCTTCTTGCGGGCGCCGGTGTTCTTGTGCAGCGCCCCCTTCTGCACGGCCCTGTCGATTCGCGAGACGAGCGAGCGATGCTCCGTCTGGATGGTGGCGGAATCGCCCGCCTCCACCGCGCTTTCGAGGCGCCGGAAATGCGTCTTCACCGTGCTCGTCAGGAGCCGGTTCTCGGTGCGCTCGCGCTGACTGCGTAGGATCCGCTTCTTCTGTGAGGCTATGTTGGCCATGTTTCGGGCGGCCGACTATACCGAGTGAGATAGAGCTTGGAGACCCCCGGGACGCAGGACGAGAGCGGAATCGCTGCTGACGCTGCCCTCCGGGCGGCGAAGGCGTTCGATCCGGGCGAGGAACCGGCCGGCGAGCTGCCCCCCGCTCGGCGCGCTGGGCGGATCGCCCGTTCGACGGCGTTTTTCTCGATCGCCACTGCCGCGTCGCGGATTGCCGGCCTCGGTCGCGAGATCGTCGCCGCCAGCTACTACGGGGTGAGCGGGCCCATGTCGGCGTTCACGATCGCCTTCCAGGTTCCCAACCTGATGCGGGCGCTGTTCGCGGATGCCGCCCTCCAGCCGGCCTTTGTTCCAGTCTTCACCGAGCAACTGGAGAAGGGGGACCATCGCGAGGCCTTCCGCCTCGCCTCCACCCTGCTGCTGCTGGTGACCATGGTGCTGGGTGCGATCACCGCATTCTTCGTCCTGCTTGCGCCGGTGATCATGCCGATTTTCGCTCCGGGTTTCGAGGGTGAGATTCTCGACCTGACGGTCAGCCTCTCGCAGGTTCTCTTCCCGATCCTGGTCCTGCTCGGCCTGAGCGGCGTCGTCGTCGGCATCCTGAACAGCTACGACCGCTTCGGCGCCTTCGCGATCTCGCCCCTGTTCTGGAACCTGACGATCATCGCCGGTCTGGTCTTCCTGATTCCGCTCTTCCACGGACAGAACCGGATCTACGCGTATGCGATTGGCATCCTCGCCGGCACGCTGGTGCAGTTGATGATCCCGACCTTCGATCTGCGCAATACGCCGTTCAAGTTCGAATGGAGCTTCGACTGGCGCAACCGGGACGTGCGCCGCGTACTCCTGCTGATGTTGCCGGTGACGATCAGCCTCGGCCTGATCAACTTCAACCTGCTGATCAACAGCCTCTTCGGCAGTCTCGTAAGCGAACAGTCGCCGGCTGCGATCGACAAGGCATTCCGCATCTACCAGCTCCCGCAGGGCATTTTCTCGGTTGCCATCGCGACCGTGCTGTTCCCAACCCTCGCCCGCTTCGCCGCTCGCGGGGAGCACGACAACCTGCGGGCGACGATGGCAAACGGGATGCGGCAGATCCTCTTCGTCCTGCTGCCGGCCGCGGCCGCCGTACTCGTCCTTGCGACGCCGATGATCCGCCTTGTCTACCAGCGCGGCGAGTTCACGCCCGAGCAGACGATGCTGGTCGCCACGGCGCTCTTCTGGTTCGCCTTCTCGCTGCCGACCAATGGCCTCTACCTGCTGCAGACGCGCACCTTCTTCAGTCTCCAACGCCCCTGGATGGCGACCGGCCTCGCGGGGCTTGACCTCGTCGTCTCTGCGCTTGGTGCCCTCGTCCTCTACAAGCCGTTTGGAACCGGCGGCATCGTCGCGGGCACGGGGATCGGCACGACCGCGGCCGTCGTTGCCCAGGCTGTGGTGCTCCGGCACGAGCTGGGGGGACTTGAGTTGGGCAGGCTGTTCGCGACGGGTTTGCGGATCGCGCTTGCCTCCGCAGCCCTTGCCGTGATCAGCTTCAGTACCTGGGACCTCCTCGACAGCGCTCTTGGGCGCGGCCTGCTCGGTCAGATCGTCGCGTTGGGCACCGCGCTCGCATTGGGAGGGCTCGTCTACGTTGGCGCCGCCAAGCTCCTGCGCATCGCCGAGCTGGAGCAGGTCATGCGCCTGGTCCGGCGGCGCGCCTAAATGCTCAGCCTGCCGCGCTACCTGCTGGGTATGGCGGAGGTCGGCCTGCTCGCCGGCTTCGTCACGCTGGGAGCATCGGCTGTCCGCGCCCGGCTGCTGCCCCGGTTTGCGGGCGCGCCCGCCCATCTCGCAACCGCGGTCGTCGCGGTCGCCATGCTCATCTGGACGGCTGAGCTGCTGGGCACGGTAGGGATCTTCAAGCCCCTGCCCTACCTCACCGCCGTCGGCTTGACGGGAGTTGCAGCCTGGGCGCTTCACCGGCGGGTGGCGCGGGGGGAGGGCGCCCACGGACGGGTGAGTCCGCTAGCCCCTCCTGCCGCCGCGACAGGACCCGCCGGCCCAGAAAAAGGCAATCCGATCGCCGTCCTCGTCGGGTTGGCGATCGGGCTGCTGGCCCTGATCGCCTTCGCCGGCGGTGCTGCGGACAGCCTGAGGACCGGCATGACCGGGTTCGATACGACCTGGTACCACGGGACGTTCGCCGCCGGGTTCTTCCAGGGCGGCGACACGTGGGACCTGCACTTCATCGCACCGCAGTTCCTGGCCTGGTTCTACCCGGCCAATGCCGAAATCTTCCACGCGGTTGGAATGCTTGCCTTCGGCCGCGATGTCCTCTCGCCGCTGATCAACCTCGGCTGGTTCGCCGGCTGCCTGCTGGCGCTCTGGTGCATCGGCCGGCGCTACCGCGTCGAGCTGTTCACGCTCGTGCTGGGGGCCGTCGCGCTGAGCCTTCCGGCCTTTGCCGACCAGGCTGGTGAGGCCCGCAACGACATCGCCGGCACCTTCTTCCTGCTTGCCGCGATCGCGATCGCCCTTCACGCGCAAGCGAGCGGCGAACGGCGCGGTGACGATCCCGTTTGCGGCTCCACCCGCATACCGGCCGAAAGCGTGAATGCGCTGGCCGTGGCCGGACTTGCGGCAGGCCTCGCCGCGGGAACCAAGCTCAACTTCCTCCTGCCCGCTGCCGTCCTCGTCTTTGGACTGGCTCTGGTCGCGCCACCGGGGGGGCGCCGGAGCGCGCTTGCCGCAACCTGCCTGGCGGCCCTGGTGGGAGGTGGCTACTGGTACCTGCGCAACCTGGTTCACACCGGCAACCCGCTGCCATGGTTCGACGGCATCGGCCCAATCTCGCTGCCGGCTCCGGTCCAACCTCTGGGGGGTCGGGAAGGCCACAGCGTGCTCGCCTACCTTGCCGATGGCTCGGTGTGGTCGGACTGGCTGCTGCCGGGGCTGCGCGACGGGATGACGGTTCTCTGGCCGCTTCTCCTGGCGCTGGCGCTCGGTGCCCTCATTCTCTGCCTCGGGCGTCGTGCGGCCCCAGCGCTGCGCGTCGCCGCAGTGGCCGGACTTGCGGTCGCGCTTGCCTGGATAGTCGCTCCAACCTCGGCCTCCGGCCCGGACGGGATGCCGCGGGGCTTCGAGTCGGGCCTGCGCTATCTCGTCCCCGCTCTGGTGCTCGGCCTCGGCCTTGTCCCGATAGCGCTGCCCGACCGCCTTCGACGGGCGGGCGCGGGGCGTGTCCCGAACGGGTGGAGAATCGAGCTGCCGCGCTCATTGGCGCAGCGCATGTCCGGGCGGGAGACGTCCCGCGCCCGCTCCTCAGCCCTGACACTCACGGCCGTGGTCGCGAGTGCCGGTCTCGTTGCCATTGGCTACCCGGTCCAGCGCCATTACCTAGCCAATCGCTACGCGAACCCAGAATTCGCCGCCCCGGGCTTGAATGCCGCCTTCCGGTGGGCCAGTTTGGTCTCGCATGCCAGGATCGCCACGACCACCACGCGTCAGTACCCGCTGTTCGGCACGGACCTGTCGAACGACGTCCGCTTCCTCGGCGTCGAACAGCCGCACGGTGGCTTCACAGCGCCAGCCGGCTGTCGCGAATGGCGCCGCCTGCTCAACGCGGGCCACTACGACTACGTCGTCGCGTCGCGCGACCGCGTCGAATCGGGCGAGCCTCCGTACCCGGCGTCGGCCGTCTGGACCGCAGGCCCCGGTGCGAAGGTTGTCCTGCGCAAGCCCCCCACGGTCATCTTCAGGCTCACCGGGTCGCTTGCTCCATCTGCCTGTCCGTAGGCGGGATTCCCCGCCCGCCATACTCCGCACCCCGATGGAGAGCATCCGCAACTTCTCGATCATCGCCCACATCGACCACGGCAAGTCGACGCTTGCCGACCGCATGCTGGAGCTGACCGGGTCGGTGGATCCCAAGAAGATGCGCGCCCAGGTGCTCGACTCGATGGACCTCGAGCGCGAGCGCGGGATCACAATCAAGGCGCAGGCCGTCCGGGTCGAGTACCGGGCCGTCGACGGCAAGGCCTACCACCTGCACCTGATTGACACCCCCGGCCACGTCGACTTCTCCTACGAGGTGTCGCGCAGTCTGGCCGCGTGCGAGGGGGCGCTGCTCGTCGTCGACGCGGCCCAGGGAGTCGAGGCGCAGACCGTCGCCAACACCTATTTGGCGGTCGAGAACGGCCTGGAGTTGATCCCGGTGATCAACAAGGTTGACCTGCCCGGGGCTGAGCCCGAGCGGGTCGCGGGCGAGATCGCCGACCTGCTTGGCGGCGATCCAGGCGACGTGCTGCGGATCTCGGCGAAGACCGGGGAGGGGGTGGGCGACGTGCTGGAGGCGATCGTCGAACGGATTCCGCCGCCCGGCGGAGACCCGGACGCCCCACCGCGCGCACTGATCTTCGATTCCGAGTTCGACCAGTACAGGGGCGTGGTGGCGTACGTGCGGATGGTAGATGGCGCGTTTCGGAAGCGCGAACGCATCCTCGCGATGCAGGCTGGCACGGAGGCCGAGATCGACGACATCGGCTTCTTCCGCCCGGCGATGACCGCGGTCGACGGGATGCAGGCCGGCGACGTCGGCTACGTGATCACCGGCATCAAGGACGTGGCCAAGCTGCGGGTCGGCGACACGCTCACGACTCTCGCGCGGCCGGCGGCCGATCCGCTGGAGGGTTACCGCGAGGTCCGGCCGATGGTCTTCTGCGGCCTCTTCCCGATCGACACCGATCGCTACGAAGACCTCCACGACGCGCTTGACAAGCTGGCCTTGAACGACGCCGCCCTCTCCTATGAGCCGGAGACCTCCGAGGCGCTCGGCTTCGGCTTTCGCTGCGGCTTCCTTGGCCTCCTGCACATGGAGATCGTGCGGGAGCGACTGGAGCGAGAGTACGGGCTCGAGTTGCTCGCGACGACGCCCAACGTGCGCTACGAGGTGAGGCTGATCGGGGGTGGGGCCGTGGAGGTCCATAGTCCCAGCGAGATGCCCGACCCCGCCTCGATCGAGGCAATCGAAGAGCCCTACATACGGGCGACGATCATCGCGCCGTCGGATTACGTCGGTGCGGTGATGGACCTCTGCCAGGGCCATCGTGGCACCCACATCGACATGCACTACCTGAGCCCGCAGCGGGTGCAGATCCGCTACGACCTGCCGCTGGCCGAGATAGTCCTCGATTTCTTCGACCTGCTGAAGTCCTCGACCCGTGGCTACGCGTCGCTCGACTACGAGCCGACCGGCAAGGGCGCTTCCGACCTCGTCAAGCTCGACATCCTGCTCGCCGGCGATCGGGTCGATGCGCTCTCGGTGATCGTCCACCGCGACTTCGCCTACGAGCAGGGCAAGCGGCTGGTGGAGAGGCTGCGCAAGACGATCCCCCGCCAGCTGTTCGACGTCCCGGTCCAGGCGGCGATCGGCTCCCGGGTGCTGGCACGCGAGACCGTCAAGGCGCTGCGCAAGGATGTCACGGCAAAGCTCTACGGAGGCGACGTCACTCGCAAGCAGAAGCTGCTGAAGAAGCAGAAAGCCGGCAAGAAGCGGATGAAGCAGGTGGGGCGCGTCGAGGTTCCCCAGGAGGCGTTCCTGGCGGTGCTCGAGATCGACGATTAGGCATCAGCCATCGCTGCCGGCCGGCGAATAGACTGCGCCGCCATGGCGATCAAAACTGAGGCAGTTGGCAAGGAATGGCCCGCCACGACCTACGAGGTGGGCAAGGAGAAGATCAGGGAGTACGCGACGGTGATCGGGCTTGAGAACCCGGTCCACTTCGACCGCGGGGCCGCCGAGGCGGCCGGCTATCGCGACGTTGTGGCGCCGCCGATGTTCTGCGTGGTCTACAGCGCGCCGGCCCTGGCGCCGGCGATGTTCGATCCCGAGGTTGGGATGAACTTCGCTGCGATGGTGCACGGCGGCCAGGCGTTCGAGTGGGATGAGCCGGCCTGCGTGGGCGACGAGATCACCACCACCGCGAAGTGCCTGGAGATCTACGAGAAGGACGGCAAGGGCTTCTACGTCTTCGAGTCCAACTCGGTCAACCAGAACGGCGATCAGGTCGTGCGCGGCACCTGGACCAACATCGTCAGGGGGGTATGAGATGACTGAGCTGAACGTCGGCGATCAGATCCCCGAGCTGCGGGTGACGCCTGACAAGTACCTGCCGCACCGCTACGCGGGCGCCTCCGGCGACTTCAACCCGATCCACATCGATCCCGAGTTCGCGAAGGCAGTCGGATTGCCGAACACGATCCTTCACGGCCTCTACATGATGGGTCTCGTCGCAAGGGCCAACACCGAGCTTGTCGATGGCAACCCGGGCGCGTTGAAGCGTCTCTCGGTCCAGTTTCGGGGCATGGGCGCTCCGGAGACGGAGATTGTCGTGACCGGCACGGTCAAGTCGGTCGAGGACGGCAAGGCCGTTATCGACACGGTCGCCGCCCAGGGCGAGAACCAGACGATTCGCAACGCCGAGGCAGAAGTAGAGCTCTAGCTCATACACGCCCGACCCAGGGCCGCCGGCTTCCACACCGCTCAGGGCTGATCCGCCCCTCCAGCCCCCGAGCCCCCGGCTCTCTCATGTTGGGCTCGAAATCCCCTAGCCCCCGGCTCTCTCATGTTGGGCTCGAAATCCCCTAGCCCCCTGGCGCTCTCACGAGCAGCGCTGAGATGTCGCAGGCCTGACGAACCCGAGCTGGACACCACGACGATCGATCCTCAGAACTCCTGAACGGAGTGTTCAAAGGGGGCCCCGAAACGAAAGCTTCGTCGATTGATGGTGAGAGAAGCAGCCTCCCCCTGTGTGCCCTCCCGCTTGCAGGTGTGGAGGGCAAACAGGGGGAGGCTGTTTAGGGACCAGGCCGTCAGGGTCATTAGCGGACCGTTCCAGAGGGCGAGAGGCTGCGGCGGGCAGTTGCACAAGGGCGTGGCCGCTGGGAATGGCCTGAGCGAGGCGGATACGAACTCCGTTCGCTGTATGTGTCGCTGGGCGGTACAAATGACGAACGGAGCGGTTGGAATTGCCCGGGCGAGACTCCGTTCGCTGCTTGTGTCGCTGGGCGGTACAAATGACGAACGGAGCGGTTGGGGGGCCGGGGGCGGGACTCCGTTCGCTGCTTGTGTCGCTGGGCGGTACAAATGACGAACGGAGCGGTTGGGGTGGCTTGAGCGAAGCGGATCCGCCCTGGATCTTTAGGTGCCCGGCGACGCCGCGAGAAGAGCGTCGGGGCTGCTTCTAGACTCTGCTTATGCTCAGTGAGCGGCAAGAGCTGATTCTGAGGCTGGTGGTCGACGCGCATCTCGCGTCGGGCAAGCCCGTGGCATCGAAGCAGATCGCCGAGCGGCCCGAGATCGAGTGCGGTGCCTCGACCGTGCGCGCCGAGCTGGCCGCCCTGGAGGCCGCCGGCTACCTGACGCATCCCCACACCTCGGCGGGGCGGGTCCCCACCGACGTCGGCTACCGCTGCCACGTGGACCTGCTGCTGAAGTCGGGCACATCGCAGGCCGCAGCGGGGGTCGAGCTGGAGTTGTCTCGGCTGCGGCGCGAGATCGACGAGGCGATGCGGGAGACGACCACCGCACTCGCCAGGGTCACCGACCTGATGGCGCTCGTGACGGCGCCGCCGCTCGCTTCGGCCACCATCCACCGCGTCGAGGTCCTTCGCCTGCAGCGCGCGAAGGTGATGGTGATTGCCATCGCCTCGACGGGCTCCGTCGCCAAGCGGGTCTTCGAGTTCGACAAGCCGGTGGACCCCGGCCTCGTCGAGTGGGCATCCTGCTATCTGAACGAGTCCCTGACCGGGTTGGGCGTGGGCGCGCGGATGATCGCCAACCGCGTCGCCGACCCCGATCTGAGCCCCGTCGAGTCCGAGTTCGTGGCAACCTTGGGGACGACGTTCACCGAGCTGGAGCGCGAGACCGGCGAGACCCTCTACATGGACGGTGCCTCGCGGTTGCTCTCGGAGGAGCACCTGGAGGAGCTGCCGCGGGCCGACGAGCTGATGACCGCACTGGAGCGGCGAGCGAGCGTCCTGAGCATGCTGCGTTCCGCGCTGGACCTGAACTCGGTGTTCTTCTGGATCGGCGGGGAGAACCCGCATCCCGAGCTGCGCTCGGTGAGCGTCATCGGGGCCAACTACGGACTCGCGCACCGCAACCTGGGCTCGGTTGGCGTCGTCGGCCCGCTGCGGATGGACTACGCAACCGCGATCACCTCGGTCAGGGGTGCCGCCCGCGAGCTGTCGCGATACTGCGAGAGCGTCTACGACGACTGAGCCAGTGATGCCGCGCGACTACTACGAGATCCTGGGCGTGGACCGGGGAGCCTCGACGACGGAGGTGAAGCAGGCCTTTCGCCGCATGGCCCGCGAGCTGCACCCCGACGTGAACAGCCACGACCCCGACGCGGAGGAGAAGTTCAAGGCGGCGGCGGAAGCCTACGAGGTGCTCTCCGACCCCGAGCGGCGGCGCACCTACGACGCCTATGGGCACGAGGGCCTGCGCTCCGGCGGCTTCCCGCCGGGAGGAGGCTTCGGCTCGATCGAGGAAATCTTCCAGGCGTTCTTCGGCGGCGGCGGTTTCGGCTTCGAAGTGCGGCGCGGGCCGATGCGTGGCCAGGACCTGATTCACACCGTCGAGATCTCCGCGGTGGACGCGATGCTGGGGGCGAAGATCAAGATCCCAAGCCACGAGGGTGAGCGAGAGGTCGATCTTCCGGCGGGCACCCAGCACGGCGCCAGGTTCGGACTGCGCGGGCACGGGTTGCCCGGATCAAACGGCGGGCCACCCGGAGACCTGGTGATCGCGGTGCATGTGGTCGTTCCCGGCAGCCTCTCCGAGGAGCAGCGCGAGATCGCCGCGAAGTTGGCGGAGACGCTCGAGCCACGCAACTTCGACTCCCAGGGTGACGCGGAGAGCCTCTTCTCCCGCGTCCGTCGCGCCTTCGGCTGATCGGCATCCGGCTGTCGGTCGGTGGAACGCGGCCCGCGACGCGCGCGATTTCCCCTTCCGCTGTCCGGTGGTCTATGTTTTGCGCCAATGCTGGCGACGATCACTGGCTACGGGGTGGGGGAGTTCGTACACGTCCTCGCCGCCGTCGTGGCCTTCGGCCCGACGTTTGCCTTTCCGATCTTCGGCGCGGTGGCGCAGAAAACCGCGCCGCGCAGCGTGCCGGCGGTGATTCGCGGGATCATCCAGGTGGATCGCATCCTGGTCACGCCCGGCTTGGTCGTGCTGCTGCTGGCCGGCATCTATCTGCTTGCCAAGGGCGACATCAGCGCGGGAGAGTCGTGGGTCAGCGTTGGCTTCGCGGCAGTCGTGATCCTCTTCGGGATGGGACGCGGTTTCTTCATGCCGAAGAGCCGCCAGGCGCTGGAGCTGGCCGAACGCGATCTCGCCACCGGCGATGAGCTCAGCCCCGAGTTCGAAGCGGTGCTCGCGCAGATCGAGACCGGCGGCAAGATCTCCAGCCTGATAGTCGTCGTCACGATCTTCTTCATGGTCGTCAAGCCCTGACGGCCCTGCCCGCGCCGCCGCCCCAACTCGACGCCCGCCTCCCGATCGCGATGTTCGACTCCGGGGTCGGCGGGCTCACGGTGCTGCACGAGTGCCTCGTCTCGCTCCCCGAGGAGGACTTCGTCTACCTCGGCGATACGGCGATGTTCCCCTACGGGACCCGCCAGCGGGATCTGCTGAGGGAGCGGATTCGGACCATCGCCGCCCTGCTGCTGGACCGGGGGGCCAAGCTGCTGGTCATCGCCTGCAACACGGCCACCTCAATCGGCGAGGACGTGGCAAGGGAGGTGGCCGCCGAGCATGAGGTTGAGGTGATCCCGGTCGTCGAGCCGCAGGCCGAGATCGCCGCGGGGATCACCGAGAGCGGCCGGGTCGGGGTGCTGGCCACGCCAAACACGGTTGAGAGTCGCGCCTACCGTCATGCTCTGGAAGGCCAGGGTCGCACCCTGCAGGTGACCGAGGTCGAGGCTCCTGACCTGGCTCCCTTCATCCAGGACGGCTCTCCCTTCGACGAGGGTGTGGTCGAGATGGCGCGCGCCTACTGCGCCCCGCTGAAGCGCGCCGAGATAGACACCCTGATTCTCGGCTGCACCCACTACCCGCTCGTTGCCCCGATGCTGCAGCGAATCCTGGGCCGCGACGTGCGCCTGGTCAGCGGCGGACACGCGGTTGCAGCAGCTATCCAGCGCACCCTGACCTCTGGTGGCCTGGCGCGCCCGGCTGGCGGTGAGGGCGCCTACCGGTTCCTCTGCACCGGCGACACGGAATCCTTCCGCGAGCTCGGGACCCGCTTCCTGCAGATGCCCCTGGGCAAGGTTGAGCGGATCGAGATGCCCGGTGCCGACTACTCTTAATCGGATGAGCGTTCTCGAGCAGATCCAGGCGGATGTCCGTACGGCTATGAAAGCCGGTGAGCGGGAGCGGGCGGCGGCGCTTCGCATGGTCGTCGACTCCCTCCAGCAGGACGCAAAGCTCGGCAAGGGGGACGAGGTGGCGGTGCTCCAGCGAGAGCGCAAGAAGCGCCTTGAGGCGGCCGAGGCCTTCGCCGCGGCCGGCCGCGGCGAGCAGGCGGCGGTCGAGCGTTTCGAGGCAGAGCTGGTGGAGTCATACCTGCCCGAGCAGCTTTCCGACGCGGCGCTCACGGAGCTGGTGGAGGCGGCGGTTGAGGAGACCGGCGCCACGGAGCGGCGCCAGATGGGACAGGTGATGTCGGCGCTGATGCCCAAGGTTGCCGGGCGGGCGGATGGCAAGCGAGTCAGCGCGGCGGTGCGGGAGAAGCTTGGCGCGTAGGCAGTTGACTCTCGACAACGCGGTGGCCGCCGAGCTTGCGGGCTCCGAGGACGCGGTGCTTCGGGCGCTGCGAGGCCATCTTGACTGCGACTTCCATCTGCGCGGCAACGTGCTCACCCTGGACGGCGACTCCGGCGATGTGCAAACCGCCGCCACCGTGGTGGACGAGTTGGTTGACCTGATCGAGCAGGGGCACGAGGTGGCGCCCGGAACCATCGAAGCGGTGACGGGGGCCCTCGATGCCCACGAGAGCCCGGCGCAGATCCTCGAGGACGTCGTCTGGCGCCATCGCAACACCAAGGTCGCTCCGAAGACCCTCAACCAGAAGCGCTACGTCGACTCGATCCGCCGCCACACGATCACCTTCGGGATCGGCCCGGCGGGCACCGGTAAGACGTTCCTCGCGGTGGCGATGGCCGCCGCGGCGCTCGCCGAGCAGCAGGTCCAACGGATCATCCTGACCCGCCCGGCCGTGGAGGCGGGCGAGCGTCTCGGTTTCCTGCCGGGCGACATCCAGGCCAAGGTCGATCCCTATCTCCGCCCGCTCTTCGATGCGCTGTACGACATGCTCGACCCCGATCGCGTCAACGGCTACTTCGAGCGCGGGGTCATCGAGGTGGCGCCGCTTGCCTTCATGCGCGGTCGCACGCTCAACGACTCGTTCGTGATCCTCGACGAGGCGCAGAACACGAGTCCCGAGCAGATGAAGATGTTCCTGACCCGACTGGGCTTCAACTCGCGGATGGTCGTCACCGGTGACATTACGCAGATCGACCTACCCACCGACCAGCGCTCCGGCCTGATCGTCGTCCGAGACATCCTCAGCGAGGTCAAGGACATCTCCTTCGTGCACTTCGGCGGAGAGGACGTGGTCCGCCACAAGCTCGTACAGCGGATCGTGGCGGCCTACGGGGAGCACGCCGAGCGCGAGCGGAGTGAGCATCCGCCGGCTCGCTCGGCGAGCGATGGTTGACCTCTCCGACGTCCCCGCCGAGCTGCGGGATGCGGTCGCCGCAGCGCTGAGCGCGACGGGTGTCGGCGACGGGCACCTCGCGGTCGAGCTGGTCGACGCCGACCGCATACGCGAGCTGAACCGCGAGCACCGTGGCAGGGATGCGCCCACCGATGTGCTCGCCTTCCCAATCGACGGAGCCGGTCCGACCGCCGGCCCGCGCGAGCTCGGAGACGTGGCGATCTGCCCGGAGCACAGCTCCGACGTCACCGAGGCTGCCGTTCACGGCACCCTGCACCTCTGCGGCCACGACCACGAGGCCGACGCCGGAGAGATGCTCGCCCTCCAGGCGCGAGTCTTGGAGGGCCTGCAATGACCCGGGCAGGCTTCGTGGGATTGGCCGGCCGGCCCAACGTCGGCAAGTCGACGCTGGTCAATGCAATTGTGGGAAGCCGCGTCGCGATCGTTTCCATGCGCCCGCAGACGACGCGCCGCGCGATCCGGGGAATCGCCACCGACACCGACGCGGCGCGGCAGCTGATCCTGGTCGATCTCCCCGGCGTGCAGCGTCCGCGCGACGAGCTGACGGAGCGGATGCAACGGCGGGTGGAGCGCGAGCTTACGGACTCCGACGTCGCGCTCCTGGTTGTCAACGGAGAGGAGGGGATTGGCCCGGGCGATCGCTTTATCGCTGAGGCTCTGCTCGGCGTGGGCTCCGCGTTGCCGACCGTCTGCGCCGTCAACAAGATCGACCGGGTGGGGCCCAACCAGCTGGTGCCGGTGCTGGCGGCGGCGGCTGAGCTGGGCGGGGTGGACGAGGTCTTTCCGATCAGCGCCCGCAGCGGCGAAGGGCTGGGCGCCCTGGTGGACCGTTTGGCCGAGCTGGTTCCCGAGGGCCCCTACCTCTATCCACCGGAAGACCACAGTGACCAGTCGAGCGAGCTGATGCTGGCCGAGCTGATCCGCGAACAGGTGCTCAACCGGACCCGTGACGAGATTCCGCACTCGGTCGAGGTCAGCGTCACAGATGTCGACAAGCGCGACGACGGCCTGGTCACGGTACGCGCCGAGGTCTGGGCGGAGACGGAGTCCCAGAAGGGCATCCTCATCGGCCGGGGTGGTTCCAAGGTGGGCGAGATCGGCACGGCGGCACGGCGCTCTCTGGAGGAGGAGCTGGGAGCCAAGGTCCACCTCGACCTCCAGGTTCGCGTGCGGCGCCACTGGCGGCGCGACGAGAGCCTTCTCAATCGCCTTGGGATCGAGTAACTACGATTGCCTGATGTTCGAGCAGGTGAAATTCGACGAGCGGGGACTGGTCCCATGCGTGGCTCAGGACTTCGCGAGTGGCGAGGTCCTGACGCTTGCCTACGCCAACGAGGAGTCGTTGCGGTTGACGGTCGAGACGGGCGAGGTGCACTTCTACAGCCGCTCCCGCGAGGAGATCTGGCGCAAGGGAGAAACCTCGGGCAACGTGCTGCACCTGATGCAACTGCGGATCGACTGCGACGGCGATGCTGTGGTGGCTCTGGTCGACCCGAGCGGTCCGGCCTGCCATACGGGGGAGCGGTCCTGCTTTCACCGGCAGCTCGGCGATGCGGATGTCGAGGAGCAAGGCGCGCCCAGACCGATCGCCCACGAGGCACTCTCGACGTTGCAGCGCACCCTGCGCGATCGGGCCGCCGAGCGGCCCGACGGCAGCTACACGGTGAAGCTCCTCGGTGACCCCAAGCTGATCGGCGAGAAGGTCGAGGAGGAGGCCGAGGAGATCGTGCGCGCGGCGCGCGAAGAGTCCGACGAGCGAGTCGCCGAAGAGGCGGCAGATCTCCTCTACCACCTCAGCGTGCTGCTCGTCTCCCGCAATGTCCCGCAGTCAGCCGTGATGGACGTCCTGAATGGCCGTCGCAGCTGAGTCGGAGCTCCATCTGGAGCCCAGCCTCGAGGAGGCGCGCGAGTTGGCCGGTAAGGGCAACGTCGTCCCGGTTCGCGCCCGCTTCGTGGACGACTGCGAGACCCCCGTCTCCGCCTTCCTGAAGCTGCGCGCCGGGGAGCCGGAGGGAGCGCCCTGCTTCCTCCTGGAGTCGGCCGAGCAGGGTCAGGTCGGGCGTTACTCCTTCGTCGGGATCCGTCCCCGCGCGCTGCTCCGCCTGCGTGGCGACGGGGTGCTCGAAGAGCAGGGAGACCCGGCGCTGCCGAACGGGGAGCTCCACCGGGCAGCCGACCCCTACGCGGCGGTGGCCGAATGCCTTTCGCGGTACAGCCTCGCCCCGGTCGAGGGCCTGCCGCCGTTCGCGGGCGGTGCGGTCGGCTTCTTCGGCTACGACCTGGTGCGCACGGTCGAGCCGCTCAGCGAGCCGAACCCCGATCCTCTGGGCCTGCCCGACCTGGCGTTGATGATCACCGATGTTCTGCTCGCGTTCGATCACCTGCGTCACGAGTTGACGATCATGGCCTGCGCCTTCACGGACGACGAGGGTGGGATCGACGCCGCCTACCAGCGCGCCGCGGAGGAGATCGCCAATGTCCGCAGCCGCCTCCGCGAAGCCGTGCCGGCGCCGGAGCACCCGACGATCGCCGAGCCTCCCCGCTTCGCATCCAACATGGAGCGCGAGGAGTTCGAAGCGGCGGTCGAGAGGATCGTCGCCTACATTCATGCCGGCGATGCCTTCCAGGTCGTGCCCTCGCAGCGCTTCTCGGCGACCACTCCGGTGGAGGCCTTTTCGATCTACAGGGGGCTGCGCGCGATCAATCCCTCCCCCTACATGTACTTCCTCGAGTTCGGGGACTTTCAGATCGCCGGCGCCTCGCCGGAGCCGCTGGTCAAGGTGCAGGGGCGGCGGGTGGAGACCCGGCCGATCGCCGGCACCTACCCGCGCGGCTCCGACGAGGAGGAGGACCGCCGGCTCGCGGAGCGCCTCGTCAACGATCCCAAGGAGCGGGCCGAGCACGTGATGCTGGTCGACCTCGGCCGCAACGACCTGGGCCGCGTCTGCGAGTACGGGACGGTCAAGGTCGACGAGCTGATGGTCGTCGAGACCTACTCGCACGTGCTGCACATCGTCAGCCAGGTCTCGGGGACGCTGCGCGAGGAGGTCGGCGCGATGGACGTGCTGCGCTCGGCGCTGCCCGCCGGGACGCTCTCGGGCGCCCCGAAGGTGCGGGCGATGCAGATCATCGACGAGTTGGAGCCGGTGAAGCGCGGCTCCTACGGCGGTGCGATCGGCTACCTGTCGTGGAACGGGGATCTCGACACCGCCATCCACATCCGAACCGTCGTCGTCAAGGACGGCCAGGTGCACGTCCAGGCGGGGGGCGGTACGGTCGCCGACGCGAAGCCGGCCTACGAGTACAACGAGTCGGTGAACAAGGCCAAGGCGGTCTTTCGCGCCGTCGAGCTGGCCTGCGAGCAGCCGGATTGGACCTGAGGCGCCATGAACGTCCTTGTGATCGACAACTACGACAGCTTCACCTACAACCTCGTCCAGTACCTGGGCGAGCTTGGGGCGGACGTCGACGTGGTCCGCAACGACCGGGCAACGGTCGACGAGCTGTTGGCCAGGGGCGTCGAGCGCCTCGTCGTCTCGCCCGGCCCCTGCACGCCGGCCGAGGCGGGGGTCTCGGTGGAGGCGATTCGCCGCTTCGCCGAAGGCGGGACGCCGGTGCTGGGCGTCTGCCTGGGCCACCAGTCGCTGGTCGAGGCGTTTGGAGGACGGACCGTCCAGGGCGAGCCGATCCATGGCAAGGAGGCCGAGGTCGAGCACGACGGTCGCACGATCTTCACAGGCGTGCCCAGCCCCCTGGTCGCCGGTCGCTATCACTCGCTCGTGGCCGATCCGGACCTGCCTGACGAGCTGGAGCTGAGCGCCAGCCTTGGCGAGGTGGTGATGGGCGCTCGTCACCGCGAACTGCCGGCCGAGGGTGTCCAGTTTCATCCGGAGTCGGTCTTGACCCCACAGGGAAAGCTGCTGCTGGCCAACTTCCTCGGGGAGGCGAGATGAGCCTGCGGAGCGCCTTTCGCACCCTGCGGGCGCGAAAGGCGCAGCGGGAGGCAAAGCCATGAGCGATGTAGCGCCAAACGACGTCATCACCCGGGCGATCGATGCCGTTTGCGCGGGCGACCACCTGACGGCGGACCATGCGGCCGCGGTGCTGAGGGAGATCATGGAGGGCCGCTCCAGCGACGTGCAGACAGCGGCCTTCCTGGTCGCGCTGCGGGCCAAGGGAGAGACCGTGCCGGAGCTGGTCGGATTGGCGCGCACGATGCGCGGCCTGGCGGCTGAGGTCCGGAGCTCGCGCGCCAACCTGGTCGACACTGCAGGCACCGGCGGTGGCCCGTCGACCTTCAACGTGTCCACCACGGCGGCGCTGGTTGCCGCCGGCGCCGGTTGCCCCGTCGCCAAGCACGGCAATCGCTCCAACACGAGTCGCTCCGGCTCCGCCGATCTGCTGGAGGCCCTCGGCGTCAACATCGACCTCGATCCCGAGCAGATCGGCCGCTGCATCGACGAGGTCGGCTTCGGCTTCATGTTCGCGCCACGGCATCACGCGGCGATGGCGTACGTCGTGCCGGTGCGCAAGGCCCTCGGCGTGCACACGATCTTCAACTTCCTCGGGCCGCTGACGAACCCGGCGGGTGCCGAGCGTCAGCTGATCGGCGTATCGGATCGCCACTACCAGGAGACGATCGCCGAGGCGCTGGTCGGGCTGGGCAGCGTGCACGCGATGGTCGTCGCGGCGGACGACGGGGTCGACGAGCTTTCCATCGCGGCCCGCACCAGGGTCATCGAGGTCTCCGACGGTGGGACCGAGGAGTGGTTTGTGGAGCCCGGCGAATTTGGCCTGCGCGCGGCTGAGCTCGACCACGTCGAGGGCGGCAGCCCCGAGGAGAACGCCGCGGCTGCGCGCGCCGTGCTCGCGGGGGCGCCTGGGCCGCAGCGGGACCTGGTCCTGCTCAACGCCGGTGCCGCGATCTACGTCGGGGGTGCCGCCGAGAGTCTTGCCGAGGGGGTCGAGAAGGCCCGCGAAGCGGTCGACAGCGGCAGCGCCCGCGCCTTGCTCGACCGTCTGATTGCAGCAACCGCCGAGCTTGGTCACTAGGCTTTACGTCCTCACGTGGGAATGATCGAGCAGCTCATCGCCGCTGCGCGCAACGGGGTGGAGGACCGCCGCCGGCGAACGCCCCAAGAAGGCCTCGAATCGAGGTTGCCTTGGCGTGGCCACGATCGACCGTTCAACGAGGCCCTCGTGCGTCCGGGCCTGTCGCTGATCGCCGAGTTCAAGCGCCGCTCGCCGAGCGCCGGTGAGATTTCGTCGACCGCCACCGTGGCCGAGCAGGTGGGGGCCTACGAGCGCGGGGGCGCAGCGGCACTCTCCGTGCTGACCGAGGAACGCCATTTCGCCGGCTCGCTGGACGACCTGCGCGCGGCTCGCGCCGCATGCGACCTGCCGATCCTGCGCAAGGACTTCATCGTTGATCCCTACCAGCTCTACGAGGCTGCGGTGAACGGCGCGGACGCGGTGCTGCTGATCGTGCGCGCGCTCGACGACGACGAGCTGCGCTCTCTGTACGAGGAGGCGCGGCGGCTTGACCTGGACTGTCTGGTGGAGGTTCACGACGGCCACGAGCTGGAGCGGGCGCTGGACCTCGATGCCGACGTGATCGGAATCAACAATCGCAACCTGGACGAGGGCAAGGTCGACGTGTCCACGACCTACGAGCTGATGCCCGACGTGCCGGCCGGCAAGACGGTTGTCGCCGAGAGCGGCATCTCCGCTCGCGAGGAGCTGGAGGAGCTGGAGCGGGTGGGCGTGGATGCGGTGCTGATCGGCGCGGCGCTGATGCGCGCCGCCGATCCCGAGGCGCTGACCCGCGAGCTGGCCGGCGCCGATAAGAGCACCCACGAACATCGCCTTCCCTGACGGCGCGCTGCAATTCAGGCGGTGGTTTGGACCACCGACGCGGAGCGCGGCATCTTTTTAGGAGCTGTTAGGAGAAGGCCGCTTTCATTCCTGGGGATGAAACGCATGTTCCGCACACCGTTTGGATCCGCTCTGCTGGGCGGGGCTGTCGTCGCGGCCTTTGGCTGGATGGCGATTGCGGCCGGCCTGATTCATGCCACGGGGAGCTCGAGCGCGACCGTTGGCGCGCTACCGATGACGCCGATTGCAAGCCACGACGAAGGCGACACGAACGCCGTCAACAGGATCTACCGCAGCGATGGCCAGGGCGTCGCCTTCATCGAAGCCACCCAGCCGGCGGAAGGGCAGTCGCTGCTCAGCCCCTTCGGCGAACCGGAAGGGGGTGGCACCGCAACGGGATCGGGCTTTCTGATCGACTCCGAAGGCCACATCGTGACCAACAGCCACGTGGTCGACGGCGCCAGTCGCATCGAGGTGAAGCTCGGCTCCTCAGACACGACCTACACGGCGGAAAGGGTCGGCAACGACCCCACCACGGACGTCGCCCTGCTCAAGGTGGACGCCTCGGCCAGCCAGCTTCACCCGCTTGCGCTTGGCGACTCCTCCAAGGTCCACGTCGGGGACCCGGTTGTCGCGATCGGCAATCCCTTCGGGCTGGATCGCACGGTGACCAGCGGAATCGTCTCGGCGCTGCAGCGCGAAATCCAGGCCCCGAGCGGCTTCTCCATTGAGCACGTGATTCAGACCGATGCGGCAATCAACCCGGGCAACTCCGGGGGCCCGCTGATCAACGCCGCGGGCCAGGTGATCGGAATCAACTCCCAAATCCAGACTGGCGGAAGCAATGGCAACGTAGGCATTGGCTTTGCCGTGCCGATCAACACGGCCCGCAACGTCGTGCGCCAGATCGAGGAACACGGAAAGGTCAAGCACGCGTTCCTCGGGATCAGCGGGGCGAGCATCACACCCGACCTCGCGCACGCGCTGAACCTTCCGGCCCAGGAGGGGGTCCTCGTGCAGGAAGTCGTCAAGGGTGGCCCGGCCGACAGCGCCGGGATCAAGGGGGGGACCACATCGGCGACGATCAATGGTGCCAACGTCGTGCTCGGCGGCGACATCATCGCGGAAGTCGATGGCAAGAAGGTCTCCGCGATGGATGACGTGATCAACGCCGTCGATGCGGCCGAACCGGGCGATGCGCTGGCGGTGACCGTGCTGCGAGGCGGGTCGACCAAGACGCTGACCGTGACCCTCGGGGATCGGCCGGCGTCGGCCCAGGGTGCGCAGTCGAGCCCCTCGGGCAGGTAGGCCGCCCACGCGACGAACACGCGCTTGCGTACCCTGGTCGCATGCGGGTGAAGATCTGTGGCATAACCAATCTGGACGATGCAGCCGAGGCCGTGCGGCTTGGCGCATGGGCGATTGGCCTTGTGCACTACGAGGAGAGCCCCCGTCGCTGCGAGCCGGCTGAGGCGGTTCGAATCGGCGCCGCGTTTCGGCGGAAGTGCGAGGTGGTGGGCGTTTTCGTGAACCCGGAGTTGGACGAGGTCGCGAAGGCGGTCGAGGACGCCGGGCTGACAATGGTGCAGCTGAACGGAGAAGAGGGTCCGTCGTTCTGCGCGGAGACGGCGCGGCGCACGGGAGTGAAGGTCGTCAAGGCGATCCACGTTTCCAGCGCCGCCGACATCCACGCAGCGGAGGCCTTTCGCACCGACTACCACCTCTTTGACAGCGGGGGAAGGGGTCTCTGGGGCGGCACCGGCGAGAGCTTTGACTGGGGCCTGCTTCGCGAGCACCGCTCCGACGTGCCGGCCATCCTGGCCGGTGGGTTGCGGGCGGACAACGTCGCTGGTGCGGTGGCGATTGCCCATCCACATGCGGTCGACGTGGCCAGCGGGGTTGAGGCCGAGCCGGGCCGCAAGGACCACGCGGCGATGACCGCCTTCTTCGAGGCGGCCGGGGTCGCTAGCGTTAGCGCGGGATGACGACCGTCGAAGAGCGATTCGGCCCCTACGGCGGCCGTTATGTCCCCGAGACGCTGATCGCGGCTCTCGACGAGCTCAGCGACGCCTGGGTGCAGGCTCGCGAGGACGAGGGCTTCCAGACGCGGCTGGAGTCGCTGCGGCGCGATTTCATCGGCAGGCCGACGCCGCTCTATCTCGCCGAGCGGCTCTCTGAGCGTTCCGGTCGCACCGTCTACCTGAAGCGCGAGGATCTCGCCCACACCGGGGCTCACAAGATCAACAACGCAATCGGGCAGGCGTTGCTCGCGCAGCGGATGGGCAAGCCTCGGGTGATCGCGGAGACCGGTGCCGGGCAGCACGGCGTTGCAACCGCGACCGCCTGCGCGCTGTTCGGCCAGCAGTGCGTCGTCTACATGGGCAGCGAGGACATCCGTCGCCAGGCGCCCAACGTCGAGCGGATGACGCTGCTCGGGGCGGAGGTCGTGCCGGTCGAGGCGGGCGCGCGCACGCTGAAGGAGGCGGTCAGTGCCGCGATCCGCGATTGGGTCGCGAACGTCGAGACCACGCACTACGTGATCGGCTCCGCGGTGGGCCCTGCACCCTTCCCTGCTCTGGTCCGCGATTTGCAGCGGGTGATCGGCGACGAGGCTCGTGAGCAGGCGCTGGCCGCTGAGGGCGACCTGCCGGCACGGGTCATCGCCTGCGTCGGCGGCGGTTCGAACTCGATTGGCATCTTCACTGCGTTCATCGCCGACTCCAATGTCGAGCTGATCGGGGTGGAGGCTGCCGGCGAGGGACTCGAGAGCGGCCGCCACGGCGCCTCGCTGCAGGGCGGACGCACCGGCGTGCTGCACGGTTCGCTGTCGTCGGTGATCGCCGACTCCGACGGCCAGATTCTCGAGGCGCATTCGGTGTCGGCGGGGCTCGACTATCCGGGGGTCGGCCCAGAGCATGCCCACCTGCGCGACACGGGTCGAGCCACCTATACAGCGGTCACCGATGTCGCCGCGCTTGCAGCATTCGTCGAGCTGTCGCGGCTGGAGGGCATCATCCCAGCCCTCGAGTCCGCACATGCGATCGCCTGGCTGTTGGAGAACGGTGGCGGTGAGGGCTACGACGTCCTCTGCCTCTCCGGTCGGGGCGACAAGGACCTGGCCGAGGTCATCCAGAGGGGAGCAGGGGGATGACTCTCCAGAGCAACAGCGGGGAGCCTCCGTTGACTCATTCCCCCACTCCCCATGTGGGCGGGTTGACTGGGGTGGAGCGGATCAGCGCCGCCTTCGCAAGCGCGCGGGAGGAAGGGCGGGCGGCGCTGATGCCCTACATGATGGCCGGCTTCCCAGACCAGGAATCCTCGCGGGCGATCGCTGGCGCCTACGCCGATGCGGGTGCGGACCTGATCGAGCTGGGTGTGCCGTTTTCCGATCCGCTGGCAGACGGCCCGACGATCCACGCCGCCGCCACGGCGGCGCTGAAGGGGGGCGCGACGCTGGAGTCTGCTCTGGAGATCTGCCGGTCTGTATCGGATCGGGTGCCGGTCGTCCCGATGGTCTACGCGAACATGGTGCTGGCCCATGGCGGCCCGGCTGGGTTTGCGCAGTCCGCCGCCGCCGCCGGCGCCTCAGGGGCGATCGTCCCCGACCTGCCTCTGGACGAGGCGGGCGCGGTTCGCGAAGCCCTTGCCAGGGAGGGGCTTGGGCTCGTCCCGCTGCTCGCTCCGACCACGCCGGCGCAGCGCCGAGCTCGAATTTGCGCCGCCGCCACGGGCTTCGTCTACCTCGTCTCCACGGTCGGCACGACGGGAGAGCGCAAGAGCCTTCCGGCCGGTCTGACCGAGCTGGCCGCCGCCGCGAGAAGGGAGGCCGAGGTTCCGGTCGCCGTTGGCTTTGGAATCGGCACCCCCGAGCAGGCTGCGCGGGTGGGGGAGTTCGCCGACGGCGTCATCATCGGCAGCCGGCTGGTTCGGGCCGCTGCAGAGGCGGGATCTCCACGGGGCGCGGCAGACGCCGTCACCGAGTTTCTGCACGAGACCCGGGCGGCACTGGGCGCGTAGTCCCGGGCCACCGTGTGCGACGTGCGTTGCCTTCGGCCAGGGCCGTGACTCACGGACCGTCGCTTCGTCTAGGATCCCGGCGCAATGGGACTGGTGGTCACATTCTTTCTGGCGCTTGCCGCGGCGGTTGTTTCCTACGCGCTCGGTCAGGGTGGGCCGATTGCCGGCCTGGTCTTCCTTGCGATTCTTGTGATCGGGGTCACGCCTCGCGCCCTCAAGTCGCGGGCCTGAGCACCGGCGGGTCAGAGGGCGCGAGGGACCAGCGTCCCGACTCGTAGGTTCGCCGCCGCCCCTCATCCTCTGGAACGGTCCCCTAATGCTCCCGACCGCCTGGGCCCCACACAGCCTCCCCTGTTTGCCCTCCCCACCTGCAAGTGGGAGGGCAAACAGGGGAGGCTGTCTCCGTCGTCAACGAAATGTTCGTTTCGGGCCCCTGGGACACTAGGCGCGGGTCGCGACCACCTGCAGGTACTCGGGCTTTAGGACCAGCGCCCGGTCGCCAGCCGTGTTGGTCGCCTCCAGCACCGCGTGGATGTCCGCCACCAGCGCCTCTTCCCCCTCCGGGCCGACTCGCTCGAGAGCGACCTTGACCGGCCCGAAGTAGGTGCGGAAGAAGTCGAGGAAGTGATCTGCGGAGTGGAAGGCCTGGCGGGCAGCGCGACGCTCGATCTTCAGATCGGCGATTCCACCGCCGAGCAACTCGCGCAAACCCTCCTCGGTTCCCCAGACGAGCGGCGGCTTGACGCCCGGCGGCGGGGGCGCGTGCTTGGCCATCGTCATAAACAGCTGGGCGACGCCGCTATCGGGGACCCAATTGGCCATGCCGATGCGGCCGCCCGGTTTGCACACCCGCAGTAGCTCCGCTGCCGTTTTCTCCTGGTCGGCGGCGAACATCGCGCCGAAGACCGACATGACGACATCGAACTGGGCGTCCTCGAAGGGCAGGTCGGTTGCGTCTCCCTCCACGAACTCGATGTCCAGTCTTTCTGCGGTGGCTCGCTCACGCCCCCGTTCCAGCAGGGCCGGCACGAAATCGACGCCGACCACATTTCCCCATGAGCGCCGCGCTGCGGCGATCGCTCCGTTGCCACTGCCGCAGGCGACATCGAGTATCCGTTCTCCCGGAAAGATGTCCAGCTCTTCGGCAAGCTCCTCGGCGACCATCATCACCACGCCGGCGATCATCCCGAAGTCGCCCTCCGACCAGGTCTGCTGCTGCATCTGGCCGATGGCCTGAAGATCGACCGTATCGTTCATCTCAATCCTTTCGGTTGGTATCCCATTGACGGCGTCCTCGGCTGCACGGACCGCCGCGGCGGGGCGCGACGGCGGCAAGCTCCACAGAGCCCAACGTACCTTGCAGCGCTCGCCGCGTCTAATCTGAACCCATGCGTATTGGCGTGCTCACCGGAGGTGGCGACTGCCCCGGGCTCAACGCGGTGATCCGTGCGATTGTCCGCAAGGGCGTCGAACACTGCGGGCACGAGTTCGTCGGCTATCGCGATGGCTGGCACGGCCCCCTAGGGCGAGACGTCGTCCCGCTGGGGGTGCCCGAGGTGCGCGGCATCCTGCCCAGAGGCGGAACGATCCTCGGCGCATCGCGCACCAACCCGTTCGCCGCGGAGGGCGGTGCGCAGCGAATCGTGGAGAACCTGGCGGACGCCGAAGTCGACGGGTTGATTGCGATTGGAGGCGAGGACACACTCGGCGTCGCCGCCCGTCTGCACGAGGAGCACGGAGTGCGCGTCGTCGGCGTCCCGAAGACCATCGACAACGACCTGGGCGCGACCGACTACACATTCGGCTTCGATACGGCGGTCAACATCGCGATGGAGGCAATCGACCGGCTGCACACGACCGCGGACAGCCACCATCGCGTGCTGATCGTCGAGGTAATGGGGCGGCACGCCGGTTGGATCGCCTTTCACGCTGGCATGGCCGGTGGCGCCAACGTGATCCTCATCCCCGAGCACCCCTTTGACCTCGACCGCGTTTGCGAGCTCGTCGGTCGGCGTCTCGAGGCCCGCTTCGCGCCGATCGTGGTCGTCTCCGAGGGAGCCCAGCCCGAGGGTGGGAGGGCCGAGGTGCAGGATGCCGAGCTCGATGCCTTCGGTCATGTGCGCCTCGGTGGCATCGCGCACTGGCTGGAGGCCGAGATCGAGCAGCGCACGGGCAAGGAGACCCGCGCCACGGTGCTTGGCCACGTGCAGAGAGGTGGCACGCCGACCGCCTTCGATCGCGTGCTGGCGACGCGCTTCGGGCTGCACGCGATCGACGCCGTCGACGCGGGCGAGTGGGGAACGATGACGGCGCTGCGCGGGACCGACATCGAGCTGGTGGAGCTCGGTCAGGCGACCGCCGAGCTGAAGGTCGTCCCCGAGTCGCTGTATGCGGAGGCGGAGGTTTTCTTTGGGTAGGAGGGGGGAGGGGTGGACAGTCCCCTCCCCCGACTCGCAGCCCAACCAATTGGTTGGGCTGCTCTGAGTATCCGTCGGTTGAGGGGACTGTCCACCCCTCCCCCTCACCTACCCACGGTCCAGCCAACCAGCTGGGCTGCTCTGAGTATCCGTCGGTTGAGGGGACTGTCCACCCCTCCCCCTCACCTACCCACGGTCCAGCCAACCAGCTGGGCTGCTCTGAGTATCCGTCGGTTGAGGGGACTGTCCACCCCTCCCCCTCACCTACCCACGGTCCAGCCAACCAGCTGGGCTGCTCTGAGTATCCGTCGGTTGAGGGGACTGTCCACCCCTCCCCCCCGACATCAGTTGGTGGGACTGGTCAGCTTGGCGGTGGTTCTGGGGTTAGCTGGGTGTGGGGGGGGAGCGGTTGGAAATAGCGCTGTCGTGAACGTCTACGTCAGTGCGCCGCTGCACGGTGCGCAGGCGGCGAGGGGCCGTGCGATGTGTGAGGGGGCCCGGCGGGAGCTGTCCCGCTCCGGTGGTCGCGCAGACGGCGTGCGGATCCGAGTTACCTGCCTCGACGACACGGGCGGGGAAGCGAGGTGGTCCCTGGCGACTGTTGGCAGCAATGCCCGTCGAGCGACCGAGGACGCGAGCACCGTTGGCTATATCGGCGAGCTCGATCGCACTGCGACCCGCTTCTCGCGCCCGGTCGTCGAATCGGCCGGCATCGCCCAGCTCTCGACGCTCCCAGGCGGCGCGGCGATGGCGAGCATCCTTCGGGCAATCCGCAACGCCGACCCCTCCATGGGCCTGCGTGAAGCGGTCTTCGAGTCGCTTCGCTGACTGTTGAGAGAGGGGCCGCCCCTCTTACACCAAGTTGCGAAGTGCCGCGTCGATCTCCGGGTGGCGGAACTCGTAGCCGAGGTCGAGGGCGCGTCGCGGCACGACCCGCTGGCCGCCGCGCAACACGTGCCCAAGCTCACTGCCCATCATCAGGTCGACGGCGAAGCCGGGGATCGGGACCAGTGCGGGTCGGCTCAGGGCTCGGCCGAGGGCCCGCGACAGCTCCCGGTTGGTGACTGGGTTGGGCGCGGTTGCATTGAGCGTGCCGTTCACGCTCTGGTTGTCGAGCGCCCAGAGGACGATCCCCACCTCGTCGTCGATGTGGATCCACGGCATGTACTGATCGCCGCCGGCAATTGCCCCCCCGACTCCCAGCTTGAAGGGTGGAAGCATTCGGCCCAACAGCCCACCGCGTGGATCGAGCACATGGCCGGTGCGCAGGATGACCAGCCGGACGCCGCCGGGCTCCACCTCGTGTGCGGCGCTCTCCCACTCGCGGGTCACGTCGGCGTCGAAGCCCTCGCCCTGGTCGGTGGACTCGTCTACCAACGCGTCGCCGCGATCGCCGTAGATCCCAACGGCCGACTGGCTGATCAGGACGGCCGGCCTGTCCTTCAGCCCGCAGATCGCCTGGACGAGATTGTGGGTTCCGGTCCGCCGGCTGTTCATGATCCGGCGCTTGGTCTCCGCGGTCCAGCGCTGGCCGAGGTTCTCGCCCAGCAGGTTGACGACGCCCTCGACACCGTCGAAGGCCTCTGCCGGCGGTCGCTCGAGGGTCGGTTGCCAGGAGTGCCAGACGACCCCGGGATTGCTGCCACGCCCCCGTTGCACGTCCCGTGTCAGGCCCACCACCGAGTCGCCGCGGGCCAGCAGCGCATCGCACAGCGCCGAACCGATCATCCCGCTCGCACCGGTGACGAGGACCTTCACCGCGTTAGCTCACCTCCACGGTTGAGAACGTCCCGGTCTCCTCGCTGAAGCGGGCGATTCCCTCGCGCTTTGCCTCCTCGACGACGGCCTGCGCGACCTGCGGCGCCACGTCGCGGTTGAAGACGCTGGGGATGATGTAGTCCTCCGAGAGGTCCTCGTCGGTGACGACCGCGGCAATCCCCTTGGCCGCCGCCAGCTTCATCTCCTCGGTGATTCGCGGCGCCCCCGCATCGAGCGCCCCGCGGAAGATCCCCGGGAAGCAGAGCACGTTGTTGATCTGGTTCGGATAATCGGAGCGCCCCGTGGCCATGATCCGCACGTAGGGCGCGGCGTCCTCGGGCATCACCTCGGGGTTGGGGTTGGCCATCGCGAAGACGATCGCGTCGTCATTCATCTTGCCCAGCGCCTCGGGGCTGATGATGCCCGGTCCCGAGAGGCCGATGAAGAGGTCCATGCCCTCGATCACGTCGCCTGGCTGCCCATCGAGCTTGTCTGGATTGGAGTGCTCCGCGTACCAGCGTTTGATCTCGTTCATCTCGCCGGACTGGTAGTCCTCGCGCTCTGTCGAGAGAGCGCCGCGCCGGTCGCAGCCCACGACGTGCGACACACCGGAGGCGAGCATCATCTTGGTCACGGCTATGCCGGCGGCGCCGAGCCCGACCACGAGAACACGCAGCTCGTCGATCGGCTTGCCGACGATCTTCAGGGCGTTGAAGAGGGCGGCCGTCACCACCACGGCGGTGCCGTGCTGGTCGTCGTGAAAGACCGGGATGTCG
Source organism: uncultured Solirubrobacterales bacterium (assembly GCA_963747765.1). GTDB lineage: Bacteria > Actinomycetota > Thermoleophilia > Solirubrobacterales > 70-9 > VRUE01. The sequence continues at coordinate 145,305 of CAVVGH010000006.1, read as the reverse complement.
ATCGATGCCTTGAGCCGCTCCTCGATCTCGAAGCAGCGCGGAGCCGAGATGTCCTCGAGGTTGATGCCCCCGAACGTGGGGGCGATCAGTTCGACCGTCTTGACGATCTCGTCGGCGTCCTGCGTGTCGAGGCAGATCGGGAAGGCGTCGACGTCCGCGAACTCCTTGAACAGCATTGCCTTGCCCTCCATCACCGGCATCGCCGCCTCTGGCCCGATGTTGCCCAGACCGAGCACGGCGCTGCCGTCGGAGACCACGGCAACCATGTTCTTCTTGATCGTGTACTCGAAGGCCTTGGCGCGATCCGAGTGGATGTCCTCGCAGACGCGGGCGACGCCGGGCGTGTAGGCCATCGAGAGGTCGTCGCGCGTCTTCAGCGGGTACTTGTTGCGCAACTCGATCTTGCCGCCGCGATGCATCTGCATCGTGCGATCCACGTAGTCGAGGACCTTCGCCCCCTTGGTCGAGCCGATTGCCCGCAGGATGCGCTCCCAGTGAGCCTGGTCCTGGGCATCGATCGTGAACTCTCGCACGCGCTTTCCCTCGCTGCCGGCCCCGGGCACGAGGTCGACGCCCTGCAACTGGCCGCCGGCCTCGGCGATCGCCGCGGTCAGCCCACCCAGGGGCTCCTGCCGCGCATCAAGCTCGACGCGGATCGTGACGCTGTACTGAGCGCTGACGGCCATCAGGAGGCAATCGAATCAGATTCCGGCCGTTGGCCATCTTGCGACCTGCCCGCAAGCCCCTGCTCCGTCGAGCTGTTACTGGACAAACGCGCGAAGCGCGGCGCTGATCTCAGCGGCGCTCAATGGCCCGAAGCGAAGTGTCCATGCGCCACCGAGCTCTTGGCGGAACGAGTGGGAGACGCCATCCTCGTCGAGGGCACTGGCGTGCAGTGCGGCTCGCTCGTATCCGGTTACGCCCTGGAAGGTCGCGTCGAGTCCGTAGCTGCCGTCGTCCATGGGCCAGATCGTCATCCGGTCCGGCACCGGGCCAACCTGGGTCGGTAGGTTGCGCGCCTCCACGTACCCGGCATCGGCGCCGCACAGGCTGGGCTTGAGCGTTGAGTGGCAGCGCCTGTGTGCCCGATCAGGTGACGTCGATGACGCCGCCCGAGGCGTACCAGGTCAGCCACACCATGAGCACCGAGACGAGGACGACGGCGAGGGGTGCGGCTGCGGCGATCGCCCGCAGCCCCCCGCGGGCCTGATTGCGAACGATGGAAACGCCGACGACGACGCTCCACACGAAGCCCAGGGTGAGCAGGACGATGGCGGCCGGCTGGGCGATGCCGAAGAACTCGAGCGAGTCGTCGCCGAACGCGATCAAGGCCGTGGCGAACTCCAGCGGCAGGAAGAGATAGCCGAACGTCGTCAGCGCAGTGCGCATGGAGACGCCCGCCAGGCGACTGGCGAGTGCGCAGGTGACGACGTAGACGAGCATCGCGAGGGCGACGAAGCCAACGAAGAGCGCGGGCCATGGGATCGCGGCCAGGGCGGGGGAGCGGTGCCCCGCGGCCATGTACATGCCGAGCAGGCTGGCGACGAAGAGCGACTCCCAGAGTTCCGGCGCTCGCGGCTCGAGCAGCTCGGCCCCCGGCTGACGCCAGCCGAGCTTCAGGGAGGAGCGATCCGAGGGACAGTTGACCACGCAGTCCGCGCACTTGATGCAGGAGCGGTTTGTCTCGAGCTGCAGGGGGTTGAGGTAAGACGGACAGCGCCCGGCCAGCTCGCTTCCCTTCAGGCAGGGTTTGTCCACGCAGGTTGCGCACACGTCGCGATCCGCCTGGAGGGCGAGCGGGCTGAGTCGCGTTGCGCGCGCCAGCCAGCCACCCACCGGGCAGAAGTAGCGGCACCAGGCGCCCCGCCGGGAGACGAACCCGACCACGGTTGCGACAGCGAAGATCGACAGGAAGAGGATGGCGCCGGCGCGCGCAGGCCCCTGGATGTCGAGCCCCTTGACGACGAACGTGATCAGCAGAAAGCTGCTCGGCAGCAGCCAGCCGAGCCGCAGGGGAGTCGCCACCCGCCCGCGGCCGAGTCCCAGCTTTGCGCCGAGGCGATGTGCCCACTCCGACGTCAGTCGCAGCGGGCAGAGGAAGCCGCACCAGAAGCGGCCGAAGGCGACCGTCAATACGGTCAGTAGCGGCAACCAGACGATCCACATCAGGAAGTTGAAGAGGTTGTTCTGCGACTCCGGATTGCTGAACCCCCCGAGTTGCAGAGCGCCCCGGTTGTCGAACGGGCCGATGCGGACGGAGAGCAGCGCGGTGAGCACGATGCCCACCAGCAGCACCAGCATGGAGAGCGGGGCGAGCGTCCTCAGGCGGCGGTTCCGCAATGCCCGGTACAGCGGGTGGGTGTAGCTGAGCCCAATCGACCGGAAGCGGCGGGCGACGGGGGAGGAACCGGGTGTCGCTTCGCGCCGGAGCGCGAGGATCAGCGCCACATAGCCGAGCACGAAGATGACCTGCAGAACCGACGGCGTCGCGGTGTATCCGACGAGCGCTTCCAGTCCCTTGCCGAGCCCGTGCGTCTGGGGGAGCAGAGCGCTTGTGTCCCAGGCTGTGATTGTGCCCGGGAAAACACCCGCGGCCTGGAAGGCAAGCGTCGCGCGTCCCACCATTCCGGCCGCGAAGACCAGCAATAGGGTCGTCGTCACCGAGAAGAACCGCTGCGCGCTCAGCAGGCGCGTTCCGCCCTGGTACATCGCGCTGCCGATCAGAATGGCGAGCGCGAAGCCGAGCGAGGCGCCCAGCGCGATCCCCTGCCAGGGTGATGTGGAGGCCGCCGCGCCGAGGTAGAGAACGGCCTCGGCCCCCTCGCGGAAGACGGCAAGGAAGGCGAGCGTGGCGAGTGCCGCGACGGAGCCCTTGCCGAGACCCGCCGCCGCTTCCGATCGCAGTGAGCCGGCCAGGGAGCCGCCCCGGCCGCGCATCCACCAGATGACGTAGGTGAGAACCGCCGCAGCGGCCCACATGACGACTCCCTCGAACACCTCCTCGGCCACTCCGCTGAGCTCGCCGAGCGTCAAGAAGAGCGCGACCCCGAGCAGGACGCTGGCCAGCGTCCCGGCGCCGGCCCCGACCCAAATGCCGGCGAAGTAGCGACGGTTCTCCGTGCGCTCGAGGCACGCGAAGAGCATCCCCAGGAGCAGGCTTGCCTCGACCGTCTCGCGCATCACCAGGAGCAACGAGGCGGACATGCGCTACGGCTCTTCGATCTGGCCCGAAGGCGTCGTTTCGGAAACCCGACACTGGGAGTCGGACATAGTTAGGTGACCCTAACACCAGAAGATGTCGGACGGGACCTCGGGACCGGTGCGTTAACCGAAGCTTGATCTTGGCGGTGCATGCAGCGACCTCGGTGGTCCGCGATACGGAGCGCTTAGAGTTGGCGGAGATGGCAGTCAGCGAGAAGCCCATAGACGGCCAACCCGAGGCCGGGGAGGCCAAGCCGAGCGGCGAGCTGTTTTTGATCGACGGCAATTCCCTCGCCTACCGGGCCTTCTTCGCACTCCCCGAGTCGATCGGGACCAGCGACGGCCGGCCGACGAACGCGATCTACGGACTCGCGTCGATGCTGACCAAAATCGCCGTCGAGCATCGCCCCACGGCGGTTGTCGTGGCCTGGGACGCGGGCCTGTCGGGACGCGAGGTGACCTACGAGGCCTACAAGGCGCACCGCCCGCCGCGGCCGGACCTGCTCACGGAGCAGTGGCCGAACCTGATGCCGCTGGTCGAGGCGTTCGGCTACACCAACGTGAAGATCGATGGCTACGAGGCCGACGACGTGATCGGCGCCCTGGTGCGACAGGCGCGAGAGCAGGACATCCCGGTGATGGTCGTCTCCGGCGACCGCGACGTCTACCAGCTGGTTGGCGACGGCGTTCGGGTGATGAGCACCTCGCGCGGGATCACCGAGACGAAGACCTACGACCGGGAGGCCGTGATAGAGCGCTACGGCGTGCCACCGGAGCGGGTCACCGATCTGATCGGGCTCAAGGGGGACACGTCGGACAACATTCCGGGCGTCCCCGGAATCGGCGACAAGACGGCCGCCCAGCTGCTGCAGGAATTCGGCTCCCTGGAGGAGGTGCTGGCCAACGTCGACAAGGTGTCGGGGGCGAAGCGCAAGCAGAACCTGGAGGAGCATGCCGAGGACGCTCGCGTCTCCAAACAGCTCGCCACCCTCCAGTGCGAGCTCGATACCGGGCTCGACCTGCAGGAGGTCATGGCGACGCCACCCGACCGCAGCGCCCTGCGCGAGTTCATGCGCGAGTTCGAATTGCGGGCCGTCATGGAGCGGCTCGAAGAGGGACTGCCGGAGGACGACGCGGTTCCGGGCCGCAGGGTCCAGACCGAGCTGCAGGTCGAGGCAATCGACGGGACTCCCGCCGATCTGGCCGACGGTCCGGTGACGCTGGCGATCGCCGGCGAGCGTTGGGCCGCAAGCGATGGGGAGCGCGTCGTCGGTGGCTCCTCGACGCTGGAGGATCTGGTCGTCGGGCTCGGCGAAAGGCCGCTTACGACGCACGACGCAAAGTCGATTGGCGGGGGCCGGCACGGGCTGCTTGCGGCGGCCGTTCGCGAGGGTCTCGAAATCGAGCTGGCCCACGACACGATGCTGGCCGGATATCTGCTCGAGCCCCAGCGGCGCACCTACGAGCTGGCCGAGCTGGCGGCGGATGCTGGGATCGGCCTGGCCGAGCCGGGTGCCGGACAGGAGTCATCCGAGGACGGGCAGCTCTCGCTGGGCGAGGAGGCCGAGGCCGAGGCAGACCCCGCCGAGGCGGCCTGCCTGATTGGCGCGCTCGCCGATGTCCAGCGTGAGCTTCTCGAAGACCTCGACCTCGAGCCGCTCCTGCGCGACGTTGAGCTGCCGCTGGTGCATGTCCTGGCGGCAATGGAGCGCGAGGGGCTGAAGTTGGACGCCGAGCGGCTCGCCAAGGTGGGGGCGGGCTTTGGGGAGCGGATCGCGGAGCTTGAAAGGGAGATCCATGAGCTGGCCGAGGAGGAATTCACGATTGGATCGCCCCAGCAGGTCGGCCGCATCCTCTTCGAGAAGCTCGGACTGACCCGCAAACGCCGCGGCAAAACCGGCTTCTCCACCGATGCTCGGGTGCTCGCCCAGATTCGCGAGGAGCACCCGATCATCGAGAGGATCGAGTCCTGGCGCGAACTGACCAAGCTCAAGAGCACCTATCTCGACACCCTCCCCGAACTGATCGATCCCGAGACCGGTCGCGTCCACACGACCTTCAACCAGGCGGCGACGACAACCGGCCGCCTTTCCAGCACGAACCCCAACCTGCAGAACATTCCAATACGCACCGAGATTGGCCGCCCCGTCCGCGCCTGCTTCGTGGCCGAGGCGGGCGACCGGCTTCTCTCCGCCGACTACAGCCAGGTCGAGCTGCGGGTGCTCGCCCACGTTGCCGAAGAGGACGTGCTGAAGGACATCTTCCGAGCGGGCGACGACGTCCACGCCGCCACCGCCGCGGAGGTCTTTGGCACATCCCGCGAGGAGGTGGACGTCGGACAGCGCTCCAAGGCCAAGATGGTCAACTTCGGCATCGTCTACGGATTGACCGGGTTCGGCCTTGCCGACCGGCTCAACATCCCTCGCAAGGAGGGCGAGGAGTTCGTCGCTCGCTATCTGGAGCGCTTCCCGGCGGTGCGCGCCTTCCGCGAGGAGGTGATCGACTGCGCCCAGTCGGACGGCTACGTGAAGACGCTGATGGGACGCCGCCGCTCAATCCCCGAGCTGCGCTCCGGGAGCCCCGGCACGCGACGACTCGGCGAACGGCTCGCCGTCAACACCGTGATCCAGGGGACCGCGGCCGACATCATCAAGGTGGCGATGGTGCGCTGCCACAGCGCGCTGAGAGAGGCGGGCATGAAGACCCGCCTCGTGCTGCAGATCCACGACGAGCTGCTCTTCGAGGGCCCGCCCGATGAGATGGGGGACGCGGCCGAGCTGGTGCGGCGCGAGATGTGCTCCGCCCACCAGCTCGACCCGCCGCTGGAGGTAGATATCGGCGTCGGCAAGGACTGGCTCGACACCAAGTAGGGCTCAGCCCGCCAGCTCGATCTCCCCGAAGGTCGCCGCTCCGTTCTCGAGCCCCAGCTCGGCCTCCTTGACGATCGTCCCTTCGATGAGGTCCGCGGTCGTGCAGTTGCCCTCGCCTGCCTGGTCGCCCTCGTCGTCGCCAGGCGTTGGGCCGGCGCTTGTCGATCCCGGGCCGGAGTTGTCTTCGCCATGGTCATCGGAGGTCTCTTCGCCACTCTGGTCCTCGCCCGAGCTGTCGCTGCGGTCTTCGGTCGACCCATCGCTCGAATGCGATGCGGTTGCGCCCTGGTCGCCCTCGCACTCGATCTCAGTTTCTTCGGTGACCAGTCCGCTGGCGGTTTCGCCGCCGAAGAGGGCGATGACGAGCTGCCCGGTTCCGGCATCGAAGGACTGGATCCTGCCGGCGTTCTCCTGACCGTCCCCGATCCCGTCGTCATCGCTGTCGCGGTCGCGCGGGTTGGTACCCGCCAGGAACTCCTGCCGGTTGCCCAGATGGTCGCCGTCCTGATCGCGCCGGGTCTGCTTGACGTTCAGCGAGAGGTGGTGGCGCTTCTCCCAGCGATCGGGAATTCCGTCGTGATTGCGGTCCCTGTGCTTCGCCGCAGCGAGCCCGGGCAGCGCCAGCATCGCCAGCGCGCCGAGCACGGCGAGCAGAAAGGCCCTGGAACAGTGCATGCGGTTCATCCGTACCCTCCTACGGTTCGGGGGTTGTCTGTTCAGTCAACCCGCCGCTGCCGTGAGAATCACTCGATCCACCCGAGTCCGGTTCGCTCGCTCCCGACTCCCCCGAGCCCGAATCGCCGCTGCTTTGCGAGCTGTCCCCTTCGGAGCCGGGGCCGGCGTTCGATCCGGTGTCGCCCTCCGGTTCGGAATCGCCACCTGGCCCCGAGGAGCCCCCCGCCGAACCCGAGTCCTGTGTCAGGTCATTGCCGCCATGACCGGATTGACCGGAGGAGTCCGGCTGGCTGGAGCGGCTCTGACCGCCTCCCTCGCCGGAGCGTGACCGTTCGCCAGCTTCGCGCTCAGACGATCCACTCGATCCGCGATGGTCGTCCGCCGGCTCCGTTTCGTTCCTGCCCCGATCGTGTCCCGTCCCATCCTCGACCGAGCTGTGGCCGCTGCCAGAGCCGTCGCGCTGCCCCTCGCTGCCGCCGACCGGCTGCGATGCGGGGGCCGAAGACAGAGGCGCGCCGGGGCTGGCGTGCCCGGCATCGCTTTGGACCACCTGCGCTCCCGACTCGGTTGCGCGTGCGTGACGCCCGTGCTCGAGGGCAACTCCGGTGCCCAGTGCGCCGGCTACCAGCACGGTTGCCGCCGTGGCCTTCAATGCGACCCCGGCTCCCGCTGCGCCTCCTGCCCCGGCCGCTGCTTCGACGGTTCCCGCGCCGCCGCCGGCCAGCAACGCTCTGAGCAGCGGCAGCGGCACCATCGCTCCCAGACCGCCGCGCAGCGCCTGCCGCGCCCGGTAGATAGCCTGCCGCGCCGCGCCGCCGCTCAGGCCGAGCGCCGCGGCTATCTCGTCGTGGCCAAGGCCCTCCAGCTCGCGCATCACGATCGCGGCGCGCTGCGGCTCGGGCAGGGCATGGAGCCGTCCGATCAGGTCCGCGAGAGCCTCCCGCTGTTCGAGCTCCTGCGTGGGATCGCGGCCTCCTGCGATCGCCTCGGCCAGGATCTCCGGCGAGGGTGGGCTGTCGCGGAGGTCGTTGAGCGCCGTGTTGCGGACTATCCGGAAGAGCCAGGGTCTCAACTCGATCTCGGACCCGTCGCGACGCAGGGCGATCAGGGCCTTTGAGAAGGCGTCCTGCGTGACGTCCTCAGACCTTCCCCCCACGATGGTTGCCGCGTAGCGGATCAGTGGCCTGCCGTAGCGGCGGACGATCTCCTCGAAGGCGGTCTCGTAGCCTTCGCGGACGAGCGACACCAGCCGCGGGTCGGGCTGCGTGCGCAGCGCCGGGCGGATAATGAGGCGCGAGGCGAATCCCTCTGCTGGGGGTGGCATATTCGATGCGATGGTCGCTTCGAGTTACTGATATGACAGCGGGGCGGTTCAAACGCCCTGAGCTGACGTCGATGCAACACACACGCGCGGCGAAAATCACGAACCCGGTTGAGTCCCTCGATGGACTCTAAAGGCCTGGCGGTTCTGCTGACCGCGGTCGCCGGGGGGTTGATCGCGCTGCAGGCGCCGATCAACGCGGGACTTGGCAGGGCGACCGGAAGCCTGCCCGCCGCGCTCGTCTCGTTTACGGTCGGCACGCTTGCCCTGGCGGCGATCGTCGTGCTCAGCGGCCGGGTCGGGGGCCTGCAATCGACGTTCGACGTCAGCTGGTACTACCTGCTGGGCGGGCTGCTCGGCGCGGCCTACGTCGCCAACGCCCTGATCGCCGTCTCGGCGATTGGCGCGGGCGGTGTCGCTGCGGTGACCGTCGCCGGTCAGCTCAGCGCCGCGGTGGCAATCGATCGCCTAGGCCTGTTCGGCCTCGATCAGATCCCGCTCAGCCCCGAGCGCATCGTCGGCGTCGTGCTGCTGCTGGTCGGCACCCTGCTCGTCGTCAGGTGAGCCGGGGGCCAGCTCCGGCGGCGCGATGTTCAGGTAGTGGCCGAAGGACCAGTTGACGATTCGCTGCGCGCCAAGCAGGCGGATCATCGGGCCAAGCAGCCGCGGCGGGATCCTGGGAATCAGCTTCTGGACGCGCAGCATCCAGCGGAACTTCCACTCGTGGCGATCGTGAAACGCCGCGTAGCGCCTGGCGGCCTGCTCGCGACCCTGCCGGCCCTCGACGACTCCGCGCAGCTCCCGCCCCAGTGCGATCCCGAAGTAGAGGGCGGTTCTTATCCCCTCGGCGGTGAGCGGTAGGCAATGTCCAGCCGAGTCGCCGACGAAGAACACGCCCGCCTCGCTGGCGCGGCGGATCTTGTGGGGGATCCAGTTGCCCTGGTACTCGTGGGGCTCACCGTTCAGGTCGGAGCCGGATCGCTCGCGGTTCAAGTCGTCAGTCAGCAACTGGGTCGTCCTGCGAACGTGAAAGCGCGGATCGAACGAGCCGATCCCGATTCGCAGCTCATCGTCGGCGGGGAAGGACCAGCCGTAGCCGGCGGGGACGTAGCGGCGGTCGATCCACACCTCCATGTCTTCGCTGCGGCCGTGGGGGTGCACCTCCAATCCACGCGAGAGCGGCGCTGCGGGGGGTTGATAGCGGTCGCCCGGATCGAGCACCCGGCGCCAGCCGAGCGCGTCGACGACGAGCGGGGCGGAGAGGACACCGCGGTCGGTTTCGACCCCGATGTCGCCGCTGCCCTTGGCCGGTGCGGCGCGTCCGTTCACCTTCGCCGTCTCGAAGCTGGCGTCGCAGTCGCGCCAGAGCAGCTCGCACAGCTCGCGGTAGTCGAAGGTCGAGAAGCTCCAGGGCAGGGGAAAGCGGGTGCTGCCGTGGGGCGTGTGGACCAGCAGCGAGTCGAAGCGCTGGCGCTCGGAGGCCATCAGGCCCATTGCGCGCAGCCACGATGTTGGGATGCCGCAGGCCGAGGTCTGACGCTCGCCGATCTCGTAGCGGTCGAGGACGATGACCGAGGCGCCGGAGCCCGCCAGCTCTCGCGCCACGGCGAGCCCGGCGAAGCTCGCGCCGCAGATCAGGACGTCGTAGCGCCCGGAAAGAGGGGTCCGCTCACCACCGCGCTTTGTAGCCCGCTCCGGCATCGTCAACGATTCTGCCATTATTCGCCGCCGTGGTCGGAACCGACACATTGACTCCCCCTGCGCCCGCGGGCACGCCCGTCGAGGGTTCCAACGGGCTGCTGCTGGAAGTGGACGGCCGGATCGTCCCCAACTACGCGGCGACAATCGTCACCTTCGACGAGGGCGACGTGGTCAAGGGCAAGGTCGTGCGGATCGACAAAGACGAGGTCCTGGTCGACATCGGCTACAAGTCGGAGGGCGTCATCCCCTCCACCGAGCTCTCGATCCGCAAGTCAGTCGATCCCTCCGACGAGGTTGAGCTGGGCGAGGAGGTCGACGCCCTCGTCCTCACCAAGGAGGACAGCGAGGGCAGGCTCGTGCTCTCCAAGAAACGGGCCCGCTTCGAGAAGGCCTGGCGCCGCATCGAGGCGGCAGCCGAGTCGGGCGAACCCGTCGAGGGAAGTGTCATCGAGGTCGTCAAGGGCGGCCTGATCCTCGATCTGGGCGTGCGCGGCTTCCTGCCGGCTTCGCTTGTCGACATCCGCCGCGTGCACAACCTGGACGAGTTCCTGGGCCAGAAGCTCGAGTGCAAAGTGATCGAGCTGAATCGCAGCCGCAACAACGTCGTCCTCTCGCGCCGAGCGGTGCTCGAGGAAGAGCGCAAGGAGGTCCGCGAGCAGATTCTCGGGCGCCTCCAGCCGGGCCAGGTTGTCGAGGGCCGGATCTCCAACATCGTGGACTTCGGGGCCTTCGTCGATCTCGACGGGATCGACGGTCTGATCCACATCTCAGAGCTTTCATGGAGTCACGTGAACCATCCGTCCGAGGTGGTCTCGATCGGCGACACGGTGAGGATCAAGGTGCTCGACATCGATCGCGACCGCCAGCGCATCTCGCTTGGCCTCAAGCAGACCCAGGAAGACCCCTGGCAGCGGGTGATCAGCACCCACCGGCCGGGTGACGTGCTGGAGGGAGCGGTGACCAAGGTCGTCGCCTTCGGCGCCTTCGTCGAGATTCTCCCGGGGGTCGAGGGCCTGGTCCACATCTCGGAGCTGGCCGATCACCACGTCGAGAGCCCGAGCGAGGTGGTCGAGCCGGGCGCCAGCCTGAACGTCAAGATCCTCGAGATCGACGAGGAGCGCCGTCGCCTCTCGCTCAGTATCAAGCGGGTTGAGGGCCAGAACATGCCGATGCAGAACCTCAGCGAGCAGCTTCAAGATGCAGCTGAGTCCGCTCAGCAGGCGGAGACCGCACCTGAGGAGGGCGGCGAGGCCACCGCGGGCCCTGCCGCCGAGGATGAGGAGCCGAGCTCCGTGCCAGCCGTGGATGAGGTCCCCGAGGAGGCCCCCGCCGACGAGCCTGAGGCCGAAGAGCCCGCAGCGGAGACAACCTCCGCGCCAACCGCGGAGGAGACGCCGGAGGAGGCCCCTGCCGACGAGCCTGAGGCCGAAGAGGCCGCACCTGAGGAGCCCGTGGCTGAGGAGCCGGTGGCGGAGGCACCGACCGAGGAGCCGGTGGCGGAGGAGTCCGCCGCCGAGGATGAGGCTGCAGAGGCCGAGGGCTCCGAGGAGTCCGGGGCCGAGCCGCCCGAGGCGCCTGCAGAGAGCTAAGTCTTCCCATGGCGCGGCCGTTGACGATCGGCCTCACCGGTGGCATCGCGGCGGGGAAGTCCGAGGCGCTGGCCGCCTTCGAGCGACTCGGGGCGGCAACGATCTCCAGCGACGCGGTTGTTCATGAACTGCTGGACGCCGAGCCCTTGCGGGGCCGGTTGGTCGAGCGATGGGGCCCCGCGGTTGCCCCCAGCGGGAGCATCGATCGCCAGCAGGTCGGAGAGATCGTCTTCGCCGACCCAGACGAGCTGAGCTGGCTGGAGTCGCAGATCCACCCGCTCGTCGGTGAGCGAATCGGCGACTGGATCGCCTCGCTTCCGGAGGGGACTCGGATCGGCGTGGTCGAGGTTCCCCTGTTGTTCGAGTCCGGGATGGACGGTGTGTTCGACAGCACCGTCGCCGTCGTCACTCCCGACGAGATGCGCCGTGCACGCGCGGAGGCACGCGGGCACTCGCTTGTCGACGAGCGGGAGGCGCGCCAGCTCGCCCAGGCGGAGAAGGCATCTCGTGCAGAGCACGTGATCGAGAACGACGGCGGCCTCGAGGATCTCGAGGGGAAGCTGTCCACCCTCATCGGCAAGCTGCTGCAATGAAGCGAGGGAGGCGGCGGCGGTTACTGCTCGCGGCCGTCGCGATCGTCGCCGCCGGGCTTGTGGCGTTCGGCTTGACGGGCAAATTTCGCGATGTGCTTCAGGAGCTGTCCCTGCCCCTGCGCCATGAGGACATCATCCGCCAGCAGGCAAGCGAAAAGGGCGTCGACGCATCGCTGATCGCCGCGGTCATCTACGCTGAGTCGCGCTTCCGCGACCAGACCTCGCACGCCGGAGCGCGGGGATTGATGCAGGTCACGCCGGCCACCGCCGGCGAGATCGAGAAGCTCAGCGGCGGCACGACATTCAGGATCGTCGACCTTGCGGACCCCGACATCAACATCCGCTACGGAACCTTCTACCTGCGGGAGCTGCTCGATCGCTACCACGACAACACGGTGGCCGCGCTTGCCGCCTACAACGCCGGGCCGACGCAGGTGGACAGCTGGGGAGGGTCCACGCTGACCCTGGGGGAGATCCCACTCGACGAGACCCGCGGCTACGTCGCCGAGGTCCTCGACAAGCGTCGCGCCTACCGGCACGAATACGCGCAGGAGCTGGGCTATTGAGTGCCGCCCCGCGACCCCGTGTTGCAGCCCTGACGCTGGCGGTTGGCCTGGTGCTCGCCGATTCTTCGATCGTTGTCCTGGCCCTGCCACAGATCTACCGCGAGCTGGACACGAGCGTCGCAGGGGTCACGTGGGTGCTGGTCTCATTCAACCTCGTGATGGCGCTGTTTGCCGTGCCCGCGGCGCACGTTGCTCGCCGCGTCGGGCCCGGTAGGGCCGCGGCGGTTGGCCTGGCGATATTCGCGGGTGCGGGCATTGCCTGCGGTCTTGCGTCAGCATTGAGCACCCTGATCGTCGCGCGTTGCGTGCAGGCGCTGGGCGGGGCTGCCGCGGTGACAGCGGTGCTGGAGCTGTTGCCCGCGACGCTTGGGTCGGAGCGCCGCGCGGTCACGGTTTGGGCCGTCGCCGGCGCGGCGGGAGCGGCGCTCGGCCCGGCGGTGGGCGGACTGCTCACCGAGCTTGTGTCCTGGCAGTCGATCTTTCTCGTGCAGGCACCGCTGGCGCTTGTCGCCGGCGTTCCGATTCTCGCGGTGGCCAGGCATGAGGCGGCAACCGGTGTGGTGGCGACGGAGCTGCGCGGCACCGGGCGGCCCCATCTGCTCGCCAACCTTGCGCTGGCGATGGTTTCGGCCGCGATCGCGGCAGCGCTTTTCCTGCTCGTCCTGCTGCTGATCGAGGGCTGGCGGCTGACGCCGATCGGAGCCGCGGTCGTCGTGAGCGTCACGCCGGTCGCGGCGTTGCTCGGCGCCCGTATCGAGCCCTCCAAGATGAGCGCCCGCGCCCGGGCGGCGGCGGGCGCGATTCTCGTCTCGGGCGGGCTCGGTGGGCTGGCGCTGCTTCCCAAGGCGGAGGTGGCGCTGACTCTGCCACCCCAGATCCTGGTCGGGGTGGGCCTCTCGCTTGTCCTTTCCGCGCTGACTGAAACGGCGCTCAGCGGGCGTGCGCCGCAGGCGATCCACGGCGGGTGGACGATCTCGGCCCGCCATGCCGGCGTGGCCGTTGGGTTGATCGCGTTGACTCCTCTGTTCACGTCCGACATCGCCCAGCAGCGCCGCGACGCGGTTGACGCCGGCACCGCGGTGGTGCTCGATTCGCGTGTCAGTCCGCTGCTCAAGCTGCAGCTCTCTCAGCGCATCAACCAGCGCATGGAAGGCGAGCGGGGCAAGGTCCCGACGATTGGACCCGCATTCGAACCGCTGCCGGACAACCCAGCCGATCGTTATGCGGTGCTTCAGCTGCGCAGCGAACTTCAGGACCAGCTCGACCGCGGAGCCACCCATGCGTTCAGTCCCTCGTTTGGGCTCGGTGCCCTGCTCGGCCTGCTGGCCCTTGTCCCGATTGGTCTGGCGAGGCGGGTGGACCTGTGACGAGCCCTGCCCCTCAGGGCAGAGCGCTGGTGGTTGGGGCGATCGTCGCGTCGCTGGCGCTGGTGGGCATCTATTTGGCCGCCGGGGGGTCGTCCTATGTGCCGGCCAAGACGCAGGACCCGTGCAAGCACCGGCCGTGGCGCAATCCGGAAAGCATCGAGCAGATCGCCGAACAGTTTTCGCTCTCCGCCCTTGACGGCGCCGCCTGTGAGCTTGGAGTCACCCGGGAGAGGCTTGCCCGGGCGCTGGCGACGCCGCGTTCGCGAGAGCGCTTCATGCGGCGCTACGGAATCGGGGACGCCGAGCTCGCCAGGGCGATCCGCGCCGGGCTGGTGCGCGCCGTGAACGATGCCGAGCAAGCCGGAGCGCTGACCCCGCTGCTCGCCGCACCGCTGCGCGAAGCGGTGCGGCGAGTGCCGATCGACCAGGCGATCGAACTGATCCACAACGCTCGCTCGCTGCTCGACGACGTTCAGAGCTTCCTTGGCCCGGCGGGCGGGCTGCTCGAACAGTTCCTGCCGGGCTTGACGCCCTGAGAGTCCATCCAGGAACCCCTGCCCAGCCGCTCCGTTCGCTCTTTGTACCGCCCAGCGACACAAACAGCGAACGGAGTCTCGCCCCCGCCTTCCCGACCGTTCCGTTCGCTCTTTGTACCGCTCAGCGACACAAATCGCGAACGGAGTCTGTGTCCGCCTCGCTCAGACCATCCCCAGCGGCCGGCCCTCGTGTAACTGCTCCGCCAAAGCCCCTCATCCTCTGGAACGGTCCCCCAAAGCCCCTGACCGCCCGGGTCCTACACAGCCCCTCCCTGTTTGCCCTCCTACTTGCAGGTATGGAGGGCAAACAGGGGGGCTGTTTCTCTCATCGATCAACGAGTCGTGTCGTCTCGGGTCTCCCCCAACCATTTTCGAACACTTCGTTCCGGAATTTCGAGGATCACCCAACGAGCTGGTCGTTTCGGCTCCACCAGACCTTTTTGACACCCTCGTCCTGAGATTCGGCGGAACGATCGGCGCCGGTTTCTTTTCGGGGGTGGTGGCGATGACCGTTTGAGGCCAAGCCTCGCTTGGTCCGGTGCTCGCCAGTCGCACCCGCGCGAGTTTTCCGATGGACTCTGAGCCGAGGCGCGGCTCAGCTCTTGATCTGGAAGCGCTTGCTTGCGGGCTGCCAGTGGATTCCGGAGATCAGGTCCTCCGGGTTCACGTCGAGGGAGCCGGCGAGCTTCACAATTGTCCCCAGCCGGGGCTCTCGCCCGCCGCGCTCGAGCAACGAGATCTCGGTCCTGTGCAGTTCGCAGAGAAAGCCAAGCTCCTCCTGAGAGATTTCCTTCTTCTGTCGCGCCTTGCGCAGGTTGATGGCGAAGCGATCGCGTGGTTGCATGCAGTGATTCTCTGAGCCTGTCGACAGAAGGTCTACAGACAAAACACCGCCTCCGGCGTTGCGGTGGGTGGGCGGCGCTATGGTCAGCGGGTGCCTCAGTTCAAGCTGAACCCGGCCTACACCCCGACCGCCGACCAGCCGTCGGCAATTGCCGGCCTGGCCGAGGGCCTGCGAGAAGGGGAGAGGTTCCAGACACTGCTGGGGGCGACGGGCACCGGCAAGACCTTCACGATGGCCGGGGTGATCGAGGCCATGCAGCGCCCGACCCTGGTGATCGCCCACAACAAGACGCTGGCGGCGCAGCTCTGCAACGAGTTCCGGGAGTTCTTCCCCGATAACGCGGTGGAGTACTTCGTCTCCTACTACGACTACTACCAGCCCGAGGCCTACCTTCCGGCCCAGGACCTCTACATCGAGAAGGACTCCTCGATCAACGACGAGATCGATCGCCTTCGCCACGCGGCCACGGCGGCCCTGTTCGCCCGGCGCGACGTGATCATCGTCGCCTCCGTGTCCTGCATCTACGGGATCGGATCGCCCCAGGTCTACCGGGAAAAGATGCAGCTGTTCAAGGTCGGCGAGGAGATCGATCGCGATGAGGTGCTGCGCAAGCTGGTGAAGATGCAGTATCAGCGCAACGACACGGTGCTCGGGCGCGGTACCTTCCGGGCGCGGGGCGAGGTCCTCGAGGTGATGCCCTCCTACGCGGAGTCCGCCTACCGGATCGCGCTGTTCGGGGACGAGATCGAGGGAATTCAGCACTTCGATCCGTTGACCGGGGAGGTGTTCGACACGGTCGACCACGTCTCGGTCTGGCCGGCGTCCCACTACGTGACCAGGGACGAGACGCTGGAACGCGCGGTCGAGGAGATCCGGGCGGAATTGAACGCCCGCACCGCCGAGCTGGAGGCGGAGGGCAAGCAGCTGGAGGCGCACCGGCTGCGCCAGCGCACCGCCTACGACATCGAGATGCTGAAAGAGCTGGGCTTCACGTCGGGGATCGAGAACTACTCGCGGATCCTCGATGGCCGCCCGCCGGGCAGCCCGCCGCACACGCTGATCGATTACTTCCCCGACGACTTCGTCTGCTTTGTCGACGAGTCCCACCAGACGATCCCGCAGATCGGCGGCATGTATGAGGGAGACCGCTCTCGTAAGACGACGCTGGTCAGCTACGGCTTCCGGCTGCCGTCGGCGATCGACAACCGGCCCCTCAAGTTCGACGAGTTCCTCAGCCGGGTGGGGCGGCTGGTGATGGTCTCGGCGACGCCGGGGCCGTTCGAGCAGGCGGAATCGACGCGGGTCCTCGAGCAGATCGTCCGCCCCACCGGGATCGTCGATCCCGAGATCGACGTGCGGGAGACGCGGAATCAGATCGACGATCTGATGAACGAGATCAAGGCGCGAGCCGAGGTGTCGGAGAGGGTCCTGGTCACGACCCTGACCAAGAAGATGGCTGAGGATCTGACCGGCTACCTGCTCGAGTACGGGATCAAGGTCCGCTACCTGCACTCCGAGGTCGACACGCTGGAACGGATCAGGATCGTTCGCGAGCTGCGGCTCGGCGAGTACGACGTGCTGGTCGGGGTCAACCTGCTGCGCGAGGGGCTCGACCTGCCCGAGGTCTCGCTGGTCGCGATTCTCGACGCGGACAAGGAGGGCTTCCTGCGGGGCGAGACGAGCCTCGTGCAGACGATCGGCCGCGCGGCTCGCAACGTCAACGGCCGGGTGCTGATGTATGCGGATCGCGAGACCGACGCGATGCGGGCCGCGATCAGCGAGACCGACCGGCGCCGGGCGATTCAGATCGCCTACAACACCGAGCATGGGATCACCCCGGAGACGGTTCGCAAGGGGATCTCGGAGATGGCCGAGTTCCTGGCGATGGAGGACCGGGCGCCGCGCAAACGGCGCCGCGGGCGGAGCGAGGAGTTCGCCGATCCCGCCGAGCTGGAGCGCACGATCGTCTCCCTCGAGGAGGAGATGCTGGCGGCCGCCGACGATCTGCGCTTCGAGGAGGCGGCGCGGATCCGCGATGAGCTGAGGGAGCTGCGGCGCGACCTGGACGGGATGACGGCCGGCGCTTAGGACGCATCGGTCGTGAGGGCATCGGGCAGGTGACGATTTGTGAGGAGATTGGGGAGTGGGCCGCTGGTCTGAAGGCAGGCGATCTGCCGGCGAGCGTTCGGGGGCGGGCCGAGCTGCAGGCTAAGAGCGTCGCAGCGGCCCGCACGGCAGGGGAGGGTGCGGCGCTCCCGTTTGCCGCGGTGGCGCCCGAGGGGCCGGTCGGCGAGGTCTACCGATCGGCGGCTGCCTCAATCGCCCACGATTGGGACGACTACCTCTTCATGGGCCACACGGGCCATTCGGCGGTGCCCGCCGCGTCTGCCTTCGCCGGCGACCCAGAGCGCGCTCTGCTTGCACAGGTTGCGGCCAACGAGGTCGCCGGGCGGTTGGGCGCGGCTCTCTTCCTCGGTCCGCACAACGGGCAGTTCTGGGCCTCGATCCACTGTGCCTCGGCGGCGACTGCGGCCGCAGTTGGCATGGGGTTGGACGCCGGGCGCACCGCGCAGGCACTCGCGATCGCCCTCTATCAGCCGCCCTACGGGATGTGGCCCGGCTTTATGGGACCGGCGAGCAAGCTGCTCACGGCGGCCGAGCCGGCTGCGGCAGGAGCGCGCGCCGCGCTGCTGGCCGCCGACGGGGTCGACGGCGCGCTGGACATCGTCGAGCACCCGCGTGGCCTGCTTGCGAACCTCTCCTTCGCGCCGCGCCCGACGATGTTCGGCGGCCTGGGCAGGGTGTGGCTGACCGACACGCTGGCCTTCAAGCGACTGCCGGGCTGCGCCTACCTGCAGTCGGTTGGCGAGGCGGCATGTGCCGCCGGAGGCGAACACGCCGCTGTTGCGGGTGTCGAGATCGACGCCGGCTGGCTGACCTGCGAGATGGAGTCGCTGGGCGCCGGTTCCGACCTCTCTCCGGTCCGGGTTAACTTCTCAGCGCGCCTCAGCACGGCGATCTCGCTGATCGCCGGTCGCCTGACGCCGGCCGAGCTGGAGCCGGCCTGGCTGGCGGCAAACGAGGCGGAGATCCGGGCTCTGGCCGCGAAGGTGACGCTCCGCCACGACCCGGCGCTGACCGCGAAGACACTGCTGGGAACGCTCGAGGCGGGCGGCTCGCCCGACGACGTCGGCCTGCGCGACCTGCTCCGCATCCGCCGCCGTCTCGGCGACGTCAACATGGACGAGGCGAATCCGGGCCCCGCCCTGCTGCGCGCGGTCGGCGCCGATCGCCGCCTGCGCCGTGTCCTGGGGGGCATGCTGCGGGCGCGCCTGGGTGGGCACACGGCGCGGCGTGGCGTCGAGGCACTCGATGTCGCGACGCTGCGCATGACATTCCCGAGCCGCATGCGGGTCCGCCTGCGCGACGGCACCGTGCGCCACCTGGAGGGCGCTGAGCCAGGTTCGTGCGGCAGCCCACTCGACGAGCAGCGCACGGTCGTCGAGGAGAAGCTGCGGGTCGCGGGCC
This sequence comes from uncultured Solirubrobacterales bacterium, assembly GCA_963747765.1. GTDB lineage: Bacteria > Actinomycetota > Thermoleophilia > Solirubrobacterales > 70-9 > VRUE01. The sequence goes on along the minus strand of CAVVGH010000006.1, from coordinate 126,514 downwards.
TGGCCCCCGCCGCCGATCCCCAGGCCGCCTGAGCGGCGGCCGATCGGCGGCATCGGTCCGGCTGGTCGAGGAAGCGCAGCACGGCGAGGACCCGGCGGCGGTCCTCGGAGCTGGCGGGGAGGTCGAGCTTGCCGAATATGCCCGTGACGTGCTTCTCCACGGCTCGTTCGGTGACCACCAGCTCACTGGCGATCGCTGCGTTGGAGCGGCCCTCAGCCATCAGGCCGAGCACCTCGCGCTCGCGGGGAGTGAGCGAGGCGAGCGGGTCGTTGCGACGGGCTCGTCCCAGCATGTGCGACACGACTTCCGGGTCGAGCACGGAGCCGCCCCCGCCGACCCTGCGCACCGCGTCCGCGAGGGCGTCGACCGGGGAATGAGCAGCGACGATGCGGTTCGGAGCGGGATCGCGGCCACCGCGGGAACGGTCACGAGTGCGGCAATCGTGATGGTCGCGGTCTTCTCGATCTTCGCCACGCTCACCATGCTTGACATGAAGGAGATGGGGGTCGGTCTCGCGGTCGCGATCCTGATCGACGCGACGATCGTCCGCGCGGTACTGCTGCCGGCGGCGATGAAGCTGCTGGGCGACCGCAACTGGTACCTGCCCGCGTCGCTTCGCTGGTTGCCGTGGGTGCGGAGCTCGGACTCGGAAGCCGAGCTCGTCAGGGCGTAGCGACTCAGCCGGGTTGGGCAAGCGGGCGCCGGGCACATGACCCGGCGCCCGCTTCGCCGTGGTCGAGTCGCCGCCGGCCATCTAACCTCAGGGCATGGCAATCGACGTGAGCGAGGCTACCTTCGGCCGTGAGGTGCTCGAGCGCTCCCGCGAGATCCCGGTCGTCGTGGACTTCTGGGCGGAGTGGTGCGGACCATGTCGGACCCTGGGCCCGGCGCTCGAAGCCGCCGAGGCGGCCCGCGAGGGCAAGGTCGTGCTGGCCAAGGTCGACGTCGATTCCAACCAGGCGCTCGCCGCGCGCTACCGCGTGCAGGGAATACCCGCCGTGAAGGCCTTCCGCGATGGCGCGGTGGCCGGCGAATTCGCCGGGGCCGTTCCAAAAGCGAAGGTCGAAGAGCTGTTCGACTCGCTGGCGCCCTCGCGGGCCGACGAGCTGCTGGCAAACGGCGACGAGCTCTCCCTCCGCGAGGCGTCCGAACTGGAGCCCGGCCGGGCAGATGTCGCAGTCGCCCTTGCTCGTGCTCGGCTCGAGCGGGGGGCCGAGGAGGAAGCGCTCGAGGCGGTGAGGTCTCACACAGGCGATTTCGCGGCTGACGGCATTGCGGCCCGGATCGAGGTGACGCGGATGGGAATCGGAGCCGAGGCGTTCGCGGCGCTCGATCGTGGCGATCGCGGTGCCGCCCTGGATCGACTCCTGGAGGAGATCGCGGCTGCGGACGAGGGGACCCGCGAGAAGCTGCGCCGCGCGATCGTCGGGATCCTTAGCGAAGCGGACCCGGGGGACCCGTCCGCCCGCGAGTACCGCCGCCGCCTTTCCGCAGCTCTGTACTGACGCCCGGCGCCTCACACTGCCCAGCCTCCGCCTCTCGCCACTGGCGCCCCGGCGCTCGCACCACCTGCTGCCTCCGCTGACTTTGCGTTTCTTTTCGCTAGGCGCGACGAAACGCAAAGTCAGCGTCTCGGGTGCTCGTCGGCTAGCCCCGGCTCCGCTGAAGGGCGTGGCTGCGCTCGGCGAGAAGGCGGCGGAGGTGGTCCTGAACAGTCTTCGGTTCGCGATCCATCCGGACGCCGGTGATGCGAATCATCTCTATGCCTGCCAGCTTCAGACCCTCCTGCCTGACCCGGTCAGCCTCGAAGGCGGCGTGGCTTCCGTGATAGTCGTAGGTGTCGAGTTCGACCGCAAACCGCTCCGTTGGCCAGTACGCGTCCAACTCGTATCCGGCGATGAAGTGATTCGTCGACGGACGGGGCAGCCCGGCGTCGCGCACCAACTGCAGGAAGCGGCGCTCGAGCCCCGAGCGCACGAAGCCCGGGATGCGGTAGATGTCGAGCGCCGTGCGCAGCCGGGCGACCCCCCGGAGCCCGCTGCTGCGCGCGAGCAGGGCGTCCATCGCGATCAGGTCGAGCAGTCCAAGCCGCTCCGTTCGATCCAGCGCCCAGCCGAGGAATCGGGGATTGACCGCCGCGAAGTCCAGAAGCGTTCGTGGCACAGCGGTGACCGGAACCCCCTCCGAGCGATCTCGGTCTGTCGCAACCAGCGTCGCCCCGCTGTGCACGCGCACCTCCGGGCGGGACCGCCTGGGGACCGCCACGGTGACCTCGATCAGCTGCTCCCACCTCGTCGTTATGCCCCACAGCCAGGCCGCGGACCGGTGACTCAACAGCGCGCCGTCACAGCCGAGTACCGCGGCCAGGCACTGTCCTTGTCTCGACAACGACGTGTGTCCGACAGCGTAGACACCTCGGTGGAGCCGGTGAAGTCGCCCACTGGCCGCGAACCGCCAGATCGTCGCGCCCGAATATCCGAGCGACGCGAGCTGGCGCGCTGTGACGATCCCATGCTGTTCTGTCGCCAGCTCGGCAATCGCCTGTTGACCTTGCGGTTTGTCGCGCATATCGCGATAAAGGGGAAGGTCAACGGCAATTCTCCCCGGGAACATCTGTTCGCCTGCGTAGAATCGACTGGCAGTGGCTGCGTCGGAGCGGATCGCGATCTCCGGTGCCCGGGAGCACAATCTCAAGGGCATCGACGTCGAGCTGCCGCGAGACGCGCTGATCGTGATTACCGGTCTCTCGGGCTCGGGCAAGTCGAGCCTCGCCTTCGACACGATCTACGCCGAGGGTCAGCGGCGCTACGTCGAGTCGCTGTCGGCCTACGCGCGCCAGTTCCTCGGCCTGATGGAGAAGCCCGACGTCGACTCGATCGAGGGGCTCTCGCCGGCGATCTCGATCGACCAGAAGACGACCTCGCGCAACCCCCGCTCGACGGTGGGCACGGTGACCGAGATCTACGACTACCTGCGGCTGCTCTGGGCGCGGATCGGCGTGCCGCACTGCCCGACCTGTGGCGAGCCGATTGCCGGCCAGTCCCAGGAGCAGATCGTCGACCGGCTGATGACGCTCGAGGACGGGACCAAGTTCATGGTGCTGGCACCGGTCGTGCGGGGGCGCAAAGGCGAGTACGGGAAGCTGCTGGAGCAGATGCGCCTCGAGGGCTACTCGCGCGCCAAGGTGGACGGCGAGTTGCGCCGGCTGGATGAGGAGATCGTCCTCGACAAGAAGTTCAAACACGACATCTCGGTGGTGGTCGACCGGCTGGCGATGAAGACCGACCTTCGCCGCCGGCTCTCGGAGTCGGTCGAGGCCGCCGCGGCACTGGCCGGAGGGCTGGTCGAGGTGGAGGTCCTGGAGGGCGAGACGATGCTGTTCTCGGAGCAGTTCGCCTGCCTGACCTGCGGCACATCGATCCCGGAGCTGGAGCCGCGCATCTTCTCCTTCAACTCGCCGCACGGCGCCTGCGAGCGCTGCCACGGCCTCGGCTTTCAGCGCGTGATCGATCCCGAGTTGGTGGTTCCCGACCCGACGCTCTCGCTGGCCGAGGGCGCGCTGCAGCCCTGGAACCGGGGCATCACGGCCTACTGGAGGCGGCTGGTGGCGGCGGTCGCGGAGGAGAACGGCATCGACGTCGACAAGCCATGGGCGAAGCTGAAGAAGCCCGAGCGGGCGATCTTCCTCAACGGCACCGGCGAGGAGCGCCACCAGGTCAGCTACACGAACCGCTTCGGCCGCCGGCGCTCCTACAAGGTTCGGTTCGAGGGGATCGTCAACAACCTGGAGCGCCGCTACGAGGAGACCGATTCCGAGAGCAACCGCGAGCGGATCGAGGGCTACATGGCGGAGCAGCCCTGCCCGCAGTGCGATGGGGCGAGGCTGCGCCCGGAGAGCCTCGCGGTCACGGTCGGGGGGCTCAGCATCGCCGAGTTCGCCGAGCTGTCGGCGCGGGCGGCGGGAGATTGGATCGCCGCCCTGGAGCTGACCGAGACCGAGCGGGCGATCGCGCGGCTCATCGTGCGCGAGATCTCCGAACGGCTCGCCTTCCTCGACAACGTCGGGATCGGCTACCTGTCGCTGTCCCGCTCGGCGCGCTCGCTGTCGGGCGGCGAGGCACAGCGAATCCGGCTGGCGACCCAGATCGGGTCGAGCCTCGTCGGGGTGATGTACGTGCTTGACGAGCCCTCTATCGGCCTGCACCAGCGCGACAACGAGAAGCTGATCGGGACCCTCGACCGGCTTCGCGACCTGGGCAACACGGTGATCGTCGTCGAGCACGACGAGGGCACGATGCGCGCCGCCGACCACATCGTCGACCTCGGGCCCGGCGCGGGCGAGCACGGCGGCCACGTCGTCGCCGAGGGGCCGCCCGCCCGAGTCGCCAAGAACCCGGCATCGCTGACCGGCCAGTACCTGGCCGGCAAGCGGCGGATCGAGGTCCCCACCGAACGCCGCGAGCCGCGCGGTGCGCTGGTCGTCCGTGGCGCCCGCCAGCACAACCTGAAGGGGATCGACGTGGCGATCCCGCTTGGGGTCTTCTGCTGCGTCACAGGGGTCTCCGGCTCGGGGAAGTCGACGCTCGTCAACGAGACCCTGCACCACGCGGTGGCCAACCGGCTCCACCACGCCAAGCTGCGGCCCGGTGCGCACGACGGGATCGACGGCCTCAGTCAGATCGACAAGATCATCAACATCGACCAGTCGCCGATCGGGCGGACGCCGCGCTCCAACCCGGCCACCTACACGAAGATCTTCGACCACATTCGCCAGCTCTTCGCGCAGACCCAGGAGGCACGGGCGCGGGGCTACAAGCCCGGCCGCTTCAGTTTCAACGTCAAGGGCGGGCGCTGCGAGATCTGTCGCGGCGACGGGCAGATCAAGATCGAGATGCACTTCCTGCCGGATGTCTACGTGCCCTGCGAACAGTGCCACGGCCGTCGCTACAACCGCGAGACGCTCGAGGTCCGCTTCAAGGGCAAGAGCATCGCCGACGTGCTCGAGATGTCGGTCGAGGAGGCTGTGAGCTTCTTCGAGAACGTGCCGAAGATCGCCCGCCGCCTGCGCACCCTGCACGACGTGGGGCTCGACTACATACGCCTTGGTCAGCCGGCGACGACGCTCTCGGGTGGCGAGGCGCAGCGCGTGAAGCTGGCCAGCGAGCTCTCGAAGGTCGCCACCGGGGACACCCTGTACATCCTCGACGAGCCGACCACGGGCCTGCACTTCGCCGACGTGCAGCGGTTGCTCGACGTGCTGGGGCGGCTGGTCGATGCCGGCAACACGGTGGTCGTCATCGAGCACAACCTCGACGTGATCAAGACCGCCGATCGCCTCATAGACCTCGGTCCCGAAGGCGGCGAGGAGGGGGGAGAGGTGGTGGCCACCGGCACGCCCGAGGAGGTGGCCGCAATCGAGGCTTCCCACACGGGGTGCTTCCTCGCCGAGCTGCTGCAGCCCGCCAAGCCTGCGAGGCCGAAGCGCGCCCGCCGCAAACGTCGCGAGGCGGTCGCGGCGTAGCGGACCGGCGCGCCGCAGCGCACAGCGGTCAGCGGTCGAGGAGAAGCGAGGCGCCGATCGCGCCGCCCAGGTCGCCGAGCGATGCCACGCGCAGCGCCGGGGGGCGCTTATCGACGAAGAGGTGCTTGGCCATCTCCCTGCCAAGCGCGTCCATGTAGCGCTCGCCAAAGCGCTCGCCAAGGCCGCCCCCGATCACCACCGCTTCGGGGTCGATCAGGTTGACGGCTGAGGCGACGCCGGTGCCGAGCGCCTCGATTGCGCGCTCGATCAGCTTCGTCGCGAGCTGGTCGTCGTGGTCGACGGCGCGCTCCCAGATACCGCTGGTCAGCCGGTCGCGCTTGTGCTTCTGCATCAGCTTGAAAAGCTCCGTCTTGGTGCCCTCCCTGTGCTCACGGTGCGCCTCGGCTTCCATCGCCGCTCGCCCCGCATAGGCCTCCATGCAGCCCTTGCGGCCGCAGGGACACCTGGCGCCGCCCCGCTTCACCACCATGTGGCCGATCTCACCGGCCGCGCCGCGGCCCAGCCATGGCTTGCCGTCGAGGATGAGGCCGCCGCCTACGCCGGTGCCCCACCAGACGCCGAGCAGCGAGTCATACGGGCTGCCCGCACCGAGGTGGTACTCCCCTTCGACCGCAACCTGCACGTCGTTTCCAACCCGAACCTCCGTGCCCAGCGCCTCCTTCAGCGCCTCGGCCAGCGGGAAGGAGCCGTCCCAGCCGGGCAGGTTGCGGGCGCCGGACACGACGCCGGTGCGCCCGTCCACCTCGCCCGGAGAGCCGACCCCGGCACCGTCGAGCCCGCTGGACTCGATGCCGGCGGCCGCCGCGGCGTCGCTCAGCGCCGCCACCATCTCCTTCACGACCTTCTGGGGCCCGCCGTCGGTTGGGGTCACTCGCCGCGACTCCCCGGCGACCTTGCCCTCGCGGTCGACGATCGCTGCCTGGATCTTCGTCCCGCCGAGGTCTATGCCGCCGCGCAGGCCCGCCATTGGCCAAGTCTATGCGCGGGGGCGGGCTCCGCCCGGAATACGGACGTTCAGGCCCGCCGGCCCGCTGGGGCATAACGTTCGCGATCGTGAGCGGCTCCGAGGGCCAACGCGGTTGGCGGATCTGGTGGGCGAAGCGGCGCTGGTATGAGCGCAATCGGCGTCTCCTGCGGCGCACCCGGATCAATCGCCATGCGGCGCGCGGCGGCTTCTTCGTTCGCTTCCCGGTCGAGGGCGAGGTGCTGGAGGCCCTCGGGGAGGGGCGCCTGACGATCGGCGAAGGGACGCTGCTGGAGCCCGGCTGCTGGCTGACCCTGGCGCCCGAGGCCCTGATCGAGATCGGAGAGGGATGCTTCCTCAACCGCAACACGATGCTCGCAGCTCTGGAGCGAATCGAGGTCGGGTCGCACACGATGTTCGCCAACGGCTGTTTCGTCGGCGACGCGGATCATCGCTTCGACGACCCCGACACTCCGGTAACGCAGCAGGGCTTCGTTCCGAAGGGCCCGGTGAGGATCGGCGCCAACTGCTGGTTCGGCGCCAACTGCGTGGTGACCGGTGGCGTCACGATCGGCGAGCGGTGCGTGATCGGCGCAAATTCGGTCGTGACTGGAGACCTGCCGGCCGGGACGATTGCCGTGGGTGCGCCCGCTCGTGTGATCAAGCGCATCGAGTTCCATCCCTGAGGTCCTATACTTTGTCGCGGCCGTGACCCCTGGGGCATGGACCTCATGAACCTCGAATTAGTCAATTCCCCGCACCGAAAAGCCGGCGCGAAATTTATTTGCGCCAAGGACGAGCTGCGCCTGCCGTTGGCCGAGGCGCGCAGCGCCGGGCGTTCGATTGGCCTTGTCCCGACGATGGGATACCTCCACGACGGCCATCTCTCGTTGCTGCACGCCGCCCGGGGGGAGTGCGACGTGGTCGTCATGAGCCTCTTCGTCAATCCGACGCAGTTCGGGCCCGGTGAGGACTTCGAGCGCTATCCGCGCGACGAGGAGCGCGACATGGAGCTTGCCGCGGGCGCCGGGGCCGACATCGTCTACATGCCCTCGGTCGAGGACATGTACCCCGAGGGCTTCGCGACCCACGTTGCGGTGGAGGGGCTGACCGAAGTCCTCTGCGGGGATCCGGCCCGGCGCGGACCCGGCCATTTCCGCGGTGTCGCGACGGTGGTCGCCAAGCTCTTCAATGCGGTCGGCCCGGACGTTGCCTATTTTGGCCAGAAGGACGCCCAGCAGGTGGCGGTCATCCGGCGCATGGTCCGCGATCTCGACTTCCCGGTGCAAATCGAGGCTCTACCCACCGTTCGCGAGGCCGACGGCTTGGCGATGAGCTCCCGCAATGGCTATCTCGTCCCGGAGGACAGGGAGCGAGCGGTGGCGCTGTCGCGTGCGCTGCACCGGGTCGAGCGGGGCGCCTGCGGGGGATCGCTGAGTGAGGGGATCGAGGCCGGCCGTCGCGAGCTGGCGGCGGCCGGGATCGAGCCCGAGTACCTGGAGGCGCGCGACGTCGACGACCTGACACCGGTCACCGAGCTCAACGACCGGTCGGTGCTGGTCGCCGTTGCCGCGCAGGTGGGCGATGCACGGCTGATCGACAACGTCGTGATCGAGCCCAAGGACACTTGAAACCTGGCAAGAGTGGAGGGTCAATGCAGAGGCAGATGCTGAAGTCAAAGATCCACCGGGCCACGGTGACCGACTGCGACGTCGACTACGTCGGCAGCATCACGGTCGACACTGAGTTGATGGCCGCTGCGGATCTGATCACGAACGAGCAGGTGCATGTCTGGGACATCGACAACGGGGCCCGGTTCGTCACCTACGTGATCGACGGCGAGCCCGGGTCGGGCACGATCCAGGTGAACGGGGCCGCGGCCCATCTCACCCGGCCTGGCCACAAGGTCATCGTGGCGTCCTTCGGGGCCTATGACGAGAGCGATCTCGAGTCCTACTCGCCGGTCGTCGTCCACGTCGCGGAGGACAATTCGGTGATTGGCGTCGACAGCCGGCCGGAGGTGCTGCTCTCATGAGCGATCGTGCACCGGTGACCCTGCCGCGGCTCGCCGAGATGAAGCGGGCCGGTGAGCCGATCACGATGGTCACCGCCTATGACTATCCGTCGGCGAGGGTTGCCGAGGAGGCGGGCGTGGACATGGTGCTCGTCGGCGATACCGCGGCGATGGTGGTGCTCGGCTACCCGGGAACCGAGTCAGTCTCGATGGACGAGATGGTGATGTTGGGCCGGGCTGTCCGCCGCGGGCTTCAGGCGCCGTTGATGGTCGGCGACATGCCGATGGGCAGCTATGAGGCCAGCAATGAGCTGGCGGTTCGCAGTGCCCAGCGCCTGGTCAAGGAGACGGGCTGTCAGGTGGTGAAGCTGGAGGCGGGCGGCACCTCGGTGGAGCGGGCGAGGGCGATCGTCCGCTCGGGGATCCCGGTGATGGGCCACGTCGGCCTCACGCCTCAGACCGCCACCGCCCTGGGCGGCTACAAGACGCAGGGCAAGACAGCTCAGGGCGCAATCAGGCTCTGCGAGGACGCGCTTGCCCTGCAGTCCGTGGGCTGCTTTGCGATCGTCTTCGAGGCGGTGCCGGCGGCGATCACCGAGACGATCGTCGAGCGGCTGGAGGTGCCCACGATCGGAATCGGGGCAGGCCCGGCAACCGCGGGGCAGGTGCTCGTCTTTCATGACCTTCTCGGGATCACAACCGGCCGTGCGCCGAAGTTCGTCAAGCGCTATGCCGACGTCCACGCGGCGATGGTGGAGGGCGTACGGCAGTTCGCCGAGGAGGTGCGCTCAGGCCGCTTCCCGGAGGCCGACCACGTCTACGGTGTCGAGCCGTCCGAGCTTGCCGAGTTCAGGCACTACCTGGACCAGGAGAGCCTGACGTCGCGGAAGGCCTGGGACTGGGAGCCGCTGTCCTGAACGATCCGCAGGCGTCGCTGGATCGGCGGGAACAGCGAGCAGCCCGGGCCGCCACGCGGCTGCTTGCAGAAGCTCGACGCGAAGGACTGGCCTGCCAGGCTCACCTTGCCGGCACCGGGTAGCCAGGCCGCCAGGTCACCCGTCCAGTTGGGTGCCAGGTCCGCGTCCTCTTGGAACGTGCCGGTCCCGCTGAAGGGCTTCGGGGGCCTCAGCACGGCAAAGGCGGGGTGCGCGTCGGCCTCGCTGGTCAGGAATGCCTGCTGACCGCCGACGATCGCGTAGGCGAGTCGGACGATGTTCATCTTTCCGCGATGCTCTTCGGTCGAGGCTTGGACCCAGAGGTGGGGATCGCCGAAACCGAGCACGTCGATGGTCACGACCCTGCCGGAATGCTTGGAGACGGCGAGCAGGTGAGTGGACAGTCGGCCGAGCGGCGAGGCCGCGCTCGGTGCCGCGCGGCGCTTGCGGCTGCAGGCGCTGCGCTCCGCCCTGACCACGATTCCGGCCGCTCGGTCGGCGTCGACCTTCGTGTAGCCGCGCTCGCCGCGGAATCGGATCAGGCCCCGGAAGGTGCCCGCCTCCCGCACGGCGGTTGGGTCGGCACACCCGCCGGCGCGCGTCGCGGCACCGCCGTGCGCGCCTGCGGCGTGAAACGTGAGGGAGATGCGTCCCAGGTTGCCGAACCGGGCTCTGATCCGGTTGCCGGAGATCCTGCCGCGGGTGCTGTAGGTGGCGCTGACGTGCCCCTTGGAGGCGTTGAGGATGACCAGGTGCCGCCCCAGAGTGAGCACTTCAATCTCATATCCGTCGCTGCCGCGGAGCGCGAATCCCGCCAGATCTCCGGCGTGGGTGACCGGTTGATGCTCGCCGATTGCCGTCGCGGGTTGCGCGACGAGTGAGAGGGCAAGGCACGTGACCAGCAATCCCCAACCGCGCCATACCCTCATCGGCACAGACTATTGGAGTGGTGCGCACCGGGTTGGCTCCAATTTGGAGCCAACCCGGTGCGCACCATTGAAGTAGCCCCGTGCCGCTCGCCGCCGAACTACCATTGACGTCGACCGATGCCCATCTACGAGTTCGACTGTCAGGCGTGCGGGTGCCGTTTCGAGGAGCTGGTGTCGGGCCGGGCATCGGGTCCGGCCTGTCCGCGCTGCGGATCGCCGCGCACCGCGCAGCGAATGTCACCCGTGTCCCCTCCGTCTCGCCAGCCGCGCGGGCGGCGGGCGCGGGAAGGAGAGTCGAAGCGACGCGAGCGCGAAGCGGCTCGCGGCGAGCGAATCTCCGAGACTAGGCGCAGGCGCGCCGCCGGGGAGACCTGATGGGGCTCTCGGCGGAGGAGCGTCGCGAGAAGCTGGTCGATCTGTACCGGGAAGTCCAGGCCTGCACGCGCTGCCCGCTGCACGAGACCCGCACCAATCCGGTGTTCGGGGCCGGCGACGCCAACGCCGACCTGATGTTCGTGGGCGAGGCTCCAGGCGCAGAAGAGGACCGCCAGGGGGTGCCGTTCGTGGGCCGTGCGGGCCAGCTTCTGGATGAGCTGCTGCGGGGCATCGGGATGTCGCGCCAGGGGGTGTTCATCGCAAACGTCCTCAAGAGCCGTCCGCCGGCAAACCGCGATCCCCAGCCGCTGGAGATCGAGGCGTGTCGTCCGTACCTCTTCGAGCAGATCCGGATGATCGAGCCGACAGTCGTCTGCACGCTGGGCAACTTCGCCACCAAGCTGCTGAGTGGCAATCCGGCGGGGATCACGAGAGTTCGCGGCACCCCGCAGGTGCACAGCATCGGCGGGCACACGGTCTTCCTGCTGCCCCTCTTCCATCCGGCGGCTGGGCTTCGCACGCCCGCCGTCAAGGAAGCCCTCCGCAGCGACTTCGAGCTGCTGCCGGGACTTCTCGCCAGTCCCCCGCCGGAGGCGATCGAGCCGGAGGCGGATACGGAGGAGCCGGAGGTGAGCGCTTCGTCTGCGCAGGAGGCGGCCGACCAGCTGGATCTGTTCGGTTGAGCGGCCAGGTCGAGAGATTCGAGAGCCGCTCCGCGGCGGACACGGAAGACCTCGGTGCCCGGCTTGCCGAGCGACTCGTGCCCGGCGACGTTGCGATCGTCAGCGGCGAGGTCGGAGCCGGGAAGACCACCCTGATTCGCGGTGCCTGCCGGGCGCTGGGCGTCGAGGGCCCGGTGACGTCGCCGACCTTCACGATTGGCCAGCGCTACCGGGGCCGCATGCCGATCTCCCACCTGGACCTCTACCGCCTCGGCGGCCTCGAGGAGGAGGACCCGGCGCTGCTGGAGGACTACCTCGACTCGGACTCGATCGCGTTCGTGGAGTGGCCGGCGGTGGCCGAGCCGCAGCTGGCGGCGCGCAGCCGGTTGGAGGTTCGGTTGAGCCACGCCGGCGGCGACAACCGGACGATCGAGGTGGCGGCCGCAACGCTGCGCGGCTAACCGTGTTTCGGAGTCAGAGGCCTGCGGTGTAGCATCGCCGCGTAATCTGGACCGAGGGAGGAAGCGCCCGATGAAGCGATTGACGACGCTGGCTGTTCTACTGCTGGGGGTTGGCCTCCTGGCAGGGGCGGCGCCTGCCTCCGCGAAGAAGCCGGCCGTGTATCGACATTACGTCGCCTGCGGCCTTGCCCAGAAAGCGAAGCCGGCCCACGTGTGCCCGAAGGGAAGGAAGAAGGGGGCCTTCTTCCGCAGCAACAAGGCGAACGTCTTCTACACGGTGTGCGTCAGCTTTCCGACCAAAAAACACCTCTGCGCACCCAAACAGGAAGCGATGCAGGGAACGCTCTACGTCAACGAGATCACATCCAATATCCTGGGCAAGCATCAGGTGACCTGGTTCGTGAAGGGCAAGCGAGTCGGCCGGTTCGTCTTCAGCGTGGTGCCGAAGAGCTCCGGCGGGCACGGCAAGCGGACGAACCGCCGCAAGCGGACACGCCGGGACTACGACTGCTCCGACTTCAAGACTCACGCCGCCGCACAGAGGTTCTTCGAACGGCATCACCCTCGCAGGGACCCGTTCAATCTCGACGGCGACGGTGACGGAAAGGCCTGTGAGTCGCTCCCCTAGCGTGGTCGGCTTCGACACCGCGACCGACGACACCGCTGTCTGTTCCGCACGCAGTGGAGAGGTTCTCCACGAGGCGCTGCTCGGGACGTCCGCGAAGGGCGGCCCCCTGCACACGACGGCGCTGCTCGCGGAGGTGGAGCGGGCCGTGGATGCGGCTGGCGGCTGGAGCGAGATCGAGCGGATCGCCGTCGGCATCGGGCCCGGCTCGTTCACCGGGTTGCGGGTCGGGGTGGCGACCGCGCGTGCGCTCGGACTGAGCCGCGGCCTGCCGGTCAGCGGCGTCTGCACGCTCGACGCGCTGGGTCTGGCACTCGGCGAGCGAGCCGGCGGCGACTCGTGCCGCATGGCGGTGGTCGATGCGCGGCGGGGCGAGGCGTTTGCGGCGCTCTACTCGAGCAGCGGCGGGCGGCTCTGGGGGCCACTCGTGATCGCTCCCGCAGAGCTCGCGGAGCGGGTTGCCGAGCTGTCAAAACCGCTGCTGGCCGGCGGATCGGGCGCGGTACGATTTCACCAACAACTGGCTGGTCGGGGCGTCGACATTCCGGATGACGCCGACCCCGTACACCGGGTCGCAGCGCGGCATATTTGCGCCCTCGCTGCGTCCGGGGCGAACGGAGTCGACACCGCCGGGCCGCCGGCGCCGATCTACCTAAGGCCCCCCGACGCGGAGCGGTGGCGTGAGCGAGACACTGTCAAGAGATCCGACTGAGGCAAGGCGAGACGCCACGGTGCGGCGGCTCGCCTACGGCGATCTGCCGGCTGTGATCTCGATCGAGCGGCGCTCCTTCCCAACGCCCTGGTCGCTGGCGATGTTCGTCCTCGAGCTCTCGAAGCCGTCGGGGATCTGCCTGGCGGCAACCGTCGGGGACCAGTTGCTGGGCTACCTGGTCTGCTCGCGCTACGACCGCGTCTGGCACCTGATGAACGTCGCGGTGGAGCCGGAACGGCGGCGATTGGGGGTGGCCAGCCGGCTGATCGCGCGGCTCATCGAGGAGGCCGGCCCGGGCCTGCCGTTCACGCTGGAGGTGCGGGTCTCCAACCGCGTCGCGATTGCGATGTACGAGCAGCTTGGCTTCCGCTCGGCGGGCGTGCGCCCTCGCTACTACCAGGACAACGGCGAGGACGCTCTGATCATGTGGCTGGACTGATCCTCGCGATCGAGACGTCCTGCGACGACACCTGTGCCGCGGTGCTCGACGGCCCGCGAATCCTGTCCAACGCGATCTCCTCGCAGGTGGACGCGCACGCGCGCTTCGGAGGCGTGGTGCCGGAGGTCGCATCCCGGCATCACCTCGAGCTGGGCGTGCCGGTGGTCGAGGCGGCGCTCGCCGATGCGGGGGTGTCGCTGGACGACGTCGAGGCCGTCGCCGTCACGGTCGGGCCGGGCCTGATCGGCGCGCTGCTGGTCGGCGTGAGCACGGCCAAGGCAATCGCCGCGCCCCGCCGGCTGCCGCTGGTCCCGGTCGATCATCTACATGGCCACGTGGCCGCCAACTTCCTCGAGCCCGAGCCGCTCGACCCGCCGTTCCTCTGCCTGGTGGCGAGCGGCGGGCACACGATGCTGGCGGCGGTGCGCGACCGCGACGGCTACGAGATTCTCGGGCAGACTCTCGACGACGCAGCGGGCGAGGCGTTCGACAAGGTGGCGCGCCAGCTGGGCCTCGGATATCCGGGTGGCCCGGCCCTGGAGAGGCTGGCGAGTGACGGTGACCCGGAGGCCTTTGAGCTGCCTGTCGCGATGAGTCGCAGCGCCGGCCTCGACTTCAGCTTCAGCGGCCTGAAGACGGCGCTCGTCTACCTGTGTCGCGATCTTGGTCCCGATCGGGTCGCCGAGCAGCGGGCGAGCCTCGCAGCAAGCTTTCAGGCGGCGGCGGTCGGACAGCTGACCGCCCGGTTGGACCGCGCCTTGAAGCAGGGCGACTGGGAGGCCGTTGCCCTGGGCGGTGGGGTGGCCGCCAACGGCTCCCTGCGCGCCGCCGCCGCGGCGGTCTGCGAGCGCCACGCTGCGCGCCTCAAGCTCGTCCCGCTGGAGCTGTGCACAGACAACGCCGCGATGATCGGCTCCGCAGCGCGCTTTGTGGACCCGATGCCCTATCCGGACTACCTTGGCTACGACGCGTTTGCGACCGGCGAGATCGCCGCCGCGTGAGATGACCGAGGTCGTCGTCTACTCCCGGCCGGGCTGCCACCTCTGCGATCAGGCGCTCGAGCGAATCACCGCCATTCACGCCGACGGCTACCGGTTTGAGCTGCGCGAGGTCGATATCGAGAGCGACGATCTCCTCCTGCGCCGCCTGCTCGAGCGCATCCCGGTGGTCGAGGTGAATGGCGAGCTGGTCTCCGAGCTGGTCCTCGACGAAGCCGCTCTCAGGTCACGGCTCGATACTGTGGGGGGCGATGATCGAGCAGGCGGTGGAGGAGCATGAGATGTCGGACGGTCTTGCGGTCGACGGCGAGCGCCTGTCGCTTGGCGTCGCGGCGCGTCTGTCTCGCTACCTCCAGGTCCTCACCCAGGCTCGAAAGATGGGGCGGGAGACGATCTCCTCACAGGAACTCTCCGACTACACCCACATCAATCCGACTCAGATTCGTCGCGATCTCTCCGGCTTCGGCAAGTTCGGCAAGCGTGGCGTCGGCTACAAGGTGGAATCCCTGGTGGCCGAGATCCGCAAGATCATGCGGACGTCGGGCCAGCACAACATCGCCCTGTTCGGGGTCGGCAACCTCGGGCAGGCGATCGCCAGCTCCGACATCTTTGCCGACCATGGCTTTCGGATCGTGGCGATGTTCGACATCAATCCCGCGGTGGTCGGCAGCGAGGTCGGCGGCCTTTCGGTGCGCGACTTCGGCGACCTGGAGTCCGTGGTCACCGAGCAGGAGGTCGTGGTCGGCGTCCTCGCGGTTCCCCCCGCTGCGGCACAGGCCGTCGCCGACCGCCTCGTCGACGCGGGCGTCAAGATCATCTTCAACTACTCCGAGCAGCTGCTTCAGGTGCCGCCGGAGGTGACGGTGCACACGTCCAGTCCTGCAGTCGACCTTCTCTACGCGCTCTACTTCTACCTGACCTAGGTGCTCTGACCTTGTCACTGGACCTCGACCTCGTCAGGGAGAGATTCGAGGCCTCCGCGGACTTCACTGTCGGCCTGGAGGAGGAGTTCGCGATTCTCGACCCCAGCTCGCTGGAGCTTCAACACCGCTTCGAGGACGTCTACGCCGCGTGCCAGAAGGACGAGCTGCTGGCCGACGCCGCGGCGGGCGAGCTGATCGCCTCCGAGATAGAGATCCGATCGGGGCGGGCGGAGAGCTTCGCGGACGCGATCGCCCGGCAGCGCGAGCGGCGCACCAGGCTCTTTGAGCTGGTCGAGGGAATGGGCCTTGGACTGGCTGCGATGGGCACCCACCCATGGGCCAACTACCTCGATCAGCGGATCATCGACACCCCGCATTACAACCGGCTCCGCAACGAACTCGGTTGGGTCGCGCAGCGCAACAACACCTGGAGCCTGCACGTCCACATGGGGGTGCGGGGCGCCGACCGGGCGATCGCCGTCTGCGACCGAATTCGTGAGCTGCTGCCGCTGCTGCTCGCCGTCTCGGCCAATTCGCCCTTCCTCGACCGCCGCGACACCGGCCTGCACACGGTTCGCACCGAGATCTTCACCCGGACCTTCCCGCGCTGTGGCGTGCCGAGCGCCTTTCGGAGCTGGGAGCGCTACGCCGGGTTCGTGGGGATGCTGGAGAGGACGGGGGCGGTCGTCGAGTCGACCCAGCTGTGGTGGAGCGTTCGCCCCCATCACGAATTCGGAACGGTCGAGGTGCGGATCTGCGATGCCCAGACGCGCGGCGAGGAGTCCTTCTGGATGGCCGGGCTGATCGGCGCCTGCATCGCGCAGGCCGCCCTCGACTACGACGCGCACGGCTATGACGGCGCCGGTGCTCCGCTGGGGGATGCCGAGATAGAGGAGAACCTCTGGCGGGCGATTCGCCATGGGATGGCGGGCAAGATGATCGACTTCCGCCGCGGCGTGGAGGTCGAGGCCCGGGCGGCGCTCGACTCGGTGCTCGCCTGGACGGAGCCGGCACGCACACGGCTGGGCATCGAGGTCGATCTGCCGGACCGCAATGGTGCCCAGCGGGCCCGCGAAGCGTTCGATACAGGTGTCACGATCGAGGACATCTACCGGGACGCGGTAGCTGAGACAAGACGTACCTACACGGCCGATGTCGGCGCGCGTAGATAGACTCCCGCGCCGCTTAGAAACCACCGGAGGATCTGAACTTGACCAGCTTCTTGACCGACTACGGAGTCGTCGTCGCGCTTGTCTGCGCGGGGGCGGCGGTTGCCTACGGACTGATCATCACCCAGCGCCTGCTGGCGAAATCGCCAGGAAACGCGCGCATGCAGGAGATCTCAGGAGCCGTGCAGGAGGGCGCCAGTGCCTATCTGCGCCGCCAGTACACGATCATCGCCGCGGTCGCGGTGCCGATCGCGATCGTGCTCTGGCTCCTGCAGGACTACCAGACCGCGATTGGCTTCGTCATCGGCGGCGCCCTCTCCGGCGCGACCGGCTTCATCGGCATGAACCTCTCGGTTCGCGCCAACTCCCGCGTCGCCGAGGCGGCTCGCGGCGGCGTTCCACCGGCGCTCGACGTCGCCTTCAAGGGCGGCTCGGTAACCGGGCTGCTGGTCGTTGGCCTGGCGCTGCTCGGCGTCGCCGGCTACTACGGCGTGCTCGTGCTGACCGGCGCAAGCGACAAGGAGGCGGTCGACGCGCTTGTCGGGCTCGGCTTCGGTGGCTCGTTGATCTCCGTCTTCGCCCGGCTCGGCGGCGGTATCTTCACCAAGGCCGCCGACGTCGGCGCCGACCTGGTTGGCAAGGTCGAGGCGGGGATCCCCGAGGACGATCCCCGCAACCCCGCGGTGATCGCCGACAAC
The DNA here is from genome assembly GCA_963747765.1 of uncultured Solirubrobacterales bacterium. GTDB lineage: Bacteria > Actinomycetota > Thermoleophilia > Solirubrobacterales > 70-9 > VRUE01. The sequence continues at coordinate 109,068 of CAVVGH010000006.1, read as the reverse complement.
GTCGGCGACAACGTCGGCGACTGCGCGGGCATGGCCGCCGATCTGTTCGAGACCTACGCCGTCACATCGGTCGCGGTGATGCTGCTCGGCGTGCTCACCTTCACCGGCTCAGGCGGCGAATTTTCGCGCGAGGTGGCGATCTTCCCACTGGTGATCGGCGGCGTGGCGATCATCGCCTCGATCATCGGCGCGCTCTCGGTGCGGACCAAATCCGACCGGGTCGAGGGAGCGCTCTACCAGGGCCTGATCATCTCCGGGATCCTCTCGATCGCCGCCTTCTACCCGATAACCGACTGGTTGATGAGCGACCCGGTGCGGCTCGGCCTCAGCACGGCGGCCGACGCGGTCAGCGTCACCGACCTCTGGCTCTGCGCCGTGATCGGAGTCGCGGTGACCGCGTTCCTCTTCGCGATTACCGAATTTTATACGTCGACCCGCTTCCGGCCGGTGAGGACGATCGCCAAGGCCTCCGAGACGGGGCACGCGACCAACATCATCCAGGGGCTGGCGCAGGGCTTCCAGTCGACCGCTGCCCCGGCGCTGGTGATCGCCCTCGCGATCCTCGCTGCCAACGAGCTGGCCGGGATCTACGGCATCGGCATCGCGGTGATGGCGCAGCTCTCGCTCTGCGGCCTGATCGTCGCCCTCGACGCCTTCGGGCCGATCACCGACAACGCCGGCGGCATCGCCGAGATGGCCGATCTGCCGGAGGAGGTCCGCAACGTCACCGATCCGCTCGACGCGGTTGGCAACACGACCAAGGCGGTCACCAAGGGCTACGCGATCGGCTCCGCGGCCCTCGCCGCGCTGGTGCTCTTCGCCGCCTTCAAGAGCGAACTCGCCAGCGAGGCGCCAACCGGGTTTGACCTCAACAGCCTCTTCAACCTGAGCAGCCCGGACGTGCTGATCGGCCTGATCGTCGGCGGCATGATGGTCTACCTCTTCGCCGCGTTCGCGATCGAGGCCGTCGGCCGCGCCGGCGGACAGGTGGTCGAACAGGTGCGCCAGCAGTTCCGCGACCACCCGGGGATCATGGAGGGGACCGAGAAACCGGAGTACGGCAAAACGGTCAGCATCGTGACCCTCGCGGCGCAGAAAGAGATGATCCTGCCCGCGCTGATCCCGATTGTCGTGCCGGTGGTGGTCGGCCTGCTCAGCGTCGACGCGCTGGGCGGCCTGCTGATCGGCGTCATCGTCGTCGGCCTCTTCGCGGCCATCTCGATGACCGCCGGCGGCGGCGCCTGGGATAACGCCAAGAAGCTGATCGAGGACGGCGCGCACGGCGGCAAGGGCTCTGACGCGCACGCCGCCTCGGTGACCGGCGACACGGTCGGCGACCCCTACAAGGACACGGCGGGCCCGGCCATCAACCCGATGATCAAGGTGGCCAACATCGTCGCAATCCTGATCATCCCGATCGTCCACTTCTAGACGTTCGGCGGGAGGGGCGTGGGTGTCCCTCCCGCTTGCTGGGTCTTCCGCCAGGCGCGGCAGTGGTCGTCCGTGGGCGTCGCCGGGGCGGAAAAGGGGACGCCGCTGCGCGGGAGGGACACCCACGCCCCTCCCAGCGGTCGGCAGCGAAGATCGGGGTGGCCGGGATCGCGCCTGGCAGGCCTAGCGGCTAGGGTCGCGGACTGATGGCCGATGATCTGATCACGGTCGCCGATTTCGAGCGGGCGGCTGAGAGGAAGCTCGACGGCGGGGTTGCCGGCTACTTCTTCGGCGGCGCCGGCGACGAGCTGACGCTCGCCGAGAACGTCACGGCGTGGGCCCACTGGAGGTTGCGCCCTCGGGCGCTGGCCGGCCTGAGCGAGTGGGATACCGGGACGAGGGTGCTGGGCACCGAGGTCTCGATGCCGGTGCTGGTGGCGCCGGTTGCCTATCAGCGGCTGGTCGATGCCGGTGGCGAGGCGGCGATGGCGCGCGCCGCCGTGCGGGCCGGGACGGTGATGTGCCTTTCGACGCTGGCCACGGTGCGGCCGCAGGAGGTTGCCGCAGCCGCCCCGTCCGGCAGGCACTGGTTCCAGCTTTACTGCTTCAAGGACGAGGGGGTCACCCGAGCGCTGATGGAGGAGGCGGTCGACGCTGGGTTCGAGGCGATCGTCGTGACGGTCGATGCTCCTCGCGGTGGCAACCGGGAGAGGGACCTGCGGACGGGGTTCAGGATCCCCGAGGGCTTCGGGGTGCCGAGCGTGGCTGCCGCGCTTGGCTCTGAGCGAGCGGTGACCATCGAGGAAACCTTCGCCCTGATGGACCCCGCACTGAGCTGGTCGGACCTCGGGGAGCTGGCGTTGGAATGCAGCGTGCCGATCCTCGTCAAGGGTATTGTCACGGCCGAGGACGCCGCGCTCGCGATCGAGCATGGTGCCGCCGGTGTCGTCGTCTCCAACCACGGCGGTCGCCAGCTGGATCGCTGCATTGCCACCGCCGATGCCCTTCCGGAGGCGGTCGATGCGGTCGAAGGTCGCGGGTCGGTCCTGGTCGACGGAGGCATCCGTCGCGGCGTCGACGTGGCAATAGCGCTCGCGCTCGGGGCCGACGCTGTGCTCGTCGGGCGGCCGGCGCTCTGGGGCCTTGCGGCGGGCGGTGAGGCCGGGGCTCTGCGGGTTCTCGAGCTGCTGCGTGCCGAGCTGGAGCTCGCGCTTGCGCTGTGCGGCTGTTCGTCGCCCGGTGAGTTGAACCGGGCGCACGTCCATCGTGCACCGCCAGCGCCCGTATATTCGGGCTGAGCGCGCCCGCCACTGAATGGCCCAGAGGATCCCAAGAGACGAATCGCTGAGCCGCGTCCACGGTGTGGGTGCGCTCTTCTCGGCCGCCTACGGCAACGTCGGCTCGTCCATCTACTACGCGCTCGGGGTGACGGCGGCCTTTGCGCTCGGCCTCACCCCGGTTGCCTTTGCGATCACCGGGTTGATCTTCACGTTCACGGCCGCGACCTACGCCGAGGCGACGGTGATGTACCCCGAGGCTGGGGGCTCCTCCAGCTTCGCGCGCCACGCCTTCAACGAGCTGGTGAGCTTTGTCGCGGCGTGGGGCCAGATGCTGAACTACGTGATCACGGTCGCGATCTCGGCCTATTTCGTCCCGCACTACCTGGCCGTCTTCTGGCGCCCGCTGCACCACGGGCCCGGAGACGTCATCCTCGGCGCTGCGCTGATCGCCGGCCTGGCGGTGCTCAACATCCGCGGCTCGCAGGAGTCGGCCAAATTGAACCTCGTCCTGGCGATGGCCGACCTCGCGACCCAGGTGGTGCTGGTTGGGATTGGGATCGTTCTCGTCCTCAGCCCCGAAGTGCTTGTCGACAACATCCATCTCGGCGTCGCCCCGACCTGGAGCGACTTCGCTTTGGGGATCGCGGTGGGAATGATCGCCTACACCGGCATCGAGACGATCTCGAACATGGCCGAGGAGGCGAGGGACGCCGTGCGCACCGTGCCCCGCAGCGTGATGCTGACCGTGGTCGCGGTCCTCGGCCTCTACCTGCTGATCCCGGTCGTCGCGCTCTCTGCCATGCCGGTGACCCAGGATGCGGCCGGTCACTACGTCACGGCACTGGGCAAGGAGTTCGCCAACGACCCAATTCTCGGCATCGTCGAGAACCTCGGGCTCGGGGACGGTCTCACCGAAGTGCTGCGCTTCTACGTCGGGGTGCTCGCCGCGGTGATCCTGCTGATTGCCACCAACGCCGGCCTGATCGGCGTCTCCCGCCTCACCTACTCGATGGGCCAGCACCGCCAGCTCCCCGAGGGCCTGCGTCAGCTGCACCCCCGCTACCGAACCCCCTACATAGCGATCCTCATCTTTGCCGCGGTGGCGATCGCGACGCTGCTGCCCGGCAAGACCAGCTTCCTGGCGACGATGTACTCGTTCGGCGCGATGCTCTCCTTCACGATCGCCCATATCTCGGTGATCTGGCTGCGACGGCGAAAATCCGAGGCGGAGCGCCCCTGGAAACCGTGGTTTAACTTCCAGGCCTTCGGTGTCGAGGTGCCGCTGACGGCGGTGCTCGGTGGCCTGGGCACGTTCACTGCCTGGATCGTGGTCATGGCGCTCTACCCGCGCACCCTTGCCGTGGGAGTCGGCTGGATGGCGCTTGGCATAGCGATCTACGTCCTCTACCGGCGCAACCAGCGGTTGCCGCTCACCGAGACGGTCAAGGTGCTGCTGCCTGAGCCACTGGGCGTCGAGGAGATCGAGTACCGCAGCGTCCTCGTCGCCTTCGACGACGGCGAGCCGTTTTCCGAGGAGATGGTCGCCACCGCGGTCAAGCTGGCGTCGAAACGGCGCCGTGGCATCCACATCCATTCGATGTTGACGGTGCCGACGCATCTCTCGCTCGACGCCGAGATGCGCGAGCTCGAAGCCGAGGCGCAGAGCAAGATCGAGCAGGCGAAGCTGATCGGCGGCCAGCGGGTCACCGGGCATGTCGAGCGGGTCAGGCCGGGACAGGCCGGCTACTCGATCGCCGCGGAGGCGCGGATGATCGAGGCGGCGGCGATCGTCGTTGGGTTGCGCTACCGCAATGGACGGCCGCGGTACGACAAGACCCTGCAGACCGTCCTCGGCGAGCGGCCGTGCCGCGTCATCGTCGTCTCCGACCATGGCATCGCGCAGGGCTCGGAAGCGGCCCCTGCGCGAGACTAGAATTGCCGCAGTGACCGCCGACGGGCCGAGCGCGCGTGCCTACCATGGGACGATCAGGGCCCTTTCGGTGGCCTTCATCGTCGTCGGCGCGGTGCTCCTCGTCACGACCGTGGCGGCGGGCGGCGGGCCGCTGTCGGTGGGCATCCTTTTGGGGGTTGCCTTCGTTGCGGTCGGAGCCGGGCGGCTCTGGGTCTCCGCCCGGTGGAGCGGCTCCGGCCGATGAGCCCGCCTGAGCAGCCGTCGCCGAGCCCCGGTGCTGCCGGTTCGCCTCGACCCGCGACCGCGTCCAAGCCGCGCCAGGCGCCCCTCGAACCGCTTCTCCAGCGAGGCCTGGGCGTGCCGGGCATCTTCGTCTCGGTCTACTCGACGATCGGCTTTTCGATCTACTTCGCTCTGGGTGTCGTCGCCCATCGCGGTCTCGGCCTGACGCCGCTGATCTTTCTCGCCGCCGGCCTGCTCTTCGTCCTCACCACGCTCAGCTATACCGAGGGTGCCGCGATGTTCCGGGAACGTGGCGGCTCCTCGAGCTTCGCGCGCCACGCCTTCAACGAGCTGGTGGCGTTCATCGCCGGCTGGGCGATCCTGATCGATTACCTGATCGTCGCGGCGCTGGCGGCGATCTCCGTTCCCCACTACCTGGAGCCGATCACCCCCGATCTTTCCGCCCGCGGAGTCGAGGTCGGGATTGCCGCCCTCGTCATCATCGCCGCCTGCCTGCTCAACGCGTTCAACGTGACGGGCCGTGGCAGGGAGCGTTGGCTGGCGGGCCTGGCGCTTGCCGATATCGCCCTGCAGCTGGCCGTGATCGTGGTCGGAGTGCTCGCCGTCTTCCATCCGGAGCGCCTCACCGACCAGATCCATCTCTTCACCACTCCCAGCCTGACCGATGTCGTCTACGCAAGCGTCGTTGCGATGCTCGCCTATGCCGGGATCGAGGCGGCCGCCGATCTCGCCCCGGATCTCGACGTGCGCCGCCGCGACCTGCGGCGCGTGGTATCGCTCGGTGCGATCGTTGTCCCGCTGGGATACGCGCTGATGGCCGCGATCGCGCTGATGGCGGTGCCGGTCGTAGCCGGGCCTCATGGCCCCGAAACGGCTCTCGGTGGCGAATTCGTCGAGGCGCCCATTCTCGGCGTCGTCTCCGCCTACCAGCCGGCCTGGGTCGCAAATGCGATGCGATGGCTCGTTGCGGTGGTGGCCGCGCCGGTTCTCTTCTGGGCGACCACCACGGCGATGCTTGGCGTGTCGCGCCATATCTACACGCTGGCGATCAACCGCCAGATTCCCAGCTGGCTTGGCAAGCTCAGCGCCCGCCACGCGACCCCGCAGGTGGCGATCGCCCTCTCGGGCGCAATCGCGATCGGCCTGGTCGTGCCCGCCGACGTGAAGCTGCTGGCGAGCATCTATGCATTTGGCGCGACGCTGGCGATCACCATCGCCCACGTCTCGATTGTGAGGCTGCGGATCACGGAGCCCGAGCACCTGCGGCCTTTCCGGGTTCCCGGGAGCGTCGAATGGCGTGGAGCGCAGCTGCCGGTCCCGGCGCTCTTCGCGGCGGCGATCAGCGGTCTGGCCTTCGTGAGCGTGCTGGTCTACCACGACACGGCGCGCTGGGTCGGCCTTGGCTGGATGGCATTTGGCCTGGTCGCCTACGCGATCTATCGAAAGGTGGTGGAGGGGACGTCCCTGACCCGTCGTGTCTCGGTCACCGAGCGCGCCCTGACCAAGCAGACACCGGATATCGCATACGCCAACATCCTGGCCCCCATCTTCGGCACCGAGCTCGATGACGACATCGTCTCCACGGCCGGGCGACTCGCCTCCGCCGACAGCGACGGCGGCGAGGAGGGAACGCGGCTCGAGGTTCTCTACGTGCTTGAGGTGCCCCTGACGCTGCCGCTCGAAGCCGAGCTGCCGGTCGAGCGCGAGCAGGAGGCGCGGCGTGCCGTCGAGCGCGCCCGCGAGGTTGGCGAAGAGTACGAGAACGTGAGTGTGATCGCCACCGTGTTGCGGGCGCGCGACGTGGGCGCCGGCATAGTGGAGGCGGCGCGGCGCAGCGGTGCCGAGGCGATCGTCGTCGGCGGTGAGCCGCCGAGCAAGATCCGAGGTGGCGCGACGTTGGGCGGAATCGGCGCCGCCAAGCCGGCGGAGATCGGCGCCGCCACGGAGTACGTGCTCAAGAAGGCGCCCTGCAAGGTCTTGCTCACCGCGCCACCTGCCTGACCGGACTCTCCCATGCGTGCCGCGGGGCGCCTGCCGTCCCGAATCTATGACTCGGGACGCTAGTCGAACGCTGTCGGTCCTCAACTAGTATGCGATGCATGTTCATCTTGATCGTTGGCTGTGGGCGAGTCGGTTCCTCGGTGGCCCGGACGATGTTGCGGGAGGGGCACGAGGTGTCGTGCCTCGACGAGGACCCCGAGTCCCATGCTCGGCTCGAGGTTGGCCTCGAGAAGGGATGGGAGGACCTCGGCGGCCAGTTCACGGTCGGCACCGGTCTGGAGACCGAGGCTCTGACCGCGGCTGGGATCGAGAAGGCTGACGCGTTCATTGCCTCCACGGACGGCGACAACACCAACATCGTCATCGCCCAGATCGCGCAGCGGCGCTATCACGTGCCGACCGTGATCGCGCGGATCCTCGACCCGCTGCGGGCCGAGTGGTACCGGCGCCAGGGCCTGCACACCATCTGCCCGACCCGGGTCGCCATCGACATGCTGGAGAACGCCGTGCGCGAGGGATCCGAGCGCAGCGGCGACCAGCCGAGCGGCGCCGTAGAAGTCGCCTGACGGCAGAAGGGGGCCAGCCGATGTACATCATCATCGTCGGAGCGGGAAAGGTCGGTTGGAACCTGGCCCGCGAGCTGCTCGAAAAGAGCCACGAGGTAACCGTGATCGAGAGCGACAGGCGTCGTTACCTGACCGTCGAGCAGGAGCTCGAGCACAACGTCTCCTACGGGGATGCGTCGGAGCTCTGGGTCCTGGAGCGGGCCGGCGTCCAGCGCGCCGACATGGTGATCGCGGTCACGGGCGACGACGAGGACAACATGCTGATCTGCCAGGTGGCCCGCGAGAAGTACAACGTCGAGCAGATCATTGCCCGCGTCAACAACCCGCGCAACCGCCAGCACTTCGACCTGCTCGGGATCAAGCCCTCGGTGTCCGCAACCGACCTGATCCTGCGTCTGCTCGAGCACGAGGTGCCCGAGTACGGGCTTGTCCATCTGCTCGACCTACAGGAGGAGCAGCTGGAGATCATCGAGATGCTGCTCGGCAAGGAATCGCGCGTCACGGGTCGCCGGGTGGGAGACCTCTCGATGCCCGAAGGCAGTCTGCTGATCTCGGTGCTCCGCGGAGGAAAGGGCTTCGTGCCCGGTCCGGAGACCGTGCTGGAAGAGGGCGACGAGGTGCTGGCCGTGCTCAACCCGGGCCGCGAGGACGATCTGAAAGAGCTCTTCGGTCCGGTCGCCGGAGGCAACGGGGCGAGCTGAGGATGGCGGCGCGGGAGGTCGACTTCCTGCTCGTCGGTGGCGGCATGGCCTCTGCCCATTGCGCTGCGGAGCTGCGCCGGCGCGGGGCTGACGGCTCGATTCTCCTCGCGGGGAGGGAGTCCGAGCCGCCCTATGAACGCCCACCGCTCTCCAAGGAGTATCTGCGCGGCGAGGCCGAGCGCGAGGACGCCTTCGTCAATCCACCCGGGTGGTACGAGGCGAACGAGGTGGAGTTGCGCCCGGGGGTCAACGTGATGTCCCTCGACCCGGTGGAGCGAACCGCCAAGTTGCAGGGTGGGGAGGAGGTGGCGTTCGGCAAAGCGCTGCTCGCCACCGGGGCGATGGTGAACATCCTGCGGGTCGAGGGGGCCGAGAACGAGGGAATCCACTACCTGCGCGCCTTCGGTAACTCGGACGCGATCCGCGCCGACGCTGCGGAGCACGTGGTGCTGATCGGCGGCAGCTACATCGGCACCGAGGTGGCCGCCTCGCTGACCGCGAAGGGCGTCAGCTGCACGATCCTGATGATGGAGGACGTCGCGCTCTCGCGCGTCTTCGGCGAGGACGCCGGCCGCTGGTTTCAGGAGAAGATCGAAGCGCATGGCGTGACCGTGCACGGTGGCGAGCAGCTGGAGGCGTTCGAGGGCGACGGCCGGGTGAAGGCCGTGGTGACCAAGGCCGGCCTGACGATCGAGTGCGACGCGGTCGTGGTCGGTGCCGGAGTGCGGCCAGACGCGATGCTCGCCCAGCGGGCCGGGCTCGAGGTCGACGATGGCATCGTCTGCAATTCGAAGCTGCAGAGCTCGGCCGAGGGGATCTACGCGGCCGGCGACTGCTGTTCCTACGACAGCGTCGTCCACGGCCGCCGGCTGCGCGTTGAGCACTGGGACGTGGCGATGCAACAGGGAATGCACGCGGCCCGCAACATGCTCGGCGACGATCGCGACTACGACGTCGTGCCGTACTTCTTCAGCGATCTGGCGGATTGGGCCAGCCTCGAGTACGTGGGCCCGGCGCAGGACTGGGACGAGGAGGTCTGGCGGGGGGACCGCAACGGGGGCGAGTTCTCCGTCTGGTACCTGAAGGAGGGCCGGGTCGCGGGCGCTCTCAGTGTCGAGCGCTCCGAAGACCTGGCCGAGGCTCGCAGGATGCTCGCCGATCGGGTGGATGTCTCGGCCTCCGTCGACCAGATCGCCGACCCCGGCAGCGACCTGTCGCGGATCGGCGCCTGAGCGTCGGCCCCCGGCCGGCTCGCATGCGGACGCATTCGCCTGGAACTGTGGGTTAGGTCTTCGACCCCCAACGTCGACCTCCAGGCGACGATCAGCGAGGTGCGACCCGACGGCAGGGAGACCTTCGTCCACGAGGGCCACGTCTATCGGGCCGGTTCGCGGACCCGGGTGACGATCGCCGCCCTGTCCGGGCCTCCGGGGCGAGCCATGTCGCGACTATGAAGCTTTCGCGAACCGCTCGGCAATGCCCTGAGCAGCCGACCGCGTTCATCCCCAGAGAGGACTCTCCGGCACAGGGCTCTGCGCCGAGAAGCAGTGCCGGAGGAGGGACTCGAACCCCCGACACGCGGATTATGATCGGCGTCTCGTTTCTCCAGTTGGCTTTGTAGAGCCGAATTTCGTCCAGTTCGTTGTGTCCCGAAGGGTACGTTTTTGCCTAGTTGGGGACACATTTCGGGACACATTTTTCGGTCCGGAGAGCGGCCTACGGTGGAGGCATGAGTTCGTCCTCCGTCGTCTTCCGCGAAGCGCCGATCAGCGGCCATGTCTTCCGCCGTAAGCGGAAGTCGGGCGACCGCTGGATGGCGAAGTGGCGCGACGCCGAGGGCCAGCACCAGGTCGTCCTCGGCAAGGTGTGGACGAAGCGGGGGAGGCCCGCGGAGGGCTACCTGACCAAGCAGGGCGCACAGCGGGAGCTCGACGCGATCCTCGCCGATGCCAGGCGTCACCGTCTGACGAGCCAGCCGCGCCTCGCCAGCACGGTCACCTTCGCGGAGGCGGCCCGCGAGTGGCTGCGCTACGTCGAGCACGACCGCAAGCGGCGCCCGTCGACCATCACCGATTACCGCTGGATCGTTGAGCGGCGATTGCTCCCCGACTTCGGCGAGCTTCCGCTTGAGTCGGTCACGACGCAGCGGATCGACAACTGGCGGGTCGAGCTGGTCGCGGCGGGAGGGATTGCCGACGGTGAGGGCCTCTCGGCCCGGACGATCAACAAGTACCTCGGAGTCATGCACAGCATCCTCAAGCGAGCGCAGCGAACCTACGGCCTCGCGGCGAACGCCGCCGCCTGGGCCGAGCGCCAGCCCGTGACCCGCTCCGGCGACTTCGACGTGCTCTCAGCGGCGGAGGTCGAGGCCCTTGCTCGCGTCGCCCGCGAGGGGCGCCACCGCAAGCCGCCCAAGCACCCGACCGGCCTTGAATGGCGGGCGAAGCTGCGCCAGCAGGACCAGCAGGACGGCGCGATCTTCCTCACCGCCGCCTACGCGGGCCTTCGCCTCGGTGAGCTGCGCAGCTTGCGCTGGCGTGACCTCGACTTCGGCAAGCGTCTGATCCACGTCTGTCACTCCTACGTGATGCGGAACGAGGACGTCCCGAAGTCCGGCCGGGTCCGCAGCGTCCCGATGATCGACCAGGTGGCGGTGGCGCTCGACCAGCTCAGCCGCCGCAACGGTTGGACTGGGGAAGAGGATCTCGTGTTTGTCAGCCCGGCCGGCGAGCACATCGAGGACAGCGCCCTGCGCCGCCGCTTCTACGCGGCGCTCAAGGCGGCAGGCCTCAAGCAGATCCGCTTCCACGACCTCCGCCACAGCTTCGGCACCCTCGCCGTCCAGGTGTTCCCGCTCACCGACGTCAAGGCCTACATGGGCCACGCCGACATAGCGACGACGATGATCTACGTCCACCACGTCCCCCAGGTCGACGCCGCCGAAAAGCTCTCGGCGGCCTTGCGCGAGGCCTCGGCCGGTCCGCCTGTGTCGGCGGCTCGGCCAGCGGCCTGATGAACGAAGGCTTCCACTTCGTGCACGGTGACCTAGATGTAGGCCACGTGACCTATATTTAGTCCACCTGATCTACCCTGAGGACACTCAGCGATGGATGTCTCGAAACCCTTCACGGCCATATCTTCAAGCGTTGATGCCGACGTGCTCGTGGTGCTGGCGGGTTCCACGAAGCCCCGCAGCGGGCGTGAGCTGGCCCGTCGGGCGGGACGCTCCAATACTGGCGTCCAGCATGTCCTCGACCGCCTCGTCGAGCACGGACTAGTCCACCGGGAAGAGGTGGGGCGGACCTTCCTCTACGAGTTGAACCGCGATCACCTGCTGGCTCCGACCGTCGAGCAGATGGCGGGGGCGCGAACCGAGCTGATCCGCCGACTTCGCAAGGCGATCGGCGCTTGGGAGCCTGCGCCTGTTCACGCCTCCCTCTTCGGCAGCGCGGCTCGCGGCGACGGCGACACGAGCAGCGACATCGACCTTCTCATCGTGCGGCCCGCCGATCTCGACCCGGAGGATGCGAACTGGCGCGACCAGCTCGACGAACTCGCCGACTCGGTACGCCGCTGGACCGGCAACAACGCCGGCATCGCCGAGGTCTCCGAGGGCGAGCTTCCGCGACTGCGCAAAGACCGTCCGCCCGTCGTGGAAGAGGTCAGCGAGGACGCCGTCGACCTTGCCGGTGAAGACACGCGCAAGCTCCTCAGGCGGCTGTGATGGCGCGCAAGCAACCACGGACCCAGGCGTGCGGGGAACCCCAGGCGCGACAGCGTCTCGGCCACGCTAGGAGCTTCCTCGAGGTCGCCGATCTGGCCGCGGACGTGAGCGACCCCTCACTGGAGTACGGAAGTGTGGCCGCCTCCGTCGCCATCCTCGCCGGGATTGCAGCTGCCGATGCCGCCTGCTGCAAGGAGCTCGGGAAACGTTCCCGCTCCGACAACCACCACGATGCCGAGCTGCTGCTCGAACAGATCACTCCCGGCGGCAAACGGGCGGCCAGCCAGCTGCGCCAGCTGATCGACGTCAAGGACACTGCCCACTACGGCTTCATCGACGTGAGCGCGGCCCAGCTCAAACGATCCCTGCGCCAGGCCCGGCACCTCGTCGAGTTCGCGGAGGAGGTTCTGCGTCGGTAGAGCAACCGGTGCCGGCCCCCTAACATCCCCGACGATGAGCAGTGAGTCAGCCCCAACGCATCAAATGAGTTCCTCGAAGGAAGGTGACAGCACATGGGTGTCATGAACCTGCGAGCGATCTGCCCGAACTGCGGAGGCAAGATTCACACTCAGCCGAAGGGCCTCGGGCACTTCACCTGGGCGCGGAGTTGGTTTCTCGTGCAGACTGGAACCACTTGTCAGCACTGCGGGGTAGCGTTGAGCGGCAAGGTCAAGGCGGACAACAAAGCCGAGTTGGCATCGGAGGCACAGCTGCGGACACGGAAGAAGGCGGCGAAGACCGCGGCCCGCCAACAGCGCCGAGTTGCGAAGGAAGCCACGGCGCGCCACGCCGCGGCGGTCGCCGACACCCATCCATGTTCGGGCTGTGGCTACGAACCAGAACCTCAGGTCGGGGGCTTGGTGCGCTGTCCTCGCTGTGGGGAGTTGTTCTAGGGCGGAACGTTGATCTCACCTACGGCAAGACTCTGCTTCGGAGTTCTGGCAAGCGGCCTATCGGCCGCTGCCTTTCTCATTGCGCCCGCAGCGGCGAGCGCAGCTCATCCGTGTGGAAGCGAGGATGTCGGCGGGGAACGCCCTGCTCGCGTCGCCACAGTGCGAGTTGGTTGCGAAACTGGTCATCGGGTTGCTCGGGCGGTCTACGAAGAAATCCGTGCCCACGAAGGCGAAGCCCGTCTGCACTACCGCGTTGAGGGCTTTCGCTGCTCTGCTGTTCTGGCCGAGACGGAGGTCAGCTGCCAGCGCGGGAACGAATGGGTCTTCGCATCCACCCAACCGACCGATCACCCCGGCGAATGGCACGTCCCTCACGAATCGCACAAGCCCCCCTACTGGCGCCACTGCGCTCCCGTGAAGGAGGTTGTTACCGGCGAAATGCTTACGCACCGCGTGACCTGCAAGAAGGGCCGCAAGGTAATCCGCAGGGTGCTGCGCAAGTCCCAGACCGCGCAGAGTTCGCACATTCACGTTATGGGCTATACCTGCGGGCTTCGCCCCTACGCCGCCCGTCCGATCACCTGCCACAAAGGCGCCCACCGGATTCTCTCCCCGTTGGCGGGTTAACCCAGGGACGCCTAAATCTGTGCTCCTCGGGCGGTTCGACTGGCCCGAACCGTGTCAATCGCGTCAGCGAACCGCCTCCAGGCCTGATCGACGTCGTCGGAGAGCACGGCTGATCGATACTTGAACTGAGAGCGGCCAAATTGGCTGATCGTGGGCGGCTCTCCGATTGCCTCTTGTAGCTGAAGGTATTTGACGCATTGGCTCGCCAAGTTCTGAAAGTCGTTCCAAACCCTTCGCTCCTCGGGGTCCTCCTTCCAACTCGGAGGTAGAGCGCTCGGTATCCCTCGCAGCTCCTCGTATAGCTCGGTGGCAAACCCATCGGGGTCAGAGGGGACCAGCCTCTCCGCCCGCCGTGGTGCCGGTGGTGCCTTCAGGCCGATCACGTTGTAGACGGCGGCGAGATCGCCTCCGAACCAGCGGTTGGCTGGCGGCACAGCGAGCTTCGCGAACTGCTTGATGGTTGGATCCTTGCCTCGCTCAGCGGCGAGACGGTAAAAGGATTGCCCGAGCTCACGAAGTTCAACCTCCCAAGCGGCACGGAGATAGCTGTGCAGGTGGCGTTCAGTCCAGGCCTTCCGGTGGCGGGTGATGATGTCACGCAAGGTCTCGAAGGCAACGTGCTTTTCCTTCCTCGGAGAGGTGGGGCCGATCGAGATCGAGATCGTTAGGCCGCCACCGTGCTCGGGCTCACCATCGCGTTCTTCGGCCTCCTTCAACTCGGAGAAGAGCGCCTGATCGACTGGCACTCCAAGTGAATCGAGTGCTGCCAGCTCGCGCGAGTGATAGTCCGACAGGCCCTCAAGACTCGTTCGTGAGTAGGGCCCAGCGCAGAGGAACCATGCGGTGAGCGCCGCGCCCTGCCAGAAGCGAAGCGCGGGACCCATCGTTTCTGCGACGCGGGCATGCGGCGCGGGCTCGGTAACGAGCTTCTCTGGCCAGCGCGCCAGCACCCCGGTTCCCCAGAGCCGCTCGATCTCGTCGTTCAGTTCGGCGGGCAGCAGCCGCTCCCATGCTCGCGGCTGATAGTCGCCGTCTTCCTCGGCGGACATGTTGGGACTGACGTAGTCGTGCTCTTGTATGAGCCCCCAGAGTCCCTCGTCACCAGTCCGCAGCGCAGCGTGGAGCTGATCGAAGCATTCCCAGTGGCGTTCCAATGCCGCAACCCGTTGCTCAAGTGGTGAACTGCCATCCTCGCTTTGCCAGAAAGAAGCCAGGAGTCCCCGCATCTGCTCCTCGCTCACCCCGTGTCGATCAGCGAGCACTGTCGCCTTCTCGGAGCCACCTACTGCCAACTTGGTCTCCGGCAGGGTCTGGATGATCTCCTCTCCAGGGTTGGGCTGCTCACCGATGTAGGCGAGGAAGGCGAGCCAATCACCGCCGAAGAAGGCGGTAAAGGTCCGTCCGACAGGTTTGGTCAGCACCTGGCGGCGTAGGGGTGGCCCTTTCTTCGCTTTGGAGTAGTAGCGGTCTACCAGCTGTCCGATCCGAAAGAGGCGGTAGCGCGGTCCCGCTTGGGCTGCGATATCTCCCCATGCGGCGATCAGGGCGCGTCGGACCTCAACGATCTCCTCGATTCCGTGCTGAAACCACCCACGACTGGGGCGAAAGGGGTCAAGGCGGCCGGATCGATTCCCAGGGCCGCGTAGAGTGGCTCCACTTTCTTCCAGTAAGCCTCCTGCTGCGCGGCGTCTTTCTTACCGAGCATCTTTGTGCCCCGCAGCTTGAACGGCATGAAGAGGTCTTCGAAGAGCGGCTCTAGGACCCAGACCGCGACCGCTTCTGGCGCCCCGCGGAACTCTGGGTTGGCGCGCTCGGCCTCCGCCATGTTGACCAGCAGCCGGGCGGCGACCCCGCACCAATGGGCGCTGTGGATCAACCCGAGACTGAGCATCTCAGACTCGGGCACATACCAGCTGCCTCGCTGCTCCTGTTTGGCGACCTCGAAATGCTCTGAGAGGGCTACCTGCTGCTCGGAGCTGGTGGCAATCAGCAGCTCGACCTTGCCGGCAGCTATCTTCGCCACCTGCTGCCCGGCCATTGCCTCGCCGACCAAGCTGTCCAGCACGGTGTCAGCGACTGCGAACGGCTCGCGTCGCTTTTCACTTGTCTCCAGCTTCAGGCGCTCATCAAGCGAGTCAGTCGAGACTAGGCGTCGACCGAAGCTTTCCACCGCGTCACTCACCGAGGCCACCAATGATCTCGCGTACTTCTCGAAAGAGACCGGGTCATCGGTCGACTGAGCGTAGGTCGCGTAGCGCTGTGCGAGCGCCTCCCTCTCGCGCTCCGCCCGCCGTTGCTCCATCCGCGCCTCATCGTGAACAACGCGCTGCTCGATCTCCCCACGCTCGAAGAGGACGAAGGTCTCAGGCCGCTCGGCATCGTCGGTCCCGGTGGTGCCCGGAAGTTCGCGGTCCTCGCCACCACCGCCCAGTTCCTCGGGGTCCAGGTCCTCCGTGTTGGGATCCATGTCGTTCTCGGCATAGATGGTCTCGATGTGCTCGTCGAGTCCGAGCTCGGCGTGGTAGATGACGTCGAGCCACTGCTCGCCAGGTCCAACTCGCCCGGTTAGCGCTGGGTGCGTCAGCACCCGTATTCCCCTTCCGATGAACTGGTAGAACTCCGAAAAGCAGCCGTAGGGGCGCATCGGCACCACCACGCAGATCGGCGGGAAGTCATACCCCTGTCCCAGCATCTTCAGCTGCACGAGCCCCTGCAGATCACCCGAGTCATTCTCGAAGCGCCGCCGCGACTCTTTGATTTGCGAGTCGCCCATCGAGTGATGCACGTGAGCTGAGGGGATTCCGTGCTCGTTGGCGATCCTTGCGATCTGTCAGCGTGGCGCTCCCCCAGTGCCGCGAATAGAACCCGTGGCTTCACCGGGTAAAGCAGCTCCTGCTGGCGATCAAGGGCCGCGCGAACCGCCCTCATCACCTGGCGAATCGGCTCGTCGACTTGGCCGTGATCCGTGCAAGCTTGCGCTCGTCGCCGATTATCTCCAGCAGTGCATCGCGACCGATGATCTCCTCGCGCCGCCCATCGGGCCAGACCATCTCGTAAGTGGTTTGGGCGACATCGGGGGCGAATCGCTGGACCCTCAGGTTCTTGGCATTACCGTCGACGATCGAGTCGATCAACCGGTAGCGATAGACGATGTCGGCGTCGATGGGCCGTCCGTCCAAACGCTGAAAGCACGCCGACATCAACAGCTTGCGGGCGCCCGCAAAGTGGGAGAAGGCCCTCTGGTAGGACTCCGCGGCGGCGATGTGCGCCTCGTCGATGACGATGAAGTCGATGTCATCGGGCTCCAGCTTGGAGAGCAGGTCGTCGGGGTCCTCGCCGTTGCCCAGCGAGTGGAAGTTCGTGATCAGCACGTCGGCTTCGAGCAACTGCTCGCGGGTGACATCGCGGATCGGTCCCTCGTCACGGTCCAAGGTCCGCACCGACGGTGGCGCGCAGCCAGGAATCAGCGGTCCACCTGGAGCCTGTAGAGGACGTTCCGCTGGTCCTGATGATCGAAGGCTCGATCGAAAGTGCCGCGGATTACGCTTCCCGGCGTGATGACCATCGCTCGCTTGCGGGTGAAGGCGAGAGACGCGGCGACCCCGAGTGCCGTCTTTCCTGCCCCGACCGACATCACGCAGGCCGCCTGCAGGCCGCCGCCGAGGTAGTAGTTAGCCAAAGCAGCAAAGGCCTGCGTCTGGCAGTCGCGCAGCGTCGCCTGGTTGATCTTGTCCCGAACCCCGTCGAAGTAGGTCGAGCTCACGGTTGCCTCTGCTATCGGCGAAGGGCGCAGGGCGAAAAGCGGATCGGGATCCATATCCGGTTTCTCGATGAATGGGTGTGCGACCAGCATCCCGGCGAGCAAGGGATCGGCAGCGAGGATCGCCTGCAGCTGAGCGACGCAGCGCTCGGTGTCTGAACGGATCGCGTCATATGAGAACCGCGCAATGAGCCGCCCGGATGCCTGGATGTCGTTCTGGCGCAGCCGGTCGTAGTTGAAGGCATGGCGGCTGCAGTGGAACTCGAAGCCGTCGAGCTCGACCGCGATCTGTAGTTGGGTCCCCTCGATCTCGTAGTCGAGCCGATACAAGCGTCCATCAATCGCCAGCTCGCGTTGGGATGAACCCGCTCGACAATCGCTGCCTCCGTTGCCGGCGCCAGAACCCAGCGCAGAAACGCGTACTCGAGGAATGAGTCGGAGGAGAGACCAAGGTGAGCACTCTGATCAGCCACCGTCTTCGGCGCGCACCGCCTCAAGGCGCTCGCGGACTTCATCGATCCGGCTCTGTTCCTGGCCGAAGCGGGCAGCGACCGTGGCGACATCGAGCGCCTCGGCCAAGTAGCCCTCCCGCTCATACATGGAGGTCAATGAGTTGAATGCGGTGGCCTGGTAGTACGGGGCACCACTTTCGTCGTCCTCGGCGTACCGGTCGCGAATCGCATCCGGGCAGCTCTCGATCAGCCGGATGTCAAGGCGAAAGAGATACTCACACCAGCGCAAGGCATCGGGTTCGGTCGCCTTGCGGCGCCAGAGCAAAGCGGCAGCGCTCTGTATCGCAAAGTGGTAGTCGGATGGCTCGCCGGGCAGCTCAAGACTCTCCCAGAGCCGCATTCGCAGGGCTTCAGAATCAATCTCGTCGCGGTCAGCCGCCCAGGCATGATCCTGTGCTGGCGAGCGGCTCGTGACGAAGTCCTCGAACTCGTTTCTCTTCTCTGCGTCCCAGCGCAGCTCATCGAATTCGCTACCGTCGAAGAGCGAAACGCGCGTCTGGCGAGGAGTAGCGTCGTGTCGCGGCAAGGAACCGCGATCGATTGGAGCCGGTGATTCGTATTCGATCCCCGGCACGTCCCCCAAACGCTTGAACCACAAGAGTGCGATGGAACATCATAAGTTTTCGCGGCTGGTTCGCGCTGGACGAAGCCGCCCTAGCCGCACCAGCTATCGACGGCGCCTGGCTCCCCGGCCGTAAGAGTTCTCAGCGACCCAGCAACCCAAGTCCGCGCGGTGAATCGCAGCCCGCGCCCGACCTTCACGTGCGGCAGTCCCCGCGAGCGCACAGCTCGTAGAGCGTGCTCCGCGGCACGTGGAGCAGCTTGGCCGCCTCGTGGGCGTTGAGTAGCGGCTCAGCAAGTAGATCGGGCGCGGGCATCTTCGATCTCTACTGTCCAGCGTGGCTGCGTTTTGCATCGTGTGGTCCCCAAAAAGGGTCCGGACAACGACGGATACTCGGATGCATGGACGCACTGATCGCGCTCGTCGGTGGCTCGCCGGTGCTGTGCTCACGCTTCTGTTTCGAGTGCCCGGGGATATCCGCAACCACAACCGGCTGGTCAGGCAAGTCGATGACGACCTGGCGCAATGGGTGGCGGACGATTGCGTTGTTCTCGAACGGGAGCTTCGCGGCAAGATGAATACGGCAGAGCAACACCTCACTGACGGCTCCTACCTGACGGGCATCGCGCACAGCAAGGAGCAGGCGCTTCATCGGTATCGAGATCAGGAACGAAGAGCGCTCTTCCGGATTGGCGAATGGCGCGATGCGGAGGGGCTCCTGCATCGGTGCCTCCGTCGTCTTCCGGGCGTTAGCTACTTTCCCAAGTTGCGCACGCCGGAGGCAGTGGAGCCGATCCTCGCAGGATGGCGTGAAGACGTTGCGGCAGGAGGCCATTCAGCTCCCGTCAGCGATCCAACCAAGCGACCTCTTGAGTGGGCTGTCCACAAGTACGCCCAAGAGGCGAAACCCTGACCGGTTTCTGCCAGGCTCACCCGTTGGTTGCATTGCCCGTCCGACAGGAGGGCAAGCATTGAGGGCATGGATGTAGTCGCTGTCGTCGCTATCGTCATTGCGGCTCTGTCTGCCATCGCCGCCGCTGTATCCGCCATCGCAACGAGGCAATCGGTGGATCGGGCGCACCTGCCGTTCGTATGGCCGGCGATTTCCCACAGCACGGACGGGGAGCAAGAATCCTGCGGGTTCGGCTTCACAATGACGGAGCCGGGACTGCATACGAAGTTCGGTGGTCTTTCGGAACTCTGCGGAAACGCAGGAGGGCGAGTTCGTCGAGAGCAGCCAGGGAGCAGCAGAACAAGCATCACTGGCCATCAGAGCGATCAGAGCAGGTGAGAGCGTTCCTCCGGAAACAGCGGCTGGCTAGAGAAAGCGTCCACTACCACCGATGACATTGGTTGGATTTTGGTTCGATGGAGTGACGCCGCAGGACTCGATGGGAGGTTTCCGATCAAGAGCCTGCAACCTGCCTGTAGCCGCGCAAGCTGCGCGTTGGAAATAGCAGTTGTGGCGAGCGCTAGCGGACTGGTAGCCCACCGGACGAGTGACCGCTCAAGCGTCTGTTTACCGAGCGCAGCTGCGCGCTCCGCCGCAATGAGGGCAACCGACTGCTCGCCTTGCTCTTGGTCGGGAAGCGCCTGAGCGTGCTGTTCCGCGGTGTCGAGATGCGGCAGCGCAAATTCGGGAAGCCTCGCTTTGAGTTGGTCGAAGTCAAGGGCGGGCACCGATCGCGACCTCAGCGGTGAACACAGCGTCGATCGCCGCCTGCGAGCGTTCGACCGCAAGCCCGTAGCTCAACGATTCCCATGTTCAGGGCGTCGATCTTGGACATGTACGGGGGCGGCCACTGACCGCAGAGCGCGATGAGCGCCTCTCCCATCTCGCGCTCCTCAATCGCTGCCCTCCCCGCCGAGGCCGTCTTCTTCCGCTTGCGAAATGGATTTCTCAAGGCCCTCCGTAGCCATCTATTAGCTCACCGCGAACGTCTGGTGGCGGAGCCCAAGCACGTCGCTGCGTAAATCTCGAAGACCGCAGCGAGGCGATTGTCGGTGATTTCGACCACCTGGAAGTCCCAGCTGGCGATCCGCTCGCATTGACGACGAACTCCTCCATAAAGTCTGGATCCGCGCAATTCGCCTTTCGGCTGCCGGCGAGTGGCAGCTTTTTCCGATGGAAGCTCCTCACCGTTCGAGCGTAGGCGTAGGTGCCCTCGTTGTGGCGTGGCCGAACGTGGCCGCGAAGGCGGGTGCGGAAGTTGGAGAATTTCTTACCGCGCGCTTCGAGCGCTCCGTAAGACCAACGCGGCCGACGTAGCGCGGCTTCCCCTTCGCTGAGAACAGATCCGCCGTCGGCGGACGTGGAAGATCGCGGTCCTTTCCCAGACCGTAGATCGCCGATGCTCGAGCAGTCAGGATCGGAAGCTGCTTCGCTACCGCCTCGTCCATCACTCTCGCGAGCGGCAATCTCGATCACTGCGTTCGATCGTCACTGGCGAATCGATCAGCCAGCTCGTCTAGAACCGGCGCTGGCTCCTCGACATCTCGCACGTAGCGACCTGCGCGGGGTTGAGCAGGATTACACCTCGTCGGTCTGCACGTCGATCCAACCCTCGCCAAGCTCGCCGCCGCTGACTAGGCGGATACGGCCTTCCTTGACGCGATTCGAGCTCTCGGTCAGAGTCGTCGCTTCGTTCCCACAACGGAAACCCTCTCGCCTCCACTGAAAACCATCTCAGTAGTCATGAGGCAAGAGTAGATGACAAGTCCACCGAAGAACCTCAGAGACAGAGCGAACAGCCAGAGCCAGGATCAGCCCTGAGTCCCCCAGTCAGGCAGCAACTACCAACAGCCACAACCCTCACGCCTATCACGTCGCCACGTGAACGATGCAAAACGCCCCGCCCTGGACAACGGGGTAGATGCTCACGATCGAAAGCTCGGCATCGGCCAGGAGGCTACTACCTCGACAAGGTCGCCGAAGGCGCCGAGACTACTACTCCGGCGAGGGCGAGGCGAGGCCACTGGATGGGGACGCCGCCGAGGAGCTTAGCCTTGAAGGCAGTCGGCCCCGACCAGCTCAAGGCGATGCTCACCGGCCGCAACCCGATGACGGCGAGCCGCTCGTCTATGCGCGGTGTCCCTGCCAAAGGCGCGGTTCCCGGCTTCGACCTCACCTTCTCCGCCCGAAGTCGTCTCACTGCTCTGGGCGCTCGGCGGAGCCGAAACCGGCGCCGCGGTCTCCCGCGCCCACGAGCGCGCCGTAGAAGCCGCCCTCGACTACATGCAGCGCGAAGCGTGCTGAACCCGACGCGGCGCGGGTGGCTCCGAGTTCGTCAAGGGCAACGGCTATCTCGCCGCCGCCTATCTACACCGCTCCTCTCGAAACGGCGATCCCCAACTCCACACCCACGTCCTGATCGCCAACGCAACCAGTGACCGGACGGCGCTGGACCCGCCTCTACCACCCGGCGATCTAGACCACGCAAGACCGCCGGCTACATCTACGAGGTCCAGCTTCGCCACGAGCTGTCCCGCAACCTCGGCGTGCGCTGGCAGGAGGTCCGCAAAGGCATCGCCGAGATCGAGGGCTTCGCCGACGAGCACCTGCGAGCCTTCTCCACCCGCCGCGCCGAAATCCTCGAGGCGGCGGGAGCCGATGCCTCCGCTCGCGCCCAGCAGGTTGCGAACCTAGCGACCCGCGAGGCGAAGGAGGGACGTCACGCGCGAGACCCTGCGCGAGCGCTGGCACGCCAAAGCAAATGAGATCGGCTTGGACTGCGACCGGGATCGAGCCGCACCTTTGATCCCAAGCTCGCCCCCGCGCCGCAGCCCGCACGGTCTCTACCTGGCAGGTAGACCGTGCGGTTACAGCGGGTCTCTCACTTCGACCGCCGCGAGCGATCCAGGCGGTGGCCGAGTTGCTGCCCGAGGGAGCCGGGCGAGCCACATCGAGCGATAGCCGATGAATACCTCGCCTCCGACGCGTGATCCGGATCGGCGAGAGCGCCAGGGGCAGCGAGCGCTACACCACCAGCCGAATCTGGAACTTGAGCGCGAGGCGCTGGCGGCGGTCGAGCGGATGCAAGCCAGGGACCGACCCAGGCCGGCGAGCTGGTCGCGGCCCGCGTGATCGCCGCTCGCCCGACCCTAAAGAACGACCAGCGCGAGATGGTCCGTCGCTTGCTCTCCACTCCCGAGGGAGTCGCTGTTGTAATCGGCGAGGCGGGCACCGGCAAGACCTACGCGATCGTCGCCGCTGCTGAGGGTTGGTCGCAGGCTGGGATCGAGTTGCGCGCGGCGGCACCGACCTGGCGAGGTGCCCACGCCTTGCGCGACGAGGGACTGCCGGCGACGAGCATCGCCAGCTTGCTTGTCGAACTCGACGGGACCGAGAGCGGAGGCGGCGACGGACTCGCGCAGAGGTCGGTCTTGCTGGTCGACGAGGCCGGAATGGTCGATTCGGCGACCCTGGCGCGGCTGGTTTCACACGCCGAGCGAGCCGAAGCGAAGCTCGTCCTCCTTGGCGACCCCGAGCAGCTCGGCGAGATCGACGCGGGTGGCCTGTTCCGCGCCATTGCCGATCGCGCCGACCCGATCCGCCTCGAAGAGGTGATTCGCCACGAGCACGAGCTCGACCGAATCGCCGCGAAGCGGATCAGGGAGGGCGAGGGACGCGAGGCGCTTACCCTCTACGAGTCGGGAGAGCGGGTCACGGTCGCTCCCAACGCCGAGGCCCGCCGCGAGGCGATGGTCCGCGACTGGCACGAGTCGTTCGAGCACGGAGAGGACGCAGTGATGGTCGCCAAGCGAAACGCCGAGGTCGCTCGACTCAACGCGATGGCACGGGAGGTCCGCAGAGAGGCCGGCAAGCTCGGTGCGCAGGAGATCGAGGTCGGCGAAGCGAGGTTCGCCGCCGGCGATCAGGTCATCACCCGCGTCAACGACCGCCAGGCGGAGGTCTACAACCGCGAACGCTGGCGGATCGCCGAGGTTGGCGCCGAACAGCGCCGCGTCGTGCTCGATGGCATCGACCAGGCGCGTCGGGTTGAAGTCGGAGCCGAGTACCTGGCGCGCACCAACTCACACTCCGATGCCCCGGCCCTGGAGCATGCCTACGCAGTGACGACCTACTCGGTGCAGGGCAGCACCGTCGACCATGCTCTCGTCGCCGCCGATCCCTCGATGGACAAGCAGGAGCTATACGTGGCGACCTCAAGGAGTCGTGGCGAGACTCGCCTCTATGCAACGCCGGAGGTCCAGGTCCACCGCGAGGAGATCGCGCCGGAGTCTCCCTACCTGCGCGATGGCATCCCGCACATCGCCGAAGCCGCCGAGCGAGACCGTGCCCAGCTCGCGGCCCATGACGAGGCGCTGCGCTCGCAGTTCTCCCGCCTGCCGACCGAGGAGCTGGTCACAAGGCGCGATGAGCTCTACAGCGCAGCGGACAGGGAGCAAGTTCTCGCGGAAAGGCGTGATGCCCTCGCCAAGCGAATCGAGGACAGCCGCGAGCGCCTCGCGGACTTCCACGCGCAGCGGGAGGTGGCCGAAGCGCTGCCGCGCCGTGAGCGGCAGGAGGCGCAGTCTCGGGTAGACAGCCTCGAAGCGCACTCTCGCAATCAGCTGGCGCACCTCGCAGACCAGCTAGCGGAGATGCCGGTTTCCGGTGATGCCGCGCGCCGGGAGCTCGCCGTCGCGGACCGGGTTCTCGCGGAGCGGAGGCAGTTGGCGATTACCGCCGCCGGCATCGCCCCGCCTCCCTACATCACAAACGAGCTTGGAGAGAGGCCGAGGGAGCCGACGAAGCGGACTGTCTGGGATCGCGGCGTGTCCGAGATCGAGCGCTATCGCCAACAGCACGGCATCAAAGACCCCGGCCGAGCACTCGGCCATCAGCGCAAGCGAGAGCGTGAGGCGCAGCGTGCCATGCAGCGACGCCTCAACGAACTCCAGCGATTGCTGGGGCTGGGGAAGCACGCCTCCCGGACGCGCGATCTCCGGCGCGGGATGGGGATTGGGCGATAGCTGAATCAGCAACGGATGACACGGAATGCGTCAAGGATCGACATGTCCCCTCTCGATTCCGTTTAAAGGGGGTATCCGGTCTAGTGCCCCTGTCGGGGGAGGAGCTACTCCACGGGGCGCCGACGACTCCGCTCGGCGTAGGCGTCCCGTTGGGCGCAGGCGAGTTTGTCCGCGCGGTCGTTCAACGGGACCCCGGTGTGACCGGGGACCTGCACCCATTCCACTTTGCGACAGGCAACCTCGGTGGACAGCTCCTCCCACAGGTCGCGGTACTTCACCGGCTTCCCGTCCGCCGTCCGCCAGCCGTCGCTTTGCCAGCGCTCAAGCCAGTCCCCGAAGTTCTTCTTCACGTAGGTGGAGTCGATGAAGATGCACACGCGCGCGGGCGCGGGCAAGGCGCGCAATCCGGTGATGACCGCCATCAGCTCCATCCGGTTGTTCGTGGTTTCGAAGTCGCCGTCGGACAGCTCCCACTGCATGGCTGTGATGCCATCGGAACGACGGGCGACAAGTACTGCCGCGTATCCACCGGCGCCGGTGGTCTTGTGGGCGCAGGCGCCGTCGGTCCAGATCTCGTATGTGAGGTCGCTGGGCGAAGCCACGATGCCCGCATTCTGCCCTAACGACATCGACAGCGCGCTCGCACAGGGGCACTAGACCGGAGGCCCTATTCGGACGAAACCCCCATCCCGGCTGAGCCACGCGTCAGGGGGTGTTAAGCGGATACCCCTTTCCGTTTAAATGCCCTAAGTTCCACGGGGGAGACGCCGATGGCCGACGCAGTGCAGGAGAAATACAACGCTCCGAGAGCACAGGTCCTTGAGGCGATCGAGGAAGCCGTCAACACCCTCGGATACAAGATCGTTGAGCGAGGCGAGGACTTTCTGGAGTTCAAGACCGGGCTCTCAATGAAGACCTGGTCCGGCCAGCGGATGGAGGCCAGGGTGGCGGATGAGGGAGATGGCGGCTCGGTTCTCCGGCTTGTCCGTCAGGGCAGCGGCCAGCTCTATGACTGGGGCGAGAAGAAGGAGGTGACGGCCCGATTCTTTTCAGCCGTGGCTTCATCGCTACCCCCGGCGAGCATCGCGTCCTCGACAGCCGGTGCGTCGGGCCAACCGGGTTCGGATGGAGCGGGCGACGATGATGTGCCCAACTCGACCTGGATCGACGCCCAGGTATCGAAGCTGAAGAAGCGAGTTCGCGAAGCGCTGACCGAAAATCTCAGGGCGGGCGAGGTGATTCGAGTTGTCATTCATGGAGCCAATGGCCAGGCGATCATTGGTACTGACTCCCGCCTGTTTGTCATCAAGCCCGGTTTCATGGCGGGGGCGTCCTTTGGAGTAGAGGCGACCTCGTGGAGTTATCGAAATCTGGTTGGAATCCAGGTGCACAAGGGGATGGTCACTGGGTCGGTCGTCGTGCAGGCGCCGGGCCAGAGCGGTACCAACAGCGGCTACTGGGGAGGCGACAAGAGCGACCCCTACAAGGCCCCCAACGCGATCCCCATCGCCGGGAATTGGCAAGAGGTCAGATCGGCCGTCGCCGAGCTTCAGAACCTGATCGACGAGGCCCACAATCCGGCCCAAGCCGCGCCTCCAGCCCGAGCAGCGTCAGTGGCGGACGAGTTGAAGAAGCTTGCCGAGCTCAATCAAGCGGGGGCTCTCACCGACGAGGAGTTTGCCGCCGCAAAGCAGCAATTGATCAGCGGTTCCTAGCTTCGCGTCACTACGAATGGGCGAAGGTCTACGCAGCGCCGTAAGGGGGTCGGTTGTCGAGCTAGGCTCAGTGGAGGATGACCTATTCACTGCGCGATAGAGCCCGTCTTCTTGGCAGGGGACACGCCTCGGCTCGGTTCTGGGCTGCTGCCGTCAGTTGCCAGCTGGAACGAATCGAATCGCATCTGAGATGTCTCCATGAGACCGAAGCTCGGAGCGAGGTCCCGTCCGTCCCGGTCTATGACGTTTCACGGCCAATCCATGCATATGACGCTCTGGAGATCGACGTTCATTTTCTCCTCGTCGCCGTCCGAAACATTCTTTGGTTGCTCAAGCGACATGAAGACCAGCTCGGCAAGGACGATCGACTTCGCGCGGCCGGTGCGGTCTTCGAGGCGAAGTTCGAGCACGTTCGCAAGCTACGAAATGTCCTGGAGCACTTCGATGGGTACGCAGTCGGTAGGGGGGACTTCCAGGACGAAGTGGAGCCAGATGCGCGGCGGGCGTTGCCCTATTTCGTGCAGGCCAGCAATGATGGAAACGTCGCAAGCTTGGAGTTCAGGCTCGGGAAACTCTCGGTGTCCGTGAAGGAAGTTGCGGACGACGCGATTCGATTGGCGGACGTAACCGAAGAAGTCCGTCAGGACTTCGTGTAGCCCGACCGCTATTCCGTGGCCATATCCAGAGCGCAGGCACGTCATCACGCCTGGAAATTCGGGACACATTTGGGACACATTCGCCCCCAAAGAGGGCCGGTAGAGCGTTGATTTTGCTCTGCACTGCGATGCCGGAGGAGGGACTCGAACCCCCGACACGCGGATTATGATTCCGCTGCTCTAACCAGCTGAGCTACTCCGGCGGGAGGGAGGATGGTAGCGGCGTTGCGCCCGCTGGCGAGATCGAGGCCGAGCGCATAGCCTTGCCTGCATGGAGACCGACGCACTGGACAGAGCGGTCAGGACGGTGATCCGGGACTGCCTTGGCGTGCAGCCCGGCGAGGGGGTCCTGGTTATCTGCAACCCGGTGACCGAGGAACTTGGCGCCCTGCTGCGGAACGAGGCGCAGGCGGAGGGTGCGGAGGCCGTGCTTGCGGTCATCTCCGAGCGGGACTCACATGCCGGCGAGCCCCCGGCGAGCGTGGCCGCGGCGATGCTCGCCGCTGACGTAATCGTGGCGCCCACGGTCCAGTCGCTCTCACACACGGCCTCGCGAAAGACCGCCAGCGATGCGGGCGCGCGAGTCGCCTCGATGCCCGGCGTCACGGGCGAGATGCTCGCCCGGGTGATGGGTGCCGACATGGGGAAGTTGGAGCAGCGTGGAGCGCTGGTCGGCAAGCGACTCAGCGAGGGCTCGGAGGCCCGCATCACCTGTCCGCGCGGCAGCGACCTGAGGCTCGGGCTCGAGGGGCGCACGGCGATCTCCGACGCCGGCAACCTGGCCGCGCCGGGCGCCTTCGGCAACCTGCCCTGCGGCGAGGGCTTCATCGCGCCGGTCGAGGGAACCGGACAGGGGACACTTGTCGTCGACGGCTCGATTGCGGGGCTCGGACGGGTTGAGGACCCGGTTGAGCTCACCGTCCGCGACGGGCACCTGGTCGAGGCAGACGGTGCCGATGGTGCCCGGCTCCTCGAGCTGTTGACCGCCCACGGTCCCGACGGAACCAGCGTCGCCGAGCTGGGGATAGGCACGAACGAAGAGGCGATCCTGACGGGCGAAATTCTCGAGGACGAGAAGATCCTCGGCACTGCCCACGTCGCCTTCGGTGCGTCGGCGGCGATCGGCGGCACCGTTCAGGTCCCCGTGCACCTCGACTGCGTGATCCTCGAGCCGACCGTGGAGATCGACGGCGAGCCGATCGTCCAATCTGGCGAGCTGCTCGCTTGAGCGTGGCGAAATCGCTGCTCGCCGTTCCCAACGTGTCCGAGGGACGCGATGCAACCCGTATCGCCGAGCTCGAGGCGGCCTTTGCGAATTCCGTCGCGCTGCTTGACCGCCACTCAGACCCGGACCACAACCGGACGGTTCTGACGCTTGCCGGTGGGGCCGGGATGCTGCCCGACGCCCTTTCCCAGGGCGCCGCGAAGGCGATCGAGATCGTCGACATGTCCGAGCACGCGGGGGCTCACCCGGCAATCGGGGCGCTCGACGTCTGCCCGGTCGTCTGGCTCGAGCCCGGCGATCGAGAGCTCGCGCAGTCCCTGGCGCTCGAGGTCGCAGAGCGGATTGGTGGGCTTGGCGTTCCGGTCTTCCTCTACGGAGCGCTTGCAGGGAGCCCCGAGCACCTGGAGCGGGCCTTCTTTCGCAACGGCGGCTTGGCGGAGCTGTGGCTGCGCATGGAGGCGGGGGAGTTGCAGCCCGACTTCGGGCCGGCGCTGCCCCATCGAACGGCGGGCGCGACGCTGGTGACCGCCCGCCCGCCGCTCGCCGCATTCAACGTCGAGCTCGACAGCTCCGATATCGACGTCGCCCGGGCGGTCGCCGCTGGTCTGCGCGAGTCCGGAGGGGGCCTGCCGGGCGTCCGCGCGATCGGGCTGACGCTCTCCAGCGGCCGCACCCAGGTCTCCACCAACGTTCACGATCCGCTCGCGGTGTCGCTGGGCGACATCGTCGAGCGAGTGCGTGCCCTCGCGGCGCCGCGCGGCGCTCGCCCCGTCGAGGCGGAGTTGGTCGGTCTCGTGCCAGCCGGTGCGCTGGAGGGATACCCCGCCGACGTGCCGATTCGCGACCTTGACCCTGTCCGGCAGACCATCGAGCGGCGCCTCGCGGCCAACTCGTGAAGCCCGTGCGGGGTTCAGGATCGATGTCGCGTGGCGAGCGGGAACGCTAGATTCCGGATCTATGGCTCAGGCTAAGAAGAAGCGGCGCCGCAAGCACCGAGGCACTCAGGGCGGCCGCGTCGACACCAACCGCCGAGCCGGCCGTCCCCGCAGCCGCGAGGAGGCCAAGGCACGGGCCCGATCCAAACGCAAGACCGCTCCCCGCGTGGATGCTCCGCCCACCTGGCGCAGCGCCACGACTCGGGGCGTGATTGCCGCTGTGATCTTCACCGCCCTCCTCATGCTTCTGTTCAGACGACCGATCGGCGCGGCTCTCATGCTTGGCGCCTTCATGCTCGTCTTCTACATTCCGGCCGGCTATTACATCGACACGATGATGTGGCGGAAACGGGAGCGGGCGAGGATCCGCGCGGCGGAGAAGAGGTGAGCCTCGAGGTACAGATGCTCACCGTCGGCCCGCTCGGGGAGAACTGCTTCATCGCGCGCAACGAGGGGGCCGACGCTGCAATCGTCATCGATCCCGGGGAAGAGGCGGACCGAATCCTCGCCGCCGTCGAGGAGATGGGGGCAACGATCGACGCGATCCTCCTCACCCACTGTCATTTCGATCACATCGGCGCTGTCGCTCCGGTGGCGAAGAATTCGGGCGCGCCCGTCCACTGCCCCGCGGTCGAAACTCCTGTGCTGGCCGACATCATGTCCTACGTTCCGGTGCCCGGGCTTGGCCCGTACGAGGGCTACGAGGCCGATCAGACCGTGAGCGGTGGGGAGGTCCTGGAGCTGGCGGGGCTGACGCTGGACGTGATTGCCACGCCGGGCCACAGCCCCGGCCACGTCACCTACTCCGTGCGTGGCGAGGACGCCATCTTCTCGGGCGACGTCCTCTTCCAGGGATCGGTCGGACGCGTGGATCTGCCCGGCGGCGACGGGCCCACGCTGCTCCACTCGATCGGCGCGCTGCTCGACTCCCATCCAGCCGAGACCGCTGTGTATCCGGGGCACATGGGTGCGACGACGCTCGGGGCCGAGCGCGCCACCAACCCCTTCCTCGCCGAGCTGGCGCGCTGACCGCCCAGGCTCGCAGGTAAGGTCGCGCACCATGGCCAGCAAGTACCAGGCGCCCCGCGGCACCTTTGACGTGTTGCCGGGCAACGCCCACGCCCGAGCGAGGGTCGAGCGCACCGCCGCAGAGATCTTTGCCAGGGCGGGCTATGAGCCGATCGCCACACCCGCCTTCGAGGACACCGAGCTCTTCGAGCGCGGGGTCGGGCGCTCCACGGACATCGTCCGCAAGGAGATGTTCACCTTCGAGGACAAGGGAGGGCGAAGCATTACGCTGCGCCCGGAGGGGACGGCGCCGATCTGCCGCGCCTATCTGGAGCACGGGATGCACAAGCTGGCGCAGCCGGTGAAGCTTTCCTACGTTGGCCCCTTCTTCCGCCACGAGCGCCCGCAGGCAGGTCGCTACCGGCAATTTCACCAGATCGGGGCGGAGGCGATCGGGACCGATTCTCCGCTCGCCGACGCCGAGGCGATCATGTTGCTCGCGGACCTCCTTGGGGAGTTGGGCGTTCCGGGGGTCGAGTTGCGACTGGGAAGCCTGGGGTCGGCGCAGGCCCGCCGCGCTTACCTGGAGGAGCTCAAGGCGCATCTGCGCGCCAACGAGGGCAAGCTGTCAAAGGACGTGCGCGAACGGATCGACCTCAACCCGTTGCGAGCCTTCGATTCCGACGACGAGGGAACGCAGGCGGTCATGGCCAGTGCCCCGACGGTCGTCGAACGACTCGACGGGGAGGACGCAGAGCACTTCGCCGCGGTGCGGGCCCTGCTCGAGACGGCGGGGATCTCCTACCGGATCGACCCGACCCTCGTGCGCGGCCTCGACTACTACACGCGGACGATCTTCTCCTTCGTCTGCGAGGGCCTCGGTGCGCAGTCCGAGGTTGGCGGAGGGGGGCGCTACGACGGGCTGATCGAGCAGCTCGGTGGGCCGCCGACGCCCGCGATCGGCTGGGCGGCGGGGATCGAGCGCATCCTGCTTGCCCTCGACGAGGACGAGGAGCCGAGTGGCCGCGACGCCTTTCTCGCCGTCGCCGACGAGGGACAGCGGCAGCGGGCGCTGGCCCTGGCAAATGAGCTGCGCCACGCCGGGCTTGCGGTGGAGGTTGATCTGGCCGGCCGCAGCCTCAAGGGCCAGTTGAAGCACGCGGATCGGGTCGGCGCCCGCCGGGTCCTGATCCTCGAGAGCGAGGGCGGTGCCCAGCTGCGAGACATGGAGAGTGGCGAGCAGCGCCCCGTGGACCCCGCCCGACTGCTGGAGGAGATCGGGGGGGCGGGCTGATGACGGCTGGCGTTCCGGACTTACGGGGCAATCGCTACCGGGACACATGGTGCGGTCGGGTGCTGGCCGATCGGGTGGACTCCGAGGTGCGGGCGGCGGGCTGGGTGCACCGCCGTCGCGACCACGGTGGACTGATCTTCATCGACCTGCGGGATCGGACCGGTCTCGTCCAGCTCGTCTTCCACCCTGACAGCGCGGGCGAGGCGTTTGCCCTCGCCCACAAGCTGCGCCCCGAGGACGTGCTGAGTGCGGTCGGCACGGTCGTCCGCCGCTCTGAGGAGACGGTCAACGCGGAGTTGCCGACCGGGGAGTTCGAGGTGAGCGTGAGCGGCGCCGAGCTGCTCGCCGACGCCGACACGCCGCCCTTTCAGATCGAGGGATTCTCGGGCGAGGTCGGTGAGGATGCGCGCCTGCGTCACCGCTACCTCGACCTGCGCCGCTCCCAGATGCGCGAGGCGCTGGAGCTTCGTCACCGCGTCACGGTGGCGATGCGCGAGTTCCTCGACGGCGAGGGCTTTCTCGACATCGAGACCCCCGTTCTCACCCGCTCGACGCCCGAGGGCGCTCGCGACTTCCTCGTCCCGAGCCGGCTCCAACCGGGGTCCTTCTACGCGCTGCCGCAGTCCCCACAGCTCTTCAAGCAGCTGCTGATGATCGCCGGCTTCGACCGCTACTACCAGATCGCGCGCTGCTTTCGCGACGAGGATCTGCGTGCCGATCGCCAACCCGATTTCACGCAGCTGGACATCGAGATGTCGTTCGTCGAGGTGGACGACGTCATCGAGATCAACGAGCGCCTGCTCGTGCACGTCTTCGAGCGGACCGGTGGCCCGACGATCGAGCTGCCGATAGAGCGGTTGCCCTACGACGAGGCGATGGATCGCTTCGGCACGGACCGTCCCGACCTGCGCTTTGGACTGGAGCTCGCCGACCTGAACGATTCGCTGGCGCAGACCGAGTTCAAGGTCTTCCGCTCGGTGATCGACTCGGGCGGCGCCGTTCGCGGCCTGAACGCCGGTCGCCGCGAGGTGCCGCGTTCGGAGCTCGACGGCCTGATCTCTCGCGCGCAGGAGTTGGGCGCAAAGGGTCTCGTCTGGGCCTTCCGGGAGGGCTCCGGCTGGCGCTCGCCAACCGCGAAGTTCCTCTCCGAGCAGGAGCTGGCGGGCCTCAACGAGCGGCTGGGTGCCGAGCAGGGCGACCTGTTGCTCGTGGTCGCCGACGAGCGTCGCGTTGCCAACGCGGTTCTGGGGCAGTTGCGGGTCGAGCTGGCCGAGCGTTTCGATCTCGTTCCGCCCGACGAGCACCGGTTGGTTTGGATCGTGGATTGGCCCCTGATGGAGTGGAACGACGGGGAGCGGCGCTGGGACGCTTTGCATCACCCGTTCACCGCTCCGGCCGGGGAGCTTGACCCTGAGGACCCGGGCAGCGCGCGGGCACTGGCCTACGACCTCGTCTGGAACGGGCAGGAGATGGGCGGCGGCTCGATCCGCATCAACCGAGCCGATGTGCAGGAGGCCGCGTTTGCCGCGCTGGGGATCGACGCCGCGGAAGCCGAGGCGCGCTTCGGCTTCCTGCTCGAGGCACTGCGCTACGGCGCTCCGCCCCACGGCGGCATTGCCTACGGGCTCGACCGCATCGTCCAGCGACTCCTCGGAGCGGATTCGATCCGCGACGTGATCGCCTTCCCGAAGACGGCCTCCGGCGGCGACGCGCTCACCGGCGCTCCGGCGCCGGTCGACGACCTTCAGCTGAAGGAGCTGGGAATCGCCCTGCACCGCCGCGGGATGGCGGGCCACTGAGCGGCAGGGCGAGGGTTGCCGGGGGCAAACCCGGCACTACGATTCGCGGGTGAGCTTGCTCGACCGGATCAAGGTGGCGCTGTGGGGCCGACGGCCGGGGCCGGGTGCGGTGCCGGTGTACGTCGACGACCCGAGTTTCGACGCGTGGGAGGTCGTCCGCGACTTCGGCGATGCAAAGACGGCGCGCGCCTGGCGCCAGGCCCTGGACGAGGCGGGTATCGATGCGGTCCTCACCGCGGACTGGCCGCTCGATCGCTTTGGCCGGGGCGAAATCGCCCTGCGGGTCAGGCCGGAGGACTGGAGTGAGGCCGAGATGCTGCTTTCGAACCTGGACTGAAGCCGTCCCGAGCGCCCGCACCCCTATAGCCTGAGGCCGGCCCGAAGCGGCACACGGAGCTCGCTCGCGATGGGGCGCCGAGTTCGTTCTCAATGGTTCGCCGAGCTCGCTCGCGATGGTGCGCCGAGTTCGTTCTCAATGGTTCGCCGAGCTCGCTCGCGATGGGGCGCC
The DNA here is from genome assembly GCA_963747765.1 of uncultured Solirubrobacterales bacterium. Lineage (GTDB taxonomy): Bacteria > Actinomycetota > Thermoleophilia > Solirubrobacterales > 70-9 > VRUE01. The sequence continues at coordinate 75,740 of CAVVGH010000006.1, read as the reverse complement.
GAGGCCATCGATGGGCTCCGTTTTGCCGGGGAACCTTCTTAATCACCGGTTGCTCCCCGTGGGTGCTACCGTTGATTTGAGGCTCGAGCCCGTACGCGAGTCGTCTCATAGTTTGACCCAACACAAACGGCTCGGGAGCCCATCTCTCGCGGTCTCGTGGGATCGCGAGGAGGCGCCCACCCTTCTCTTAAGGGATCAAAGCCAGAGGCGACAGCGGCGGGTTGGGGCCTCTTTTCGCGAGCCGACCCAACGGCAGCGTGGGACCTCTTTCGCGAGCCGACCCGAGCGGCCACGGCACCCGTTTGGGGAGAGAAGTGACATTCAACGCGCAACACGTATGCCGCGCCCGGTCAGACTCGCTCCATGGCCGGACTGACCGCCTCCGACGGCGACATGCGCTGCGTTGACCACGTCATTGGGGGCAAATGCAGCGCGCGTGAAGCGGATTGGGTGATCGCCAACTTGGCGGGGCAGCAGCACGGCGTGGTGGCCCGCCGGCAATTGCTGGCGGCAGGGATCGGCCGGAGGGCAATTGACGAGCGCATGGGGCGCCACAGGCTGCACCAGATCCATCGCGGGGTCTATGCAGTCGGCTTTCGGGCTCTTCGCACCGAGGGCCGCTGGATGGCCGCTGTGCTTGCAGCGGGACCGAATGCCGTCCTCAGCCATTTGACGGCCGCTGGCCTCTGGGGGATTTCCCCGCGCTCCGGTGGCTTTCTGGAGGTGACGAGACCTACATATTTCCGCCCACATCCGCACATCCGGGCGCATCGATCCGTACTTCCCGAGGACGAGCGGACGGTGGTGGAGGGGATCCCGGTGACCACGGTGCCTCGGACGGTCTTGGATGCTGCAGTCGCCGCATCGCCGCGACAGCTGGAACGAATGCTGAACGAGACAGAAGTGCGGGGGCTGACCGACGCCTTGTCGGTTCCGGATCTGCTCGAGCGGTACCCGCGGCGCCCTGGCTCGGCCGTCCTGCATGGTCTCGTGGCTGAACGGGCCGGTGACAGTGGAGTGACGAGGAACGACTTCGAGGAGCTGTTCGTCTCATTGTTGGACGCGCACGGTCTGCCGCGCCCAAGATTCAACGCTGACATCTCGGTTGGCGGGCGCTTCTTCTGCGTCGACTGTCTCTGGCATTCGCAACGACTGATCGCCGAGCTCGACGGGCGCGCCGCCCATGGAACGCGAGAGGCCTTCGAGGACGACCGGGAACGCGACAGGTTGCTCACGGTCAACGGTTGGCGGGTACTGCGAATCACGTGGCGCCAGGTCCGCGACCGCGCAGAGGATGTGGCCCTGGACGTTTCCATGGCCCTGGAGGGATGACGGGCGCTGCGTTGACCACGCTACTGGGGGCAAAGGCAGCGCGCGTTAGCCTCATCACCCTTTCGAACTACCCTTTCTCTGTGAGCCGCGAGTTCCTGGAGGGATGACGGGCGCTGCGTTGACCACGCTACTGGGGGCAAATGCAGCGCGCGTTAGCCGCATCGCCCTTTCGAACTACCCTTTCTCTGTGAGCCGCGAGTTGTTCGAGCACTACCTGCGCGACGAGGCGCACGTGGGGGCCGCCCCTGACGGCGCCTTCACGGGCGCCGCCGGGGGGGCCGCTTGTGGCGATCTCGCCCGTGTCTCTCTCATCCTGGACCAGGGACGCATTGCCGGCGTGACGTTCGATGCCGAGGGATGCGGAGCGACGCGCGCGGCGACGGCCGCGGTGGCGGAGATGGTCGACGGCGAGACCGTCGTCGACGCCGCGCGGATCGGCACCGATGAGGTGGACGCAGCGATCGGCGGCCTGACCCCGGTGAAGCGACACGCCGCCCAGCTGGCCGCCGACGCTCTGCACCGGTCTCTCGCGAGGGCGGCTGCCTCCACCGAACGTCTGGCCTCGGGGCGGCCGGGACGCGTTCTGGTCGCGATGTCGGGCGGGGTCGACAGCGCCGTTGCGGCCCTGCTCGAGCGCGAGCGTGGCGCTGACGTGCTCGGCGTGACACTGAAGCTCTGGGCGGATCCGAAGACCGACGGCGCCAAGGCCTGTTGCTCACCGGAGGCTGTGCTCGGCGCTCGCGCGGTCGCTCACTCTCTCGACATTCCGCACCTGACGCTGGACCTAGAGGTGGAGTTCCGTCGCCGCGTGGTCAGCGAGTTCCTTTCCGGTCACGCGGATGGGAGGACGCCAAACCCGTGCATCGTCTGCAACGGCGACGTGCGGATCGCGGCGATGGTCGATCTTGCCGAGCGGCTTGGAGCCGAGTGCCTCGTCACCGGTCACTACGCGCGAATCGTCGACGATGGCGCTGGACAGTTGCTTGCCGCCGCGGCCGACGGCGCCAAGGACCAGAGCTACATGCTCGCGGCGCTGCCACCAGCGACTCTGGGCAAGGTTCGTTTTCCGCTCACCGAGCTGACGAAGCCCGAGGTTCGCGAGATTGCCGCACGCCATTGCCTCTCCGTGGCTCGCAAGCCCGAGAGCCAGGATCTCTGCTTCCTGGCGGGCCAGGGGAAGGCGAAGTTCCTGCACCGTCACGGCGGGCTCGATGATAGGGAGGGCCCCGTGCTCGACAGCTCCGGGCGGGTCGTCGGTCGCCACCGGGGTCATCACAACTTCACGGTCGGCCAGCGCCGCGGCATCGGCGTTTCCGCTCCAGAGGCCCTCTACGTGCTGGCCACCGACGCCGATGCAAACTCGGTGACAGTTGGCACTCGCGGCGAGCTGGCCACCAGGAGGGTCAGGATCCGCGATGCGGTTCTCCACCGGGAGCCCAACTGCGTCAACGCGGTCAGGCTGCGTTATCGCTCCGCTGCCGTCCCCGCCGCGGTCTCAGCGGCGGGGACGGGACATCACGCGGAGTTGGATGTCGAGCTGGATGAGGTTTTCGACGGTGCCTGCCCCGGGCAGACCGCGGTCTTGCTCTCCGGAGACGTCATCGTCGGACACGGCACAATCGCCTCGGGCTGAGTCCCGATGCCGAAGTAGGCGCAGAGCGCGGCGCGAAAACCCATCGTCGAATTCCTAGCTGGTGCTGGTGGTGTGTTCTTCTTCTGCGTGCTGGTTGCGACGCAGCTTGGCCGCCGCTACGACGCAGCGGCTGAACGGCGTGCCCTTCTCGCCCTTGACGTGCTTGCGGCTCTCGCCCTTGCACGCCCGGCCGGGGGACATGTTGCTGTGGCTCGCGACCTTCGCCATCTCGGTCACGCAGCGGCTGAACGGCGTGCCCTTCTCGCCCTTGACGTGCCTGCGGCTCTCACCTTTGCAGTAGCGGCCGTAGGCCTTCGCCTTTTCGGGCAGTCCCGCCTTTGGGCCTGGCGTGGGATTCCCGGGCGGCGGCTCGCCGGGCACGTAGTTGGGGCTGTGGCCGTTTGACGCATTGTGGCCTTCCGTTGGCGGGACGCCTTCTGGCTTCCCAGCAGCGAGCGCAACCGGGCTGAGGCCCAGCGCAAGCGCCCCGGTGACGAGTGCAATCTTCAGCTGGAGCTTCATGGCATTGTCTCCTTCGATGATCTGGTCGTGGGTGCGACCCGGCGGGCCGTCTACTCGCAGGTTGAAACGCGATTCCGCCTCAGCTGTCAGGGCCGATCGGAGAATTGCCGCGGGTGGGCAGCCGCCACGCCAGCCGCCGTGCCCCAGCCGTGCCCCAGCCGTGCCCCACGCGCAGCGCCTCACTCCCCGCGAAGCCCCTTGCCCGCTGGGCCTTGCCAGTCCTTCCTGCTTGCCCTCGACACCCGCAGGTAGGAGAGCAAGCAGGGAAGCTGTGAGTTTCTCTCTGTCGAGTTGTTCTTTGCGGGTGCGCCTGACCCATTTCGAACACCTCGTTCGGAGGCTCGAAGGAACGATCTACGCTGAACCCCCCGCTCCCAACTCGAGAGCCTGTCGTCAGGAGCCGGGCGAAGGAGGGCTGTCAGGGAGCGGGCGTTTCAACCGGTTTGCCGCCGCCCTGTGCGGGCGCTCCACGGGTGCCAGGTTCGACCGGTTCGCTGGGGGCGGGTGGAATTTCCGGCGCTTCTTGGGCTGGGGGTGTCGTGGAGACCGGTGGAGCCGGTGAGGGCGGCGCAGCGCTCTTGCTCTTAGGTGGGGTACCGCTGCCGGGTGAGGAGTTCGCGTGCGATGACTGATGTTCGGTCGCGGTTTGCCGACCGCGCCCAGATGCCGCCGGAAGCCCTTCCGGTCGTCCGTGCCGCGTGGCCTGCGATTGGCCGTGGCGGCCGGTCTGCCGGCGCGATCTCTGCCGGGCGGAGCGGCCGTGTCGGTGACCGGCGTTGTGCGTTTTCCCGGTGGCGTTCTCGCCCTTGCCGCGGTGACCGCGTGCCTTGGCCTTCCCGGCTGGCTTGCCATTCTGCGTTTTGCCTGACTGGGTGGGGCTTGCGGTGCCGTGCTGTTGCGGTGGGGCCGTGGAGTGGGACTGCCCCTGCCCGGATGTGGAGCCTCCGGGCAGCGGAACGTCGATCAGGCCGCTTCGGTCGGCGGCCGTGACGCCCACGGCCGCCACCACCGCCACAGTGGCGACGGATTTGACGATTGCCGAGGTTGCGATGACTTTGCCGGCACCGACGCCCGCGCTACCGGCGATGCCCGCACCTGCACCCGCGGCTGCGCCGCCTGTCGCCGCCGCGCTGGCCTGACTCGCGAACACGCCGTGCAGCAGCCCGAGCGACGCCGCGACGGGAAGTGGCGCGATCGCGGCGAGGTCGGTTCGCCGCTCGGCGATGCTGTCGCGGAACGCTCGGCAGCTGGCGCAATCGCGCAGGTGGGAGCGGATCTCGCGACGACGGGTCACTCGCCCGTCTGCGTCGGAGAGCTCGCGCATCACGGTCTCGCAGCTCATCTCACGTCCCTCCTCCATCTGGTGAAGGCTGAGGCGCGCCTCGTAGACCGTCTGCCGGGCAACCGCCGGAGAGGTTTCGAAAACCTTGCCAATCTCGTCGAAGCCGAGTCCCGCCAGCTCCCTCATGACCAAGGCGCCACGCTGGCGCTCGGGCAGCTCCTCGAGGTCGGTCAGGAGCCTGCTCAGTTGCGCCCGCGTCTCTGCGTTCTCGGCGATCCCCAGAGAGGAGGAGGCCTGCTCGGGCTCCAGCTCCACGTTGTCGCGGCGCCTGCGAACCGTTTCGATCGCCTCGTTGCGAGCGATCCGGTAGAGCCAGGGCTTCAGCTTGATGTGCCGCTTCTCGCCGGGCAGGGCGCGAAGGACCTTCACCATCGTGTTCTGCAGCGCGTCCTGGGCATCCTGGGGATTGCGGACGGTCGCCAGGCAGAAGCGGTACAGCTCCTGGTGGTAGCGCTGGTAGATCGCCTCGAAGGCTCGGCGGTCGCCCTTCGTGGCGCGCCGTGTCAGCCAGCTGTCGCTGAGCAGGCGATTCGGCCCGACATGGACCGCAGATGGATTCGAGGCAGCGGTTTCTGCCATCACGTTGCCATTTCGGCATACGGGGCCATCCAATGAAGGTTAGGGCTATCTCCATCACTGCTTCAACGGGATCGAGCCGCCTCTGTCAGCGCCGGTCCGAAACCGCTCGCGGTCGCTTAGGCTCCATGGCTGTGAAGGCCAGCGAGATCCGCGACACCTATCTCTCGTTCTTCGAAGAGCGAGGGCACAAGATCGTGCCCTCGGCTTCGCTGGTTCCCTCCGTGCACGATCCAAGCGTCCTGCTCACCACGGCGGGCATGCAGCCCTTCAAGCCTTACTTCCTCGGCCGGGAGCGCCCTCCCGCGCCACGCCTGGCCGACGTGCAGAAGTGCTTTCGCACCACTGACGTCGAGGAGGTCGGCAACACCGCTCGCCACCTCACCTTCTTCGAGATGCTCGGCAACTGGAGCTTCGGCGACTACTTCAAGGAGGAGTCGATCGCCTGGGGCTGGGAGCTCTCGACCGAGGGTTTCGGCATGGACTCGGCGCGGATCTGGGCGACGGTGTTCGGCGGGGACGAGGATCTGGGCCTCGGCCCGGACACTGAGGCAATCGAGCTCTGGAAGGCGCAGGGGATGCCCGAGGAGCGGATCGTCCTGCTTGGCCGCGAGGACAACTTCTGGCAGGCCGGCCCGACCGGCCCGTGCGGGCCCTGCTCGGAGCTCTACCTGGACCGGGGCGAGGCCTACGGCGCTCCCGGCGAGCGCCCCGGTGACGACACGGACCGCTTCCTGGAGTTTTGGAACCACGTCTTCATGACCTACGACCTGAGCGACGGCGGCGTGCTCACCGAGCTTCCGATGCGCAACATCGATACCGGCATGGGGCTGGACCGGATGGCGGCGATCCTGCAGGACGTCCCCTCGGTCTTCGAGACGGACCTGTTGCGCCCCCTGGTGGACCTCGCCGAGCAGCTCTCCGGGCACTCCTACGGCGAGGGAGGGGCGGTGACTCGCGCGATGCGCATCGTCGCCGACCACTCGCGCGGCGCTGCCTTCCTGATCGCCGACGGCGTCGTCCCCTCCAATGAGGACCGCGGCTACATCCTGCGGCGCATCATGCGGCGTGCGATCCAGCAGGGTCGCACGCTGGGACTGGAGGCCCCCTGGCTGGGTCGCTTCGCCGAGCGGGCGATCGAGATGATGGGCGAGGCCTACCCGGAGCTCCACGCCGAGCGAGAGACCATCGCTCGCTGGGTCGGGGACGAGGAGGAGAGCTTCGGTCGCACCCTGGAGCGGGGAACCGAGCTGCTGGAGCGGCTCGTCGCGGAGGCGCGCGAATCGGACACCTCGTGGATCGACGCGAGCGAGGCCTTCAAGCTCCACGACACATACGGATTTCCCTACGACCTGACCAAGGAGCTGCTCGCCGAGCGGGGGCTGTCGGTCGACGACGGTGGCTTCGAGGAGCTGATGGAGGAGCAGCGCCAGCGGGCCCGGGTCGGGGCGGCGACCGCGCACGGCTCGGAGGATCGCCACCAGAGGGTGATCGCCTTCGCGGCGGAGGCGCCGCCCGCCCGCTTCGTCGGCTACGAGACGCTGCGCACGACGACCGGCCTTGCGGCTGTCGCAGCCGACGACGGAGGGGCGCTGGTCAAGCTGGAGGAGAGCCCGTTCTACGCGGAGGGCGGCGGTCAGATCGCCGACTCGGGCCTCCTGCGGTGGGACGGGCAGGAGGCCGAGGTGGTTGACGTCTACCGAGTTGGCGAGGACCAGGTGATCGAGGTCCGGGTGGCGTCCTCGATTGACGCTGGGGTCGCCGTTGAGGCGGTGGTCGACCACGAGGCGCGCCACGCCACGATGCGCAACCACACCGCCACCCATCTGCTGCACGCCGCGCTGCGAGAGCGACTTGGCACTCATGTCCGGCAGGCCGGTTCGGCGGTGCGGCCCGACAAGCTGCGGTTCGACTTCACGCATGGACAGGCGCTCGAGCGCGACGATCTGCGCGCCATCGAGGATCGCGTCAACGAGTGGGTCAAGGCGAGTCGCCCGGTGCGCTGGCTGGAGATGGACCGCGCCGAGGCGGAGAGGCTCGGGGCGATGGCACTGTTTGGCGAGAAATACGGGGAGTGGGTTCGCGTCGTCGAGGTCGACGGGGTCTCGCGCGAGTTGTGCGGTGGAACGCACGTCGCCAACACCGCCGAGATAGGCATCTTCAAGATCGCCTCGGAGGGCTCCAGCGCCGCGAACGTGCGCCGGATCGAGGCGCTCACCGGGCCGGCGGCGATCGATTGGTTCCGGGCGCGTGAGGAGCGCCTGCGCGAGATCGGCGAGGTGCTCGGTACCCCGCAGGACCCGGTGACGGGCGCCCGCCGCGCGGCCGAGCAGCTGCGCGAGGCGGGGCGGGGCGCCAAGCAGGCCGAGAAGCAGCAGCTGGGCGAGGAAGCGGACCGCCTGGTCGCCGGTGCGGTCGACGTGGATGGGGTGAAGCTGGTGGCCTCAGAGGCACCAGTGGCGGAGCAAAAGCTGCTGCTCGATCTCGCCAGTCGAATCCAGTCGAAGCTCGGCGGTGAGTCGGCGGTGGTTCTGGGTGGCGCCGACGGCGCAAGGGTCGGGCTCGTTGCGCTGGTCTCCAAGGCCGGGGTGGAGCGCGGGCTCTCCGCGGCGGCCATCGTGCGCGATGCGGCACCGATCGTCGGTGGTGGCGGGGGAGGGCGCGACGACATGGCACAGGCAGGGGGCCGGGACCCGTCGAAGCTGGCGGAGGCACTTGAGGTGGCGCGGCGGACGATCGAGCAGAGCGCTTCTGAATGAGAGTCCTGGCGCTCGATTACGGGATCGCCCGGATCGGCTGTGCCATATCCGACCCGAGCGGAACGCTCGCCACACCGCTTCCGGTGATCGAGCCTCCGGAGCCACGATCGGTCACCGAGCTGGTGGCCAAGTACGAGGTGGAGCGCGTCGTCGTGGGCCTGCCTCTTCACCTGAGCGGCGTGGAGGGGGCCCAGGCCGCCCTGACTCGCACCTTCTGCGGCGAACTGGAAGCGATGCTCGACATACCGGTGGAGACCTACGACGAGAGGCTGACCACGCGAATGGCCGAAGCGAGCCGTCGCGAAGGGGCAACGGCCGCCCCCGACTCGCTGGCTGCGGCGCACCTCCTCCAGGGATATCTGGCCGGTCTGGCCGCGCTGGAAAGCAGCGAGCCCGACAATGAGTGACGAGTGGCTCGAGGGCGAACCCTTCGCCGAGTCCGACGATCCGGTCGCCGCGGAGCGCGAACGGCGCTGGCGCGAGCGCGAAGAGCGCCGCCGTCAGGAGGACGGCAATACAGCGCCGCCGTCCGCGCCGCCCGACCCGCCGCGGCCCCGGCGCCGCACAGCCGCGCTTGTCGCCGCCAGGCGCCATCCCGGGTGGATCGTCGCGGCGCTGGCGGCGATTGTCGTCATCTGGTTTCTCTTTGTCCTCATGCAACCGTTCGGGGGTGACGGCTCGGGCAGGGTCGCGGTCACCGTTCCAAAGGGGGCCAGCGTCGCGGAGGTCGGCGACCTGCTCGACCGCAAGGGCGTCGTCTCCAGCTCGATCCTCTTCCAGCTCCGGGTCACGCTGGCCGGCAAGCGCGCGGACCTCTACCCGGGCCGTTACGTGCTTGCTCATGGCATGAGCTACGGGGCGGCCATCGACGCCCTCTCGACGGTGCGTGCGAAGAAGACCACCACGCTGACGATTCCCGAGGGCGACAGCCGACCCCAGGGCGCGCGCATCGCACGCGAAGTGGGCCTCGAGGGCAGCTACCTGAAGGCGAGCGTGCGCTCGAAGTACCTAAGCCCCGCCCGCTACGGCGGCAGGGGAGCCAGGAACCTGGAGGGATTCCTCTTCCCGGACACCTTCGAGTTGAAGGCGGGTGCCCCGGCCGCCGATCTGGTCCAGCTGCAGCTGCAGGACTTCAAACAGCGGATCAGGCACGTCGACATGCGCTACGCGCGCTCCAAGAACCTCACCACCTACGACGTGCTGACGATTGCATCGATGGTCGAGCGCGAGGCCCAGCTGGACAGCGAGCGTCCCCTGATCGCCGCGGTCATCTACAACCGCCTGCACGAAGGGATACCGCTCGGCATCGATGCGACGATCCGCTTCGCGACCGGCAACTACAGCGAGCCGTTGACCGAATCGCAGCTCGCGGTCGACTCGCCCTACAACACCCGGCTCAACGCTGGCCTCCCTCCGGGGCCGATCGACAGCCCCGGCCTCGCCTCGATCGAAGCTGCCGCGCATCCTGCGAAGGTCGACTACCTCTATTACGTGGTGAAGCCGGGAACCTGCGGGAAGCACGCCTTCTCCTCGAGTTACGCCCAGTTCCAGGCGGATGTCGCCCGCTATAACCGCGCTCGCGACGCAGCCGGCGGCCGCTCGCCGGAGAGCTGCGGCTGATGCCGCGGCTCGCCGTCCTCGGCCATCCGGTGGCGCACTCGCGCTCGCCCGCGATGCAAAGCGCTGCACTGGCCGAGCTGGGGCTGGCGGGAGAGTGGAGCTACGAGGCGATCGACGTCCCTCCGGACGAGTTGGAGGAACGCGTGCGGGCGATGCCGGAGCAGGGTTTTGTGGGGGTCAACGTCACCGTTCCCCACAAGGGCGCCGCGCTGGTCCTTGCCGACTCTCTATCCGAGACCGCCCGCGAGATCGGTGCGGCAAACACGCTGAGCTTCGTGGATGGCGAGATCCACGCAGACAACACCGATGCCCAAGGGCTTCTGCGGGCACTGCCTGGATCGCCGCGCGGCGAGCGCGCCCTGGTGCTGGGCGCCGGCGGCGCCGCGCGGGCGGTTGTCTGGGCGCTCGTCCGCGAGGGTACCGAGGTGGACGTCTGGAACCGCACCGAGCTGCGCTCACGCAACCTCTGCGAGGAGATCGGTGGGGCGCCGGTGAAGGCCCCCGACGCCGGCGCCTATCGGCTGATCGTCAACTCCACGTCGGTGGGGATGGGAGGGGAGGACGCCCTCGCCGAGCTTCCCCTCCGTGCAGAGGGCTTTGCGCCGGGTCAGACGGTCGTTGACCTTGTCTACGGGAGCGGGGGAAGCCAGCTTCTGCTGGCCGCCGAGGGGCGCGGGGCGACGGTTGTGGATGGGATCGAGGTCCTGGTCCGCCAGGGCGCTCTCTCGCTGGAAATCTGGACCAGCCGCGAAGCTCCGCTCGACGCGATGCGCGCGGCGGCGCGCGGCTGAGCGACGGGAATGGGCCCATCCGGGTGGACAGAGGGCGCCGGGGGCGACTACGGTATCGCTCGCCTATAGCCTTGCGCCCATGAGCAGCTTCAGCTTCATTACCGCCGGTGAGTCCCACGGCCCCGGACTGACGGCGATTGTCGCGGGGATGCCGGCGGGATTGGCCCTCGACCGAGAGGCCCTCGACCGCGACATGGCCCGTCGCCAGCTTGGCCACGGGCGCGGCGGGCGGATGCAGATCGAGTCGGATTCGGTCGAGATTCGCTCGGGAGTGCGCCATGGACGCACGCTGGGCAGTCCGATCGCGGTGCTGGTCGCCAACCGCGACTACGCCAACTGGGAAGAGCGGATGAATCCCTGGCCGGTCGACGCCGCGGTGGAGGAGGTTCACCTGCCGCGTCCCGGCCACGCCGATCTCGTCGGTGCTCAGAAGTACGGCCACGCTGACATTCGCAACGTGCTCGAGCGCGCCAGCGCCCGCGAGACGGCGGCGCGGGTGGCGGCCGGCTCGATCGCCCGATCGTTCCTTGCCGCGCTTGGCGTCAGCGTCCACAGCCATGTGACCCAGATCGCCTCGGTCACGGCACCCGAGCGGTCCGAGCTGGGGCCGGAGGACTTCGAGGCGGTTGACGAGGACCCCGTGCGCTGCCTGGACTCCAAGGCAAGCGACGCGATGGTGGAGGAGATCAACAGGCTGCGAAAGGAAAACGAGAGCCTCGGTGGAGTCTTCGAGGTGCGGGCGTTCGGCCTCGTGCCGGGCCTCGGCTCGCACGTCTCCGGGGAGGAGCGACTCGACGGTCGTCTCGCCGGCGCGGTTGCCTCGATCCAATCTGTCAAGGGCGTGGCGATCGGCCAGGCGTGGGACGTCGCCGGACGCCCTGGCTCGGACGCTCACGACGAGATCTTCTGGTCTGAGGAGCGCGGCTACTACCGTGAGACGAACCACGCCGGGGGGCTGGAGGGTGGGATGACGAACGGCATGCCACTTTCCGTTCGGGCTGCGATCAAGCCGATCTCGACCCTGACCAAGCCGCTTCGCTCGGTCAACACCGAGACCAGGGAACCGGCCGAGGCCCTGCGCGAGCGGACGGACTCGACAGTGGTGCCGGCGGCCGCCGTCGTCGCCGAGGCGATGGTCTGCCTGACGCTGGTCCGCTGCTACCGCGAGAAGTTCGGTGGCGATCACATCGATGACGTGCTCGCCGCCCTCGCTGCCTACAAGAAGCGCATCGACTGGCGGGGGTGAGCCGGTGAGCCGGCCGGCGATTGTCTTCATCGGGTTCATGGGCGCCGGCAAGTCGACGGCCCTTGCGGCTGCGCGAGAGGTCGGCCTCGCGACGACCGACGTCGATGAGCTGATCGAGCGCGAGTTGGGGATCTCGATCGCCGCGGCCTTCGATCGCGATGGGGAGGAGGCGTTCCGGGACCGCGAGGCAGAGGTGGCCGGGACACTGCTCGAGGGGGCCGACGGCGGAGCGATCGCGCTCGGTGGTGGCGCGATCCTTGCGGAGCGAGTACGGCTGGCACTCGATCGGCACACGGTCGTCTGGCTCGAGGTGGATGCCGATACCGCATGGCAACGCCTCGCGGGCAGCGAGGATCGACCGCTGGCCCGCGACCGCGCCGCCTTCAATGCCCTGCTCGCGGAGCGCCTGCCGCTCTACGAGCAGCTGGCCGACGTCATCCTTCCGGCGGGCGACCGGGAGCTGGCCCATCGAGCCCTGCCCACCATCCAGGCGCTGGCGGGGCTGCCCCCCGGGACGAGGATGCTGTGGGCCGGGACCGTCGCGGGCGGCTATTCGGTCCTGGTCGGTCGCGGCCTTCTGGAAGCCGATTGGTGGCCGCTGGAGGGGCGGCGCTTTTGCATAACGGACCACACCGTCGGGCCGCTCTATGCCGTTCGCCTCGCGCCGCTCGAGCTGTGTGTCGAGGTTCCGGCCGGCGAGGGAGCGAAGACGCTGTCCGAAGCCGAGCGGCTGCTGCAGGAGCTGGCCCGGGGTGGGATGACCCGCGAAGATCACGTCGTGGCGCTCGGTGGTGGCGTGGTCGGCGATCTGGCCGGGTTCTGCGCCCACACCTACCAGCGGGGCGTGCCGTTCGTTCAGGTCCCGACCTCGCTGGTCGCCCAGGTCGACTCGGCCTATGGTGGGAAGACCGGTGTGGACCTGCCGGAGGGCAAGAACTATGCGGGCGCCTATCACCAGCCGGTCGCGGTGCTGGCCGATACCGAGGCGCTGGCGAGCCTCTCTCAGGGAGAGTTGGCGGCAGGCTTCGTGGAGGCGGTGAAGACTGGCCTGCTGGCTGGGGGCGACCTGTGGGAGCGGGTCAGGTCGATCGAGGCACTGGACGCGGGGGCGCTCGACGACGTCGTCTTCGCCTGTGCGCGCCATAAGTGCGAGGTGGTTGCCGCCGACGAGCATGACCGAGACCTTCGCGCGACGCTCAATCTCGGCCACACGGTCGGGCACGCGATCGAGGCGGCCAGCGGCTATTCGCGATACCGCCACGGCGAGGCGGTTGGACTCGGCCTGCTCGCGGCATTGAGGCTCTCCGACGCGCCGCGGCTGCGCGAGGAGGTCGAGGCGGTTCTGCGTCGCCATGGGCTGCCCGCTGTCCTCGATCCCGGCATCGGGATCGAGGCGGTCCTCGACGCCCTGCAACGAGACAAGAAGCGCACCGCCGCAGGCGTCGGCTTCGTGCTGCTCTCCGAGCCGGGCAAGCCCCGCACCGGACAGATCGTCGCTCCGGCTAAGGTCGAGGCTGCCGTGAAGGAGCTCTACGAATGACCAGCGCCCACAATCGGGTCGCCGTGCTGCACGGCGTCAACTTCGATGTCCTCGAGCGCCGCGACTCGGAGCTCTACGGGGGACTGTCGCTGAGCGAGCTGGAGGTCAAGGTCAAGGGTTGGGCTCGCGAGTTGGGGTTGGAAGCGATCTTCTTCCAGACCAACGCCGAGGGCGAGTTCGTCGAGTACCTGCACCGCGTACCGGAGCTGGCCGATGCGGCGTTGGTCAATGCCGGCGCCTGGACTCACTACAGCCGGGCGATCGGAGACGCCCTTGCGGTGGGCGGCGTTCCGGCGGTCGAGGTCCACCTATCGGACGTCGAGTCGCGCGAGGACTGGCGCCGGGTCTCGGTATTCGACGGTCTGGTGCTGGAGAAGATCTCCGGCCGCGGTCCGGACGGCTACCGCGATGCGCTTGCGGCTCTGGCCGGCGCGCTCGGCGTGGTCCGCGGCCAATGACCGGTCGGGGAGACCGGCTCGCCAGCGCACTCGGCGTGGTCGGCGGCCAATGACCGGTCGGGGAGACCGGCTCGCCAGCGCACTGGCCGAGCGCGAGCTCGACCAGATGTTGGTCACGCACCTCGTCAACGTCGGCTATCTGAGCGGCTTCGGGGGCACCAACGGCGTCTGCGTCTGCGGGTCCGGGACGCGCCTCTTCTTCACGGACTTCCGCTACACGGAGCGAGCCGAAGCCGAGGTCGACGGTTGGGACGTCGTGACCATCGAGGGGGACTGGCTGGCGGGCATAGCGGAGCACCTGGGCGGGAGGGTCGGCTTCGAGGACGACCAGCTCGCCGTCAGGACGCTCAAGCGCCTGGAGGAGAAAGTGCCGGCGGGGGTCGAGCTGGTGGCCGCCGGCGGGTGCGTGGAGAAGCTGCGCCGGGTCAAGGACGCCGAGGAGCTCGAGGCGATCGCCACCGCGGCGAAGCTGGCCGACGAGGTGTGGCGATGGAGCCTGGAGCGCGGACTCGCCGGGCACACCGAGCGCGAGGTTGCCCGGGCCGCCGAAGCGAGGATCCGGGAGCTGGGCGGCGATCCGTCCTTCCCGGCGATCGTCGCTGCCGGACCGAATGGCGCCCTGCCGCATGCCGAGCCCGGCGAGCGCCGGATCGCGCCAGGGGAGCTGGTCGTCTTCGACATGGGCGCCAGGCTGGCGGGCTACTGCTCCGACGGGACGCGCACCGTCGCCACCGGCGAGCCGGGCGAGCGCGCTCGCGAGGTCTACGAGCTGGTGAGGCGGGCGCAGGCCGCGGCGCTCGAGGCGCTTGCGGTTGGAGCGCGGGGGGAGGCGGTCGACAGCGCCGCCCGGCAGCCGATCGCAGAGGCCGGTTACGGCAAGCGCTTCGGCCACGGGTTGGGCCACGGCGTTGGCCTCGAGGTGCACGAGGCGCCGCGCCTCTCGCAACGCTCGGACGACGTGCTGGAGGCAGGCGAAGCGGTCACGGTCGAGCCCGGCGTCTACCTGCCGGGCGAGTTCGGCGTGCGGATCGAGGATCTGGTTGTCGTCGGGGAGGGTGGCTGCCGAAACCTCAGTGGAATGTCGAAGGACCTGCTGATTGTCGATTAGCGGAAATAGCACGGGACGTCCCCTGCAGCCTTAAGTCTCGGCCGCATTGAGTCGATGCGACTGAGGTGAGATTGACCACTGCCACACTGCGCCCGGTTTTCGACGGTGCCGAGGAGCTCGACGCGGGGAATCCGCCGAAAGAGTCGCTGGCGGCGATTCGCAACGAAGCGCGTCGCGGGCGGCTGCTGGACATGGAGATCCGGTTGCGTCGCTACCGGTTGGCCACCTTCGCGATTCTCGCGGCGGCGCTTGCCTCCGTGGGGCCTGAGGTGGGCTGGTGGTGGCTGGCTCCCCTCGCGATCGGCCTCGGCGGTTTCGCCGTCGCCGACACCTTCATGCGCAATAGCTCCCACCCGGCCGTCTGGGTTGCGACCGCATGGGCGATTCTGCCGCTCCTGCTCGCCGATGCCGTGGTGATGACCGGCGGTGCCGCCAGCCCCGCCCTGATGTGGTTCGCGCTGCCGGCGATAACTCTCGGCGCCCGCTTCGAGCCCCGGGGGATGGTGATCGGCACCGTTTACATCATCGCGCTGTTGATGATCAGCACCGTCGGGCTCGACGCGGCGACGGCCTCAGAACACCACCAGCATCTGATTGCGTCGGTTGCGCTTGTTCTCTCCACGGTCGTGCTCTCCGGTGCGCTGGTCGAGTCCGACCGCGCTCACCGGCGTCGTTCCACGCTCGATCCGCTCACCGGTCTCTTCAATCGCAACGCCTTGGAGCAGCGGCTCGGTGAGCTCGACGCACCGCCGGTGAGCGACGGGGGCGGGGCACTGTCGCACGCCCTGCTGCTCTGCGATCTCGATCACTTCAAGCTTGTCAACGACAAGCTCGGCCACGCGGCGGGAGACGCGGTTCTCCAGGACGTTGCCTACACGATGCGGGCCACCCTGCGCGCCGGTGACTCGATCTATCGGGTTGGGGGCGAGGAGATCCTCGTCGTACTGCCTGGGGCGGGCGAGAGCGAGGCCGTGGAAATCGCCGAGCGACTGCGCAACGCGGTGCGCGATCGACGCCCGGTCGGCGTACCGGTGACGATCAGCATCGGCGTCGCCGTCTCGGTGCCCGGCGAGCTCGACACGGCGGGCCTGGTCAGCCGGGCCGATGCCGCGCTCTACACGGCGAAGGCGGAGGGCCGCGACAGAGTGGTTGTCGGTGACCCGTTTGCGCCGAGCATGCAGTGATCGAGCCAAACGCGGGGACCGCGTCTGGCTCAGCGGCTTAGGTCGACTCCATCCTGCAGGCGAGCCGCGAACGCGGCAATCAGCTCGACAGTCGACTCGACGTCGGTGAGGTCGACCAGCTCGACCGGCGAGTGCATATAGCGCAGCGGAATCGAGACGAGGCCGGTCGGTACCCCGGAGCGCGAAATCTGGATCGCGTCGGCGTCGGTGCTGGTGCCGCGGCCGGAGGCGCTGATCGTGTACTCGATCCCGGCCTCCTCCGCCGTGTCCACGAGCAGCTCGAAGACCTTCGGCGAGAGGGTCGAGCCCCGCCCGATCGCCGGTCCCGAACCAAGCGCGTGGCTGCCGATTTCCTTCTCGTCGATTCCGGGCGCATCGGTTGCGTGCGTCACGTCGACGGCGACCGCCACGTCCGGCCGCACCTCGAAGGCCGACGTTCGGGCGCCGTAGAGGCCAATCTCCTCTTGCACGGCGGCGACCGCGGCGAAGCTTCCGCTGAGCGAGCCCCGCTCGTGGCAGCGCCGCAGCGCCTCGAGGGCGACGTAGGCGCCAAGCCGGTTGTCCATGGCGCGAGAAACGAGCCGCGTGCCTGAGAGCTGCACCGGGTCGGCCGCGATGACGGCCGGGTCGCCGACCCGCACAAGCTGCGCGGCCTCCTCGTGATCGGCGGCGCCGATGTCGATGTGAAGGCGTTTCATCTCGACGACCTTCTTGCGCTGGTCGGCATCCAGCAGGTGGAGCGGCTTGCGGCCCAGGACGCCCGGCACCACGCCCTCTCGCGTCAGCACCTCCACGCGCTGGCCGGCGAGGATCTGGGGGTCCCAGCCGCCGATCGGAGAGAAGTACATGAAGCCCTTCTCGTCTATGTGGGTGATAACGAGGCCGATCTCGTCGATGTGCCCGACCACCGCCAGCAGCGGCTTGCCGTCGCCGATTCGGGCGATCGACGAGCCGATCCCGTCGGTGGAGAGAGATGCGAATGCGGCCTCCCCTCGCCAGACGCTGGCCGCCGGGCCCTCGTGACCGGAGGGAGCCGCGGCGCGAAGCAGCTTGTCGAGAAGGACTGGAACCTCAGGCATCGGGGTCGACCAGTATGTCGTCTTCGAAGCGCCTTCGCAGAGGCGACCGATTCGACTAGCGTTCAGAGGATGGAAGAGACGGCGAGGACAGCGCTGATCACCGGCGCGTCGAGCGGAATCGGGGAGGCCGCTGCGAGGCGGCTCGCGCGCGAGCGCGACACCGAGCTGATCCTCGTCGCGCGCCGCGAGGGGCGATTGCGGGCTCTCGCCGACTCGCTTCCCTGCAGGGCGACGTACCTGGCGGTCGACCTGACGGACGCCGATGCGCCGGAGCGGGTGCGCGCCCACGTCGCCGAGCATCACGAGCGGCTCACGCTGCTCGTCAACAATGCGGGGGCGGCCTGGCGGGCCAGCTTCGCCGAGGGCGGCCATGCCAACGTGCGCCGCCACCTGGAGCTCAACTTCGACGCCGTGGTCAGGCTGACCGAGGCACTGCTCCCCGTGCTGCGGGACTGCGCGCCGGCCTCGGTCGTCAACATCGCGAGCACGGCAGGTCGCGTGTCCCGTGCCGGCTCAGGCTCCTACTCGGCGAGCAAGTTCGCCCTGATCGGGTGGAGCGATGCCCTCTACGCCGAGGAGCGCTCCCACGGGGTCCATGTGGGCCTGGTGCTTCCCGGGTTCGTCGCCACCGAGGGGTTCCCGGCTGCCGAGCTTCGAGAGCGGGCACTCACCCGCTGGATCGTCTCCAAGCCCGAGCGGGTTGCCGAGGCGATCGTCGAGACCGGCTTCGGCGGGCGGGCCGAGCGGTACGTGCCGCGTCTCTACGGCCTGGCCGCCGTCCTTCGCGTGCTGGCGCCGGGCCTGGTGCGCCGCGTGCTTGCCGGTGGCGGGGCTTCGCGGCTGACCACGAGCACCGGCTCGGAATCGACCGACTGAAGACTCACTTGAAGCGCGCGCGGGTGAGGCGGCAGTAGTGGAAGCCGAAGACGAAGCCGACGTTGTTGGCGGCGTTGCTGCTGCGTTCGACGTTGATTCTTTCGTGGGTGGCCTTCAGCTGTTCGTCGGTCTTCAGGAATCTGCCCACATTCCTGAGCCTTGTCTTGACGATCCCGAGGAACTTGATCCACCGGCTCAGCCGCGCGTCGTCGGCGAGCGGCCGCGGAACCGCTGCGATCTGTTCGATCCCGTGCGCGAAGGCAACCGAGACGCGGATGAACCGCCGACCCGCCCGCACGAACTCGTGCTTCTTGATCTCCGCGCTCGCCCCCCCGAGGATGCGTTGACTGGTCGTCGTGTTGCGCTTGCAGATCGGCTCGACGCGCGCCACATAGCCTTCGCGGGTGATCTCTTCGGCAGCGTGGGCCACCGCCGCGGCGGCAAGCACCATGGCGAGCAGCGCAGCGATTGTGCTCGGCATTCCCCTCATCTCCCTGACCTCATCAGCTTAGGGCCTGACGGGAAGCTCCCCTTGGCAAGTCGCTCGGGCTTGCCCCGCGATGGTTAGGATTCGCCGCCGTGATTTCCACAAACCAGTTCAAGAACGGATCCCATATCGAGATCGACGGGACCGTCTACAAGATCGTCGAGTTCCAGCATGTCAAGCCCGGGAAGGGCGGCGCCTTCGTACGAACGAAGCTGCGCAAGCTCGAGGACGGAACCGTGCTCGACAAGACCTTTCGCGCCGGGGAGAAGTTCCGGCCCGTCCACACCGAGTCCCGGAAGATGCAGTACCTCTATGACTCGGGCGATGCGGCTGTCTTCATGGACAACCGCGATTACGAGCAGGTCGAGATCCCCCACGATGTGGCGGGCGACTCCATGCAGTGGCTGCTGCCCAACGGCGAGGTCGACGTGCTGTTCGTCGACGAACGACCCAGCGACGTCCAGGTGCCAAGCGCCGTGGAGATGAAGGTCACGCAGACCGAGCCGGGGGTGAAGGGGGACACCGCGTCCGGCGGTGGGAACAAGCCTGCGACGCTGGAGTCGGGCGTGATCGTCCAGGTGCCGCTCTTCATCGAGGAGGGCGAGACGATCCGCGTCGACACCAGAAACGGCGAATACGTCTCGCGCGCTTAGGCTTGTCTCGGGCCCGCACCCCTTTGCGGTTTGGAGACCGCGTGGATGCTTCGTCCCCGGTCGGCCAAGTGGCGCTGCGGTTCGACCCCTGCATCGTTGCCCCGTTTGGTCCGGCGCCCGCCGATCGCACACGCGAGGTGGAGGGAGTCATGGCGCTTGGCGGCGGCGGTTCGCCTCTATCGGGAAGGGACCCCGCGGGTGCGGCGACCACGGCGAAGCGGGAGAATGAGGCGATGAGAAGGTCCGACCAACGCCGCGACGCCGTCTTCGCCTGTTACCAGCGCGACATCACGGGGCACCGCCTGGATGAGCTCGTGGTCGACTCGCGGCCGTTCACGAAAGAGCTGGCGGCCGGAGTCGATGAGCACCGAGAGGAGATCGATGCGACGATCGCCAGCCATGCAAAGGGCTGGGAGCTGGATCGGATCGCGCCACTGGAGCGCAATGTGATGAGGGTGGCGCTGTATGAGATCGAGCACGGAGATACCCCGGCCGAGGTGGCGATCGACGAGGCGGTCGAGCTCGCCAAGAAATACTGCGGCACTGATGCGCCCGGCTTCGTCAACGGAGTGCTCGGTGCGATTCTGCGAGAGCGAGAGGGGGTGCGGTGAACATGGGCGAGAGCGAGCGGGAGTCAGGCGCCGTCGGCAGTCGCCTGCGCGAGATCTCTGCACGGCTCAGCGCAATTGCAGCCGAGCTGGAGGGGGAGGAGACGGACGACGGTCGAGCGGTGGAGCTGACGCATGAGGCTGCGGAGCTCTCGGCCGAGGCGGTCGAGGAGACGAACCGCCGGATTCGCGAGTCGGAGAGCCCATCCGAGTGAACGGGCCCTCCCGGCGCTGATGTATCCCGAGGACCTGCGGTCGCTGGTCGATGCCGCCCTGGGGCGGCTCCGGTTCGCGGCGGCGGCGCCGGCCGCCGCCGGCCTGGACGAGGCGATGCGCTATTCGCTGTTGGCCGGTGGCAAGCGGGTCCGCCCGGTGCTCACGCTGGCCACCGCGCGCGCCCTTGGCTCAGACCCCGAGCGCTACCTGCCGGCCGCCTGTGCAATCGAGTTGATCCACACCTACTCGTTGATCCACGACGACCTGCCGGCGATGGACGACGACGAGCTGCGCCGCGGTCTGCCGACCTCGCACGTCAAGTTCGGCGAGGACGTGGCGATTCTCGCGGGCGACGGCCTCTTCGCGGAGGCGATTCGCCTCTTCTGCGAACAGCCGGGCGACCCGGCGCGCGTTCTCGCCGCGTTGCGCGAATTGAGCGGCGCGACGGGCGTCGACGGGATGGTCGGTGGCCAGTACGTCGACGTCACCGGCGAGGAGCGCGATGCCGAGGGGCTGCGCGCGCTGCACATGCTCAAGACCGGGCGCCTGATAGCAGCCAGCATTGGGGTTGTCCTAACCCTTGAGGGCCGCGCAGAACCTGAGACAATTCCGTATCGCCGGTTCGCCGGCGAGCTCGGCGTCCTCTTTCAGATCGTCGACGACATCCTCGACGTGACCGGTAGCGAGGAGCAGCTTGGAAAGCCCAGTGGAAGTGATGAGCGACATGGCAAACTCACCTACGTCAGCCTGTTCGGGCTCGATCGGGCTCGTGAGCTTGCCGCCCAGTCCCACAGCGAGGCGCTCGCGGCACTGGCGGAGGCCGGGGGCGACACCGGCGACCTGAGGAGGGTTGCCGACTACATCTTCACGAGGAACGAATGAGACTCCCTGTGTCAACCCCCCACCATTTGAAGCCGTCGCAAATTGCCGTGTTTGGCAGGGTCATAGGCGACTCCGTCTTGCCAGCAGCGCCAGAGAACGCGCAGCCATGCGCGGCCGAGGACGCGGATCGCGTGGGAGTGGTCCAGGCCTCGTCCTCGTGCAGAGAGGTAGACGCCTCGCGCCCAGGGGTGATGGTGACGGGTGGAGTCGGCAAGGCACGCGACGGCGTCACGGAGCCGCTTGTCGCAGGCCCAGCGAAACCCGGCGACCTTGCGCTTGCCCGACTCCCTCGCCACAGGAGCCATGCCGGCGTCGGCCGCCAGCGCCTCGGCGTTCGGATAACGGGAGCGATCGTCGCCGATCTCCGCCACCAGCCGTGCGGCTGTGATCGAGGACTTGGGGTCCTTGAACAGCGGCAGGAAGACCTGTCCATCGGGGTGAGCGCGCACCGCGTCGGCGATCTGAGCGCTGAGCTCTGCGATCTGCTCGACGATCGGCTTCAACGCCGCGATCAGGCCGAGCACCGAAGAGCGTCGCGCCCGGGCCTCGATCTCACCTGCGCGTCCCTGCGGGGCCGTTCGCAGTCGCCCCAGCAGCTCCTCGGAGCTGCGCCGTCCCGAGTAACCGCTGCGATCCAGGAAGGCGGCCAGTCGCTTCTCGCCCAGACCGCGCGCATCGGCGGGAGCCGGGTAGCGCTCCAGGAAGGCGAGGGAGATCGGCGAGTCGATGGCGGCGAACAGCCGCGCCGCACCGGGCCAGAAGGCATCCAGCTGCGCGCGCAGCTCGTTGGCGAGCCGGACCCTGGCGCCGACCAGATCTTCACGGCTGCGGGTGAGAACCCGCAGCGCCTTGGTCTCATCGGAATCCGGCGCAAGCGAGCGCAGGCGATGGGAATCGGTTCGGGCCAGCTCGGCCAGGACGAAGGCGTCGAAGCCGTCGGACTTCCCACCGGAGGCCTCATAGCGGGGTCGCGTCGCCTTCAGCTTGTTGGGGTGGACCGGCAAGACGGTGAAGCCGGCCGCGAGCAGGCGCTCGACGAGCAAGCCGTCGGGACGCTCGATCGCTACACGCACCACGCCGAGGCCCCGCATGCGCTCGATCAGCCCTTCGATCCCAGCCTCGTCATGGGTGAAGAACTCACCGGCCAGCGTCCCGCCAGCCCCGTCGACGACGCAGAGCGCGTGCTCTGCACTGGCCCAGTCGATCCCCGCAAACCCCTCCATCGGATACCTCCCTCGCTCGATTTCACTTTCGTTCGAGCCGGCCGCGAGGTACCGTTGCGGTTGCTCATAGATTGGCGCTCTGGGGCGCCACTCCTTGTGGCCGCTTCAGGTGCCTCCGACCGTCGGGAGGCGCTGGTCTCATTCTGGCCCTCTACGGGGCTAGCGACGCTGGCGCTCTCCCAACGGCGGTCGGCTCTCTGTCCTTCCCGGGATTCTGCGTCGGCCTCCCTTCGGTCGGCCTCATCCAGATCTCAGAAAGAACGGGGGAAGGTTCTCCTATGAGCGACAAGCAGGACACATCGGAGGCCGGGGGCCGGCCGCTACTGGAACAGATCGAGGCCCCGGCGGATCTGCACGGCCTCGACGACAATCAGCTACAGCAGGTGGCGCAGGAGATGCGCACCTACATCATCGACACGATCGGTGAGATCGGCGGTCATTTCGGTGCGAACCTCGGAACCTGTGAGCTGGCGGTCGCCCTGCACAGCCTGCTCGACTCGCCGCGCGACAAGATCCTCTGGGACGTCGGTCACCAGGCGTATCCGCACAAGATCCTCACCGGCCGGCGCGAGCAGCTGCCGACCATTCGCCAGTACCAGGGGCTGGCTCCGTTCTGCTCGATCTTCGAGTCAGAGCACGACATCATGGGCGCCGGCCACGCCTCCACCTCGATCGGCTATGCGGTTGGGCTGAAGGAGGCGATGCGCAAGGGGATCGGCGAGGACGGCCGTGTGGCGGCGGTGATCGGCGACGGTGCCCTGACCGGCGGCGTCGCCTATGAGGCGCTGCACGCGGCGGGCGGCCTGCAGACACCGATCGTGGTGGTCCTGAACGACAACGGGATGTCGATCTCCCCCAACGTCGGGGCGCTTTCGCGCTACTTCAACCGGGTGCGGCTCAATCCGCGCCTCTATCACGCACGCGAGGGCGTTGAGGATCGGCTCACCAGGCTCCCGCTCGGCCTCGGCAAGCGAATCGAACGGCTTGGGCCGGAGATCAAGTCGGCGATCAAGGCCTACTGGGCTCCGGGCCTGCTCTTCGAGGAGCTGGATCTCGCCTACATGGGGGTGATCGACGGCCATGACGTGCATGCGCTGCGCGATGCCCTGCGCGAAGCCTTCGAGGCGGAGCGCCCGGTTGTCGTCCACATCCAAACCGTCAAGGGCAAGGGCTTCGCGCCCTCGGAGGACGGTGGCCTGGAGGGGATGGAGAAGTGGCACGCCGCGAAGCCGAAGTCGATCGTCAACGGCGAACCGGCGTCCTCCAAGCCCGTGCCGGTCAAGGAGTCGGACTCGCCGGACTCGATTGCGCCCGAGCGGCTCGAGAAGCCACCGCCGCCGAGCGCCCCGCCCCAATACACGAAGGTCTTCGCCGACGCCATCGTGGCTGAGGCCGAGCGCGACGAGCGGATCGTAGGCATCACCGCGGCGATGGCTGGGGGCACCGGGCTGCAGAGGCTCGCCGACGAGCTGCCGGAGCGCTACTACGACGTAGGCATCGCAGAGCAGAACGCGGTGCTGCTCGCCTCCGGCCTGGCGCTGCAGGGGGCCAAGCCGGTCTGCGCGATCTATTCGACCTTCCTGCAGCGCGCCTACGACCAGATCATCCACGACGTCTGTCTGCAGGAGCTCGACGTCACGTTCGCGATGGACCGCGCCGGCCTGGTTGGCGACGACGGCCCGACCCACCACGGCGCCTTCGACGTCTCCTACTTCCGCCCACTGCCCAACGTCGTCGTGATGGCGCCACGCGACGAGGCGATGCTGGTCCGCATGCTGCGTACGGCGATTGCCCACGACGGGCCGGTGGCCCTGCGTTATCCGCGTGGCGCGGCGGAGGGGGTCGAGCTGCCGGATGAGCCCAGGGAGATCCCAATCGGCAGCGGTGAGTTGCTCGCAAGCGGCGAACGGGTGGCATTGCTGGGGTATGGCTACGGAGTGACGGTGGCGCTGGGGGCGGCTGAGATGCTCGCCGACCACGGCCTGACACCGACCGTGGCCGACGCCAGATTCGCCAAGCCGCTCGATGCCGAGCTGTTGGAGCGCCTTGCGCTCGGCCACGACCTGGTTGTGACAATCGAGGAGAACGTGCTGCCGGGAGGTTTCGGATCGGCGGTCCTGGAGCACCTCGAGGACGCCTTCGGCGATCGTCCCGCGGAGCGCGCCAGGGTCCTTCGCGTCGGCCTGCCGGACCGCTACGTGGGCCACGGCAAGCCGGCTCTGTTGCGCGAGGAGGTTGGTCTGACGGGCGACTCGGTGGCCGAGCGGGTCCTCGCCGCACTGCGCTCGCCCGAGGCCGTCCCGAACTAGGCGATCGAAATTCCCCGACGAGGCGTTCGAAACGGGTTTGGTGGACCCGAAACGAACCCCTCGTCGATTGATGACGAGAGAGACAGCCCTCCCCTGTTTGCCCTCCTCACCTGCAAGTAGGAGGGCAAACAGGGGAGAGGCTGGTAGGGGCCCCAGGCGGTCAGGAGCTGGGGGCCGTTACGCACGGCTGCGGCCGCCGGGGTGGCCAGAGGGGCGGACACGAACTCCGTTCGCTCTTTGTGTCGCAGAGCGGTACAAATGACGAACGGAGCGGCTGGAATCTCTCGGGCGAGACTCCGTTCGCTCTTTGTGTCGCAGAGCGGTACAAATGACGAACGGAGCGGTTGGGGGTGGCGAGGCGAAGGCGGATACGCAGAGCTCGTCCAGTGGCGCGAGCGGTAGATTCGCGGCCCCGTCGCGGCGTTTGGTGGCGCCTGGGCGCATCGAGCTCGCCGGGTTAACGGCCAGCTTGCATCAAAGCGCTCAATCGGTTAGCCTGCGCCAGCCTCTTTGGTGGCAGCGGTAGCGCCCCGCAATTGGCGGAATCGCTTCTGGGGTTACTACAGGGAGAAGAGGTGTGTGCCTCTGTATATGCGGTCCCGCTGGCAGGGCGGACCGCTGCCTGAAATCGCGGGCTGTCGCGATCTCAGGCGGCCCGGTCTCCGGATCGGGCCGCGACGCGACGACTGGGCGTGCCACCTCTGACACAGGGCGGGAAGCATGCGTCCCCCATCTTTTGGTACTGTGGAGTTTGTGATCCAACTAAAGCGAAATCGCTCGCACTGCCCGCCTCAGGCGCACCTAGCGCCCAAGACGGCCGTGCTGAGCATGGAAAGGAGCTGGAGTTGGATCACATGGACATCAAAGCGGAGGTAGTGCCCGGGCTTAGCTCGAGGGATCTTCTTTTACCGCTGGCGCGTTTCGACGACGCCGACGACATCCCCAGAGCGCTGTTTGTGCGTGAAGTTCTAGACCGCGGTCACGACGTGGTTGCGTCCGCGCGGGCCGAGCGCGAGGGCGATCCGCTCAGCCTCGAGGACGCGGAGAAGGTTGGCGCCCGCGTACAGGCAAGCGTCGACCGGCGGGGAGTTCGGGAAGCCCTGTTGAGGTCCGGGGACGGCTATCCGGTCTTTCTCGACCGGGGCTATGGCGGGGCATTCGAGGTGTCGGTTTCGGCCGGCGATGCTTCGCGGGCGAACGGGCTGGCGGAGCAGATCGCGGCCGCAATTCGAGTCGAGGGCGGGGTGCGCGAGGATCGCGTCCCGGTCGCATTCTGGTCGGGTGCAAGCGACGGCATCCTCTCGACGCCCGAAGCGCGCTGGCGCCGTCTCAGGTTGCCCCGCTTCGCGGAGATCGAAACCAACTATCCCGGGGATGTGCGCCGCCGGCTCGGAGCGCTGTTCGCTCAGTTGTCGGGCAATGCGTTGCCCGGTCGCCTCGCGCTGTGGCACGGACCGCCTGGTACCGGAAAGACCTGGGCGCTCCGTGCTCTCGGGCGTGAGTGGTGTGAGTGGTGCGATCTCCACTACATCACCGATCCGGAGCGCCTGCTGGGTGGCGATACCGGCTACATGCTTGGTGTGCTCGCCGGCAGGTCGGAGGCCCCAGGCCGGGATTCCACGGACGGCGAGGAGACCTCCGGGGGCGGACAGGACTCCGAGGAGCGCTGGCGGCTGTTGGTGCTCGAGGACGCCGGCGAGCTGCTGGGGATCGGTGCGCCCACCGAGGTCGGCCGCGGCTTTGCCCGCCTGCTCAACATCGCGGACGGGCTGCTTGGCCAGGGCACTCAGGCGCTGATTCTGGTGACGACCAACGAGCCTCTCGGCAAGCTTCATCCCGCGGCGCTTCGTCCCGGCCGGGCGATGTCCACTGTCGAGTTCGGCCCCCTCGGTGCCGCCGAGGCGACCGCATGGCTGCGCGATCGTGGCGCCGAGCAGGACCTGCGGTCCCGGGTGACGATCGCCGAGCTGCACGGCCTGCTCGCCGGCGCCGCCACCGGCGTTCCGGCAAGCGCTCCCGTCGGCTTCGGTTAGGCGCTCGCCCGGCGGCGATGCCCGGGGTCCACAAGATGCGTAGAACATCCGATGGAGTTATTTGCCAGGCCAAGAAGGGTTGTTACGGTCCGAACATGCCAGTGCTCGGAGAACCAGGGTTAGGTTGGGTTCTGGATCGCTGGCACGATAACGCCGTGTGAAACGCAAGTCCGCCAAGGTGCGGATCGCGCAGAGTCACGGGACTCATCGAGTACGCCGGACTGCCGCGGTGCATGGCGACATCGCAATGCAACCCGATCTCGGGAGGTCCCGTGATTCAGGAAACGAGTGCCAGCATGCAGGGGGGAGGCTTCCAACCAGATGCCTCGCATTGGAGACGTTCGAGGTTCGCGCTGCCGTTTCTCACGGTGATTCTCTTCTCGGCGGCGGTTGCGACGCTGGGTCCTGCCCCAGCCAGCGCGAAGCGCTCCTCGGCCCGCGCCCACATGTTCCAGGCGACGCGTATCGACAGCGGGCGCTACCACACCTGTGCCATCGACCCCAACGGGAACGTGCACTGCTGGGGGTACGGGTGGGGTGGGGCGCTCGGCTACGGCAACACCGAAAACATCGGCGACGACGAGACACCCGCCTCGGCCGGCGTCGTCGACCTCGGTGGGCACACCGCGACGGCGATCACGGCAGGCCAGATGTTCACTTGTGCGATCCTCGACAACGGCGCGGTGAAGTGCTGGGGCAGCAATTCGACGGGCTCGCTCGGCTACGGCAACACCGAAGACATCGGCGACGACGAGACACCGGCCGCGGTTGGCACCGTCAACCTCGGTCCTGGTCGCACCGCCACGGCGATCTCAGGCGGCGAAGGTCACGTCTGCGCGATCCTCGACAACGGCACGGTGCGCTGCTGGGGGGGTCACAACGCGTACGGCCAGCTCGGCTATGGCAACACGACCCCGATCGGCGACGACGAGACACCGGCGGCAGCAGGCCCGGTGGACCTGGGGCCGGGTCGTACCGCCGTGGCGATTTCAACCGGCTCCGCCTACACCTGCGCGATCCTCGACAACGGCAGCGTTCGCTGCTGGGGGTTCAACGCCTATGGCCAGCTCGGCACCGGCGACACGACAAGGATCGGCGACGACGAGACGCCCGGTTCCATTCCCCCCGTCGACCTGGGCCCCGGCCGCACGGCTGTCGCGATCTCGACGGGTTGGAGCCACACCTGCGCGATCCTCGACAACGGCACGGTGAAGTGCTGGGGCAACGGCGAAAGCGGCAAGCTCGGAACCGGCAATACGAACAACGTGCTGTCCCCGTCATCCATCGGCCCCGTCGACCTGGGCCCGGGCAGAACGGCGATCGGCATTGCGGCGAGCGATCGTTTCACATGTGCCCTCCTCGATAACGGAACCGAGCGCTGCTGGGGTCACAACGCATATGGACAGCTCGGCTACGGCAACACCGAAACGATCGGCGACGACGAGACGCCCGCGGCCGCCGGTCCCATCGACCTCGGCACCGACCGCAGGGCGGTGGCAATCACGATCGGCAAATACTTCGCCTGCGCTGAGCTGGATAACGGCACCGTTCGCTGCTGGGGCGAAAGCTATTACGGACAGCTCGGCTACGGCAATCAGACCAGGATCGGCGACAACGAGGCTCCGTCGCTGGCGGGCCCGGTGGACCTGGGGACAGCCCACGGGGTGAGCCAAACGGTCGCCGGCGGCAACCACAGCTGTGCTCTGTTCGATGCCGGTACGGTGCGTTGCTGGGGGCTGAACAGCAGTGGACAGCTGGGCATCGGCAGCACGTACAACATCGGCGACGATGAGAATCCCGGAGTCGGCGGCACGGTGGACCTCGGCGGAAGCAATGCGGTCGAAATAGCCGCTGGCGACGCGCACACCTGCGCGCTGCTCGACGACGGTGCCGTGCGCTGCTGGGGTAAGGGCGCGAGCGGCCAGCTCGGCTACGGCAACACCGAAAACATCGGCGACGACGAGGCGGTGAGCTCAGTCTCCGTGGTCAACCTCGGTGGCGAAAGCGCGGTCGCGATTGCGGCGGGGGCCAACCACTCCTGTGCGTTGATGGCCAACGGAACCGTGCGCTGCTGGGGGGCGGGAGGCAACGGCCAGCTCGGCTACGGCAACACCTCCAACATTGGCGACGACGAGACGCCGAGCGCCGTCCTCCCGGTCGTCCTAGGGCGCAGTGCGACCGCGATCAGCGCCGGCGGCAACCACACCTGCGCGCGCCTCGATGACGGCTCCCTGCGTTGCTGGGGGCTCGGCGCCAACGGTCGCCTCGGCTACGCCAACACGAACACGATCGGCGACAACGAGACTCCAAGCAGTGCCGGTGCGGTGTCGGTGGGCCGAAGCACCATTTTCGTTGCCACGGGAGAGGCGCACACCTGCGCCCGCCTCGATGACGGCTCCCTGCGTTGCTGGGGGCTCGGCGCCAACGGTCGCCTCGGCTACGCCAACACGAACACGATCGGCGACAACGAGGTGCCGAGCAGCATTGGGGCCGTCAACGTGGGAGGGGCCGCCAGCACCATCAGCGCTGGGGCAAGCCATACCTGCTCTCGCCTCAACTACGGCAGCGTTCGCTGCTGGGGCCTCAACAGCAGCGGCCAGCTCGGTTACGGCAACACGACGACGATCGGCGACAACGAGGCACCTGTCCTGGCCGGTCCCGTCGACCTCGGTACGGGGCGCAGCGCGCTCGACGTGTCGGCGGGCGCAAACCACACCTGCGCCCTGCTCGACGATGGCACGCTGCGCTGCTGGGGCCTCAACAGCAGCGGCCAGCTCGGCTACGGCAACACCGAAAACATCGGTGATGACGAGACCCCGGGATCAGTGGGCACGCCGGACTTCGAAGACGACCCCCCCGTCGCCGTCGACGACTCGGTGACGCTGGGCGAGGACGCCTCCGCCACCGCGATCTCGGTCCTCGCCAACGACACCGACGTCGACGGCGGCCCCAAGGAAGTGATCGCCAAGACGAACGGGTCCCACGGCACCGTGGCGATCGCCGCCGGCGGCAGCGGCCTCACCTACACCCCGGAGTCCAACTACTGCGGCTCGGATTCCTTCACCTATGAACTGAACGGCGGTTCCGAGGCAACCGTCGCGGTGACGATCACCTGCGTCGACGACCCCCCCGTCGCCGTCGACGACTCGGTGACGCTGGGCGAGGACGCCTCCGCCACCGCGATCTCGGTCCTCGCCAACGACACCGACGTCGACGGCGGCCCCAAGGAAGTGATCGCCAAGACGAACGGGTCCCACGGCACCGTGGCGATCGCCGCCGGCGGCAGCGGCCTCACCTACACCCCGGAGTCCAACTACTGCGGCTCGGATTCCTTCACCTATGAACTGAACGGCGGTTCCGAGGCAACCGTCGCGGTGACGATCACCTGCGTCGACGACCCCCCCGTCGCCGTCGACGACTCGGTGACGCTGGGCGAGGACGCCTCCGCCACCGCGATCTCGGTCCTCGCCAACGACACCGACGTCGACGGCGGCCCCAAGGAAGTGATCGCCAAGACGAACGGGTCCCACGGCACCGTGGCGATCGCCGCCGGCGGCAGCGGCCTCACCTACACCCCGGAGTCCAACTACTGCGGCTCGGATTCCTTCACCTATGAACTGAACGGCGGTTCCGAGGCAACCGTCGCGGTGACGATCACCTGCGTCGACGACCCCCCCGTCGCCGTCGACGACTCGGTGACGCTGGGCGAGGACGCCTCCGCCACCGCGATCTCGGTCCTCGCCAACGACACCGACGTCGACGGCGGCCCCAAGGAAGTGATCGCCAAGACGAACGGGTCCCACGGCACCGTGGCGATCGCCGCCGGCGGCAGCGGCCTCACCTACACCCCAGAGTCCAACTACTGCGGCGCCGACACCTTCACCTATGAACTGAACGGCGGTTCCGAGGCAACCGTCGCGGTGACGATCACCTGCGTCGACGACCCCCCCGTCGCCGTCGACGACTCGGTGACGCTGGGCGAGGACGCCTCCGCCACCGCGATCTCGGTCCTCGCCAACGACACCGACGTCGACGGCGGCCCCAAGGAAGTGATCGCCAAGACGAACGGGTCCCACGGCACCGTGGCGATCGCCGCCGGCGGCAGCGGCCTCACCTACACCCCAGAGTCCAACTACTGCGGCGCCGACACCTTCACCTATGAACTGAACGGCGGTTCCGAGGCAACCGTCTCGATCACGGTCACCTGCGTCGACGATCCGCCGCTGGCCGTCGATGACTCAGACACCGTGGCGGAGGCTGCTCCGGCAACCGTGATCGACGTACTCGCCAACGACACCGATGTCGACGGCGGCCCGAAGGCGATCATCGGCAGGATCAACGGCTCTCACGGCGCCGTGTCCATGATCGGGGGAGGAGCGGGGCTCACCTACACGCCGGACGCCAATTACTGCGGCCCGGACGCCTTCACCTACACCCTCAACGGAGGCTCCAAGGCAACGGTCTCGATCACGGTCACCTGCGTCGAAGACGCGTTGCCCCAGGAGCCCGCCCCTTCGCCGGCTCCAGTCGCGCCGGTGGAAGTGTCGTCCAGCAAGGGCCCGTCGACGATTGTCAACGTCACCCCGGGAGTTGGCATCCTGTCCGGCAGGCACCGGCCACGGGTCGCGATCAAGGGCGATTACGCATTCTTCACGCTGACCTGCAGGTTCACCGACAAAGACTGCCGCGGCAAGGTTCTCGTCAAGGCCAGCGTGCCGAGCGTCTCGTTGGACGCCGGCACCCGCAGGGTGACCCTGGTCAAGGGTCGCTTCCGCATCGGAGCCCGTCGCAGCGTGCTCGTTCGGGCAAGGCTCAGGCGCCGCGGCCGTCGTCTGCTCGGCGCAAAACGCAGCCTGCGCGGCATTGGCGGGCGGATGGCTATCGTCGACGCTCGCAATGGCGAACGGGGAGCGATTGAGGTCACCCTCGTGCGCCGCCCCCGGGCCAGCTTTCTTCCCGCCGACAAGAAGAAGCGGAAGCACGGGTCCAAACGAGCATCGCGAGGCAGTGGGTCCGCCTCGGGCTCACGTGGGTCCTGAGACGTTGACCCGCCGGTAGAGGCGCCGGTTGGCGCGGTAGAGGCCCAGGAAGTGCTTGAACTGGCGATCGTGGACGCCGCGAGCCGACGCGTCGGGTGCGAATGTGCCCGTCAGCTCGACGAGCTTGGGAATCTCTCCGGGGTCGAGCCCGTCGAGCGCCACGAAGCCGGATAGCGCCGCGCCGACGGCGTTGGCGTAGCGGGGATTGGCCACCTGACCGACCTTGCAGTCCAGCACATCGGCGAGGATCTGGCACCAGGTGGGCGAGAGGGCCGCCCCGCCGATCAGGTTGAGTCGCTCGAAGTCCGTGTTCGCGAAGCGCTCGACGGCGCCCTTCAGCCAGCGCAGGTTGTAGGCAACGCCCTCCATCGCGGCGCGGACGTAGTGGGAGCGAGTGGTGGCAAGCGACTGGTTGAAGAACGCGCTGCGAGTGTTGGGGTCCTCGTGCGGTGCGTTGACGCCGTTCAGCCATGGGGTGAAGATCAGGCCGTCGCTTCCCGCTGGTACGGCCGCCGCCTGGCGGTCGAGCAGCTCATACAGATCGGGCGGCGGCGCAGCACTTTCGGCATCGGTGCCGTAGAGGATGTTGCGGGCGACGAACTCGAGGCAGCGCCCGGCTGCGCCCTGCTCGGCCACGACCTGGTGCTGGCCGGGCAGCGCAGCCGGGCTGGTGGCGATCATGTGCAGCAGGTCGGTCTTCTTGCGGGGCACGAGACAGGAGAGCCAGGAGCTCGTCCCGATCGAGATATAGCCCTCTCCCTGCGTGGCGATCCCGGCTCCGGTCGTTGCCGCCAGGCTGTCGGGGAGGCCGCTCAGCACCCGTGTTTGCGACGACAGGCCAAGTTCCTCACAGGCCGAGGGCGCAAGCTGCCCGAGGTCAGCATCGACGGACACCAGGGTTGGGAGCTTGCCGGGGTCCAATCCCGCCCGGCGCAGGAGGCGCGTGTCGTATTGGATATCGCTTACGTCACGGTTGTCGGTCACCCAGTAGGGATAGATCGTTGCGCCCGACGCAGCGCAGCGGCCGCAGAGGCGCAGATTCAGATAGTCCATCGGCTCGAGGAACGCCGTCGCCGCCCGGTAGACGTCCGGTCGCTCGTTCTTGAAGTAGAGGAGGTGGCCCAGTCCGTCGATTCCAGATAGGACCGGTGCCCCGCCGGTGAGCCGTAGCCAGCGCGGCAGCTTGGTCACGCTGTAGCCGGCGACCTTGAGCGGCCCGTCGACCAGCTCGCGGACGTAGGGCCCTCCGCGGGTGTCCATCCAGGAGATCGCGTTGGCGAGTGCCCTTCCCGCGGCGTCCACCGGCACGGTCACCGCCCATTGGGTGGTGCAGCGAACGGCGACCACGCGCTCGGGTGGCAGCCCAGAGCGCTGCAGGGCCTCGCGAGCCGCCCCGGCGACCGCCTGCCACCATTGCTCGGGGTCCTGCTCGGCCCCGCCGTTCGCGAGATGCATCGTCTCGATCTCGCGAATCGCAGCGGCAGCGATCGCCCCCCGCCGTGAGACCAGCACAGCCTTGGCGGTCCCCGTGCCCATGTCGATGGCGAGGATGTGCGGGGCGTCCTGCCCCAGGGCAGGGGTCATTGCTGTGGCGCTGCGACGCTGGTCGCGTCGAGATAGCCGACCAGCAGATCGGCGGTCGGGGGCATCTCCGCGCCACCGGAACCGTAGAGGGCGCCGCTTCGAGGCGGGGTGGGGGGCGGGTCCTTCGCATAGGCGACCGCCTCGTGCAGGTCGGCGGCGAAGGTCTCGGCGACGCCGGACAGCGTGTTCGGCCGGGTCACGCAGAAGTGCAGTCCCGCGGGCAGCTGGCAGCCGTTCATGCGCCAGCCCCGATCCTGCAGGGCGTCGTTGACGTGCCAGATGTCGAGCTCGCTGGAGCCGAAGGCGACCATGAAGGGCGAGCGGCCAAAGACCTGCAGCTCGGGAATCGAGTCGACCGTCTCGCGCAGCGCGGTTGCGGTGGCGAGGATGCCCTCGGCGAGCCGGAGGTACCCGCTCTCACCGAGGCTCACCATCGCAGCCCACGTCGCCGCTATCAGCCCGCCCGAGCGGCTGCCGGCGAATCCCGGCGAGGCGTAGATGCCGCCTGGCCAGTCGGTGTTGACGAAGTACTGGTGGTGGCGGAGCTGCGGGTTGCGATAGAGCAGCACGCCGGTCCCCTTTGGGGCGTAGCCGTACTTGTGGGTGTCGGCGGAGATCGAGGTCACGCCGGGCAGCCGGAAGTCCCAGTAGGGGATCTCGCGATCCAGCCGCTCGGCCCAGGGCAGGATGAAGCCGCCCAGGCAGCCATCGACATGGAGGCCGACCGCGTGCTCGAGCGCCAGTTCGGAGAGCTCGGCGATCGGATCGATGACCCCATGCGGGTAGGTGCCCGCCGACCCCACGAGTGCCACCGTGCGTGGGCCGACGGCGGCCGCCATCGCGTCGACGTCGGCCCGGAAGTCGTTGCCGACCGGTACCTGGACGGCCTTGACGCCGAGGTAGTGCGCGCCCTTGAGGAGCGCCACGTGCGCGGTCGTCGGCATCACCACCTCGGGCTCGGAGATACCCCGCGCGCGGCCGCGCTCGCGATAAACGAGCATCGCGCTGATCAGGCTCTCGCTGCCGCCGGAGGTGAGGACGCCGCACGGTGCGTCTCCCTCGCCGTCCGCCGCGTCGCCGCTCAGCAGCCCCAGCGCCATCGAGATGATCTCGCCCTCGAACTTCGTCGCGCTTGGGTACATATCGCGCTGCAGCACGTTCATGTGCGCGAAATGCCGATAGACCTCGGCCAGGAAGGCGAAATGCTCTTCGCCTCCGTGGTACAGGGAGCCCGAGATCTTGCCCTCGCGAGCCGCGGCATCCTCACGCTCGGACATCTCACCGACCATCGTCAGCAGCCGCTCCTGATCGACTCCCGTCTCGGGCAGCCGCCGGTGGGTCTCGTAGCGGTTTCGATACGGGTATAGGAAGTCGGCGATCTCCTCGCCGGCGCCCGGCGCGTTCCCAGTTGCCTCGCCGTCGCTGTTCGCTGCGCTCACTGACTCCTCCTCCTCGCCGGGCTCCCTGGCTGTGTCCAGGCCGCGTGAAACGCTACCGGCTGAATTACTGCTGCGAGGAGGATTGAGGTCGATGAGCGATCCAGGCGGCGATCTGCGCGGGCTTCCCGACGATCTGCCGGTGCCCGAGGACGACGGTGCTGCGGACCACCTGCCGGGTACGGCAATGCCGGAGCGGATGCTGCTGGCGACGATCGGTGAGGCCGTGAGCCTTTCCGATCTCGCCCAAGGCACCCTCGTCCTCTACGTCTATCCGGGGACGGGCGTTCCGGGCAGGCCACTTCCGGCAGGTTGGAACCAGATCCCCGGCGCCCGGGGCTGTACGCCGCAGAGCTGCGCCTTCCGCGACCTTGCGCAGGAGCTGGCGAGTCTCGGTGCCTCGGTGTTTGGCCTCAGCGCGCAGGGCCTCGCCGAGTTGCGCGAGTTCGCCGAGCGCGAGCACATCCCTTATCCGCTGCTTCACGACGGTGGCTTCCTCCTCGCCGCAGAGCTTGGGTTGCCCACCTTCGAGGCTGGCGGAGAGCGCTACTACCGGCGTCTCACCCTGATCGCGCGCCGGGGGCGGATACAGAAGGTCTTCTACCCCGTGTTCCCGCCACAGGACAACGCCTCCGAGGTGGCGGCGTGGTTGCGGCAGCACAGCGAGTGAGGTACCGGGCCGCGCTCAGCCCTGCACGATTGCGAGGGTGAATCCGTCATAGCCCTTTGAGCCGACCGTCTGGATGGTGGTGGCACTCACCCGAGCCTCCGTCGCCAGCATCTCGTGCAGGCGGCGCTGGGCCTGGATCGTCGGGTCGTCGCCGGTCGCGTCGGCGAGGGTCCCGTCGCGCACGACGTTGTCGGCAACGATCAGGCTGCCGGGAGAGGAGTGCTCGAGCGCCCACTGGAAGTAGGCGGGGGTATTGACCTTGTCGGCATCGATGAACGTCAGGTCGAACGGGCCGGCTTTCTCGGCGTGCAGCCCGGCGAGCGTCTCCAGCGCCGGCCCTACGCGCAGTTCGACGATCTCGCCAACGCCGGCCCGCCCGATGTTCGCCCGTGCGACCTCCGCGTAACGGGGGTCGGCCTCCAGGGTGATCAAGTGGCCGTCGGGTGGCAGGGCGCGCGCAAGCCAGATCGTGCTGTATCCAGCCAGCGTCCCCAGCTCGAGAATCGTCCGGGACCCCTGCAGTTGCGCGAGCAGCTGCAACAGCTTCCCCTGCGGCGGAGAAACCTGGATCTGCGGCAGGCCGGCCTCAACGCCGGCCCGGAGCGCGGCCTCCAGGACGTTGTCGTGGGGTGCCAGATGCTCGCCCACGTAGCGGTCGACTTCGGTCCATACCCGCTCGGCCATAGATCGATTCTGTCACCGCCTCCACATGTGGTCAGTCCAGCAGCCAGGCGAAGTCCCGCCGGAACCTCTCTTTGGCGTTCGACTCGACGATCTCGCCGTGCCCGGGGAGGATTCGGTCGAAGTCCCACTCAAGGATGTGCTCGACCGACCGCCGTGCCGCCCGCCGGTCGCGGATCCCAAGCCGGAACGCGACGGTGGGGCCGAGGCGCCTTCGCATCCGCGGGCCCCATGCCAGGAAACGTGTCCTCAGTGGCCAGGCGGGGCCGATGTTGAAGCAGAGGTCACCTGTGATCAGGGTTCGTGTCTTGCGGTGGAAGAACTCGACCTCGTTGAGGACCCGTCCCGCGACCCGGTGCCCCTCGAATCGCTTCTGGTCGAGCTCTTCGCTCCAGGCGGCCTCCGGCGAGGCGCCCAGCTCGCCGTCGAAGCGCAGGTCCGGTCGCTTGCGGTGCAGGCCAGAGACGCCAAGCAGCCTTGCCTGCGGGTAGGCCTCCCGGTACTGCTCCATGTAGAGGTGACCGTGAAGGATGCTGGCCGGTGTCACGAACGCCAGCTCGCCGAGCTCGTCCAGCTCGCTGCGAAGTTGAGCGCTCAGCTCGGCTGGCGAATGAATCAGCAGGCGATCTCCGGCGAGCCGCACGACGGTCATCCGGCGCCCCATCTCGAAGCCGAGATAGCGAAGGGGTTGCTCCACAACCCAGAGGTCGGACGCAACCCGCTGCAGCGCGCTTGCCATCGCTCAGTCGGCCAGCATGCGGATGAACCTGCTCCTGTCGGCCTGCTGCTCGTAACCAGCGGTCTGCCAGAGAGCCATCGCGGCTCGCTCCTCGCTGGCGACGATCGCCGTCAGCCGGACCGCGCCAAGCGCTCCCAGCTGGTCTTCGCCGGTTCGGATCAGCTCTGTGGCGAGGCCCTGGCGGCGCCACGAAGGGTGGACCGCAAGCCGGTAGAAGCTGCCGCGCCATCCGTCCCAGCCGACGATCAGCGACCCGACGATCTCCTCGTCAAACGAGGCGACGAGCAATGCGCCGGGATCTCGATCGAGCAGCATCTCGAGAGCGCGCTCGGTGTCCGTTGCGGTCGGGAGGCTCTCCGCATCCCGCCATAGGGAGAGGACCGACGCCACGTCTGCCACGGTGCCGGTGCGAATCGTCGCGCGGCTCAAGCGTTCGTTCATAAGGGGAGACTGAATCCTGGCATGGCTGTTGGACGAGTCTCGATGCCTGCCAAGATGCAGCCATGCCCTGGGAGGAGGCAGAGGTCAGCCGCGCTGGTCAGCTCGAATCGCAGCTGCTCGAGATGGGGGAGATGGTCTGCGCTCGGCACCTGATCCCGGCCGGCTTCGATTCGTCGCCTCTCTACCGAGGCCTGCCGGACGGCATGTGCCCCTGCGAGCACTGGTGCTATCTGGTCAAGGGGAGCCTGAAGTACCGGTTCGCAGACGGTGGGAAGGCGCTTGCGGTCGGTGCCGGCGATGCGTTCCATGTCCGCGGCGGCCACCTCGCCGATGCCCTGGAGGATTCCGAGCTGATCGAGTTCACCGTCACGGAGGACTACCGCCGCAAGGCCGCGCACCTCTCGGATGGGCTCTAAGGGGCGGGGGTGAGGGCGGATGGGATTGCCGGAGGTCGATGAGCCGATCAGGCTGGTTCCCTATGACCCCGCCTGGCCGCGCCTGTTCGAGGTGGAGCGGGCGGTGCTCGAGGACGCGATCGGGCGCTTCGCACCGGGTGGGATTCACCACGTCGGCAGCACCGCGGTCCAGGGGCTCGAATCCAAGCCGATCGTCGACATCCTCGTCGGCGTTCGCGATCTCGAGGTGTCGAGGGCGTGCTTTGAGCCGCTTGCGCGTCTCGACTACGCATACGCGCCCTACCTCGCCGACCAGATGCACTGGTTCTGCAAGCCCCACCCGAGCCGGCGCACGCACCATCTGCACCTCGTTCCAGCCAACTCCGGGCGCTACCGCGATGAGCTGGAGTTTCGCGATCGCCTGCGCGCCGATCCCGCGCTGGCAGCCGAGTATGCGGGTCTCAAGCGACGGCTTGCCGATCGCCATCGGGACGACCGGGAGGCCTACACGGACGCCAAGGGCGCCTTCATCCGCGCCGCCCTTTCGCGGCCGGGAGGCGTTATCCGCGCCGCCCTTTCGCGGCCGGGAGGCGTTATCCGCGCCGCCCCTTCGGGGCCGGAAGGTGCTTCCCGGAAGCCGCGGCGCCGATCCGGGCGAGAAAGGCCGTGAGTCGCGCTTCGTAGAGCTTTGGGTCAACGTTCCAGGACTCGGTGTGTCCGGCCTTCGACACGCGGTGGTAGACGACCCAACCGGGTAGCTCCGCAGCGAAGGAATCGCTGTCGGCGATCGGGACGACCTTGTCCTCGGTGCCGTGGAAAAGCAGGATGGGCAGGTGAAAGTCCTCGGGATGCTGCGCGGCGTCGAGGCTTCCCCAATCCGCGTCGATGCGGGCGCCGATCATCCAGTCGACAGGGGTGGCAGTGAATGACGGCAGGCCCATCTGCGTGGCGTTGAAGGCGATGGTCGACTTCCAG
The DNA here is from genome assembly GCA_963747765.1 of uncultured Solirubrobacterales bacterium. Lineage (GTDB taxonomy): Bacteria > Actinomycetota > Thermoleophilia > Solirubrobacterales > 70-9 > VRUE01. Next base: position 37,303 of record CAVVGH010000006.1, on the reverse strand, counting down.
TCGAGGACCGGCGCGTCGAGGACGAGACCGACGACCCGCGGCGCGAGCGGCGAGCGCTCCATGAACTGGGCGACGATTGCGCCGCCCATCGAGTAGCCGATCAGGACCAGCCTCCGCGCGCCGTGGTCCAGGGCGTAGCGTGCCGCGGCTGCCAGGTCGCGCCACTCGGTAAGGCCCATGTGGTGCAGACCATCGGGGCTCGGAGGGGCGCCGAGGTCCTCTCGGTAGCCGATCAGCAGCGATGTGAGGCCATCCCGATGCAGCACAGGCACGACACGCAGTCCGGTCTCAGGCGTGCTGTTTATCCCGTGTACGACGATCGCCCAGGTGTCCGAGCGGCCTGCAGTCCGCCAGGCGACCATCGGTCCGAGTTCGCCGGGAACGTCAACGGTCGTCGATCCCATGCCAAGGGCCATGCGCGGGCTTCCCGTGTAGACCTGAGGGTCCACGGCGACCGTCATGCCCGACGCCAGGTAGCCGTGCACGGCACGCAGCTGTCGCGTCACCTGGTCGGCGTTGCTGGCGACCACGTCACCGACGATCGCCTGGCCTCCCTGCCAGTCGAGCCCGTACACGCCGGGGCGAAGAGCGTCTTCGGAGCGCGACAGGACGATCCGTTCCCGGGAGACGTCATTGACGGTCACGTTCGCGGGCCAGTCCGAATGATCGGGGACCAGCACCGCCGAGGAGAAGTGCCAGCTCAGTGCCGCGACCACGCCGAGGACGGCGACGATTGCGATCAACGCGAGAACCAACCAGCGCCAGCGGCGCCGCAGCCACGAAGCGGTCGGTGTGGATGCTGGCGCGGCCTCGTTCACGGGTCGTCCAGCCTACCCGCGCCCCCGGTCTCCGACGCTGGCAAGATGGGCACCATGCACCGGTGGGGCTCAGGGCGGGGAGAGTGACCGAGCGCGTGTCGCAGTCCGGCTTCGACACCGGAGTGAGAATTCGTTCGGCGACGAGGGAAGACACGGCCGGTCTGTTCGAACTGATTCGCGAGCTGGCCGAGTATGAGAGGCTGACGGATGCGGTCAGAGGCGACGCCGAGCTGCTGGGCAGGGCGCTTTTCGACGAACGGTTAGCCGAGGCGCTGATTGCCGAAGTGGACCGCGAGGCAATCGGCTACGCGATCTTCTTCACGACCTTCTCGAGCTTCGAGTGCCGGCCGGGGCTGTGGGTCGAGGACCTCTTCGTCAGGCCGGATCGGCGGGGCCGCGGGATCGGCCGGAGCCTGCTCGGTCACGTCGCCGGCCTTGCCCTTGCGCGGAACTGCGCTCGCCTCGAGTGGTCCGCGCTTGACTGGAACGAGCCCGCACTGCGCTTCTATGAGCAACTTGGGGCATCCACGTTGGAGGAGTGGAGGATGCTGCGCGTGGAGGGCGATGCGCTGCAGCGGCTCGGCACCGCACGACACTAGGCCGTCTCGTTGCCGGGGGGAACGTCACCGAGTATTCCGGCCCGGCCGTAGGCCCGGCGAAGTGCTTGGCAGTGCAGCTCGTGGTCGTTGTCTGAGGCTGACCGCTGAAGCATTTGGACGAATGCGAGGTCGTGGGTGAAGACGATGACCTGCCGTCGCCGTGCTTCCTCGGCAAGTCGCTGCGCCACGTGCTGGCAGCGGTCGCGGTCCAGCAGGGCGGCGGGGTCATCGAGAACGATCGCGCTCCGGCCGCTGCTGACAGCGCTTTCAGCGAGGAAGAAGGCCAGCGCCAGAGCCCGCTGCTCGCCGTCGCTGAGCACCGCCCCGACCTTCACGTCGCCCGAGCCCCTGAGGCCGAATTCGATCGCTGCGCGCCCGCCTCTCGCCTTGCCGGCGACGTTGATCTCCGCGGCCAGCAGGTCCAGGGCCTCGAGCTCGGCGATGATGGCCGTGCGCAAACGGTTGGTCAGGGCGTCCTCCTGGAGCTTTCGCAGCTGGCCGCTGACCTTCTGCGTTCGCAGTTCGACGGATGCCTTCCCGTAGCGGTCGAGCTTTCGCAGGCCGGCGATGTGCTTGCCGATCGCGGGCAGCGCTGCGGCAAGCTCTTCGCGCCCGCGCAGCGCCGTGCGCCGGTCGATCAACCTCTGCTGTGCGCCCTCGTCGCGCAGTGCGGCCTGGGTCTCGGCCGCGGAGAGCTGTTCGTCGGCGTAGTCCCGAATCGGCATGACGGCGGGAATCTTGGGCGCGGTGTCCTGTTCGGGCGATGGGCTCTTCGCCTGCCGATGGGCGAGCTCGGCCCGGGCGGAGAGCGCGTCCATCGCTTCCGCGGCGGCCGTCGTGACCCTTTCGGGGGCTCCGGAGAGAGATGCGTTGACCAGAGCGGCGAGCATGGCGATGTCCGGTATCTCGCGGACGGTCTGCGACAGCTCAGTCGTCAGGGCCGTGATCTTCTGGCGAAGCTCGTTTCCGGCGAACGTCTCCAGCTTCACCAGGCGCTCGCGAGCTTCCTCGGAGAGCCGCTGCTGGCAGAGTGGACAAGCACTGTCCGGGTCGCCGGCGGGGAAGGTTCCATTCTCAGCTTCGACGAACCGTCTCGCTGCCTCCCACATCTTTCGCCAGGCCGCCTGTCCCGTGCCGGGATGAGCGTGTCCGGAGAAGGCATCGATTGCAAGCTCCTGTTCGGCGGCAACGGTCTCGTCGAGCTTTGCCCGGAGGTCGGCAATTGCCGCGATCCGCTCGCTGTCAAGCCTTTCCGAGGCGCGCTCCAATTCCCGCGCAACCTTCGAAATGGACTGCGCGCGAGCGCGTGCGGCGTTCTCCTGCTCGCGGCTGTCATGGGCCCGGAACGCCGCCAGCGCCGCATCGAGCCTCGCCATCTCCGCACGCTCGTCATCGTTCAGCGAGGCAAGGCGCTCCAGTTCCTGCGGGTCGGTCTCGGCGGTGATCGTCTCCACGAGACGGCCAACCGGCGTACCGGGTTTGACCTCCGGCACGGAGAGTTCCGCCTGCAGCACGACGACCTGCTTCTTGACCCGACTCTGAAGCGCTTCCTGCGTTTCGGCCAATCGCCGCAGGAGGAGAAGCGGCTCGGGAACGTGCTCGATGACGCTCGGCTTGGCCACGTAGGCGGGGGCACGCGCGGCGTCGAAGATTCGCATCGTCGACAGGGCACGATCGGGCTCGACCGCGAGGTCGACGGCGATCTCGCGCACGTCGTCCCCAATCGCAATGTGGATGACCGCCGTCTGCTGTTTGTCCTCGCCGTTCAGGTCGAAGGCGTTGGGCAGGACCTCGATGCGCTCGCTTGGCTGGCAAAGGCGCCGCAGCAGGCGCCCGTAGCCACTCTTTCCCGCGCCGGTTGCCCCGAAGACGACGTTGATCCCGGGCTTGAAGCGGAGCGTTTGCCCCTCCGCGAGGAGGTTGACGTTCTGGACATTGCGGATCTCCCGCAGCTCAACGGGATCGGTTGTCGCCTCGTCGGCGGGGAGGTCGCTTCGCTCGAGCGGCCGCGGAATCGGGGCGTCCGTGGTCCCGAAGAGGACCTTCAGGATCTCGGTCTCGTCCTGCTCGGAAAGCGGGCCTGCGGCGAGCCGTCGCAGGAGGTCGCGTTGCCACCCGGGGAGCTCCGTGGACCACTCGTAGATGCGCTCCTGCACTGACGGCGCTGGGCGGTCCGCCTCCAATTGGAGATCAGGGGCGGCCGATGCGTCGCGCGGGGCGCTCACCCAAGCAAGACGACGGGTCCCAGGGGAGCGTCCCACGTGCCCGCTGCGGCGCAATGCGTGCCCGGGGGAGAGGCTCGCCTGGATTCAGAAGACCTGCTTGTCGAGGAAGCCGGCGACCAGGACCAGCCAGCCCCCGATCTCGGCGACGATGAGGGTGAGCATCACGGCTCCGGTGCCGGGCGCGGGGTCGCGGAACTGGTTGTCGGTGTCGCGTCGCCAGCCGTGATACGCGTAGCCGGCGACCGCCAGGAAGAAGTAGAAGGCCATGGCGCCGGCGGCGATCAGGTTGAGGAGCGCGCTCCAGCCGCTCAGCTGAACGAAGGTTGCGACGAGGAGCAGGGCGAAGCTGTAGAGAAGCGCTGCGCGGTGGGCCGTGTCCACATAGGGGTGGGCGAGGTGGGTCTCGGACGAGGCCATCTGCCGGTACTTCCAGACCCCCAACAGCAACGCCCAAAGAAACATCAGGGCGGCAAGCAGAAGCACGACCTTGGTCGGCCAGGCGAGGACAGTCATGCGGCGATCACGGGAGGGAGCCCCTTTCTCTCCATTGCCAGCGTGGACATGCGCGGAAGAACAAGCCTAATAATGAACCCCATGTCGGGAGAGGAGTGGACCACCGATGAGCAAAAAGTCCGTCGCTACCTGGGTCGCGCGGATGAGTTTGCGCACCGCGTGGAGGGGGAGGGCGTCCTGCTCGAGCACGTGCCTCTGGATACCCGCCGCATCCTCGACCTTGGCACGGGCGACGGCCGCCTGCTGGCTCGCCTCCAAGCCGATCGCCCGAAGATGCGTGGCGTGGGCGTTGACTTCTCGGATCTCATGCTCGCGGCGGCTCGCAAGCGCTTCGCCGGTGAGGAGCGGGTCGATTTGGTCCGGCATGACCTCGCCGAGTCACTGCCCGCACTCGGCGGCTTTGATGCCGTGGTTTCGTCGTTTGCGATCCACCATCTCGAGCACGAGCGGAAGCGGTCGCTCTATGCAGAGGTGTTCGACCTGCTCGAGCCCGGCGGGATCTTTGCGAACTTCGAGCACGTGGCGTCGCCGAGCCGTCGCCTGCACCTGGCCTTCTTCGCTGCGATCGAGGAGCCGATCGAGAACGAGGATCCGTCGGACCGCCTGCTCGACGTCGAGACGCAGCTCGGTTGGCTGCGCGACCTCGGCTTCGACGATGTCGACTGCTACTGGAAGTGGCTTGAGATGGCCCTTCTGATCGGCGTCAAGTCGGCGGCTCAGTCGGCGAACGAGCGATGACGCCGATGGCGCTGAAGCTCGATCTCCGTTCGAACCGCCTCCAACCCCTCCTCGGATAGGCGAGCACGGTTGCGACCGCCGGTCGCCGAGACTTCCTGCCAAGAGGCCGCCGCGAATACGTCGTTTGGGCCATGCCAAACACTTGCGCCGTCGGTCAGGTACTGGTCGACGAAGCGCCAGCGCTTGTATCCGCCGGAGCGCCACTCCCCTCTCAGCCCCAGGCGCTCCTTTCGCGGTTGGGTGGTCAGGCCGGCCCAGGTCGATGTCTCGGCCTCGATCGCTACGCAAACGAATTGACCGGCTCGTGAGACAGGGGGGTCCTGTGTGTGGCACACGCGGTTATCTGCAAGCAGGACCTTGGGGTCGAGCCGTACCACGATGCCGGGCTTGATCTCGTCCACCCCGATCGGCATCGGCGCGATCGGCCGCTTGCCGGGCGGACGGGCGCCGTCGCGGGTGTCAGCGCCGCCGTCGGGCTGACTGGTCTTGGCCCGCGTTGGGGCGGGCCGCGCCGGCTCCCGATTCTTCGCGTCGGCCGGCGGTGCGATTCCTGCGTCTGCAAAAGCGTCCTTCAGGCTTCGGGCCAAGTGCCAAAGGGTAACCGCAACGGTCCCGCCTGCCCCTGACCTCCTGACGGGGAACGTTTCCGCTTCGCGGGCTCGCTGTCGAGTCAGCTGGCGGACCTCCCCGAAACGTTCCACCCGAAACCCTGAGCCGATGCTGCGATCACCAGCTAGACCTCGAGCCTCGGGCACGTGCTGAGCCCCACCGCCGTCACGCCGGGCGATAAATCGCCGCATATGGCCCAAAACTCGCCCGGCGCCAGGGCTTCTCCTGAGATCCTTCGACGGCGGGCGATAAATCGCCGCATATGGCCCAAAACTCGCCCGGCGCCATCTATCCCTCGCCAAGCCTTCGACGCGGGGCGATATATCGCCGCATGTGGCCCAAAACTCGCCCGGCGTCCCAGGTGTGCGCCTTCCTCTGTCCTCGGAGATCGAGACGCTGCCGGTGCAAGGGGGTTCGGGCTCTGTCGGAGCGGAGCGGATGGCCGGTTTCCGGTCGAACGTTTCGGGGAGGTCCGCTAGCGCGGAACGAGCTGGAGGATCGGGATGGTGCGGCCGTAGTGGGCTGCACTTTCGCGATAGGCGACAAACGGCGGGAATACTCGGTCGGCAAGCTCCCAGAGTCGCGCCTGCGAACTCTCATCTTCAACGATCTTGGCCCGAAATGGTTGGCCGGCAAAGCGAACGTCCGGATTTGCGCGCACGTTGTAGAACCAGGACGGGTGCTCGCCGGCGCCGGCCTTGGAGGCGATGATCGTCAGCCGCTCTCCGTCGTGGAAGTAGATGACCCCGTTGCGCCGAACGCTACCCGTGCGGGCGCCGTGGGTTTCGAGTAGCCCGGTCGGGATGACGAGGCCCGTACCCAATCGTCCTCGGGTCAGGTGCAGAAGGTGCGGATCGACCTTCCACCCGATGTGCTTCGACAGCCAGAACCCGATCGGCGAAGCCACGAATCTGGTCCACGCTCGGTAGCGCGGGCCGCGAGAGGCGCGGGGATCTACATACCGCAGCGTGCCGCGGGGTGGCGTTGCTGCTTCGTTCATTCAGCGGCGCGACGAGGCGGGCGTATCAGCACTGCTGATCTGCCAGCGCAGACCCGGTCCAAACTCCAGGACGAGTCCGTCGGGAGTAATCAATTCCCAGTTTGGCGGGTCGTCATCGGCCTCGGGTGCGGCAGGCCGAACGCGCAGCAGGGAGTCGTTTGACAGCTTGCAGCGGAGCTCTCCAGTGCCCTCATCGATCGACGCATCCTCGATCGACTGTCCGATCAGATCGCTGGGCTCAGATGGTGACCACTCTGCGTCTTGGGTTGCGAGTCGCCACAACTCGCCGGAAGGGTCGCGGATCTCGACGTGAAGAACCTGTGGATGTGCGATGTGGGCGTCGACAATTGATCCACGCATCGAACGCAAGACATTCACAGGTGAAGCATCCAAAGCTAGGACAGTGGTCATTAGCGTGTCCATTGTCGCAGCCAGGCCAGCAGATCTCCATAACTCATGTGTTGGTTCACACCGCTCGATTGCTTTTCGGAGTGCAGGGCCTCGCTGGCCTCGTAGCGTTCCTGTGCGGTTAGTCCCACCTCTTTGCAGGCCTGCCGGAACTGCTGGACATCGCGCTTTCGGCTCATCGCGCGGGTGAGACTAGTTTCGGGCGTCGAGGACCTGAAGCCTCGGTTTCCGGATGGCCCAGATCAACAGAAAACGCCCCGCCGGGGAGGCGGGGCGCTTCTGGGGTTACTACAGGGAGGAGAGATATGTATCTCTATATATGTGGATCCGTGGGAGGTAGGTGGGCCCTTATGTGCCGCGGGCGCTGGTAGGCGCCATATGGGCGGTACCGGGTCCAGCCAAAAAGATTGTGTCCTGCCCTTTCATCGGTTTCCTCTTGCGAATCCTTGAACAGCGTACGAACATACGTGCGATTTGTGTGTGAGTCGGGTCACAGAGGCCCCTTTCGGGACAGCCCCAGACTCGTACAGCGATTCTGCTACCCAATTCTAAGGTGCGGCTAAACATTCGGCAAGTCCCGCAAGGCATCTGGCAACGAAGGAACGGCGAATCCCAGTCGCAGCGGTACCGTTCCAGCGGTGAGCAAGGTGCGGATCGACACGGCGTTGGCCGAGCGAGGCCTGTTCCCGTCGCGCACGGCGGCCGCCACGGCGGTCCGGGCCGGCGAGGTCCGCGTTGGCGATGACGGGCCGCTTGCCCTGCGGCCCAGCCAGCTCGTCGAGGCGGAGGCCAAACTGCTGGTCAAGGAGCGGCCTCGCTTCGTCTCGCGCGGTGGGATCAAGCTCGACAACGCGCTTGGCGCGCTCGGCATCGATGTCACGGGGCGCGACTGCATCGACGTCGGCGCTTCGACAGGCGGCTTCACCGATTGCCTCCTTCAACGGGGCGCAGCCAGGGTCGTGGCGCTCGACGTTGCCCAGGGGCAGATCGACGTGCGCCTCCGCGAGGATCCCCGCGTGACGCTCATCGAGCGACAAAATGCGCGTGAGCTGATGCCGCCAGACCTTCCGTTTCCGCCCCAGTTCGCGACCGTCGACGTCTCGTTCATCTCGCTGACCAAGATCCTGCCGGCGATCCGCCGTTGCCTGGTCCCGAGCGGCGAGCTGCTGGCGATGGTGAAGCCCCAGTTCGAGTTGAGCCGCAGTCGCGTCGGCAGAGGCGTCGTCCGCGACCCGGCCGATCGCCGCGAGGCGATCCTCCGCATTGCCCTGGCCGCTTGCGAGCTCGGTCTTGCCATCAGAGGCTTTGCGCCGTCCGGGCTGCCGGGCCCGAAGGGCAACCGGGAGACCTTCGTCTGGTGCGGAGGGGATGGGGATTCGGTGGCGGACCTCGAGGCAGCGATTCAGGAGGTGGATGCGTGAGACCAGGGAAGGGTTTTCTCATGCCGCATGGCGTTCCCGACTCAGGGACGCAGCGGGTTTGTGGAGGAGCGTCATGGATGTCGTGACCGAGCGCGTCGCCGCGCTGATCACCCACTCGCACCCACCCGCGGCGACGGACGCCGTGAGGCTGGTCGTCGCGGAGGCAGACACAGCCGGCTGGCGAATCATCGCCACCGCCGAGGAGCTCGCCAAGCACGGCGACGCGGCGGCCGGGGTCGATGCGGTCGATTCGCTACCCCGTCAGGTCGACCTCTGCATCGTGCTCGGCGGCGACGGTTCGATCCTCTATGCGCTGCGCCATTTTGCCCACAGTGGCGTTCCGATCTTCGGCGTCAACTTCGGCACCGTCGGCTTCCTCGCGGCGGTCGAGCGTGACGCCGCCGCCCAGGGGCTTCGCAAGGCGCTTGCGGGCGAGACCGAGACGGTCGATCTGTCCGGCCTTGAGGTCGAGCTGGACGGCAAGCGATGGACCGGCCTCAACGACATCGGCTGTATCCGCCGCCCCCATGACCGGGTGGCGGAGCTGAGCTACAAGATCGCGGGAGAGGAGGTCGGTCACGTTCGCTGCGACGGCCTCGTCGCCGCCACCCCGGCCGGCTCGACCGGCTACAACCTCGCCAACCAGGGCCCGATCCTGGCGTGGGGGGTGAAGGGTTATGTGGTCAGCTATATCTCGCCGCACTCGCTGACCGCTCGCGCGCTGGTCGTTGCCCCCGGCGATGTCCTCCACGTGGGCAATGCCGCCGGTCGCGAGCCTGTCGACGTGGACGTCGACGGTGAGCACGTCGGCACCCTGGCCCCGGGCGCAGAGCTGGCCGTGCGCTTTGCCGATGGCGCCGGGCGCCTCGCACAGCTTCCGGGGACGAGCTTTTACCAGCGCATCCGCGAGAAGTTCGGGCACCTCGCGGTCTGACCTTCGACTCAGCCGCTCCGTTCGCTCCTTGTACCGCCCAGCGACACAAACAGCGAACGCAGTTCGAAGCCGCCTCGTTCAGGGCACGCCAGCCGCGGCACCCTCGCGTAACGGCCCCGTAGCCCCTGACCGCCTGGTCCCTACGCAGCCCCTCCCCAGTTTGCCCTCCCACTTGCAGGTGTGGAGGGCAAACGGGGGAGGGGATGGTTCTTTCGTCAATCGACGAAGTGTTCGTTTCGGGTCGGCGATCGTCCACCAGACCCGTTTCGAACACCTCGTCCAGAGATTTGGAGGATCAATCATCTGGTGTCCCGCAGCCTCTGGGGGGCGGTGGGAGGCGTGTGCCGCGGCGCGGATGAGTCCAAGGTGGCGCCCGTCTAGGGTTTGCTCCCATGGCGCGCAAGTGGTGGACCCTGGTCCTGATCTCGATCGCGACGTTCATGCTGCTGCTCGACATCACGGTCGTCAATGTCGCGCTGCCCGACATCCAGCGCGATCTCGACGCTAGCCTCTCCAGCCTGCAGTGGGTGGTTGACGCCTACGCGTTGACGCTTGCCGCCTTCCTGCTCACCGCCGGCTCGCTGGGCGACAGGCTGGGACGGCGGCGAGTCTTCTCGATCGGCTTCGGCGTCTTCACGCTCGCCTCGTTTCTTTGCGGGTTCGCGGACGATCCGACGCTTCTCAATCTCTCGCGAGGGCTGCAGGGCATTGGCGGGGCTGCGATGTTCGCCACCTCGCTGGCCCTGATCGGCCAGGAGTTCCACGGTAAGGACCGGGCGACCGCGTTCGGGGTCTGGGGCGCGACCATTGGTGGCGCGGTGGCGGTTGGACCCCTGGTCGGCGGCTTGGTCACCGAGCACCTCGGCTGGCAGTGGATCTTCTTCATCAACGTCCCGATCGGCGTGGCCGCGATCGCCTTGACGGAGCTGCGGCTCGCCAACGTCGCGGCCCAGGACCCGGCGCGGATCGACCTGTCGGGGCTCACCACCTTCTCGCTCGGCCTCTTCCTGCTGATCTTTGGCCTGATTCGCGGTAACCCAGAAGGCTGGGGGAGTGGCGTGATCGTCGCATCGCTCGTCGGGTCTGCGGTGCTGCTGATCGCGTTCATCGCGATCGAGGCGCGCAGCAGCCATCCGATGCTCGAACTCGACCTGTTCCGAAGGCCCGCTTTCAACGGCGTGTCGATCGTCGCCTTTGGCCTTTCGGCGGGGATGTTCTCGATGATCCTCTACCTCACCATCTACATGCAGGGTGTCACCGGCCTCTCGCCACTGGAGACCGGACTGCGCCTGCTGCCGATGACTGTCCTTTCGTTTGTCGTGTCGCCGATCGCGGGGGTGCTTTCCCACCGGATCCCGATTCGGCTCTTGCTGGGTGTCGGTCTCGCGTCGGTGGGTCTTGGCCTCCTGTTGATGCACGGCATCGAGGTCGACTCGCCGCTCTCCGCCCTGCTGCCGGGCTTTCTGCTCGCCGGGGCGGGAATAGGCATCGCCAACCCGGGCATCGGTCAGGCGGCGATCGCCGTCGTTCCGGTCGAGAAGGCGGGGATGGGATCGGGGATAAACACCAGCTTCCGCCAGGTCGGCATCGCGACGGGCGTCGCGACCCTCGGCGCGGTCTTTCAGGCGCGGGTGGCTTCGAAGCTGTCCGCGCTGCTGCCGGGCGCCCCGCACGGCTTCGCCGAAGCGGTCTCCTCCGGCGGCTCGCGCGCAGCGCGCGCCTTCGTGCCGCCGCCGCACCGCGCCGACGCCGTTCACGCCGCCAAGGTCGCCTTCGTCAGTGGCCTCAACGAGATCCTCCTGTTTGGCGCCGTGATCTGCTTCGTCGCAGCCGTATTCGGCTTTGCGCTTGTTCGCTCCCGGGACTTCGTGCAGCAGACCGACGCGGCACCCGAGCCGGTCGCTGCGTAGGGGGAGAGTCGGTCCGCCCCCGTTGCTAGTAAGGGTGCGTGCTGCGCGAGTTACGGATAGAGAACCTGCTGCTTATCGAGCGAGCGGAGCTGCGGCTCGGCGAGGGGTTGAATGCGATCACCGGCGAGACCGGTGCCGGCAAGACGATCCTCGCGCACTCGCTTGACCTGCTGATGGGGGGCAGGGCGCGAGCGCAGATCGTGCGTCCGGGAGCCGAAGAGGCCTGGGTGGAGGGTGTGTTCGACCTGCCGGCGACGTTGCTGGACGAGCCCGAGATGGCCCACCTGGCGGAGCGTCTTCCCGAGGGGGCGGACGAGATCGTCCTCGGGCGCCGGGTTGCGACCACGGGGCGAACCTCGGCCTTCGTCGGAGGGCGCGCGGCGTCCGTCGCAGACCTGAGGCTGCTCGGCGGACGACTGCTTGCCTTCTACGGACAGCATGAGCATCGCAAGCTGACGATCGCCGCCGCCCAGGCCGAGGTTCTCGACGGGTTCGCAGGCGACAAACATCTGGAGTTGCTGCGCCAGTACCGCGAGGCGCATCGCGATTGCGCGCGGCTGGAGGCGGAGCTTGCCGAGTTGCGAGAGCGCGATGGCTCGCGAGAGCGCGAGCTGGACCTCTATCGCTATGAGCTCGCGGAGATCGAGGCGGTTGCTCCCGATCTGGCAGAGACGGCGGAGCTGTCAGCCGAGCGGGAGCGGCTGCTGCACACCGAGGGATTGCGCGAGGCGGCGATTGGGGCTCACGCCAGCATCGCCGGCATGGAGGACGACGGCGGCGGGGCGGTGAGCGCACTCGGCCAGGCCGATGCGTTGCTGGGCGGCGTGTCCGAAGTCGATGCCCAGCTTGACTCGCTGGCGGAGAGGCTCGGCGCGGTCGCGGTCGAGCTGGGTGACGTCGCCAGCGAGTTGCGCAGCTACGTCGAGGGCATCCAGGCCGAACCCGACCGGCTCGTGGCGGTTGAGGAGCGACTGGACGCGATCGACAGATTGACGCGCAAGCACGGCGGGAGCGTCGAGTCGGTGCTGGCCCACGCGGAGCGCTGTCGCACCGAAGTTGAGCGCCTGCAGGGCGCCGAGGAGCGCGGGGAAGAGGCAGAGGCCGCGATGGCAGAGGTGAAAGCCCGGCGCGAAAAGCTGGGCGCGAGGCTGAGCAGGGGCCGCGCTCGTGCGGCGGGCCCGCTGCGCAAACGGGTCGCCGAGGAGCTGGAGCGGTTGGCGATGCCCGGGGCAACGCTCGAGGTCGCCCTGGACCCACACTCCGACGGCTTTGGCGCGAACGGACGGGAGACCGTCGAGCTGCGCCTCTCGCCGAATCCCGGTATCGACCCCGCGCCGCTGCGCGATGCCGCCTCAGGCGGAGAGCTCTCGCGGGTGATGCTGGCGCTGACCGGCCTTGGTGCCGGCGCCGGCGCCGGCACGCTTGTCTTCGACGAGATCGATGCCGGCATCGGCGGCAATACCGCCCGCGTGGTCGGTGAGCGCCTGCGAGCGCTGGGGGATGCCCGTCAGGTCATCTGCATTACGCACCTTCCCCAGGTCGCGTCGCTGGCCGCGACCCACTTTCGCCTTGAGAAGGACCTCGGTGGCGACCGCGCGACGGCGACGGTGCAGCGGCTCGAGGGCGAGGAGGTTGTCGGGGAGATCCGTCGCATGCTGGGCGGTAGGAGCTCGGACGAGGCAGCGACCCGCCATGCCCGCGAGCTGCTCGCCGCCGCCTGAAACGCCGCACGCCACCTGCGATTGCCCGATAGGCAGGCTGCCCACTATGTAGTCTCACGGTGTGGCTACCGCCAGCCGCTATCGCTTCCCTGCGCTGCTCTCACGTCGCAACGGAGCGCTTGCCGGCGGGGCGGTTCATGGAACGGCAAGGCTCGGCCGGCGAACCAAGGATCTCGTCAAGCGCCTCGGCCCTGGGGACATTGCAGTGGTCGATCACACCAACATCGACCGGATCGCCGCTGAGGAGCTGATCGCGACGGGGGTGCGCACCGTGCTCAACGCCTCGGAGTCGACCGACGGGCGCTATCCCAACGCGGGGCCACTGCTGCTGGCCCGAGACGGGATAACCCTCGTCGACGTCTTCGAGGGCGATCCATTCGAGCTGCTTCGCGATGGCGATCTGGTGACGCTGAGCGGCGGGGCGGTGAGCGTCGCGGGGCGGCAGGTCATGCGCGGCCGGGTGCTGGACGTGGCCGAGCTGGAGCGCCGCTTCGAGGAGCAGTGCGGCCGGGTCGACGAGGCGCTTGCCGAGTTCGTCGAAAACACGATCGCCCACGTCCGCCAGGAGACCGACCTGCTCACCGGCAGCATCGAGTTCCCGGCCACGAGGACGACGTTCCGCGATCGCCACGTGTTGATCGTCGTGCGCGGTGAGCACCACCGCCGTGACCTGAAGGCGCTGCGGGCCTACATCCGCGACGTTCGCCCGGTGGTCGTCGCGGTTGACGGCGGAGCTGATGGCGCACTCGCCGCGGGCCTCAAGCCCGACGTGATCCTCGGCGACATGGACTCGGCCGGCGATCGGGCGCTGCGCTGCGGTGCCGAGCTGATCGTCCACGCCTATCCGGACGGGCGGGCACCGGGACGCGACCGTCTGTTGGCGATGGGACTCGACCACACGCTCGTTCCCGCGGCCGGGACGAGCGAGGACGTCGCGATGCTGATGGCCCATGAGAAGGGGGCCGCCCTGATCGTCAGCGTCGGCGCCCATTTCAACCTGATCGAGTTCCTGGATCGCAACCGCGGTGGCATGTCATCGACATTCCTGACACGACTGCGAATCGGCGAGCGGCTGGTCGACGCAAAGGGCGTCAGCCGCCTTTACAACCCCGGCTCGGGATTTGGCCCCGCGGTGCTCTTTCTCGTCGCCTTCGCGATCCTGCTGGCGATCGTCGTCATCACCTCACCCGCGCTCAGCGATCTGGCGCAGCTGATCTGGTTGAAGCTGAAGATTTGGCTCGGCGCGTAGCGACTGGGCCGGACCATCTAGCCTTCCCCCGCGAATGGGTTACAGCGCGCGCTATCACGCGACATCGTTGATCGCCGTGTTCCTTGCCCTGGCGATTGGGATCTTGATCGGCGCGGAGTTCGGCGGCGACGCGCTTACCAAGACGCGCAAGGACATCGAGCGCAGCCTCACCGGGAACCTCAAGGAAGCCCGCGAACGGGCCGACCAGCTGAGCGCCGAACTGGGGCGGGCGAACGAGTTGGCGGGCCGCGTGTACCCGGTCCTGGTGCGCGACCAGCTCCGCGGCGAGCGAATCGGTGTGCTCGCCCTGGGCGAGCTTCCGGGTGGCGTCTCGGGTGCGATCGAGTCGGCGCTCGAGCCGACTGGGGGCCGGCTCGTGGCGGTTGGGGTTGTGCGGGAGCCAATCGACATCCACGCCCTGGCCGGCGATCTTACGAAGACCCGGTTCGCCAACCTTGCTCGCAATCCCGACGCGCAGACCGCCTTCGGCGTCGGGCTGGGACGGCAGCTGGTCCGAGGCGGGACGCTGGTCGAGCGGGTGCGCAGCCACCTGTTCTCGCGAGCAAGCGGCAATTTTGGCGCTCTCGACGGGGTGATCGTCGTGCGCGACCAGCCGCCTGACATGGGCCCCGTACAGCGCACGACGGCAGGCCACCTGGAGTCCGCCCTGGTGAGTGGCATGACGGCGACGCGAACGATGGCGGTCGGCGTGGAGAGCTCGACGGCCGAGCCATCGTCGATCTCCTTCTTTCAGGCCAACAGCCTCGCCAGCGTCGACGACGTGGACCTGGTGGCGGGGCGGCTGGCGACGGTCTTCGCGCTGCTCGGGGCGGAGGGCAGCTTCGGCATCAAGGGCAGCGCCGATCGCCTGCTCCCTGACCTGCTGGCGCCGCACCGGTAGATGGCGGACCGATGACGTGGATCGGCTTCCCTGTTGCGGTTGCGGCGGCCCTGGCGGTGGTGCCTGCCGGCGTGCGGGGCCTGCGCGACGCCGGGTTGGTCCGCGAGAACTATCGCGGCAACCTCCTCGCCTTTCCGCTCGGCGCGGTGCTCGCGACGGCGGCCCTTGTTGCACTCGCCCCGCTGGCGTTTCTGGATGACCGCGGCGCGCTCGACCTGCTCGATCCCGATCTGCGCCGCTGGCTGCCGTATGTGATCGGCATCGCCTTTCTGGGTTTTCTAGACGACTCGCTGGGACGCGGCGAGTCGGCCGACGCGCCGCGCGGCTGGCGCGGCCACGGGCGAGCCCTGCTCGAAGGGCGACTTTCGACCGGGGCGATCAAGGCGATTGGCGCTCTGGCGCTCGCCGCCTACGTAGTCTCCGGTCGGGGCCTGCAGTCATGGCACTATCTCGCCGACGTGGCGCTGCTGATCCTCGCCACCAATGCCTTCAACCTGCTCGACCTTCGCCCCGGGCGCGCCGAGAAGGGGATGGTGCTGCTCGGCGCCGGCCTCTGCGTTGGCGCCTGGACGGCCGCCCCGCTCGAGCTGCTGGGGATCTTCGCCGGGCCGGTGCTGGTCGGGGCGTGGTTCACGTTGCGCGAGCGGGCGATGCTCGGCGACACCGGGTCGAACCTCATCGGGGCGATCGCCGGTGTCTGGCTGTTGACGACCCTGGGTGACACGGGGCGTCTGATTGCGCTGGTCGCGGTCGTCGCGGTGACCGTCTACGGCGAGCGGCGGTCGATCTCGGCGGCAATCGAGACCGTTCCGCCACTGCGCTGGTTAGACTCGCTCGGCAGAGCATGAGTCGGGTCGGCAAAGGAGACACTCGCTTCATCTTCGTCACCGGCGGAGTGGTTTCGGCTCTCGGCAAGGGCATAGCGGCCGCCTCGATCGGTCGCCTTCTCGTTTCGCGCGGCTTCCGCGTCCAGCTGCAGAAGTTCGATCCGTACATCAACGTCGACCCGGGAACGATGAGCCCGTTCCAGCACGGCGAGGTGTTCGTCACCGAGGACGGGGCGGAGACCGATCTCGACCTCGGCCACTACGAGCGCTTCACCGACGAGAACACCTCGCGGGCCTCCAACGTCACCGCCGGGTCCGTCTACAACACGGTGATCAATCGCGAGCGCCGCGGCGACTACCTCGGCGCCACGGTCCAGGTGATCCCGCACATCACCGACGAGATCAAGAACCGGATCCTGATCGTCGCCGAGTCGCAGGCGGTCGACTTCGTGATCACCGAGATCGGCGGCACGGTTGGCGACATCGAGTCGCTGCCCTTCCTGGAGGCGATCCGCCAGCTCTACACCGACCTGGGACCGAAGCGGAGCATGTTCGTCCACCTGACGCTGGTTCCCTACGTCGGCCACGCCGGCGAACTGAAGACGAAGCCGACGCAGCACTCGGTGAACGAGCTGCGGCGGATCGGCGTCCAGCCGCACGCCCTGGTCTGCCGCTCCGAAGGCCGCCTCGACCGTGAGATCCGCAGCAAGATCGCGCTCTTCGCCAGTCTGCCGACCGACGCCGTGATCTCCGCCCACGACGTCGACAACATCTACAAGGTGCCACTCGTCTTTCGCGCCGAAGGCGTCGACGATCTCGTGCTCGACCACTTCGGCATGGAGGCTCCGTCCTCTGACCTTGGCGAATGGGAGGAGATGGTCCGCCGCGCCGATGCCGCCGAGGGGAAGGTCCGGATCGCTCTCGTCGGCAAGTACGTGCAGCTCGCCGACGCTTACAAGTCCGTGATCGAGGCTCTCGTCCACGGCGGGTTCCACCATGGCGTCGAGGTCGACGTCGAGCTCGTCGATTCCGAGAACTTCGACCCCGAGAAGCTGGATGGAGCCGACGGCATCCTCATTCCCGGCGGCTTCGGCGAGCGGGGTATAGAGGGCAAGGTGGCGGCGGCGCGGGTCGCGCGCGAGCGCTCGATCCCCTTCCTCGGGATCTGCCTGGGTATGCAGATCGCGGTGGTCGAGTTCGCCCGCGCGATTGCGGGGATGGAGGGTGCCAACTCCGCTGAGTTCGACCCGGAGACCCCGTTCCCGGTCGTGGACCTGCTTCCGGAGCAGAAGGAAGTCTCCGAAATGGGGGGGACGATGCGGCTCGGCGCCGACCCGGTCAAGTTGCACGAGGGCTCGCGGGCCCGCGAGATCTTCGGCGAGGCGGTCATCTACAAGCGCCACCGCCACCGCTATGAGGTGAACAACCAGCTGCGCCGCCGGCTCGAAGACGACGGCCTTGTCTGCGGCGGGACCTCGCCCGACGAGCGACTGGTGGAGATGGTCGAGTTGCCCGACCACCCGTTCTTCGTCGCGTCTCAGTTCCACCCCGAGTTCAACTCTCGGCCCAACCGGCCCGAGCCGCTGTTCCGCGAGTTCGTCGGGGCGGCGAGGCGGCATGCGGGCGAGCGCCCAACCGAGGAGGCCGAGCCGGCCGAGCCCGAGGTGAGCGAGAGCCACGACGTCGGCGCCCGGCGCTCGAACTGACGATTCGGGCTCTAGTCTGTCCGGCGTGGGGGAGAGCGCCCGGCTATACGAGACGTTTGCCCGGCTGTGCGAGATTCGCAGTCCGACCGGCGAGGAGCGCGAGGTTGCGGACACGATTCTCGCCGAGCTGCGGTCCCTCGGCCTGGAGGTGAGCGAGGACGGCGCCGCCGCGCCGGCCAAGGCCGGCGCGGGCAACATCCTCGCCAGGCTGCCGGGGCAGACGGACGACTGGGCGATGTTCTGCGCCCACATCGACACGGTTCCCCACGACGGCCAGATCGAGGTTGTGAACGACGAAGGGGTCTTCCGCAGCGGCGGGGAGACCATCCTCGGGGCCGACAACAAGGCGGCCGTCGCGGTTCTCATGGAGCTGGTTGCCCGTCATGTCAAGGAGACTCCGGCGGTTGGGATCGAGCTGCTGCTGACGGTTGCCGAGGAGCAGGGCCTGCGGGGCGCAAAGGCGTTCGACGCGAGGGCCCTGAGGGCCGAGTGTGGCTTTGTTCTCGACCACGCCAGCCCGATTGGGGAGGTGATTGTCAGCTCGCCCACCCAGCAGCAGCTGATCGCCGATTTCGCGGGGGTCGAGGCGCATGCCGGAATCCGGCCGGAGGACGGGAGCAATGCGATCGCAGCCGCGGCAGCGGCGATCTCCAAGATGGAGTTGGGCAGGATCGACGAGGCCACGACGGCAAACGTCGGGGTGATCGACGGCGGCACCTCCGGAAACGTCGTGCCGGGACACTGCCGAATCGTCGCCGAGGCTCGCAGCCTCGACATCGATCGGGCGGCGGAGGTGGCCGGTGCGTTGACGGAGGCCTGTGCCTGGGGTGCGAGTGCGCACGACTGCGATGTGGAGGTTCGGGTCGAGGAGTTGTTTCGGGGCTATGAGATCGCCCCGTCTTCCCCGTCGCTGACCCTGGCCGAGACGGCGCTGCGACACACGGGCTTTGAGCCCCGGCAAATCCCCACGGGCGGTGGCAGCGACGCCAATGCTCTGATCGCCGCTGGCATCGACTGCGTGCTGCTGGCGAACGGCACCGTCGCGAACCACACCGCCGACGAGAGCGTCGCCGCCACCAACCTCGACGCGATGCTCGCGGTCTGTGAGGCGATCGTCACGGAGGCGGCGAGTGGCGGGAAGCAGTCGTCCGTGACTGGGTGAGTGGGCGCGGCGTGGGTGGAAGGCTCAAGCTGCGCCGGGGCCTCGTGGTCAGCGAGGACCCGCTGACGGTCGAGGTCGATTCCGAGCAGCGGGCTGCCTGGGCCGACACGGCGCTGCTCGGCGAGATGCGCGAGGGCGACGAGGTCATCGTCAACGTCGAAGCGCGCGATCTTGGTCTCGGCTCGGGGGGCTTCGACATCGTCCACGTCAACCTCACGCGCGGGCTGAAGGGCGGCGGAGGTCGCGGCGAGCATGTGATGAAGCTCAACTACACGTCTTTGCAGCACGCGGTCGAGCCGCTCGAGCTTCCGGTGCGCATTTCGAACCGTGATGGTTCGAAGGGCGCAGCGGAAACGCGGAGCAGCACGATGCCGGTGCTTGTCCTGCCATTGCACGGGCACCTGGCTCCGGCGGCCTGGGCGGCGGCGGAGGCCGCGCCGGGCCTGAAGGTCGGCTATGTGCAGACGGGTGGCGGGGCGCTCCCCGGGTCGCTTTCCCGAGACGTGTCGGAGCTGCGCGGGAGGGAGTTGCTCTGCAGTCATGTCACAGCAGCCGGCGCATACGGCGGGGACCACGAGGCGCTCTCGGTGGCCGGGGCTCTCCACGCCGCCGCGCAGCGGCTGAACTGGGACGCGGCAATCGCCGGACCTGGCCCGGGGATCATCGGGTCGGCGACGCGGTTGGGGCACGGCGGGGTCGCGGCGCTCGACACAGCCCATGCGGCACTGGCGCTTGGCATGCCGGCGCTGCTCTCGCCGCGCCTCTCGGAAGCCGATCCGCGCGAGCGCCATCGAGGCGTCAGCCATCACACCCTTACGGTCTTGGAGCTGCTGCTCGGCGGCGTGGAGGTTGCCGTGCCGGCCGGGGAGGACGCCGGAGCGGCGCAGCTTGCCGAGGTCACAGCCCAACTCGCCGCGGCCGCCGGCCGCCGGCACCAACTGCGTGAGGCCCCGGTCGATCTCGACGCCTATGCCGCCAGCGGCCTTGCCACGCAGACCATGGGCCGAACGCTCGCCGAGGACCGGCTCTTCTTTGCGGCTCCGCTTGCGGCCGGCCGGCGTCTCGCTGCCCGGGCAGAGCCGCCCGCATCCTCCGCGCCTGGCGCGGGCTGAGCGCACGGTCCGTTGCGCGCCAAGGTTTGCGGAGGGGCGGCGAGAAGCAGCCGGCATGGCAACCGCGACAAAGGCCCCGGCGGCTCCCCCATCGGGAGGCCCAGAGGTCGGCGCGCGTTTCGAGGGCCTGGTCCTCGACTTTCTCTCCTATCTGGAGCTGGAGCGCGGTCTCTCGCGCAACACGCTTAACGCCTACCGGACCGACCTCCACCAGTACGGCGAATTCCTCGCCACGCGGGAGCTGAACGCGCTCCTCGTACGGCCGGTCGACATCTCGGACTTCCTGGCCCATCTGGCCACGGGTAACGGTCGCCCGGCGTGCTCGGCCGCGACGATCCATCGCAAGACGGCCTGCCTGCGTTCCTTCTACAAGCACCTGCGGCGCGATGAGCTGATCGGTGACGATCCCACCGCAGCACTCAGCGCTCCGCGCCGCGCCCGGAAGCTGCCCCAGGTCCTCAACTACTCCGAGGTGCAGAAGTTGCTTGCCGCGCCGCGTGGCGACGAGCCGACGACGCTGCGCGACCGGGCACTGTTGGAGGTGATGTACGCGTGCGGGCTGCGCGCCTCCGAGACGATCGGCCTGGAGCTCTCCGACATCGAGCTTCGCCAGGGATTCCTGCGCGCTCGCGGCAAGGGATCCAAGGAGCGCATCGTGCCGCTGGGGCGCAAGGCGATCGCGGCGGTCAGCGTCTACCGGCGCAGCGGGCGGCCACAGCTGGTCGGCGAGCGCCATGAGGCAAAGCTCTTCGTCAACTTCCGCGGCGGACCGCTCAGCCGCCAGGGGCTCTACAAGATTGTCCAGCGCCACGCGCGAGCCGCCGGCTTGGCGGGGCGGACGAGTCCTCACACCCTGCGTCACAGCTTCGCGACGCATTTGCTTGCCGGCGGTTGCGACCTGCGCGCTGTCCAGGAGATGCTGGGCCACGCTGACATCTCCACCACCCAGATGTACACGCACCTCTCCGGCGAGCGGCTGAAGGAGGTCTACTTCGAGGCCCACCCGCGCGCGCAAGCCGGCTGACAGCTTTCGCTCGCTGCGCGAGCGGAACTGCGATCGCAATCGGATAGAACACGGCGATGCCCGAGCTGCCCGAGGTCGAGACGGTCTGCCGGCAGCTCGATCCCGAGCTTGCCGGTAAGCGCATCGAGCGGCTCGAGGTACTGGACAGGCGCTGGTGTCGTCCCGTCCGCCCGGCCAAATTGGAGGCTGCGGTCAGCGGTCGGGCGATTGAGGATCTCGGCCGGCGCGGCAAGTACCTGCTGCTGGCGCTGCACGGGGGGCAGACGCTCGTCATGCACCTGCGCATGACCGGCAACCTGGTCCTGCTGGAGGACGGGGACGCACTCGACCCTTCGCAGGGCAGGCGGCTCTACGAGGGCGAGCGCTCGACTTCCGAGCGGCACCTGCGAGCTCGTTTCGAGCTCGAGGGCGGAGGCGAGCTGTGGTTCACAGACCCGCGTCGCTTCGGCGAGGCGTTCCTGCTCGACGACGACGCGCTGCGGGATCGTTTCTCGCGGCTTGGGGTGGAGCCGCTCAGCGATGCGTTCACCGCCGCGGCGCTGGGCGAGCTGGCCAAGGGCCGGACCGCGCCGCTCAAGTCCTTCCTGCTCGACCAGTCCCGGATCGCGGGGATCGGGAACATCTACGCCGACGAGGCTCTGTTCCGGGCACGGCTGCACCCTCTGTCGCCGGCTGGGTCGATGCGACCAGAGCACCACCAGGCCCTGCGCGACGGGATCGTCGCGGCACTGGAGGCCGGGATCGACGGGGGTGGAGCGTCGATCGACGACTTTCGCGACGGGCGTGGAGAGCGGGGCAGGATGCAGGATGAGTTCCTGGTGCACACCCGCGCCGGCAAGCCCTGCCCGCGCTGCGACGGGACGATCGAGCGAATTGTCGTTGCTGGGAGGTCGACCTACTTCTGCAAGGGCTGCCAGGTGCGCTTGCGGCGCAGGCCACGCCGGCGTCGCCGTCCGGTGCGTCGGTCAACTTAGGCCGGTGGATAGCTCTGGAATTCGCAGGGCCCTATCTGTGAGCCGGCCCCGGTTGGGTGCGGCCATGGAGCCGGTTGCCTGATGGCAGGCAAGACGCTGAAGACAGAGGCGGTTGTGCTGCGCAGCATCCGTTACGGCGAGGCGGATCGCATTCTGCATCTCTATTCGGCGGTACGGGGGAGGGTGGGGGCGATCGCAAAGGGGGTGCGGCGGCCGAAATCCCGCTTTGGAGGGCGGCTGGAGCCGTTCTTCCGGCTCGATCTGCTCCTGCACGAAGGCCGCGGTGAGCTTCTCACGGTGACCGGTGCCGCAACGGTGGACGGCTACCCCCGGCTGCGATCCTCTGGTCCGGCGCTGGCTGCGGCCACCCGCGCCTGCGACGCGGTGCTTCGCCTGCTCGACTCGGCCGAGCCGAACCGGCCCGCCTACAACCTGCTGTGCCGCTACCTGGCAATGCTCGACGACCCAGCCATGGAGAGGATGGCGGGACTGGAAGCCGGGCTTTCCTTCAGGCTCAAGCTGGCGCTGGCGGCGGGATTTGCGCCCGAGCTGGCGTCCTGTGTGCGCTGCGGGGAGTCAGAGCACCTGATGGGGTTCTCCGGCGCCGGTGGCGGTGTTGTCTGCGCAAGCTGCGAGGCGGGGTCATTCGCCCTCTCCGAGGGGGCCCACCGCTTCATGGTGGAGGCGATCAGCAAGCCGCTGGCCAAGGCGCCGATGGCCGAGGAGCGTGAGCTGCGCCAGGTCGAGCGGGCGATCGGGGAAACGCTGGAGCACCATGCTCACGTGCAGCTCCGCCCCGCGGCCTGAGGCTCAGCCGCTCCGTTCGCTCTTTGTACCGCTCAGCGACACAAACAGCGAACGGAGTCTCGCCTCAGGCCGCCCCAGCCGCTCCGTTCGTCATTTGTACCGCTCTGCGACACAAAGAGCGAACGGAGCTCCCATCCACCTCGATCCTGCCTTCTTCGGCCCTCGCGTAACTGCTCCGCCGAAGCCCCTCGTCCTCTGGGACGGTCCCCCAAAGCTCCCGACCGCCTGGCCCTACACAGCCTCCCCCTGTTTGCCCTCCATACCTGCAAGTAGGAGGGCAAGCAGGGGGGAGGCTGTTTCTCTCATCGATCATCGAGATGTTCGTCTCGGGTTCACCGGGCCCATTTCGAGCGCCTCGTCCTGGAATTTCGAGAATCAATCAACGAGATGTTCGTCTCGGGTCCACCAGGCCTTTTTGACACCCTCGTTCTGAGATTCGACCGAACGATCGACACTGGTTTCTTTTCCGGGGTGATGGCGATGACCGTTTGAGATCAAGCCATCTCCGGGTCCGTCGACCAGGCGCGTCCCCAGTCACACCTCGCCGTGGAGCTGCTCATCTAGGATCGTGTTCATGGACGCGACAACTTCCCTGGAGGATCGGATCCGCGCCTGGGAGGCCGAGTTTCTGTCCGAATCGGCAACGTCCTCCTATCCGGCGCACCGCCGGGTCGAGGAGGCCGACAGCCCGCTTCGCACCCCCTTCCAGCGCGATCGAGACCGGATCGTCCACTCGAAGGCGTTTCGGCGCCTCAAGCACAAGACGCAGGTCTTCATCGCGCCCGAAGGGGATCATTACCGCACGCGGTTGACCCACACGCTGGAGGCCTGCGGGATCGCGCGCACCGTGGCGCGGGCGCTCGGTCTCAACGAGGACCTGACCGAGGCGATCGGGCTGGGACACGATCTTGGCCACCCGCCGTTCGGGCACACCGGCGAGGAGGCGCTCGATGCGGCGTTGCGCGAGCAATGCGGCACCGGGTTCAAGCACAACGTCCACTCGCTGCGCGTGGTCGACGTGCTGGAGCGCGACGGCCAGGGCCTGAACCTGACCGAGCAGGTCCGCGACGGCATCCTCAACCACACCGGCGCCGACAGGCCGGCGACCCTCGAGGGCAGGATCGTGAAGCTGGTCGACCGTGTCGCCTACATCAACCACGACATCGACGACGCGCTGCGGGCCGGGATCCTGCGCACGGACGACCTGCCTGGCGCCGAGATCGAGCTGCTCGGTCCCACGGGCTCGAAGCGAATCGACACACTGGTGCGCGACATCGTCGCGCAGTCGACCGAGGCCGGTGACATCGCGCAGAGCGAGGATGTCGGGGGCGCGATGCTGCGGCTGCGCAAGTTCATGTTCGACCGGGTCTACCTGGGCGATTCCGCACAGGGCGAGCGCGAACGGGTTCAGCGCACGCTGCAGGGGCTCTTCGACCACTACATGGAGCATGTCGAGGAGGTGCCTGTGGGGGAGGCGGGGGCCAGCGACTGCCAGCGCGTGGCCGACTACATCGCGGGGATGACGGACCGCTTCTGCATCGCCAGGTTCACGCAGCTGGCCATTCCCGAGGAGGCGAAGTTCTGACCGCGCCCGCTGGCGCTACCGTGGCTGCATGGCGTTGATCTCGGGGGAGAGTCTGGAGCGGGTCAAGCAGGCGGCGGACATCGTCGAGGTCGTCTCCGCCCACACCGACCTGCGCCGGCAGGGCGCCCGCTGGGTTGGCCTCTGTCCGTTCCACGAGGAGCGGACCCCCTCCTTCTCGGTCGACGCTCAGGAGAAGCTCTACCACTGCTTTGGATGCGGGGTCGGCGGCGACACCATCAAGTTCGTCCAGGAGAAGGAGGGGCTCGGCTTCGCCGAGGCGGTCGACCTGCTCGCCGACCGTTACGGCGTCGAGCTGGAGCACGAGCAGGATGACCCGCAAGCGGAGGCAAGGCGACAGCAGCGCCGTCGCCTCAGCGATCTGCTCGATCGAACGGCCGTCTTCTACGCCAGCTATCTCTGGGACTCCAAGGAGGCCGCCAAGGCCCGCGAGTACCTGGCCGAGCGTGGGCTGAGCGAGGACACGTTGCGGCAGTTCGTCGTCGGTTTCGCGCCCAGCGCCTGGGACAGCGTGCTGCTTCGCGGCCAGCGGGCTGGATTCTCGGTCGAGGAGCTGCGTGCCGTTGGCCTGGCGCAGCGCGGCAAGGGGGGTGGCGAGTACGACCGTTTCCGCTCCCGCATCATGTTCCCGATCCGCGATCGCCGCGGGCGCACGCTGGGATTTGGCGGACGGGCGATGCGCTCCGACCAGGGCGCCAAGTACGTCAACACGGCGGAGACGGACTTTTTCCACAAGAGCCACATGCTGTACGGGATCGACCTTGCCAAGCAGGCGATTGCCAAAACGGGGCGCGCGGTGGTCGTCGAGGGCTACACCGACGTGCTGGCGCTGCACCAGGCGGGAGTGGCGGAGGCGGTCGGCGTGATGGGGACGGCGATCACCGCCGAGCAGGTGGCGGCGCTGTCGGGGATGGTCGAGGAGGTGGTCCTGGCGCTCGACGCGGACGCCGCGGGTCAGGGGGCGATGCTGCGGGCGCAGCGGGTCGCGGCAGGACGGCGGATGCGACTCCGCGTGGCGGCCATGCCGAATGGGGAGGACCCGGCGGAGATGATGGCCGAGGACGGGGGCGCCGAGCGATTTCGGGATCTGGTCGAGGAAGGCGTCGAGCTCCCCGCCTTCCAGGTCGGACTGGTGCTCGATCGCACCAGCGTCACGTCGCCCTCGGAGCGCGATCGGGCGCTGCGCGAGGTGGCGCCCGTTCTGGCGGGAATGGGCGAGAGCGCCAGCCGCGACGACCTGGTGCGCCAGGTCGCCGAGCGGCTCGACCTCGAGCCGGCGCTCGTGATGGGCCGGGTGACGGCGGCGCGACCGCTGAGCGGGCAAACGTCGGAGCGAGCGGGCCAGGGGGGAGGCAATGGCGCCCCTCGCCCTGGCTCGGAGCTGACGTCACGCGAGCGTCGCGAGCGTGCCCTGCTGGCGATGTGCATCGCGCTCCCCGAGACGGGGCGGGAGTACATCGCCCGACTCACGGATGAGCATCTCTCCGCGACCGGCACGCGCGCCGTGGCCTGGTTGCGAGCCCATCTGGAGGACCCGGCTTCCAATTTGCCCCACGACGACGACGAGTTGGCCCGGCTGATCGCCGAGCTGGTCATACTCGCCCACGACGAGCCGGCGTCCTCCGAGGCGATGGAGCTCAATTTCCTGCTGCTCGAGCAGCGCCGGCTCGAGGCGGAGATCGTCGCTGCCGGCAAGGCCGACGACTACGAGCGCCGCGCCGCACTCAGCCGGGAGCGTGCCGCCCTCGTCGAGCGCATCGCCCGCACCGAGCACGTCGGCGGCTGATCGGTAAATTTCCCTCCGCCGGTCCGGGGTAGCTCAATTGGTAGAGCACGCGGCTGTTAACCGCGGGGTTGTGGGTTCGAGTCCCACCCCCGGAGCTTTTTCATACGTCGTCGACTGCGGCGCGGGTTGCCAGTCGCTCGACCAGCTCGGCGCCTCGCGCGGCGCCGTCATGCTGCTGGGCCCAGGCGGCCAGCTCGGCTGTGCGCCTGGAGATGGAGCGGTCGGCGAGGATGCGGCGGACCGCCCAGCGCAGAGGAGCCGGCCTGCACAGGCGCCACGGAAGCGAGAGGCCGGCGCCCGCCCAGGCGATTCGCATCGCCGTCTCGCTCATATCTCCGGTGAAAGGGCTGATCAGAACGGGGGTGCCCGCCGCAAGCGCACGGGCCACTGTGCCATGCCCACCGTGGGAGATGACGAGCGACGCGGCCGACATCACCTGGCTGTAGCTGAGCCAGTCGACCAGGACGGCGTTGGGTGGGATCTCGATCGGCCGCTGGGGGATCACGCGGTTCGTGGTTGCCACGACCCGCACGGGCTCTTCGGCGAGTGCTCGCAGGGCGCTGCGCACGAGCTGGTTTTCGGAGTCGTGGGCGGTACTGGGAGCGACAAGCACCAGCGGATCGTCGCCGGGTGGAAGCTCGATGTCGGGATGCGGAATCTCGAATGCCATCGGGCCGGTCACCTCGACCCCGGGTGGCCAGTGGCGCGGATACTCGAGCTGAGGGAAGGTTCCGACGAGCGCCAGGTCGGGGCTGATCCCGCCGTGGAAGCGCGCGACGGGCGCCAGGCCGAGCCGTTCCCGCTGACGGTTGAGATCCTGGCGGCCGTGCTCGAGGCCCGCGTCGAGCGCTCTGCTGCCCGCTCTCCAAGCCCGCCTGCCGAGTGCGGTCCGCGGCGGCTGCAGGCCGACTGAGAAGAAGGGAAGGCCCGGCTCGATTACCGGATAGATGTGGGGGATTAGGGTGGCCAGCGGTATGCCCGCCGCCTCGGCGGCGAGCGTCGGCGCCAGGGTGAGAATGTCGCTGACCACGACGTGTGGGCGCATCTCCTCCAGCAGTGGCAGGAGCGCGCGAGCCGCCTCCGCCGCATGGTTGCCGTCGACAGAGTCGGGATCGGGCGGCGGAAACATTCTGTATTCCTCGGCCGCGGCGAACCCCAGCCCGGCCCCCTCGACCGCAGCGCGACGCTCCTCCCAGGTCTCCACGATCACCTGGTGGCCGCGATCGGCCAGGGCGCGGCCCAGCGCGATTGCCGGGAAGGCATGACCGGCGTCGCCGAAGGCGGCGACCAGAAAGCGCAGGCGCCGGCCCGTGTCGGGAGCCGGCAACTGCTCGCTAGGGAGTGTCGAGCCCCTCACCGGGCCGCGTGAAGACGATCTCCGGCACATGGCAGTTGCGCGACGTGCGCAGGAGGAAGCGGACGGCCTCGCCGATGTCCTCCGGCCGGATCATCTCCTCAGCCGGGACCTGCCCCTTGGCGAACTCGGTCATCGGGGTGTCGACGAATCCGGGGGCCAATGCCGTGCACTGGATCCCCGCGCCGCCAACCTCGCGGTGGGTCGACTGGGTGAAGTTGATGACTGCACCCTTGGTCGCTGCATACACGGAGAGCCAGGCCTGGCCGCCCTTGCCCGCGATCGACGCGGTATTGACGATCAGCGCCTTGCCGTGCTCGGCGCCCGCCTCGCGGAGCATCGGCAGGGCCTCGCGGGTGCCGATGACCAACGCCCGCAGATTGACGGCGAGCTGCATGTCGAGATATTTGGTCTTGATCTCCTCCATCGGCGCACCGATGCCGACGCCCGCATTGTTGACCAGCGCGTCGAGGCGACCGTAGGCGTCGCGGTGCTTGGCAAAGACACCGACGATGTCCTCCTCGTCGGTCATGTTGGCGGCGACGCTCTGGACCTCGAACCCGTCGGCGCGCAAGCCCTCTGCGGCGTCCTCGAGCTTCTCCGGTCGGCGCGCCGCGACGGTTAATGCATAGCCCTCCTCAGCGAGCGTGCGCGCGATGGCCAGCCCGATTCCGCTCGACGCCCCGGTGATCAGTGCTGCTCGATCTGCCAACTTCTCCTCCTCGTGCTTGCGCTCGGCTCGGCGCACCCTATACACCGTCCGATGGGAGGGGTGCACCGGTAGCGCCCTGAATAACATGCACGCCGGGATGCCACCGCGTCGAATCACATTCATCCTTGCCTGCCTGCTGGCGGCCGCAGCTCCGATTGCGGGCTGCGGCGGGAGCTCCGAATCGTCGAGTTCGGCCACGCAGGCGGCTGCCAGCAAACCGGCGCCCCCGAAAGGCGACTTTCCAAGCGCCGAGGGCAGGTCGCTGAAGGAAGTCGTGAAGACCGCGGACGGCCCGGCTGAAGTGGTCGTCTCGCCGGCGGCGATGGTCTTCTACAAAGGGTCGAACCGCTATCCCGTCGGTGTGTTCAAGACCGACCACAGCCAGGTCTCGGACGCCGAGGTGGCGCTTTACTTCGCCAAGGTTCCCGCCGCGAACCCGAAGAAGCAGAAGAGCGGCGTCGCCAATAACGGCAAACTTCGCAAGGGCGCTGTTGCGAGGGCACGAGACGAAGCGCTGGAAGCGCCAGCCGTGGGGCCCTTCCCGCTGGCGATCGAAAGCCTCGCCACCAAGCCGGCCTTTCGCGCGCAGACGACCAGCAGCGATCCCGATGCGGCGTCGACCGTCTACGTGACGACTGTCGATTTTTCCTCCGATGGAGAGTGGCGGATCGCAGCGCTGATCAAGCAGGGCGACAAGCTGACGGCGACCCTGCTTCCGAGCGCCGTGGTGGGCGAATTCAAGAAGGTCCCGCGCCCTGGAGAAAGGGCACCGTCGATCCACACTCCGACCGCCTCGGACGTCCACGACCAGCTCAGCGAGATCACGACGCGCATCCCGCCCGACACCCAGAACCGGGTGGATTACGCGGACGTTCTGGGAAAGAAGCCGATCGTCCTCTTGTTTGCGACCCCCCAGTTCTGCCAGAGTCGCGTTTGCGGCCCGGTCGTCGATGTGGCCGAGCAGGTCAAGGAGACCGAGGGGGACCGGGCGGCGTTCATCCACATGGAGATCTACAAGGACAACGATCCAAACAAGGGCGTACGGCCGCAGCTGCGAGCGTTTCACCTGCCAAGCGAGCCCTGGCTGTTCGTGATCGACCGCGACGGGGTCGTCCGCGCGGCGGTTGAGGGTGCCTTCGGCGTCGAAAAGCTGACTCAGGCTGTAAGGACGGTGACCGGAATGAGCGAGACGGCCTCCGAGCAGGAGCTTCTGAAGTCCTTCGCCGAGGAGGCCCGCCGGCGCTGCGATGTGATCGCCGCGGGACTTGCGACCGAGACGGATGACTTCGAGACCCTGCGGGCGGAAGCGCACGCCCTGAAGGGGACAGCCGGTGCGGTGGGCCTGCGGCGGCTCGCCGAGCTGGCCGGCCTGATGGAATCCGATCTCGACGAAGCCAAGCAGACGGGCACGATTCGCGGCGGTCGCTCTCACCAGATTGCCGACGCGGCAAAGGCCCTCTCCGAGGGCGCCACCGCCGCCGCGGAGGGCAAGGACGAGCCGCCGGACGTCGGGCGCTCCCTCGCTCAGCTGTTCAGCGCCTAGATGCTATGGCCCCGCTGATTTACGGAGACCAGAGCGTCTACTGGTGTCCCGGGTCGGTCGCTTCTGTGCCCCAGGGGACATGGCGCCCTGCTTGGGGCCCCGGAAGTGCCTCTGGGATCCGCGGATGAAGCTGACGGTTTTCCGAGGCCTGCTGGTGGCGATGATCGCCGCGGCGTCGATGGCCATTCCGCCGGTCGCTGCCGCGAAACCCGGGTACTTCACCTTTCCGGCGGAACGAAGGAGCGTGTTGACGCTGAGGGGTTCACGGGGCTTTCAGGTGACGATCGAGCGCTCCGCGGGGCGAGTCGAACTGACCGCCAGCAGGCAACGTGGGTCTGCGATCTACATCGTTCACTCCCCCAAGCTCCCGCCCGACAGGATCGAGGCGAAGTTTCCTGGCTTGGGGCGAGTGTCGCTGCGTTTCCAGCCCGCGGGTGAGGCGCAGCACCTACCCCCGTTTTGCAGGGGCCGCTCCTCGATCAAGCAGGCCGGAACATTTCGCGGCACGATTCGCTTCGCGGGCGAGCAGGGGTTCACGCGGGTCGCAGCTACCCAGGCTCGCGGCTATGTCTATCGCAGCTTCAAAGAAGTCTGCAAACGCTCCGATGTCGGCCATGGCACTGTCACCCCGGGCTATTCGCTGGTCGCGACTGCAAGGTCGCACGGCAGGGGGATCTTCTTCACGGCATTCAGGTCGACGGAAGAATCGCTGATCCACGGCGACACCTACTACACAGCCGTGACCTCGGAGAGGAGGCATGGCATGCTGATCGCGCGAACCGCGCTGACTCGGGCGCGAGCCGATACCTTCTCCGTCGAAGGGCCGAACGCTCAACCTGACTCGGCCGCCGTTTCCCCCTCATCCCCGTTCCGCGGCGCGGCGACCTTCCATGCCACCGCAGGTGCGCCAACCGAATGGGTGGGCACTCTCTCGGTCGACCTTCCTGGGGCCGGCACCGTGCAGCTCGCCGGCTCCCCGTTCACAGCGGAGCTGTGCCTGAACAAGCGCTGCGTCGGCCAGGCCGCAGCGGGCCGATAGGCGCCGGCCGGCGCGTCTTCTCTCAGCCCGACGCTAAGACATCACGCAACCGGCCGATTCCAAAGCGGTTCTTGCCTCCGTTACTCATTGAAATGCTTCCTGCTACGGCTAGCCTGTTTATTAGGGGATAAGCGAATACACCGGCGTGATCCCGAATATCGTGATCTGGCAACCCTAGGTGTGGATAGATACGGAGTCATCCGCGACGCGAATGTGATTCGCCGAATCCGGATGGCGGCTTCACGGCCGCCCTCGCGTACGAGAAGGCACCAGATGAGCAGTTACACCACCGCACACGCCTGGATGACGCGCCCGGCACACTGGGCGTCTCTTCGTCCTCGGGCTTGCCATTGCCCACCGGCAAAGGCTGCGCCCTGCATTCTGGATCTGCCTGGCCAGGCGCGTCCCCAGTCGCACCTCGCCGGGGAACTAATCATCTAGGCCATAATCGAGTTTCCGGGGCGGTAGCTCAGTTGGTCAGAGCAGCGGACTCATAATCCGTCGGTCGAAGGTTCGAGTCCTTCCCGCCCCATGGCAGCGTCAGAATTCTTTTTGGCTTCCGCAAACGGATCGCCGCCTCCTACCGGCGGCGATTTCCTCCTCAGCCTGTCTGCATACCCACCTATTTGGCCCTGGCTCAGCACCGGCTCCAGCCAGTAGGCGACTTTTGTGCCCTCCCTTGTTTCGTGTCGAGGTGAGCCCCTGTGCAGGACGAATCCGTCGAAGAGTCGCATCAGGGCCGCACGCACGGCTGCTGCTCCCTTGGCGTCGGTGACCTCCTTGGCGATCTCAGCGCGGATCCCCGCGAGCTGACCCAGCAGGTCGGCTGTGATCTTCGAGAGCGCGCGGTCGCTCTCGGCCTCTTCGAGCTGTTCCCGTAGGCGCTCCTCCTCCGCCTGGGCGGCGGAGAGCTCCGGCTCGAGCTCTTCGCGCAGCTCTCGCCACTCGGCAGCTTTCAGCTCTTCCGAGAAGTAGTCGCGCTTGATGCGCTCCAGGCGCTCCCTGGCGGCCTGTGTCTCTGCCTCTGCGCTTCTCAGGACTTCCCTGGCCTCGGCCAGGGATCGCTCCCTTGCGGCCACCAGCTGGGCCCTGGTGGCCTCTGCGTTTACCCCTATGTCCCTGAAGTAGGCGTAGAGCGCCTCATCGACGTCTGAGCGGTAGATGTTGCTCATGTCGCAGGTATGGGAGTGGCGCTTTCTTCCGTAGCAGCGATAGATCTGGTCTGTCGGATGAGGCCGGCCGCGATGGGTCAGCGGACCCATGTCCTTCCCACATATCCCGCATTTCAAAAAGCCTTTCCTGAACAGATGCTTTCCGGTGCTTGGCCGCCCCCGCTTGTAGGTGCGTGCTTTTGCCTTGAGCAGTGCCGCCGTCTTGTTCCACGTCTCGCGGTCGATGATCGGCTCATGGATGCCCTCGTATAGCTCTCCGCCGCCGCGGATCAGTCCGGTGTAGACGGGGTTCAGCAGGATTTTGCGCACCGTGAAGTGGGGCCACAGGACCGTGTCCTTGGGCCCGGGCACGCTTTCGGCTTCCAGCTCCTTTGCGATTCCGACGTAGGTCTCCCCGGCCAAGTAGAGGTCGAAGATCCGTCGCACCCACGGTGCCTTCTTCTCGTCGATCACGAGGATGCGCTCGTCATCGTCGTTTCGGCGGTGCAGGTAGCCGTATGGCGCGAAGCCGCCGTTGTAGAGGCCGCGTTCGCGACGGCGCGCCATGCCGGCTTTGACCGCCAGGCTCTTTCGCCGGCTGTCCTCCATGTTTCGCTCGCCCATGACCACGGCCAGGACCGGGTTCTGGAAGGTGGAGTCGTCCTGCACCGAGCGCAGCGTGACGCCCGCACGGTTGGCGAAGAAGAAGAGCTCTGCGAGATGGCGGGCCTGCTTGCCGTCCCCGCGGGCGAGGCGGTCGGAGTGCTGGACGATCAGCGTCCCCCCGATCCTCTCTGCGTGCTCCAAGGCCGCGGCGAGTTCTGGACCCCGGTCTCCTTTGTAGGCGGAGGCGGCCTCGTCGGCGTATTCGCCCACGACCTCCAGGCCCTCTTGCTCTGCGAGCTGCCTTCCGTCTTCGAGCTGGGCCGGAATCGAGCCGTGGACGTCCTCGGTGGACTTGGCGGCGTAGAGAATGGCCTTGCCCTTCATCGGGCTCTGCCTTCCCGGACTGCAACTCGCTGCCCGTGCCCGTGCGCACGGCGGACCACGGGCTTGTTGAAACTACGCTGATCGCGCATCAGGACTGAACCTCCTGGTGCCGGCCGGGGGCGTCTCTGGCGCCGCCCGGCGTTTATATGGTCGGCGTCGACCATATGCCTTCTCCTCCGCCACGGCAAGGTGCCCTTGCCGTGGCGTTTCCCAAATCCGCGCTGAGATCGCAACAGGTCACCGGTGCCAAGGGAGTGACGCTGCCGAGCGCGGCCCTGATGTGACATATCGATACGTACTGCACAGGGGCTCACCCAAAAACAACACACTCACTCTTACCGTGTACTTCTGGAGCCGGTGCTGAGCCAGGGCCAAATAGGTGGGTATGCAGACAGGCTGAGGAGGAAATCGCCGCCGGTAGGAGGCGGCGATCCGTTTGCGGAAGCCAAAAAGAATTCTGACGCTGCCATGCCGATTGCCAAATTGTTCGGGCCGATCCTCATCGGCCCCGCAGACGGAAGCTCGGATCCGCTTCCGCCTCAGACATAGGTCGAGGCGGAAGTGGCCTTCGAAGAGCCGCTAGGCGGTTTCAGCCCTTTTGAGAGCCCCTCTGAATCCTTGATAGGTACGACATAGTCCGGTAAAATCCGGGCGGAGCAGGGAGAGGTACGCGACGTCTCAGAAGGGCTGAGCCGCTGCACAGAAGTAGATAGGGAGAGCGAACGCAGAGAGCGTCTCTGCCCTCGGTGCAGCCGCAATGCGGATAACGGCATGAATTGCGATGCCGTGTTGCAGTTTCTAGAGAGGTTGGTCCCGGAGTGCCAACGTCCCATAAGGGAGGAAGGAAAGAGATGTTCTCCGGTTCCACGGAGCGTCATTCGAGCTAGCCAATT
This sequence comes from uncultured Solirubrobacterales bacterium, assembly GCA_963747765.1. Classification (GTDB taxonomy): domain Bacteria; phylum Actinomycetota; class Thermoleophilia; order Solirubrobacterales; family 70-9; genus VRUE01. The sequence continues at coordinate 3,574 of CAVVGH010000006.1, read as the reverse complement.
TAGCAAGTAACAGTGTGCATGTCAATTGCACTGTGGTAGTTAACTCATGTTTTAGGTGACTCAGGTTAGGTCACCCGACCTAACTGCCAATTGCGCAGATCCAGGTGGCAGTCAAGGGCGCTCTGCGCCCGACCCCGAAGGGGTTGACGGCCGCCTGGATCTGCGCTTCCCTCGATAGTAGGTCGGTGCTCTCGCTCATACGGGAACATAGGAGTGCTGTTACTGATCCTGCGACGCTATCCCGAGTAACTCGGCACCCACGTCTGCAACGGACTGCAGCGAGTCCGTCGGTATGTTCGCGACTTCGTGCATCAGGTCAAGTAGTTGGAGGAACACCCACCAGGTGCAACCGAGCGCAAAGGCTGCGAACTCCGGCTCCGGTCCGACTCGGAACTGCACTTTGTGTGTGCCGTCGGGCGCAGGCACTCGACGCAGCGCCCTCGCAAGTGACCAGCTACTCGGATGAAGCTCGCCGTTGTTCCAGTTGTGCAATACGTCGAAGACGAATTGGAATTCGCGCTCTTGGTCAGGCTCCAGTCGATCCTTGAACGCCGCGATGCGCTCCATCGTGCGCACTCCAGTCCAACTGCGGCTGGCATAGGCGCCAAACAGTTTCGACGAAGCCTTGATCTCATCTGGCTCGAGACGACCTTCTCCGGGAGTGATGCCCAACTCGGGATACCGGTTAGCAACCTCACGCTGCAGATGCTGCGTATAGCGTGCGTGCGCCACGAATCGCTCGTCGGCCAACGTGGGGTTCTTGCCCGCCCAAGATGCATCGAGCATTAGCTCGAACAACGGACGATTGAGCATCATGGTCTCACGGCCGAAGCCGGCTTCTGCGAGTGTTAGTGCGGCTTCAACCAAGGGCGGTGCCCTAACCAGTAGAGCTACCTGGACGACGGGCTTTTCTGGCTGATCAGGCTGCCCAAAGGTTGGAACTACTTCATCGTGGTAATGATTGAGAAGAGCGTGTATTGCATTCCCTGCGTCCTCTAGGCTCGGGCCGTCTGGGCCATGGGCGTTCATTCGAGCCCCTCGGACGTAGGTGTCTGAGTTGCGTCTTGCGAATCAAACACGCCGTGGTCGGTATCGACTCTCCTCAGCTCCAATCCTGCGCCAGATGGCTCGTCCACACAGCGCTCATGGGGAACAAAAAGAACTAGACATACGCCGTCCTCTTGCTGTGCGGAGCGGTAGGCGACTCCGCGGATCCGGCCTAGGTCGGACTCGAATGCCAACCGCATGAACTCGGCGACGACCTGCGTCGGCACGTAGTCAATGTGCTCTCGACTATTGGCCTCTAGCGGTCGGCTGATCTCTGACGCGAAATCATGGAAGAACATCAGCGGCCGGCGAAGGTGGCGGCGCTCGGGATCGAAAAGGCTTGGTGGCTCGTCTAAGCGAACCAAGTCCAGGATCGGGCAGGCCCGGGTGGTGGCGAAGCGTCCTGCGCTCCACCCTGGTCTCTGATCGTGCTTGCTGCCTTGAACCTCTGCGAGCGCAGTGTCGAGCCTCTCCGCACCGTAGAAGGCAGGGATGCCTGCTGGACTCATCCGGCTTGAACCGAGGCAATGCTCTGGTCGAGGTGTTCCGAGCTCACCAGCAGAGTCGTAGCGCTTATCGGAGTCGTGGCGTCGCGCTCGCCACACACATGCTCCCTCGGGAAGCGTCCGAATCAGTCCTGCCTGCTGGGCGAGTTCGCCGATGCCTTCGAGGATTTGTAGAGCAGTGTCAGCCCTGCCTGGTTCTGGATAGCCCTCGTCTTTCTTTAGCAAGAAGAAGTATCGACTCTCGTACTTGACGAGGTCGGCCAATTCCTGCCAGCTGAAGGTCATCGAATCGTCGAGATGTGGAGCCGCGTAGTCGCGTTTGCACCAGGCGGTGGTGTGGCCGGTCGTCGCCGCCGTAAGTGCGGCCTGAAAGTCGTAGGTGAGAATTGGATTGCCAACCTCCTCTAGGACTTCATCGAAGTCGATCTGGACCCCCTGATAGCCCCCCTCGGCGCTCTCATATGCGAGCTCCTCGGCCGGGTCCACCCACTCGGTCTTGATCCCATCCATGATTAGCTCAGCGACATCATCGGCGTCGGCGGCGATGGGCTCGCTTTCCTTGCGTTCACAAAAATCGCAATATGTCTCGCCGGCGTTGGCTTCGATGAACTCTTGAATCGCCTGATCTGAGAAGCACGCCGCGCACACGAAGCCGTCGACGGTGCTGCAGCTCCGTTCTTGCTGTCTAAGCCAGTCTTCCTTTGCGAGGCCGATTGAACGTTCCTTAGCCTTGAGAAGGGTCAGTCTTTCGGGTTTGACTGGACGATGGGGAGATCTCTGATGACGCCAGCTACGTCATTTGGGAGGCGATATGCGGTGCGTGCGCCTGCACCGTCGTCGAACTCTTGGTAATCGATCCACTCAAAACGAATCGGCTCCTGCGTGCCGGTGTCGCGACGCCATCGTTTTGCCGCCCGGCCGGTTGTGCGGTGCCAGCTCTTGACCGTCGCATAGTCGACGCTCAAGCTGGCAGCGATGTCTTCGAGGGTAAAGCCCGGCCTCCCTCGAAAGTCCTCGATTCGTGCCGCTGTTCCAAAAACTTTACGCCCGTTGTAGCTCAGATAGTCATTGAAGTAGCGCTCAACCGGGTCCTCCACTGAGGGTGTAAGGCTCACCTGGGCAGCATCCAAGCCGGTGACTTGCACGTTCGTCCCCTCGGGAAAACTGAGCTTGATCTCAACGGTCGGCATATCCAATCCTCTCGGCTATTTATAAGGATCAGAAAGACACTGTAGACCATCTTTCTGTCTTTAGGAAGGACGAACTGCGGTTCTGCGCACTGCCGACGAGGTCGAAGTCCAAGCACTGCGAGAGGGAATGCATCAACCCCATGCGGGAAGGCCAAGTTCTCGGAAAGCATCTGTTCAGGAAAGGCTTTTTCTGTTTTTTTGAAATGCGGGATATGTCGGGCATGGTTAGACCTCTCGAGTAGTTGTTGGCATTGGGCCGAAGGGCGCTATTTGGTTGCACCAGGGGGACCCAGCAGGGCCTGAAACGGGGCACCGGCCTCGTTCAGCGGATTGAGAAGAGAAATCGTGCCTACGCGGCCCCCGTTTACGTCGCGACGAACGCGCTCACCGCGATCGTCGCGATACCGGCGATACCGAGCCCCTTGCGGAATCCGGAGAACATCTCTTTCCTTCCTCCCTTATGGGACGTTGGCACTCCGGGACCAACCTCTCTAGAAACTGCAACACGGCATCGCAATTCATGCCGTTATCCGCATTGCGGCTGCACCGAGGGCAGAGACGCTCTCTGCGTTCGCTCTCCCTATCTACTTCTGTGCAGCGGCTCAGCCCTTCTGAGACGTCGCGTACCTCTCCCTGCTCCGCCCGGATTTTACCGGACTATGTCGTACCTATCAAGGATTCAGAGGGGCTCTCAAAAGGGCTGAAACCGCCTAGCGGCTCTTCGAAGGCCACTTCCGCCTCGACCTATGTCTGAGGCGGAAGCGGATCCGAGCTTCCGTCTGCGGGGCCGATGAGGATCGGCCCGAACAATTTGGCAATCGGCATAGAGAG
>CAVVGH010000005.1:0-594982 GCA_963747765.1 uncultured Solirubrobacterales bacterium | reverse complement strand
AGTTCACATTCGCCGAACCCAAGCGAACACGGCCGAATATGGCCGACGAATGCGGCGTTCGGCGGATGAGGTTCGTGTGTGTTCGCGGATGTTCGGCGGAGAGTGGCATTCAGCCGGCATGCGACATAGGCGCGACAGCAACACCCATTCCGGCCGTCAACCGTTTCATTGCACTTCGACGGCATCTAGGCTGGATGGATGGCCAGAGCAGGGCGTGATCTTGAGAGACTTGTCGCGATCCTCGAGGAACTCCTGCGGCCCTCCGGGCTCCTCATACGCTCACCCGACCATCTCCGCGACACCGTCACCGGACGCCTTAGGGAGGTGGATGTCGCGATCCGCGCATCTGAGGAGGGGGCGGTTATCGCGATATGCGAGTGTCGTGACCGGGCAGGCAGCGAGGACGTGACCTGGATCGAGCAGGTGGTGACCAAGGCCCGTGATCTCGAGGGAAGTCCACCGGCCGTCCTCGTCTCTTCCGCAGGCTTCTCCGAGGCGGCACGAGAGAAGGCGAACGCCTACGGACACGACGTCCGTCTCGTTACCGAGGTCACCCTGGAGGAGTTCCGCACGTGGTTTTCCGTTGAGCACCTGGTCCTACTGGTGACCGAGCGCCGGCTTTGTGGCTGCGACATCGAACTGGCCGGCGACGATGCCGAGGCCTTCTCGCCGGCGGTGTCAGAGGCGCTCGCCAAGGAAGGGCTCGAAGCCTGCATCTTCGAGCGCCAGCGGCTCTGGCCGGTATCGGCGATGCACATCTTCGAGGAGTGGTGGAAACGGACGCGTGAGCAGGTCCAACGCGACGTGCCGTCCGACGGTAGGCCCGTCCGCCGCCCGGTTCCGATCACGTTCCAAGAACCCGAGGAGTGCTTTTCGGTCGAGACCAATACCGGCTCTCGTCCTGTCGCGGCGGTGCGTCTGCACGTCGAGATCACGCGAACGAAACGTCTGGTGCCAGCCTCTCGCGTCACGCGCTACTCGAAGGATGGAGACGGGCTCGCCGAGAGCGTCGAGTTCGACCTCAACGAGGGCGTGGGGACGGTCTCGCTGCACAAGATGGGCGAAGGCCCGATCCACGTCCGCTACCGGCCAGAGGATTCCTGAGGGCGGTCAACCTAGGCAATCGCGTCGATTCAGTCGAGGAGGATGGCTCCGACGGCGCTAGCGAGACAAAGGACCGCCAGGATCTCGGCCGTGATCGCAACGATGAGAGTTTGTGGGCTCAAGGGTTCAGTTTCCCTCGCTCCGCAGCCAGAATTGACTACCAGTGGTAGTCAATGTAAAATAGTCCCTCGGACGGGACTAATTATGGCGACGAAGGCAAAAGCAAAACGCACCGCTCAGCAGTCTGCGCGAAGCAAACGAAGGGCGAACCGCCGGTCCGAGAGCTTCAGTCGGCGCGAGGCGGCATTGCTCGCCGATGTTTCCTTGCGATCCGTCGACAAAGCGATAGAGGAAAGGGTCGTCAAACCCAGGCGCTCCTCTAAGCGCATAGCCGCGCTTGATAGCGGTGACGTGCTCGCGATCGCCCTGATTGCCAGAGCTGGGCTGCCGCTGCGCGCTGAGACGAAGAGGCAGATCAATCAATGGGTCCACGGCTTTCTCGCTGAGGACAAGGTCAACGAAGCCAAAGAGCTGCTTCTCAGCGAAGTCTTGGTCCTTCGCTACGACGACGATGCCCGAGAGCTGGCCGAAAGGCTCTTCGCCTATCTAGAGACCCGGGAGCGCTTCATCGAATCGAATCCCAGCGTCATGGGAGGAGAGCCGGTGATAACCGGCACTCGTATTCCAGTACGTGCCGTTGCGGTGCGCCTCGACAGCGGGGAATCGATTGCGGACCTTCGCGAGGACTACCCCGGAGTTCCTCAGGAGGCCTTCGAGGCGGCACTGACCTATGCCCAAGCGCATCCTCGCCGTGGCCGACCCGCTCGGCCTTGGCGAGATGCGTGATGCGCCTCTTCATCGACGAGGATCTCACGCCAAAGCTCGCCGAGGAGTGCCACGACGCCGGCTATGACGCCAGCAGTGTCCGCGATCGCAGCATGCTTAACGCCAGCGACCGTGAGGTCTCCAGGCTTTGCTTCGATGAGGATCGCGTTTTGGTGACCAACAACACGGCCGACTTTCTGCGGCTTGCCAACGAGACTGACGTCCATCCTGGCTTGGTCTGCCTGCCACTCGGATCGCGCGAGGAGATGCGCGCGTCCATGCGAGGTGCACTCGACGAGATTAGGCGTCAAGCTGAGGCCTCCGGCCTCGAGCCTGCCGACTTGATGGTCAACCGAGTTCTCGAGGTTGCCGAGGATGGCAGCTGCGAACTCTTCGAGCATCCCTAGGACATCAGCGTCCTCGACACGCTCGATGCATCGAGCACAGTTTCGGTACTGCTCGCGCTACACGGGAGCGCCTCGAAGCTCGCGAGCTTCACGCCCCGGACGCAGCCCGGACAGGTCAACGAATGGCTCGGATCTGGCCCGAATTCGGCATGCAAACGGCATGCAACCGCCTGAAATCCCAGTTCTCATGCAAAGTTGAACCGGGCGCCCCGATGAATCACGTTCGCCGAACCCAGGCGAACAGCGGCGAAGGGAGCAAACGTCACGTGCTTTATTGACGCGATCAGCGAAACGCCTCAATAAGACGGCAGCCTTGCGGGGGCTAATCAAACGTGGCTTACAAGGCTGCTCGCGCAGCCCGCTGTTATTCAAAGTCGATCCACTTTCCTTTCATAGGAGGTCACCTGGCGCTTCGCTAAGAAAGCCAGCTTGAAATTAGGGGCGAAAGTATCTTCGTTATTAACGAAGAACTGAAATTGCTATATTAAGCCCATGACAGTTCGTAGCAGCCGGGCGGGGCGGTTCGCCAACCAACCTGGAGGCTTCGCAGCCTTCATCCCCAGTCCTCTACCACCGAAACCGCCATTGGAGCTCGACTCGGATCTGCTTGGCCTGTTGGAGGAGGCCGGCACCGAGCTGGGAAGGCTAGATGGGGTCGCCAAAGTAATTCCCGATCCCGACTTCTTCGTCAGCATGTACGTGCGGCGCGAGGCGGTTCTAAGCTCCCAGATCGAGGGAACTCAGAGCACGTTGGAGGACTTGCTGCAGCGTGAACTCGACGAGAACGACGACCAGCGCTCTGACGTGGTCGAAATCGTCAACTACGTGCAGGCGATGAACTACGGCCTGAAGCGGCTTGAGAGCCTGCCTCTCTCGCTACGCCTGATCCGAGAAATCCACAAGGAGCTGCTGAAGGACGGGCGTGGCTCAAGCGCGACCCCCGGCGAGTTCCGAACCAGCCAGAACTGGATCGGCCCAGCTGGAGCAAACCTCAAACAGGCGACCTTCGTGCCTCCACCCGTACCGGAGATGAAGGAGGCACTTCACTCCTTTGAGCTCTTCCTGCACCGAGACAGCGAATACTCGACGCTTATGGAGGTTGGCCTGGCGCATGCGCAGTTCGAGACAATTCATCCATTTCTCGACGGCAATGGTCGCGTGGGGCGCTTGCTCAACACCTTCCTGCTTGTCCACCGGGGCGTCCTGCGGGCGCCTTTGCTGTATCTGAGCTACTACTTCAAGCTACACCGGACCGAGTACTACGACCGACTGATGGCGGTGCGCCGGAAAGGCGACTGGGAGGGCTGGCTGCGCTTCTTCTTGGGGGGCATCGTGCAGACAGCCCGCGAAGCAACGGATACGGCCGAGCGGATCTTCGAGTTGCGCGAATCGCACCGAAGCCTGATTCTCGAACGCGGCCTCGGCTCCAATGGCCTCAAGCTGCTCTCGAACTTGTTTGAGCGGCCCCTGGTCAACATCAAACTAGCCGCCGCGCTCCTGGACTCCACCTTCCCCACCGCCAGTCGCGCGGTCTCCGCATTCGAGGAACTCGGCATCCTGCGCGAGATAACCGGTCAGCGCCGTTCCCGGATCTATCGATACGAGCCTTATCTGAGCCTTTTCGACGAGCCGGCCGAAGACGCGACCGAGGACGAAGAGGGGGCTGCTTTGGAGGTAACCGAGACATCAGACTCCACCTGAGCACCGATACCCCGAGAACGACCGTCGGCGGTCAGCCCTCTCTGCCAACGTCACGTGAGACACGCATGATTCGGGAATTACTGAACCCCGAGGGCGTGAATGGAGCACGTGATGTCGTTGATCAACCGAGACGAAGCCGCCGGCCGCGAAACGGAGCGAGCCGAAGGCGAGAGCAGTGAAGCGGCCGGCGGGAGCGCCGCGCCGAAGGGGGTCCCCGACCCCGAGCTGACCGAGCGTCCCAAGCGGCGCTCCTTCAGCGCCGAGTACAAGCTGAAGGTCCTCAAGCAGGCCGACGCCTGCAAGAAGCCGGGCGAAGTGGGAGCCCTGCTGCGTCGCGAGGGCCTCTACTCCTCCCACCTCGCAAGCTGGCGCCGCCAGCGCGACGCGGGCGAGCTGGGGCGCAAGCGCGGGCGCAAGGGGGCCGAGCCACTGGAGACCGAGAACGCCGAGCTGCGCCGCCGTGCTGAGCGCGCCGAGGCCGAGCTGGCCAAGGCGCGCAAGGTGATCGAGGTGCAGGGAAAAGTCTCCGCGCTCTTGGAGGACCTGCTCGGGACCGAGGGCGCCGAAGAGAGCACCGAGCGATGATCGAGGCCACCGTCGAGGAGCTGACCCCGATCATCGGCACAAGGCCCGCCTGCCGGGCGCTGGGGGCCTCGCCGGCGACGATCTACCGTCGCCGGCGCCCGCCCGAGCCGAGGCCGAAGAAGCCGCGAACCCGCCCGGCCCGGGCGCTGAGCGAGGCCGAGCGCGACTGCGTGCTGGAGACCCTGCACGACGAGCGCTTCCTCGACTCCTCGCCCGCCGCGGTGTGGGCGACCCTGCTCGACGAGGGCCGCTACCTGTGCTCGGAGCGGACCATGTACCGGCTGCTGGAGGCCAGCGGCGAGTCGCGCGAGCGCCGCGACCAGCTCACCCACCCCGCCTACGCGAAACCCGAGCTGCTCGCGACCAAGCCGAACGAGACCTGGTCGTGGGACATCTCCAAGCTGAAGGGCCCGGCGAAGTGGACCCACTACCACCTCTACGCGATCCTCGACATCTTCAGCCGCTACGTCGTCGGCTGGACCGTGCAGCTGCGCGAGTCCGCCGCCCTCGCCGAAGCACTGATCGCCCAGGCCTGCGAGCAGCAGGCGATCCGTCGCGACCGGCTCACCCTGCACGCCGACCGCGGCACCTCGATGCGCTCCAAGCCGGTCGCCTTCCTGCTCGCCGACCTCGGGATCACCAAGACCCACAGCCGCCCCTACACCTCGACCGACAACCCCTACTCGGAGGCCCAGTTCCGCACCCTGAAGTACCGGCCGGCCTTCCCGGCGCGATTCGACTCGATCGAGCACGCCAGGGAGTTCTGCCGCTCCTTCTTTCGCTGGTACAACCATGAGCACCGCCACTCGGGCATCGGCCTGATGACACCCGCGAGCGTCCACCACGGACGCGCCAAGCAGGCTCACGCCGCCCGCCAGGAGGTGCTCACCGCCGCCTACGCGGCCAATCCCGAGCGCTTCGTGCGTGGGGCACCGACGCCGCCCACGCTGCCCGAGGCAGCGTGGATCAACAAGCCCGATTCAGAGGAGGTTGCTCACTAAATTCGACCGGCAGGTGTCTCATTTTCGTTGACAGGTACCGCAGGCTGGGCGGAATGGCTCATCAGAATTCGCGAAGTGGGACGCAAGCGAGACGCGGACACACCACAATCCCGCTGCTGCGGGGAAATTCAACTGATAGCCCCGTTAGCTCACCACCTCCTCGGCCCGAACATCGGCAGAATCGACCCCTGATGCACCGAAGCCGCCTTGCGGCGGCTTCAACGCTGTTGCGAGAGCCAATGGCCACTCGCAAGCGACATTTTAGGTCTCTTCTGCAGCTTCGAGCATTCATAGGGCATCAGCATCCTCGACAGCTCGATGCATCGAAACATTTTCGGCCTGCTCGCGCTACACGGGAGCGCCTCGAAGCTCGCGACCTCCACACCCCGGACGCAGCCCGGACAGATCGTCGAATGGCCCGGATCTGCTGTGGATCCAGAATGCAAGCGGCATGCAACCGCCTGAAATCCCAGTTCTCATGCCAAGTTGAACCGGGTGCCCCGATATTGTTTCATGTTGCGAAACATGAAACAAGTTACTATCCTGAGTTCCATGCTCAAGGGCCAGGACATCCTCGTGCTGCTGAAGCTCGTCGACGAGCCGAATGGTTGGACCGTGCGCTCGGTCGGGGAGCCCTTGGGCCTGGACCCTGCTGGCATCCATCGGGCTTTGAAGCGACTAGAGGGGGCGCGCTTAGTCGATCGGGAGCGTCAGCGAGTCAATCGCTCTAACTCCGAGGAGTTCCTCGTCCATGGGCTCAAGTACCAGTTCCCGATCCAACAGGGCGGCTTGATCCGCGGCATGCCAACGGCATGGGCGGCACCACCGCTTGACGGCGAGCTGGCTCCGGCGAACGAGCCACCTCCCGTCTGGCCCGATCCGAAAGGCAAAGTGCGTGGCGTGGCGCTCGAGCCCCTGCACGAGAACGCTCCGAGCGTCGCGCGCAAAGACCCCCGTTTGGCAGAACGCCTAGCGCTAATCGACGCCATCCGTCTCGGCGATGGCCGGATCCGCTCTCTTGCGACGAAGCACCTCTCCAAGAGTCTGCGAGCGGGGAACAATTCCCAATGAGCATCGAGTTGCTCGAGCGTGGTGTCGCAGCACTCGGCAACCTCGTGGACGAGGTGGTCTTTGTCGGCGGAGCAACGATCCCGCTGTGGATAACCGACCCGGCGGCTCCCCCACCACGGCCGACGAAAGACGTCGACGTAATCATCGAGGTCGCCACCCGCTCGGCCTACTACGCCTTCGAGGATCGGCTGCGAGCAGCGGGGTTTCGCAACGACAAAGAGGTCATCTGCCGGTGGCATCATCCTGAGCAGGGGCTCGTACTCGACGCGATGCCGATGGATGCCGCGCTGCTCGGATTTGAGAATGAGTGGCAGGAGCAGGCCTTCCCCCACGCCGTATCCGTCGAGCTGCCTTCCGGCGCAAGCATCCGAGCCATTCCTCCGCCCTTTTTACTGGCGACGAAGCTCGAGGCCTATGCGGGCAGGGGAAACGGCGACCTCCTGGCAAGCCGCGACTGGGCGGACATCGTGGCACTGGTCGACGGACGCGAGGAGATGCTGGCTGAGGTACAAAAGGCGCCAAGCGGGCTGAGCAAGTACCTCAGCGACGCCCTGCAGCAGCTTCTCGCAAACGATCGAATCATCGACGGCATCCATGCGCAGCTACTCCCCGACGCGATCAGCCAAGCCCCAGTTGAGGAGGTCGTGCTGCCTCGACTGCGCGGGATCGCTGGTTAGCGCCAGGCCAAGCTCGGCTGCAGTCCGGCCAAAGCAGGCGCGACGCCCGGCCTGAAGCTCGAATCAGGGACGCAAACAGGGCGCGGACACGCCACAACCCCGCTGCTGCGGGGAAATGCAACCGATCGCCCCGATGAAGTTCAGATTCGCCGAACCCAAGCGAACGCGGGCGAACGGCCCGAAAGACGCGTACGTTCGGTTGTCGCCGATGCCCGAGAGCGCCGAACGCCCACAGCTATACGTAGTGGGAGGCAGGTGAGCCCTTCCGGTTGGTGGTAAACATAACTGGCTATCTAGCAATTTCTGCTAGATACACCTATACTTTTACCACCATGATCTCAGCACAGACCAGGATCGGTACCCCCCGCACCCTCAGCCGCCGCGAGGCTGAGCTCGTCAGCTGGCTCGAGGTCGAGCGCCCGCCGATCATCAGCTTGGACGAGATCGCAGAAGTCCTGGGAATCCCGAAGCCACGTACTTACGACCTCGCCTCCCGCCTGGCCAAGAAGGGCTGGCTGCATCGCACTCGCGCAGGCCAGTACGAACCCCTGCTGGCGGATAGCGCCGGCATCAGAGCCGCCAACCCGTGGCCAGCGCTGTCGAGTTGGAAGGTCCCGTATTACGTCGGCCTCGGGTCCGCGGCCTACGAGCACAATCTGACCCCGGACCGCCCGGGCGCAGTGCAGGTGTGCGTGCGCTCCGGCACCACCGCCCCGGCGGGCTGGCGAGAGCTGGGGGTCGTCCTGGTGGCGCGCCGGGTCCTCGAGCTGGACGGGACCGAGCTCGCGCAGCGCCACGGAGTCACCATCCGCCTCGCCGGCGTCGACAAGACCCTGCTCGACGCTGCGAGCACTCCGGGGCGCGTCGGCGGCGTCTTCGGCCTCTCGCGCATCGTCGACCGAGCCCTCGATCGCGCGGACTGGAGTCACTTCGCCGCCTTGGCCAAGAGTGCAAGCCGTGGCCCTGCCGCGGCGCGGCGGATAGCGGCGCTGATCGAGATCCTCGAACACGAGATACCGAGCCCCCTCGCCGAGCTGGCGAACGTCGAGAAGAGCACCCCCTTGATCTACCTCGCCTCCACGCGCAGCAATGGGCGCCGCGGTGAGATCCTTCCCCGCTGGCGCGTGCTGGTCAACGTCTCCCCAAGCGCCATCCGCGAGGAGGTGCGGAGCTGAGTGGTTCCCGCCGCCTTCGTGCGCCAGTTCGCCGTCGGCCAGCAGGTCGATCTCGACGTCGCCGACCAGGAGATAGCCCTGCACTACGCCCTGGCGTTGCTCAACGAGATCGGCCTCGTGGGCTATCGGCCCGACAAGGACGAGCCGGGTCCGCTCCTCTTCAAGGGAGGCACTGCCCTGCGCAAGTGCATCTTCGGCTCCACCGGCCGCTTCTCCCAAGACATCGACTTGGACGCAACCCATAAGAACGGCTTCGAGGCGCAAGTGGAGGCCGCATTCGGACCCCAACGGCCCTACTACGGCATCACCTTCAACCTGCCGAACTTCCGCTACTCCGCCGACGGCAACTTCAGCGGCACCGTCGAGTATCACCATGCCAATGCCGAGGGAACGTTCGAGCTACAGATCTCCTACCGGCTCGAGCCGATCCTCGAGCCCCGTCCGTTACCCCTGCAAGACCAGCCCTACTTCCGCAAAGCGAACGAGGAGTGCGGCATTCCTCACCTCTTCGGCCTCGACCCCTACGAGATGATCGGAGAGAAGATCATGGCCTGCAACCGCCGCAAGGGGGGCTCGAGCAAGGACGTATACGACCTCGACCTTTGGGCAAAGCGCCCCTTCGACGAGGGGCTGGTGCGACGCCTCGCGGTGCTCAAGGCCTGGACCGACCGACGCGGCCAGCCCAAATATGACCCAGCGGAGCTCCTGTCCGCGATCGAGCCGCACAACTTCCGCTGGAGCGATATCTCCGGGCTCGTTCCCCGTAACCTGGCGAATGATCCGGAGCAGATCTGCGCAAGGGTGCGCAGGCGCTTCGCCTTCCTCGGGCGCCTCGCCGATGGCGAGCAGGCCCTCCTCGACGATCAGGTCGCTCATCGCGAACGCCAGCCCTTCGACGAGCTACGCGCCGAGGCTCGGACAGCAGCCACGCGGGTCTCCCGCCAACGCTGAGATCCGCCGCCAGCCACCGGCTGCTCGTCGACTCCGACGGGTCGCAACCTGGACTGGATGGGCGTACCGCCCGGTTTCAGGCGCATGCGAAAGGCGTAGAAAAGGCGTAAGCCTCTGCAATCCCAGTTCTCATGCGGACTTCAACCGGGCGCCCCGATTAAGTTCACGTTCGCCGAACCCAAGCGAACAGCGGCGAATGGGCGCGAGCTTTGCCCGCCTATTCGACGGCTTCGATGGTCGCTTCGATCTGGGCCAGGCTTGGGCCATCCTGCAGCGTGCGGGTGCCGTTGGGGCCGCTCACCACAGCCGCCTGGCGGGTGCGGATGCCGAGCCGTGTGCCCAGTTCCTCGTAGCCCTTCAGCGTCCGCGTGATCGCTCCGTCGGAGCCGCTCTGGCGGTCGAGGTATTCGCGCCATTCGGGAATGTTGAGCTCGGCGATCGCCCCCGCGAGCGATTCCAGGAACTTGTCGTTCACCCCGATTCGCTTCGCTTCCTCCTGGTTGCGGAAGAAGAGGTAGGTGTACTGCCAACCGTAGCTCTGTTGCGCCGCCGCCTCCGCCCCGAAAAAGCCCAGCTCCACCGGGTTGCTGGCCACCGAGTAATGCCGCATCAGCAGCTTCACGCGACTCGTCCGCACGTAATCCTCGACCAGCCCCGGCACCGTGCTCAGGAAGTCCGGGCGACAGCTCGAGCACTGCAGGTCGTTGAAGATCTGGATCGACACCGGTGCGTCGGGAGCGCCGAGCCGATCCCCGTCCTGGCGCACGCCGCCGAATATGGCCTGCGCCGATTCGATCCCGGCAACCCGGACGGCACTCGCGCCCGGCTTGCGGGTCGCGATGTCGACCAACGCGTAGCCGAGCGCAACGACCGCCAGGCCAAGTGCCAGGAGCACCCAGATCCGGCCCCGGCGGGGAATCGGCACTGTCGCGGTCTCCGGCACCGGCGCATTATCGCGTTCGGGATGCGGCGGCCACGGCGCGAGGTCGGCGGCAGGGCGATCGGGGCCCGAATTGTCGCAACGTGCGCACGTTTGGCTGTTGACACGTCCGCCCCGAGCGGTAAATAATTCCCCTACTCGATTTAAACGATCTGGGAGGTCCGCCGTGGCCAATCACCTCACGCCGTCCGAGCTTGCCGACGAGCTTCACATGAAGCGGCAGGAGGTGATCGGCAAGTGCCTCGAGATGGGTGTCCCGATCTTCCATGGCCGCATCGACAAATTCCTCTTCAAGTCCTCGCTGCGACACCTGTCCGAAATGCGCGAGCAACGCGAGATTCGCGCCGCATAGCGGTTAACTAGACTCCCCCGCAATGGAGCGGGGAACCAAATCGCTCACCCTGGCGGATCTCCTGCCGCGTGCCGCGCAGATGTACGGGGATGCTCCCGCGGTCCGCTTCAAGGAGGACGGCGAGTGGTTGACGCGGAGCTTCACCGAGGTGGCGGACACGGTGCGCTCGCTGGCCCTTGGCCTGATCGACCTCGGGGTTGAAAAGGGCGACAAGGTCTCGATCCTCGCGAACACGCGCCCGGAGTGGACCTACTTCGACTTCGCCGCGCTGTCGGTGGGGGCGATCGTCGTGCCCATCTACCAGACCAACTCCCCCGAGGAGTGCCAGTACGTGCTGGAGAACTCCGATGCCAAGGTGGTCGTCGTCGAGGACGACGAGCAGCTGGAGAAGATCCGCAGGGTGCGTGACCGGCTGCCGCTGCTCGAGCACGTCGTCCGCATGACCGGCTCCAGCGACGATGCGATCGCCAGCGAGGAACTCGCGAGGCGAGGCGAGGGCAGGGACGCCGCGGCGTGGGAGGAGCGCTGGAGCGCCGTCACGCGCCAGGACGTCTGCACCTTCATCTACACCTCGGGCACGACCGGGCCACCCAAGGGCTGCGTCATCACCCACGGCAACTACCGGGCGATGCTCGACATGGTCAACGAGACCAGCGTCATCGAAGACGAAGACCTCACCTACCTCTACCTTCCCCTCGCCCACTCTTTCGCCCTGCTGATCCAGCTCGGCAGCTTCGACCTCGGCGCGACGATCGCCTACTGGGAGCGCGACCCGCTGAAGATCCTGCCCAACCTGGCCGAGGTGAAACCGACCTACTTCCCCTCCGTGCCACGCATCTTCGAGAAGATCTACACCGCCGCCACCAGCGGCATGGAAAAAGAGGGCGGCCTGAAAAAGGCGATCTTCGACTGGTCGATCCGGGTCGGGCAGAGGATGCGCGAGGCCGAGCGCGCCGGCCGCAAGCCGGGCTTCCTGCTTCGCAAGCAGTACGAGTTCGCGGACAAGAAAGTGCTCTCCAAGATCCGCGGCCTGTTCGGCGGGCGACTCCGCCTCGCGGTCTCGGGCGCGGCGCCCATCAATCCCGACATCCTGCACTTCTTCGACGCCGCCGGAGTGCTGGTGCTCGAGGGTTGGGGCATGACCGAGACGTCGACGGCGGCGACGATCTCCTCTCCCGACGATTTCAAGATCGGCACGATCGGCAAACCGTTCCCGGGCTGCGAGGTGAGGATCGCCGAGGATGGGGAGATCCTGGTCAAGGGCCCCAACGTCTTCCAGGGCTACTACAAGAACGAGGAGGCGACCCGGGAGACGATCGTCGACGGCTGGTTGCACACCGGCGACATCGGCGAGGTCGATCTCGAGGGGTTCATCAAGATCACTGGGCGGAAAAAGGACATCATCATTACGGCGGGTGGCAAGAACATCACCCCGGCCAACCTGGAGAACGAGATCAAGCAGCACCCGCTGGTCTCGCAGTGCGTCGTGGTCGGCGACCGCAGGCCCTACCTCGTCGCGCTGGTCACGCTCGACCCCGAAGAAGCCGCCGCCTACGCGAAGGAGAACGGGCTGCCCGAGAACCTCGAGCGGCTCGCCTCCGATGCCGGCGTCCGCGAGACGATCGACGAGCACCTGGCGACGGTTAACGAAAAGTTCGCCCGGGTCGAGCAGGTCAAGAAGATCGCGATCCTCCCCCAGGACCTCTCCCAGGAAAGCGGCGAGCTGACACCGACCCTGAAGGTGAAGCGCGCCGTCGTCGCGGCAAAGCACGCGGACGAGATCGAGCGGCTCTACGCCAGCTGAACCGCAGGCGGCGCCGCGGGAGGATCCGCACCGCCACCCGTCAGCTCGCCGGCGACCTGACACGGGCGTCCATCTCAGGACGTATCTCGGTAGGAGTTCGCAGCCCTGGGCGATATATCGCCGCATATGGCCCAAAGATCGCCCGGTGTCGCCCGAATGCTCTCGGGACCGGGCATTTGGTCGGACGAGAGACGCCCCGCGCCCTTCGTCCCAGTGTCCCGAGTCCTAAATTCGGGAGCAGGGTCGCGAGTGGCTGGGTGTGCCTGGGGCCGCACGCTCGGCAAATAGGTACTGGAGGTACCTGTGCCGAGCGGGTGGGTCCAGGCGCGATCAGCCGCCGCGAGGTGGCCGCGAATTTACGACTTGGACATTAGGAGACCTCGCCGGACTGGCGCAGCAGGGCGGAGGTCGTCTGCCCCAGCACCCGCCGCCAGGCGGAGGCCTGCTCGGACTCTTCTTCTGAGGCACGCTCAACGACGTGACGCATGCGGCGCTCGGAGATCTCAAGGCCGTGTCGCTCAGCGATCTCCCTGTAGCGGTCGTAGTCCTCGGCGAGCATGGCGGTGACCGACTCGAAGCCGTGGCGGGCAATCTGCAGGCGCCGCGAGTAGTCCATGATCGGCGTCCCGAACATCAGCTCGTCGTTGGCCTCCGGCTCGATCAGCACGATGTCGACCCCGGGATACCTGTCCTGCCACATCTCAACCGACTGATGCAGACGGGCATGGGCGAGGAGCCGAAAGGCCTGATTGGCGATTGCCGGCAACCCCATGTCGGCGACGCGTCGCACCCGGGTGCCGAACACGGTTGGAATCGTCTTCTGGAAGTCGTTGACGTAGGGGACGATCGGATTGACGACGAGGATGAACTTCGCCCCCTTTTCCACCGCGATGTCGACGTTGGTGGTGGAGCGGATGCCTCCGTCGAGCAGGTGGCGGCCCTTCAGCTCGACAGGCTTGTAGACGATCGGCAGTGCGGTCGAGCACTGGATCGCCTTGGAGATCGGCACGTCGTCCCAGCCCGCCTCGCCGAAGACCAGCCGCTCGCAGGTGTCGAGATCGGTGGCGGTGAGGTAGAGCTCTCGGTCGAGCAGACGGAAGTCGTTGACCCGGTCGGTGTCGGCGAGAACGCCTTCCACGTAATCCGCGATCCCGTCGCCCGAGTAGAGGCCGGTGGGCAGCGCCTCGGCGAGGCCGACACCGATGTCGATCGCCGAGAACTCGCCCATCAGCACCAGCCTGCGCACCAGCTCGACCGTCCGCAGCGGCAGCATTGCCGCCTTCTGGATGAAGCCGAGGTAGTTGGGCTTCAACACCTTGTCGAGGTCGAGGTCCTTCAGCTCCGAGGGAACGTCCTCGTTGATCACCTGCATCATTTCGTCGGGCGTGACCCCGTTGGCGAGCATCGTGGCCACGAAGGAGCCGGCGCTGGTGCCGACATAGATGTCGAAGTTGTTGACGGTGCTGTTGACCGCGAGCAGATCGAGGGCGCGCAGCGCGCCGATCTCATACACGCCGCCCGTGAAGCCCCCTCCACCGAGCACCAGCGCCGTCTTCGAGGGGCGCTTGCGCCCTTTCCCTCGTTTACGGCGAGGGGTGGAATCGATGTCCACTACCTTGCCCATAAGCATGCATTATCCCAGGGTCGCCGGTCGGGCCCGCTACCTTCGGCCCCTCTCGTGTTGCAAATTCCTATGAAACGGTGGGCAATTTTCGCTGCGATCATGGCCGCGATTGGCCTGCTGGCGGCTGCGCAGGCAGGCGCGGCCAGCCCGGCGTGCCGGCAGATGCGGCACTGGCTCGTGCGCGGCGGGGGCGGAGCGAGCGGGCTGCTCGTGATCGACGGCGAGACCGGCCAGACGGTTTGCGGTCGTGCCGCCGGGCGGCAGCGACCGCTCGCCTCGAACATGAAGCTGTTCACGACGGCCACGGCCCTGACCCGTTTCGGCCCGCGCTACCGGATCGCCACCAGGGTGCTGGCCGACGGCGAGCTCGATGCCGACGGGGTTCTGCACGGCAATCTCTATCTGCGCGGCGCCGGTGACCCGGCGCTCGGTGTCCCCGCCTTCTACAACCGCTTCCTCGGCGGGCTGGGGACCGACCTCTTCGCCCTGAAGCAGCAGATCCGCCTCGCCGGGGTTCGCGCGGTGACGGGTCGCCTCTACGCCGACGACACGATCTTCGACCGCCTTCGGGGGGTCGCCGACTCCGGCTATGCGACCAGCCCCTACATCGGGCCGCTCTCCGGGCTCTCCTTCGATTCCGGCTACCGCAACGCGCGCGCCAGCGGCTTTGCCTCCGACCCCGCGAGGCTGGCGGCCACCAAGCTCGCGCGCTCGCTGCGCCGCGCCGGCGTTTCGATCCAGCCCGGGGTCGCGCTGGCCCCGACCCCGGCGACCGCCGAGCCGCTTGCCACCGTCCGCTCGCCGACCATGTCGCAGCTGGTCGACGCGACCGACGTCTACTCGAACAACTTCTTCGCCGAGATGCTGGTCAAGCTGATCGGCGCGCGCTTCGGCGGCGAGGGAAGCACCGGTGCCGGTGCCCGCGTGGTGGAACGGTTCGCGCGCGGGCACGGCTCCGGCGTGCACGCCGTGGACGGCTCCGGCCTGACGCGGACCAACCGGGCCTCGCCACTGCAGGTGGTGCGCCTGCTCGCGGCGATTCGGGCGATGCCGGTCGGCGACGGGTTCATCCAGGACCTGGCGCTGAGCGGCCACGAGGGAACCCTCGAGGAGCGCACGCTGGGAACCGCCGCGTACGGGCGCTGCCGGGCCAAGACCGGCACCCTGACCGGTGTCAGCGCGCTCTCGGGGTACTGCTTCAACCGCAGCGGGCGCGTGATGATCTTTTCGATCCTGATGGGCAGCGTCCGCGACCTCTCCCTGGCCCACTCCGAGCAGGACCGCATCGCCGCCGCCGTCGCCTCCTACTGACCCAGCAACCGCTTGAGGCCAGCTTCGTCGAGGATCTCGGTGCCCAGCTCCTCGGCCTTGGCGAGCTTCGATCCGGGATGGTCGCCGGCGACCACGTAGTCGGTCTTCTTGGAAACCGAGTTGACGACCTTGCCGCCCGCGCCCCTGATCAGCGCCGCGGCGTCGTCGCGGGTGAGCTCGGGAAGGCTGCCCGTCAAGACCAGCGTCTTGCCCTCCAGCGAGCCGCCCTCGGTGCGCCGTTCGGATCGGTCCTGCTCCAGCCGCAGTCCCTCCTGGCGCAGCTTCTCGATCAACTCCCAGGTGCGCTCGTCGGCCAGCGACTCGGCTATCTGCACGGCCATGATCGGGCCGACTCCCTCCACCTCCTCGATCCGCTCCGGATCGGCGGCGCGCAGCGCGTCGATCGAGCTGAAGTGGTCGACGAGTGCTTCCGCGGTCACGGCGCCGACGCCGGGCAGCCCAAGCGCGTAGAGAATCTTCATGAAGGGCCGCGACCGAGAGGCGTCGATCGCCGCCAGCAGGTTACGGGCGGAGACCTCCCCGAACCTCTCGAGCGACACCAGGTGCTCCTCGTCCAGCCTGTAGATGTCGGCCACGTCCTCGATCAGGCCCTCTTCGAGGAAGCGCTGCGCCTGCTTCTCGCCGAGCCCGTCGATGTCCATCGCCCCCTTGCTCACGAAGTGCTTCACGTGCTGGAAGGACTGGCCCGGGCACCCGGCCCTGTTGGGGCAAATCGTGAAGACGGCGTCATCCGGCTTGACCGTGAGCGTGCCGCAGGCCGGACACCTCCCCGGCGGGACCGGCTTCCGCGTTCCCTGCGGCCGCCGCTGAAGGAGCGGTGCCACCACCTGCGGGATCACGTCGCCCGCCCTCATCACCACCACCTCGTCGCCGACCCGAACGTCCTTGCGAGCCAGGTCCTCCTCGTTGTGGAGCGTCGCGGTCGACACGGTGACGCCGCCGACGTGAACCGGCTCCAGCGTCGCGAAGGGCACCAGGTGGCCGGTGCGGCCCACGTTCCAGACCACGTCAAGCAGCTTCGTCGTCGCCGTGGTCGGCGCGAACTTCCAGGCGATCGCCCAGCGTGGCTCGCGACCGACGACGCCCAGCTGCGGCCACAGCACCCGCTCGTCCACCTTGACCACAACCCCGTCGATCTCGTAGTCGAGCTCCTCGCGCCGCTCCTCCCACCAGTGGCAGCGCCTGACCACCGACTCGATGTCCTCATGGCGTCCAGTATCCGGATTGACCTTGAAGCCGCGGTCGGCCAGCCACTCGACCTCGTCGCTATGGGTCTCCAGCCGCAGGTCGCGAACGGCACCCAGGCCGTAGCACCAAATCGAGAGTGGGCGCTTGGCGGCGACCGCAGGGTCGAGCTGGCGGATCGATCCGGCGGCTGCGTTGCGCGGGTTGGCAAAGGCGTGCTCACCCGCCTCGGCGCGTCGCTCGTTGAGGCTCTTGAAGTCGGCAATCGGCAGGTAGACCTCGCCGCGCACTTCTACGACCGGCGGCGCCTTGGCAATCCGCAGGGGGATCGCCCCGATCGTGCGCAGATTCTGGGTGACCTCCTCGCCAACCCGGCCGTCGCCGCGCGTCGCCCCCCGCACCAGCACCCCGTCCTCATAGGTGAGCGAGATCGCCAGGCCGTCGATCTTCGGCTCGGTTGTATAGCTGAACGCCGAAGCGGCGATGTCGAGGCGCTTCAGGTGATTGCGGATGCGCGTCTCCCAGGCGCGCAGCTCCTCCTCGTTCCGCGCGTTGGCAAGCGAGAGCATCGGCTCGAGGTGCTCGACCTGCTTGAAGCGATCTAGCGGTGGGGCGCCAACCCGCTGGGTCGGAGAGTCGGGGGCCCGCAGCTCTGGGTGCTCGGCCTCGATCGCGCGCAGCTCGTCGAGGAGCGCGTCGTAGGCGTCATCGTCGATGACCGGGTCATCGAGCACGTAGTAGCGATGGTTGTGGTGCTCGATCTCGCGCCGCAGCTCTTCGGCGCGTCGCTCGGCGTCCGCGGCGCTCACACCGACGAGGGCGCGCTTTCGGCCAGCATTGCCTCGAACCCCCACCCGCGCAGCCGCGCCAGCCCCCCGTGGTCGGTGAGGTCGAAGTGGATCGGCGTGACCGCGACCCGGTGCCGTGCCACCGCCGAGAGGTCGGTGCCCTCTTCGTCTTCGAAGGTGGGCTCGAAGCCGTAGATCTCGTAACGCCGCTTGCCGCTCTCGGCATCCTCCTCGAGCAGGTTCAGCTCGTCGTTGTAGAGGCGTTTGCCGAGCCTGGTCACCTCGATTCCCGCCGGCTCGCCGGCCGGGAAGTTGACGTTCACCAGGGTCTCGGGCGGCATCGGCTCGCCGATCAGGCGGCGCACGAGCTGTGCCGTGAACGGGGCGGCGGCGGTGAAGTCAAAATGGCCGCTGACGTACCCCATGCCGCCGGACGAAGACTGCTGGGAGACTGCCACCGCCGGGATGCCCAGCACGATGCCCTCAAAGGCCGCCGCGACCGTTCCCGAGTAGGTGATGTCATCGCCCAGGTTGGAGCCGTGGTTGATGCCGGCGACGATCAGGTCCGGCCTGGCGCCCAGCAGGCCGAGATCGGCGAAGCGCACGCAGTCGACCGGGGTGCCGTCGGTGGCGAAGCCGCGATCTCCGTCGCCGAACTCCACCTCCTCAACGCTGAGCGGCGAGCGGGTCGTGATGCTGCGCGCCGTGGCGCTGCGATTGGAGTCGGGAGCGATCACGTCGACCTCGATCCCATCCACCTCGCGCAGGGCCCGCCGTGCTGCCTGCAGGCCCGGAGCGGAGATCCCGTCGTCGTTTGTCAGCAGCACGCGCACTCGGTCGATTCTAGTGCCGTGTCAGGCAACGCCGGTCTGGTGCCGGCGAGCGAAAACCGCGCCGGGCACGGGGTCCTCTTTCGCACAGACCACTTGGCGAAACGTGCCTATCCGGTTCGCTCCAGCCGACCTCTGTGCACGGCTGAACCCTTTGCCACCAAATACGTGGGTCTAAAGACCAGTCATTGAAGATCGGGGGCTCGGCTCCGCGCGTCGCCACCCTGATCGAACGCGACCGGCGAGGCGAGGCCGGCGCGCTCTGGAGCGAACCGGATAGGCATGTCGTCGATTGATGATGAGAGAGACAGCCCCTCCCTGTTTGCCCTCCTACTTGCAGGTGAGGAGGGCAAACAGGGAGGGGCTGGTAGCGGGTCCAGGCGGTCAGGGTTTCGGGCGGCGTTCCGCGGGAGTGTGGCTCGAAGGAGGCGGACACGAGCTCCGTTCGCTGTTTGTGTCGCTGACCAGTTGAGGTCAAGATACAAATGACAAACGGAGCGGCTGGGGTGGTCTGGGCGAAGCGGATACGCATCTGGCGAAAAGACGCTGAACGCCTGGCAAAGGACCCACCGCAGGGCCGGATGCCCGCCGGCTGCGCCCTCGAACCTGTACATATTGCCGGCGTGAGCACGGTGCGACTGGACATCGAATACGACGGATCGTCGTTCAGGGGCTGGGCGGCTCAGCCCGGACTGCGAACGATCCAGGGAGAGCTCGAGGCGGCGCTGGCAACCGTTCTGCGGGTGCCGGTGCAGCTGACCGTCGCGGGCCGGACCGACACCGGCGTGCACGCGCTGGGGCAGGTGGCGAGCTTCGACACGGAGGCCGAGCTGCCGAGCGACCTGGTGCGAAACCTAAACGGGGTCGGGCCGGGCGATATCGCGGTAACCGCGGCCACCGTAGTCGGCGACGGCTTCGATGCACGGCGCGACGCCAGGTCGCGCACCTACCGCTACCGCGTCCTGGCCCGCTCGGCACCGAGCCCCTTTGAGCAGGGCCGCGCCCTTTGGTGGCCGCACCGCGTCGAGCTGGATCTGCTCGAGTCCTGCGCAAGGGCGCTGCCCGGCACGCACGACTTCACGGCCTTCACGCCCACTCAGACCGACCATGTGCGCTTCGACCGCGACGTACATCGCGCCGGCTGGGAGCAGGAAGGCGCCATCCTCAGCTTTCGCATCACGGCCGATGCGTTCATGCGCAACATGGTTCGCGCCCTGGTCGGCACCATGCTCGAGGTCGGCTCCGGCCGTCGCGCCCTCGAGAACTTCGAAGCGCTTCTCAGCGGCGCTCCCCGCAGCGCCGCGGGCGACACGGCGCCCCCCCACGCCCTCTACCTGGAGTCCGTCGCCTACGACTGAGCGCTGCCTGCGACGCCGTATTTGGAATTGGCCGGACGGCGGGCGATTTATGGTCGCATATGGCCCATAAATCGCCCGGCGTCGACCTGCCTCCCTATCGGCCCTCCTGCCTGCAGGTGTGGAGGGCGGATAGGGAGGCAGGTCGACCCCCGAATGCTCTCGGGACGCTAGACCAGCTCTAGGTAGACCATCTCGGTCGAGTCCGAGCGCCGCGGCCCGAGCTTGACGATCCGCGTGTAGCCACCCGGTCGCTCGTCGTAGCGTGGCGCCAACTCCTCGAACAGCTTGTGCACGACGAACTTGTCGTTGTGCAGCGACGCGAGCGCCCGGCGCCTGGCGTGCAGGTCACCCCGCTTGGCGAGCGTGATCAGCTGCTCGACCTCGGGCTTGACTGCCTTCGCCTTCGCCTGGCTGGTCTTGATCCGCTCGTGCTCGATCAGCTGCTTGGAGAGATTCGAGAGCAGTGCCTTCCGATGCGCCGCATTGCGACTCAGCTTGTTGCGCTTCTTGCGGTGTCGCATCGTCCCTCAGCTTCCCCCGGCCGCGTTCCTCAGTCCTGCTGCAGATCCAGGCCGCGTGAGTGAAGGGTCTCGATCACTTCCTCGATCGACTTCTGCCCGAAGTTGGGAATCGCGTTCAGCTCCGAGCGGGTCTTGCGCACCAGATCGCCGACCGTTTGCACCCCCGCGCGCTTCAGGCAGTTGTAGGAGCGCACCCCCAGCTCGAGCTCCTCGATCAGGATCTCGTCGAGGCCGTCGTTGCCACCGGCCCCGTCGCCGCTTGAGCCGGCCAGCGCCTCCGCCGGCAGCGCCGTGGACTGGTCGCGAGCCGTCAGCTCCTCGACCCGATCCGCGTCGGTGAAGATCGCCAGCGTCTTGATCAGGATCTCCGAGGCCTCGCGCAGCGCGGCCTCGGGCTCGATCGAGCCGTCGGTCTCCAGCTCCAGGGTCAGTTTGTCGAAGTCGGTCCGCTGGCCGACGCGGGCCGTTGCGACCGCGTAGGAGGCGCGGCGGATCGGCGAGAAGATCGCGTCGATCGGGATCACCCCGATCGGCTGGTCGTCAGCCTTGTTCTCTTCCGCCGGCGCGTAGCCACGGCCGCGCCCGATCGTCAGGTACATCTCGAGTTTCGTTTTCTTCTCGAGCGTCGCGATCGGTGCGTCGGGGTTGAGGATCTCCACCCCGGATGGAAGGTCGATGTCCTTTGCGGTGACCTGACCGGGGCCGGTGGCGACCAGCGGCGCTTCGACCTCATCGGCGTCCGTGTGCATGCGGACGACGAGGTCCTTCAGGTTGAGGACGATGTCGGTGACGTCCTCCTCGACGCCGGGGACGGTCGAGAACTCGTGCGCGACGCCCTCGATGCGGACGCTCGTCACTGCGGCACCGCCCAGCGAGGAGAGCAGAACGCGACGAAGACTGTTGCCGAACGTGTAGCCGAAGCCCTTGTCGAGGGGCTCGATCGTGAAGGTACCGCTGCGATCATCCGCCTTGTCTGCGGTTATGCGAGGGACCTGGAAGTCAGTGGTCATGAGTTCCTTGCGTATGCGTGTTCAGAGACGGGGTTCCGGTTACTTGGAGTACAGCTCGACTATCAGCTGCTCCTGCACCGGTGCCGAGATCTCCGCGCGCTCCGGGTAGCGCAGGACCTTGGCGGTAAGCGAGTCATGGTCGGCCTGCAACCAGGCCGGCACAGTCGAAATTAGCTCGGTCGCTTTGCGAATCGTTTCGGAAGCGGCCGAGTCCGGCTTGATCGAGATCACGTCCTCGGGTCGAACCTGGAAGGAGGGAACGTCGACACGACGCCCGTTCACCATCCAGTGCCCGTGGCGGATCAGCTGGCGCGACTGGCGCCGCGAGGCGGCAAAGCCGAGGCGCACGAGGACGTTGTCAAGGCGCGACTCGAGCAGGCGAAGGAGGTTCTCACCGGTCACGCCCTCTTGGCGGGATGCTTTCTCGTAATAGGCGCGGAACTGCTTCTCGAGCACCTGGTAGTAGCGGCGCGTCTTCTGCTTCTCGCGCAGCTGCACGCGGTACTCGGACTGTCGCATCCGGCCGCGGCCGTGCTCGCCCGGCGGATAGGAGCGCCGCTCCACGCCGCACTTGTCCGTGAAGCAACGCTCGCCCTTCAGGAAGAGCTTCTGACCCTCGCGGCGGCACTGCTTGCACTGGGGGGAGGTATCGCGAGCCATCTAGACGCGCCTCCGCTTCTTCGGGCGGCAGCCGTTGTGTGCCTGTGGCGAGACGTCCTTGACCGTGGTCACGTCGAGCCCGGCCGCCTGCAGGGAGCGAATCGCGGTCTCGCGCCCCGAGCCGGCGCCCTTGGCGAACACCTCGACCTTTTCGAGGCCGTGTTCCATGCCCTTCTTGGCCGCGGCGTCGGCGGTCACCTGCGCCGCGAACGGCGTCGACTTGCGCGACCCTTTGAAGCCCGCCGAGCCGGCGGACTCCCAGGCGATCACGTTGCCCTGCGTGTCGGTCAGCGTCACGATCGTGTTGTTGAAGGAAGTTTTGATGTGTGCCTGCCCGTAGGCGATGTTCTTCTTGACGCGGCGCCGAGTGCGCCCCTTGCCGGGTTTCTTGGCTGCGGCCATTGGATCCCTCTTACTTCGGCGCCGGGGCCTTGCGCCTGCCGGCCACGCTCATTCGGCGCGGGCCCTTGCGGCCCCGCGCATTGGTCTTCGTGCGCTGTCCCCTGACCGGCAGGCCGCGGCGGTGCCGCAGGCCCCGGTAGGAGCCGATCTCCATCAGGCGTTTTACGTTCTGGGAGCGCTCGCGCCGCAGGTCGCCCTCGACCTCGGTGCCCTCGACGGCCTCGCGCAGATGCATCACCTCGTCCTCGGTCAGGTCCTTGACCGCGGTGTTCGGATCGATCTTGGTCGCCGCGAGGATGTCCTGGGCGGTCGAACGGCCGATCCCGAAGATGTATGTGAGGCCGATTTCGACCCGCTTGTTGACTGGGATGTTGACCCCTGCGATACGTGCCATCGGCTAGCCCGCTACCCCTGCCGCTGCTTGTGGCGCGGGTTCTGACAGATCACGAGAACCGCGCCGTTGCGGCGGATGACCTTGCACTTTTCGCACATCGGCTTTACGGAAGCTCGAACCTTCATCGCTCCGGTTTCGTTCGAATTCAGGGACTCCCGCCCGCCCCAGGAGTTGGGCGGCAGGCACAAACGGCCCATCGGGCCGAACGGGAAAGATAGCAGTAGGCGACATTTGGCGAATCGACCGCCCCTCCGAGGACCGCCTCGCGTGCTCTTGCCCGCACGCGCTCAGTCCTCCTCCTCGTGCCACGGCGTCAGGATCCGCGGACCGTCCTCGGTGACGGCGACGGTGAACTCGAAGTGGGCGGCCAGCGACCCGTCCTGGGAGTAGACGGCCCAACCGTCCTCGCCCGTGCGAACCAGCGAACCGCCGGCGTTCACCATCGGCTCGATCGCCAGCACGGTCCCCACCTCGAGCAGCGGCCCCTTGCCCGGCTCGCCGAAGTTGGGAACCTGCGGATCCTCGTGCATCTCGCGGCCAATCCCGTGGCCGACCAGGGTGCGGATGATCGACAGGCCCTCGATCTCGACCGCCCGCTGGATCGCCGCGGAGATGTCCCCCAGGTGGTTGCCGGGCTGCATCTGCTCGGTCCCGGCGAAGAGCGCGCCGCGGGTCACGTCGAGAAGCTTGCGGGCCTCGGGGCCGATCTCGCCGATTGGAATCGTGATCGCGGCATCCGCAACCCAACCGTCCCTGACCACGCCGACGTCGATCGAGAGGATGTCGCCGCGCTTCAGCTCGTAGGGACCCGGAATCCCATGGACGACCATCGAGTTGGGCGACGCGCAGATCGAGCCCGGGAACCCCCGGTAGCCCTTGAAGGCGGGCTCGGCGCCCTGCGAGCGGATGAACCGCTCCGCGGCCGTGTCGAGCTCCACCGTGCTCACCCCGGGCCGCGCCTTGGCGGCGACGACCCGCAGGCAGCGGATCAGGATCCGCCCCGCGGCCGCCATCTTCTCGACCTGCTCGGGACTCTTTCTGATGATCATCCGGTACACGCGGGCAACTCAGATCGCCTCGTCGACTTCCAGCCTCAGGGTTGCGAGCACGCGCCGCACCTCAACCGCCACCTCGTCGGGCGCAGCCGCGCCGTCGATCCGCCGCAGCAGGCTCTGATGGTCGTAGAAGTCGATCAGCGGCTCGGTCTTCTCGTGGTACTGGTCGAGCCGGTGGCGGATCACCTCGGGCTTGTCGTCGTCCCGCACGACCAATTCGCTGCCGTCCACGTCGCAGACGCCCTCCTCTTCGGGCGGGTTGAAATCGACGTGGAAGACATGGCCGTTCTCGACGCAGGTGCGCCGGCCGCTCAGCCGCCTCACCACCTCGTCGTCGCCGGCGTCGATCAGCAGCACGGCCGTCAGGTCCCTGCCCAGCTCCGACAGCTTGGCCGCCAGCGCCTCGGCCTGCGGCACGGTGCGGGGAAACCCGTCCAGGATGAAGCCGTCCGCTGCCTCGGAGGAGTCGATGCGCTCGCCGATCGCCCCGACTATCACGTCGTCGGGAACGAGATCGCCGCGGTCCATGTACTCCTTCGCGGTGCGGCCGAGCTCGGTTTCGTCGCGCACCGCCGCTCGCAGGATGTCGCCGGTCGCGTAGTAGGGAAGCCGCAGGTCTTCCTGCAGCCGCTCCCCCTGCGTGCCCTTCCCGGATCCGGGCGGGCCCAGCAGCACTAGGTTTAGCTCGGGCATCCGCTGGCGCCTATTTGAGGAAGCCCTCGTAGTTCCTCATCATCAACTGCGCCTCGAGCTGCTTGACCGTGTCCAGCGCAACGCCGATCACGATCAGGATCGAGGTGCCGCCGAAGAAGAAGTTCGCCGATGTCTGGCTGATCAGGATCGTCGGCAGCGCCGCCACCGCGCCCAGGTAGAGGGCGCCGGGGAAGGTGAGGCGCGAGAGGATCCGGTCGAGGTACTCCGCGGTTGGCCGCCCGGGCCTGACCCCGGGGATGAAGCCCCCGTATTTCTTCAGGTTGTCTGCCTGGTCGACCGGGTTGAAGGTGACCGCCGTGTAGAAGTAGGTGAAGATGATGATGAAGAGGACCTCGCCGACCACGTAGGCCCAGCCGTTGGGGCTGAAGAAGGCGGCGAAGTCGAGCGCCGCCGGGGTGTTCAGCAGCTGGCCGATCGTCGGCGGGAAGGCCATGATCGAGGCGGCGAAGATGACCGGGATGACACCCGCCATGTTGACCCGCAGCGGCAGGTAGGTCGAGCCGCCGGAGGTCATTTTGCGGCCGACCATCCGTTTCGCGTACTGGACCGGGATGCGCCGTTGGCCCTCCTGGACGAAGACGATCGCGACGATCACCGCCAGCGCGATGAACGGCATCATCACGACGAAGACCTGGTCGGGGTTGGTCCACCAGGCCTGGATGCCGCCCGGCAGCCCGGAGACGATCGAGGCGAAGATCATCAGCGAGATGCCGTTGCCGATGCCGCGCTGGGTGATCAGCTCGCCCAGCCACATCAGCAGCGTGCAGCCGGCCGTCAGGCAGATCACGATCAGGAGGATTTTCCCGCCGCTGAGCGTGCCCAGGAAGTTGTTGCCGGACTGGCTGCCGAAGGAGCGGAAGAGGTAGACGTAGCCAAATGACTGCGCAAAGGCGAGCCCGACCGTCAGGTAACGGGTGTACTGGGTGATTTTCTGCTGGCCGACCTCCCCTTCTTTCTGCAGCTTCTCCAGCGACGGAACGACCACTGTGAGCAACTGCAGGATGATCGAGGCCGTGATGTAGGGCATGATCCCCAGCGCGAACAGCGAGAGGCGCGAGAGGCCGCCACCGGAGAAGAGGTTGAGAAAGCCGAGGATGTTGCTGCCGGCGAAGTTTTCGGAGAGTTCCTTGACCGCGTTGATGTCGACGCCGGGCGCTGGGATGTAGGCGCCGAGCCTGTACAGCAACAGCATCGCCGCGGTGAATGCGAGCTTCTTGCGAATGTCGGCGACGCTGAACGCGTTCGCAATTGTCCTGAGCATTAGGGCTCCAGTGTGTTACAGGACCCGCCAGCCGCCTCGATCTTCTCCCTTGCGCTGGCGCTGAACGCGTGAGCGGTGACCGCAAGCTTCTTAGAGATGTCCCCACGCGCGAGGATCTTCACCGGATCTGAGCGCTTCGCGAGGCCCTTCCCCTTCAATGTCTCGGGCGTCACCTCGGCGCCTGCGTCGAAGCGCTCCTCGAGGTCGCCGACGTTCACCGGCTGCGTCTTGGTCCGGAATTTCTCAAACGGCATCGACTGCTTTTTGTGCGGGCCGCGCAGCTTTCGCATCCGCATGTGAATCGGGTTCTGACCGCCCTCGTAGCCGGCCTTCTTCCTGGCGCCGGCCCGCGAGCCATAGCCCTTGTGCCCCCGGCCGGAGGTCTTGCCGAGGCCGCTGCCCTCACCGCGGCCCAGGCGCTTGCGCGGCCGCCGCGAGCCCGGCTTCGGCTTCAGGTTGTGCAACCCGGTCTGCTCGGTTCGCTGAGTCGAGCCGGCGGTCTTTGCCTTCGCGCCTTTCTCAGCCATCGCCAACCTCGACCAGGTGGGAGACCACGCGCAGCTGACCCTGGAGCTGGGGTGAGTCCTTGCGCTCCACGGCCTTTCCGATCCGGCCCAGTCCGAGCGCCGCCAGGGTGGCTTTCTGGTTCGGTTTGGACCCGTTCGCGGATCTCACCTGCCTGATCCTCACGCCGCTCACGACTCCTCAGCTTTCTCCTCAGCTGCCGGGGCAGCCCCCGAAGTCTCCTCGGTGGCTGGGGCAGCCTCCTGCTCGGGAGAAGTCTCCTCGGCTGCTGGGGCAACCCCCTGCTCGGGAGAAGTCTCCTCGGCTGCTGGGGGCGCGGGAACCTCATCGGCGGCCGCAGCCTCCGCAGAAGCCTGCTCGACAACCGGCTTTTCAGCGGCCTCCTCCGCGGGTGGTGCGGGGGAGGGCGTGTCCTGCGCGTCCGCAACCTGGCCCTCTGCGGCAGACGCGGCGGCCGGCTCCTCGGCGGGCGTCTCACCTGCGGGTGGCGCGGGGTCTGGGCTCCCGGGCGGGTGAGCCTGGGAGTCCTGCCCTGCGACAGGGCCCGCGGGCGCCGCCTTGGACTCGATGCCGAGGACCTGCGCGACGCTCAGCCCTCGCAGCTCGGCCACCTCCTCGGGCCGCCGCAGCCTGATCAGGCCGTCCATCGTCGCCTTCACGAGATTGATCGGGTTCTGGGTGCCGATGCTCTTGGTGAGCACATCGCGAACGCCGCCCAGCTCGAGCACGGCGCGCACGCCCCCTCCGGCGATCACCCCGGTACCTGGGCTGGCGGGACGCAGCACGACGTGTCCCGCGCCGTAGCGCCCGACGATCTTGTGCGTGAGCGTCTGCCCGTATTTGGGCACCCGGATCAGGCTCTTGCGAGCGTTCTCGACAGCCTTCTGGATCGCCAGCGGGACCTCGCGGGCCTTGCCGTAGCCGATCCCGACCACGCCCTCTTCGTCGCCCACGGCAACCAGCGCGGTGAACGAGAACCGGCGCCCGCCCTTGACCACCTTGGCGACGCGGTTGATTTCGATCACCCGCTCCTGGAGATCGAGGCCCCGGGGGCTCACCGTCTCCACGTTTGTCGTGTCCATTCCCTTCATCGCAGGTCGCTCACCGTAGCGTCCCTGGCCGGCCGGCGTGTCTCGGAGTCGTTTTGCATCAGAACTTCAGTCCTCCCTCGCGCGCGCCCTCGGCCAGGGCCTTGACGCGGCCGTGGTACTTGTAGCCGCCGCGGTCGAAGACGCAGGTCTGGATGCCGGCGGCGGTCGCTCGCTCGGCGAGCAACTCGCCGGCGCGCTTTGCCTGCTCGCTCGCGGTCAGCTTGCGCAGCTCCGGCTCGATCCAGTTCACCGCCGCCAGCGTGCTGCCCGTGCTGTCGTCGACCAGCTGGGCGAAGACGCCCCGGTTCGAGCGGTAGACGGACAGGCGCGGCCGCTCGGCGGTCCCGATCACCCGCGACCGGACGCGGCGACGACGGCGCAGGCGGCGCTCTCTCTTTGTCAGAACGGTCATCGTGGTTACGCCCTCTTCCCGACCTTGCGGGCAACGTGCTCGTCGCGGTAGCGGATGCCCTTGCCCTTGTAGGGCTCCGGCGGGCGGCGCTTGCGGATGTCCGCCGCGACCTGTCCCACGAGCTGCTTGTCGATCCCGCGCACGACGATCGCGGTCGGCTGCGGAACCTCGAACTCGATCCCCTCCGGCGGCTCGATCGAGACCGGGTGAGAGTAGCCCAGTGCCATCTCCAGCTTGGCCCCCTTCAGCTGCGCGCGGTAGCCGACGCCCTGGATCTCCAGCTGCTTCTCGAAGCCCTCCGTGACGCCCTCGACCATGTTCGCGATCAGGCTGCGCGTCAGGCCGTGCAGAGCGCGATGCTCGGCGCGGTCCGTCGGGCGCTGCACGGTGACGACGCCGTCGCCCTGCTCGACGGTCATCTCCGGAGACAGGCTCTGGGTCAACTCGCCCTTCGGGCCCTTGACGGCAACCTGGCCGGGCCCGAGCTCGACCGTGACGGCCTCGGGAACGGGAACGGGCTTTCTTCCAATCCTGCTCATCTCGTCCTCACCAGATGTAGGCGACTACCTCGCCGCCGACGCCCCTGCTCTTTGCTTCGTGGCCGGTCATCACCCCTGTCGAGGTGCTGATGATTGCCGTGCCCGTGCCGCCGTGAACGCGCGGCACCTGCTTGCGATCGACGTAGCGACGGCGCCCCGGCCGGGAGATCCGCTCCAGCCCGGAGATCACCGGGCGACGGTCCTCCGTGTACTTGAGGCGAATCTTGATTGCCTCACCGACCCTGGCCGACTCGCGGCTGAAGCCCTGGATGTATCCCTGCTCCTTGAGGATCCGCGACATCTCCAGCCGCAGACGGGAGGCTGGGATCTCCACCTCGTCGTGGCCGGCGCTCAGCGCATTGCGGATGCGCGTCAGGTAATCGGCGATTGGGTCGGTCAGCATCTCTTTTCCCTACCAGCTCGACTTGGTCATGCCGGGGATGTAGCCCTCGTGAGCTGCCTCGCGCAGGCAGATCCGGCAGAGGCCGAATTTGCGGTAGTAGGCGCGTGGCCTGCCGCAGCGGCGGCAACGGTTGTATTCGCGGGACTTGAACCTGGCCTTGCGGCCCTGTCGAACCTTCTGTGAAGTCTTAGCCATCCTTTGAATCCTCCTCCTTGTCCTTGGCGGACGCATCATCCGCGGGTGGCGCGGACGAGGTGGTATCCGACCGGCTGAGATCGGATGCCTCCTCGGTCGCGTCGGGACCCGCGGGCGAGGGCTCCTCGGGCTCGGGCTTCGCGTACGCGTCGGGGTTCTCTTCCTTCAGCTGCTCAAGGGCGGCGCGCTCGGCCTCGGCTCGCTGGCGAGCCTCCTCCTTGCGCCGCTCCTCCTCGGCCTCCGCCTCCGCCTCGAGGTCGACCTGGCCCGGACGCCCGTCTTTGGCGAACGGCATGCCGAGCCCCAGCAGCAACTCGAAGGCCTCGACGTCTGACTGCGCGGTCGTCGTGATCGTCACGTCGAGGCCCCGCACCTGGTCGATTGAGTCGTAGTCGATTTCCGGGAAGATCAGTTGCTCGCGGACGCCCATCGAGTAGTTGCCGCGGCCGTCGAAGGAGCGGGGGTTGAGACCTCGGAAGTCGCGGATTCGCGGCACCGCAATCGAGCAGAGCCGATCGAGGAACTCCCACATCCGTGCCCGTCGAAGCGTCACCGAGATGCCCACCGGCATGCCCTCGCGAACCTTGAACGAGGCGATTGACTTGCGGGCGCGACGCACGCTGGGCTGCTGACCGGCGATCGTCGCCAGCTGCGTCTGCGCAGCCTCCAGCATCTTGGCGTCCTGTTTGGCCTCCCCGACGCCCATGTTGAGCGTGATCTTGGCCAGGCGCGGCGCCTGCATCGCCGACGAGTAGCCGAATTTCGTCATCAGCGCAGGCAGCACGTCCTGCTCGTAGCGCTCGCGCATGCGCGGCGGCGGTGCGACCTGCGACTGCACTGTTGCCGTGGCCTCCATCAGAGCGACGCCCCGCTTCGCTTTGCGTACCGCTCGCGCTTGCCGCCCTTGTCGCGGCGAACGCCAATCCGGGTCGGCTTGTTGTCTTTGGGGTCGACAAGCATCACGTTGGAAACGTGGATCGGCCCCTCCTTCTCGATGATCCCGCCCTGCTGCTGGCCGGCTTTCCTGACGTCCTGGGTTGGACGCGGTTTTTCGTGCCGCTTGACAAGGTTCAGGCCCTCGACGAAGACGAATTGCCTCTTCGGTTCGGTCCTCACCACACGGCCGGTCTTGCCGGCGTCCTTACCGCCGATCACGACCACCCGATCGTCGGCCCGTATCCGCATCGACTTGCCCATCGCTAGAGGACCTCCGGGGCAAGGGACACGATTTTCATGAAGTTGCGGTCGCGCAACTCGCGGGCGACCGGACCGAAGATCCGCGTCCCGCGTGGGTTGTTGCTCTGCGGTTCGATCAGGACGGCCGCGTTCTCGTCGAACGAGATGTAGGTGCCGTCCGAGCGGCCGAGCTGCTTGCGGGTGCGCACGACGACCGCCTGCACGATCTCGCCCTTGCGAACGGCGCCCTGCGGGCTCGCCTGTTTGACCGTGGCGGTGATCACATCGCCGACGCCGGCGTAGCGGCGGTGTGAGCCGCCCTTGACCCTGATGCAGAGGATCTCGCGGGCGCCCGAGTTGTCGGCAACCCTCAGCCGTGACTCCTGCTGGATCACGATGCGGCCCCTTCTGCGTGGCAGTGAGCAAGCTGCGGCGTCACTTCGCCCTCTCGAGTACCTCGACCAGGCGCCAGCGCTTGGTCTTCGACAACGGTCTCGTCTCGACCACCCGCACGACGTCTCCCTGATTCGCCTCGTTGCGCTCGTCGTGGGCGTGCAGGGTGCGACTGCTGCGCACCACCTTCTCGTAGGTCGGATGGCGGCGGACGATGTCGATCCGCACCGTGATCGATTTCTCGCCCCGGTCGGAAACCACCACGCCGCGCCGGACCTTGGCCTGGTTGGCCGTGCGCTCGGCCGGCGGCGTGCCCGTCCCGGCCGGTCCCTTCTCGGCCTTGGAGGCAGCGCGCTGCTTGCGGCGCAGCGTCGCCTTGCGCTTCTGGGCCTCGAGGCGTTCGGCCTTCCGCTCCTCGGGGCCCTGCTGCTGTCGCGCTTCGTGCGGTCGCCGCGATTTGGCCAGCCGGCGACGCTCCTTCCAGGGCAGATCGTCCTCTGGATTCGGCTCGGCCTCAGCAGGCGCCTCCTCGGCGGCATCGGGTGTCTCCTCTGCCGCGGGCGCATCGTCCGCGGGTGGCGCGGACGGGGTGGCATCCGACCGGGTGAGGTCGGATGCCTCCTCGGTCGTGTCGCCCGCCGGCGCAGCGCTGTCGTTCTTCTGCTCGTCGTCCGTCATTTCCTCAGCTCTCTCTCCACGTCTATGCCCCGCTCGCGGGCCACGGTCAGCAGCTTCGCCACATCCCGCCTCGCGACCCCCAGCCGAGCCGTGTTCTCCAGCTCGCCGGTCGCGTGACGGAAGCGCAGGTTGAAGGCCTCCTGCTTGGCGTCGGCCAGCTTCGCCACCAGCTCGTCGTCTTTGAGGTTGTGAACCTCGCTCGCCTTCACTCCGCCCCCTCGCGCCGCACGAACCTTGTCCTGACCGGGAGCTTGTGACCGGCGAGGCGCAGCGCCTCGCGGGCCAGGTCCTCCGGCACGCCAGCCAGCTCGAACATCACCTTGCCCGGCTTGACGACGGCAACCCAACCCTCCGGGTTGCCCTTGCCCGAGCCCATCCGGGTCTCGGCGGGCTTCTTCGTGAAGGGCTTGTCGGGGAAGAGGTTGATCCAAACCTTGCCGCCACGTTTGATCTTGCGCGTCATGGCGACACGGGCTGCCTCGATCTGGCGGTTGCTGACCCACCCTCGGTCCAGCGACTTCAGCCCGTACTCGCCGAAGGCGACCGTGCTGCCGCCCTTCGTGTTGCCGCGCATCCGGCCGCGCATCTGTTTGCGGTGCTTGACCCGCTTCGGCATCAGCATCAGCTGCGCTGACCTCCTCCCCCTCGGCCACCACGGCCGCGGTTGCCGCCCGGTCGGCTGCGCCCGCTCTGCGGCTCGCCGTCGGTCCCAACCTGGTCGGAGCGGAACCCCTCGGGCATTACCTCACCCTTGTTGATCCAGCATTTGACGCCGATTCGGCCCGCGGTCGTTCGCGCCTCGAAGAAGCCATAGTCGATGTTCGCACGAAGCGTGTGCAGCGGCACCCGGCCGTCCGAATAGCCTTCGGTGCGGGCCATCTCCGCCCCGCCGAGCCGGCCGGAGACCTGCACCTTGACGCCCTTGGCGCCCGACCGCATCGCCGAGGTCAGCGCGCGTTTCATCGCGCGCCGGAAGGCGACCCGGTTCTGGAGCTGCTCCGCGATCGACTGGGCGACCAGTTTCGCGTCGAGCTCGGGCCGCTTCACCTCGCGGATGTTGACCTTCACCGGTTTGCCGGTGAGCTTGTGGAGCTCCTTGCGGAGCGCGTCGACTTCGCTGCCGGACTTGCCGATGACGATGCCCGGGCGGGCCGTGTGGATGTCGACTGCCACCTCGCCGCGCCGCTCGATCGTGATGTCGGAGAGCCCCGCGTGAGCGAGCTTGCCTTCGATGTGGGAGCGAATCTGCAGGTCCTCCTGGAGGAGGTCGGCAAATCCCTTCTCGTCGAACCAGTTCGACTTCCAGTTCTGGATGTATCCGACCCTGAAGCCGCCGGGATGAATCTTCTGTCCCATCGGGCTCCTCCTAATCCTGTTCGGGGCTCAGAGCCACGGCAATGTGGCTGGTTCGCTTCATGATCGGGGTTGCGCGCCCAAGTGCCCGCGGCCGGAAGCGGCGCAAGGTTGGGCCTTCATCGACCGTGATCTCCGCGACGCGCATCTCGTCGCCGACCAGGTCGTGATTGTTTTCGGCATTGGAGGCAGCGGACTCGATCAGCTTTCGAATGTCGTGCGCGGCCCCCCGCGGGGAGAACTGCAGCAGCGCCCGGGCACGGTCGATGTGCAGGCCGCGAACCTGATCGGCGACGAGCCGCGCCTTGCGCGGCGCCACCCGCACGTAGCGGGAGCTGGCCCTGACCACGATCGGCACCGGCTGCTTCGCCGGCGGGGCCGCCTTCTTCGGCGCCTCCTGCTTCGGCGCCTCCTGCTTGGGCGCGTCCGTCTTGGCAGCGGCTTTCTTCGCGCCGTGCTCTTTCGGCGCCGCATTCTTCGCGTCGTGCTCTTTCGGCGCCGCTTTCTTCGCGTCCTTCTTCTGTTTCTCGTCGGCCACTAGTCGCCTCCCTTACCGGTGCCGGAGTGGGAGCGGAAGGTTCGGGTCGGGGCGAACTCGCCGAGCTTGTGGCCCACCATCGACTCCGAGATGAAGACCGGCACGTGCTTGCGCCCGTCGTGAACGGCGATCGTGTGGCCAACCATCTCCGGGAAGATGGTCGACGCGCGCGACCAGGTCTTCAGCATCTGCTTCTGGCCCGAGTCGTTCATCGCGTTGATGCGCTTCATCAGCGCCTCTTCGACCCACGGCCCCTTCTTGGTCGAGCGTCCCATCAGCGATTTCCTCTTCCCGTGAAGTCCATTGGGGTCATCTCTTCTTCTTCCCGCGCCGGCGACCGCGCACGATGTAGCGATCCGAAGGCTTGCGCTTCTTGCGGGTCCGGTAGCCGATCGTCGGCTTCCCCCAGGGCGTGACCGGATGGCCTCCGGGCGTGTGGTGCGCCTCGCCGCCGCCATGCGGGTGATCGACCGGGTTCATCGCCACACCCCTGGTCTGCGGGCGCTTGCCCTTGTGGCGGTTGCGCCCGGCCTTGCCGATCTTCACGTTCTGGTGCTCGGGGTTGGACAGCGAGCCGACGGTTGCGCGGCACTCAGCGCGCACCATGCGCATCTCCGAGGAGGGCAGCCGCAGCGTCACCATCTCGCCCTCCTTCGCGGCGAGCTGGATCGCGGTGCCCGCGGCACGGCCCAGCTTTCCGCCCTGTCCCGGAACCAGCTCCACGTTGTGCACGATCGTGCCGGTCGGCATCTCGCCCAGGGTCAGCGCGTTCCCCGGTTTGATGTCGGAGCCCGGCCCGGATTGGACGACGTTGCCGACCGAGAGGCCGGCCGGGGCCAGGATGTAGCCCTTCTGCCCGTCGGCGTAGTGAAGCAGCGCGATGTAGCAGCTGCGGTTGGGGTCGTACTCGATCGTCGCGACCTTCGCCGGGACGCCGTCCTTGAGCCGCTTGAAGTCGATCTGGCGGTAGCGCCGCTTGGCTCCACCGCCCCGGTGGCGTGCGGTCACCCGCCCGTTGCCGTTGCGACCGCCGGACTTGCGCAGCCCCTCGGTCAGCTTGCGCTCCGGCTTTGTCGCCGTCAGCTGCTCGCGCAGCGGGTACGTCGCGAAGCGGCGCCCCGGACTCGTCGGTTTTGTTTTGCGGTTGGCCATCTTTCCCAGAGATCCAGTTCGCCGCCTACGCGGTCTCGGCACCTTCGAACAACTCGATCCGTTCGCCCGGCGCAAGCTGGACGATCGCCTTCTTCCAGGCGCGCGTCCGGCCTTTCTGCAGGCCGCGGCGCTTCGGCTTGGGGCGCACCTTGGCGGTGCGCACCCCGGCAACCCGCACGCTGAAGATATCTTCGACGGCAGCCGCAATCTGCGTCTTGTGGGCGCGGTCGTTGACCCTGAACGTGTACTTGCCCTCGGCGATCAGCGCGTAGCTCTTCTCCGAGACGACCGGCCGAACGATGACGGTGCGGGAATCCATCAGTGCCCTCTCCCTGAGCAGGGTGCCTGAAATGGCGAGACCCGGATGTCGCCAGGCAAGGACGCAGGGAGACCGCGTACCTGAAGGTACGCGGTCGACCGAGGACGCCGCATGGCGGCGGTCCGAGGCCGCCATTTTGGGCGCAATGCGAAGGGAGGGGGCACCACTAGCCCAACCTCTCCCGCAGCTTCGCAAGCGCGCCTTCGGAGATGACGATCGAGGCCGCGCCGATCACGTCGGCCACCCCGATCGCGCCGACGTCCGCCACGACGACCCGCGCGATGTTGCGAAAGCTCTTCATCGCGCCCGTCTCCTCGGCCTGCAGCACGAGAAGCACCGGGCGCGCAGCGTCCCATTTCTCGAGTGCCGTCGCGGCGGCCTTGGTCGACGGCTTCTCGAAGCCGGCTGGATCGAGGACCGCCACGCTGCCGCGCTCGGCGTGCACCGAGAGCGCCGCCCGCATCGCCTTGCGGCGGGCCTTGCGGTTGACCTTGACGACGTAGTGGCGCGGCTTGGGACCGAACGCCACGCCGCCGCCGAAGCGGTTCGGGACGCTCAGCGCGCCGACTCGGGCCCGGCCCGTGCCCTTCTGGCGCCAGGCCTTCGCGGTCGTCATCGAAACCTCGCCGCGGGTCAGGGTCGAGGCGGTACCGCGCCGCCGCGCCGCCAGGTCCGCCCGCGCGGTCTCATGGACCAGCGACTGGTGGAACGGCTCGGCGAACAGCTCTTTGGGCAAATCCACCTTGGTCGTCTTGCCGAGCACGGTCGCTTTAGACATCGCTGCGCACCTCCACGACGGCGTTGCGCGAACCGGGAACGGAGCCCTTGACCAGCAGCAGGTTGCGCTCCGTATCGACCTCCGCAACCTCGAGCCCCCGCTGCGTGATCCGCTTGTTGCCCATCTGCCCGGGCATCCGCATCCCTTTGAAGACGCGGGCGGGAAAGGCGCTGGCGCCGATCGACCCCGGAGCCCTCACGTTGTGGGAGCCATGGCTGACCGGGCCGCGGCTGAAGTTGTGGCGCTTGATGCCCCCCTGAAAGCCCTTGCCGATCGAGATGCCAGAAACCTTGATCTTCTGGCCCGGCTCGAAGGAAGCCACGGTGACGTCGGCACCGACCTTCGGTCCCTCCTCCGCGCCGAGGTCCTCGTCGCGGAACTCGACCAGATGGCGCATCGGCGGCGCGCCGGCCTTCTTCAGGTGGCCGAGCTCCGCCCGGCTCAGCTTGCTCTCGCGGACCTCGTCGAAGGCGAGTTGCACGGCCGAGTAGCCGTCCCGCTCGGCGTCGCGGACGGCGGTCACCTTGCACGGGCCGGCCTCGATCACGGTCACCGGGACGACCGTGCCGTCCTCGCGGAAGACCTGCGTCATGCCCAGCTTCCTTCCGAGGATCGCCGTCACCGTTACAACCTGATCTCGATGTCGACGCCGGCGGGAAGCGAGTCCAGCCGCTGCAGCGAGTCGACGGTTTTCGGCGACGGCTGCAGGATGTCGATCAGCCGCTTGTGGGTGCGGATCTCGAAGTGCTCGCGCGAGTCCTTGTCCTTGAACGGCGAGCGGATCACGCAGTAGACGTTTTTCTCGGTCGGCAACGGGACCGGGCCCGAGACGCTCGCGCCGGTGCGCTCCGCGGTCTCGACGATCTCGCGGGCAGCGCGATCGATGGCGTCGTGGTCGTACGCCTTCAGTCGGATCCGAATTTTTTGTGCCGCTATCGTCGCCACTTCGCTGCTCTTCTTTTTGTCCTTCTGCGCGGCTCTTTCCGCGCGGAAGGGGCGCCGCCCCTTTCGATCTCCGGGCCTCACTGGCTCAGAGGGGGCGCCGCCCCGGTCGTATGTCCTTTGCAGTTGTTTCGCCGCCTGCGCGGCGACGGGGCGGGCCAAGGCCCGCCCCGAGGGTGCTACTCGATGATCTCGGAAACGACTCCCGAGCCGACCGTCCGGCCGCCCTCGCGAATCGCGAAGCGCAGGCCCTGATCCATCGCGATCGGCTGAATCAGCTCGATCGTCATCTGTACGTTGTCGCCCGGCATCACCATCTCGGTCCCCTCGGGGAGGTTGGCGATCCCTGTCACGTCGGTCGTGCGGAAGTAGAACTGAGGCCGGTAGCCGGAGAAGAACGGCGTGTGACGGCCACCCTCCTCCTTTTTCAGGCAGTAGACCTCGGCCTTGAACTTGGTGTGGGGTGTGATCGACCCCGGCTTGCAGAGCACCTGGCCGCGCTCGATGTCCTCGCGCTTGGTGCCGCGCAACAGGCAACCCACGTTGTCGCCGGCCTGGCCCTCGTCGAGGATCTTGCGGAACATCTCGACGCCGGTGACGACCGTCGTCGTCGTGTCCTTGATGCCCACGATCTCGACTTCGTCGCCGGTGTTCACGATGCCCTGCTCGATGCGACCGGTGGCCACTGTCCCGCGGCCCGTGATCGAGAAGATGTCCTCGATCGGCATCAGGAAGGGCTTGTCCAGCTCGCGGGTCGGCTCCGGGATGTAGGAGTCGAGCGCCTCGGCCAGTTCGAAGATCGCCTTCTGGGCATCCTCGTCGCCCTCCAGCGCCTTCAGTGCCGAACCTTTCACGATCGGCGTGTCGTCGCCCGGGAAGTCGTACTCGTTGAGCAGGTCCTTGACCTCCTCCTCGACAAGCTCGATCAGCTCGTCGTCGTCGACCTGGTCGACCTTGTTGAGGAAGACCACCACGTGGGGGACGTTGACCTGGCGGGCCAGGAGGATGTGCTCGCGGGTCTGCGGCATGACGCCGTCGGCCGCGGAGACGACCAGGATCGCGCCGTCCATCTGGGCGGCGCCGGTGATCATGTTCTTCACGTAGTCGGCGTGGCCGGGGCAGTCGACGTGCGCGTAGTGGCGGTTGTCGGTCTCGTACTCGACGTGGGAGGTCGCGATCGTGATCCCTCGCTCCTTCTCCTCGGGAGCGTTGTCGATCTCCTCGAAGCTCTTCGCCTCGGTGCCACCCTTCTCGGAGAGGGTCTTCGTGATCGCGGCCGTAAGCGTCGTCTTGCCGTGGTCGATGTGACCGATCGTGCCGACGTTGACG
Source organism: uncultured Solirubrobacterales bacterium (assembly GCA_963747765.1). Classification (GTDB taxonomy): domain Bacteria; phylum Actinomycetota; class Thermoleophilia; order Solirubrobacterales; family 70-9; genus VRUE01. The sequence goes on along the minus strand of CAVVGH010000005.1, from coordinate 557,432 downwards.
TGCGGCTTATCGCGCTCGAACTTCTCCTTTGACATCGCTCTCCGTTCTACCTTTCGAAGTCGGGTTCTGTCTGGGTTGGCTGGTTGAGTGTGTCTGCGAATACCTGGCAGCCGACATCACGCTGCCTGACGGCGAACCTGGGAAATATAGCTGGAACCATCGCGCCCTGTGCGTGGCCGTTCGGTTGCGCCGTGTCCAGCCTCACGATGCCGCACCCACGGGCTCTCCCGCCCGGTGCTCGACGATCTCCTCCGCGATGCTCGACGGCACCTCCTCGTAGCGCTCGAACTGCATCGTGTAGGTGGCCCGGCCCTGGGTCGAGGAGCGCAGATCGGTTGCGTAGCCGAACATCTCGCCGAGCGGCACGAAGGCCTGCACGGCCAGCGCGTTTCCGCGCTGCTCCTGGCCCTGGACCTTGCCTCGCCGGCGGGAGAGGTCGCCGATCACCTCACCGAGGAAATCCTCGGGCGTGACCACCTCGACGGACATCACGGGCTCCAGCAAGACCGGGTGGGCCTTGCGCGCGGCCTCCTGGATCGCCATCGAGCCGGCGATTTTGAAGGCCATCTCGGAGGAGTCGACGTCGTGGGAGGACCCGTCGATCAGCTCAACCCTGACGTCGACCATCGGGTAGCCGGCCTTGACGCCGTTCTCGAGCGCCTCTTTGATCCCCTGCTCGGTCGGTCCGATGAATTCGCCCGGAATCACGCCGCCCTTGATCTTGTTGTCGAAGACGAAGCCCTCGCCCGGCGCCGGCTCCACGTTGATCACCACGTGGCCGAACTGCCCGCGGCCACCGGTCTGACGCACGAAGCGCGCCTCGACCTTCTTCGCCTCCTTGCGGATCGTCTCGCGGTAGGCGACCTGCGGCTTGCCGACGTTGGCGTCGACTTTGAACTCGCGCAGCATGCGGTCGACGATCACCTCGAGGTGGAGCTCGCCCATGCCGTGGATAAGGGTTTGGCCGGTCTCCTCGTCGGACTCGACCTGGAAGGTCGGGTCCTCCTCGCCGAGGCGCTGCAGGGCCGTGCCCATCTTCTCCTGGTCGGCTTTCGTCTTCGGCTCGATCGCCACGGCGATCACCGGGTCGGGGAATTCGATGTTCTCCAGCTGGATCGGAGCGTCGGGCGCGGCCAGTGTGTCGCCCGTGCCGGTTTCCTTGAGGCCGACCCCGGCGCAGATATCGCCCGCGTAGCACTCGTCGATCTCCTCGCGGCTGTTGGCGTGCATCATCAGCAACCGCCCGATGCGCTCGGTCTTACCGGTGGAGACGTTGAGCACCCTGCCGCCTTTCTCGAGCTTGCCCGAGTAGACGCGGAAGTAGGTCAGCTTGCCGACATAGGGGTCGGTCATCACCTTGAACGCAAGCGCGGCAAACGGGCCGTCGTCGTCTGCCGACCGGCTGGCCTCGGTCGACTCGGCCTGTCCCTTGCCGGCCGGTACGACGCCGCCCACGGGCGGCACCTCGAGCGGCGACGGGAGCAGCTCGACGATCGCGTCGAGCAGCGGCTGCACTCCCTTGTTCTTGAAGGAGGAGCCGCAGAGGACGGGCGTCACCTTGGTGTCGAGACACGCCCGGTGCAGCGACGCGGCGATCCGCTCGTGGGGGATCTCTTCCTCGCCCAGATAGGCCTCCATCAGCTCGTCGTCGTAGTCGGCGCAGGCCTCGATCAGCTCGTTGCGGTACTGCTCCGCTTGCTCCTGCAGGCCGGCGGGGATCTCTTCGACGTCGAACTCGGTGCCGAGCTCGTCCTTCCAGACGAGGGCCTTCATCTCAACCACATCGACCAGGCCCTGGAACTCGTCCTCGGCGCCAATCGGCAGCTGAATCGGTAGCGGATTGGCCCCCAGCCGGTCCTTCATCGTCTGCACGGCGGCGAAGAAGTCGGCGCCGGTGCGGTCCATCTTGTTGATGTAGGCGATCCGCGGGACCTTGTACTTGTCGGCCTGCCGCCAGACGGTCTCCGACTGCGGCTCGACCCCGGCGACTGCGTCGAACACGGCGATCGCTCCGTCGAGGACGCGCAGGCTGCGCTCGACCTCGACCGTGAAGTCGACGTGGCCCGGGGTGTCGATGATGTTGATCCGGTGGCCCTTCCAATCGCAGGCGGTGGCCGCCGAGGTGATCGTGATGCCGCGTTCCTGCTCCTGCTCCATCCAGTCCATGACGGCCGCGCCCTCGTGGACCTCGCCCATCTTGTGGGTGCGACCGGTGTAGTAGAGGATGCGCTCGGTCGTCGTCGTCTTGCCGGCGTCGATGTGCGCCATGATCCCGATGTTGCGGGTTTTCTCTAGCGGGAAGGTCCGTGGCATGGTCTTAAGGTAAGGGTTGAAGTGAAGCGGGGACAAGCAAATCGAAAGCCTTCCGGCGGGAACCGGGTTAGGCGCATGAAAAAGGCCCTCGCGGGCCCGAAACGCTCAGGAAAGAAGCCTAGTCGCCGGGCGATGATAGCAGCGGCGCGACGTCGCATCGAGGCGGCGTTCAGCCTGGCTGTCTCGGCCACCCGAAAGGCCGACCGAATGGCCAATCGCCAGCTGCAGCGCGCCTGGCCGCGGCTCGCCCGTCTGGGGCGGCCCCTGCGGGCGTGGGCGGTTCCACAGGCGCGGCGCCTGCGGCGCCTCGCGGTGCGACTCTGGGCGGCGGCGAACCGCTGGCTGCGCTGGGGGGCACGGCGCTTGCGCCCGGCGGTCGTCTTGCTCTTCCGCCTTCTCGCGCAACTCGAAATGGGGATGCGCCGTGCATTCGTGGAGATGTCGCGCGCGGTGGCTCGCGCCAGCGCCGCGCTGACGCCCGAACGGGCGATCTGCGCCGTCATCGTCGCCTCCGCCGCCTGCCTGGCGGTCTCGCAGTTCGTCGACTATCGAGCCGTCGAGGTCGGACAGCCCGGCTACGCGGGTCTCCCGGCGGCCAGCCCGCCGACGGTTGGCGCGGAGCCTGCCGGCCAACCCCACCTCTACCTGCTGCTTGGCGTGGCGCTGCTCGCCGCCGCGCTTGCCGGCGTCGTGCTGCGCACCGGGAGGCGGCGGCTGGGCCGGGCCGTCTTCGCCCTCGGTCTGCTCAGCCTCGCGGTCATCTTCCTCGTCGACCTGCCGGCCGGGCTCGACGAGGGTCGATACGCATCGCAATTCTCCGGCACGACCGCCGTCCTCGACAATGGTTTCTACGCCGAGCTGGCCTCCACGGCGGGCCTGATGCTGGCCGGTCTGCTGCTCATTGCAGCCCCAAAGGCCGCAGCCCGCTACCATGCGCGGCCGTGCCGAACACGAACCAGCTCATTCGCAAGGGCCGCAAGCGGCCTAAGAAGAAGACGACCACGCCGGGCCTCAAGTCGGGCCAGGGCCGCAAGAAGCGCGTAGCGGCACCGCAGCGCCGTGGCGTCTGCACCCGCGTCGCCACGGTGACGCCGAAGAAGCCCAACTCGGCCCTGCGCAAGATCGCGCGCGTGCGGCTCACCAACGGGATGGAGGTCACGACCTACATCCCCGGCGAGGGACACAATCTCCAGGAGCACTCCGTGGTTCTGGTCAGGGGCGGGCGCGTCAAGGACCTGCCCGGCGTCCGCTACAAGGTCGTGCGCGGCACGCTCGACGCGGCCGGCGTCTCCGACCGCAAGCAGGCCCGCTCTCGCTACGGCGTCAAAGCAGCATGAGGACGAGCCGCTAGTGCCACGCCGCTCAGCAGCTCAGATTCGGCCGATCGAGCCCGATGCCCGCCATCGCAACCGACTCGTCCAGCAGGTGATCAACAAAACGATGCGCGACGGCAAGAAATCGCTTGCCGAGCGGATCGTCTACGACGCCCTTGCAATCGTCGGCGAGCGCTCCGGCGAGGAGCCGGTCGAAACGCTCGAGGCCGCGATCAAGCAGCTGACCCCCTCGCTTGAGGTTCGGTCACGCCGGGTTGGCGGTGCGACCTACCAGGTGCCGGTTGAGGTTCCGGCCCGCCGCGCCCGCACCCTCGCGGTTCGCTGGCTGGTCGACTTCGCGCGCAACCGGCGCGAGTACTCGATGTCGGAGCGCCTCGCCAACGAGGTGCTCGACGCGATTCAGCAGCAGGGCGGCGCCTGGAAGCGGAAGGACGACATCTACCGCATGGCGCAGGCGAACAAGGCCTTCGCCCACTACCGCTGGTAGACAGCTGCTGCGTATCCGGTTCGCTCAGGCCGTCCCAGCCGCTCCGTTCGCTCTTTGTACCGCTCTGCGACACAAAGAGCGAACGGAGTCTCGCCCCGGCGACCCCCACCGCTCCGTTCGTCATTTGTACCGCTCTGCGACACAAAGAGCGAACGGAGTCTCGCCCCGGCGACCCCCACCGCTCCGTTCGTCATTTGTACCGCTCTGCGACACAAAGAGCGAACGGAGCTCGTGTCCGCCTCGATCCTGCCTTCTTCGGCCGCGCCCTCGCGGAACGACGCCCGTAGCCCCTGACCGTCTGGGCCCTGCGGCCCCCTCCCTGTTTGCCCTCCTACTTGCAGGTGTGGAGGGCAAACAGGGAGGGGCTGTCTCTCATCATCCATTGACGAGGTGTTCGTTTCGGGTTGGAGGTCTCCATCGGTCAACGGGGTGTTCTCCTGGGTTCCGGGGTCATCTCCGCGCTCCTCCAGAGAGCCAGGGGGCTCGGGGGTTTCAAGCTCGCTAGCCTGGCCCCATGAGCCGACCGATCCTTGCCGTCGACGTGGATGGCGTCATCAGCCTCTTTGGGTTCGAGGAGACGCCGGACCACAGCGTGGCCCGGTTCGAGCTGATCGACGGAATGGTGCACTGCATCTCGCTCGCCGCCGGGGACCGCCTGCGGCGGCTGGCCGACAGCTACGAGATGATCTGGGCGAGCGGCTGGGAGGACAAAGCCAACGACTACTTGCCGGCCATGCTCGGCCTGCCCGAGCTTCCTCATCTCAGCTTCGACGGGGCCGCCCGCTTTGGCTCGGCGCACTGGAAGCTGGGGCCGCTCGACGGCTACACGAAGGGCCGAGCGGTGGCCTGGATCGACGACAACTTCGATGACAGCTGCCACGAGTGGGCCAAAAGCCGCGCGGAGCCGACGCTGCTCGTCCCGACCGAACCCCATCTCGGCCTCGAGGAGGCCCAGACCGAGGCGCTCGCCTCCTGGGCCCGAAGCCTCGCCGGTGACCCGCACCCGTAGTTGAGAACCGCCGGGGTGGTCAACTGCGGGCGCATCGACCATTTGCCACCCAATGACTCAGGCCACTGGGGCCTCCCGGGACGGGCGGATGATTTCCGACGCCTGCGGTTGGGTATGTCTAGACTGATCCCGTGGAGGGCTGGCTACCGATCTTCTTCCTCTTGGTCGTCCTGAAGATCCCGGTCTTCGGCGCGCTCTGGCTTGTTTGGTGGGCGAGCCGACCGCCCGAGGCCGGGGGACAGGCAGAGGACAGCGGCGAGGGCTTCGGCCGCTGGCGCCCCCAGCCCCTACGCCCCCAGGGCCCGAGGCCCTTCCCCGGCGGCGCCATCGCGATGTGGAGGGGTGGTGGGGGGTTCCCATCTCGCCGGCGGCGGTCTCTTTTTCGCACAGACCAGTTGGCGAGAAACAGATGCTCAACGGCGAAAACGGCAGCGGCGGGATGGGTGCCCCCCGCCACCCCCTCTCAGACTCGCTGCGCGACCCGTTTGCGCTCGCGCCGGATCTCGCGCAGGTAGGGATAGAAGTCCACCTCGAGCGTATGGCGCTTTGAGCTGACGAAGCGCCTGCCCATCCGCCCTTCTTCGGCCGCGATATCGCGCGTCATCTCCGCCGCCGGCGGCAGCGCCGCCCGCCCGGCGAGCAGGTCCGCGACCCACTCCGCCTGCGCCTCGGCCAGCGGCATGATCGGCCCGAACGGCTGGATGAAGCCGATGAAGAAGAGATCGGGACGCTCGACCGGAACGACCCGCCGGTAGAGCGGCAGGCGGTTGTCGGGAGCTGAAAGGACCTCCGGGTCGAGAAACGGGAGGGTGATCTTGTAGCCGGAGCAGTAGATGACGAGGTCGATCTGCTCCTCGCTGCCGTCGGTGAAGCGGACGCCGCGACCGCCGGAGAAGCGCTCGATGTTCGGCTTCACCGCGACGTCGCCGTGCCCGATCCGGGGCAGCAGCTCCGAGGAGACCGTCGGATGGGCCTCGAACAGCTTGTGGTCGGGCTCGGGCAGTCCGTAGGCGCTCATCTTGCCGGCCGCGACGCCGAGCGCGCGACTTGCGAAGAAGCGCTGCACGGACAGGGGCAGCATCGAGGTCAGCGGGTTCACCAGCTCGTCGATCGGCTTGCCGTTGATGTACTTCGGGATCACGTAGGCGCCGCGGCGCATCGCCAGGAAGGTCGCGTCGGCGATCCGCGAGGACTCGACCGCGATGTCCGTCGCCGAGTTGCCGATGCCGAGCACGAGCACCCGCTTGCCGCGCAGCACGTCGGACTCGCGGTAGTGATGGACGTGCATCTGCTCGCCCGCGAACTCGTCTGCCCCGGGATATGGCGGTTCCGGCCAGCGCGGGTCCCAGTGATGGCCGTTGGCGACGAGGACGGCCCGGTAGCGATTCGTCTCGCGCTTTCCGTCGGCATCCTCGATCGTCACATCCCAGAGGCCGCTGCCGGCCCCTGGGCCGGACCGGTCGTTACCGGCCGCAACCGCGGGCCCCGCTTCAACAGGCTCCACCGAGACGACCTCGGTGCGAAAGCGGATCTTCTCGCGCAGTCCGAAGCGGTCGACAAATTCGTCGAAGTAGGCGGCCATCTGGAAGTGGCTCGGGTAGTCGGGGTAGTCGTCGGGCATCGGCAGCGTCTTGAACGCCATCACCCGGCGCGAGGTGTTGATGTGCAGCGAGCGGTAGGCGGACGACATCCCGTTGTCGTTCTCGTAGCGCCAGTTCCCGCCCACCTCGGAGCCCTTCTCGAAGCAGTCGAACGGGATGCCCTGCGCATCCAGCACCTGGCACGCCGCGATCCCAGAGGACCCGGCGCCAATCACGCAGACCTTTCCCGGCAAACCCACGGTCAGGAATCTACATCCCCTCCGTTCGCTGGTTGTGTCGCTCACCGGTACAAAGAGCGAACGGAGTCATTCCCCCCCTCGACCGAAGACGATTGATTGATGGAGGGGAGGGGTGGCACCCCTCCGAACGGCTTGTACTTCTTCGGCAATTCAATCGCGGCCAGCAGACCACGACCCACCGAAGCAAGTTGAGTGAGGAGGGGTGCCCACCCCTCCCCTCCCCCTACTTCTCGTCTGAGGTCTGCTCGATCTCCTGCGCCAGCTCCTCGAGCTCCTCGGCGAACGAGGGCCCGAAGCTCTCGACCGGGGCCTCGCCGCCGTCGATCCCAAGCTCGGCGGCCAGCTCCTCCTCGTCGAGCAGTCCTTCCTCGCTGGGCGGCTCGATCGGCGTCGCCGGCTCGACCGAAAGCGTGCGGTAGTGCTTGAGGCCGGTCGCGGCCGGGATCAGCTTGCCGATGATCACGTTCTCCTTGAGCCCAACCAGCCGGTCCCGCTTGCCCTCGAGTGCGGCATCGGTGAGCACCTTGGTCGTCTCCTGGAAAGACGCCGCGGACAGGAATGACTCGGTCGCAAGCGACGCCTTGGTGATCCCGAGGATGACCTCCTCGCCTTTGGCCGGCGTGCCACCTTCCTCCTTGACCTGCTTGTTGAGGCGTTTGAGGCTGCCGCGATCTTCCAGCTGGCCCGGCAGGAGGTCGGTCGAGCCCTTGGACTCGATCCGAACCTTCTTCAGCATCTGTCGCGCGATCAGCTCGATGTGCTTGTCGTTGATGTCGACGCCCTGCGCCCGGTACACCCTCTGCACCTCGGCGACGAGATAGAGCTCGACGTCCGTACGACCGCGGATCGACAGCAGGTCGGCCGGGTAGAGCGAGCCCTCGTTGAGCTGCTGGCCGACCTCGACCTTGTCGCCGTCGGCGACATGCAGCCGCGTCCGCGGCGGGAAGCTGTAGGTGTGCTCTTCGCCGCCTGACTCGGTGACGGTCACTTTCACGGCCTTGTTCGTCTCTTCGACCGAGACCTTGCCCGCCTCCTCCGCCATCTGCGCCAGACCCTTCGGTTTGCGCGCCTCGAAGAGCTCCACGATGCGCGGCAGGCCCTGGGTGATGTCCTGCCCGGCGACACCGCCGGTGTGGAAGGTCCGCATCGTCAGCTGGGTGCCGGGCTCGCCGATCGACTGCGCGGCGATGATCCCCACCGCGTCACCGATGTCGACGAGCGAGCCGGTCGCCGGCGCGATGCCGTAGCAGGCACGGCAAATGCCTGACTCCGCATCGCACTTCAGGGTTGAGCGCACCGGGACCGTGACCTCTTCGTCGCCGTAGGCCTCGGCGATCGCTTCCACGTCGGCGAGCGTGATTTCGCGGTTGCGCTTCAGCAGCTCGCGGCCCCGCTTGGTTTCGAATTTCTTCGCCGCCAGACGCCCCACGAGGTTGTCGTTCAGCGCGCCGCCTTCCTTGCGCAGCGGCATCTCGACGTGGTCCTTCGTCTTGCAGTCCTCTTCGCGGACGATCACGTCCTGGGCGACGTCGACCAGGCGCCGCGTCAGGTAGCCCGAGTCAGCCGTTCGCAGCGCCGTGTCGGCCAGGCCCTTGCGCGCGCCGTGGGTGGAGATGAAGTACTCCAGCACCGAAAGGCCCTCCATGAAGTTGGCCTTGATCGGCCGCTCGATGATCTCCCCTTTCGGGTTGGCCATCAGGCCGCGCATCCCTGCCAGCTGGCGGATCTGTTTGAACGAGCCGCGCGCGCCGGAGTTGGCCATCATGAAGATCGGGTTCAACTCGTCGAGATTTCGCTCCATTGCCTGGGCAACCTCGTCGGTTGCGGCGTTCCAGTGAGAGGTCACTGCCTCGTGACGCTCCTCGGCGGTGATGTAGCCGTCGTTGTACTGGCCCTGGATCTCCGCGGTTTTCTTCTCGTAGCGCTCCAGGATCTCCGCCTTGTCGGGTGGTGAGACGACGTGGTTCTTCGACACCGTGATCCCGGCCTGCGTCGCGTAGTGGAACCCGAGGTCCTTGAAGGCGTCGAGAACCTGGGAGACCGCTGGGGCCCCGTAGGCGTCGACGAGGTCGGAGACCATCGTGTTGACGTTGCGCTTCTTCAGCGAGTTGTTGACGAACTCGTAGCGCTCCGGGTCGAAGTCCTCGCCCAGCGCGTCGGCCAGCGCCCGCTCGATCTTCTCGTTGAAGATGATCCGCCCGACGGTGGTCAGGAAGTGCTCGTGGCCCGCCCGCCGGTACTCGGCCAGGTCGTGCAGCTTGCAGCCGCCGTTCTCGTAGACCAGCTCGGCCTCCTGGGCGGAGCGGAAGACCTTTGGCGCCGAGCCGTTCCGCTTCGCGCCCTTGCCGCGCTTCAGCTCCTCGTCGCGCTTCGCCAGCTCCTCGGCGGGCGGCCCGTAGGTCAGGAAGTAGATCCCCAGCACCATGTCCTGCGTCGGCGTCGCCAGCGGCGAGCCGTGGGCCGGCGAGAGGATGTTGTTCGCCGAGAGCATCAGCACCCGCGCCTCGGCCTGCGCCTCGGCGGAGAGCGGCACGTGAACGGCCATCTGGTCGCCGTCGAAGTCGGCGTTGAACGCGTGACAGACAAGCGGGTGGACCTGGATCGCCTTGCCCTCGACCAGAATCGGCTCGAAGGCCTGGATGCCGAGGCGGTGCAGGGTCGGCGCGCGATTGAGCAGCACCGGGTGCTGGTGGATTACCTCCTCGAGCACGTCCCAGACCTCGGGCACCATCGACTCGACCATTTTCTTCGCCGCCTTGATGTTCTGGACGGCTTTGCGCTCGACGAGCTGGGCCATGATGAACGGCTTGAAGAGCTCCAGCGCCATCAGCTTTGGCAGGCCGCACTGCTGCAGCTGCAGGCTGGGGCCGGAGACGATCACCGAGCGGCCCGAGTAGTCGACCCGCTTGCCGAGCAGGTTCTGCCGGAAGCGGCCCTGCTTGCCCTTCAGCATGTCCGAGAGGGACTTCAGGGGACGATTGCCGGGGCCCGTGACCGGGCGGCCGCGGCGGCCGTTGTCGAACAGCGCGTCGACCGCCTCCTGCAGCATCCGCTTCTCGTTATTGACGATGATCTCGGGCGCGCCGAGGTCGAGCAGTCTTTTCAGCCGGTTGTTGCGGTTGATCACCCGGCGGTAGAGGTCGTTGAGGTCCGAGGTGGCGAAGCGACCGCCGTCCAGCTGCACCATCGGGCGCAGCTCGGGCGGGATGACGGGGACGCAGTCGAGGATCATCCACTCCGGCTTGTTGTCGGAGTTGACGAAGGCCGATGCGACTTTGAGGCGCTTTACCGCGCGCGCCTGTTTCTGCCCCTTGGAGCTGTTGATCGTCTCTTCGAGCAGCTCGCATTCGTCTTTCAGGTCGACCTGTTCGAGCAGGTCGCGCACGGCCTCCGCGCCCATCCCGCCGCGAAAGTACTCACCCCAGCCGAACGGCGAGCCGAAGCGGTCCTTGAGCTCCCGGAAGACGGTCTCGTCGTTGATGACTTCCTTCGGCTTCATCTCCGTGAAGATCTTCCAGACCTCTTCCATCCGCTCGATCGCCTCGTCGATGTAGGCCTCGGTGTCGGAGATCTCCGCCTCGAAGGTCTTGCGCAGCTCTTTGATCATCTTGTTGCGCTCGTCGTCCTTCAGCTTGCGCAGCTGCGTTGCGGTCAGCTTCAGCGAGTCGGCCCAGATGTGGTCGTCGTCGTCGAACTTTTCCTGGGAGCCGCCCTCCAGGTAGGCGATGCGCCGTTCCAGGGACTCGCTCAGCTCCTGGGTCCGTTTTTGCCGTTCTCCCTGGTAGGAGTCGATGACTTTCTTGACCTCTTTCTCAAGTTTGCCGAGGTCCTTCTCCCGTGCCTCCTCGTCGATCCAGGTGACCATCGAGGCGGCGAAGTAGAGGACCTTCTCGAGCTCCTTGGGGGCCATATCGATCAGGTAGCCGATCCGGCTCGGCACACCCTTGAAGAACCAGATGTGGGAAACAGGCGCGGCCAGGTCGACGTGGCCCATCCGCTCGCGACGGACCTTCGACCGCGTCACCTCGACGCCGCAGCGCTCGCAGACGATCCCCTTGTAGCGGACCCGCTTGTACTTGCCGCAGTAGCACTCCCAGTCCTTGGTGGGGCCGAAGATCCGCTCGCAGAAGAGCCCGTCTTTCTCGGGCTTCAGCGTCCGGTAGTTGATCGTCTCCGGCTTGACGACCTCGCCCCAGCTCCAGGAGCGGATCTTCTTCGAGGAGGCGAGACCGATCTCGATCGCGTCGAAATTATTGATGTCGATCATCCTCAGTCCTCCACCTTCGTCTCTTTGGCCTCTGCCTTGGCGCCGTCGCCGTCGCCCCCAGCCTCCTCATCGCCCTCAACCACCTGCTCCTCCTTCTCGTCGGCAGCGCCGTTGGAACCGTCGGCGCGAACGCCGGTCAGATCCATGCCGAGCTCCTCCGCCGCCTTCAGGAGGTCGTCGTCCTCCTCTGAGATCTCCACCTCGCCGCCCTCCGAGACGACGTTGGCGTCAAGCGAAAGGCTCTGGATCTCCTTCAACAGGACTTTGAAGGACTCCGGGATCGACGGCTCGGGGATGTTCTCCCCCTTGACGATCGCCTCGTAGGCCTTGACCCGGCCGACCGTGTCGTCGGACTTGACGGTGAGCATCTCCTGCAGCGTGTAGGCCGCTCCGTAGGCCTCCAGCGCCCAGACCTCCATCTCGCCGAAGCGCTGACCGCCGAATTGCGCCTTGCCGCCCAGCGGCTGCTGGGTGACCAGCGAGTAGGGGCCGGTCGACCGCGCGTGGATCTTGTCGTCGACCAGATGCAGCAGCTTCAGGATGTACATGTAGCCGACCGTCACCTTGCCCTCGTAGGGCTCGCCGGTGCGGCCGCTGTAGAGCTGCACGGCACCCGTGCAGCGGGCCCCCGGCCGCTCCCGCTTGTCGACGCCAATGTCGATGCCCCGCTCGGCGTTCTCCTCCTGCCAGCGGCACAGCGCCTCGTCGACGTCTTCCACGGTGGCCCCGTCGAAGACCGGCGTGGACACGTACACGCGACCGTCGCCTTCCTCGGAGTGGGCCTGCTTGTAGGCCGCTGAGCCGTCGTCGTACCAGCCGTTGCCCGCGACCCAGCCCAGGTGCGTCTCGAGAATCTGGCCGATGTTCATCCGGCTCGGCACGCCGAGCGGGTTGAGGATCACGTCGACCGGCGTGCCGTCCTCCAGGTGAGGCATGTCCTCTTCGGGCACGATCTTGGAGATCACACCCTTGTTCCCGTGGCGGCCGGCGAGCTTGTCGCCCTCGGCGATCTTGCGCTTGGTCGCGACGTAGACGCGAACCAGGTCGTTGACGCCGGGCGGCAGGTCGTCGCCGGCATCGCGGCTGAACGTGAGCACGTCGATGACGACGCCGCCCTCGCCGTGGGGGACCTTCAGCGAGGTGTCGCGGACCTCGCGCGCCTTCTCCTTGAAGATCGCGCGGATCAGCTTCTCCTCCGCGGTCAGCTCGGTCTCGCCCTTCGGCGTCACCTTGCCGACCAGCAGGTCACCGGAGACGACCTCGGCCCCAACCCGGACGATGCCGCGCTCGTCGAGGTTGCGCAGACTCTCCTCGGAGCGGTTGGGAATGTCGCGGGTGATCTCCTCGTCGCCGAGCTTCGTCGTGCGAGCGTCGATCTCGTACTCCTCGATGTGAATCGAGGTCATTTCGTCGTCCTTGACCAGGCGCTCGGAGAGGATGATCGCGTCCTCGAAGTTGTAGCCCTCCCAGGACATGAAGGCGACCAGGCAGTTCTTGCCCAGCGCGATCTCACCGCCGGCAGTCGAGGAGCCGTCGGCGAGCACGTCGCCCTTCTTCACCTTCTGGCCGCTCTTGACGATCGGCCGCTGGTGGATGATCGTGCCCTGGTTGGAGCGCGTGAACTTGTGCAGCGGGTACTCGTCTTTTTTCGAGCCGTGGGCGATCGCGATCGACTCGGCGTCGACGTGCGTGACTTCGCCTTCGTTCTCGGCGAGGACGACGTCGCCGCTGTCGACGGCCGCGCGGCACTCCATGCCGGTGCCGATCAACGGCGGCTCGGGCTTGAGCAGCGGCACGGCCTGGCGCTGCATGTTGGAGCCCATCAGCGCCCGGTTGGCGTCGTCGTGCTCGAGGAATGGGATCAGCGCCGTCGCCACCGACCAGATCTGGGTCGGCGAGACGTCCATCAGATCGACTTCCTTGGGTGCCGCGGTCGCGTACTCCTGCTCGGAGGCGCGAACCAGGACCTGGGGGCCCTTCAGTTTCTTCGTCTTCTCGTCGACCTCGGCGTTCGCCTGGGCGATCACCTTCTCCTCCTCCTGGGTCGCATCCAGGTGGATGATCTTGTCCGTGACGACGCCGTCCTTGACCACCCGGTAGGGCGTGGTGACGAAGCCGTGCTCGGAGATCTGCGCGTAGGAGGAGAGCGACCCGATCAGACCGATGTTCGGTCCCTCCGGGGTCTCGATCGGACACATCCGCCCGTAGTGGGTCGGATGCACGTCGCGGACCTCGATCGGGGCCCGCTCGCGGGTCAGTCCGCCGGCGCCGAGCGCCGAGAGCCGGCGCCTGTGGGTTAGCCCGTCGAGGCTGTTGGTCTGGCTCATGAACTGCGAGAGCTGCGAGGAGCCGAAGAACTCCTTCTGCGCCGCCACGACGGGGCGGATGTTGATGATCGTCTGCGGGGTGATCGCGTCGGCGTCTTCGGTGGTGAGGCGCTCGCGAACGACCCGCTCCATCCGGTACAGGCCGATCCGGAACGCCTCCTGGATCAGCTCGCCAACCGTCCGCAGGCGGCGGTTGCCGAAGTGCTCGTACTCGTCGAGGTGATCGTTGATCGGCTCGCGCGGGTAGGTGATTGCCTCCGCCGCGTAGTCCTTGATCGGGTTCTCCTCGTCGATCTCCTCGGGAATGCCGAGCCTCTTCGGCAGGCTGACCAGCTCCCGGATCAGGGAGATGATGTCGTCGTGCGTGAGGACCCGCTTGTCGAGGTCGATGTCGAGATCCAGGCGCGCGTTCAACTTGTAGCGGCCGACCCTCGTCAGGTCGTAGCGCTTCGGGTCGAAGAAGAGCTGCTCGAGCAGGCTGCGCGCCGCGTCCACCGAGGGCGGCTCGCCCGGGCGCTGCTTTTTGAACAGCTCGATCAGCGCGCCCTCCTCGGTCCTGGTCGCCTCTGTGTCGGCCTCGATCGTGTGCCGGAGGTAGACCGAGTTGTCGAACATCTGCAGCAGCTGCTCGTCCTCGACGTAGCCCATCGCCCGCAGCAGCACCGTCACCGGCAGTTTGCGCTTGCGGTCGATGCGCACGAAGACGCGGCCCTTTTTGTCGATTTCGAGCTCCAGCCAGGAGCCGCGGGCCGGCATCAGGTTGGCGATGAAGACCTGCTTCTCGGGGTCCTTGGGCGCCATCACGTAGGCACCGGGAGAACGCACCAGCTGGGTGACGACGACGCGCTCGGTGCCGTTGATGACGAAGGTGCCGCGGTCGGTCATCCACGGGAAGTCACCCATGAAGACGGCCTGCTCGCGGATCTCCCCGGTCTCCTTGTTCTGGAAGGCGACGGTCGCGGTCAGCGGCCGCGAGTAGGTCATGTCCTTCTCGCGGCATTCTTCGATCGAATGCGCCGGGTCCTCGAATTTGAACTCACCGAAGACAATCGCCAGGTTCCCCGTGTAATCCTCGATCGGGGAAACGTCGTTGATCGTCTCTCGCAGCCCACCCTTTTTTGGATCTGTCAATCCTTCGAAGGATCGACGTTGGATATCGATCAGATGGGGGACTTCAAGGGGGTTATCGAGTCGAGAGAAACTCCTGCGGTTTACGGGGGCAGCGTTGGAACGTGCCAAAGTCGGCGACTCCTCGGAGGGTCAGAGGGACGTGGAAACAGCGCAGATATAGGCAAGGACTAGCAACAGGCGCGCGACCGCAGAAAATAACATACGGCCACCGTCGGCTGTTGCCACGCCGCCGAAACCCGGCGGCTCGCCCCGCCTACTTCAGCTCAACGGTAGCGCCGGCCTCCTCGAGTTCCCCCTTGATCTTCTCGGCCTCGTCGCGCTCCAGACCCTCTTTGATCGCTTTCGGGGCCTCGTCGACGAGCGCCTTCGCCTCTTTGAGCCCGAGCCCGGTCGCCGCGCGCACCACCTTGATGACGGGAACCTTCTGCCCCCCCACCTCGGTCAGCACGACGTCAACCGTCGAGGCCTCTTCCTCGCCGCCTTCGCCGTCGCCCGCCGGCGCACCGGCAGCGGCCGGAGCAGCTGCCGCGACCGCGGTCGCGGAGACGCCGAACTCCTCCTCCAGAGCCTTGATCCGCTCGGAGAGCTCGAGGACCGAGATGCTTTTCAGCTCCTCGATCCAATCCTCTGTCGAAACCTTGGTGGCCATCTACTCCTCTTCCTTGCTGTCGTCGTCTGCAGAATCGGAAATCTCCTTGTCGCCGGCCGGCTCGGTCTCACCCGAGACGAGCCCCTTCTCGGCGATCTGGCCCAGCTGGATGGCGAGCCCCGAAATCATCGAGCCAAGCCCTCGCACCAGGCCGGTGAGCGGGCTGGCGACGACTCCGGCCAGCTGCCCGTCGAGCACTTCGCGGGCCGGCAGGCGGGCGATTGATTTGAAGCGATCCTCGTCGAGACTGAGATCGTCCATGAAGCCGCCCTTGAAGGTGAGGACTTCGTGCTCGCGACTGAAGCTGAAGATCGCCTTGGCGGCAAGGGCGGTGTCGCCCTGGACGAAGGTGAGCGCGGTCGGCCCCTCGAGCAGCTCGGCAAGCCGCTCCTCGCCCGCCTTCTCAGCCGCCAGTTTGCTGAGCCGGTTCTTGACGATCCGAAACGTGGCGTCGGCCTCGCGGAGCTTGCCGCGCAGCTCGGCCGCCTGCGGCACGCTGATCCCTCGATAGTCAACCGCGAAGATCGACTCGGCGCCCTCGATCTGGGCGGCGATCTCCTCGATTGTGGCTGCCTTCTCTTCTCGGTTCATCGTTCACCTGCACCGGGCTTCCGCGGCGATGGGCCCAGCTGGATCGGCGTCCCCGATCGAGGCCCATCGACCACCGCCGGTGGTCTTGGGTTCGCGCGGCGCGGAAGTCTACGCGGTCGCCGGCTCCTCTGCGGTCTCGGGGGAGGCCGCAACTGCAAGCGCGTCTCGTTCGCCGGTCTTCGAAGCGTCGACCCTGATCCCGGGGCCCATCGTCGCGGTCAGGGTCGCGGAGATGATGTAGCGCCCCTTTGCCGACGCCGGCTTGGCACGCTGGATCTCCTCGACCACCGCGAGGTAGTTGTCGAGCAGCTTCTGCGGTTCGAAGCTCGCCTTGCCGATCGCCAGGTGGACGATCGCCTGGCGGTCGGTGCGGTACTCGACCTTCCCGGCCTTCGACTCCGTAACGGCTTTCTCGATGTCGTCGGTGACCGTGCCGACCTTGGGGTTCGGCATCTTGCCCTGAGGGCCCAGCACCCGACCGAGCTGGCCGACCGTTTTCATCATGTCCGGGGTGGAGATCACGACGTCGAAGTCCGTCCAACCGTCCTGGATCTTCTTTGCGAGATCGTCGCCACCGACGACATCCGCTCCCGCCGCCTCCGCGTCGCGGGCCTGCTGGCCCTGCGCGAAGACCGCGACCGTGACGTCCTTGCCAAGGCCATGGGGCAGGGCAAGGGTGCCGCGCAGCTGTTCCTCGGCGTGCCGGACGTTGACGCCGAGCCGCAGGTGCAGCTCGACCGTCTCGTCGAAGTTCGCGCTCGCCGTCTCCTTGATCAGCGCGATCGCCTCGGCCGGCGGATAGGCACGCGCGCGCTGCACCTTCTCGTACTGCTTGCGGTAGCGCTTGCCGTGAGCCATCGGAACTCTCCTATTTGACGTCGACGCCCATCGAGCGGGCCGTCCCGGCGATGATCTTCGAGGCGGCGTCGAGGTCGTTGGCGTTGAGGTCGGGCATCTTGCGCTCGGCGATCTGGCGGACCTGGTCGATCGAGATCGTGGCGACTTTGTTGAGGTGTGGCTCTCCCGAGCCCTTCGGGATCCCAGCGGCCTCCTTGATCAGGATCGCGGCCGGTGGGGTCTTGGTGATGAAGGTGAACGAGCGGTCCTCGTAGACCGTGATCTCGACCGGGATGATCGTCCCGCCCTCGCCCTGGGTCTGGGCGTTGAAGGCTTTACAGAATTCCATGATGTTGACGCCGTGCTGGCCCAGTGCCGGACCAACCGGCGGCGCCGGGTTGGCGTTGCCCGCCTGGATCTGCAGCTTGATGAGGGTGAGGACTTTCTTGGCCATCTGGAATCGAGAGGAGGGTAGCGGTCGCCGCGCTAAATCTTCTTCACCTGGTCGTAGCCCACCTCGACCGGGGTCTCGCGCCCGAAGATCGAGACCAGGACCTTGAGTTTCGCGGCGTCCTCGTTGATCTCGGCGATCTCGCCGGAGAAGTCCGAGAGAGGGCCGGAGATGACCTTGACCGACTCGCCGATCGAGAACTGCGCCTGGGTGCGAGGTCGCTCCGCCGTCTCGCGGTGCAGCAGTCGGTCCACCTCGGCTTTGGAGAGCGGCACGGGCTTGTTGCGAGAGCCCACGAAGCCGGTCACCCCAGGGGTGTTCTTGACCAATCCCCAGGCGTCGTCGGTCATCTCCATGTTGACCAGGACGTAGCCGGGCATCGTCCGTTTCTCCTTCGGTTCTTTCTGCCCGTCCTTGTTGACTTCCATCACCTGCTCGGTGGGCACGACGACCTGCCGCACGTTGCGGTTCTGGCTCATCGTCTGCACCCGGTGCTCGAGATTGTGCTTGACCTTGTTCTCGTGCCCGGAGTAGGTGTTGATCACGTACCAGCGATACATCTATCTAAAGCCCCTGCTTGATCGGGATCCCGGTTGCGCTTAGAGGATCTTCTGGATAAGGAAGTTGAAGATGCCGTCGAGAGCGCCCAGATAGGCGGCCGCGACCGTCACGAAGATGACCGTCACCGCGGTCGCCTGGACGAGGGTGTCGCGATCTGGCCACTGGACTTTTCGCAGCTCGGCCCAGCAGGAGATCAGGAAGCCGAGTACCCCGCCGCGCTGGCGCTCCGCGGTCGCCTGCTTCTGGCGCCGCGCCAGCTGCTCGCTCTCCTGGCGCTTGCGCTCTTCGCGCTGCCGCTTCTCGGCGGTCTTGGCCCGCTTTGCCTCCGCCCGGCGCTCGGCGCGGGACGACCTGGAGGCATCCGATGTCTCCAGACTCGCCTCGGGTGCGCCGGCCGCCATTCCGACCTCCACCGCGTTGACCTCGGCCACGTCGCCCGATATCGGAACCTGGGTGTCGTGCTGAGCACCCGCCTGGCGCGACTGCTCGCCGCCGCCCTGCCTCTGTTCCTGGGCTTCGCGGGCGCGGCGCTCGGCCTTGCGCTGTGCGCGACTCTTCGCCATCGCCGCTCAACATCCCCTGCGACGCGGCCCAACCGGCATCGCCGCCTCCTGGCGAACGCCCGCCGGCACTATCGCGTCTCCTTGTGGGCCGTGTGGCGCCCGCACCAGTGGCAGAACTTGCGCAGCTCGATGCGGTCCGGCGAGTTTCGCCGCGACTTGTTTGTCTGGTAGTTGCGCCGCTTGCAGTCTTCGCAAGCCAGCGTCACCGCGATGCGGACATCTCCGCGAGCCATTTCTCCTACTTGCCGTGTGGACGCCGTTACAAGAGAAAACCCCGGGCCGAAGCGCGAGGCTGCAGGAAGAATAGCGCCCATCACCGCCCAGGGATTCCTCCCCGCGAAACGGCTGGCCCCCGGCAGGGGAGAAGTCGACCCATTGGGCGCCTCGGTCGCTCGATAGACGACAGGACGCCCGCGACCGGTGGGGCCGGCGGCAGGAGGCTAAAGGCCGAGCGTTTTGGCGATGATCGTGCGCTGGATCTCCGAGGTGCCGCCGTAGATAGTCGAGACCATCGTCGCGCGCACGAGGCGCTCCATGTCGTACTCCGAGGAGTAGCCGTAGCCGCCCATCAGCTGCATGCCGTCCACCGCGACGCGTTTGGCGACCTCGGTCACGAAGAGCTTCACCATCGACGCCTCGCGAGGAAGCATTCGACCCGGGTCCTCATCGGTCAGGCTGGCCACCCAACGAGTCATCAGGCGCCCAGCCTCCAGCTCGGTGGCCATGTCGGCAAGCCGGTGCTGGAGCGCCTGGAAGGAGCCGATCGGCCGGCCGAACTGCTTGCGCTCCTTGACGTAGGCGAGCGCGTCGTCGAAGGCGCGCTGCCCGATCCCCAGCATCGTCGCCGCGAGGATCAGCCGCTCGACGTTGAGCCCCGCCATCAGCTGCGTCCAGGCCTGGTCGACCTCGCCGAGCAGGGCGTCGGCCGGCGCCTCGACGTCGGTCAGGTAGAGGGTGTTGGTCTCCTCGCCGCCCATCGTCTTGATCGGGACGATCTCGAGGCCCTTGGTCTCGCGCGGCACCCAGATCATCGATAGGCCCTCGTGCTTGGACTCGCCCTTGGTGGTGCGGCAGACGACGAGGATGTGGTCGGCGATGTGGGCGTTGGAGATGAAGACCTTCTGCCCGTTGAGGACGAAGCCGCCGTCGACCTGCTCCGCCGAGGTGGTCAGCGACCCCACGTCGGAGCCCGCCTCGGGCTCGGTCATCGCGATTGCCTCGACCGCTCCGGCGGCGATCCCACCGAGGATCTCCTTCTTCTGCTCCTCGGTGCCAAAGCGCTTGGTGGCCCCGGCGACGATCAGCGTCGTCGCGTAGCCGCCGATCGGAGCCAGCCCCCGGGAGGTCTCCTCCATGAACAGGCAGGCGTCCAGCATCGAGCCGCCCGATCCCCCGTACTCCTCGGCGATCGTGACACCGAGCCACCCCAACTCCGCCATCTGCCCGTAGAGATCGAAGTTGTGATGCAGCTTGTAGCCGTCGGTGAGCTTCTCGCGCTGCTCCGGCGTACCACACTCGCGCTCGCAGAAGTCACGAATCGCGGCAACGAAGTCCTGCTGCTCGTCGGTGAGAGTGAAGTCCATGGGCGAGGCAGCCTATCTGGCACTCGCCGCCCTCCGCGCGCAGCATCGGCAAGGCCGTTGACCCTCTACGCTTGGGGCCCCGGAGAGGTGTCCGAGTGGCTTAAGGAGCGCGACTGGAAATCGCGTGGGCGGGGTTAACCCGCCTCGTGGGTTCGAATCCCACCCTCTCCGCTGAGATAGCCAAATTGTTCGGGCCGATCCTCATCGAGCCCGCAGACGGAGGCTCGGATCCGCTTGCGCCTCAGACATAGGTCGAGGCGGAAGCGGCTCTCGGCAAGGCGCGCACGTGCCTACTTTGCCTTCTAAACACCCTATTTCGCGTCGATATCCGCACACTCCGCCGATTACAAGGCAGGGGACACCAGGGCGGCTTCAGCTGCCTTTGGGAACCCCTCCGGATCCTTGAAGGGCACGGTTGAGTGCCGTAAAATGCAGCTGCACACGGGAGAGGCGCAGCTGCAGTAGGGAAGCAACGGGAGGGAAGAGAGAACGTAGGGAGCGTCTCTGCCGTCACCGCAGACGCCTTGCGGATAACGGCACAAAGTGCATTGCCCCGTTGCTGTTTCTCTGGAGAGGCTGGTTCCGGAGGGCCAAGGTCTCTCGATAAGGAGGGAAAGAAATGTTCTCCGGTTCCGCAAGGGGCTCGGTATCCCCGCTGTCGCGACGCTCGCGATGAGCGCGTTCGTCGCGACGCTAATCAATGCCGCGTAGGCACGAGTTTCGTTTCCAAATCCGCTGAACGGGGCCGGCGTCCCGCTTCAGGGTCTCCTGGGTCCCCCTGGCGCTAACCAAAACACGCCTATTGGCCCAAGGCCAATGCAACTGCTCGAGAGGTCTTCCATGTCCGACATATCCCGCATTTCAAAAGAACAGAAAAAGCCCTTTCGGAACAGATGCTTTCCGGAGAACTTGCCCTGCCCGCATGGGCTGATGCCTTTCCCTCTCGCAGTC
This sequence comes from uncultured Solirubrobacterales bacterium, assembly GCA_963747765.1. Classification (GTDB taxonomy): domain Bacteria; phylum Actinomycetota; class Thermoleophilia; order Solirubrobacterales; family 70-9; genus VRUE01. Next base: position 536,538 of record CAVVGH010000005.1, on the reverse strand, counting down.
ATGTAGAAGCCTCGCTCAACCACGCAATCGCACAGATACAGCTTCGGCGGCTTTAAAGTCCCACGATGGTCATTGGAGTCTTTGGCATAAGCGGCGATGTGGCGTTTACAGTTCTGGGTGCTGTGGCGGTTTCTGGCTTCACGGCCTGGCTCACGGCGCACACCACCAACCGCCGGCTCGATAAACAACTGGCCTCCGAGGAGGCGCGCCAGGCCGCGCAGTTGCGGCATGACCGCGAACTAAGCGACCTCGACGAGTTGCGGCGCCTTTTGGACGAGACCTCCCAGTTGGCATCGCAAGCCGTCAAGGTATCGGCGGACGTAGCTGCCCATTGGCTCAAGCGCACAGAGTCGGAATTCGCCAAAGTACGGCTTCAGAAAGGGCGACAGGAGCTGCGAACTCAGGTAGCCGCCCTCATGGAGTACCAGCAGAGAATCATGCTTCGGCTACCTCGGGATTCTGCGGTGAGCCAAGCGTTAGACGAGGTTAGGAGCAAGATCTCGGACCTTCACGAGCTGTCAGGGCGTGCGCTCGTCAACGATGACGAGGCTCAGTACATGAGCAAGGGCAAGGGCAGTTTCGACGTCACGGCCGCTCATTTTGCTTTCCTGGATGCTAGCCGCGCTCTGGTGGGCGCAGAGCTTCCGACGACCGACTAGAACTAGTCGAATGCGGTTCCAGTGATACCCGCTTGTGCCGTAGCCTCAGGCTAGGCTTCACAAATGCCCGCGGGAAGCTTGCGCACGTCCACACTTGGCGAGCTGGCCCAGAGCAAGCAAATGATGCAGGCACTGCTCGCTGAGAGCGAGACCCTATTTGTGGAGCACAAGGCTGGGATCGCAAAGGGCGAGGGCTACCAGCTTGCAAAGGCCATGAGTTCGTTTGGCAACACGCTTGGAGGCTGGGTGCTGGTGGGCGTGAAGGATGGCAAGCCGATTCCAGGCTGGGAGCCACCAAACGGTGGATTTGTCGATGCGGTTCGTCAGCGTCTTGAGGGGCGGCTTGATCCCCTGCCTTCGTTTGCAGCCGATGTGCTCTCGGTCGAGAAATCAACCATCGGTGTGGTTCGTGTCTATGAGTCCACGGACACGCCGCACATTCTTCTCGCTGATGGTTCAGTGGTTGTCAGAGAGCCAGCACAGGACGCCAAACTCCGCAAGCGCGGTCAGTACGAAGCCACCCCAATTCGCAGCCACTACGAGCTGGCTCAGCTCATGCAGCGAGGGCGAATAGCCGAAGAGGCAGCCACTAGTCGCCTTGATTCCCAAGGACTGCCGTTTCTCGAAAACTCCCTGCAGTTCCACGGGCCTGCCTTGATCCTTCGAGCGGCGCCATTGAACCTGAGCAGTCGGTGGCGCGAGTGGGCTGTCTCGGAGACGGGGGTAAAGGCAATTCGTTGCTTGGCGGAAGTTTCAGCCGGCGACAAGGTGGAAGTGGAAGCGCCCACACCTCACCCAACCGGTGTGGCTGTAACTACCCAAGACCAGGATTGGATGAAATGGGAACCCCACGGCTATCGATCATTTCGAGGGGTGAGAACAGCAGTTGTAGACGGAGGCGGAGCAATGGGCCTTCGGCTGGGTTACGAAATCCGGGAGGATGGTGGAAACCTCTACGACTGGAAAAAGCTGACTGACGACGGAGAGCTTGAAGCGCTGCTTAGACCTCTCGTGAACGCAATGACCGACGCATTGTCGAACGCGGAACACCTCGGTCGATATGCGGTGCACTTGATCTGGCGGGAAATGGGCCAGCTATTTAGGATCGAGCCGAAGAACGAAGGAGAAGGCTCGCCCCCGGCCTATGTGCCAGGCGGCGGATTGCTGACCGTTGATGGATTAAGCGACGACAGTGAGCGCGAGGAGCTAATTCGACGGTGGAGCGAAGAGCTGCTGAGAGCGGCTGGCCTCGGCGTATGGCGTGGCACCTGACTTTCCGGGTCGGCCGGGTCAATCGCCTAGAAAAAGATCAAAAGCCAAGCAGCGATTCCATGATCTACCGGGTCCGACATATCCCGCATTTCAAAAAAACAGAAAAAGCCGTTCCTGAACAGATGCTTTCCGACAACTTGGCTCTGCCCGCATGGGGTTGGTTCCTTCCCTCTCGTAGTGCATTGGCCGGTCGGCCCGTTCCGTGAGGAATCACGTCTTTGCGTTGATCGAAGTAGCGGGGGGAAGAAGATCGCCCATTAAGCTGCCAGCGCAAACCGAACAAATTGGAACGGCATAAGGCAAATCGACATCACGACTGAATCATGGAAGCAATCGACGTCCTCCCGCTCGTCAAGGCGTATCCGGCATTAAGCAAGACCTACGGTGAGGTGGCATGCATAGCCGGGGTGCAGTTCAGGGAGACCGGCCCTCTCTCGCCGCCGGAAGTCAAATCGATCAGACTCTTCCCGGTTCCGTTCAGGGACCTGGAAGACGACCAAAAGTTCGCCAAGTACCAACCGATCTCGGTCCGGGTCGAGAGCCATTCAAGTGACAGTCGCCCCGAGACCCGGAGGCCCGACCGCGAATCGCTTGAGGTCACCGGGAAGATGATCCCCTCAAAGGACGATTGGCGAGCTCGCCGACCCTACGTCGAGCCGTTGATGGTCGACTCAATGTGCGAGATACAACGGCGACGCGAAAACGACAGAACCTCATTGGGCATCTTTCATCCGGCGGAGATTCTGGGCCTCGACATCGAAGAGATCGACGTGAAAAGGGAGAAGGAAGAACTTGCGGAGACCATGGCCCGTCGTGAGGCGCAGGGCTCGCTGCTTAAGGGCAGCGAGATAGATGAGAAGGAAGAGCTGCTCGGCGCCCTGGATCTGATCCCCTATCGGTTCAAACTGAAGTATCGCTGCGCCGACCCCGAGTGCGGCGGCCACGTCCAGTCGATCGTGGACTGGGAGATCCTTCAGCTCTATAGGCGGCAGCGGGGAAGGTCCGATTGGGAAAAGATCCTCCGCCACCGGATTCTGGACGAAATCTGCGGGCCGACGAAAGACCTCGCCCTCATCGTCGGCAACCAGCACCTACACGAGAACGCGTTCCTCGTCCTCGGCTTCTGGTGGCCGGAGAAGATTCCCGATCAGCTCGGGCTAGGCGATCTCGGCGACGTCGAGCACCAGGCCTAGCTCGGACCGGAGGCTCTCCAGGATCACGGTGCGATGGCAGACAGATGCATCGTGCTCGACACACATGAGCGCGGTCTTCTTCTCGGGCAGGATCGAGGCGAGCAATTCGAGAGCCTCTCGCTGCTCCTCGTGGAGATAGGCGGTGTACAGCTCCTTGCCCTCCTCCACCTTGCCCGACTTGTAGAGGTCGCGATACGGCTTGGGGTTCCCGAGGTCGCGCATATGGAGATATTCGATCCCCTCCGCCTTCATCGCTTCGCCGAGCGCCGTCTTCGCGTAGCCACGGCGACGCGAGATCGGCAGCTCGCGAACATCCACCAGCCTCTCAACGCCCGCTTCACGGAGATGACGCGCGAACTCGGAACTGTCCTTATGGCGTTCGTAGCCAATCGAGCCGACCCAGAGCGCGGCGTTGGATGCGGCGGGAGCGGGTGAGAACTCCTCCTGCATCAGGAACTTGAAGGTCTGGTCGATCGAGAGCGACTGACCAAGAACCACCCGTGAAAGGTCTGAGAAGGACTGTCGCTCGACAGTGCTGGCCGCCCTCGACATGGGTGCATCCTGGCATGAAGCCGAGATGGACAACGAAACGGTACGACAACCTTCACCCAGACGCCGTCCGACAGATCGGAAGCCATTGGGCACAAGACGGACGACTAGAGCATTCCGGTCCAATTGACCCCGACACAAGCAATCGCATTTCAAGAAGCCCATCGGACGAAAGGCCCCTTCCGCACTTGACTTGCCCGCTGGGACGACGCTTGCCCGGGGAACACCGCAGCTCCAAGAAAAAGGGCGCGCTAATAGTCTCTTGACAGAGCGGGGCGCTTAGGTACACTTAGCGACATGGTGGACGAGTTCAAGGCGTTTCGAGAGGCCCTGCACCAGAGCGAGGCTGCATACGAGAATGCGATGAAAGGGTTGAGTGAAGCACGGACCCTCCGGGCCAAGGCGATCGCTACTGCCCTTGAGGGCGGAATGTCTTTGCGCGATATTGCTTCCGAGATCGGGATGACGTCGGCGCGGGTGCAGCAGATCTTTGACACGCTCTGGACGCACCGGGTCGGCTTCGTAGGCCAATTGAGCGAAGACGCCGCCCTTTCGCTGCACGACTCCGGCATTGCACTGCGGTTTTCGTCCGGGGCGGGGGCCGCTCCGCCCGGCGGTGACTTGCCAGCCCCCTACCGACACGGGGTCTATGTGGTGGCAGCCAATGATGAAGAGGCCGAGGCAATGGTCAAAGGCGCCCTGGCAGACCATGGCAACTTCTACAAATTCGAGGTGACTCGAACCAAAGGGAAGCGCGACTCGGCCGAGGGGTAGGCATGGCGAAGAAACAAAAACTGCGATTGACGTGGTTCCTTGTCAAGCAAAGCTTGGACTTCGATGACGTGGACAGCATCATCGAGCCACCTCCCAAAGGCACCCTTCACCGATATCGGGTGTCGACGCTGAGCAAAACGCGAGATTCTCTCTTTATCAAGGCGTCGCACCCCTCGCCTCCTCGCTGGCTCTCGATCATCAAGCATCACGTCGACGGGGGCGGTCTTCCGCCGGTACTCGGTGCATCGAGTTCAGGTGTCTTGCTTGTTCCAGCCTCTGACCAACTGTTGGCCATCACGTTTGGCTATGGGCGCCACCTGGTTCGCCAGGAGGCCGTCATCCAAGACTTCGGACTAAAGGTTGTCCTCAACAGCATCGATCCAACACAAATTAAAAGCGTCGATGCGCGCACTTTCGATCAGCTCACGATCCACACTCGAAGGGGAGCAAACAGAGATTCGTCGTTGGCCGTGTTGCACTCGACAAATCCCGCGACCTACTGAGAGCGGTCACAGGAAGGTCCTCTCCCGGGGGTCTAAGGCAAGAGCGAGTCGAAAGTATCGCGATTAACAGCGAATAGAAATCAAACAGAGAAAAGCATCGCGAGAGACATAGTCAAAGCTAACAGCAGAAATCGCTAAAAGAAGAACTAAAAAATCATCGAAAAAAAGCGAAGCGAGAACAAAACAGAAAAAGTAAAGAAGATCAACGAAAAGTTAGTTAAAGCTTTGAAAGCGAAAGAGATGACAGAGAAGAACATCGCAAACAAAAAAGCAGTTAACTAGCAGCAGATCGCAAGCGACAGAATAACATTAAAGCGAAAAAAGAAAGCACAAAAACAAGAACAAAAGAACAGAACAAAACAAAAACAGCGCGTGCCGTCGTCCCCGTGCTCGCGGCGTGGCGTTGCGCCCGGGGCTTCGGGGGGCGTCTGCGCGTTGCGCCTGCCTCTGTCGGCTTCGGGGTCATGGTACCGCGTAGATAGTCCTACCGTGACAGGTTGAGAACTTCGTGCGCCTATCCCCGAACTACGCTCAGCTTCCGCCTGCTGATATGGACCAAGGTGGGATGCTACACCTAGCGGCGGCAGAGCGTGACGGCCTCTGCTTGGACCAGAAGCCGGTAGGTGTCGGAGGTGTCGATCGCGTGGAGATATGCGACGTGCTGACAAAGGATGGTCTCTTCTTCACGTTAAGAAAGGGGTCGCTCTCCCTTGAGCCACCTTTTCGCACAAGGTGTCACCTCCGCAGAGATGCTGCTCATGATTAGTTTCGAAGGGAGCGACAAAGGTGGTCAAGGGCCTAGACAAGGGTTTTGCGGCAGTATCCCACAGAGCCCTATGCCCGAAACAAGATCGAGGTCGCCTTCGTATCCTCAGCGCGGGCAAGCAAGACAACCCTACGGCTTACCCTTCTTCAGTTTGGTGGTCTGAAAGCAGCGACAGAGCGCCTGAAGGGCCGAGGGATGCAGTGCGGGTCAAGGAGATCAAGGAGCAATAGGTCCCTCAAGGATTACCACACTGGAGATGCCGGTCATTAAGCCGTTGTCGATTTAGATGTTCCCCAACTACTGCCAAGTGAAGCGCAGTCCGGGTGGCCGTCAACCCCTAACGGGGGTCGGGCGCAAAGCGCCTTGACTGCCACCCGGAGCTGCGCTGTGTGGCAATTAGGTCGGGAGACCTACCCTGCATGACCCAAACTGGTCAGTTCACTACTACACAGTGTGGTTTGACACTCATACTGTTACTTGCTAGGCTGTTTGGTTCAACTGATGCGTTGCGGAACCGGAGAACATTTCTTTCCCTCCTTATCAGAGACCTTGGCCCTCCGGAACCAGCCTCTCCAGAGAAACAGCAACGGGCAATGCACTTTGTGCCGTTATCCGCAAGGCGTCTGCGGTGACGGCAGAGACGCTCCCTACGTTCTCTCTTCCCTCCCGTTGCTTCCCTACTGCAGCTGCGCCTCTCCCGTGTGCAGCTGCATTTACTCAACCGTGCCCTTCAAGATACGGAGGGGTTCCCAAGGCAGCTGAAGCCGCCCTGGTGTCCCCTGCCTTGTATCGCGGAGTGTGCGGATATCGACGCGAAATAGGGTGTTTAGAAGGCAAAGTAGGCACGTGCGCGCCTTGCCGAGAGCCGCTTCCGCCTCGACCTATGTCTGAGGCGCAAGCGGATCCGAGCCTCCGTCTGCGGGCTCGATGAGGATCGGCCCGAACAATTTGGCTATCTCAGCTGAAGCGTCAAAATTTTTTCCCGCTTTGCCAAGCGGATCGCCGCGCCCCCAGCGCGATTTCTCCCTCAGCCTGTCCACATACCCACTCATTTAGTGGTGGCTCAGCACCGGCTCCAGCCAGTAGTGAAGGTTCGTGTCGAGATGAGCTCTGTGTCAGGTGCGTCCGTGTGTGCGCATCAGGGCCGCACGCAAGGCAGTCCCCAGGTCGAGCTCAGCGGAATGGGCTTGGAATGGGCCCGCGACAGGCACGCTTGCCAATACGGAGGAGAGGCTATGGTCGGCCCCGTCCTACAAACGCCGGGCGGCGCCGAAACGCCCCCGGCACGGCACCAGGAGGTTCAGTCCTGATGCGCGATCAGCGTAGTTTCAGCAGGCCCGTGATCCACTGTGGGCACGAGCGCGGGCAGGGAGTTGCAGGGCCGGGAGGCAAAGCTCGGTGAGCGGCCAGGCGATCCTCTACGCCGCCAAGTCCACCGAGGACATTCACGGCTCGATCCCCACCCAGCTCGAGGACGGAAGGCGCCTCGCCGAGCAGAGGGCCTGGAGGTCGTGGCCGAGTACTCCGACGAGGCCGCCTCCGCCTACAACGGGAGACCGCGGCCCAGAACTCGCCGCAGCCCTGGAGCACGCGGAGAGGATCGGGGGCACGCTGATCGTCCAGCACTCCGATCGCCTCGCCCGTGGCGACGGCAAGCAGGCCCGCCATCTCGCAGAGCTCTTCTTCTTCGCCAACCGAGTCGGGGTGACGCTGCGCTCGGTGCAAGACGACTCCACCTTCCAGAACCCCGTCTTGGCCGTGGTGATGGGCGAGCGAAACATGGAGGACAGCCGGCGAAAGAGCATGGCGGTCAAGGCAGGGCTCGAACGCCGCCGCGAACGCGGGCTCTACAGCGCCGGGCACACCCCGTTCGGCTATCTGCGCCAGCCGAAACGAGGACGATGAGCGAGTCCTGGTCATCGATGAGGAGCGTGCCCCTTGGGTGCGCCGGCATCTTCGATCTCTACCTGGCCGGCTTGGGCTACGCGGACATCGCCCGAGCCCTTGAAGCCGAAGGGCATCCCCTCCCCCAAGGGAGAAGGCCTCTGGTGCCACTACACGGTCCGAAAGATCCTCTTCAACCCCGTCTACGCCGGCCTGATCCGCGAGCGGCGAGGAAGCTCGTATGACGGCATCCCACGAGCCGATCATCGACCGCGAGACGTGGGAGAAGACAGTCGCGCTGCGAGAGGCAAAGGCACGAACCCACAAGCGGGGCAGGCCAACTGCCGGAAAGCATCTGTTCAGGAAAGGCTTTTTGAAATGCGGGAAATGCGGGGAGGACATGAGCCCGCTCACCTACCGCGACCGGCCTCATCCAACAGATCAGATCTATCGCTGCCTGGGCCGCAAGCGCCACTCGCACACCTGCGACATGAGCGCCGTCCACCGCTCCGACGTCGACAGCGCCGTCTACTCCTACTTCAAGGAGCTGGGACTGGACGCAGAGGCCACCAGAGCCCAGCTGGTGGCCGCCCGGAAACGATCCCTGGCCGAGGCCAGGGATGTCCTGCGAAGCGCGCAGGAGGAGACGCAGACCGCCAGGGAGCGCCTGGAGCGCATCAAGCGCGACTACCTCTCCGGCCAGCTCCGCGCCTTCGAATGGCGAAAGCTGAGGGAAGAGCTCGAGCCAGAGCTCGTCGCTGCCCAGGCAGAGGAAGAGCGCCTGCGCACCCAGCTTGAAGAGGCCGAAAGCGAGAGCGCTCTCTCGAGGATCACAGCCGATCTACTGGGCCAGCTCTCGGAGATCCGCGCTCAGATCGCAAGGGAAGTCACCGACGTAAAGGAAGCCGCCGCCGTGCGTGCGGCCCTGATGCGGCTCTTCGACGGATTTGTCCTTCACAGGGGCTCACCTCGACACGAAACAAGAGAGGGCACAAAAGTCGCCTACTGGCTGGAGCCGGTGCTGAGCCAACACCAAATGAGTGGGTATGTGGACAGGCTGAGGGAGAAATCGCCGCCTGGGGGCGGCGGCGATCCGCTTGGCAAAGCGGGAAAAAATTTTGACGCTTCAGTCATTCCTTCGCCTGAGGAAGAAGTCCGTCAGGAGCGCGGCGCATTCCTGCTCCATCAGTCCCCCCGTCACCTTTGGCCGATGGTTCAGCGCCGGCTCGCCGAGCACGTCCAGGACGCTGCCCGCGGCGCCGGCCTTCGGGTCCCAGGCACCGAAGACGACCTCGGGGATGCGGGCGAGGACGATCGCGCCCGCGCACATCGCGCAGGGCTCGAGCGTGACGTAGAGGGTCGTGCCCGGCAGCCGCCAGCCTCCCAGCGCCTCCGCCGCGGCGCGGATCGCCAGGATCTCCGCGTGGGCAGTCGGGTCGGCGCGCAGCTCTCGCTCGTTGCCGGCGGTCGCAATCGGCTCCTCGCCGCGAGCGACCACGGCCCCGATCGGGACGTCGCCGTGGCTCTGCGCCTCGCGAGCGCGCTCGATCGCAAGGCTCATCAGGCGCTGGCTGGCGGAGGGTGCGGGCTCGGCTTGCATCGATCGGGGAGTATGTGGCACCAACAACTTCGCCGCCAGGCCGGTGTTTCTGGAAGAACTTGCTCGATTGCAGGGGTCCGGCAAGCCCACGACCACATGAACCCACGCCTTCCGATCTGCGCCGTCCTCGTGCTGCTTGCATCCCTCGCGGCGAGACCCGCCGCTGCCCCGGCGGCGACGGGCATCTCCCCCGCGCACGGGTTCGAACCGCACCAGCTCGTGGTCAGGTTCCAGGGAGAGCGCCATGGGCGAGCGGTGGGCCTGCCGCGAGGGATCCACGTCGGGCCCGCGGCGGCCGCGCTGCGGCGCAATCCACGGGTCCTCTATGCGGCGCCCAACTACATCGCCACCGCCTCTGCCGACGTGCAAACCCAGACCGTGGTGCCCAACGATCCGGGCCTCCTCTCGCGCACCGCCTCGCCGCCCGGCGACTGGGTCAACAGGCAATGGAACTTCCTGCCGTGGGAAGAAGGCCCCGAACCAGCGCTTCCCACCTCTCCCGGTGGCATCAACGCGATCGGCGCCTGGACGAACCTTGCCGCCGCGGGTCGCCCGGGTGCGCAGGGCATCACGGTTGCGGTTCTCGACACGGGGATCGCCTACCGAGGCAGTGGAAAGCGCTTCCGGCGCAGCCCAGACTTCCGCCCTGCGCAGTTCGTGCCGGGCTACGACTTCGTCGACCGGGACCGGCTGCCGCTCGACGAAAACGGCCACGGGACCCACGTGGCCGGAACGATCGCTGAGGAGACGAACAACGGGATCGGGCTGACCGGGCTGGCCTACCACGCGAAGCTGATGCCCGTCCGGGTCCTCAACAAGAACGGCAGCGGCCGGGCCAGCGACATTGCCAGGGGGATCCGATTCGCGGTTGCTCACGGCGCCGACGTGATCAACATGAGCTTCAACTTCAGCTGCGGGAAGCGCGTGCCGAGCGTCGACCAGGAACTCCGCAGCGCCTATCGGCTGGGTGTCGTGACGGTGGCGTCGATCGGAAACCTCGGCTCTGAGTCATGCGTCTCCCCACCCGCCACCGGCCCGCGCGTGATCGGTGTCGGTGGAACCACGGAGGGTGGCTGCCTGGGCGCCTACTCGCTGACCGGCAAGCACATCGACGTGGTCGCGCCGGGTGGCGGCCTCCCGGCGCCCGGCTGCCCCTCGGTGTCCGCCAGGCCGATCTACCAGGTGACCTTCGTCGACGGCACCACGCGCCGCTTCGGTCAACCGGGCACCTACGTCGGCACGTCGATGGCCGCGGCCCACGTTTCCGGTGTCGCCGCGATGGTCCTTGCCGCTGGCGTGCTGAAGCCGCACGCCTCGGGCAGGGGCACCGTGAACCGGCTGACGCGGCGGTTGCGCAAGACCGCCCGCAACCTCGGCTCCCCGTCGACTCGCCAGGGCGCGGGCCTGATCGACGCCGCCGCGGCCACCGACCCCTCATTCTGAGTGAGGCCACCCGACCAAGCAGGCCCATCCGCTTCGTTCAGGCCACCCCAGCCGCTCCGTTCGTCATTTGTACCTTGACCTCAACCGGTCAGCGACACAAACAGCGAACGGAGGCGCGCATTGGTTTCGCTCGGACCCCTCTCTGCCAACGTCACGTGAGACACGCATGATTCGGGAATTACTGAACCCCGAGGGCGTGATTGGAGCACGTGATGTCGTTGATCAACCGAGACGAAGCCGCCGGCCGCGAAACGGAGCGAGCCGTAGGCGAGAGCAGTGAAGCGGCCGGCGGGGGCGCCCCGCCGGAGGCGGTCCCCGACCCCGAGCTGACTGAGCGCCCCAAGCGCCGGTCCTTCACCGCCGAGTACAAGTTGAAGGTCCTCAAGCAGGTCGACGCCTGCAAGGAGCAGGGCGAGATCGGCGCGCTGTTGCGTCGCGAGGGCCTCTACTCCTCGCACCTCTCGAGCTGGCGCCGCCAGCGCGAGCAAGGCGAGCTGGGACGCAAGCGCGGCCGCAAGGCGAGCCGACCCGCTCGAGAAGGAGAACGCCGAACTGCGCCGCCGCGCCGAGCGCGCCGAGACCGAGCTGGCCAAGGCACGCAAGGTGATCGAGGTGCAGGGAAACGTCTCAGCGCTCTTGGAGGACCTGCTCGGGACCGAGAGTGCCGAAGAGAGCACCGAGCGATGATCGAGGCCACAGTCGAGGAGCTGACGCCGATCATCGGCACCAGACCCGGCCTGTCGGGCGCTGGGGGCATCGCCGGCGACGATCTACCGCCGCCGGCGCCCACCCGAGCCAAGACCGAAGAAGCCGCGGTCCCGCCCGGCACGGGCGCTGAGTGAGGCCGAGCGCGAGGCCGTCCTGGCCAGGCTGCACTGACGAGCGGTTCGTCGACTCCTCGCCCGCCGCGGTGTGGGCGACCCTGCTCGACGAGGGCCGCTACCTGTGCTCGGAGCGGACCATGTATCGGCTGCTCGCCGAGACACGGCGAGTCGCGCGAGCGCCGCGACCAGCTCACCCACCCGCCCTACGCGAAACCCGAGCTGCTCGCCGAAGCGCCCGAACGAGCTCTGGAGTTGGGACATCTCCAAGCTGAAGGGCCCGGCGAAGTGGACCAGCTACCACCTCTACGTCATCCTCGACGTCTTCAGCCGCTACGTCGTCGGCTGGACCGTGCAGGAGCGCGAGTCGGCCTCCGTGGCCGAAGCGCTGATCGCGCAAGTCGGCCGAGCAGCAGCGCGATCGGCCGTGAGCGGCTCACCCTGCACGCCGACCGCGGCACCTCGATGCGCTCCAAGCCCGTCGCCTTCCTGCTCGCCGACCTCGGCGTCACCAAGACCCACAGCCGCCCCTACACCTCCAACGACAACCCCTACTCCGAGGCGCAGTTCCGCACCCTGAAGTACCGGCCGGCCTTCCCCGCCCGCTTCGACTCGATCGAGCAGGCGCGGGAGTTCTGCCGCTTCTTCTTCGACTGGTACAACCACGACCATCGCCACTCCGGCATCGGCCTGATGACACCGGCGACCGTCCACCACGGCAAAGCCAAGAAAGCCCGCGCCGCCCGTCAGGCGGTGCTCGCCGCTGCCTACGCGGCCAACCCCGAGCGCTTCGTGCGCGGGGCGCCGAAGCCGCCCACGCTGCCGACGGCAGCGTGGATCAACAAGCCCGAGTCAGAGGAGGTTGCTCACTAAATTCGAACGACGGGTGTCTCATTTTCGTTGACAGGTACCGGACCACGCCCTCGCGTAACGGCCCTTACTTCTGACCGCCTGGGCCCTACACAGCCTCCCCCTGTTTGCCCTCCACACCTGCAAGTGGGAGGGCAAACAGGGGGAGGCTGTTTCTCTCATCAATCGACGAAGTCTTCGTTTCGGGTCCACCAGACCCATTGCGCACGCCTCGTCCAGGAATTTCGAGGATCAATCAACGAGATGTTCGTTCGGGTCGCCGGGGCCATTCCGTACCCAGCCTGAGGGAGCAGGCGGCTCCGGGGGCGGGGATGGTCGGCCGGCCCTGAGCGGCGCGCGGGGTGGTTTTCGGATGGACTCTCAGGTCGTGCGGACGATGATCACGCTGCAGGGAGCGTGATGGGAGACGTTGTTGGGAACGCTGCCGAGCAGAAAGCGCCGCGCGCCCGTCATGCCTTTGTTGCCGACGACGATCAGGTCGGCCCCGGTTTCCTCGGCGACGTTGAGGATCGCGTCCGTCGGATTCCCCTCGACCGGGTGAGTCTGGACATCGACCCCAGACTGTTTGGCGATCGTGGCCGCCCCGTCGAGGATCAGGTTGACGTCCTCGCGCGGGCCGATCTCGTGCTGCACGTCCGCCGGCGCCTCCTGTTGCTCACCTTCTATCCGACGCTTTGAGACCGGCTCGTAAGCGCTCACGATGCTGAGCTGCGCGGAGGACAGCTTGGCGAGGTCGACTGCCTGGCGGACGGCCTCGGCGGCGGTGTCCGATCCGTCGGTTCCAACCACGATGCGAGTGAACACGCCGCCTCCTGTCTAGAGAGAATCTCGGTTGCTGCTCCGGCCGCGATACTAACGGCCGCCGTGGCGGGCCGGGAGGCCCCGAAAGCCGCCGCCGAGGATCTCGCTGGGCGTCGTTGCGAGGCGCACGATCCCGATCGCCAGCGAGGCGAGCAGGCAGACGACCAGCAGAACCATCCCCGCTTTCCAAAGACCCGGCATCGAACCCGCAGACTAGTGAACCTCCCCGAAACATTTGACCGGAAACCGGCCATCCGCTCCGCTCCGACAGCGCCCGAGCCCCCTTGCACCGGCAGCGCCTCCACCTCCGAGCACAGAGGAAGGCGCACACCTGGGACGCCGGGCGAGTTTTGGGCCACAGGCGGCGATATATCGCCCCGCGTCGAAGGCTTGGCGAGGGATAGCTCGCGCCGGGCGAGTTAGAACGTGTCTCAAAACCCCGCGTGTGCGACTGGCGAGCGCCGGACCGAGCGGGGCGAGGACGCAGGAGGCCGGCCAATGCCGGGTGCATTGCCGGCCTCCGAGGACGCTGCACCGCGAAGCGTCCGCCGCCGCCAGGCGTGCGTGGGGGGGTTTGAGACACGTTCTCATGGGCCACAGGCGGCGATTTATCGCCCCGCGCAACGGCGGTGGGGCCCAGCACGTGCTCGAGGCTCGAGGTCGAGCTGGTGATCGCAGCATCGCGAGTGGCTGGTCGTGAGGCGGCCGTGAATCTACGCCTCGGACCCTTGGTGCAGAGCCCGACCATGCTGGCCAGCTCGCTGAGGCGAGCTCCGGTCGGCCTGTGGAATCGATCGCCTGGCCCGCGACCGCACCCGTTCCCAGCCGATAGGTTCTCGGCTTCATGCTCGGGACCTATGCCTCGGCGGCCCTGATCTGCGTCGCCTCTCTCCTCGTCGGGCGCGCGCTGCTCTCCGTCGCCGGACGGAGCTCGTGGTCGTGGCTGGAGCCTGCCGTCGGCTTCGGCGCGATGCTCTCGGTGACCGGCGTGCTCGCCCGCGCCCCCGGCCACGCCACCTCGGCGGCGCTGGGGCTCGTCCTGCTGCTGCTCGCCGCGGCCGCGGTTGCGATGCGCACGCGGTACCGCGCTGCCGGCGCTCTGCGCAGCGGCCTGCCGGTTGCCCTCGTCATCGCACTCGTGCTCTCGATCCCCTTCGCCGTGAGCGGCCGCTGGGGTCTGCTCGGGGTGGGTTTCAACAACGACCTCGGCCTCCACCTCGCCTGGGCCGAGTGGCTGCGCAGCGGTTTCGGGCCGGCCCCGGACACCGGCTACCCGCTCGGGCCCCACGGGCTCGCCGCCGCTGTTGCGGCGGTGCCCGGCATCGCGCTGGGGCCGGCGTTCGTCGGCGAGATCTTTGCGATCGGCGTGATGGCGGGCTTCACCGCGCTGGCGGCCCTCGGCAACCTTGGCCCGCTGCGGCGCACGCTGGCCGCAACCCTGGTCGCAATCCCCTATCTGGGTGCCTCCTCGTTTGCCCAGGGCACCTTCAAGGAGATGGCCCAGGCGCTCTTCGTGCTCGCCTTCGCCCTCGCGCTGCGCGATCCGGGCCGTCTGGCCGCCGGCACCTGGGCGCGGCTGAGATTCGTCCTGCCCTTCCTCGCGCTCGCCGGCGGTGTCTTCTTCTCCTACAGCTTCGCCGGGCTTGCCTGGCCGATCGCGATCGTCGCCCTCTGGGGTCTCACCCTGCCGGCGGTGCGGCAGACGCTGGCCCCGCGGGCACTGCTGCGATTCCTGATCCGGCCCGCGACGCTGCTCGCCATAGTGGCCCTGGTGGCGGTCGGTGCGACGCTCACGCTGGTCGGCCCGTTCGGGTTCGTCCACGGCTTCAACAAGGTGGCGGGGACCAACACCTATGGTCCCGTCTCGCCGGTCGAGGCACTGGGAATCTGGCCCACGCCCAACTACAGGCTCAACGCGGCGGGCGGCGCCAGCCTGACCGGGCTGGCCGGCGCGATCGCCGGGCTGGCCCTGGCGCTTGGCTTGGCCTGGTGGCTGCGGCGGCGCGACGTCGCCGTACCGATTGCGCTGGGAGCCTGCACCGCGCTCTACCTCGTCTCGCTGCCCTTCAGCGGCGACTACTCACAGGCCAAGGCGCTGATGATCGCCGCGCCGCTGGCGATGCTGATCGCGGTGCGCCCCCTGGTCTCCGGGCTCCTTGGCGGAGCCGGCCCCACGGCGCCCTGGCGCCGCGTGCTGACCCGCCTCGCATGGGCTGCCCTGGCCGTTGCCTTCGTCGGCGGCGCCGTCTACTCGAGCCTTCTCGTCCTGCGCGACGCGCCCGTGGGACCGCCCGGCCACGGCGCCGAGCTGCGCAGCTTCCTGCCGATCCTGCACGGCAAGCCCGTCCTCTACGTCGGCCAGGACCGCTACGCCGCCTACGAGCTGCTCGGGGCCGACACCCATGTGCCGCTGGTCGAGTTCCCCGACGCGGATGTGTCTCCGAATCCCGAGAAGCCCTTCGATACGGGCAACGCCTACAGCCCCACCGACTTCGACTCCTTCTCGCACGGCACCCTGGACCGCTTTCCCTATGTGATCGCGGGGCGGGCCACGTGGAACAGCGAAGCGCCGCCCAACTTCAGGCGCATCGCGGCCACCCCCTCCTACCTCCTCTGGGAGAGAACCGGGCCGCCGCCTCTCAATCGCCACGTGCTTCTGGAGGGGACCGAGGCAGCCGGATTCGCGAATTGCGCTGCGCCGGAGATCCGCATCCTCACCTCCAACCCGGGCCGCGCCTCGATCTTCCCGGCCACGGCGATCGGGCGGCGCGCAAGCTGGGACGCGGGAGACACGCTCTCAGCCGGTGGGCAAACCGCACAGACCATCGACCTCCCCAGCGGCCGCTGGCGCCTCTCGCTTCAGTACTTCTCGCCGTTCGAGCTGACGCTCACCGCCCCCGGCTTCCACAGAACGCTGAAGCCGGCGCTCGACGGCCAGCGCCCCAACACGATCAGCCTCTCCAACAATGGGCAGTTCTGGCCGGCCGGCGAAGTGACCAGCCAGGGCGGCCCGGTCAGGTTCACGCTGACGGCCGCCGAGCCCAGCGCCCTGCAGCGCCTCACCGGTTACGACGCCAGGGCCCACCTCGGCGAGCTCGTTGCGGTCGCGGCCAAGCCCCGCCGAGTCGTTCCCCTGCACGCCGCGTGCGGTAGGTGGATCGACTGGTACCAGTCGCCCGCCGCACCCTGAGATCTACGACGCATCAGAGTCCCTCCGAAGGCCCGTGTGCGACTGGCGAGCGCCGGAACAAGCCGGGCAAGGACGCGACGCGGCCGAATGACAGCGCGAGTGAGTATCCGGGCCGGCCGGGCGTGCGCCGGGTCTCGAATGGAGCGTCAGACCGACTTGGACGCGAGGCGCTGCGGCGAGACGCGCACGACGTCCCAGACCAAGCCCGCCCGCTCGAGGCCGCCAATTACCAGAGCGGAGAGGTCGAGCTGCCAGCGGCGCAGACCGTGGACCGCCGAGGTCGGGAACGCGTGGTGGCCGTTGTGCCAGGCCTCGCCCAGGGTGGGGATCGCAATCCACGCCAGATTGCGCGACCGGTCGGTGGTCTCGAAGTCACGCCGGCCGAAGACATGGCAGAGCGAGTTGATGCTGTAGGTGACGTGGTGGAGGACGAAGACCCTGACCAGGCCGCCCCAGAGCAGGCCCGTGGCTGCCGCGAAGAGCGTGCCCCCGATCAGCCAGCCCAGGGCGAACGGGACCAGCAGGCCGAGGATCGCCCAGAGCAGGAAGGTCCGATCGACGAAGCTGATCACCGGGTCGCTGAGGAGGTCGGGTGCATAGCGCTCCCTGTTGCCGCGCTGGGTGTGGATGAACAGCCAGCCCACGTGAGCGTGGTAGAGCCCGCGCAGGGCGCCGCGCAAGCCGCCGCCGTGATCGACGTGGGGGCTGTGGGGGTCGCCCTCTTCGTCGGAGAAGGCGTGGTGCTTGCGGTGATCGGAGACCCAGGAGATCACCGGCCCCTCGATTGCCGCGGAGCCCAGGATCGCCAGTAGGCCGCGCAGCCAGCGGTGGGTCTTGAAGCTGCGATGCGTGAGGTGGCGGTGGAAGCCGACGGTCACCCCCAGGCCGATCGGCAGGTACATCGCGAGGAACAGGGCGAGGTCGCGCCAGTGCAGCGCCCGGTCCCACACCTGCCAGGCGGCAAGGCCGAGGGCCACGAAGGGAACCAGCGTCACAAGGCCGGTGATGATCCTGTCCCGCGTCTCGTTTGCGACCGGCTGGATATCGGAGGGACGAGGGCCTTGACTTGCTGCCATCGGAACCGATGATAGGGACTTGGTTCGCCGCCGATCGAGCCTGCCCGCGATAGTGGCGATTCTGGAGTTGTGTGGGCGTCTCTTGTCCAGCGTCGAACAGGCGTGGCGGTATGGTCAAGCGATGCCCTTTGCCAGCACTGAGCTGCTGCGCCGAGAGATCGAGAGGTACGTCCCCGACCGGCCCTTTGCGATCGAGTTCTGGGACGGCACGCGGCTGCCCTCCACCGGCAATGGGGCACAGCCCGCAGCAGCGGGACCCACCTTCCGCATCCGCTCCCCGCGTGCCGCCGCCCACGTGCTGCGGGCTCCCGGCCAGCTCGGCCTTGGGCGCGCCTACGTCAGCGGCGAGATCGAGGTCGACGACATGGACGCCGTGATCGAGCTGCTCGACAGCTGGCGAGCACCGTCCGTCGGTCGCGGCGACATGGCCCGGCTGCTGCTCGGCGCCATGCGCGCCGCCGGCCTGACCCGGCCGCCGCGGCGCCCGGCCGCGGAGCTGGTCCTCAGCGGGCGCCGCCACAGCAGGGAGCGCGACGCCCGCGCCGTTCGCCACCACTACGACGTCTCCAACGACTTCTTCGCCCTCTTCCTCGACGAGTCGATGACCTACAGCTGCGCCTTCTTCGCGGCGGGGGCCGAGACGCTCGAGGCAGCACAGGAAGAGAAGCTCGACACCGTCGCCCGCAAGCTGGCGCTCCGAGACGGCGATCGGGTCCTCGACGTCGGCTGTGGCTGGGGCAGCTTCCTGCTGCGCGCGGCAACGAAGTACGGCGCCACCGTGGTGGGCATCACCCTCTCACCGCCCCAGGCGGAGCTGGCGCGGCGACGCGCCGAGCAGGCCGGCGTCGCCGACCGGGTCGAGATCCGGGTGATGGACTACCGCGAGCTTGCCGGTGAGCGCTTCGACGCGATCGCCTCGATCGGCATGGTCGAGCACGTCGGCGGGGAGCAGATCGACGTCTACGCCCGCACCCTGGCCGGCCTGCTGGAGCCGGGCGGGCGCCTGCTCAACCACGGCATCGCCCGCCTGCGCCACACCGATCCCGAGGCCGGCGCGTTCTCGGAGCGCTACGTCTTTCCCGACAGCGAACCGCTGCGCCTCTCGAGGGTCCTGCTGGCCCTCGAGCGGGCGGGATTCGTCACCCGCCACGTCTCCGAGCATGGCGCGGACTACGCCCAGACCCTGCGCAACTGGGCGACGCGGCTGGACGAGAACCTGGACGAGGCGCTGCGCCTTGCCGGCGCCGAACGCGTTCGCGTTTGGCGGCTCTATCTGCGCGCGGCGAGGAACGGGTTCGAAAACGGCTTCCTCTCGATCTATCAGGCGCGCTGCACACTGGCATGACGGACCTTGACCGATCGATGCGCGCCCCCGGCGGGGGCTGGCCGTCCGGCGGGTGGACGAGCAGCGCGAAGGCAACACCGCACACCGCCCAAAGCGCCGGGTAGGCGAATCGCAACCGGGAGGGGACGGGGGCAGTGGAGAGGGTGGCCCGGCCCACGGTCGTCCCGGCGGCGAAATCGCCGATCCGCTGGCGGCGCTTGCGAGAGCCGACCAGGACGATCAGCGCAAGCAGCGGCTCCTCGAAGATCCGCAGCACGTTTCGCGTCGCGATCGCGTTGGCGCTCGCCGCGGTCCCGTCCCGCCTCACCACCCTCAGGCCGGTGAGCGCCTTGCCGGCGGTCCGCCCGGTTGTCGCCTCGCAGAGGAAGAAGTAGGTGACCGTCGCCCAGAGGAAGAAGATCGTCAACCCCCAGCCCCTGCCGCCGACCACGCGCCCGAGGAGGACCGCCACCCCGAAGATCAGCAGGCCGTCGATCAGACGCGCACCGAGCCGGCGCGAGTCGAGGCGTCGCAGGTCCGATACGGCGGTCTGCTCCCCTGCCGTGGAGGCCACATCGCTCCCCGGCCTCCTGTCGCGACTGCGGTAGGCGTGTATGGCGCCGACCAGCCAGATCGCGATCATCAGCAGCGTGCCGGTGGCGATTGCCCAACCGTGTTCGTAGCGGTCCGGGCCGGTCCGGTTGGCGGCGCTGACCAGCACCATGCTGGCCACGTAGGCGATGAAGTAGAGCGCCGCCACCGCGGCCCACCGCCAGGAGCGGCGCCGGGCCGCGAAGATCAGAAAGCCGAGCCAGTTCGCGAAGGGGACGAATGCCAGAAGGACGGGTAGGTGTCGCCACAACCACCTCAGGGGGCTGAGGGCTGTCCAGCGCCGCCTCCTCACGCAACCTCCTATCGGCAGTCCGCTCGCGCGCCGTTAGGCGCCGCCGGCCGGCAGGCCTGCGGTGAGGTCGTCGAGGGCCCAATCGGCGCCGGCGCCGCGCAGCTGCGCGGTCGAGTAGCTGCCGGTGGCGACCCCGGCGACGCGAATGCCGGCGCCGTGGCCGGCCGTCACGTCGCGTGGCGTGTCCCCCACCGCGATGCAGGCGCCATCGGCAAGGGTGCCGCCCGAGACCAGCTCGCCGCGGCGCAGCGCCGCCTTCGTCACCTCGGTGCGGTCGGCGGAGTCCGAGCCGTAGCCGCCGAAGCTGAAGAAGCGGTTGAGCCGCCCGCGGGAGAGCTTGATGTGGGCGGCCGCCTCGATGTTCCCGGTCACCAGGCCGAGCAGCAGCCCACGATCGATCAGCTTCGGCAGCAGTTCCTCGACGCCCGGCATCACCCGGTAGCCGCCCGACTCCTCGACGGTGTCGGGAAGGTGGCGGAGGTAGGCCGCGATCGCCTTCGAGCGCTCCGCCTGGCTTCCCTCGCGACCCAGCACCTCCCGAAAGACGATCGCCGCGATCTCGGGGTCGGTCATGCCGGCGTCGGTGTGCTCGTCGATGTCCGCCTCGACGCCGAAGAGCTCCTCGAAGCCGCGCTGCCAGGCCGCGGCGCCCGCCCCCCCGGTGACCAGCAGCGTGCCGTCGATGTCGAACAGCACGCCGCTGCGCGCGCCGGACTCGTGTTCACTCGCGTTCAATCGTCCAGGATGTCGCGCTGGGCAAGCAGGTACAGCAGCGCGAGGGCCGGCAGCACGATCACCGTCGCGCCGATGAACACGACCATGATCGCGCCCAGTGTCTGATGGGGAGCGGCGGACTCGGTGACCTTCAGCGAGGTCGGCAGCAGGTAGGGGAACTGGGCGACGCCCCATCCCCAGATCACCGCCACGACGGCCCCCATCGCGAGTGGGCGCAGACCGCGGCGCACACCGCGCAGCAGCAGCGCGATGACGGCGAGGCCGCATAGGCCCGAGACGACAACCAGCGGCAGGCCCTCGCCGGTGAGCCCGTCGTAGACGAAGCGCGCCTCGGAGTGCAGCGCGAAGATCCCCGCCAGCGCAAGGGCGCCGGCGACCAGGGCCGCCGCGAGCGCGCGCCGGGCGAAGTAGTCGGCGAGATCCGGCATGTGGCTGCGGCGCGCGTCGGAAACCAGGAACACCGCCGCCAGGTAGGCGCCGCTGGCGACGAACAGGGCGCCGGTCAGGATCGGAAGCGGCGCGATCCAGCTCGAGAACGGGTCCCCGCTCCCGTCGGCCAGCACGTTGCCCGCGGCCACGGCGCCGACCACCGTGCCCATGAAGAACGGGGTCAACACGGACGAGAGGGCGAATGCGGCGCCCATCGCCCGGCGGTTCTCGAGCGATCCGATCGACTTGCGAAAGGCGAAGCCCGCACCGCGCAGGACGATGCCGAGCGCGGCCAGGGCAAGCGGCACGTAGAGCGTCGACATCAACGCCCCGAACGCATCGGGAAAGGCCGTCCAGAACACCACCATGATGAAGATCAGCCAGACGTGGTTGGCCTCCCAGACCGGGGTGAGCGAGCGTTGGATCAGCGCTCGCGGCCGCTCCCCCTTCTTCGCGTCGCCGGCGATCAGGTCCCAGAAGCCGGCACCGAAGTCGGCCCCGCCGAACACCGCGTAAAGCGTCGCGCCGGTCCAGAGGATCACCGCCGCCACGTCGGCCCGTGTCATGGTATGAGCCTCTCATGCGGGCCGTAGGGGATGTCGCCCGCCTCGTCGCTGGGAGCCCCTCCCTCGGTCCGCCAGCGCCGCGACATCGAGCGCAGCACGAGGACCGCGCCCGTGCCGAGCCCCCCGTACAGGGCCAGCACCGCGGCGAAGGCGAACCAGATCCCCTCCGCCTCGGTGACCGCTTCGCTGGTCCGCATGTAGCCCTGCACGATCCAGGGCTGGCGGCCGACCTCGGTGACGATCCAGCCCGCCCAGAGCGCGATGACCGCAGCAGCGCCCGACACGGCGACGACGCGCAGGAACCACGGCGTGCGGGGGATGTCGCGCCGGCGCCACCAGACGACGGCAAGCCAGGCGCCCAGCGCCAGCAGCGCGCTGCCGATCCCGACCATCGCGTCGAAGGCGAGGTGCAGAAGCGTGTTGGCCGGCGGTCGCTCGTCGGCCGGGATGTCGTTCAGCCCGGTCACGACCGTGTCGGCGCTGAAGCCGACCAGCCATGAGTCGAGGCCGGGAATGCCGATCGCCCCCTTCACCCCGTCGCCCGTGCAGACGCCGCCGATGTACTCGGTCTGGTTCGAGCCGGTCTTCTGGATGCACTCGAAGGCCGCGAACTTGGCGGGCTGGTGGTCGGCGACGGCCCGCGCCGCTGTGTCACCGACGAAGACCTGGATCGGGGTGGCAATCAGCGCCACGGTGAGGGGGATCAGCAGCCCCAGCCGGTGGAGGCGGTCGCGCCGCCCGCGCAGCATCCCGACCGCGTAGATCGAGGCGACCAGGAAGCCGGTGACCATGTAGGCGGCGAGGATCATGTGCGGGACCTCGTAGCCCCAGGCGGGGTTGAAGAGGATCTTCAGCGGATCGGTTTCGACCACCTTCCCGGCCTGTTCGACGAAGCCCTGCGGCTGGTTCATCCACGAGTTGGCGGTGACGACCGAGAAGGCGCCGCCCACCCCGGTGATCACCATCGGGATGCCCGACCAGAAGTGCGCCCAGCCGCTCAGCCGCTTCCAGCCGTAGATGTAGACGGCGAGAAAGATCGCCTCGGTGAAGAAGAAGATCCCCTCGATCGCGAAGGCGATGCCGAAGACGTCGCCGAAGCGTTCCATGAAGCGCGGCCAGAGCAGGCCGAACTCGAAGCTGAGCACGGTGCCGGTGACGGCGCCCACCGCGAAGGTGACCGCCATCGCCTTCGACCAGCGCCGCGCCAGCTGCATCGCCTGCTCATCGCCGCGCCTCAATCCGATCCAGTTGGCGATCAGGATGATCGCGGGCAAGGAAACTCCCAGGCAGGCGAGGACGATGTGGAAGGCGAGCGTGAAGGCCATCAGCTCGCGCGCGGCGAGCAGGTTGGAGCTCGAGGCCGCGAGCGGGAGGGCGTCGAGTGCTGCCACCGGCTACTCCGCGGGCCGAGCCCGGCGGTAGCGGCGGATCAGCGCATTGGTGGAGCTGTCGTGCTTCAGATCCGGCTCCTCGGCGGCCTGCAGCTCGGGCACGATCCGCTTCGCGAGAACCTTGCCCAGCTCCACTCCCCACTGGTCGAAGGAGTCGATCCCCCAGACCGCCCCCTGGGTGAAGACGCTGTGCTCATACAGCGCGACCAGGGTCCCCAGGGTGTGGGGCGTCAGCCGCTCGGCGAGGATCGTGTTGGAGGGCCGGTTCCCCTCCATCACCCGGTGCGGGACGACCCCCTCTGGCGTGCCCTCCTCGCGCACCTGCGCGGGCGTTTTGCCGAAGGCCAGCGCCTCGGCCTGCGCGAAGACGTTCGAGATCAGCAGGTCGTGGTGCTCGCCCAGCGGGTTGTTGGAGCGCATGAAGCCGATGAAGTCGCAGGGGACGATCCGCGTCCCCTGGTGGATCAGCTGGTAGAAGGAGTGCTGGCCGTTGGTCCCCGGCTCCCCCCAGAAGATCGCACCCGTGTCGTAGTCGACCCGGGTGCCGTCCAGCGTGACGTGCTTGCCGTTGGACTCCATCGTCAGCTGCTGCAGGTAGGCGGGAAGCCGGTGCAGGTACTGGTCGTAGGGCAGC
The DNA here is from genome assembly GCA_963747765.1 of uncultured Solirubrobacterales bacterium. Classification (GTDB taxonomy): domain Bacteria; phylum Actinomycetota; class Thermoleophilia; order Solirubrobacterales; family 70-9; genus VRUE01. The sequence goes on along the minus strand of CAVVGH010000005.1, from coordinate 513,154 downwards.
ACCGCGCAGGTCTGCGCACCGAAGAAGTCGCCGTACCAGACCGAGAGCAGCCCGAGCAGCGCCGGCAGGTTCTCGGCCAGCGGCGCCTCGCGGAAGTGCTCGTCCATTGCGTGGAAGCCCGCGAGCATCTCGGCGAAGCGATCGGGGCCGATCGCCAGCATGGTCGAGAGCCCGATCGCCGAGTCCATCGAGTAACGGCCGCCGACCCACTCCCAGAAGCCGAACATGTTGTCGGTGTCGATGCCGAAGCCGGCGACCTCCTCGGCGTTGGTGGAGACGGCCACGAAGTGCTTGGCGATCGCCGCCTCCTCCCCACCGAGGCCCGCCAGCGCCCAGTCGCGGGCGGTGCGGGCGTTGGTCATCGTCTCCAGCGTCGTGAAGGTCTTCGACGAGATGACGAAGAGCGTCTCGGAGGGGTCGAGGTCGCGGCTGCACTCGGCGAAGTCGGTGCCGTCCACGTTGGAGACGAAGCGGAAGGTCATCTCGCGGCGGCTGAAGTGGCGCAGCGCCTCGTAGGCCATCACCGGGCCGAGGTCCGAACCGCCGATGCCGATGTTGACCACGTTGCGGATCGGCTTGCCGGTGTGGCCCGTCCACTCTCCCGAGCGAACCCGCTCGACAAAGGCGCTCATCCGGTCGAGCACCGCGTGGACCTCCTTCACGACATCGACGCCGTCGACGAGCAGCGAGCGCTCGCGCGGCATCCGCAGCGCGACGTGGAGGACCGCGCGGTCCTCGGAGATGTTGATGTGCTCGCCGGCGAACATCGCCTCGCGCCGCTCCTCGACGCCGCGCTCGCGGGCCAGATCGGCCAGCAGGCCCAGCGTCTCGTCCGTGATCCGGTTCTTGGAGAAGTCGAGGTGCAGGCCGGCGCCGTCGGCGACCAGGCGGGTGCCGCGCTCGGGATCGGAGTCGAAGAGCTCCCGCAGATGGGTGCCGCGCAACTCGGTGAAATGCCGCTCCAGCGCCCCCCAGGCCTCACACTCGCGCAGCACCGCATCGCTCATGCGGCCGCGATCCGCTCGCGCTTTGACTCGATCGTCTTCATCAGGTCCGCCCAGGAATCGTCGAAGCTCTGCTTGCCCTCCTCCTGGAGGCGGGCGGCAAGCATCTCGACGTCGACCCCCGCATCTCCGAATGCGGCCAGGACGTCCTCGGCGTCACCGCCGTCCTCGGGCAGCGGCTCGCGCACGGTCCCGTGGTCCGCGAAGTCCTTGAGCGTCCCCTCCGGCATCGTGTTGACCGTGAAGGGCGCCGCCAGCGCCTCTATGTACAGGACGTCGGAAGCCTCGGGGTCCTTGGTGCCGGTGCTCGCCCAGAGCAGCCGCTGCGGGCGGGCCCCCTCGTTGGCGAGCCGCTGCCAGCGCTCTGAGTCCAGCAGCTCCCGGTAGGCCCGGTAGGTCTGCCTGGCGATCGCGATCCCCAGCCTGTCGCGCAGCTCGCCGGGCACCGAGTCCATCACGGCCTTGTCCCAGCGGCTGACGAAGATCGAGGCCACCGAGGCAACGGCCGGGTCCCGCCCGGCCTTGATCCGCCGTTCGACTCCCCGCATGAAGGCGTCGGCGGCGTTGCGGTAGTGCGCACGTGAGAAGAGCAGGGTGACGTTGACGGGCACGCCGGCGAAGATCGCCTCCTCGATCGCGCCGCGGCCGGCGGCGGTGCCGGGGATCTTGATGAAGAGGTTCTCGCGGTCCGCTTTGCCGTGCAGCCTGGTCGCCTGCTCGATCGTCGCGCCGGTGTCGTCCGCGAACAGCGGCGAGACCTCGAGCGAGACCCAGCCGTCGACGCCGTCGGTGCGCTCGTGAACCGGCGCGAAGAGGTCGGCCGCCTCGCGCAGGTCGGCGAGCGCCAGCTCGAAGAACAGCTCCTCGGTGGAGCCGGCGTCGGCAGCCGCCCCGGCGACCTGTTCGTCGTAGGCGTCACCGCCGGAGATCGCCTTGTCGAAGATCGTCGGGTTCGAGGTCAGGCCGGTGATCGAGAGGTCCTCCGTGTAGCGGTCGAGGCTCCCGTCGCTCAGCATCGTGCGGGTGATGTTGTCGAGCCAGAGGCTCTGCCCCAGCTCGTGCAGCTGCTCGGTTGGATTCACGCTGCCTCCTTTCGGGTGACGATCGTCTTTGCGCAGACGCGGCTCATGCCCCTCGGGCGGCGGGCTCCGCCCGGGAGCGGTCGAGCGCCTCCCGTGCCACCGCGGCGATCCGGTCGGGGGTAAATCCGAACTTCGTCTGGACGTCCTTGAGCGGGGCCGAGGTGCCGAAGGTGTGCATGCCGATCCGCGTCCCGCCGGGTCCCACGTAGTGGTCCCAGCCGATCGTCGAAGCCTCCTCGACCGAGACCCGGGCGGCGATCTGCGATGGCAGCACCTCCTCGCGGTAGGCGGCGTCCTGGCGGTCGAACAGCTCCCAGCAGGGGAGGCTGACGACGCGCGAGCGAATCCCGCCGGCGCTCAGCTCCTCGTGCGCGGCGACCGCCAGCGCCACCTCGCTTCCGGTCGCGATCAGGATCACCTCGGGCTCGCCGCCATCGGGATCGGCCAGGACGTAGCCACCGCGCTGCAGCCCCTTCGCGGATGCGTAGGTGGAGCGGTCGAGGATCGGCACGCTCTGGCGCGTCAGGACCAGGGCGACCGGCTGGTGGGTGCGGTCGATGGCGACCCGCCACGCCTCGGCGACCTCGTTGGCGTCGGCAGGGCGGATCACGTCGAGCCCGGGAATCGCCCGCAGCGAAGCGAGCTGCTCGACCGGCTGGTGCGTCGGACCGTCCTCTCCCAGGCCGATCGAATCGTGGGTGAAGACATGGATCACCGGCAACTCCATCAGCGCCGAGAGGCGGATCGCCGGCCGCGCGTAGTCCGAGAAGGTCAGGTAGGTGGACCACAGCGGCCGCAGCTTGGCGAGCGAGAGGCCGTTGGAGATCGCCGCCGCCTCGTGCTCGCGGACGCCGAAGTGGAACTGGCGGCCCCGGTAGGCGCCCGGCTCAAAGTCCTCGGCCCCCTCGAAGTCGAGCCGCACCGAGGTGGAGTCGGTGAGGTCGGCGGAGCCGGCGAGCAGCCAGGGCAGTCGCTTCGCGATCGCGTTCTCCACCTGGTTGGAGGCCTTGCGCGTTGCCAGCCCCTTCTCGTCGGGCTCGAAGCTGGGGATGCCTGCGTCCCACCCGTCGGGCAGCTCGCGCTTCTGGGTCGCCTCGATCTCGGCGGCCAGCTTGGGCTGCTCCCCCGCGTAGTCCGCGAGCCTCGCCTCCCATTCGCGGCGCAGCTCGGCGCCGCGCCGGCCGAGCCCCGCGGCGAACTGCTCCTTGACCCCGTCGGGGACGAGGAATTCGGCGTCCTCGGGCCAGCCGTAAGCGCGCTTCGTCTCCCGCACCTCCTCCGGCCCGAGCGGGGAGCCGTGCACTGCCGCGGTGTCCTGCTTGTGGGGCGAGCCGTAGCCGATGTGGCTGTCGACGATGATCAGCGTCGGACGGTCCCGCTCGCTCCTGAACTCCTCGAACGCTCTGGCCAGCAGCTCGGTGTCGTTGGCGTCGCCGACCCGGGTCACGTTCCAGCCGTAGCCCATGAAGCGCGCCGCCGCGTCGTCTCCGTAGGCGATCGCCGTTTTGCCGTCGATCGTGATGTGGTTGTTGTCGTAGACCCAGCAGAGGTTGTCGAGCTCCAGGTGGCCGGCGATCGAGGCGGCTTCGTTGGAGACCCCCTCCATCAGGCAGCCGTCGCCGGCGATCGCGTAGACGTCGAAGTCGAACAGCTCGAAGCCGGGCCGGTTGTAATGGGCGGCCTGCCACTTGGAGGCAATCGCCATCCCGACCGAGGTCGCGATGCCCTGGCCGAGCGGGCCGGTCGTCGACTCCACGCCCGAGGTCCAGCGGTACTCGGGGTGGCCCGGCGTGCGCGAGTCGAGCTGGCGGAAGCGCTTGATGTCGTCGAGGCTGACCGAGGGCCTGCCGACAACCTCGTAGTCGGCTTCCACCGCCTGCACGTCCGCCAGGAAGAGCAGCGAGTAGAGCAACATCGAGGCGTGGCCGGCGGAGAGGACGAAGCGGTCGCGGTTGGGCCAGATCGGGTCAGCGGGATCAAAGCGCAGGAAGTGCTGCCAGAGCGTGTAGGCAACGGGCGCCATCGCCATCGGCGTGCCCGGGTGCCCGGATTCGGCCTTCTGGATCGCGTCGATCGACAGGGTGCGGATGGTGTCGATGCAGAGCCGGTCGAGGTCCGCCTGCTCGCTGCGCGCTGTGGTCCCGTCGGACACCATTGCGTCCCCTCGACCCTACCGAGTCCCGACCGCGGCCAGACCAGCTCCCCCTCAGGACGTATCTCGGTGGGGTTCGCAGCCCCGGGCGAGAAATGGTCGCATATGGCCCAAAGATCGCCCGGCGCTGGGAGTTCCCCCGAACTTCTCCACGCAGGGCGATAAATCGTCGCATATGGCCCAAAGATCGCCCGGCGCTGGAATTAGTCAGCATGGACGCCGAGGGCCAGCCCGCCTCGGCGTCCATGCTGACTGAAGGCCCTCGCTCCCCGGGCCCTCGCCGGCGCCCCCCGTTTGCGCTCCGACCTACATGTGAGGAGGGCAAACGGAAAGGCACTGTCTCTCTCGTCAATCGGCGAGATGCTCTTTTCGGGTCCCCAGCCCCATTTCGAACGCCGCGTCCCGGAATTCCGCCGATCGCCGGGCCGGGGCGAACGCACCACTGCGAGGGCACGGGCGCGGCCTGCCCTGCGAGCCACTGGCCGGGATAGAGTGCGGCGCCGTGAGGGCTGACGACGAGAAGCGCATCGCTGCGGAGGCGGCGGCGGAGCTTGTCGAGGACGGGATGACCGTCGGCCTCGGCACCGGGTCCACCGTCGCCCACCTGCTGCCGGCGATCGCGCGGCGCGGGCTCGGCGGCATCCGCTGCGTCGCCACCTCCGTCGCCACCGAGGAACAGGCGCGCGAGCTGGGCATCTCGGTCGAGGAGTTCAGCGAGCTGGAGCGGCTCGACATAGCGATCGACGGCACCGACCAGGTGACCCCCGACGGCTGGCTGATCAAGGGCGGCGGCGGCGCGCATCTGCGCGAGAAGGTCGTCGCCGCAGCGGCCGAGCGCTTCGTCGTCATCTCCGACTCCAGCAAGCCGGTCGACATGCTCACCCCGCCGGTTCCGCTCGAGCTGTTCGCCTTCGGCCTGCGCTCGACGCTCGCCCGGCTCGGCCCCGAGGTCGAGCTGCGCAATGCCCCGCGCAGCCCCGACGACGGTGTGATCGCCGACTACCGCGGCGAGGTCGGCGACCCAGCCGCGCTCGCCGCCCGCCTCGAGGCGGATCCCGGCGTCGCCGCTCACGGCCTCTTCCCCCCGAATCTGGTGAGCGAGGTTCTGGTGGGAAGAGGAGACGCCGTGGAGCGCCTGACGCTGGGCTAGATCAGCTTTCTCAACTTCTCGACCGCTGGATCGTCCTCGCCGACGAGATCGGCGATCGTACTCGCCGCATTTTCGATGTCCTCAGGAGTCGCAGCAGAGATCGCCTCGATGTCCGCCCAGTCCTTCGTTCGGTCGAAGAAGGCCTTGAAGATGGCGAGCGAGGCGCAGTCAAGCACCGGCACGTCCCGACCCTCGAGCTGAACCCAGATCACCGACGAGGCGACCGCCTCGTGCAGGGGAACGTTGTTGAGAAACACGTCAATCGGGGTTCCGTCCCAGTCGAGCCTCGCCTGTCCGTCTCGCTTCACCTTCGCGATGTCCCTTTTCCTCACCCGTACTCCCGCCGGCAACGAGCCAAGCGCGGATTCGGCCTCAGACACGTCCACGAAGATGTTGACGTCGAGATCGCGCGTTCCGCGAGGCTCCTCGACGCAGTAGGCAAGGGCGATTGCTCCGCCGAACGCATGGGCAAGACCCGCTTCGGTCAGGGATTCGTGGATCGTGAACAGTTTGTCGATCAACTCGCTCATGCGGACGGCCTTGCGATCCGATCGGCAAGTCGCGGGTAGCCGAGCTCGGGACGCGGGCGAAATGGGAGCGCCTCGGCAAGCTCGAGAACCTGAACGAGAATCTTGCTCGCCCGGGCAACGTCGACCGGTGGCCTGCGGGGCGCCAGCTGAAGGCTGAGGCCGGCGGCGGCGGCGAGCCGCTGAAGCGCGTTGGTGCCCGGCTCGCGCTTGCCGCGCACATAGGCGTTCACGACCGAACGCGGCATGCCCGCTCGCCGCGCCAGCTCGGCCTGACTGAGACCGCTGCGCTTGACAACCTCACCAACGATCGTCATAGCTCACTATGTTAGCGAATTCGCTAACGAAAATCTCGTCTTCAGGACATCGATCGCGTTGCTCGGTCCCTCCGCGCCAACCTGTGGCTGTCGTCGCCGAAGCGGCGGTCGCGCTCGCGAACCGCGGCCGGGCGCCGCTCAGCCCGCCGGCCTTCCGGCGGCGGTCTCGTCGGCGACGACCGTCATCGCCTCGTTCTCGACCCGGCCGGCGGGGATCGAGGTGTCGCCGGCGAGCAGCCTGGCGAGCGGCTCGCGCCCGGCCTCGCCGATCACCAGCCAGAGGATTCGACGCGCCGCGCCAAGCTCCGGATAGGTGAGGGTCATGCGGCGGTGACCCTGGTACTCGCCGGACGTCATCGCGACGCGCCGGTCGCTCACCTCGAGAACCGGGTCACCGGGGACGAGCGACGCCGTGTGGCCGTCGGGGCCGATGCCGAGGTGGACGAAGTCGAGCCGCTTCGGCAGCTGCGCTTCGTACTCGGCCGCCGCTGCATCGAGGTTGCGGCTGGTGACGGGCATCGGCCTGACGGCGGGCTGGTGGGAGATCGAGAGCATCGCGATCAGGTGGGTCAGGTTGCGGTCCCTGTCCCCCGGCGGGGCAACTCGCTCGTCGACCTGGAAGATCTGCGTCTGCCCCCAGGGCATCTCGGGGAGGTCGCCGAGCAGCGCGATCATCCGCCAGGGCGTTTTGCCGCCGCTCAGCGCCAGCGAGAACTCGCCTCGCGCCTCGACCGCCTCGCGCCCAGCCGCCGCGATCAGCTCGGCGCCGCGCTGCGAAGCGGCGTCGGCGTCGGGAAGGGCCTCGGTCTGGATCGCCATCGACCGGCCGCCTCGCTCGCCTCAGGTCTTCTTCTCGTCGTGACCGCCGAACTGCTTGCGCATCGCCGACAGCACCTTGTCGCCGAAGTCGTCGAGCCCCCGTGAGAAGAATCGCTCGTACAGCGCCGTCGTGAGGACCGGCGCGGGCACGCCCTCGTCGATTGCCGCGATCGAGGTCCAGCGACCCTCGCCGGAGTCCGAGACCCGCCCTGCGAAATCGGAGAGGTCGGGGGATTCCTGCAGCGCGGCAGCGGTCAGGTCGAGCAGCCAGGAGCCGATCACGCTGCCGCGCCGCCACACCTCCGCGACCTCCGGAATATCGATGTCGTACTGGTAGTACTCGGGCTGCTCGAGGGGCGCTGTCTCCGCGTCGGCCTCCCGCGTCGCCTTGCCGGCATCCGCGTTGCGCAGGATGTTCAGCCCCTCGGCGTAGGCGGCCATCACCCCGTACTCGATCCCGTTGTGGACCATCTTCACGAAGTGGCCGGCGCCGTTCGGACCGCAGTGCAGGTAGCCGTTCTCCGACGGGGACGAGTCGCCCGAGCGGCCCGGGGTGCGCTCCGCGGACTCCACCCCCGGTGCCAGCGTGGCGAAGATCGGGTCGAGCCGCCGCACCGCCTCGTCGGGCCCACCGATCATCAGGCAGTAGCCACGCTCGAGGCCGAACACGCCGCCGCTCGTGCCGCAGTCGACGAAGTCGATCCCCTGCTCGCGAAGCGCCGCGGCGCGGCGGATGTCGTCGCGGTAGTAGGAGTTGCCGCCGTCGATGATCGCGTCGCCCGGATCGAGCACCGCGGCGACGTCTTGGACTGTCTTCTCGGTGATCTCGCCGGACGGAACCATCACCCACACGCCCCGCGGCGCGCTCAACTTCGAGGCCAGCTCCTGCAGCGAGGAGGCACCGTCGGCGCCCTCGGCCGCCAGCCCCGAGACGACGTCTGGATTGACGTCGAAGACGACGCAGCGGTGGCCGTCGCGCATCAGGCGCCGGGCCATATTGGCTCCCATCCGGCCAAGGCCGACGATTCCCAGCTCCATCAGCGTCTCCCTTCCGGAGAGGTCTTCGGATTCACGCGCTAACCCTACGCGACGAAACTGCCTCGGATAGCCTGGCAACCGATGGTGAAGCGGAACGACGGCGCCACGGCCGACGTGCTGACGATCTTCGGGATCAGCGGCGACTTGGCGAAGAAAATGACGTTCCGAGCGCTCTACCGACTGGAGGCGCGCGGCAAGCTCGACTGCCCGATCGTCGGCGTCGCGATCGACGACTGGGACGACGCCCGGTTGCGCCAGCATGCCCACGACGCGATCGGCGCCACGGTCGGCAGCCCCGACGAGGATGTCTTCGACCGCCTCGCGGCGCGCCTTTCATACGTGCAGGGCGACTACGCGGACGCGGCCACGTTCGAGCGGGTCGGGAGGGCGATCGGCGATGCGGCGCACCCGGTCTTCTACCTGGAGGTCCCTCCCGTCCTCTTCGCAACCGTCGTGGAGGGACTCGGCAGGGCCGGGCTGACGGAGAAGGCTCACGTGGTGATCGAGAAGCCCTTTGGGCACGACCTCGAATCCGCCCGCGCGCTCAATGCCGAGCTGCACGAAATCCTCGCCGAGGAGCAGATCCTGAGGATCGACCACTACCTCGGCAAGGAGCCGGTGATGGACATCGCCTACCTGCGCTTCGCCAACTCCATACTGGAGCCCGTCTGGAACCGCGAGCACGTCGCCCATGTTCAGGTGACGCTCGCCGAGGATTTCGGGGTGGAGGACCGGGGGCGCTTCTACGACGCCGTCGGCGCGATGCGCGACGTGATCCAGAACCATGCCCTGCAGGTGCTCTCGCTGGTTGCGATGGAGCCGCCGGCCGGGAACCAGCCCGACGCGATCCGCGACAAGAAGGTGGAGCTCTTCCGCGCCGTGCGGGACGCCGACCCCAAGCGCTACGTGCGCGGCCAGTACGACGGCTTCCACGACGTGAAGGACGTCGCACCGGACTCGGCCACCGAGACATACGCAGCGGTCGAGCTGGCGATCGACAACTGGCGCTGGAGCGGCGTTCCCTTCTTCATCCGAGCGGGCAAGAACCTGCCGGCCAAGGCGAGCGAGATCAACGTCGTTTTCAAGCGGCCGCCGCGGCTTGGCATCGGGACCGGCAGGACCCCCGAACCGAACCAGATGACGGTGCGGATCGAGCCGCAGCCTGGTGCCCGCACCCGCCTCTATGCGAAGCGGGCTGGCGAGGAGGCCTTCGAGCCGGCCGACCTCGAGGTGTTCTTCGAGAAGGTCCCGGGCGAGGACCCCGAGCCCTACGAGCGACTGCTCGGCGACGCACTGGCCGGTCGCCGCGAGCTCTTCACCCGCGAGGACGCAGTCGAGGAGACCTGGCGGATCGTCCAGCCCCTGCTCGACGAGCCGGGTCCGGTCCACCCCTATCGACCGGGTACCTGGGGGCCGGAGGAGGCCGAGAACCTCACCCGCGGCCTCTGCCAGTGGTACGAACCCTGGCTTTCCTGACCTGGGGATGCTTCATCGTTCCTGAGGTGCGGGTCTGCCTCATCGTTCGTGAGGTGCGGATGCCTCGTCGCTCCTGACTGCGGGTCTGCCTCATATATGGACGGTCCGGTCCCGCGGTTCGCAAGGTGACCGAATACCGAGTTGCGTGCTAGGTTTTAGGGGCATGCGATTAGGTATGCCTAATCGATACTCCGGTTCGCTCAAACGGAGCGAGAAAGGCAGGCTAGCTGGATGATTCCGACCCTTGTCATCGCCCTCCGCGAGGGGGTCGAGGCATCGCTGATCGTCGGGATCATCGCCGCGTTCCTGGTCAAGGAGGGCAGGCGGGACACCCTGCGGCAGATGTGGTTCGGGGTCGCCGTTGCGGTCGCCCTCTGCATCGCAGTTGCCGTCGTACTCCGCGTGGTCGGCCAACAGCTGCCGCAGCGCGAGCAGGAGGGCCTCGAGACGGTGATTGGCCTCGTCGCGGTCACCGCGGTCAGCTACATGATCGTCTGGATGCGCCGCCACGCGCGCGGGATCAAGGCGGCGCTCGAGGGCAGCGCCGCATCCGCGCTGGCCGCCGGCTCGACTCTGGCCCTGGTCGGAATGGCGTTCCTGGCGGTCCTGCGCGAGGGCTTCGAGACGTCCGTCTTCCTGCTCGCCGCTTTCCAGGACGCGAGCGACACAACCGCAGCCGGCGCCGGGGCCGTCCTCGGGCTGCTCGCCGCACTCGCGATCGGCATCGGCATCTATCGCGGCGGTGTCCAGATCAACCTCGCCCGCTTCTTCCGGATCACCGGCCTCGTCCTGGTCTTCGTCGCCGCCGGCCTGCTGGCGACCTCCCTGCACACCGCGCACGAGGCGGGCTGGTTCAACGACCTGCAGGGACAGGCGGTCAACCTCACCTGGCTCGTGCAGCCGGGGACGATCTCCGGCTCGCTGCTCACCGGGATGCTTGGCCTGCAGCCGAAGCCGACCGTCGCCGAGGCGCTGGTCTACGTCCTGTACGCGGCGCCGATGGCCGTCTACGTCCTCTGGCCCGACCGCCTGCGCCTGCGCCGCGCTCCCGTGCGCCGGCGGCGGGCGGCGCCCGCCGAGAGCCCGGCCTAACCCGGCAGCCGGAGCACGGTTCGGGCAGCCGGAGCACGGTTCGATCCCTCGGCCCAGGCCCTCGGCCCCAAGCCCGACCTATATCCGACTTCTGCTGTCGGTTTTTGTTAGGGTGCCCTAACTCTCGTACTCGTCCAATCAAGGAGCATCGTTGAGATGAATCGCATCCGCACCAGCTTGATCCCGATCGCGCTTGGCATCGGGCTTATCTCCGTCGTCGCCGCCGGCTGTGGCTCGAGCAGCGAAAGCGCTCCGGCAAACGCCAAGACCCTCTCCTTCGAGCTGACCGACGAAGGCTGTCGGCCGGCCACGGCCAGCGTGCCCGCCGGACCCGTCTCCTTCGAGGTCGAAAACGCCGGCACCGCGAAGGTGACGGAGTTTGAGGTCCTCGACGGCGACAAGATCCTCGGCGAGAAGGAGAACCTCTCCTCGGGGCTCTCCAGCGAGTTCTGGCTGACGCTGGACAAGGGCACCTACACCCTCTACTGCCCGGGTGGGGAGCACGAGCGCGGCACGCTGACGGTCACCGCCAAGTAGGGGGCTCGGCGATCGGGCCGTCGAGCAGCACGGCGTCGTTGCGGTAAGCGGTGAAGTTTCCGATCACGCGGCCCCAGCCGAGGCGCTGGGGCCGCGCCGCGCGATAGCGGATCAGGGTCATGCGGCCCAGCGCGACCCGCTGCACCTGCTGGAAGGCGGGCGGCAGGGCGCTGTGCGCGTCGGGCGGGGGTGGGCGGCCGCTGATCACGTCCAGCTCGGCGACCGGGACAGGTCCCAGGCGCCATTCCTTCCACTTCACCCTCCTCTCCCCCGCGTCGATGTAGAGGGCGAGCGGTTCGTCTCCCTGCTCCCAGACCAGAATCGCGCGCGGCCCGCGCGGAGGTCCGATCGCGCTGGCCACCGACCGCCAGTCTTCGCGCTGCAGCGCGGGACGAAAGTCCGCGTAGACGGTGAAGGCCAGCAGGTAGCCGACCAGGGCAACTCCGACGCCGGCCCCCAACCAGCCGGCGCGCGGCGTCGCGATCCCCGCCGCCCCGACCAGGACCAGCGGGATCAGCTCCGGCAGCAGATTTCGCTGCAGCACGAAGTCCTGGCCCACCGCCGCGAGGGCCAGCGCCAGCAGGACACCGCCACCGCCGATCGCCAGGGCGATCGCCGCGCCGCGCTTCTCCCGGCCCCCACCGCGCAGCACCAGCAGCAGGACCGCGGCGGCAAACAGCGCCATCGGCACCAGCGCGTGCTTGAGCAGCGCGGTCTCGCCGACGAGGAAGCCAATGCCGGTCTCCCGCAAGCGACCGAGCATCCCGAAGGTCGCGATCCAGTCGTTGTTCTTACCCTCGGCCTGGTGGAGCGCGATCGGCGCCAGCGCCAGACCGGTCAGGGCAACCGCACCCACCGCGACCGCCGCGCGGCGCAGGGGGCGTACCGCGGCCAGCAGCCACGCCGCCTCGATCGCCAGCGGGAAAGCGGCGAAGTAGTGGGTCGCGAGCGCCAGCGCTGAGAACGCCGCCCAGCAGGCCAAATCGCGGCGCTCGCCGCTCCGCCGCGCGCGCAGGAAGAAGAGCAGCGCCACCGTGCTGAGCAGCACCAGCAGCGCGTAGCCCCGGGCGTCCTGCGAGTACCAGACCAGGATCGGCGCAACGGCGACCACCGCTGCCGCGGCGACCCCGGTGCGGCGACCGATCAGCTCGCGCCCCACCAGGTAGGCGATCGGGACGGTTGCCGTGCCGCACAGCGCCGAGAGCGAGCGCAGGCCGACCTCTCCCACGCCGAACAGGTGCGACCACAGCCAGGCGAGCAGGTAGTAGAGCGGCGGCGTCGACTCCCCCGCCCAGACTTCGTGCATGGTCCCCGAGAGGCTGGCGAGCAGGACCCGGCCGGCCGTGACCGCCTCGTCGTGGCGATAGCTCTGCAGGTCCAGTGTCGAGAACCGAAGCGCTGCCGCCAGCGCCGTCAGCCCGATGACAGCCCATAAGAACCATCGCGCACGAGCCGTGTTGAGGAAGGTGTAGGAGCCCATCCAGTCGAAGGGGGAATCTCGATGACCAGGAGGAGAAGCAGCGCAACGATATTCGTGACCGTGGCCGTAGCCGCGCTGCTTGCGCTTGGGACGGCGTCTCCTGCCAACGCCGGCATGCTGCAGCCCGGCCCGGGCAAGACCTTCTTCGGCCTCACCGACAGCGGCGTCACCTCGCAGTTCACCGAATTCACCGAAGTCATCGGCAAGCACCCGGCGCTGATCGAGACCTTTCGCTCCTGGGGGGCTGACCTGAGGGGCTCGATCAAGCGCTGGCAGAGCGCGGTCGCGCGACCCATCCTCCACATCACCACCGCCGACCCCAATTACGGCTACCAGGTCGTCACGCCCAGGGGGATCGCGCTCGGCAAAGGCGACGATTACCTGATCGCCCTCAACCGGCTCTTCTGGTCGCGCGGCATGCGCGCCTACCTGCGACCGCTCGGCGAGCCCAACCGCTGCCTCAACGCCTACGCGGCCTACGACTGCGAAGGCAACCTCAAGGCCTCCTACCAGAGGCCCTACTGGTACAAGCGCGCCTTCCGCCGCATGTACGTCGTCCTGCACGGCGGCGGCAAGCTGGAGAAGATCGACCGCCGCCTGGCCGGGGCGGGGCTGCCGCCGCTGACGAGCCAGAGCGGTGAGCTGCCCGGCGGCCTGCCAAAGGCACCGATCGCGGTGATCTGGAGCCCGCTGCCCGCCGGCTCGCCGGGCGTCCGCCAGAACCTGCCCGGCTTCTTCTACCCCGGCTCCCGCTACGTCGACTGGGTGGGCACCGATTTCTACTCGGACTACCCCGAATGGAAATCGCTCACCGATCTCTACCTGCGCTTCGCGCGCCGCGAGCACAAGCCCTTCACGCTCACCGAGTGGGGGGTCAACGGCAGCGACGACCCACGCTTCGTCAAGCGTCTCTTCGTGTGGGTGCAGCGCCACCCCCGCTGCCGGATGCTGATCTACTACCAGGACTTCGGCGCCACCAGCTCCTATCGCCTCCAGAACTATCCCGCCAGCCTCTCCGTCGTGCGGCGTAAGCTCAGCAATCCTTCCTTCCCCACCTATGCCTTCGAACCACCAGAGCCCCCGCCCCCGCCGCCCGGTGGAGTGAGCCCGTAAGCGATCGGCTCGAGCAGCTGCGGCGGCGGACGATGACCTCGCCGCATCTTGTCGTCCTGGTTGGGATCGTCGCGCTCGGGGCGGCGCTGCGCTTCGCGACGCTCGACCTGCAGAGCTACCGCTACGACGAGGCGGTCACGGTCGGCCGGGTGATCCACCCGAGCCTCTTCGACACCTTCGCAACCGTTCCGAAAAGCGAGTCCACGCCGCCCCTCTACTACCTGGTGGCGTGGCTGTGGTCGCGACCGTTCGGCACCGGCGAGGTCTGGCTGCGCTCGCTCTCGGCGCTGGCGGGGACCGCCTCTATCGTCGTCGTCTACCTGGCGTCCGTGGCGCTGCCCCTGCCGCGGCGCTCGGCGCTGATCGCCGCCGCGATCGTCGCCGTCAGCCCGGTGCTGATCTGGTTCTCCCAGGATGCCCGCGCCTACGCGCTCGTCTTCCTCCTCTCCGCCCTCTCCTTCCTGTTCTTCGCGCGGGCGCGGCGCAGCGGCAGCCGACGGGACCTCGGCTGGTGGGCGGCCTGCTCGGCGCTGGGACTCGCCACCCATTACTTCGCCGCGTTCGTGGTCTTCCCGGAGGCGGTCCTGCTGCTGGCCCCGCGCCTCCTCGCGCCGGCCGCCGAGGAGGGCGGAGCCGGCAGGGGTCAGTGGCGGGAGCCGGAGCGGCGAGCGGTGGCAATCGCGATCGGCGCCGTGATCGCCGCGGGGGCGCTGCTCCTGCCAATCGCGGTGCGCCAGGCCGAGAACGCCCACGCCGGCTGGATCGCCGAACAACCCGTCTCCGAACGCCTGGAGCGTGCCGCGGCAAAGCTGGTCGGCGACGACAACGGCAACGAGCACGGGGAACGGCCGGCGGGCCCGTTCCCGCTCGCTGTGCCGCTGGCCCTGGCGCTCGCGGCCCTGGCGCTGCTGCTGTGGCTCGGTGAGCGGTCGGAGCGCCGCGGCGCCTCGCTCGCCGCCGCGGTCGGGCTGGCCGGGCTCGGCCTGCCGCTCCTGCTGGGTGCCTTCGGCGCCGACTACTTCGACGGGCGCAACCTCATCCCGGTCTTCGTGCCGCTGATCGTGCTGCTGGGTGCGGGCTTTGGGGTGCGGCGGGCCGGGTGGGCAGGGCCGGCGCTCGCCGGCGCGTTCTGCCTCTGCTCGCTTGCCTTCGCGATCCAGATCGACCGCCTCCCCCGCCTGCAGCGGGAGGACCTTCGCAACGCGGCGCACCAGGTGCAGCCATTGCGGCCCGACAAGGCGCTGGTGACGATCAAATACGCGGGCAACCAGCCATTGCGCTACTACCTTGACGCCCGCTTCGCGGATGGTCCGCTGCCGCCGCTGCGTGAGATCGACCTGGTCGGCTCGCGGATCGCCGCCGAGCGCAATGCCGATCGCCTTCTTCCCCCCACCTTCCACCAGGTGGAATCGCGACCGGTCTCCTACAACTTCACCCTGACCCGTTTCCGCGCCGCTTCCCCCGTGCGCGTGCCGTTGCGCACGCTCGAAGACGGTGCGCTCGTCGGCGGCGGCACGTACGCCTCCGTGCTCGTCGGCGGTTAGCCCTCGTCCGGCGGCCGCGACCGCCGTGCGTGCGCGGCACCACCACGGCGGCCCGGCGCTCGGACCGCCTCCTGCGGCCCGGACGGCTCCGCGAGCGCCTTGCCTTCCTGTTGTCGGCCAGCCCCGTCCTGTACGGGTAGGGCTGCAGGGCGTTAATGCTCGAGTAGCCGACCAGGTAGATGCGGTGCCCGTCGGAGACCACCGGCGTGTAGGTGCCGGTCTTGTAGCGGAAGACGCGATGGCCGCCTCTCATCGTGAAGCCCACTGTCGAGCCGTGGCTGAACTCCGCCGCGTAGACGATGTCGCCGACCGCGGTCAGCGAGCCGATCACCGATCCCCCGGCCGAGCGGATCCAGCGTGGCTCACCGTTCTTTGCGTTGAGCGCGTAGACGTTGCCGTCGAACGAGCCGATGTAGACGGTCGGCCCGGTGTGCCGCGTGTTCGCCACCGCCGGCCCGGAGTAGACGTAGCCGCCGGTCGAGTAGGTCCAGGCCAACGTTCCGTCCTTCTCGTCGAAGCTGTAGACGCGATGGTCGTTGTTCCCCGCGTAGACGCGGCCGTAGGCGACCGCCGGGGTCGAGTAGAACTCGCCCGAGGTGCCGAAGCCCTGGCCGAGCGAGCCGATCTGCCACTTCAGCTTGCCGGTCTTTGCCTCCACGGCGTTCATGTGGCCGCCGTAATCGCCCACGAAGAGGACACCGTCGTGGTAGGCGGGCGCCGACTTGACCGCCCCACCGAGGGTGGTCGCCCAACGGACGTTGCCGTTGCGGGTGCTGAGCGCGAAGAGCTGGCCGTTCTCGCAACCGAAGTAGACCGTGCGATCCATCACCAGCGGCGAGGACTCGGCCCGTCCCGGCAGCGAGCGTTTCCAGAGGATCCTGCCGGTCCTCGCGTCCAGCTTGACGATGTGACCGGGGACGAGGTTGACGATGTAGAGCCGGTGCTTGTAGTAGGTCGGCGAGGAGGCGTTGAGACGGCCGACCCGGCGTTCCCAGAGCACCTTGCCGGTGTTGGCGTTCAGAGCGAAGGCGGTACCGCTGTTGTTCACCGCGTAGAGCTTGCCGCCGACGTGGATCGGCGGAAACTCGAGCAGCGGTCGCTCGACGTAGTGCCAGATCAGGCGGAAGGGTGGCTTCACCCCTGTCGCCGGCAGGTAGCGGGTGCGCGCTCGGTTGTACCCGAAGAGGGGCCAGTTGACGGTCTTCGCCTTTGGCTTTGGCGGCTTCTGCGGCTTGAAGCGCACGTTGTTGACGTTGTGCACGTCGGCTGGGCGCTTCAGCAGCTCGTAGCCGGCCACGGCGGCCGCCGTCAGGGCAATGGCGCCCGCGGCGATTGCCAGCGCCAGGGTCCGGCGCTCGTGCCAGAACCGTCTCGGATCGCGCCAGCGCGCGGGGGGCTCCCTGCCCCCGCTCACCTGCGCAGCTCCCACATCTCGATGAAGCCGAAGTCGGCGAAGCCAAGCCGCTCGTATAGAGGCGCCCCGGCACGGGTCGCCTGCAGCGATGCGCTCCGCAGGCCTCGAGTGCGCGCTTCCTCGAGCGCCCTCCAGAGCAGCCAGCCCGCGACCCCGCGCCCGCGGTACTCGGGCGGCGTCGCCACCCCGGTCACGCAGCAGTCGTCGTCGTCGACCTCGATCGTCCCCACGCAGCCGATCGCCTCGCCCCCTTCGTAGGCGGCGTGCCAGCGAATCGCCGTTTGGCCGGGCAGCCCGGCGCGGAAGCCGTCCGGCCCATAGCCGTAGGCGCGGTCGTTGAGCTCGGCTGCGGTCGCCGCGTTGCCGGCGCCCGGCTCGACGCCGGCAGGCGCCGCTGGCTCGGGCGCCAGGTCGGCCAGGTCGAGAGCCATCGCGCGGGGCTCGGCATCGAGCTGGTGGCCGCGCGAGGCGAGCAGCCGCGCAGTCTCGCGATCCTCGTCCGGAACCCAAACCGTCCAGGCCCTCACCCCTTGAGAGTCATAGCTCTCCTGCAGCTCCTCGACCGCCCCCGCCAGTGCAGCCGCATCGCTGTAGTAGACGGAATTGAAGAGCGAGCGTTGAGGCGAGGCCGGGACGACCGCGGCAAGCAGCCCGTCGCGGCGGATCAGCAGCGAGTCCTGCGCCGCGCTTCCGAACGCCTCGATCTCGTCGCGCAGCCCCGCCAGCGCCCGCCGGCGCAGCTCGCTGTCGTCGACCCGCTGGGCCATCGGAACCTCTCAGCCTCCAGCTGCGGCCCGTCGCTCCGCCTCGGCAACGATGCCCTTCAGGAGCTGCGCGATGCTCAGCCTCACGACCGCGACGACCACGGCGCCCCCGACTGGGAGGGTCGGCATCGTGCGAACCGCATAGGTCACGTCGGTGCCGGCTCCGTTCGGCGTCAGCTCCACGGTCCCCACGTGGTCGCGCAGCGGGGCGCCGGAGAGCAGCCGGTAGGAGAAGCGGTGGGGCGGCTCGTAGGTCAGGACTTCCTCCCGCAGCGGTGGCCCCAGCGCATGAAGAACGCGAATCGCCCCGACGCCGTTCGGCGCCGGGTCCCCCTCCCGCTCGAGCTCGGCCCGGCGCACAGGGCTGACCGCGGCGTAGCCGCGATGGTCGGTCAGCACATCGAACACGACCTCCGGCGGCGCCTTTACCTCGCGCACGAGAGTGAAGCTGGCCACGGGTGTTAGAGGCTAGTGGATCTCCCCAAAACGTTCGACCGGAAACCAGCCATCCGCTCAGCTCCGACAGCGCCCGAGCCCCTTGCACCGCCGCGCCCGAGCCCCTTGCACCGCCGCGCCCGAGCCCTCTTGCACCGCAGCGCCCGAGCCCCCTTGCACCGGCAGCGTCTCGATCTCCGAGGACAGAGGAAGGCGCACACCTGGGACGCCGGGCGACTTATGGGCCATATGCGGCGATGCTGCGCATCCGCTTCCCTCCGGCCACCGCAGCCGCTCCGTTCGTCATTTGTACCGCTCTGCGACACAAAGAGCGAACGGAGTCTCGCCCGGGAGATTGCAGCCGCTCCGTTCGTCATTTGTACCGCCCAGCGACACAAAGAGCGAACGGAGTCTCGATCCAGCGAACGGAGTTCGTATCCGCCCCACTGGCCACATCTCGCGGAACGACGCCCGTAGCCCCTGACCGCCTGGGCCCTGCGGCCCCCTCCCTGTTTGCCCTCCTACTTGCAGGTGAGGAGGGCAAACAGGGAGGGGCTGTTTCTCTCATCATCAATCGATGAGGGATGCGTTTCGGGTTGGAGGTCTCCATCGGTCAACGAGGTGCTCTCCTGGGTTCCGGGGCCATCTCCGCACTCCCCCAGAGAGCCAGGGGGCTCGGGGACTTCGAGCCCAGTGACGAAAGAGGCGGGAGGGTCTCTAACGGATGGACCGCTCGGCCCTGGGCGGTGTGGCCGGAGCGGCGCGTGGGGGGCGGTCAGCCCTGAGCCAAGCGGATACACACCTGCGGCGATTTATCGCCCGGCGCAACGGCGATGGGTCCCATCACGTGCCCGAGGCTCGAGGTCGAGCTGGTGATCGCAGCATCGGCTCAGGGTTTCGGGTGGAACGCTTCGGGGAGGTCCACTAGCGTGAGCGCCGGGTGCCCCTGCCGGCGGCCGGCGCTCCTTCGTCAATTCAACCGCGGGCGACCAGCGGCGCAGCGCCGAAAGAGTCGAGCCGGGAGGCTCGCCGGGGCCTCACGCCAGGCGCCAGCGCTGTGGGTCGCTTCCCGCGACGGGCGCGGCCTCGCCGAGGATGGCCAGGTGGTCGAGGCTGGAGAGGACTATCTGCAGCGCCCAAACGCTGGCCGGCGTGTTGAGGTTCTCCGGCCCGACGAGCTCGGCGACGATCTCAAAGGCGGTCTTCTCGCCGCCCGCCAGCGAGTCGCGCACCTTGCCAAGCAGCTCGTCCACCTGCCGGCGGCACTCGGCGATCTTCGCGGGCGTGTCGCGGAACGGCCGGCCGTGCCCGGCCAGCACGAGGTCGACGGCGAGCGGCTCGACCTCCTCGAGGCTGGCGAGAAACTCGCCGATCGGGTCGGGCGTGTGCCCATGATCGAAGAAGAGCACCGTGCGGCCCAGCAGGTGGTCCCCGGAGATCATCAGCCTGCGCTCCGGCTGGTGCAGGACGACGTGGGACGGGGCGTGCCCCGGCGTCTCGTGCACCTGCCACACGCCGAGGTCGGTCTCCACCTCGACGCCCGGCATCAGGTCGCGGTCGGGCTCGACGATCGCATTGATCCCGGTCTCCTCGTCCTCGCTGCGCGACTCGCGGTAGCGCTCCAGTGCGGCCGGCGGCACGCCGCTCTGCCGGGCAACCTCGAGCCGCTGCTCGAGCGCCGCGGCCGGGTCGTCCGCGAGCAGGCGCACGTGCTCCCAACCCGGGTGCATCCACAGCTCGCAGCCGGCGGCCTCGACGATCGGCGCCGCGAGGCCGTAGTGATCGGTGTGGGAGTGGGTGCAGACGACGAGACGGATGTCCTCGAGGCCAAAGCCGGCCTGGGCGAGGGCGAGGTCGAACTGGCGCAGCCGGCCCTTGCCGCCGATCCCGGTGTCGAACAGGACGACTCCTCCGTCGGCGGCGACGACCCACGCGTTGCCATGCGGGACGCCCGGCCATGGCAGCGGCAACCGCAGCCTCCAAACACCCGGCAGCATCTTCTCGGTCCGCGGTGCCTCCGCCCGCTTCCCCTCGCTCATCGAGTAGATCCTTTCAGTGGCGGGCGGATCGCTGCGTGACGGCGATCATGCACCTCCGGCCGGGCGACGGTGCTCCGGGGAGGTATCGGCCCGCCTCGGGATCAGGCGAGCGGCGATCAGAAGCCCGAGGCCGGCGAACGCCGCGGCGATCGCGACCGCCCAGTGCATGCCGGTGATGAAACCAGCCGAGGCGACTTCGATCACCTCCTGGCCGGGCGCTCCGCCCACCTTGTCGCCGACCGCAACCGCGCCGGAGATGCTTGCTTCGGCGGTCGACTGAGCGGAGGCCGGCAGCTTCGCGTAGATCGATGAGCTGGTCAGGTGGTGGCTGAAGATCGACTGGCCGATCCCGCCCATCACCGCGATTCCAAACGAGGCGCCGATCTGGCGGATCGCCGCGTTGGTGCCCGACGCCATCCCCGCTTTCGCGGCGGAAACCGAGCTCATCATCGCCGCCGAGGCAGGCGGCTGGATCAGCGAGACACCGGCGCCGGCGAGCACCACGCCGACCAGGACGACGAGATAGGAGGAGTCGGCGCTGAGCGCGAGGAAGGTGAGCAGACCCACCGCGAGCACGGCCATCCCGAACATCACCGTGAGCCGGTCGCCGCGCCGTTCGGCCACCTTCGGGGCCAGCGGAGCGACGATCAGCAGGGCGACCGCAAAGGGCACCAGCGATATTCCCGCTTTCAGCGGCGAGTAATCGCGCACGGTTTGCAGGTAGAGGGTCAACTCGTAGATCAGCCCCATCAGGGCGAGGAAGGCGACCGTGATCGCGAGCATTCCCGAGGTGAAGGCGGCCGACTTGAAGAGGCGCGGATCGAGCTCGGGGAAGCGGCGGCGCAGCTCGTAGACGACGAACCAGACGAGCAGCGGGATCGACAGCGCAAAGGCAGCCAGCACCGGCGCCGAGCCCCAGCCCCGCACCGGTCCCTCGATCAACCCGTAGAAGAGAGCGAAGAGGCCGGCCAGCGAGAGCAGCGCGCCGGGCGTGTCGATCGGCGGCGCCGCGGGGTCGCTCGACTCCCTCGCGTTGCGGTGGATCATCGCCTGACCGAGGATCACGATCGGCACGTTGATGTAGAAGATCCAGCCCCAGGCCGAGGTCGAGTTGAGGATCAGGCCGCCCAGGATCGGGCCCGCGGCGAGGCCGATGCCCGACAGCCCCGCCCACACTCCGATCGCCCGCGCCCGCTCCTGCTCGTCGGTGAACGTCGCCCGGATCAGCGAGAGGGTCGAGGGGGGAATCGTGCCCGCCCCGAGTCCCTGCAGGGCGCGGGCGAAGATCAGGAAGGTGGCGCTGTTCAGCGCGTCGGCAATTCCGGAGAGGACCGAGCCGAGGATGAAGACGGCCATCCCGATCTGCAGCACTCGCCGGCGCCCGAGTTTGTCGCCGATCGAGGCCGAGAGCAGGATCGTGCTGCCGAAGACGATGATGTAGGCGGAGTTGATCCAGACCAGCTCGGCCGACGTGGTGTGGAGGTCGCGGGCGATCGTCGGCAGCGCGACGTTGAGGATCGTGCCGTCGATCCCCACCATGATCAGCGGGATCCCAACTGCGATCAGCGCGCGCCGCTTGGCAGCGTCCACCCTGTCGATCCTATGCGCCGGGCCCGGCGGGACGCTCGAACTCCTGCATCACCCCCGCAATCGCGAAGCTCAGGGCACCGGAGAGGGTGCCCCAGTTCGCCACCGACTCGTTGAGCTCCGTCGCGGTTGCCGGCTGCACGTAGGAGGCGACCGCGGCGACCATGAACAGGATCGAGCCGAGCAGGTTGACGGCAACGATCCACCAGCCGAGGTCACGCTGCCGCCAGCAGGGCCGGCCGTGGCAGACCTCCACCAGCGCGAGGTGGCCGGAGACCAGGAAGAACGCGCATCCAACCATGTCCGGGGACCAGACCAAGCGGTTCTCCCAGGGGACGCTGAGCCCGGCGATCAACGAGTCACCCAGATTGATCGCGAAGACGAGGGTGCCGACCAAGAGCACGAGAGCGCTCAGCCACTCCAGGCGCGTGGACTCATACGACCACCAGCGCCAGCCGTCCGTCGTGAGCGCCCGGTCGGCGCCCACGGCCCGCGGCCCGTTGACGGCTTGCAGGAAGGACGCGTACCCGCCGCTGCTGAAGAAGATCCCTCCGCATATGTAGACCCACGCCGACGTGGTGACCGAGGCGCCGGACTCGGCAAGCGCGGCCCCGACCGCAAACAGCGATCCGCCGATCGCAAATGCCGTCGCCGCGACCGCGTTTACCCGGCGCAGGCGGCGCGCGGTGCCGGGCTCGGCGCCCGCCGTGATCGTCGCCCCCGATTCCGAGACGACAGCGATCGTCCCCCGCTTGCGGGCGGGTCGCGACGCCCAGATCGCGGCATCGCCCTCAGGCAGCCGCCAGGTGACTCGCGTCGTGAACGGGCCGCCGCCCTCAGCCCGCTCGACCGTCCACTCTGGCGGGCTCCCGACTGCCTCGCGCGGCGTGGCGGCGGTCAGCTTGTCGCGGCGCCGATCGCCAGCAGCGGGAAGGCCGCCATCAGGCCAAGATAGGCGCCGATCGCAACGCCCGTCAGCGTCCGGGTGCTGCGGGACCGCGCACCGGAGACGAGGCCAACCAGGGCGCCCAGGGCGGCAATTCCAAGACCGATCCAGAAGATGTCGGGCATGAGGCCGGCGAGCTTACCGAACGGCGGCGATACGTCCAGCCGACACTGGTACGTTGGGCCATGATGGTCGGACTGTGCCGCCTGGCACTGGGTTGCGTGACGATCGCGGTTCTCTGCCTGGCGGCGCCCGGGGGCGCGATCGCGGGCGGTGGCGGCTCGGCCGGCGGTGGTGCCGAGCGCGGCTCGTCCGCCGCCCAGCGGCTGATCGAGGCCTATGCGCCGCGCCTGATGCTGCGCAAGCAGGAGAACCCGCCCTGCGACACGAGCGGCGAGCAGTACGAGGCGACCACGGTGGACACGGTGCTCGGCAACCCGGCCGTGACGCTCACCGAAGAAAGGCCGGGCGGCGACGAATCGACGCTGCAGCACGCGCCCACCGCCGCCGACCTCGCCGGGCTCGACGAAGGGCATCACCTCAACCTGCCCGGCGATCCCCTCGGCGACACGTGCGTGTACGCGAAGGACTTCGCAAGCCTCAGGCGCGAAGGCAGGGCGCCGCCGGCCACCTACGCCCACATCGCCCGCGAGGCGGGGCGCCCCGGGCTCGCCGTCCAGTACTGGTTCTTCTGGTACTTCAACCAGTTCAACGACCTGCACGAGGGCGACTGGGAGGGGATGCAGGTCGTCTTCGAAGCCTCCGACCCGCGCCGCGCCCTGGAAGAGGGGCCGGCGGAAATCGGGCTCTTCCAGCACAGCGGCGGCGAGAAGGCCGACTGGACCGACGGCAAGGTCGAGAAGGACGGGACCCACCCCGTCGTCTACTCCGCCGCCGGGTCGCACGCGACCTTCTACGAGGCCGCCGTCTACGTCGAGAACGGCCGCAAGGGGTCGGGGGTCGGCTGCGACGACACCAGCGCGCCGCTGCAGCGGCTGACCGTGCGGCCGATCCAGGTCCCAACCCACCCCGGCCCGAACAGCAGGTTCCGCTGGCTCACCTACCGGGGCCGCTGGGGCCAGTGGGAGAAGGGCTTCAACAACGGTCCGACCGGTCCCGCCACCAAGGACCGCTGGCTAGGGCCTCTCACCTGGATGGACGAAGTCCGCTCGACCAGCCCGCGCCTGCCGGCCGGCTCCGTGCTGGGACCGACGGTGACCAAGGCCTTCTGCGGCGCGGTCGCCAACGTCACCTCCTTCCTCAACCACAACCAGGACTCGCCCTGGATCATCTTCGCGGTGCCGATCGCGCTGCTGGCGCTGGTCGCGCTGATCGCCTGGCGCACCCGCTGGTGGCCGCTGCACCTGGCCGACCTGCGGCGCAGCCGGGCCTTTGGCCAGCTGCTGCTGGCGTCGGCGGGCCTCTACCACCGGCACTGGCGCGCCTTCGCCCCGATCGGCCTGACCGCGATCCCGGTCGTCGGCGGCCTCACCTCGATCGGCTGGCTGCTGACCGGCGAGACCGGCCGCAGTCTCGACCAGCGGGCCGGGCTCTCCGGCCTGCACGTGGCCGTTGCCGAACTGCTCACCGCGATCGGGGAGCCGATCGCCTCGGCGATCGTCGCGGCGGCGGTGATCGTCGCCGTGCGCCAGCTGACCGAGGGACACGAGGCGCGCTTCGTCGACGCCTACCGGGGGGTGTGGCAGCGCTTCCGCCGCGTCGTCGGCGCGCAGCTGCTGGTGACGCTGGCGCTGCTGCTGATGGCGATCACGGTCGTCGGCCTCCCCTTTGCGGCCTGGAAGTACGTCGGCTGGCTCTTCGTGCAGCAGCAGATCCTCTTCGAGGACAGGTCAATGCGCGAGGCGCTCCGCGGCAGCTCGGGGCTGGTGCGCGGGCGCTGGTGGTACACGCTGCGGGTTGCCGCCGTCTTTTGGCTGATCGGCCTCGTCAGCGGCCCGCTGCTCGGCTTCGCGCTGATCTTCGCCGACATCTCGCTTGGCCTGATCAACGCGATCGGCACGATCGTCTTCGCCCTGCTGATCCCCTATGTGGCGATCGGCCGCACCCTGCTCTACTTCGACCTGCAGGCCGAAGCGGAGACGGCGCCGGCCAGGAAGCGCTGGCGTGAGCGCCTGCCGCGGCGCACCCTGGCCGCCGAGGCCTGACTCAGAGCTGGGTTGCGAGCAAACCGAGCACGGCCGCTATCAAGAGCCCGTTGAACTGGATCAACGTGCGCTGCAGCGAATCGAACCGGCCATTCAGCTCGGATCGCAGCGTTTCGAGCTTGGTATCGAACCGCTCGAAGCGTTCGTTGACCTGCTGGAAACGTTTGTCGACCTGGTCGAAGCATTCGTCGACCTGCTGGAAGCGTTCGTCGACCTGCTGGAAGCGTTCGTCGACCTGCTGGAAGCGTTCGTCGACCTGCTGGAAGCGTTCGTCGACCTTCCTGAACCCATCGTCGACGCGGTGGTTGAGGTAGTCGAGGCGCTCGTCGCTCCAACTCTTTCGCACAGCCTCCATGATGGCACTGTAGCGGACAATATGTTGCATCTCTACACCTGATTGCAAAATGTCTGTAACGCGTGTGGGGCCCTTGCGAGGTAGGTTTGAGCCGTGAAGTTGCTCGCCTTCAGCGACCTGCATCGCGACCTCAACCAGGCGGCAAAGCTGGTCGAGATGTCGGCCGATGCCGACCTGGTGATCGGCGCCGGCGACTTCGCCTCGGTGCACGAGGGCCTCGCGGAGGCGATCGATGCGCTGGCCGCGATCGAGAAGCCGACCGTGCTCGTCCCCGGCAACAACGAGACCGAGGACGCGCTGCGCGAGGCGGCGGCCGGCTGGGGCCCCGCCACGGTCCTTCACGGCGGCGGCACCACCATCGAGGGAGTCGACTTCTACGGGCTCGGCGCGGGCGTACCCGTCACCCCGTGGGACTGGAGCTTCGACCTCGACGACGACACGGCCGCGTCGATGCTCGGCGCCTGTCCCGAGGAGGCCGTCCTCGTCCTCCACTCACCACCGCAGGGACACTGCGACAGCGGTGGCAGCGGCGACCACTTCGGCAGCGCCGCCCTCCTCGCGGCAATCGAGGAGAAGCGCCCCCGCCTCGCCGTCTGCGGCCACATCCACGAGTCATGGGGATGCACGAGCCAGATCGGCGACACGCCGCTCCACAACCTCGGCCCGACCGGCACCTGGCTCGAGCTTTCCTAAGCGCAGACACGTCAAGAGGCCGCGAAGCTCTGACTCAGGTCGCTGCTGGTGGACCTCCGAAACGTTCGGCCGGAAACCGGCCATCCGCTCCGCTCCGACAGCGCCCGAGCCCTCTTGCACCGCCGCGCCCGAGCCCTCTTGCACCGCAGCGCCCGAGCCCCCTTGCACCGACAGCGCCTCCTTCTCCGAGGACAGAGGAAGGCACACACCTGGGACGCCAGGCGACTTATGGGCCATATGCGGCGATGCTGCGTATCCGCTTTGCCCAGGCCCCCCAGCCGCTCCGTTCGTCATTTGTACCGCTCTGCGACACAAAGAGCGAACGGAGTCTCGCCCGGGAGATTCCAGCCGCTCCGTTCGTCATTTGTACCGCTCAGCGACACAAAGAGCGAACGGAGCTCGTGTCCGCCTCGATCCTGCCTTCTTCGGCTGCGCCAGTCGCGATAACGCCTCCCCCGAAGCCCCTCATCCTCTTGGCCCTCGCGAAACGACGCCCGTAGCCCCTGACCGTCTGGGGCCCCTACCAGCCCCTCCCCTGTTTGCCCTCCTACTTGCAGGTGAGGAGGGCAAACAGGGAGGGGCTGTCTCTCTCATCATCAATCAATGAGGGGTTCGTTTCGGGTTGGAGGTCTCCATCGGTCGACGGGGTGCTCTCCTGGGTTCCGGGGCCATCTCCGCGCTCCTCCAGAGAGCCAGGGGGCTCGGGGGCTTCGAGCCCAGTGACGAAAGAGGCGGGAAGGTCGGGAACGGATGGACTGCTCGGCCCTGGGCGGTGTGGCCGGAGCGGCGCGTTGGGGCGGGCAGCCCTGAGCCAATCGGATACACACCTGCGGCGATTTATCGCCCGGTGTCGAAGGATCTCAGGGGGAAGTCCTCGCGCTTTGGGCCATAGCGGCGATTTATCGCCCGGCGCAACGGCGGTGGGGCTCAGCAGGTGCCCGAGGCTCGAGGTCGAGCTGGTGATCGCAGCATCGGCCCAGGGTTTCGGGTCGAACGTTTCGGGGAGGAACGCTAATTGAGCGGCGTGCCAGCGAGGCTCGAGACCTTCCAGGCGCCGCCTTCGTTGGCCATCGGCATCGCCATGGTCGTGCCGTCGAGCCCCTTGTAGATGACAAAGGAGCGATCGCCTTCGATCCGCAGCGAGCCGACGTTGGCCTTTGCCGCTTCTTCCTTCATCAGCTGCTTGGCGTTTGGGTTGGTCAGCGCCTTGAGAATCCCGGCGCAACCGCTGTCCTTGACCTGCTTTGCCTGCGAGGCGAGTTTTTCGAACGATTCGACGACGCTCTTCGACATGTAGCTGCAGGCGGCTGCCCAGTTGCCCTCGGCCCGGGCATCGAGGAAGTTGTGAAGGGCGGTTGCCGCAACGTCCAGCTCGGTGCCGCCGGCCTCCTTGCCGAATTCCTGCACGCTGTTATCGCCACCGTTGACGCGGAACTGCTTGGAGCCGCCGCCGGAATCTTGGTGCTGCTTGGGGACGAAGTTGCCCGCTTCTTCGCTCGAGCTCTCGCTTTGTCCGCCGGAGCCGCTCTTCTTCTTGGCCTTCCCCTCGCCGGAGCCTGACTTCTCCTTCGTGGCCTTCGTGGCGCTCCCCTTCGACGAGCCGCTGCCCGACTGTTCCTGCGCGCCCGCTTCGGTCGTGGTCGAGCTGGACCCGCCCCCGCACGCCGCCAGGGCCGCCGCCAGCAGCAGCGCGGCGACAGCGACGATCGTCGGCTTCATGACCCCCCTCACCGCACCGATTCTACGAAACCGGCCGACCCCGCCCATGCTCCCCCGCGGTCCCGAGCGATGCACAGCGCTCAGCCGACCGGCTGCACCTTGTCCGAGAGCGCGAGCTTCATGGCCCGCTTCGGGGAGGGGTTGTAGACCTCCACCTGAACGCTGTTGTCAGAGCTGGCGAAGTAGACACTGGTCGGGCCCTGCTTGGACGCCACGACCGTGCGGCCATCGGAAAGGTGGCGGACCAGCTCTCCGGACTGCCTGGCGACCGCGGCGATCGCTGCATTGGGATCGGACAGCGGGTAGCTGCCGACCGTCAGCGACTTGAGCGAGCCAGTGCCCGCGTCCATGCCTTCAGGCAGGTAGCGAACCTGCACGCCGCCCTGGGGCAGTTCGGTCAGCTCCAGCTCCGTGCCGGCCATCGGGCCCGCCCAGAAGATGGGCTGGCCGAGGCTCGCGGAGGTTTCCCGGAGTTCCGATTCGGTGACGATCCGCGGCGCGGTGGATTCGGACGGCGCCGGTTCGGAGGAGCCGCCGCCGTCGTCCCGGGTCGCCACCCAGGCCACGACCGCAACGGCAATCGCCAGGCCGATGACGCCGGCGCGCAGCCGGCCGCGATTCACCCGGCTCGGCGTGGGCTTCGCGCTGGGCGTGGGCTTCGCGCGCTCCTCACCCGGCCTCGGCGGCGCCTGCTCCGCTTTCTCCCCCTCCATTGCGCCGACTATATACCGGGCATAGAGGGTCATTCCCCTCCAGCTGCCGGGCGCAGGGGGTCATTCCCCTCCATCTACCGGGCACAGAGGGTCATTCCCATCCATCTACCGGGCGCAGGGGGTCATTCCCCTCCAGCTGCCGGGCGCAGGGGGTCATTCCCCTCCATCGCGACCAGACCGTAACCTGCCCCCGTGGCTCGGCGCGCACACGGGTTGGTCCGCATGCATGATCCGCTCACCGCTGTCGCAGCCCTTGTGCTCGTGCTGGGCACCGTGCAGCTCTTCGCCGGCGCGCTGACCGCCGGGGTGACGATCGATGAGCCGATCGAAGCCGACGCAGCGCGATCGTGGATCGACCATGGCTGGTTCCTGCCGGGCGACGCGCTCGTGGACGGCCACCCCGACCCCACCTACAAATACGCCAATCCAAACGTCTACGGGCCTGCCTTCGGCGCACTCGCACACGTCGCCAACGTGATCGCGGGCAACGAGAGCAGCGGCGAGATCTCCCACTCCGGATCCTCCTACGACGTTCGCCACCTGGTCTCGGCGCTGCTCGGCCTGCTGGCGGCCCTCGCCGTGGGGGGCGCCGCCTGGCTCCTCACCCGCTCGTCTCGCATCGGCCTCTGGTCGGCAGCGGCGCTTCTCGCGATCCCCGAGTGGACCGGGCATTCCTTCTTCAACCCCAAGGACATCCCGGCGGGCTGCGGCTACACGCTCGTGACCTTGGCGCTGCTCCTCGCGCTCGACCGGCGATCCGACGAGCCGAGCGAGCGGCGGCGCAGGATCGCGATTGGCGCGCTGCTGACGGCCGGCTTCTTCGTCGGTGCCGGCACGCGCCTCGCGCTGATCGTTCCCTTCCTGCTCTCGGTGCTGGTCTACGCGGCGCTCCGCTTGGGACAGCGGCACCTGGGGGGGATTCGCCGCAACGCCGGCGCCGACCTCGCGGTGGCGGCGGGCACCGGGCTCGGCCTCGCCTCGATCGCCGTCATCTACCCGAAGGTGGCGGCGTCCCCGGTGACGATGCTGATCGAATCTGTCTCCGGCTCCAGCGGCTTTCCCTGGCGGGGCGTCACGCTGACCGCCGGCCAGCTGCTCCCCGAACACCCGCCGTGGTGGTACCTGCCCGCCTGGATCGGCGCCGCCCTGCCGCTGCTGATCGGGTTGCTGGCGGTGCTGGGCGCCGTGCTTTCCCTCCGCGCACTGTTGAGCGCGCGCGGCGCCGGCCTGCGCGGCCCGCTCTGGAGCCGGACCGACCTCGGCTCGCTGCTGGTCCTCCAGCAGGCACTCCTGTTGCCGGTCGGCGCGATCCTCACCGGCGCCACGATGTACAGCGGCATGCGGCAGCACGTCTACGTCCTGCCCGCCGTCGCGATCCTGGCCGGGATCGGCGCGCAGCGCTTCTGGGGCTGGGCTCGCGTCAGGGAGCCACGGCGAACCTGGCGGCCACTCGCCAGCGCCCTGCTCGGTGTCGCCCTGCTCGCCCCGATGGTCGAGCAGGCGCTGCTCTTCCCCTACAACTACACCTACGTCAACCCGGTTGCCGGAATCGGCGGCATCGACAACCGCTGGGAGACCGACTTCTGGGTGGCCAGCGCCCCGGAGGCGCTCTCCCACGTGCCGCGCGGCGCCGACCTGCGCTGCTTCCTGGTGATGCCCACGACCCCTTGCGAGCAGGATGAGCTGGCGCCCTTCGAAGACACGCGAGGCACCGCGGTCGATCCCAAATGGGAAGGCGACACCGCCGCCACCTGGGTGATCGTCCGCCGCCACGCCGGCAATGTCCCGCCTGACTACTGCGAAGAAGCCGACAACGTCACCCGCTGGTTGCGGGGTGAAACGATCGCAATGGCCTACGTGCTGCGCTGCGATCCCGAACAGCTCGGATGAGCCGCGCCGCCGGCTCTCTCACGCAGGGCGCGGCCATGGGGCCCAGCGACCCGAAACGAACATCTCGTTGATTGATGAGACAAACAGCTCCCCCGTTTGCCCTCCTACTCGCAGGTGAGGAGGGCAAACGGGGGGGCTGTGTAGGGCCCAGGCGGTCGGGGTCCTTAGGAGGAACGTTCCAGAGGATGAGGGGCTTCGGCGGAGCCGTTACGCGACGGTACGGCGGCTGGGTTTGGCTGAACGAAGCGAACACGAACTCCGTTCGCTCTTTGTGTCGCTGGGCGGTACAAATGACGAACGGAGCGGTTGGGGGGCACTAGCCCGAGCCGACCGCCTCGATCCAGTCCCAGGGCTTGCCGCAGAGGCGCCGCGATTCTTCGATCGGCACCGAGATCAGTTCTCCAGCCTCGTCGCCGGCCGGGGCAAAGAGGAGAGGACCGACCTGGGGACGTGGGAAGCCGCCGCTGCCGGGGTGCAAGTCGGCTCCGCCGAAGCGCAATTCGGCTTCGTGGCGGCCGGCGCTCAGGTGCGTTTTCCCCATTTCGATGTAGCCGCCTTCGTTTTCGATCTGATGGCGGGCCTCGCCAACCCTGTGCCCGTCGACGAACAGCTCGTCGAGGCCTCGCACCGAGCCCTTCAGCCAACCGACGTACCGGCCCGCCCGCGGCACTTCGAAGCTGCCGTCGGTGGCGTCGTAGACGGGGGCGTGACGAGCCGCGAGCAGTCGCACGTTGACCATGTGGTTCTGGAGCGCAAGCAGGCCGATGCCCCCGATTTCGCTGCACTTGGGGATCGCCGTGGGTTCGAACCGCTCACCGTAGGGCTGGTGTTCGGGAATCGCGCCGCTCGGTTCCAGCGGCCGCTGCCAAACCTCGTAGAAGCGGCCGGCGTAAACGAGCCGGTACATGGAGGGAGGCCGGCTTCGCACCGGCGAGCGGCGCAGCACGAGGGTCCGGAATTCGAGCAGCCCGGTGAGCGCGAGCTCGTCGGTGTCGACCGGTTCCCCCTTTTCGGCGCTGCCGCCGGCGCGCAGCGGCACGGTGCGCTCGCGCAGCTCCGATGCCGCTTCGCCATCGACGTTGCGCAGGAAGTGGCGCGCCCCATAAGGGTTGTATTCGGTCATCAGCGCCGGGCCCTGGCCGGCGAAGTCGTGGCCGATCCGCTGCAGTTCGGCGAGCTTGTCGTAGGGGGCGAGGCTGACGCCACCATAGGCGAGCACGTTCGACCACAGCACTCCGCCGGCGACCGCGACCACCAGCAGCCCACCGGCCAGGCGGTCGAGTCGCAGCGCCGCCAGGGCACCGAGCGCCGCCAGCGAGAGGGCGATCGGGGCGGCGGTGGCCAGCGCTTTCCCAGCCGCCCAGGGAGAGCCGAGGATGAAGATCGCCCCGCAGGCGATGAGGGCGCTCGCGTAGAGCAGCGGCCGATCGGCCCGGCGGCGCCAGGCCGTCCAGAGCCCGATCAGTGCGGCGCCGAGCGCCAAGGCGACGAGAACCGCCGTGACGATGCTTCCGTCCGGCGGGTCCCGGAAGTCGCCCGAGGGCCATACGCCAAGCACCTGGAAGATGCTGAGCGGGCCGTGAAGGTTGCCTTCGCCGTTCGAGCCGACCAACGGTTTCGTGGTCGGCGGAATGATGCCGGCGGCAAGAGCCGGCACCACCAGGAGCGCCAGGAGCACGGCGAAGGTCGCCGCACGGCTGAGCGCCGGCCGTGGCGCGAAGCGCCGCCAGGCCAGCACCGCGAGGGCAAGCAGGAGCGGCCCCACCCAGACGAGCCCGGCGGGGCTGAGCACGTCAACCAGCGCCGCGACGGCCACTGCGAGCGGCAGGACCGCGCCCAGATGGACGCTCACCGGCACCCGATCCGACTTTGACCGCGTTCCAGCCTGGTCAAAGTCGGATACGGCGCCCGCGGCCCCGCGCAGTGCCCCCGGCGCCACCGCGGCAACCAGGGCCACCAGCGCGGCGGCGACCATCTCCTTCACCCCGCCCCACATCGCATAGCCAAAGAGCAGTGCCGGCTGGGCGGCGATGAAGGCCGCTCCGCCGCGCAGCCGCCGGCGGCGAACCACGCTGCCGAGGATCTGCCAAAGCGACAGCGACAGCATCGCCGCCAGGAAGGAGAGGTAGGGCTGGAAGACCCAGGCGAGGTCCCCACCGACGAGCTTCTGCGCGGTGCCGAACGGGATGAAGGCGCCGATCGGGTAGCCGCCGGGCAGGTTCGCGTTGAGCGTCGCGCGGTAGGTGGACGGTTCGAGCCCGGCGAGGTCGCGGCCGTGTTCCATGATCCGATCGGTGATCGCCAGCCAGGTGGCGGTGTCGTCGAGCTTGATGTAGCCGGCGAAGGTGGGCTCACCGGAGAGCAGCACCGGGGCGCCGAACACCAGGAAGACGCCAACCGCGACGGCGGCGAGCAGCAGGTCGGGACGACCGAACCGCCAGGGCAGCGAGAGGCCGGCCCCGAGCACGGCGAGCAGCAGGACGACCGGGACGGTCAGCTCCGCCGTTGCGTCGCTGGCCGTCGTGAACTCGCCGACCACGACGATCGCCGCGAAGCCGGCCGGCACGACCAGCGCCCCGGGCAGGCGGCGGCCGCAGAGCAGGTCGACCAGCAGGCCGAGCCCGGTGCAGAGCACCAGTAGGACAAGCGGGAAGACGAACCAGGCGACGAAGAAGCTCATAGGGCCCGCGCCCCGAACGGCTGGCTCAGCCCACCGGCTGCACCTTGCCCGAGCGGGCAAGGCTCATCGCGCGCTTGTACGAGGGGACGTAGATCTCCACCTGGACGCTGTTGTCGGGACTCGCGAAGTAGACGCTGGTGGGAAGTTCGGTGCTTGACACGAGCTTGCGGCCGTCGGGCGCCCTCTCGACTATCGCGCCCTTGCGGTTGGCGTAGCCGTCCAGAGCTTTGGCCGGATCGGCGACCGGGTAGCTGCCGATCGTCAGCGTCTGCTTCTTTTCGGTGCCCAGCTTGGCCCCTTCGTCCAGGTACCTGACCTGCACGTTGCCGTCCTTGGTTTCGCTGGCCTCCAGCTCCTTGCCGTCGATCAGGCCGGCCCAGTAGACGGGGTGCCCGGCCGCCGCGGCGATCTTGGCGAGTTCTGCTTCATCGACGATTCGCGCTCCGAAGCCCGCCGACGCCGGTTCGGCCGGTTCGGACTCTCCGTCGCCACCGTTTCGCGTCACCAACCAGGCGACCACGGCAACGATCACGGCAAGTCCGACGATTCCCCAGCGCAGCGTCCTGCGCCGGCGCGCAGCGCCAGCAGCAGCCCCCGGTCCGCCCGCACCCGGCGCGGGCGAGGGCTGACCGCCCACGTTCCCCGGCTCTCCAGCCTCCATCGCGACAATCATAGGCGCTTTGG
Source organism: uncultured Solirubrobacterales bacterium (assembly GCA_963747765.1). Taxonomy (GTDB): domain Bacteria; phylum Actinomycetota; class Thermoleophilia; order Solirubrobacterales; family 70-9; genus VRUE01. The sequence continues at coordinate 479,739 of CAVVGH010000005.1, read as the reverse complement.
AAGGCGTCGACCCGGTCGAAGCCGCCCGTGCAGCCGGGCGCCTCATCGGTCGGGCGGGATGTTCTGGTTGAGCCGGAAGAGATTGTCGGGGTCGTACTTGCGCTTCAGCGCCTTCAGCCGGTCGTACTTGGCGGCGCCGTAGGCGTCACGCACCCGCTCCTCGCCCTCCTCCATCAGGAAGTTGACGTAGACGCTGCTCGCCTGGTGGGGCTCGAGCGCCGACCACAGCCCGCGCACCCACTCGCGCTCCTCGTCGAACCCCGCGGCGGTGGCGGTCATGCCGGTGATATTGAAGGTGTGCCCGACCTGCCGGCCGTTGAAGGCCGTCTCGGACTCCTCCACCCGCGCCACCGCGCCCCCCATCTGCCAGATCGGGAAGGCGGTGAGAGGAGAGCGGATCTGCCGCGAGTGCTCGGCGGTGATCTCGATCACCTCGTCGCTCAGCTCCGCGACGTCGCAGGAGCGCATGTAGTACCAGCGGCCGGGCGGGAAGGAGGGGTCGAACATCTCCTGGTGCGCGAGGAAGGGCTTGGGCTCGCAGAGATCGAGCGCCGGGCGACCGCATGAGCGCAGCGGCGCCATCACGCGCTCGCCCTCGTCGAGGTCACCGATCCAGCAGCAGATGACCGCGACGACGGGCTGCCCCTGCAGCTCGGGCGGAATGAAGTCGAGGGCGGGAGCCATGCGGTGCACGACGATCGTCATCAGCTCGTCGGGCGCCTCCGCGATCCAATCGCGGTAGAACCGAAGCACCTGCGGGGAGTCGGCCATCGGCCAGAAGATCGGGCCGGCGAGGACGGTCGGGTCAAGCGGGTTGAGGCAGAACTCGAACCGGGTGACGACGCCGAAGTTTCCGCCACCGCCCCGCACCCCCCAGAAGAGGTCGGCGTTCTCGGACTCCGAGGCGCGGACCAGCTCGCCCCCGGCGGTCATCAGCTCAACCGAGAGCAGCTGGTCGATCGTCAGCCCGTACTTGCGCATCGTCCAGCCGATCCCACCGCCGAGGGTTAGGCCGGCGAGCCCGGTGTGGGTAACGATCCCGGCCGGCACCACCAGCCCGTGCGCCTGGGTGGCCTGATCCAGCTCGCCGAGCAGGACGCCGGCGCCGGCGCTCACGGTCCCACCCTCCAGGTCGAGCTCGATCGCGTTCATGCGGCGCAGGTCGGCGACGACACCGCCATCGCAGACGGAATGGCCGGGAAAGCTGTGGCCGCCGCTGCGTACCGCGAGCGGCAGTCCGCTCTGGCGGGCGAAGCGCACCGCGGCGGCGACGTCCGCGGTGCCGGCACAGCGTGCGATCAGCGCCGGGCGGCGGTCGATCGATGCATTCCAGACCCGGCGCTGCTCGTCGTAGGCGGCGTCGTCCGGCTGGATCAGCTCGCCCTCAAACGAGCCCGCCAGCTCACGCAGCGCCGCGCGGTCGAGCTTGCCCTCGTCTCGCTCTTCCATCCAGCCCCACGTTTATCAGGACGAGAACTCCCTGTCACCCCACCGATCGCCACGATTGCACCGGAAGCGTGGCGCGATCGCCCGCAACGCCGGCAGACCCGCGCGATCGCCCGCAACGCCGCCAGACCCGCGGGATCGCCCGCAGCACTCCTGACGGGCGCCGGCTCGTGACTCTGCCGGACGTCAGTGCGGAGTGCGTAGGCCCTTCTCGGCGACCGAGGGCAGCCCGATCGCCTCTCGCTCAAAGCGATCGGCGTCCTGCACAGCCCACCCAACCCGCTCGACGAGCTGACCGGAGAAGTGGTCCGAGTCGAGATCGGTCGAGCTGATCCGCTCCCGGTATACGACCGTGCTCTCAACGTCCTCGGCAAGGTCGGTCAGTACAAGTATCTGCGGCATGGAGCACCTCCTTCGCTTAGAACGTGTCTCCAAACCCCGCGTGTGCGACTGGCGAGCGCCGGACCGAGCGGGGCGAGGACGCAGGAGGCCGGCCAATGCCGGGTGCATTGCCGGCCTCCGAGGACGCTGCACCGCGAAGCGTCCGCCGCCGCCAGGCGTGCGTGGGGGGTTTGGAGACACGTTCTCATGAGCGAAGATCATCGGCCCTGGGGCTAAGGCGCAAGTCAAGATCGAGTAAAAACTGGGTACTGAGTCGCCGATGCGAGCCGGTGACTCCAGCCTCGCCATCGGCAGTGCGAAGAGCGCGCCTGACAGGATTCGAACCTGTGACCTTCGGTTTCGTAGCCAGAGCCCGCAGACCCGCTGGACTACGTGGAGCCTGATTGCAAGCGGTTTTCGGCGGATCGAGTCCCGCTGGGATCGGCTGGAATCTGTGGGGCATGTTGCCCCATTTGTTGCCCCAGGGATCAGGATTGAGGTCGCTTCACCCCTGGCCGATACCATGAGGACATGGCCCACGCCACCAAGGTAGACGAAGTCGTCATCAAGCGCCGCCGCGAGGCGGCGGAGCAGATGCGCGGCATGTTCGCGCACGTCGCTCCTGGGGTGAGCCTGGCAGATGAGCTGATCGCCGACCGTCGAGCCGAGGTCCGCGCAGAAGAGCGGGCAGAGGCCGAGCGGCGACGTGCCAACGGCTGAGACCCCGGCGTCGATTCTCGACGCCTCAGCCATGCTGGCCCTGCTGCAAGGCTAGCCGGGCGCGTCTGTGGTGGTCGAAGCGATCGAAGCTGGCGCCGCCATCAGCACCGTCAATCTCTCCGAGGTGCTGGCCAAGCTCGCCGAGCGAGGAGAGCATGTTCGGTCAACAATGGCCACGATCAGGCAAGCCGTCGACCGCGCCGACGGCGGGCTTCAAATCGAGTCCTTCACCGAAGAAGACGGGATCGAGGCCGCAGACCTCCGACCACGTTCGAAAAGCCAAGGGCTGTCCTTCGGCGATCGGGCGTGCCTCGCGCTGGCTGCCCGCTTCGAGGTGCCAGCCGTCACAGCGGACAAGGACTGGGCTGACCTGCCGGAAGTCGGGGTCGCCGTCAAGCTGATCCGTTAGCCCAGCAAAGGCTCCCGAGCATCACGCCGCAACGGGAGGCAAGTTTCCGCAAGACAATGCGGTATTCGTTAATGAACCGATCCACGCGGACGCCCTTGGCATAGAACGCGTCTCGCGTTACGCTCGACTTTCGTGACCTACGCCGCCGCCCGAAGGCGTGACGGTGGGCGAGCGGTTATTTGTCGCGATGAGGGCGCTCGCCCCGCTCCTTGGCGAAATTCCGCCCGGATCAGCTCGCGACGCAGCGCGGCGAGGATGTCGAGCATCGAGGGATCGCGCTTCTGGGAGTACCAGGGCGCCTCTCGCCGGCGGCGATCGACGTCGGCGGCGGGATCGGCGTTGAGCGCGTACCAGGCGATCGCCACGCTCTGGCAGAGCAAGCCGAAGGGCACGGTGCGCTCGACCGCCGGGCGGACCCGGTTGCGCGCCTCGCCGACCCCGACCGTCTGCTTGGCGTCCTGGAAGGCGACCTCGATCGACCAGCGGTCGGCGTAGCGGGCGATGATCTCGGCCACTCCCGCCTCGACGTCGGTCGTGATGAGCGCGATCCGGTGGCCCTCGGTGTCGGAGGGCTCGCGGACGATCACGACCCGCACCGCCCGCGGGCCGAAGACCGAGTACCAAAGGCCCTCCACGACGAGCGCTTCGACATCGCCTCGGCCGGGCACCTGCAGGGGCCGCCACTCGCTGGGCTTGGCCCGCGCGGCGATCTCGGCAGGGGTGCCGAGCCGGCGGCCCTTCACCCGCGGTCGCCCGCGCTTGCCCGTCGGCGGTGGCTTGGGCGCGTGGATCACCGCGTTGGAGCGCAGCCGCGACGTCAGCGTGACGCGATCCGAGACAGGCGCCAGCGCCTTGCAGGCAAAGGCCGAGTCGCCGAGGACGTCGATCCGCCGCTCGGGATAGCGCTCTGCCACCTTGGCCACAAGCCCGGCCGCCAGCTCCTGCTGGGAGGGCCGCTTTGACGGGTTCGGCCTCGCCTCCGTGGGCTTTGGCGTGGGCAGCCAGAGCCGGAAGAGCACCGGCAAACACCAGGCGCGCTCGCCGAGCGCGGCGATCCTCACCACCAAGCCGACGACGACGAAGCAGTTGCCGAACTTGAAGCCGCGGCCGCCGGGGGCGGCGCCGGGGTCGTGGTGCCAGCTCGTCCCGTGCACCTTGCGGCCCGAGCGGCGGAAGACCGAGCCGTCCACGGCGAGTGAGATCGGCGCGCCTGCGTCCAAGAAGCGTTCTACGAGGAAGTCGAGCAGCAGCAGGCCGAGGCGATCCGGGCACCAAGCTGCGCGGGCGAAGAAGTCGTGCGCGCGGGAGTGGCGCAGCTTCCCGGCCAGCCGGGCCGCCTGCCACATCCCGGTGACCGTGTGCTCGCCGATGCGGCCGACGAGCCCCGCCACGAGCGCCTCGAAGATCTGGAAGGTCGGCGCGGTGAAGGCGGGGCGGAGCAGGGACAGGATCGCGGTAAGCGAAGATGGCAGAGCGGGCATCGGCGGCGGACCTCCTTGGAGACTTCAGAACATCTCCTCGGTTCGCCGTCGGTCGCCCCATCCTTGCCACCGCATCGGTGCGCCACCCCGTCGCCGCCTGCCTCCGATCTCCTGCAACTCAGCCCGAGATCACGAAAGTCGAGACAATGTCGAAAACCACGCAAACCCGCTCCCCAAGCGGGATTGCCGGAGCGCGCCTGACAGGATTCGAACCTGTGACCTTCGGTTTCGTAGACCGACGCTCTATCCAACTGAGCTACAGGCGCGGGTTGCCCGGGGTGAGTCCCGGAGGGCGATTCTAGGGGCTCAGGGCACCCGGTGGACCTCGAAGAGGTTGGTGCCAAGCTCCTGTGCGGGCAGGCCGGCGGTGATCGCGATCAGATCGCCGGAGGTGGCGACGCCGTGGCGCGCCGCGAGTGCGGCGCAGTCGGCGAGCAGATCGCGGACCTCGGTCTCCTGCTCACTGAGGACGGCGGTCACGCCGAAGAGGAGGTTGAGGCGGCGGACCGTCTCCATGCGAGGCGATATCGCCAGCACCGGCACCTTGGGGCGGTGCGCGGAGACGAGGCGAGCCGTGCGCCCGCTCGTGGTCGGCACCACCAGGGCCGCCAGGTTCAGCCTGTAGACCGCCCCGACCGCGCTCTGCGCGACCGAGTCGGCGATGTCCTGGGTCGCCTGGTCGGTGCGGCCAAACAGCCACTCGCCATAGGGAAGGTCGGGCTCGGTCGCGCGGGCGATGCGGTCCATCACCCGCACCGCCTCGACCGGGTGGCGGCCGACGGCGGTCTCCTCGGAGAGCATCACCGCATCGGTGCCGTCGAAAATCGCGTTGGCGACATCGGTGACCTCGGCCCGGGTCGGGCGGCGCTCGGTGACCATCGAGGCCAGCATCTGGGTCGCCGTAATCACCGGCTTTGAAACCCGCCCCGCGGTGCGGATCACTCGCTTCTGCACGACCGGCAGCTCCCAGAGCGGCAGCTCGATCCCGAGGTCACCGCGGGCGACCATGATGCCGCCGTTCGCCGCCCGGGCCAGCTCCTCCGCGTTCTCGGCCGCCTGCTGCTTCTCGATCTTGGCGATCAGGGGGATGTCGGAATCGAGCGCCCGCAGCCGGTCGGCAACCGGCTCGAGGTCCGCGGCGGAGGAGACGAACGAGACCGCCAGCAGGTCGATGCCGTGCTCGACGGCGAACTCGACCCAGCCAAGATCGCTGTCGGGTGCCGCCAGCCCGTCGGCACCGGGGATGTTCATCCCCTTGTGGGAGGAGAGCGTCCCCCCGACCTCCACCTCGCAATCGACGCCGCCGTCCTCGGGTTCGCGCACCCGCAGCCGGATCGCTCCGTCGGCCAGGAAGACCAGCTCGTTCTCGCGCAGCGCCGTGACGCCCGGCCAGTCGACCGGGATCGTCTCCTCGTCGCCCTCGACCGCCTGCGGCGTCAGCTTCACGTGCGTCCCGGTCTCCAGCTCGGCGACGTCGTCGCGCAACTCGCCGATTCGCAGCTTCGGGCCCGGCAGGTCGCCGAGCACCCCCACCTCGCGCCCGGCCCGCGAGGCGGCGTCGCGGATCGCCTCCATCGTCTGGGCGTGCCGGTCGCGGTCGGCATGGGAGAAGTTGAGCCGGAAGATGTCGACGCCGGCGTCGATCAGCCGGGCGAGGACATCGAGATCCCAGCTCGCGGGCCCAACCGTGGCGATGATCTTTGTCCGCCTATCCCGCACACCCATGAATGTAGAGCCTGCCGGCCGGCGAGACGTCCCAAACCCGTCCACGTGCAACGGAGGCCCGGGTCAGCGAAGTGTGACTCAGCCGGCGACCACTTCGACGGTGCCGTGCATCTGCGGATGGATCGAGCAGATGTAGGTGTAGGTCCCCGGCTCCTTGAAGGTCTCCGACTTGATCTTGCCTTCCTCCAGCACGCCTGTGTCGAAACTGCCGTCATCGGCGGTCGCCGTGTGGGGGGCGGAGTCCCGGTTGACCCAGATCACCTTGCCGCCTTCCTCGATCGTCACCGTTTCGGGGTGGTAGGCGAAGCCTTCGATCTCCACCTTCGCCGACCGCACCGCGTCGCCGCTCGGCGACCGGGCGTTGCCGCCGCTCGACTCGGAGGTCGATTCGGTGGCAGCCTCAGTCGCGGTCGTATCGCCACCCCCGCTACCCCCGCAACCGGCAGCTGCAATGGCAAGGGCAATCGAGGCGGTGAGGAGCAGCGCTCTGGAGCTCATCCCGTAAAGCTACCCCCCGCAGCACATCGGCAATCAATTTGCAATCTACGTCCGCAGCACATCGGCAATCAATCGCACCGGATAACCGTGCGCTGCAGGCCCAGAAACCCAGGCGACACAACGAAACGGAGAGGGAGGGATTCGAACCCTCGAGAGAGCTTGCGCCCCCTACTCGCTTAGCAGGCGAGTGCCTTCAGCCACTCGGCCACCTCTCCGGGGACCAACACATTAGCGACGCCTCCGTCGGGTGTCAGACGGCGGTCCTGGCGAACGTCGATCCGGCGGCTGCCGATGCCGGCGAGGCGTGCCTTCCATGTCCCCAGGCACTGTCTTCGACGTCCCCCACGCGCTGTCGCTCACGCCCCCCAGGCGCTTTTCGAACGTCGCGACGTGCCGAGGTAGCGGTATGCGTAGGCGGCCGTGAAAAGCAGCAGCACGGCGACCGCCAGGCTCGGCGTTGCGAAGCCGGCGGCGCCTGCGAGGGCGCCCCCGGCGAGGGCGCCCCCGGCCTGGCCCGCCGACCACGCCATGTTGGATAGGCCTGCGGCGAAGCCCTGGTGCAGGCGACTCGCGTCGGCCGCCTCCGAGAGGGTGGTCGTCGCCGGCGCGAAGCAGATCCCCGCTCCCAGCGAGCTGAGGAGGAGCGCCGCCACCACCAGACCCAGCCCTTGGGCAAGCCCGATCCCGACCATCGCCACCGCGCAGATCGCCATTCCCGTCACGAAGGGTGGGCGGCGCCCCACCCTGTCCGAATAGCGGCCGGCGATCGGCGACAGGCTCGCCTCGAGGGCGGCGCCGGCGACGAACCCGCCGGCGATCAGCACGTGCCCACCGCCGAGATCGTCGATTCGCAACGGCACCAGCACCTCCACGGCACCGAACATCAGCGAGGGGACGGCGACAAAGCCGGTTGCGACGAGGATCGGCCGGCTGAGGATCGTCGCCGCCACCCGGCTCAGCGGCTGGCGCTCGGGTGGCGCGGCCTCGGGGAGGCGGGAGGCGAGAAGCGCCAGGGCCCACGCCACGCCCAGCACCGCCCCGAAGACCAGCTCGGTGCCGACCTCGGCGGCGATTCCGCCGATCAGCGGGCCGAACAGCGCCCCGGCGACCGCCGTGCCGAGCACGGTCCCGATCACCGAGCCGCGGCGCTCCGGCGGGTTGGTGGTGATCAGCCAGGTCAGCGCCCCGGACCAGATCAGCGCGCCTGACATTCCCTGCGCGAAGCGAGCCGCATCGAGCAGCACAATGTTCCCGGCAAAGCCGAAGACGAGGCTGGCGACGCCGAGCAGGAGCAGGCCGTCGATGACGGTGCGGCGCGGCCCCAGGCGGGTGGCGATCAGCCCCGCCGGGAGTGCGGTGATCAGCGTGCCGACCGCGTAGGCGGCCGAGAGAATCCCGGCCTGCGCCTTGCTGAGCCCGTACTGCGCGACGTAGGTGGGGAGCAGCGGCGCGATCGCCGCGTAGAAGGCGACATCGAGGAAGATCATCCCCAGGGCCAGGACCAGCAGGCGGCGCATGGCTCCATCCAATCACCACTGCCGCGGCGTTCCACTCACCACTGCCGCGGCGTTCCACCTGCCGGCGTTCCGTCGCTTTGCTGCCTCCGTGCGTATACGGCTAATTCAGGCGGCCACTCCCCCGGCCTGCCTCCACACCTGCAACTCGTCCTGCGGTCACTTGAGCACAGCATGCTGTGCTCAAGTGACCGCAGGGCTCCCGCTGCACGCGGCCGAATCGAGGCGGCGGCTCGTGTGCCGCCGAGTCCGCGACGCGCAACCTGAGTGAGCCGTATACGCACGGCTGCCTCAACTCCCGTCCAGCTACGGGCTGGGGGCGACCGTTTAGCATCGATTCCTGCTTCGCCCGGAGGGGTGGCAGAGTGGTTGAATGCGGCGGTCTTGAAAACCGCTAAGCGTCGTAGGGCGCTTCGGGGGTTCGAATCCCTCCCCCTCCGTTCGTTCGCAGAGGCCTGGCGCCCGGGAGGGCCGATTCGATGCGGTAGCGGTCGCGCATCATCGAGCCATACTTGTCGAGGAGCTCAGATCCAAGCTCAGCAGCGGGCCGAAGACGATCAACGATGCGGCGACGAGTGCGGCCATACCGCCGACCACCCGCAGCCGCCGCCGGTTGTCGGGCAGGTCATACACATAGGCGGCGATCAGGAAGAACCACAGGTAGCCGAAGACGACGATCGGGAAGACGAAGGGGAAGTTCCACCACCAGTAGTCCCAGTGGAAGTAACCGGTGCCGTGCAGCAGCACCTCGACGAAGACGGCGAAGATCGAAAAGCCGAGCCCAATCGTCAGCCGGTTCGGCATCCCCAGCAGCTTCATCCGCCGGTCCTCGGGCAGCGTTTTCGCGAAGACGACCCCCGAGACGGCGAACATCAGGGAGATCTCGATCGTCAGGCCGATCAGGATCAGGTAGGCCGTGTCGCCGGTTGTCGTCCACAGCGCCGCGCGGTGACTGAAGTGGAGGATCAGCGAGTTGGCGATCTCGTTGATCCAGTCGGCCAGCCAGAAGGCGAGCCCGGCGAGGACCACGTCCCAGCGGCGCCGCTCGACCTCCACCGAGTAGACGTAGAGGACCAGGACGAGAAGGGTGACGACGTACCACTTGAACTGCGACTCGTCGCGCAACAGATGCTGCGCTTCGACGGTGAAGTCGGTTACCGCCAGCACGAGGCGCCCGACTCTATCTCCGCGGAGGGAGCGAGAGCTTGCCGCGCATGAGACGGGATGCCCATGCGGCTCCTGCGGTCACTTGAGCACAGGCCTCTATGTCTAACTGACCGCAGGGCCGGGGTCACTTGAGCACAGGCCTCTATGTCTAACTGACCGCAGGGCCGGGCGCTGCGGCAGGAATGGTGCGCCGCCAGCCGAACCTCCGTACATGGACAGCGGCACAGGCGGTTGGTTTGCGGGCGAGCGGTGGGTCCGGCGCGCGCAGCGGGCTCGCGACGCCTTTGGCCTGGTGCTGCTGTTGGTGCTGACGACCTACGTCCTCGCCTCGATGATCTCCAACGACGGCTGGAGCGCGGTCCTCCTGATCGCCGTGACCACCGCCACCTCGGTCGTCGCCCTGGTCAGCTCCCACGCGCGGTCGTCGGTCGTCTGGTCGGCGATCGCGCTCTCGGCCGTCTCCATCGTCCTCGGTGCGATCGGCGCCGCAACCGGCGCGCGGACCTGGCTCAGCGTCGCCTCGGTGATCCAGGTGACGCTGCTGGCGATCGCGATGCTGGCCGTGCTGCGCCGCGTCGTGACCTCCGCCGAGATCGGCTCCCGCACCATCCTCGGCGCGGTCAGCGTCTACGCCGTGCTCGGCATCCTCTTCAGCTTCGCCTACTCCACCGTCGACCGGATCCAGTCCGGCCAGTTCTTCAGCGAGGTGGCCCACCCGACCGGCAGCGAATTCCTCTTCTTCAGCTACACGACGCTGACCACGACCGGCTACGGGAACCTGGTGCCCGGCGGGCAGCCGGGTCGCATGCTCGCCGGGCTGGAGATGATGCTCGGCCAGCTCTTCCTCGTCACCCTGGTGGCCGGTCTGGTCAGTCTCTGGAGGCCGGGTGAGCGGCTGAAACGACGGGCCGGAGGCGGCGAGGGCTCGCAGGTCAGCCGCTGAGCAGCGCGCTCCGGCTCGGTCGGTAGCGGGTCAGCCGCTGAGCAGCGCGCTTCGACTCGGTCGGTCGCACGTCAGCCGCTGAGCAGCGCGCTCCGGCTCGGTCGGTCGCGGGTCAGCCGCTGAGCAGCGCGCTCCGGCTCGGTCGGTAGCGGGTCAGCCGCTGAGCAGCGCGCCCAGCTCGGCGAGCTGGGACTCGATCCCCGCGCAGACCCGATCGCACAGCTCCAGCACCGCCGGATCGGCGATCTGGTAGATCGCCCTGGTGCCCTCCTTGCGGCGGGCAACGAAGCCTCCGGCGCTGAGCGCGGCGAGGTGCTTGGAGATGTTCTGCTGGGAGCTGCCCAGCGTCTCGGTGAGCTCGCCCACCGATGCCTCCCCGCGCTGGCGCAGCAGGTCGAGGATGCGCAGCCGGGTCGGGTCGGACAGCGCCCGAAAGCGGTGGGCGATCAACTCGGCGGCGGCGGGGTCCAGGGGCGTCTTCATTGCTCTGCTATCTTACCATTCACAATTGTTAAGTTGTAAACCTGTACAGGGCACAACGGAAAGGATAGCGATGCCAACAGCTACTGCCCCGAACTCCTCGCAGCCTGACGGATCCGGCCAGGCAGCGAGCGGCGAAGCCCGCCAGGCCTCCCCACAAAGCACCGGCGTGTCGCGCCGGCAGGGCTCGGGGCGCTGGCCGCTCGAGCGGATCCTCTTCCTGATGGCGGGCACGATGACCGGCCTCAGCGCCGTGCTCAGCGCGGTTGTCAGCCCATGGTTCCTGCTGCTGACCGGCTTCGTCGCCGCCAACCAGCTGGCGTTCGTCGTCCTCGGCAACTGTCCCAGCTCCTGGGTCCTGCAGCGCTACCTCGGCGTCGAGCGCGCCAGCTGTCGATGAGCGAGCTCGGTACCGTCGGTCGGCTGGGCCGTTTCGCGGCCACCCGCCGCCGCTGGGTCTTCGTCGCATGGGTCGCGATCGCCGTCGGACTGGGCGCGCTGGCGCCCCGCGTCGAGACGGCGCTCTCGGGCGCCGGCTGGCAGGCCAACGGCTCGGAGTCCGTCAAGGTCCGCCAGCTGGTCGACCGCTCCTTTGCCGGCAACGGCGCCTACGCCCTGCAGGTCGCCGTCTACTCGCCGCGCTTCACGGCGTCTGACCCCGCCTTCCGCCGCACCCTGGCACGCGCCGAGCGGCTGCTGGCGGCCAACCCCGCCGTGCGCGGCGTAACACCGCCGCGTCCGGGTGTCTCCATCTCCCGGGACGGCCACGCCGCCGTGCTCGGCGCCAGCGCCGCCCGCGACCCGAACGGCATGGTCGCCGCCGCGGACGACCTCAAGGACCCGCTGGCCGCAACGGCCGCGCCGGGCGTCCAGGTCAACCTGACCGGCGCCGCCGGCATGTGGTCGGACTTCAACGAAGCCAACAAAGACGCGATGCTGAAGTCGGAGTTCCTCTCCTGGCCGGTCACCATGGCGATCCTCGTCCTCGCCTTCGGCTCGCTGGTCGCCGCCGGGCTGCCGCTGATGCTGACGATCGTCGGCCTGATCGCCTCGGCCGGCGTCCTCTTCCTCGGCACGCAGATCGCGCCGATCTCGATCTGGGCGATGAACTTCGCGCTGATGTTCGCCCTGGCGCTGGGCATCGACTACGCCCTCTTCATCGTGATGCGCTTCCGCAACGCCCACTTCGGCCAGGGGCTCTCGCCCGTCGACGCGGTCGGCCTCACGATGGACACCGCCGGCAAGGCCGTCCTCTTCTCCGGGCTCACGGTGCTGATCTCCCTCTCGGCGGTGATGCTCGTCCCCAGCCCCGCCTTCCGCTCGATGGCGGTGGGAATCATGGTCTCGGTGCTGTTCGTGCTGGCCGCGACCCTGACCCTGCTGCCCGCGGTGCTGGCCAAGCTGGGCCCCAAGGTCGACAGGCTGGGGCTCCCCTGGGCCCATGCCGGCGACCACCGCTCGGCGCGCTTTGCGCGCTGGGGCGAGCGGCTCTGGCGCCGGCCATTGCTCTTCGGCGGCCTGGCGCTGGTCATCCTTGTCGCGCTCGCCTCGCCGGTGCTGGCGTTGAAGACCGGGATGCCGTCGATCAAGGTGGTGCCCCCCGGCGACCACTCGCGTCTCGGCTACAACCAGATCACGCGGGCGTTTGGGCCGGGCGCGCCGGGGGCCCTGCAGGTCCTCGCCCCGCGCGGCGAGGCCCGCCAGACCACTGCCGTGCTGCGCACCGACCCCGGTATCGCGGTCGCGCTGCCCGCCCAGACGAGCGCCACGGGCAACCTCGCGCTGATCCAGGCGATCCCCGTCGACGGCCCCTCGACCCCGGCGCTCGGAACGACCATCGACCGGCTGCGCGCCGGCCTTCCCGCCGCCACGCTGGTCGGCGGGCCGGCGGTCGAAAACCACGACCTCGAGGCGGCCCTGTCCGCAAAGACCCCCCTTGCGATCGGCGTCGTCCTGGCGCTCGGCTTCCTGCTCCTACTGGTGGCCTTCCAGGCGCCGCTGATCGCGGCGATCGGCGTGCTGGCCAACCTGCTGGCCACCGGCGCCGCCTTCGGGGTGGCCAAGCTGATCTTCCAGGACGGTCACCTGACCGGGCTGCTCGGCTTCGAATCGCAGGGCTTCCTGGACGCCTGGGGGCCGGTCTTCTTCTTCGCGATGATCTTCGCGATCGCGATGGATTACACGGTCTTCCTGCTCTCCTCGGCGCGCGAGCACTGGGAGGAGTCGGGCGACGCCAAGGCGGCGATGATCGGCGGCCTCGCCCACTCGGGCCGGGTCATCCTCGCGGCGGGCGCCGTGATGGTCGCCGTCTTCTTCACCTTCGCCCTGTCGGGACCGCTGCCGCCCAAGGAGATGGGCGTGATCCTCGGGATCGCCGTCCTGCTCGACGCCTTCCTCGTGCGGCTCACCCTGCTGCCCGTGTTCCTGCGGCTCGCGGGGCGCGCCGCCTGGTACCTGCCGGGCTGGCTCGGCCGTATCCTCCCGGCCGTCCACTTCGGCCACGGCCACCCGGCCGAGTCGCCTCCGGCAGGCGACACGCAGACCGGGGCGACCGCGGAACTGGTCGCCTAACGCAGATACGCCTCGCTCAGGGAATCTCTCGACGCGTTCAGTCGCCGAGCTCGACGCGCTCGATCGTCTGGGGCTCGACCGGCCGGTCGGACGCGTCGGTCCCGATCGACTCGATCGCATCGACCGCGTCCATGCCCTCGACGATCCGCCCGAAGACCGTGTGCTTGCCGTCCAACCACGGTGCCGACTCGGTCGTGACGATGAAGAACTGCGAGCCGTTCGTGTTGGGGCCGGCGTTCGCCATCGCCAGGGCGCCGCGGACGATCTTGTTGTCGTTGATCTCGTCCTCGAAGGTGTAGCCGGGCCCGCCACGGCCCGTTCCCTCCGGGCAGCCGCCCTGGATCATGAAGTCGGTGATCACCCGGTGGAAGACGAGACCGTCGTAGAAGCCGTCGGCCGCAAGCTTGCGGAAGTTCTCGACCGTCTTCGGAGCGTCGTCGTCATGGAGCTCGATCACGATCTCCCCGGCATTGGTGTGCAGCGTTGCCTGTGACATCGGCCGCACCTTACTCGGTCACCTCCACCGGCCATTTGCCAGTCCAGCGCGGCCTCCGGCGGGGGGCGAAGGCGCTCGCGAGGTCAGCCGCTGACATGAACGGTCACCTGGCGGGAGGCACCGGGGGCGTAGGGCCAGCGCTCCTCCGCGAGAGCGACGGCTCGCAGCCGGATCCGGGCCGTCCCGCTCACGTAGCGGAAGCGATACTGGGCCCGATAGCGGCCGCTTTGGTCCGTGCGTGTCACCAGGATCGGGCGCCAGCGGCGGGCCTCTGACTCGTAGTACTGGACGGCGACCACCTTGCCGCGGCGCGGCAGCGGCGCGCCCCGGCTGCGAACCCGGCCTCGCACCCGCAGCACCTGGCCGGTGCGCAAAGCGTACGGCGCGGCGCTGAGCAGAATGCCGGCCCGCACCCGCAGTGCCAGGGCCGGGCGGCGGGCCGGCGCCAGCCCCGTCTCGCCCGGGTAGGCGACGGTGATCCGCCGCGAAGGCCCGGCGCGCAGGGCCAGCCGGAAGCCGCCGTGCGATCCGGTGCGGACGGTGTCGACCCGCCGCTGGGCGAGCGCCCCGCGCGACGGTCGTGACACCACCCGCAGGCGGCGGCCGGCGAGGCCCGCCCCGCCAGCGCTCACCAGCCGTCCGCTCAGCATCGCGCCGGCACCGAATGGCACAGTCACCTGTGGCCCGCGGCGATGGCGCCAGCGCAGATGCGCGAAGACCCGTGTCTTGGCCGCGGGAACCGCCGCCGCAGCAGCGGCGGCTGCGGCGGCCGCCCGCCGCTTGACCGGAGGTGGCGGCAGCTTGCGAAGCGCCATCTCCGTGCCGTCCGCCCGCCGCGTGCTCGTCGCCCTATTGCCGGCCGCATCGATCGCGCTGGCGCGGAACACGTAGGTACCCGGGCTCAGGCTGTCGGGAAGGCGAGCCACCAGCCGGCCCGCGTCGGGCGTCTTCCCCGCTTCGAACTTGGTCGGCAGCTCCGTCCACTGCTCAACGCCAAGCCGCCGGAGATCGATCGCCCCTGCCACCGGCCCGGAGTGCGCGTCGACGACATCGGCGCGAATCGCGTCCGGCATCTCCGTCGCCGCACCGGAGGTCGGTTCGAAAGCCACCCCCGGGGGGACGTCGTCGAAGCGCAGTGGCACCGCCACGGCCGAGCCCGGCGCCTCGTTCCCCGCTTCGTCGCGAAGCCAGATCTGCACCGAGTAGATCCCCGGGCGCGGTACGTGCATTTCCCGGATCGCGGTCAGGTTGCGACCGGCGGCGAACCTAACCCCGCTGTCGTAACCGGCAGGGCCGAGCACCCGGTAGGAGGCGCCGGCGATCGGGCTGGCGCGACCCTGATCTGGATTCCCCCAGCTGAGGTCGAAATCATCGACCCGGCGCCAGCCTTCGCCACCGTCGAGTACGAGGCTGCGCGGGTGAGCCGGCGGGTTGTTGTCGATCAGCACGGTCTGCGCGGGCACGCAGGCGGCGTTGCCGGCGAAGTCGGTTGCACAGTGGCCGAGCGTGTGCGGCCCGTCGCTGAAGTTGGTGGTCGCCACGGCAACGCCTCCCGAGGCGCTCGTCCCGCACGGCCGCATCAGCGTCCCCCGCCATTCGCCGCTGATCAGTTCCTTGGCGCAGGGATACTCGGTCAGCGCCACGCGCGCCCCGTCCAGCAGCGTTTCGCCGAAGCGGATGCCGCTGCCGCTGTCGGAGCCCCAGAAGGAGACGCCCTGAACGCCGCGCCGCCAGCCGCCGGCCGCCAGGTCGCCGCCGACCGCGGCCCCCGGCGGGCCGTTGTCTTCGACCGTGATCGTCAGTGCCCGCACCGCCGACCAGGAGCCCGGTTCGAGGCTGCACCACTTGTCCGCACCGCGCGCGCAGAGCAGGCGGTCCTCGATGGCCGGCATCGGAGTCGGGAAGCCGGCGACGAAGTTGCGCGGCGTGACGTCGGTCGCCCCCGCGGCCGCGAAGACACTGAAGCCTCCGTTCCAGGTATCGACGCCGATCCGCTGCTCCATCCCGTCGTGCAGGGCGTGCCACCAGGTGCCGGTGACGCGCGTGATCGCCGTCCCGGGCGGCGCCACCCAGCGCCAGCGGGCGAATCGCGTGCCCGAGACCGTCGCGGACCCGCCCCTCGTAAAGCTCTTCATATGGGCGCCGTCGAAGGGGTCGGTGCCGGGCGGCGTCGCGCAGTAGGCGTCGGGCCGGAACTTCGCCCCGCCCGTCGTGTCGGCCCAGTCGGCGTCGGCCCCGATGTGCCAACCGCACTGGGCAACCTGGTACTTCGCCCCCTTCGCCTCAGTGGCGATCAGCAGCAACAACGCGATCGTCAGGGCAATTCCAAGCGCAACGATCCGACCGAACCCTCCACGTGCTCCCGACATCAGCCCTCCTCAGATTGGCTAGACAGAGACATATGGGGCCAAGGGCGCGGGGAGGCCGTTCTCTCCCCCCGTCGGACGGATGTCCGCCGACGGGGCCCGGCGGGCGGTTGCGCGACGCAGTCACAAGACACTCCTCGACCGCTTCGTCGGACGGATGTCCGCCGACGGGGCCCGGCGGGCGGGCAAACGGCGGGCGGGCAAACGGGCGGGCAGGTCCCGGGCGAACGCCTCTGCGAAAATGGCTGGCATGGCTCTTCCGACGCAGGATCAGATAACCGAGAAGCTGCGCGCCGTGATCGACCCCGAGCTGCGGCGCTCGATCGTCGAGCTGGGGATGGTCCGCTCGATCGAGGTGAAGGACAGCGGCCGCGTGGAGGTGGTCGTCTCGCTGACCACGCCGGGCTGCCCGATCCGCTCCCACTTCGAGCAGGCCGTCGCCAACCAGGTGGCCGAGCTCGACGGCGTCACCGAGGTCGCGGTCGGCTTCGACATCCTCTCCGATGAGGAGAAAGCGAACCTGCAGAAGACCCTGGGACGCGGCAAGCTGCCGGAGGGCGCGCTGGCCCAGGTCAAGAACGTGATCTGCGTCGCCTCGGGCAAGGGCGGCGTCGGCAAGTCGACGATGACCGCCAACCTGGCGGCGGCGCTGACCGCCGAAGGCCACCCGGCCGGCGCCCTGGATTGCGACGTCTACGGCTACTCGATCCCGCGCATGCTGGGCGTCAACCACCGCCCGGAGGTGAACGCCGAGCGCAAAATCCTGCCGCTCGACGGAGCGAGCGGGGTCAAGGTGATGTCGATCGGCTTCTTCGTGGAGGAGAACGCCGCGGTCGTCTGGCGCGGGCCGATGCTCCACAAAGCTATCCAGCAGTTCCTCGAGGACGTCGCCTGGGAGGAGCTGGAGTACCTGCTGCTCGACCTGCCGCCGGGGACGGGCGACGTCTCGATGACGCTCGCGCAGCTGCTCCCCCAGGCCAAGATCGTCATCGTCACCACGCCGCAGCCGGCCGCCCAGTCGGTCGCACGGCGCACCGCCGAGATGGCCGGGAAATTCGACCTCGAGCTGCTCGGCGTGATCGAGAACATGTCCGGCTTCACGACCCCCGACGGGGAACGCTTCACAATCTTCGGCGAGGGCGGCGGCCAGTTGCTCGCCGACGAGCTCGACATCCCGCTGCTCGGCAAGGTCCCCCTGTCAGAGCCGCTGCGCGAGCATGCCGACTCCGGCTCGCCGCTGGTCACCGCGGAGCCCGACTCGCCGGCCTCCCAGGCGATCCGCCAGGCGGCGCGCGGGATCGTTGCCTCCACCCCGCAGGAGCTGCCGGTGCTCCAGTCCCCCCTGGCGCCCGCCGAAGTCGCCACCGCCGCGCCCAGCGGCCGCGAGCTGCCCGTCATCCAGTAGGCGGCCCCGCCTGGCATGGGACCGATCCTCATGGGTCGCTACCCTGCTCGCCTGTGAGTCGCCTGCTTCGATCCCGCGCGCCCGCCGCCGCCGTCCTGCTCGCCGCCGGGGTGGCCCTCGGCGCCGTGCTGCCGCAGGCCTTCGGCGACACAGCGAAGGCACCGACGGCGGTTCGCAACGCGCTGGCGCAGACGAGCGACGTCCAGGGGGCGCCCGGGCGCACCCTGATCCTCAGCCGGGTCGCGGTGCAGCCGGGGGCGACGCTGGCGCCCCACCACCACCTCGGCAGCCAGGTCGCTCGCATCCAGTCGGGTTCGCTCCGCTACACGGTCCTGAGCGGCGAGGTGGTCGTGCGCCGGGGCGAATCGGAAGGCAATCCGAAGGTGGTGCGCAGGATCAAGGCCGGGCAGACCGGCACGCTGCACGCCGGCGAGTGGATCGTCGAGCAGCCCTCCGACATCCACAGGGCCGCCAACCGGACGTCCAAGCCGGTCGTCATCTACCTGGCGACGCTGCTGAAGACGGGCGCGCCGCCGGCAACGCCCGTCTCCGAACCGCAGGACTGAGCGGGCGGCGCCTCCGATGAGGGCGCTGGTGCAGCGGGTCAGCCAGGCGGCGGTCGACGTGGACGGCGAACGGGTCGCGCAGATCGGCCCCGGCATGCTCGTCCTGCTCGGGGTCCGCCGCGGCGACGGCGAGGCGGAGGCCGACCGGCTGGCCGGCAGGGTGAGCGCCCTGCGAATCTTCGACGATGCCGAGGGGCGGATGAACGAGCCGCTCGGCGAGCGCGAGATCCTCTGCGTCAGCCAGTTCACCCTCTACGGCGACGCGCGCAAGGGCAACCGTCCCAGCTACACGGAAGCGGCGCCGGCCGCCGAGGCCGAGCCCCTCTACGACCGCTTCTGCGAGCGGCTCGGCGCGGCCAGGGGCGTCTTCGGCGCCTGCATGGGCGTCGCCCTGGTCAACGACGGCCCGGTGACCCTGCTGCTCGAGGCCTGATTCAGCAACGCTGCTCCTCGAGAGCCCGGCTCAGCCACAGCAGCGCTTGTACTTGCGCCCCGATCCGCACCAGCACGGCTCGTTTCGTCCCGGTGGCCAGCGCACCGCCTGCTCACCGTCGCCGATCTCGGCCGCGAGCTCACTGCGGGCCTCGCCGCTGTCGGGGTCGAGGTTCCTTTCCGCGGCAAACTCGACGAGCCTCTCGACGTTGAGCGGCGACACGACCGGCTGCTTGCCGGTCGTGCTCAGCACGTCGCGGAGCCGAGCCTCAATCGTCTTGCAGTAGGCGTCGGCATCGCGTAGGTCGCCCGCCAGCGACGGCCAGCGAGCGAGCGCCGCGTCGATCTGGTCTCGAGGAAACCAGGCAAGTGCGTAGCGCATCTCCAAGCCGTGCGAAGACCTCGCCGTCAGGTCAATGCGATCCTCCTCGTCGAGGGGGAGGTCCTGTTCCCAGCGGCAAGACCGGCGTTCGCCTCGAATTTCGTGAACCTGGCCCGGGTCGCCCAGGCTCTTCGCCAGATCGAGTGCTTCGTCGTAGGCCTCGAGAGCACCATCGGGGTCACCCGAGTCCAGCCGCGCATTCGCCAGGATGGAAACGACGCCCGGATCTCCGGCGCGCTTCTCGCGAAGCCTGGCGAACTCCGCCTCGCCCTTCTCGCGCTCGCCGGCCTTGAGCAGGTACCAGGCGAACATGTCTTCCCCGATTTTCGCGTATTGGCACCCGTGCTCGAGCGCTCTGCGCTGCATCCGCGCCGCGAGCGCGAAGTCATCGCTCTCGGCGGCATCCGTTGCCAGGCCGTCGTAGCAATCCCCCACCGGCAGATCGTCCGGCGGTCCCATCTCGACGAGCAGATCGAGAGCCTCGGCGGCCCTCGCGACGTCCTCCGATTCTTCGTAGATCGCGCGAAGTTCGGAGACGCTTGCCACGGGGGAGGGGAATCGGTCCGCGGCCGGGCCGCGGCCCTCAGACCGCCTTGCTCTTGAAGTAGTCCGCGTTGATCTCGGTGTACTTGGCCCACTCGGAGGGGAGCTGATCCTCAGCAAAGCAGGCATCCACCGGGCATGCCTCGACGCAGGCATCGCAGTCGATGCACTCGTCCGGGTCGATATAGAGCATCTCAACCGAGTCGTAGTCGGGCTCGTCCGGGGTGGGGTGGATGCAATCCACCGGACAAACCTCGACACACGAGTTGTCCTTGGTGCCAATGCACGGCTCGGCGATGACGTAGGTCATTCGAGACTTTTCTCCTGGGTCGTCGTTTCGGTGGGCGGCGTGGGACTGAGCCCCCACCGCAGCGCGAGCGCACATTTTAGGGATGAGCGGCCGGACGCGACGCCGCGCACCGTCGCAGAGATGTCAGGGCATGGGTCCCGGCACCTGTCAGCCCACGGCTCACCGCAGCGTCGCAGAGATGTCAGCGCCCGGGTCCCCGCAGCCGCAGGAGGGGACGCCGTCCCCGCGTCGCCTCTAGGGTTCGGTGGCGTTATGAGCGACGCAAGCGTGAGCGAAATCCGCCGATGCTGCTGCTGACCGGGGCGACCGGAAGCGTCGGCTCGCGACTGCTGCCGCTGCTCCTCGAGCGGAGCGAGGACGTGCGCTGCCTGGTGCGCGAGCCGCGCCGGCTCGGCGAGCGGCGGGTCGACGTGCAGATCGCGCTCGGCGACCTGGGCGATATGTCCGACCCCTACCTGGTGCGCCAGGCGTTGCGCGACGTCGACACGGTGATCCACCTGGCCGCGACGATCCGCGACCAGCCCCGGCACCGGATCGAGGAGCTGAACGGCCTCGCGACGGTGCGCCTCCTGCGCGCCGCCGAGCGCAGCGGCGTTCGCCGCTTCTTCTTCTTCAGCGCGCTGAACGCAGCCGCCGCCCAGCGCACCCGTTTCTTCCGCGCCAAGTGGCTCGCGGAGCAGGCCGTTGCGAGCTCGCCGCTCGAGACGACGACCTTCGCCCCCTCGATCGTCTACGACCACTCCGACCCCTGGATCACCCTGTTGCGTCGCTTCTCCTTCCTGCCGGTGATGCCGGTCGCGGGGAGCGGGCAGGCACGCTTCCAGCCGATCTGGGCGAAGGACGTGGCTCGCTGCGTGCTCGCCGCACTCGACGATGCCGGTCGCGAGCCGGAGTCGTCCGGCCGCTTTCAGCGCATCGCCGAAAGGGCCGTGACTTCGCCCCAGGGACCCAGCTCGAAGGGCACTTCGCCCCGGGGGCCCGGCGCCAAGGGCACTTCGCCCCATGGAACCCGCGCAACACGCCACGAGCTGGCGGGCCCGCAGACCCTGACCTACGACGACATGTCCGACCTGGTCAGCCGCGCCGCGGGGCGGCCGCGGCCGCTCGTACACATCCCCCTGCCGATGGTCCGGGCCGGGTTGATTGGCCTGCGCTCGATCTTCGGCGAGTCCGTATTCGCGACCTGGGAGGAGGCGGAGCTGATGGAGATCTCGATGGCCAGCGAGCATCGAACCGCCGACGTCGAAGCGCTGGGCGTCACCCCGCGCGCGATGGAGGACGTCCTCACCGACTCCTGACCCATCGTTCGTCCTCACCGACTCCTGACCCATCGTTCGTCCTCGCCGACTCCTGACCCTTCGTCCTGACCTCTAACCCCTCGCCCTCGCCGACTCCTGACCCTTGACTGAGCGCTGCTCCTCGCTATCTTTCTTGCCGTTGGCACTCTCTTGTGTAGAGTGCCAACGGCTCAGGAGACCCATGCGCGGCTCCAAGAGCGCATTTCCCGAGACTTTGACCAGTAACAGCGACCGATAACGGAGGTTCAACGGATGAAGCTGAAGCCCCTCGGGGACCGGCTGATCGTCAAGCCGATCGAAGAGGAGGAGACGACCGCGAGCGGAATCGTCCTCCCCGATACGGCAAAAGAGAAGCCGCAGAAGGGCCAGGTCGTCGCCGTAGGCGATGGCGCTATCAACGAGGACGGCAGCCGCCGCCCGCTCGATGTGAGCGAGGGCGACGAGGTTCTCTACTCAAAATACGGCGGCACGGAGGTCACCGTCGAGGGCGACG
Organism: uncultured Solirubrobacterales bacterium; assembly: GCA_963747765.1. Classification (GTDB taxonomy): domain Bacteria; phylum Actinomycetota; class Thermoleophilia; order Solirubrobacterales; family 70-9; genus VRUE01. The sequence continues at coordinate 458,113 of CAVVGH010000005.1, read as the reverse complement.
AGCTCCTCGTGCTGCGCGAGTCGGACGTCCTCGCCAAGGTCGGCTAGGCGCTCCCCCGACAGAACTTAGACCAAGGAGGAATGGATAGACATGGCTCATAAGGAGCTGAAGTACCACGAGGAGGCCAGGGGGGCCCTGCAGGCCGGCGTCGACGCAGTCGCCAACGCCGTCAAGGTCACCCTCGGCCCGAAAGGCCGCTACGTCGTACTCGACAAAAAGTTCGGCGCGCCGACGATCACCAACGACGGCGTCACCATCGCTCGCGAGATCGAGGTTGAGGACGTCTTCGAGAACCAGGGCGCCCAGCTCGTCCGCGAGGTCGCCACGGCGACCAACGACGTGGCCGGCGACGGCACCACGACGGCAACGCTGCTCGCTCAGATCATCGTTCGCCAGGGTCTCAAGAACGTCGCGGCCGGGGCCAACCCGCTGGCGCTGCGGCGCGGCATTGAGAAGGCCGTCGACCAGGTGGTCGAGAACCTGCGCGGCAAGCAGTCCAAGGAGGTCGCGGGCAAGGAGCAGATCGCTCGCGTGGCCGCCATCTCCGCCGCCGACGACGAGATCGGCAATGTGATTGCCGACGCGATCGAGAAGGTCGGCAAGGACGGCGTCGTCAACGTCGAGGAGGGCCAGACCTTCGGCATGGAGCTGGAGTTCACCGAGGGGATGCAGTTCGACAAGGGCTACATCTCCCCGTACATGGTCACCGACCAGGACCGCATGGAGGCGGTGCTGGAGGACCCCTACGTGCTGATCGCCAACCAGAAGATCGGCTCGGTGCGGGACATGCTCCCGGTGCTCGAGCAGGTCATGCAGAGCGGTAAGCCGCTGCTGATCATCGCCGAGGACGTCGAAGGCGAGAGCCTCGCGACCCTCGTCGTGAACAAGCTGCGGGGCACGTTCACCGGCGTGGCCGTCAAAGCGCCCGGCTTCGGCGACCGCCGCAAGCGGATGCTCGAGGACATCGGGGTCCTCACCGGTGGTGAGGTCATCACCGAGGAGATGGGTCTCAAACTCGAGAACACCCAGGTGTCCCAGCTCGGGCGGGCGCGTCGCGTCGTCGTCTCCAAGGACACGACGACGATCATCGACGGTGCCGGCGAGGGCGACGACATCAAGGGCCGGATCAAGCAGATCAAACAGGAGATCGAGAACACCGACTCCGACTTCGATCGCGAGAAGCTCCAGGAGCGGCTCGCCAAGCTGGCCGGCGGTGTCGCGGTGGTCAAGGTCGGCGCCGCCACCGAGACCGAGATGAAGGAGAAAAAGCACCGCGTCGAGGACGCCCTGCAGGCGACTCGGGCGGCGCTCGAGGAGGGTGTTGTGCCGGGCGGCGGCGTCGCGCTGCTGAACGCGCAGAGCGACCTCGATCCCGAGTTCCTCACCGAACCGGATGAGGCGACGGGCGCACGGATCATCCACCGCGCCCTCGAGGAGCCGGTCCGCCAGATCGCCGAGAACTCCGGCGAGGAGGGCTCGGTCGTCGTCAACAAGGTCCGCGACCTGAAGCCCGGCGAAGGTCTCAACGCCGCCAGCGGCGAGTACGGGGACCTGATCAGTGACGGCGTCATCGACCCGACGATGGTGACCCGCTCGGCGCTGCAGAACGCCGCGTCGATCGCGAAGAACATCCTCGTCACCGAGGCCGTGATCGCCGAGCCGCCCGAGAACGAACCGGCCGGGATGCCCGGTGGGGGCGGCATGCCCGACATGGGCGGCATGATGTAAGGACTCCGCCGACGGGCCGGTGGTGGACGACGTCGCCCACTGCCGGCTCTCGACCGGAGTAGCCTGCCGATCAACAGGCGAGTGACTTGCGAGGGGCCCGGGCAACCGGGCCCCTCGTCTTTCTCCATCCGAACTTCTCCACGCGGGGCGATAAATCGCCGAGCCCCCTGGCTCTCTGGAGGAGCGCGGAGATGGCCCCGAGACCCAAGAGAACACCTCTTGACCGATGGAGACCTCCAACCCGAAACGAACCCCTCATTGATTGATGAGAAAGACAGCCCCTCCCTGTTTGCCCTCCTACTTGCAGGTGAGGAGGGCAAACGGGGAGGGGCCGCAGGGCCCAGACGGTCGGGGGCTACGGGCGTCGTTCGGGGGGTTATGCGAAGGCGCGGCCGAAGAAGGCAGGATCGAGGCGGACACGAGCTCCGTTCGCTCTTTGTGTCGCAGAGCGGTACAAATGACGAACGGAGCGGCTGGAATCTCCCGGGCGAGACTCCGTTCGCTCTTTGTGTCGCAGAGCGGTACAAATGACGAACGGAGCGGTGGGGGTGGGCGGGGCGAACACGAACTGCGGCACTGATGCGTATCCGGGTTCGTTCCGGGGCGCGCCGGCTTTGCCCGGGATCCCCTCCGCTCAAAGCAGCGACGCGCTGGGCTGAGGCCCTGATTTCTTCATCGAATGGTCTTTTGACCACCGCCCGCGGGGAAAAAGTGACCAGCGGGCCCACAACGAGCGAGTTGGAGCCAACCGGATACGCACCACGCGGTTAGTGGCTGGCGAGGAGGCGGCAGCCAAGCAGGCCGGCAATGCCCTCGCCGCCCCGCGCCATCACCCAGTTGTGATTCCACTCGAAGACCGGGCGTGCGATCGGCGCCATCAGGTTCATCCAGGCCTTCGACGTCGCCACGTTCCACTCGTAGCGCACGGTCGTGATGCCGTCCTCCTCGTCGAGGCGCCAGAGCCCGACCCCGGTCAGCTCGCCCACGGCGTGCCCTTCGATCAGGTGCGGGCGCTCCACCCGTGTCGTCGTGACCTCGAAGCGGACGCGATAGGGCAAGAGGCTCCGCCAGCTCATCCGCCAGGTGGAGCCGACCCCATCGCCGTCGCCCGCCGTCAGCGGTCTCGCCGCCTCCACCCCGCGCCACCACTCCGGCCAGCGCTCCTGCGCGTAGATCGCCTCCCACACAGGCTCGCGCCGGCAATCGAGCAACCAGGTTGTGAGGAAGGAGTAGTCGGCCATCCGCTCAATCAATTCATACGGGCGCGCGGGGCCAAAGGATCAATGCTCGATCCTCAGTTGTGGTGCGGCGTCTCCCCATTGCCAAAGTGAGAGCCTGGAGGCTCGACGATCTGCGAGAAGCGAATCACCGTGACGATGTCGTCTCGCGACACCGTCCGCCCATAGATCTGCTCGAGGAATTTGATCTCGTCCTCCAACCGGCGAAACTCCGGATTGTCGTGCTCGATGTCGCGCGGGGAGAGCTCCCCCACCCGCTTCATCTCGACGTCGTCGATGACCGCCGAGAAGATCTTCTGCCGCGGACTGTGGCGAAAGCCGACCGTCACCCAGACGACCTGACCGCGCTCGTACTTGGTGGTCTTGTCGCCGAGCCGGATCGTCGCCGTCTTACGGCCTCGCTTCAGCTGATCGACGAAAACGGCCGAGTAGAAGTTGAGTACGTAGATCCCACCTCGCATTGCGGCTGCGAGCGTATCCGACTGGACGCCTCTTGGCGACGCCAGTTGGCGAATCGACGCGCGGCCGAGCCCACCGGCAGCCGGCCGGCGATCCGAGCCCTGCTCGACTCAGTCCGCGCCGAAGCCCTCATCGCCGACCAACGAGCCGGCAATCCAAGCCCTGCTCGACTCAGTCCGCGCCGAAGCCCTCGTCGCCGACCAACGGGACGAAACGGCAGGGGCCGATGACCCGGCTGCGCAACTCCCCATCCGTTCGCCGGAAGGCGGTCAGCATGTCGGCAGCCTTGTCGGCGATCGGAACGACCAGGCGACCCCTCTCCGCCAGCTGCCCCAGCAGGGTCGCCGGCGGGGCGGGCGCGGTCGCGTGGACGGCAATCGCCTCGAAGGGCGCCCGCTCCGGAACGCCGCGACTGCCGTCCCCGACCAGCACCTCGACGTTGTCGATGCCGAGCGCGTCGAGAGCCCGCCGCGCCTCCGCCGCCAGCTGCTCGTGGCGCTCGACGCTGATCACCTCGCCCGCGAGCAGCGAGAGCACCGCGGCCGAGTAGCCCGAGCCGGTGCCCACCTCCAGCACCAGCTCCTCTCCGCGCAGCTCCAGCGCCTCGCAGATGGCGGCGACGATCCACGGCTGGGAGATCGTCTGCCCCTCCGCAATCGGCAGCGCCGAGTCCGCGTAGGCCCGGTAGCGATGGCGCTCCGGCACGAACACCTCGCGAGGCACCTCGGCCATCGCGCGGAGCACCCGCTCGTCGCCGATGCCGCGACGACGCAGCTGCCGCTGGACCATCAACGCCCGCGAGTCAGCGGGATCGGTCACCCGGGCCCGAGATGACGCGATCCAGGGGCCGCCGGGCAAGAACGCAGCGTGGCGGCGCCAGCGGCCGCCATCTCAGAAGATGTAGTTGTCGAGCTTGGACGGGGTGAGCACCGTGACCCGCCCACGGCCGGGGCGCACCACACCCGCCCGCTCGAGCTCGGCGAGGAAACGGCTGACGCTCTCGCGCGAGGTGCCGGCCAGCTGCGCCAGGTCGGCCTGGTTCATACGGATCGTCACCTCGCCGCCTTCGCCGGCCGGCTGGGTCCCCTCGGCGATGAGCTGGGAGAGGACGCCGGCGACCCGGCTGGGGACGGTTTGGAAGGACTGGCGCGAGATCCGCTCGTTCGCCGCACGCAGGCGCCGCACCAGAGCCCGCACCAGCTTCACGGTGATCTCCGGATGGCGCGAGAGGAGCGCCCGCACCTCCCCGGCCGGCAGGGCGAGCAGCTCGCCATCGGTGAGCGCCTCGACGCTGGCCGAGCGCACCTCGCCGTCGAGCATCGCCAGCTCGCCGAAGATGTCGCCGGCACCGAGCGTGGCAAGCGTGATGGCGCGCCCGTCGGAGTGCTCCCTGGTGACGCGAAAGCTGCCGGAGCGAACGATGTAGCAGGCGTCGGAGTGATCCCCCTCGTGGAATACGCGCGTACCGGCCGGGAAGGAGCGCGGCACCGCGACCCGCGAGAACCGCTCCAGCTCGGCCTGCTTGAGGTCCGCGAAGAGCGGCACGCTGCGCAGCAGCTCGACGGGACTCTGCAGATCCTCCTCGCCCGCGTCTTTCTGGTCCTCCTCCAAAATGCCCATGCCGTGATTATGGCTCCCCGGCGGGTCTTCCGGTCACTTGAGCATAGGCGGCTGTGTTCAATTGACCGGAGGACCAGGCGCGGCGGTCATCCGCGGGGGGTTCCCGGCCGGGGCGAGCCCAGGCGCGTCGGTCATCCGCGAGGGGTTCCCGGCCGGGGCGAGCCCGGGCGCGGCGGTCATCCGCGAGGGGTTCCCGGCCGGGGCGAGCCCAGGCGCGGCGGTCATCCGTGAGGGGTTCCCGGCCGGGGCGAGCCCGGGCGCGGCGGTGATCCGTAGGGGGTTCCCGGCCGGGGCGGCGGGCGATGCCTATGATGACCCCATGAGCCTGCGCCGCGCCCTCGCGTTGGCGGCCCCGACGGCAAGACCCGTCGCGGCCCTGACCACCTCGCTCATCGCGATCGTGGCGCTCTTCCTCTGCCCCGGCGCCGCCCTGGCGGGATCGCCCGGCACGTGGACCCGGGTCACCGGCATCGAAGGCGTCGAAGCGGTCAACACCGACGAACTGGGACTCGAGCGCACCGCCGACGGCGTCCTGCACGTCGCCTGGACCCGCAAGGTCGACGCGCTCGCCGACACGCTCCTGCAAAGCGCAATCGCCGCCAACGGAAAGTCGGTGAGCCCCCCGGTCACGATCTTCGGCGGCTCCAACAACGGGATGAACAACAGCGTCGACCTGGTCGCGGGGCCGGGCGGCGGCCTGCGGGTGCTGTTCTCGGGGCTCTTCCCGGAAACGCCACTCGACGTCGTCCTGTCCACGGCGGTCGCGCCGGAAGCGGGCACCATCTGGTCGCCGCCGGCCCCGGCCTCGAACACCAAAGACCCAAGCGCGGTCTACGTCGCCGCCGGCATCGGCGGGGCGGTTTCCCCGGCCGGCACCGTCGCAGCCGCGTGGGGGGACTCGGGCCCCGGCGAGGGCGGCTACCACGTCGGCGTCAACCCGCTCGACCCGGATGTCCATCTCTCCCCCGCCGCCGACGAGGTCGACCCGAACGTCGGCTTCGACTCCGCCAGCGGGGCGGGCTATGTCGCTTGGAACCATCTCCCCGGCAGCGGCCCCAACGCGGTGATGGCGATGCCGCTGGGCGGCGGTGCCACGATGACCGCGCCGAAGTCGGGCGCCGCCTGGCTCGGCCAACGGGTCTCGATCGTCGGTCGCAGCGGCGGCGGCGTCTACCTGGCCTACGGATCGGGCGGCAATCCCTACTCGGCCAACCCGGCCTGGTGGAAGCTGGGTGCGCCGAGCGCCAACGTCGTCAGCGGCCAGAAGGACGCCGGCCACACCGGTCTCGCCGCCGGGTCGGGCGGGCGCCTGTGGCTGTTTTGGGACCGCAAGCTCAAGGTCTACGCCGCCCGCACGAACGCCGCCGCGACGAAGCTCGGCCAGGTTGTCTCAATCAAGCCGCCCAAGGGCACCGGCGCCATCTACCGACTCAACGCCGAGGGCTCCAGCGGCCCGCTGGACCTGCTGACGCTCGCCGAAGCCAAGGGCGGCCTCGGCTACTTCCACCAGCGGATCCTGCCCGGCCTCACCTTCACCGCGAAGCCGCAGACCGTCAAGGCCGGCAAGAAGCTGACGTTCAAGGCCTCGGATGCCGGGCAGCCGGTGAAGGGGGCCAAGGTGATCCTTGCGCTCGGCAACAAGAAGCTCACCAAGAAGACGAACGGCAAGGGCAAGGCGACCATCGCGGTCCCGGCCAAGACGAAGCCGCACAAGTACTCGGCGACCGCGAAGAAGGGCGGCTACACGCCCGCCAAGCTCCAGGTTCGCGTCAAGTCCTGAGCCACCGCAGGTCCATCAATCGGCCATCGCGCCGGCGTCTCGGTGGACGTTTGATCGACCGCAGTCACACATGCGCCAGAGACAGCTGCAGGATCGTTAAAGAATGAGCGAATAGCGCCCGATTCGTATGCGAGTGAGCCCGCAGCACCCAGATCGCCCCGCAGACGGATCGCAGCAGAACGCGACAGTGACGCAATGGTCGCCCTCGACGCTGCTGCCGCCGGCACCGCCGTCCGATGAGCTGCCGGCCGAAGAGCTCCGCCTCCTCGGGGAAGCGCTTCGCGGCTGCTCTGAGCGGGTGCTCGAGCTGACCGTCAGCCGCACCGCCGGACCCGACCACCAGGTCGACACCATGGTCCAGGACAGCTTCGAACGGATCAGCCAGAACTCGACCGCCGCGGTCGCCCGGTGGATCGAAGGCGACCCGATGGAGGTGGCGATCGAGGCCGGCCGCGAAACCTGGGAGATCTTCGGCGAGCTGGCGGTCCATCGTGCCGCCTCGCTGGACGAGGTCACCCGCCGCTGCTTCCACTGGCGCAACGTCATGGCCGAGGTGATGTACGAGGTGGCGGCGCGGCTCGAGAGCTCTCCGCAGGCGCTCTCCCACGCGATGAACATGCTGCAGCTGAGCCTCGAGTTCAGCCTGCTGCGGATGTCCGAGACCTTCGAGAAAGAGCGCCGCAGGACCGACGAGGCGCTCTCCCAGCGCGAGCAGGAGCTCGCCTTCCTCGCCACCCACGACGCGCTGACCGGCCTCCCGAACCGCACCCTTATCCTCGACCGCACCGAACAGGCCCTCGCCCGCGCCCAGCGCAGCAAGACCCAGGCCGCGGCCCTGTTCATCGACCTCGACAACTTCAAGGACATCAACGACACGCTCGGTCACAGCGTCGGCGACGCCCTGCTGCGGTCGGTTGCGGCGCGGCTCGACGGCGCGATACGCGACGCCGATGCGCTCGGCCGCCTCGGCGGCGACGAGTTCGTCGTGATCTCCGAGGGGGTCTCGCTGGCGGCCGGCCCCGAGCTGGTTGCCGAACGCCTCCTCGACGCGCTCAAGGAGCCCTTCGCCCTGGCGGGCAGAAAGTCCAGCGTCACCATGACGGCCAGCATCGGGATCGCCGCCGGGGAGCGCATCTCCGCCGACGAGCTGCTGCGCAACGCCGACATCGCGATGTACCGGGCCAAGTGGGACGGCGGCAACCGCTACGTCGTGTTCGAGGACGAAATGCAGAAGACGGTGCAGAAACGCATGGAACTGGAGATGGACCTGCGCGGGGCCCTCGAGAAGGAAGAGTTCTTCCTCGTCTACCAGCCGACCGTCAACCTCAGCGACATGCACACCACCGGGATGGAGGCGCTGATCCGCTGGAAGCACCCCACGCGTGGGCTGCTCCAGCCCGACAGCTTCATTCCGCTGCTCGAGGACACCGGCCTGATCGCGGACGTCGGCAAGTGGGTGCTCGAGCAGGCCTGCGCCCAGGCGGCCGAGTGGCGCGAGGCGGGCTATCCGATCATGATGGCCGTCAACGTCTCGGCGCGGCAGCTGGACACCGATCAGATCACGGTCGACATCGAGTGCGCGCTGGCCGGCAGTGGCCTCGACGCCGAGGCGCTGATGATCGAGGTGACCGAGACGACCCTCATGCACAACGCCGAGGAGACCTCCCGCCACCTCAACAGAATCAAACAGCTCGGCGTGCAGATCGCGATCGACGACTTCGGCACCGGCTACTCCTCCCTCGCCCATCTGCAGCGCTTCCCGGTCGACGCCCTGAAGATCGATCAGTCCTTCATCTCCGGCCTGCGGCGCAACGAGGAGGGCAAAACCCTGATCCGCACCCTGGTGCAGCTCGGCAAGGCCCTCTCGATCGAGACCTTTGCCGAGGGCATCGAAGAGCAGCACGAGCTCTCCCTGCTGCAGGAGGAGAACTGCGACAGCGGCCAGGGCTTCCTCTTCGCCCACCCACTCGACGTGCCCACCGCCGAGGCCTTCCTGCGCAGCTCCACCAACGGCAACGCCCCCCGCGAGGGCGCGCTGCGCGGCTCCCCCGGCGCCCCCTGAGCCTCACGGCCCCGGCCGAGGGGCGGCGCGCGGCTGGGCGACTGTACGCTGCACGCGCTGATGAGCGGGGACTTCGCCGATGCCTATGACGACCACGTGGGGAACGTCTATGGCTTCTTCGCCTATCGGGTGGCGAGCAGGGAAGACGCCGAGGATCTGACGCAGCAGACCTTCGAGCGGGCGTTGCGCGCCTGGTCGCGGTTTGACCCCCAGCGCGGGCCGCTTGCCGTCTGGCTGATGGCGATCGCGCGCAACCTGCTGATCGACCACTACCGGCGCGGTGGCGCGGCCCGTCACGAGCCCCTCGACGATGTCGGCGAGGAGCGGCTGGGAAGCGAGGTTCCCGAGCCCGACCTCGGCATCGACCCCGATCTCGCCGCGGCGCTCGCCGCCCTCTCGCCGCGCGACCGAGAGGTGATCGCGCTGCGCTTCGGGGCCGACCTCGCCGGCCCCGAGATCGCCGAGCTCGCCGGCCTCAGCCTCGCCAACGTGCAGCAGATCCTCTCCCGCTCGCTGCGCAAGCTGCGGGCGGCCCTGGCAGACGAGACAGCCGGCGAATAGAGCCACCCGCGCCGGCCGGCGCGGCAGGGATCGGCGCGCAAGTTGACGGGACTCGGCGGGCGGTCCGGCGAGGCGCGGCGGGCGGTCCGGCGAGGCGCAGCGGGCGGTCCGGCGAGGCGCAGCGGGCGGTCCGGCGAGGCGCGGCGGGCCTCTCGCGGCGTCAAGTGCGATCAAAGGTGCACAAATCTCCAGGCCGGCGAATCGAATCTGCTGCAATGTGTTATTGCCGACTCAGTGATGAGAACGACGAGCCAGCGCCCACATATATCTGTCCAGTTCGGGTTGGGGTCCGGGAGAAAGGGGACGAAAAGGCGGCAAGTGCGCCTTCCTCTGCGAACCTCCCTGCCTGCTGCCCTCGTTCTGGCTGCCCTGCTGATCCTGGGGCTTGCCGCGGGCAGCGCCGCGGCCGCGAGCTGCGCCGGCAAGCACGCGACAATCGTCGGCACCCCGGGCAACGACACGATCGTCGGCAAGAAGGCCAGCGACGTGATCTACGGCGGGGGCGGCAACGACCACATCTACGGCGGGCCCAACGGCAACGACACGATCTGCGGCGGCCCCGGCAACGACGTCATCCAGGGCGGCAGCGGCTACGACAAGCTCTACGGCGAAGGCGGCAACGACCGCCTCATCGGCGACACCGGCTCCGACCGCCTCGACGGTGGCGCCGGCGATGACTTCCTCTCGGGCCTGAAGGGCGGCGACACCCTGCTTGGCGGAGGCGGCGGAGACCTGCTCCTCGGCGGCAAGGGTCCCGACAGCCTCTACGGCGGCGGCGACGACGACCGCCTCGTCGGCGCGCAGGGCAGCGACAAGCTGGACGGCGAAGGCGGCGACGACATCATTGACGGCGAGAAGGGCAACGACCGCATCGACGGCGGGCCCGGGAACGACCGGGTCAACGGCGGGCCGGGCGACGATCCGGCCCTGGACGGCGGCAGCGGCAGCGATGTCGTGATCGGCGGCACCGGAATCGACGACGTCAACGGCGGCCCGGGCGACGGCGACATCGTGCGCGGCGACTCCGGCACCGACACGCTCAACGGCGGCCCGGGCGTCCAGGACATCGTCTCCTACGAAAATGCGACCCGCAGCGGCGTCATCGTCAACCTCGCTGCCGGGACCGCGAAAGGCGACGGCCACGACAGGCTGAGCGGCATCGAGGACATCGTCGGCTCACCCCAGGGCGACGTGCTCACCGGCGACGGCGGCGCGAACCGGATCGACGGCGGGCTGGGGGACGACGTGCTGAACGGCGCCGGCGGTGGCGACGAAGCCCTCGGCGGCCCCGGAACCGACACCTGCCAGAACTTCGCCGTGGCGCACTCCTGCGGCCCCGAACGGGGGGCCCCAGCCGGCAGCGCCTACGTGGTCTTCTACAACGGGCTGGCCGGCGCGGGGCTCATCGTGCAGGGTAGCCCGGGCCCCGACAACCTGCGCGTCTCCTGGAGCGGCACGGGCTGGTCCGTCTCCAACACCGGGGCGATCTTCGCCGGCGACGGCTGCGGCGGCGGCCCCACCGCGGTCTTCTGCCCGGGCGGGACCAACGCGCTGGTGGTGGTGACCGGCAGCTTCGGCGACGACACCCTCTCGGTCGACCCCAGCGTGCCGGCCGGCGTCCCGATCCGCATGAATGGCAACGCCGGCTCGGACACCCTGGTGGGCGGGGCGGGCAGCGACATCCTGGAAGCCGGCGAGAACTACAACAGCCCCGACTACGGCCACGACACGCTGATCGGCAACGGCGGCGGGGACGTCCTCTACGCCGACCCGGGCTCCGATCACCTCGCGGGCGGACCTGGCCAGGACCTGCTCGTCTCCTCGGTGATGACCTGCCAGGGACACGTCTTCGACGGCGGGCCGGGCAGCGACACCGCCTCCTACGGTCGCTCCGACGCCAAGCTCACGGCGCAGATCGGCGGCACCGGCTCCACGCCGGGCTGCGGCAACCCCGACCAGATCCACGGCGACATCGAGAGCCTCGAGGGATCCGACGGCCCCGATGTCCTGATCGGCGACAACGGGAGCAACAGCTTCCTGGGCCACCTCGGTGCTGACACGTTCATCGGCAAGGGCGGCAGGGACTTCATCGACGCCATCGACGGCCACCGCGACAAGCGAATCGACTGCGGCGCAGGCCGCGGCGAGGAAGTCGTCAAGGATCGCGTCGACCCACAGCCGATCAGCTGCTGAGCGGCGCGCGGCGCCTCCATCGGCTGCGCGGCGCCTCCATCGGCTGCGCGGCGCCTCCATCGGGATCTGCGTCGGCAGCTGCGCTACTACGTCGCCGAACCGCGCAGGTGGGTCGGCTCGGTACGCCGTGTGCTTGGCGCGAAAGCAATCCAGGGCTCAAACAGCATCGAGGGCTTCAACGTCTCGGTGGAGGATGCCCTCGCCGCGATTGAGGGCAACCAACCGGTGGAGGCCAGCGAGAGCGACTGGCAGGCTGTGCGGGGATACCAGCGGGCGATGGCCTATGTCATCCAGCTGGCACACGACCAGCATTTCGAGCTTTCCGCGAGCCTCATCAGGAGCCTTCATTTCATGATGACCGAGTGCACGCTGGATGCTGGCCCAGGGCTTTGGCGTCCGGGCCCGGTCTGGGTTCGAAACGATGCGTCCGGCGACGTCGTCTACGACGCCCCAGAGAGCAACGAAGTGCCGGCTCTCGTCGATCGGTTGGTTGAGCAAATGGATGGGGCGAAGAATTGCCCCGCGATGGTCAAGGGCGCAATGGCGCACCTGAACCTCGTCATGATCCACCCGTTCCGAGACGGCAACGGCCGCATGGCCCGATGCCTACAGACGCTCATCCTGGCCCGCGAGCAATACCTCTCCCCCGAGTGGATGAGCATCGAGGAGTTTCTGGGGGCCAACACCCGGGCCTATTACGACATCTTGGCCGCCGTGGGAGAAGGGTCGTGGCGGCCGGAAAACGACGCCCGCCCGTGGGTTCGATTCTGCCTGCGGGCGCACTTCATCCAGGCGGCAAGCGTGCTGCGCCGCGCCCATGAGTCCGAGGCGATGTGGGTGGCCATTGACGAGCTGAGAACCGAGAAGGGTCTCCCTGAGCGGTCAATCGGGAGTCTCTTCGATGCCGCCATCGGCCTCCGTATCCGCAACGCCTCCTATCGGAAAGACGTGGAGCTGGTGGAGCAGGAAGAGATCAGCAACCAGACCGCGACAAATGACCTGAAGCGGATGGTCAACGCCGGTCTGCTGATCCAGAAGGGCTCGAAACGAGGCACCCATTACACCGGCTCGCCCGACCTGGAGCTGAGTCGCCGGCGGGTGCGCGCAGATCGTCACCCCATCGACGATTCAGAGCTGTTCACCACCGCCTGAGCGGCGGCCCCAGGCAGCCGCCGGTCAGGAGCCGGAGCGGCGTTCCCAGGCAGCCGCCGGTCAGGAGCCGGAGCGGCGTTCCTCGCTTTTCCTGATCCGCTCGGCGAACTCGCCCACCGAGGCGTCGGCGAGGATCTCCTCCGGGTCGATCCCGGTCAGCGCCTTGATCGTCGCGCTCACCTCGGGTGTGACTTCCGGCTTCGAATCCAGCTCGAGGTCGGGCACCTTCTCCACGCACGACGGGCAGATGACCTGCGTGTCCGGCTCCTCGCCGAGCAGCTTCCTGCCCTCGGGGGAGATCACCACGCTTGCGCCGCACATGTCGCACTCGCCGGTCGAGTTCCCCGGGATTCGCACGAACACCTCCGCGGACCACGGCGCGCAGAGCAGCGTCGTCGTGTCGTCGGCATCCTGTCGCTCGCCCATTCGATTGCTCCCAGTCGAGTTCCACGTCCAAAGCTAGCGAACCTCCCCCGAACGTTCGACCGGAAGCCGGCCATCCGCTCCGCTCCGACAGCGCCCAAGCACCCCCAGCGGCTCCGTTCGCTGTTTGTACCGCTCTGCGACACAAACAGCGAACGCAGTCTCACCCAGGCGATTCCAGCCGCTCCGTTCGCTCTTTGTACCGCTCTGCGACACAAACAGCGAACGGAGCTCGTGTCCGCCTCCTTCAGGCCACATCTCGCGGAACGACGCCGGTAGCCCCTGACCGTCTGGGCCCTGCGGCCCCTCCCCTGTTTGCCCTCCTACTTGCAGGTGAGGAGGGCAAACAGGGGAGGAGCTTTCTTTCTCATAAATCAATCGACGAGATGGTCTGTGCGGGTCACAGGGACGGTTCCGCGCTCCTCGTCAGAGAGCCAGGGGGCTTGGGGACTTCGAGCCCAGTGACGAAGGAGGCGGGACGGTCGGGAGCGGATGGACCGGTCGGCCCTGAGCGGTGGAGCTCAACAAATGCCCGGGGCTCGAGGTCGAGCTGGTGATCGCAGCATCGGGTCAGGGTTTCGGGTGGAACGTTTCCGGGAGTCCGCCAGAGGGACGCCGAAGCCCCCGTGCCGGGCAGGGCGACCTCAGCGGGAGGCGAGAGCGACGTGGTAGAAGTGGCTGGTGGGTGGGTGGCGGCCGAGCGGGTGCAGGTAGCGGCCGGCGAGGTCGGCCGTCGTCACGTCCTCGCGCAGCTCGAAGCCCCGCTCCTCGAGATAGGCCGGCAGCCGGGCTGGGTCGAACCCGAACCGGAAGGGCTCGCCCGCGCGGCGCACGGCGGCGATTGTCGCCCGGGCCCGGGGCGCGTCGGGGCTGCCCGCGAGCGTGGCCCGATCCAGGTAGGTGAACGCGAGGCGGCTGCCCGGCGCGGACAGCGCCGCCAGATGGCCGAGCGTTGCGTCAACCGCCTCAGCGCTCAGGTAGCTGGTCACCCCCTCCCAGACGAAGAAGGTGGGCTCCTGCGGGCGAAACGACGTGCGCGCCAGCGCCTCCTCCAGGTTTTCGCGCTCGAAATCCACGGCGACCATCGAAACGTGGGGAGGGATCTGGCCCAGCAGGGCTTCCATCCGCGCCCGCTTAACCGCGAGCGTCGCCGGCGCGTCCACTTCGAAGACCCGGGTGCCCTCGATGCCAGGCATGCGGTAGGCGCGGGTGTCGAATCCCGACCCCAGGATCGCCACCTGGGCGATCCCCTCGACCAGCGCCGCCGCCAGCGCGTCGTCGATGAAGCGGGTCCGCACGATGACGCCGGCGCGCGTTCCCGGCCAGCCCCGGTCGATGACGCCGGTCGCCAGCCTGCCGGTCAGCCGGACCCGGGACATCGCGTGGACCGCGCCGAGCCGCCGGTCGAGGAACGCGTGGGCGTGAGGATCGTCGAACAGGCGCCGGTCGGCCGCCAGCCGGGACTCGAGAGCCCGAAACAGCGCAACGAACTGCGCGGTCCTGCTCACTCCCCCCTGCCCCGGCCTCATCTGCACAGGATCGCGCAGGAGGCAAAACCGTGCCCGCTCACCCCGCTTGGGATGTCACACTTTCGCGGCGGAGCTGTGTCGCTCCGTGAGGCCATTTTGCCCCCAATCGACGGTGCCAATCCCAGGTGAGGCCTGAGCAGACCCCCACCCGGGCGGTTCCGGAGAGCGCCGGCTCCGCCACCCTGATGCGCAGCGGCGTGATCGTCGGCATCGGCATCGGCCTGGCCGCGATCCTCCAGTCCGTCTTCCACCTGGCGATGGCCCGCATCCTCGGGCCCTCGGAGTACTCGCTGCTCGCCACGCTGCTGACCCTTGTCCTGATCGCGACACCGCCCACTCTGGCGCTGCAGGCGGCGGTTGCGCGCGAGGTCGCCTGGCGCATCGACCGCGAGGGCGAAGCGGCCGCGGGGGTCGTCCTGCGCGAGACGCTGCGGGCGCTGATCAGGCGCCTGGCGGCCCTCTTCGTTCTGCTGACGCCGCTGGGCATCGTCGGCATCGTCCTGACCGACGTCGAGCACCCGCTCCCCGTGATCGCCACGCTCGCAACGATCGCCGGAATGCTGATGTTCTCGCTGGTCCTCGGCGGCCTGCAGGGGACACATCGATTCGGGCGGCTGAGTGCCGCCCAGTGCTGGTTCGGGGGGCTGAAGCTCGCCACCGGCATGGCGCTCGGCCTACTCGGCTTCGGCTCCAGCCTGGTGATGCTCGGCGTCGCTGCCGCGGCCTGGCTTTCGGCGCTGCTCTCAGCCGGCCCGCTGCGCCGCGTTTGGGAGAGCGGGCGGGCGCTGCCAAGCCGGCCGCGGCGCATCCTGCGCGGCTTCGCCGGCGGACCAACCGTGGTGCTCACCCTGTTCGCCGCGCTCAGCGGCATGAGCGTCTTGGTCGCCCGGCTCTCGTTCACGCCCCACACGGCCGGCGCCTACGCCGCCGTCTCGTTCGGCGCCTACTCGCTGCTGGTCATTGCGCTGGCGGTCACCACCGTGCTCTTCCCGCGGGTCGCCACCCTGCGCGACCCCCAAATCGCCCGCCGCCACCTGGTCGGCGGCCTGGCAGCGGTCGCCATCCTCGGCGCGATCGGGACCGCCATCCTCTTCGCCTTCCCGGAAACGCTCGTGCGCATCGCCTTCGGCCCGAAGTACGTCTTCGCCTCTTCCTGGCTCGGCCCGCTCGGCATCGCGATGACGCTGTTCGCCCTCGGCAACGTCTACATCTACCACTTCCTGTCGCTGGGCCAGTCCCAGTACACCCTGCTGCTGAGCGCCCTGCTCGTCGTCCAGGTCGCCCTCTACGCGCTCTTCCACTCCGCCCCCGCCGACCTGATCGCCGTGCTGATCGCCACGGCGGTGCTGCTGGTCGCCGGCAGCGAGCTGTTCGAGCGCGGCCTGCGCCGCCGCGGCATGCTGCGACGCGACGTCCAGGCGCGGGACCCGTTCGTGCCGCTGCTGGCCACCCGGCCGATCCACGACCTCTCCGAATGCGAGGACGAGGTGACGATCGTCATCCCCGCCTATGACGAGGCCTCGCGCATTGCCTCCACGCTGCGCGACACGTCAGCCTGCATGCGGGAGCTCGGCCTCTCCTGCGAGATCCTCGTCGTGGACGACGGCTCGCGCGACGCCACCCGCCGCGTCGCCGAGCAGGTCGCGCGCGAGATCGACAGCGTGCGGGTGATCGGCTACGAGCGCAACGCCGGCAAGGGCTACGCGATCGTCCAGGGCGCGAGGGCCGCCCGCGGCGAACTCGTGCTGTTCCTCGATGCCGACCTCGAGGTGCATCCGCGCCAGCTGCAGCTCCTCTACAGGGCGATGCAGGAAGCCCACGCCGACGTCGTCATCGGCTCCAAGATGCACGCCGAGTCGCGCGTCGACTACCCACGCGGGCGGCAGGTCATGTCCTGGGGCTACTACGCGATCGTCCGCTTCTTCTTCGGCCTGCCGGTGCGCGACACCCAGACCGGGCTGAAGCTGTTTCGCCGGAAGGTCCTCGGCGGCGTTGTGCCGCGCATGCTGGTCAAGCGCTTCGCCTTCGACCTCGAGGCACTCGTGATCGCCCATCGCCTCGGCTTTCGCATCGTCGAGGCCCCCGTGGTGGTGACCCGCGAGCGCGACCTCCCCAAGATCGGCTGGGCCGACGCGGCCCACACAGCCTGGGACACCGCGGCGGTCTGGTACCGCACCTACCTGCGCCGCTACTACGACCGCGTGCCCGACCCCGAGGGGTAGTGCCTGAGCGCGGCTTAATCGATGTTGCCGCGGGTGGAGAGTCGGTTCATCCAAGAGACCTTCCCGCTCGGCGCCGTGTCGCGCACCCGCGTCAGCAGCCACATCTTCGTCTTCGCGGGCAGCAGCATCGCCGCTCGCTGCGCCAAGCCGTAGCCACGGTCGGCAAGCGTCGGCGGAAAATCGTCAGCGTAGCGGCGCCTGACCTCCCAGGTACGGCGCGCCATCACCGACATCTTCGCCATTGTCGCCATATCCTCGCTGACCCGGTAGCGAGTCACCACCTCCGCCAGGTTGGCCAGCTTGCCCACCCGGGCGAGGCGAAAGGTCATGTCGATGTCGGCGGCCGGGGACAGTGCGCCGTCGTAGGGCCCCGCCTCCGCCACGGCACTGCGCCGCAGCATTGCCGCTGGCTCGGAGACCGCCGAGAAGCGGTGCAGCATGCGGCGCAGTGCGGCGTCGTCTGTGGGGTAGCGACGAATCGACAGTGTGCCGCGCTCCGAGAACAGCTCCAGGTAGCCGCCCACATAGACGACCTCGGGGGCTCGTCGAGGAAGCGACGCTGGTGTCCCAGCCGCTCGGGGAGCGCGATGTCGTCGGCGTCCACCCACATGACGTACTCGCCACGCGCCTCCTCGAGGCCGCGGTTGCGGGCGCCGCCGATGCCGAGATTCTGCTCGTTGGCGACCACGCGGATGCGCTCATCGAGGGCCGCGTAGTCGCGCGCCACCTCGAGCGTCCCGTCTTTGCTCGCGTCGTCGACGATCAGGTACTCGTAGTTGTCGTCGGTCTGCGCCCGGACGCTCTCGATCGCCTCGCCGAGCAGAGGCGCCGCGTTGTAGGCGATCGTGATGACGCTGACTGGGGGTGAGGGCATCGTGAAGCTACCCGGAGGAGAGCAGGCACTTGCCGGAGGTCGTCGGCGCCATGAGCCGTTTGGGCGGATGGCGGTCGACGCGCAACAGCTTGAAGTCGCTGTTTTGGTAGACGATCCGGATTCCCGGCATCGTCCCCGCAAACGTGCGCGGGTAGCAAGCGTGGATATTGTCGTAGCTACTCCCTGCGACCAGCATGTATTCGACCTTCCCATAGGGGTTGCTCAGGACCCGCCCCCAGCGCTTGTCACCGTGGTCGATTCGATCGAAGAACAGGTCGGGATGGCCGCTGACCAGCATCACGCCATAGGACTGGGCATCGTCGGTGAGGATCGAGTTCTTGCGGCTGACGTGAGCGCCGACGTAGTCACTCATCGTGCGGAAGTTCGAAACCAGGTTGGCCGCCGAGTCGGTCGGCCCCAGGTCTTTGCCGGTCTTCACGGCCTCCAGGAAATCCTGCTCCGGGAATTGCCACGGATAGGTTTCCATCGTGTGCCAGGTGACCGGCAGGCTGATCGCCAGCGCCGCAACGGTGACCGCGCAGATGCCGTCGCGAGCGGCTCGCTCCCGGAAGCACCAAAACAGCCAGCCGGCGCCGACGAGGGCGAGCGGGATGGCCCGCATGTTGTAGCGGAGCTGAAACAACCCGGGGTTGCCCGAGCTATTGATCAGGGGATCGTCATCGCGGCGTTCAGTGGACCAGCGCGGCGAGTAGCAGCGCGACAGCTTGCGGCGCAGGAGAAAGGCGACGGCCAGCGCCGGCACCACCAGCACCGTGAGCAAAAACAGGTGGGCGTTTAGACTGACCACCCTGCCGACGATCTCCACCAGAGACATCGGCCCGGCGTTCACCTGTGGGCAACGATCTGCTCGGAGGTGTTGGCTTCCAGCTGCCGCTGCAGCCAGTTGATCGGGTTGCCAATTATCAGCCAGTTGAAGAAGCACCAAGCGCCCACCCCGTAGACGATCGGGGTCGCGTAAAGGATCAGCCAGCGCCCATCTCCTGGCGAGTGGTGCTGCGCTTGACGAGAATCGCCAGCACGCCAAGCCCGATCAGCGCCGCGAAGGTCGCCACCTCGTAGCGCGCAAGCGCGCCCAGCGTCACCATCATGCCGCGAGGCCGAGGATGTGGGTCTTGCCGCTGCGATCCCAGCGCGTAATCAGGTGCACGCCGAGCGTTAGGAAGAAAAGGTAAACGGCCTCCGCCATCCCGTTCGTCGCATAGAAGACGATCATCGGGTTGGCGGCGAACAGCACCACCAACGGGTAACGCAGCGATAGGCGCATCGCGAAGCTTGCGAGCGATCGGTTGATGACCGTAATCAGCCCCGCGCCGAAAAACGCCGAGGTGAGAGGCAGCGCGGCGAAGCTGGTCGCTAACGGTTTGATCGCCGCCAGCGGCAGGAAGACCAGGGTCATTACCGGTGGCCATTCGAACCCGATAGCGGCCAGCTTGGGCGGGTCGTTGTACCAGGCGAAGAAGGCGTGGGCCAGACGCAAGGCCCCGTCTAGCACGACGACGTGCTGTCGATGACGACGTGGTAACCGATGTAGCCAGTCGGTAGAAGATCGCGAAGTCAGCAGCGACTCCCGCCGGTTGGTAGCCAGCGGTCGCGGGCGCGGCGCTCGGGCGGCTGCGGCACCCAGGAGGCGAAATCGGCGCTCTCACCGGACGAGGCCTCCGGCGGCGCACCCTGGGTCCCTCCACGGCGCCGGTTCCTGCCGCGAGCGTGGTTGCCTCACTCACCGGCCCCTCATTCATCTCGGCGCCGCAGCAGCGCCGGCGTCGGCGACGCCGTTCTCCTCCACGTGCAGCCCGTGGACCGTCTTCTCCCAGTAGAAGGGCTTGGTGAAGAGCTGGATCAGGCCTTTCCAGGCGCCCAGCGACATCAGCCCCCAGTAGACCGGCGCCAGCAGCGCGTACTTGACCAGGTCGTGGTAGCCGCGGTGGCCCGCCCCGGTCGCCGTCATGTAGGCGAAGAGGAAGTTGCCCACGTACAACCCGAGGCCCGCAACGTAGTAGATCGGCCCCGGAAATGACGCCTCGATCACGCCCGCTTCGGTGAAAAGCCAGACCGTGGTCAGCGTCCAGTAGATCGGGTTGAGCAGGAAGATCGCCGGCGTGCCGCCCACCGTCATCTGAAAGGACAGCCAGTTCCGCAGGCCGATCTCGCGCATCAGACGGATCGGGTGGCGCATCTGCACCAGCCAGGTCTGGATGTAGCCCTTCACCCAGCGCGAGCGCTGCCGCACCCAGTTGGGGATGTGGGAGGTCGCCTCCTCGTAGGTGGTCGAGTCGATGATCGCCGTCTTGAAGCCCGACTTGTGCAGCCGGATGCCGAGGTCCGCGTCCTCGGTCACGTTGAACGGGTCCCAGGCGCCGAGCTCGATCAGCCGCGCGGTCGAGAAATGGTTCGAGGTGCCGCCCAGCGGGATCGGCGCCGCCGATGCGTCGAGGCCTGGCAGCATCAGGTCAAACCACATCGAGTACTCGCTGGTGAACCAGCGGGTCAGCACGTTCTGGCGCTTGTTGTAGTAGTTGAGTTTGCACTGAATGCAGGCGACCGTCTCGTTCGTTTTGCGGAAGGCGGCGACGATCTTCTTGAGCTGGTCGGGTTCGGGTCGGTCCTCTGCGTCGTAGATGACGACCAGCTCGCCGCGCGCCTGGGCGAGGCCGAAGTTGCACGCCTTCGGCTTGGTCCGCGGCCCGACGTCGGGGACGATCACGGGCGTGAAATGCGGCGGCAGGTTCGCCGTCCGTACCGCCGCCTGCGTCTCCTCGTCGTCCTCCTCCATCAGCAGCTTGATGTCGAGCCTGGTCGCCGGGTAGTCCAGCTTGGCGAGCGAGGCCGTCAGCCGCCGTATGACGGCGGCCTCGCGGTAGAGGGGCACGAGGATCGTGTAGACGGGCAGGTCGTGCTCGTCGAGGCCCTCGACGTCCCCTACCGTGGTGGGCAGCTCGAGGTGATGGGCAAGCGACGCGCTGATCAGCCGGAAGCGATAGATCGAGCTGGCCAGGTAGAAGGCGATCGAGCAGACGTTGAAGGCGATGATCGTCGCGAGCGGGTCGATGACGAGTCCGGCCAACCCGGCGATGAGCAACGCAACAAAGGCGACCTTCTGGCCCTGCGACAGCACCCGGTGGGCGGAGGCCTCTGGCATCTGGAGCATCAGCTCGGTGGCGGCCCGCTCGACCTGTTGCGGAGCGACGATCGCCTGGATCGCCCGGTCGATGTCGGTGTCGGTGGCGAGCACGGGCCGCAGCGGCAGCGTCTTGTGCTCGTCGAGGTCAGCCAGCGTCCCCTCGTCGAGCGGGTCGACCATCGCGACCACGAGGTGCCCCTCCTCGATCGCAATCGGCACGACGCGATGGCGGATCATCAGCTCGTGCCGGACCATCTTTGCGGCCTCGCTGTCGAGTTCGGTCGGATCGATCCGCGCCAGCGGCAGCTCGAGCTGCATCGCCAGCGTCGCGGCGAGCCGGTCCTCGGGGACGGCGCCGCTGTGGACGAGGATCTCGCCGAGCGGGTCTCCGGTGCGCTCCTGCATGCGCAGCGCCCGCTCCAGTCCCTCCTCGTCAAGCGCACCGCTGTCCAGCAGCATCTCCCCCAGCATCCGGCGCCCAACGCGGCGCCGCTCGCCGGGTGGCTCGGGGCGGGGCGGGGCGACGGGGGCCTGGGTCACCTCCAGTGGCGCGACTTCGACATCGGCGACTTCGGGCTCGGCGACCTCGGGTGGGGCGGGTGCCGGTGGCGCGATCGTGGGCGGGGCCGCAGTCGTGGCGAAGGCGCGTCCGATCGCCTCCTCGACGTCGCCGGGCGTCGCCACCACGACGAGCGCCTCGAAGCCGGTCGTCGACGACGCCGCCTGCACCGCATCCGCGTCGGGCGACCTGGCTGTCGCGAGGACCACGACCCCGTTCTCGGCCGCCACCGCGACCATCTCGAAGCGGCGGCAGAACTCCTCTGCGAGCAGGCGCGCCGCCGCTGGATTGACGGGATCGCTGCCGTCGTCGCGCCGCGCCAGCGAGACGAATGGGACGCCGGCCTCCTCCGCCAGCGCCCGCCCCCGCTCGCGTTCGCCCACCTCGGCGCCGTAGACCTCTCGCTGCGCCGCGGCGATCTGCTCGGCGCTCATCGATACCGCCCGCACCTTCATACCGGTCAGCGCGTTCAGGGCGCCGACCACGCCCGGCCCCGACGCCCCGGCAAGCCCAACGAGCAGCACGTCGTCGTCTTCGATCGCGATCGGCACCGCACCGCAGGCGTGTGCCGCCGCACCGTCGAGCGCCGCAGCGGCCCTCTTGCGACTCGTGTCCAAGACTTGAGACGTCATCCGATCCTCTGTAGGAACTGCGTTGCGAGGCGCACGATCGTAGCCGCGCAGGCCTTGGCTGTGTGCAACCTCATCCCCGATTTGCACTGCAAACGGGGGTATATTCGTCCACTTGCCGCCTGGCGGCTAAAAGGTGTGGATCTACCTACCGATTAGGAATGGTTTGCGCACAGCGCTGCCCGGGTTGGCCCGAACCCGCCGAAAGAGCTACCCGCGGGCGTTGCCCGAGGGAGCAGACCCCGACTGGCCCGTCTAGCGGTGCCGGCGGTGCTTGCCGCCGCGGTGACGCTTGTGATGGCGCGCGCGGTGGTGGCGCTTGCCGTGACCCCGGTGATGGCGCCTGCCGTGGCCCCGGTGATGGCGCCTGCCGTGACGGCGTTGGTGCGTCGACCTGCTCGGGCCGCTGCTCTGCGAGCTGGGCTGCGACTGCGGGCTGGACGCCTGCACCGCCGGTGCGGGCGCCGACCCGCCTGAAGTCGCGCTGGGAGAACTCGTCGGACTCGGCGAGGACGTCGGGCCTGTCGCCCGGGGAATCCAGAGCGGCGGCGGCGGATCGGCCTCGTAGTGATCTTTGATCCGTCCCGCTTCCAGCGCCGTCGGGTAGTAGGCCGCCTCGTCGATGAAGCCGCGGAACCAGGGCGCCAGCGTGCCGTAGCCGATGTAGAGGGTGGAGATTCCCGAGGGCTGCAAGGTGCTTGTCGCATGCGCCCGTTCTTTCCCACCGACGTATAGGCGCGCGACAGAGCCGTACATCGTCCAGGTGCCGACCACGTGAATGAACGCTGCCTTTTCTTCGCCGGCATGCACTTCTGACTGTTCTATTCGCTTGGAGAGCGGCTTCGGATCTTCCACCTGCAGGTGGACTTCGTTGGAGTTTGGCACGAAGGTGATGTGACCACCTGCATTGATGTAGAGCGCGCCGGAGCCGCCGTGCTGCATGATCATTGCGGCGCCTTCGTCGGAGGGCAGAACCCACGCCTCCATCGTGTATTCGTGCTTGGGCGCTGCGATCCCGTTGATGTAGCCGTACTGGCCGTTGCCCACGAAGTAGGCAGCGGTGTTCGTGTCCCCGGAGATACCTAGCTGCGGACTGCCGCCGGCGTCGTTCTTGTATTCGCCGGGATAGTTGCCGGTCTGGTCGGTGAGTGTCGAGGTGTCGAGCGCGTCGCCGAGTCGCCAGTAGCCGAGGGGGTTGTCGGACAGGACTTCGACCGCATAGTTCGACAGCGAGGTGAATTCGACCAACGTGAAGACCGTCTCGTTGTCGAGCGTCGCCGAGGCGTTGGCCGTACCGGCTTCTTCCGATTCGAGAGTGGCCGTCGCCGTGCCCCCGCTCATTTCGGCTTCTTCGGGGGAGACGCTGCCGAGGTTGGTTCCGAACGTGATGATCGTCGCATCCGGGATCGCACCTTCGCCCGAGGTGTCGTCGCCGTTCGAGTTGTGCGTCGCGTCGGCGGTCAGCGTCGAGCTCGATTCGGTCGAGAGGTAGGTCGGCGACGCCGAGATCCCCAGCACGAGCCATGGGTCGTACGTCACTTCTCCGGTCGCGACGGCACATCCGGAGTGGCCAGGCCCAGCGTTACAGCCCCACCAGTTGTTGGTCGCGTCAACGGCCGCCACGGTGGAATCGCTCTCGACACCCGCCGTTTCGTTGCCCGCGAGGTTGTTGAAGTGAGCCACCACGCTGCCGCCGGACCCGAGCGCTGTATCGCCCACGAAGATGCCGTAGTCGTTGCCCGTGAGGGTGTTGTCCTTGATCGTGAACGTGCCCGTGTTCGCGACATCGGCAGGGATGATGTCGCCGCCGTGAATTGAAACGGCGCTGCCTTCGCTGTTGGTGATCGAGTTGCCTTCGATCAGCACCGAGCCGCTGACGTCACCGAAAAAGAAGATCGCAGAGCCGCTGGTCGAGCCAGTGTTTCCGGTGATCGAGATGCCGCCGGTCACGCCGGAGAACGCGACGAAGCTGCTCCCTACGCTGTTGCCCGTCGTTGTATTCCCGGAGACCGTGATGTCTTCGGATTCGCTTTCCGTGCAGGACAGGTTGACGTCGGCACCGCCAATGTTGCTGGCGCCTTCGAATGCGTTGTCGAGCACTTCACTGCCATTGCAGCCGCCTTCGACGGTGCTCGCCTTGATCTGGATGGCCTCGCCGCTTGTCGCCGGGCCGGAGAAGAGATTCTGCTTAATAAGGATGTCGCCGGCGTTGGTGGTCGGCACCGCCACGGAGCCGTAGCCGGCGAAGACATTGTTCTGGAGAACGATGCCCGAAAGGGTCGTCGGGGACGACACGCTGACCTGGCTGCCGGTGCCGGCGAACGAGAAGCCGTCGACGGTGACGCCACCTTCGGCGATCGAGATCGAATTGACTGTCGACTCTTCGCCGCTTCGGGCACGAGCGTCAACACCCGCCTGCGCGCCCTTCAGGGTGAGTTCCTTGCCGACCGTGATGCTTTCCCCGTAGGTGCCGGCGCAGACGAGGATGGTCGAGCCGGAAGCGACGGTGTTGACCGCGCCCTGGATCGTCGTGAAGTCAGGGGTGGAGCAGGTCGAGCCGGCTGGGCCCGCGCCGGACGTGTCGTCATTGACGGTCACCGTGTTCGATCCGACCGAGTAGCCGATATCGTCGAGCAGGAAGCCCTTGCCTTCCGCTTCGGCATTTTTCAGCACGCTACTGCCCTGGCGGAAGAGCAGACGGAAAATCGTCGGCACGACATGCGCCGGCTGTTCGGGGTCGTAGAGGTAGTAGTTCTCCCAGGTGGTGCCGGTGTGGGCCAGCGTGCCGTCGATGAAGATCTTCACCACGTCGTTGCTGGGCCCGGGTTCGAAGTCGATCGCGAAGCGGATGCTGTGGGCCTCTGAGCGGCTCAGCGTCGCGATGTCCGTCTCTACGAATTCAGCGGTGGTTCCCACTGGGCCTTCGTCTTCCACGTCGTCGAAGAAGACGTGGACGCCGTCGGCCAGGTCCTCGAAGCGCAGGAAGCTCATCCGCCCGTCGCCAGTTTCGGTCGGGCTGACCGAGAAGCTCGCGGGGTGGCCTTCTTCTTCGACCTGCTGGGTCGATTGGGTGGTGCCAACTCGGAAGCTGGCTTCGAAGTGAGTGTTGGCGGACTCGCCCGCTCCTTCGGAGAGCGCCGGTGAAATCGCCTGGTCGCCGAAACCGCCGCCGACGGTCGCATTGGAGATCCGCAGCGCCTTGGAGCCGAAACCGTAGCCCGAGGCGTCGGAGAATTCCGAAACCGAGGCCACTTCGACGTCGTAGGGACCGGTCTTCGACCAGCCGTTCTGACCGTCGATGTTGCCGAGCGCGTAAGACTCGAAGTCGATCGGACCGACGGAGGCCGCAGAGGCTGCCTGTGCTCCAACGAGCAGGATCAGGGTTGTCGCGAGCGCGAGGCTGGCGAGGATCCACGACCGGCCAAAGCGGCGGGCCTTCCCTGCACGCTTCGCGGCTGCTGCCGACGTGTCGATCCTGGACATCGAGTACCCCCGTTAACTGGATGCGATGGCCGAGGTCGGTTTCGCCATTGGCTCCGTGCCGGCAAGGCGACCAAATGCGCCGGCAGTTCTTTGCCCCCCTCAGAGTGCGAGGCGAAACTTACACGATGCAAGGGTACGATTTTGGCCATCTGGGTCAAAAGGGGCCATATATTTGTCCAGCCCTCTCCCCAAAAGTTATGACTGAAGGGGATTTAGACGATTAGGTGAGGTTGTCCCAGCGTCGCCTCGGCCGACACGCGCCCATGGCGCAGGCCATCAATGCCGCGCTCGACAAGACCCGCCCCAGGCAGAGCGCGGATGTCGATGCCGGTTTCCCCCATCCATGCTGAGGTTAACGAGGGGTGGGCCGGGCGGCCGGCGGGTACGCTCGACACATGCGGCTCGAGACCGCACGACTGCTGTTGCGCCCGCTGTCGCCGGCGGACCTCGACGAGTTTGCCGCCCTGCATTCCGATCCCGAGGTGACCAAATTCATCCGCCCGCTCGACCGCGCCGGGGCGGAGGACAGGCTGCACCGCAACGAGGAGGAATGGCAGCAGCGAGGCCACGGCATCTTCGCCCTGCTCAACCGCGAGAGCGGCGCCTTCCTGGGGCGGTGCGGGCTGAAGCACTGGCCGCAGTTCGAGGAGACCGAGCTCGGCTGGGCGCTGAACAGAGAGGCGTGGGGCAACGGCTATGCGAGCGAGGCCGCCCGGGCCTGCGCCGAGTGGGGCTTCTCGCGCTTCGAGGTGCCCTACCTGACGGCGATGATCGCGCCCGCCAACTTGCGATCGGTTCGTGTGGCCGAGCGCCTCGGCCTGACCCGCCTGAGAGACGACGTCCTGCTTGGCGACCCCGTCGTCGTCTACCACCTCCGCCGCAAGGGAGCGACGACCCCCAGCCGCTGAGCCCGCCTCCGCCCAACGACCCCCAGCCGCTGAGCCCGCGTCCGCCCAACGACCCCCAGCCACTGAACCCGCGTCTGCTCGACCACCACCACCCACTGAGCCCGCCCGCCTCTGCCCCGGTCCCACCTCCTACCAGGGGCTGGGTGAGGAGTAGCCCTCGAAGGCATAGGGGTTGAGGAACTGCCGTCCTTTGAAGAAGCTTCTGTCCTGGGGGCCAAGCTCTGCGGCGTCGGCGACCGCATCCCATTCGCCGGCGATCGTCTCGATTTGCCGGTCGACGATCTCGCGGGCTTCTGCCTCGGAGAGCAGATACGTCGCCGCGGCCCTGACGGCGAGCTCGAGCTGGCTGGCGCGGACCCCTGGCGCGAAGGCCATGAGCTGGCCGGCGGTCAGACCGCTGCGTGGCTGCGGGCAAACGTCATAGGCAGGGGTGAGAGTGAGGGTCTCCGCCCGCCCGTCCCAGAAGGCGGACTGGTTGCGAGCGTGATCGTCGATGTTGCCGACCAGGATGTTGAAGACGATCCGAGCAAAGAGCTCGTGCAGGGTGTCCCTGGCGCGGGTGAAGCGGGCACGGATGATCTGGGCCAGCTCGTGGTAGGTCGCGTAGCGGGCCTCGCGCTCGGCGTCGAGCTCGAGGATGGTCAGCGCCGAGACGATCGCCCGGCGCCTGACGCCGCCGGCTGTCGCCTCGCGATCGAAGCGCTCGACCAGCAGAACGTCGCGGCCGAGAACCTGGCGATACTCGACCCGAGCGGCGTCGAGGCCGGCGCGCCGTGCGAGCTCCATGGCGACGAACTCGCCCTTGACCACCGGATAGGTGTCGGTGGTCGAAGAGAACTTGGCGATCAGCTTGCGCCGCCCGTCGGTGAGAAGGGCCTTGGGGCGCGCGCCGCCGACGGAGCTCCCATGCAGGAGGGCTCGATCGAGCTCGGGGCTCAGCGGGACACCCTGCTCGACCCGCGCGGCGGCCTCGGAGAGCTCTTCGAGGGCCGCCGTCCCGCCGTTGCGAAGTACGTAGGTGTGCGGCGAGACCTGGAAGTCGAGGGCGCCGATCCGATCGGAACCGGACGCGAGCAGGTAGGTGAGGCGGCTGAGCTCCGCCGGATCGGCCCGACCGGCCGCTTCGCCGATCACGTGCCTCATCACAACTCGCTGGCCCCAGGCGTCGGGCCCGGCATCGTCGATCGCTCCGGGAGCGGTCAGGTTGCCGAGCGGATCGATACGACCCCTGCGCAGGGGCAGCTCGGGCAGATAGAGCGGCACCGCGTCCTCTCGGGCCAGGTAGCTCTGCCCGTAGTTGAAGGTGAGCAGGTCGCCAACCGTCGCGATCTGGCCGGCGACCACGGGCTCGGTCGCCTCCGGCAACCACGTCCAGACGTAGGCCCGGTCGGCCCGCTCCTCAGAACTCATCGTCAACCGCGCCGCCGCGGCGGACGCGCTGGGGAAGGACGGCGCTGCGAGCTCGGGTCCGCTCGAGATCCATCGAGAGCCGCTCCCGATCGGTCTGGAAGAGGGGGACGCCAACCAGCGTGGCCAGCTCGAAGGCCGTGCCAAGGGCAACGCGAGGATCGCCGTGCTCGACCCTGTTGAGCGTCCTGACGCTGATGCCGGCCCGCTCGGCGAGCTCGACCTGGGTCCAGCGCCGCTCCCGGCGACCCAAGCGGACTTGCTCGCCGAGCAGCTGCAGGGCCTCGAGCGTGTAAGGGGAGTGGGTGCGTGGATAGACTGCTATAGCTGCAATATATAGCAGGTTATATCTATAAACCGCACTATATGGCTGATTAGCTGTTGGCTGGCGGGCGGGGGACCTTGGCCCACAGAGCCTCGACCGTTCCCGTCATGCGGGTCGGGAGAGCTCAGGCGGTCAGTTGGAGCCGCGGCGCAGCAGGACGACCGGCACGGTGCGGGCGAGGATTTTCAGGTCGTGCCACATCGACCAGCTGGAGATGTAGGCGTAGTCGACCTCGAGCATCTCCTGGAAGGGGATGTTGTTGCGCCCCAGCACCTGCCAGTAGCCGGTGATCCCCGGCACCAGGTCGAGGCGGTGGCGATGCCGGCCGTGGACGTTGCGATCGTCGCGCTCGCTCAGCGGCCGCGGCCCGACCATCGCCATGTCGCCCTTCAGCACGTTCCACAGCTGCGGCAGCTCATCGATGCTGCTGCGGCGCAGGAAGCGCCCCAGCCGGGTGACCCGCGGGTCCTTGTCCATGACCAGCCAGTGCGGGTCGACGCTGTGCTTCATCAGCTCGTCGTCCATGCCGTCGGCGCCGGGCACCATGGTGCGGAACTTGACCAGCCCGAAGCGCCGCCCGTCCTTGCCGACCCGTGTCTGCCTGTAGAGGACCGCGCCCTTGGAGTCGAGCTTGACCGCCAGCGCGATCAGCGCCAGGAATGGCGCGATCAGCGTCAGGGCCAGCGCCGAGACGACGATGTCGAGGCAGCGCTTCATCACAGCCGAGGTGCGGGAGAGAACGGGCGGGTTTGAGGTGAGGAGCCCGACCCCCTCGATGTGGTTGAGCTCGGTGCCCGGCAGCAGCAGGCCCTTGCTTCCCGGGAAGCAGCTGAAGCGAATGCCCTCGCGGTGGCAGACGTGCATCAGCTCCTGCACGTACTGCTGCGGTATGTAGCTGGCGTCGAGGCGGACGACCAGGTGGTCGATCTGATCCGAGGCCATCAGCGCCTCGACCTCCTCGAGCCCGCAGCCCAGCGGGAGATCCGGCTCCTCCTCCTCCTCGCAGTTCTCGGCGGTCACCGAGCCGACCAGCGCCATCTCGTACTCCGGGTGGTGGCCGAGCTTGCGCCCCAGCAGCGCGACGTCCTCGGGCGGCCCGACGAGGAAGACGCGTTCGGGGCCCTGCTGGCGCAGGTTGATGAGCCGCAGGATCACGCGCAGGGCGGCGATCAACGGCAGCACCAGCAGCGCGAAGATCAAGACTTCCTCGAAGTTGAGCTGCGAGGCGCTGGGGACCACCTTGTAATAGAGCCACATGCCGAGCGTGCCGATCACCAGCGCGTGAAAGAGCGCGGAGATGTCGTCGAGGTGGGTCGGTTCGAAGCGACGGATTGGGCTTCGGTAGAGCCCGTAGGTGCGGAAGAGCATCGCCCAGACCGGCAGCGTGGGGACGATCAGCAGCGAGTCGTGGAACGCCGAGCGCCCACCAGGGATCGCCATCGCCACCCCCAGGGCCAGCCAGATGCCGAGCAGGTCGGCGACCAGCAGCGCCCTGCGCAGGGTGAAGTCGCGACCGCGATAGCTGGAGCGGACGACCGGGCGCGGCTGCACAGCAGCTGCGTCCGCCACCGGATGCGCCGTGGGCACGGAACCCCTCGCGGGCGCGCCCACGTTACTGGAACGATCAAAGAACACTCTTCGGTTTTCCCCGTCTCTTTGTCCTGGATGACCTAGACGCAGTGGTATCTCTGTCCAGGTCGGAGAACGGTTGTACCAGCCTTACGACTGGCGGTCTATCCCCAATATTTTGGTTAGTTTCAGCGCAACGAAAAGGTTACGCCTCTCAGCGCTGAAGTGACGCGCCCCTCCAGCGATTTTCCGCCGGGCCGGGAAACGCGCTCCGCTACTGTGATTGCGATGCTTCGCCGCGTCGCTGCTTCGAGCAGATTGAGGTGGTCCGTGCCGCTGCTGGCCGCGATCGCTCTCGTCGGCGTCACCGTTCTGGCGCTCGGCGGCGGGAAGCCCAGCGAGGAGGGGCCGTATGCCGAGCTCGACGCCCTGCGTGAGGCGTCCAACGAGGCGAGGCTGGCAAACGGCGACGAGGCCTCGCGCGAGGGGCCGGGCACGCCGGCCGAAGAGCAGGTCGCCAACCGCGCCTATCCACGCACCTACGTCGACGACCGGCTGGCGCGCCGCGAGCACCAGGCCTTCTCCGCGCTTCCCGACAGGCCGCTGCGCGGCAGCTTCTCCAGCGGCACCCGTTACCGCCAGGCGGTCGCCTCCACCACGCCGTGGACGGCGCTCGGCCCGACGACGCCCAACGTCGCCGGCGAGGCCTCCCAGTTCTTCGACTACGAAACCGAAGAAGGTCCCCCCACCCAGGAGTCGGGACGCGTCACGGCGATCGCGATCGACCCGAGCTGCGGCAGCGAAGCGCTGTGCCGGATGTGGGTGGCTGCCGCGGGCGGCGGCATCTGGCGCACCGAAGACGCGATGGCCACCCCGGTCGAGTGGATCGAACCCGCCGCGGACCTCCCCACCAACGCCTTCGGCTCTCTCTATTACGACGCCGCCAGCGAAGTGCTCTACGCCGGCTCGGGCGAGCCCAACGGCTCCGGTGACTCCGAAGCCGGCCTCGGCCTCTTCCGGTCGACCGACTTCGGCGCCAGCTGGACGCAGGTCCCCGGCAGCGTCGCGGTGGCCACCAACCGCTCGATCGGCGCGATCGCCGTCGACCCGACCGAACCGGAAACGATCTACATCGGCACCGACGTCGCCCGCCACGGCTCCTCCTCGGTAAACGGCGGTCGGTTCACGCCGCCCAGCGCGCCGGCGCTCGGCGTCTACCGCTCCAGCGACGGCGGCGCGACCTTCAGCCTCGAGGTCGACCTCTCGAACAAGACGCCGGCCAGCCCCAACCTCTCCTCGAGCGGCGTCGACTGGTTCCAGGGCGGGGTCAACAAGCTGGAGCTCGACCCCAACGATCACAACGCGCTCTACGCGGCGGTCTTCGGCTACGGCGTCTGGCGCGCCAACCAGTCCGAACCGGTCGCACCGAACGAACTGAGCTGGGAACGGGTCTTCCACACGATGAACCAGAACGACTTCTCCGACCCCGAAGAACCGCTCGGCGACACGTTCGGTGACCGCACCGAGTTCGACCTCGTCGACGTGGCCGAAGACGGCGAAAATGGCGGTCCGACGCGGATGTATGTGGGTGACGCCTCCGACGACTGGGCGACTGACGAAAACCCGGCGACGCCGCTGCCCGAGGCCTGGCGCAACGACGACGTCGCCGCGATCGCCGGCGAACCGAACAGCACGGCCGAAAACGAAGCGCAGGGCTGGATCCAACTCTCCTCCTCTCTCAATGACGGCGTCCACAAGGGCTTCGCCGCCTACGGCTACTGCCAGAACGGCCAGTGCGACTACGACAGCTTCGTCGCCCATCCACCGGGCGCCGGCCCCGACACCGTCTGGTACGGCGGCGCGATGAACTACGACGAGCTGCCCGCCTACGGCGGCGAACCGCCACGCTCCAACGGTCGCGCGGTGATCCGCTCGACCAACGGCGGCGAAGGCACCGTGGCAACCGCCAGCACACAAGTCGAATGGCAGGACATGACCGCCGTGCTCAAGGACCCGAGCAAGGCGTGGGGCGTGGAAGCCGGCATCCATCCCGACCTGCACGCGATCGCCTTCGCCAACAACGGCGCCACCGCGTTCATCGGCTCCGACGGCGGCGTGGTACGGCTCACGGTCGGCTCCACGCAGGACCAGTCGGAATCCTGCGAAGAACGCGAATACGAATACAGCGAAGGCGTCCTCGCCCCGCTGCTGCCGGCCGACCTGCTCGACTGCGAAATGCTGCTCGGCGCCGTGCCCTCGGCGATCGAACCGCTGAACGACGGCCTCAACGACCTCCAGTTCCAGTCGCTGTCCTTCGATCCCCAGCACCCGGCCGACTCGCTGCTCGGCGGCACCCAGGACAACGGCACCTGGGGCTATGAAGCTTCGCTCGAACCGGCCGAAAAGCAGTGGGAAGAGAACGTCGGCGGCGATGGCGGCCAGTCGGGCTTCGACGCCGGCGAACCGACGATCCGCTACCACAACTACTACAGCTCCACCCCGGAAGTGAACTTCGACGGCAACGACCCGAACGGCTGGTTCGACATCTACGACCGGCTGCTGAGCAGCGAAGAGCGCTCCTCCTTCTACACCCCGTTCGTCGCCGACCCGCAGCTGCCCGGACGCGCCTTCACCGGGCTGGAGCACGTCTGGCGCACCAACGACCACGGCGGCTCGCAGGCTTCCCTCGAAGCGAACGGCTGCTCGATCGTCGAACTCGACCCCTCGTCGCACCGAGCCCTGCGGCGACTGGAGGGAAATGGGCGGCAACCTGACCAGCACCTCCTTCGGCTCCTCGCGCTCCGGCCAGTACGTGGTCGCGATCGCGCGGGCGCCCAGCGACCCCGGCACGCTGTGGGCCGCGACCCGCACCGGTCGGCTCTTCGTCACCAAGAACGCCGACGCGACACAGGCCGGGTCGGTGTCCTTCTACCGGATCGACACGACCTCGACGCCGGGGCGCTTCGTCTCGGGGATCGGCGTCGACCCCGCCGACCCCAACCGGGCCTGGATCTCCTACTCCGGCTACGACGCCTACACCCCGGCCACCACCGGCCACGTCTTCGAAGCCCGCTACGACCCCGCCACCCACAGCGCCACCTTCACCGACCTCTCCGCCAACCTCGGCGACCAGCCGGTGACCGGGATCGCCGCCGACGGCACCACCTGCGACCTCTACGCGTCCACCGACTTCGGGGTGCTGAGGCGACCGGCGGGCTCGAGCACCTGGATCGACTCCGGGATGGCCCTGCCGAGCGCCGCGGTCTTTGGGCTGAGCCTGTCCGACAGCGGCCGGGTGCTCTACGCGGCCACCCACGGGCGGGGCGCCTACGCGCTGTCGCTGCCCGCGACGGGCTCATGCCCGACGCCGCCGCCGGGACCGCCATCGCCAACACCGGAACCGCCATCGCCATCGCCGAGCTCCACCGCGGCGACGAACCCGCAGGCGCCGGGGTCGGCGCACGCCTTCCTGAGGCGCATCTGGACGGTCCGAAAGGGGCGCAAGACCAAGGTCGCCGGCCGGGCAAGCGCCAGCGCCGGCGTCCTCACCGTGAAGCTCGGCTTCGGCGACGGGCACGCGCGGAGCCTGGCTCTCAAGCCCAACGGAACGTTCGTGGCTCGCCATCGCTATCGCCGCGCGAAGAAGTACCGGGTCAGGCTGTGGGTCACCGGCCGCAACGGCGAAGTCGCCCGCGCCTCACGCAACGCCCGCGTCAGGCCGAAGCACCGCCCAGCCAGCGCGCGCCACCACCGCCGCCATCGCGGGTAGACGGCGGATCGCTCCAGCGCCGGGCGATTTATCGCCGCATATGGCCCAAAGATCGCCCGGTGCGAGGGCTTCCCCTGAGATCCTCCAGCGCCGGGCGATTTATCGCCGCATATGGCCCAAAGATCGCCCGGTGTCGCAGGCGCGCCTCTCCGGTTTGCCCTCCTCACCTGCAAGTAGGAGGGCAAACCGGGGAGGCACCGTCGGTGGAGAAGGGTGGAAGAGGAAACGGACGGCGGCTCAGCCCTGCGGGGTGCGCCGCCGGCGCCCCAGGGCGAAGCCGATCGAGCCGACCAGGGTGAGGACGATCACCAGCGGCAACAGCAGGCCCATCTCCCCAGAGTCCGAAGTGCCGGTCACCTGTCGCAGCACCTCGCCAAGCCCCGAGGAGCCGTCGGGGATGGGCTGCGGCTTGGCGCCCCGGGAGGCGGCCTTCCTCACCGGTTGGGGGGAGGTGTCGGCGGCGAGCTGCGCCGCGGCCCGCCCTTCGGGCCCGCGCGCTTCGAGTCGCTTCGCGTTGGAGGCGCCGAGTGCCTTGGACGGCGAGGCGCCCTGCTTCACCTCACTGCTCGGCAGGTTGCCTTCCGGCCCAGACAGCGTCTCGGTGTACTGGTTGACGGCCGAGTTGCCGGGCGGGACGACCGCCACCGCAAGCGCCGAGCCGGCCGGCAGCGCCAGCAGCAGCGCGACGGCGAGGGCCACCCCCGCACAGGCTCTCGCTCCGAAGCTGAGTCTCATGTCTGTCTATACGGATCCGCACCCCGCCCGCTGACAGGCGCTGCCTAGCAACGGAGCACCGCACCTGCCCCCGCCGCAGGCACGCTGCTTACCGGACGACCACCACCGCACCCTTACGCCCCTGCACGCGGAGCACGTAGTTGCCCTTGGCCAGATGGCCGAGATTGAGCTGCAGCCGCCGGCCAACACGGATGGCACCGTGGCGAACGGCGTGACCGCCGTGCATGAGGCGCCAGCGCAGGCGGTGGCGTAGTGCATGTCGCTTGCTGATCGCCTTGACCGCGCACTTCACCTTGACCTTCTTGCCCGTCAGCTTCGCCTTGCAGACGATCTTCCCGGAGGTGCCTGACGCCCCCTGTGGACCAGCGCCCCCTGTGGACCAGCCGGCCCCGGAGCTCCCGCTGCCCCGTTTGCGCCATTGGCTCCGTTTGTCCCGTTCGTGCCGGCCGCACCGGTTGGACCTGCGCCGCCCGCTGGGCCGGTCGGCCCCGCGGAACCGGTTGCTCCCTCGGGCCCCGTTGGACCCGCTGAACCCGTCGCGCCCGCTGAACCCGTCGCGCCCGCTGAACCCGTCGCGCCCGTCGAACCCGTTGCCCCTGCGGGACCCGTCGCGCCGCCGGCCGCTTCAGCGACCGAGATCTGCCTGGAGGCGCTTCCTGTCTTACCAGCGTCATCGGTGACCGTCAGCGTCACCGTGTAGATGCCGGCAGTCGAGTAGGTGTGCGACGTCGTGGCGCCCGTTGCGGTGCCGCCATCGCCGAACGTCCAGCCGTAGCTGGCGATCGTGCCATCCAAATCGCTTGACGCAGAGCCGTCGAAGGCGACCGCCGAACCCGTAGCCGGCCATCCGGTGGTAACAGTGAACGACGCGCTCGGAGCCGTATCTGCGCTCAACGCGAAGTTCTGCGTCTGCCACTGCGCGCCGTTCCCGAACCGCATCGGGCGCGCCGGGCCGTTGATCTGGTTGGTGCCCCAGACCACGTCGCCATGCAGGGGGTCCGGGCTGGCGCCGGCATAGTCACCCCAACGGCACACCCAAGTCGACTGGCAGTACCAGTCTTCGTCAATCGCTTCGCTTTGGGCCAGCGTTATCTCACCGGCCATTTCGCCCACGGGGGTCGTCGCCACGCGGGACTGGGCGCGCAACTCGACGCGTTGCGACCGTCCACCAACGTCGTAGTTGACCACGGCACTGTCGCCACCGGTCGTCGGTGAGATCGCACCGTTGAAGACGAAGTTCCCCCCGGAAGCGGTCACGTCGCCTTCCTGCACCGGTGCCGCGGAGCCTGGGTCCAGCTCGTACCAGCGCACAGCGGATGGCCGTCCCATTTCGGGTGCCACCGTGTGCTGGGTCCAGATCCCCATGTGACCCGAGGCGGGATCGACGCTCGCTACAGCCTGCGTCAAGCGAGTGTCGGAACTGTCCAATTCATACATCGCATCGGGCTGCGGAACGTACGCCGGCATGTAGTACGGCGACACTCCGACCGCTGTTTCGCTGAATTCCGGTTCCCACGACGCCGCAGCCTTGTCAACGGCAAACACGTCCAGGTTGCTGCCCACTTCGAGTTCCGGGTATTCGGCAGTCACCACATAGCCCGTCGAGGAGCTGCCGAAGATGTTGGCAGGCACCGGAGTGAACCACGGCGGTTCAAACCAGGCGGTGAAGATTTCCATGCTTTCGCCGGTGGGACACGTTTCCACACCGTTGGCAGGCTTGGGAATCGTCACCAGCGCAGCCTGCGCCCCTTCGTACCACGTTCCTTCTTCTTCTTCTTCCCAGAAGACGTTGGCGCCGATCAGCATGTAGTTGTCGTCACCGCCGAGCTTGGGGTAATCGAAGAATTCATAGGTCGTCGGCGCGCTGTCCGTGGCGAGGTGGTAGCGGCACCAGCCTTCGCTGCTCGAGAGGGTCGGCAGGTGCGTGGGATCGGCGTTCTTTGACCAGCCGAAATCGATCTGATCGGCGCCTCCCAAGACTTCGTCGCCGCAGTAGATCGTCACGTACTCCCAGCGCTGCGCCTGCTCGTCCCATCTGATCTGACCGTCGCAGGGGTCTGAGTCGTCGGTGAATTCCGCCTCGCCCTGGCTCACCAGGGGCGTCGTGAGGTCCGTGCGGTCGTAGATTGCGAGTTCCTGGTTGACGAACTCCATGTAGTGGCCGGGTCCGATCGCGCCGGTTGGGTCAGGCGGTGTCACAAAGCCGCCAGCCGCCAACCCGGGCTGGTTCAGATCCGATTCGAACAGGGCACTGCTTGTGGTCGGGCCTCCCCCCGAAACCCCAACGGGTCCCGTTGCACCCACCGCGCTTGAGGACTGTCTCTGCACTCGGCTGGTGTAGGCCTTGGTGGCTGCCCGCTTGGCGGCCAGGTAGGCCTGCTGGTGCGGCTCCAGGCGCTGAATGACCCGTGGTGTCGAACGCGAACCCGCAGTCGCGGTGCTGCCGGTGACGAGCGTCGCATGACGAGTTCTCTGCGGCACGGTGCTTCTATGTCGTGTGACAGCGGCGACGGCGGGAACGGTTCCCACCAGTGAAAGCACCGCAATCGCCAGCAGCGACAATCCGCCAGTCGCACCCAACCGCACCCGGTGATCCATACTGTCTCCTTGCATGAGGTAACTGTCACAGTGCCACGGCTATGGCTCCGGGCTCCGTCGAGGCCCGGCACAATATCCGCTCCCCCGACACCGCCAACGCAGCGATACGGGTAAGTCGCAAAGGCCATTACCGCAAAGTTGTGAGGGACCGATTCGCGACGTGCCGGCCCCGATGAATTCGCGTGCCTTCTACTGACCTCCGCATCGCACAGGTTGCGCGGCCGCCCGCCCAACTTGCCTGCAGCGGTCGGGCGCGCCCCCGTGTCCTTGTTACATTCCTTTCACCGTGGACACTCAGCCTTTGCGCTGCGCCCGCTGAACCAGCGCGTGGGCGCGCTCGAGGATCAGCATGTCGAGCCTCAACCCGTGAACGCGCACGACGCGCTCATGCAATGCTCGCAGCTCGTTGTCTTCGAGCCTGCCGAGAGAGGTGCGGCGGTCGAGCGCCGCCGCGGGCAGCCGCAGCAGCGCACTGATGATCGCCGCGTTCTCGACCGGCAGGCCCCTGAAGCGGTCGGGGCTGAGATGGAAGAGGCCGGGGTCGGCGCCTTCACGCACACGCTGGCGCTCGGCATCGGAGCGCAGCTTCTCGAAGCGGCGCAGGCGCAGCGCCAACACCTCGTCGTGCTCGGGCAGAATCCCGGTGATGACCAGCACCGGGCGGGCCTTTACCGGCACCAGCAGCGCGAACTCGCTCGCGCCTTTGCGGGCCGCCTCGGTGAATGGCTCGACTGAATCGACCGACCGCGGTGCGGCGCCCTCCTGGTAGATCCGAAACGGTGGCGCCGGCGCAAAGGGAGCGAGTGCCCAATAGCAGTGCCCAAGGGGCGGCTGCAAGCTAGCCAAAGAGCTCGGCAAGCTTGGCCGGGTCGGTGATCGGTTCGCCCGCCGTGCCCTCCTCGATGTGGGCGCGGAGGGCCTCCCGGCTCGGCGGGAGTGGCGCGAGGTCGGAAACCTCGGCGAGCATCCGATCGAGCTCGTCGAGGCGATGGAAGTCGTCGGGGTGGATCAGCATCGCGCGCTCCTTCCCGTAGCGGGAGATCACGGTCACCTCGCCGACCTTGGGATCGGGAACCCGAACCTCGTTGCCGCTGAGAACCTTGGCGGTGAGCGCCATGAGCACAAGTTAGCACTGTCGGACGACAACACCAATGGCGGACGACAGTGCGCCTACCCGAGGACCGAAACCGTCCTGCTCCCACCATTGAGGCCGAACGACCGCCCGCCCAACTTGCCTGCAGCGGCCGGGCGCGCCCCCGTGTCCTTGTTACATTCCTTTCACCGTGGACTGGTCGATTTTGCATGCCCTAAACGGGTTCCTCTTCCGCAACGACGCCGTCGAGGACCCCCTGCTGACCTTCGTCAACCTCTCGGAGGCGCTCTTCCTCGGCACGCTCGTGATCGTCTGCCTTGCTGCGCACGGCACCCGCTACGCGAGCTGGCGCCGCACCGCCGTTGCGGCCGGGTTGAGCGCCGGCCTCGGGCTGGCCGCGGGCAAGGTCATCTCCGAAGCGGTCGACCGGGTGCGGCCCTTCGTCGCCGACCCCAGCGGCGTACACCTCTTCTCCCATCACGCTGGCGACCCCGGCTTTCCCAGCGACCACGCAACGGCTGCCTTCGCGATCGCCTTCGCGATCCTGCTGCGCAAGCGGAGCTGGGGCATCGTCGCCCTGATCGCCGCCGCCATCGTTTCGGTCGGCCGCGTCGCCCTCGGCCTGCACTACCCGAGCGACATCCTCGCCGGCACGGTGCTGGGGGGCGCCGCGGCGCTGTTCCTCTGGATCCCCCCGATCCGCGCCCGCGTCGACGCTCTCTCCGACTTCGCGGGCCGGCTCTGGGACGGCGCCCTCGAGCGGGGCGCCGCCCGCTTGGGCCTCGCCTGGCGAGCCTGAGCCGGTGGCCAGGCTGATCTACTCCGCCATCTCGTCCCTCGACGGCTATGTCGAGGACGCCGACGGCAACTTCGACTGGGCCACGCCAGACGATGAGCTGCACGCGTTCATCAACGACCTCGAGCGGCCGATCGGCACCTACCTCTACGGGCGGCGGATGTACGAGACGATGGTCTATTGGGAGACGGCGGCAGCCGGCCCCGAGCAGCGGGACCCGGCGCGCGACTTCGCCGAGATTTGGCGTGCCGCGGAGAAGGTCGTCTACTCAAGGGGGCTGGAGCGGGCAGCGAGCGCCAAGACACGGATCGAGCGGGCGTTCGAGCCTTCGGCGGTCCGTCGAATGAAGGAGGAGGCGAGCCGCGACATTACGATCGGCGGCGCCGAGCTTGCCGGCGAGGCGATCCGCGCCGGCCTCGTCGACGAGTGCCACCTGTTTGTTGTGCCGGTCCTCGTGGGGGCCGGCAAACCCGCCCTGCCCGGGGGCGTTCGTGCGCGGTTTCAACTGCTGGACCAGCGGCGCTTCGGCAACGGCGTCGTCCACCTGCGCTATCGCAACTGAGGCGATGCGTGGCCCGAGGAGGTCCGCGAGGCGCTGACGTTGGCTCGCGACCATTACGTCAGTCGCAGCAACCGGCGGCGTCCAAGTCGAGACCCCCGCAGCAGCCCTCCCCGCGCCACGTATCCAAGCCCTCGCGGATCGCGACGTTTCGCTCGCAACGAATATCGTTGCGTTAAACTGACGTCTATGCCAGTGGCGATCGCAGAGAAGATCTCCGCATTGAGCCATGACCTCGGCTCGCAGCGGCGCCTGGCCGAGCTGCTGGGCGTGAGTCCGGCGCAAATCACCCGCTGGCGACATGGCGGCGGGATCGACCTTGCCAACGCCGAGCGGGTCGACCTGCTCGAGCTGGTCGTCGCGAGCCTCTTGCGGCTCTATCCGGCGGATGCCGCCGAGCAGTGGCTGCAGGGGCTCAACCCTCATTTGGGCGACCGCCGTCCGATCGACCTGGTTCGCGCCGGCAGGGCGCAGGAGTTGCTCGGCGCCATCGCGGCCGAGCGCTCCGGCGGATTTGCGTGAAGCTTTGGCGGGCGCTCCCGCTGGATGAGCGCGCGACAGCGGATGAGCCCGGCGGCGCGCTTTGGTTCCCCCGCGAGCAGCAGGGCGCCGGAAGGCACGACAACCCAGAGCTCTACGGCTGCCTTTATGTCTCCGAGGTGCCGGTTTCCGCGATTGCCGAGCAACTCGCCCCGTTTCGGGGAACCGGGGCGCTGCTGCCCTCGATGCTCGTCAGGTTCGAATTGCCGATGGCTCTCGCCTCGTTGCAGGTGCCTGACGGGGCGACTGTCATCGACCTCGACGACCCCGTCGCTTTGAAGGCCGAGTGCCTGCGCCCGTCACAGGTCGCGACCAGCCAGCGCAGCGTCACGCAGAACCAGGTTGCCAAGATCTACGACGCTCACCACGACGCGATTGCGGTCCGATGGTGGTCGACTCTGGAGGCGAGCTGGATCAACTGGACGGTGTTCGACCGCGCCGGCGCCGGGGAAATCGAGCTCGAGCAGACCGAGAAGCTGGGGATTGGCGATCCGGTCGTACTGGAGGCGGCCGAATTTCTGGGCTTGTCGGCTGGCTGAGCTGATCATCAGCCACGTCAGGGAGCGGCTGAGCCCGAGTGGGTCGCTGATGCCATTTGTAATGGTAGATTGACACCATGAAGGTAACCATCGACAGGGCGGGGCGTTTGGTGGTCCCCAAGCCCCTCCGCGATGCGCTTGGGCTGCGCGGTGGCGAGGAGCTGGAGATCTCCGCCCGCGAGGACGGCCGGCTTGAGCTCGAGGTGCCGGCGACGCCGATGCGCCTCGTTCGGCGTGGCGCGGGGGTCGTTGCCGTGACCGACCGCGAGATGCCGCTCCTCAGCCAAGCGACGGTTCGCGACACGCTCGAGCGAGTCAGACGTTGAGCGACAGGCGCGCGAGCTGCGTGGACAGCTCTGTCGCGATCGCCGCCTTCGGCTCCTGGCACGAGCTGCACGACGCGGCGATCGCGGCGCTGGAGGGCGCCCCGGCGCTCGTCGCCCATGCAGCGCTCGAGGCCTACTCGGTGCTGACCCGGCTGCCGGAGCCCTTCCGCGCGCCCGCCGCGACGGTGACCGAATACCTGGCCGCCAACTTCGGGGCGCAGCGGCTCGCCTTGCCCGCCGCCGAGCAGCGCCGCCTGCCCGAGCTGATGCAGGGCGCCGGCGTTCGCGGTGGCGCCGTCTACGACGGCCTCGTCGGTCTCGCCGCGAGGGCGGCGGGGGCCGAGCTGCTCAGCCTCGACGTCCGCGCGGCCGAAACCTACACTCGGCTCGACGTGGAGTACCGGCTGGTTCTCTGACCTGGGGTTCCGTCGCGGCGGACTATGCTGCGCGAGTGGCAATTCGCACCGGCAGCTGGATCCACTTCGCTGCGGTCGCCATTGCCACTGTGCTGGCGCTTGGGTTGCTCACCGCAGCCCCCGCCCGGGCCGCAAACGTGACTTGCGAGGTCCAATCGCGAGGGCCGGCCGGGCCTGAAGGCGATGTGCTGAGCATCGTCGACACGTCGCAGAGCGTCACCCACATCTATCGCAGCGAAGACGGAATCGTCGTCTTCAACAACGCCGACCGCGAACCGGCCGTCTGCGCAGGCGCCGCGCCGACGGTCTTCAACATCGACCGGATCGTGTACAGCACGGCAAGCGGGGCCCCGTTCATCAATTACCTCGGCGATGGCCCGCTGGAGCCTGGGGCGACCCCCGAGCCGGGTGCCGACGAGATCGAGGTCGAGATCGACGAGACCTACGAGACAAAGGCGCTGTACGTCACCGGCACCGAAGGGGACGATCGGATCGAGATCGGCCAGCTCGGGCGGCGCAGGGTCGGGGTCAATCTCAACGCCCAGGCGGACGGCGCCCATCAGGACGCCGACGTGACGCTCGGCGTCAGCCGGCGCGACAAGCTCATAGTGAAAGTGAAGGCCAAGGGAGGCGACGATGTGCTGAGCGCGCTCGGCGGCCCTGCCTTCACCGGCGTTCTCCTATCCGTCAAACGCCTCTCGATGAACGGTGGCCCGGGCGACGATGTGCTGAGCGGTGGTCCCTTTCGCGATCTGCTCAGCGGCGACGCCGGCAACGACAGGATGTTTGGCGGACGCGGTCGCGACCAGATCTCGGTCGGCCCGGGGCGCGATTTGGCCAAGGGCGGCAGGGGGCCCGACCTGATCGTCAACCACAGCTCCGTTGGCGGCATCCCCGACGACCTCGCGCCCGACCGGGTCTTTGGCGGCCCGGGCGACGACCGGATCGACGTCGCCCAGCAGTTGGCCGGGGACCGGGTCGGCTGCGGCCGGGGTCGCGACGACCTGTTCCGAGACCGCGGCGATTTGGCCCACGGCTGCGAGCACGTCGGCGTGCGCTGACGCCCGCTCGCGCGAAGTCATCGTGGTGGCAGTGCGAGCCTCAGCGCTTGCGATAGGAGATCGTCGGGGGGACCTGCTCCCGAATCTCCGCGACCAGCCGCGCCGCGATCTCTCCCGGCTCCTCGTTGGCCTCGGCCTGGCCGCCGGCCGGCTCGAAGAAGCGAACTCGCAGCGGCGGCGGCCGCCGCGGGAAGCCGGTCAGCTCGGCGGTCCCCTCGATCGCCACGCAGATGAGTCGCGCCGCGGGCACCTCGAGCGCCAGCCTGCCGACGCCGCTGCGCGCCCGCAGCACCTCTCCGCGCGAGCGCGTGCCTTCGGGGAAGACGCCGATGCAGGCGCCGGCCTGCAGCTCCTCGATCGCCCGCGCCAGCGCTCCTGCGTCGCCGGCCCCGCGCTCGATCGGGATCTGCCCCATCCCGTTCAGCACCGGGCTCAGCCCGCGCACGTCCCAGAGCGTCGATTTCGCCAGCGCTCTGATCTGGCGCCGCCCCAGCGCGGAGACGCCGACCGCGATCGGGTCCCAGTG
Organism: uncultured Solirubrobacterales bacterium; assembly: GCA_963747765.1. Lineage (GTDB taxonomy): Bacteria > Actinomycetota > Thermoleophilia > Solirubrobacterales > 70-9 > VRUE01. The sequence goes on along the minus strand of CAVVGH010000005.1, from coordinate 415,292 downwards.
ACTGTCGTGGTTGCCAACCACCAATGCCGGCCCGCTCGCCGGCAGCGCCTCCAGTCCTTCGACCTCGAGTCGCCCCCAGCCGGAAACCACCGGCCGGCAGACGGTCATCGCGACGCGATACATGCGGCTCGGCTCCTTCAAGGAAAGGGAGTTCTACTCGACTGGCGCTCTTGAGCAGAGCCCGCGGCAGCTTTGCCGTCGCCGGCGGCTGGCGCGCAGACCGGCCGCGAGTCGGGCGCAGACCGGCCGCGAGGCGGGCCAGACCGCCCGCGAGTCGGGCAAACCGGCCGCGAGTCGGGCAGACCGGCCGCGAGTCGGGGTAGACCGCCCGCGGCAGCGCCGTTCAGGTGCTCAATCGCCCGCCGGCTCGTAGGTGGCCAGCACCACGCCCGTGCTCGTCGCGGTGCTGCCGGTCAGCCGTAGCGACACATGCACGCCCTCGGGGAAGAGCCGGCGTCCGCTGCCGAGCACGACCGGGTGGATCATCAGCAGGTACTCGTCAATCAGACCGGCGCTCATCAACGAGCCGATCAGCTCGCCGCTGCCCATGATCGCCAGAACGCCGTCGGATTGCGCCTTGAGCGCGCCCACGCTCTCAGCGACATCCCCGTGCAGCAGGGTTGAGTTTGGCCACGGCAGGGGCTCTGTCAGAGTCCTCGACGCGACGTGCTTGGGCGCCTTGTTGAGCATCGGACCGAACGGGCTGTCGGGCTGTTCGTTCCAATAGCTCAACAGGTCCTCGTAGGTGCGCCGCCCGAACAGCCATCCCGCCAAGCCGCCCCCGGCCGCCATCCTCTCGCCCATCGCGTTGCCGGCAGCGTCGTCAGATGTTTCGGACAGGTGGGCCGCCCAGCCACCATGCGTGAACCCGCCTCGGACGTCCTCCTCTGGGCGACCCGGCGCCTGCATCACCCCGTCCAGGGTGACGTGATTCATCACGACGATGCGGCTCATTTCAGCGGCGTCCCCAGCGGAAGTAGCCCGCCGCACCGAGGGCGTTGAGACAGACGACGCGCGGGCGACATGTCCTTGTAGGGCTTGGTCATCGCGGCACGCGACAGGTTAGGCGAGCGACTGCGGTCACAGGGCTAATCCAGCGCACTACCATGGCCCCATGAGCGGCCCGCGAGTACCCGGCGGAGTGGTGCACAAACTGCCGGCGGACCTGCGTAAGGCGCTGATCGCGAGCGAAGAGGCTCTCGGCGCCTGGAAGGACATCACGCCCCTGGCCCGCAACGAGTTCATCTGCTGGGTCGAGGACGCCAAGCAGGAGACGACCCGAGAACGCCGCATTCGCCGCACCCGGGAAGAGCTTGAGGAAGGCCAGCGCCGGCCCTGCTGCTGGCCCGGCTGCAAGCACCGCGAGCGCACCGGTCGATAGCGGCCCGGGCAGGCTTATTCATCACCCCTCCGCGGCGCTTGACGCATCAGATCGGCGATCCCAGCCAGGGGTAGGATTGCGTCGTGCCGTTCACTCTCAGGAACCTCAAGAGGGACCTGGAGGACCTCGGGTCCAGGTTCGACGGCGCGCCGGATCTGGAGTTCCGCCTGGCGACCGAGGCGCTCGAGCTCGAGAGATCCGGCCTGGGCTACCAGCGCGTCCCGCCCGGCTATCGCTTTCCGTACGGCCACACGCACAAGAAGCAGGAGGAGGTGTACGTGGTCCTGCGCGGAAGCGGGCGGATGAAGCTCGACGACGAGATCGTCGAGCTCAAGGAATGGGACGCGGTGCGCGTCCCGCCCGGAACGTGGCGAGGCTACGAGGCCGGGCCGGAGGGCCTCGAGATCCTCGTCATCGGCGCGCCCAATCTAGGCGAGGCTCCGCGCGAGGACGTCGATGGCCAGCGCGACTGGTGGGCCGACTAACGTGGACTAACCCCAGGTGGTGAACATGAGGCGAGAGAAAGGACTCACTCGGAGGAGTCAGCTTGCAGGCTCGGCGCCGGCGGTGGAATGCAGAGACTGGGCGAAGATTCGTTGTCCCACTCCTGGCGGACGATTGGCATCTCCTGGCTCGCACGCTGCAGTCGCGCAAAGCGGGAGCTCAGCCAGGACGGAGCATCCGGCTCGACAGCGCCGCTACAGCGAAAAGAGGCTCCAAGTGCTTGGCGCCGCGACGCGGCTGCTGAGCTAGTGCGACCACCTGCTCCGCCCTGTCGATCAGCGTGAGAACGGAAGCCTTCCGAAATTCAGCAGTGTGGTCATAGTCCGCCCGCTGGCGAGCCGCATAGAGCGTCATGAAGTCGCGCGCGACCCGCACCGTATCGCCGTGCAGTACAGGCCTCCTCTTACCTCCACGGCCCGAAGGCGTCGTCCGGATTCGCCAGGCAGCGACCGGAGTTGCGTTCGGAGCACGCCCGCGCGTACCTGCGGCGTTGCTGCTCACGATCCACCGACCCTGGATGAGCAGGTGCTCGGGCTGGATCTCATTCGCCACTTGCTAATGACCGCCCGGGTCGTCCTCGAATTCCTCACGAGTTGCGGGCTGTATAGAAATCACAGCGGTTGGGAGATCTCTCTCGGCGATGATCCGCTCCACCTTGTCAGCGAGCTCGTCCAAGCGGTCCAACTTCCACCGATCCTGGCCCTTGGGAGGATCCGCCAACGTGAGCTCGACCACGGTGGATTGTTCGCCGGTTTCGTCATCGCTGGCGATGTTGACGCTGGCCTCCTGGACTCCGGGCTCGTGATCAGCAAGCTCGCGGAGTATCCGCTCACGTATCTCGTCGGCTTCCCGGCTGGTCATCGAACCGCATTCCACTCAGGCATGAGTCCGGCCTACCCGGAGTACCGTTCCATCGTCGGCCATATGCGGAGAGGCCTGATTTCGCTTCGCGTGCTTGCGGCCCTTCAACACCTGTGCCGCTAATTGCGCGAAGCCGGAGCGTAGTGACCAGTTGCGCGGGGCCTGGTCGAGCCGGCCCGGCGCGCTGCAGATCGCGCGAGACCTGGCTAGGCATCGCTCTGCCAGTTGAGCGCGCGACGGGTCGGTCGAGCGGCAACGATCATCGCAGTCGTCTTCATGCAAAGTGCCATTGCAGTGGTATGTTGTGACGGCATATCGTTGTTTTGACGGCAGTCTTGCAAAGGGGTGATCCGAGTGTCCGAGCAGGCGACCAAGTTCACGCTCAGGTTCCACAGCCAGCGCACCCATGATCTGCTCGGCGTGGTGGCCGATCAGCTTGGGGTCTCGAAGAACAGCCTCGCCGAGGAGATGCTCGAGCGAGAGCTCGAGGCCGCCGCCCTGCTGGTCGAGCGCGACCTCGATGAGACGCTGCGGCGGCTGCACGCCCACCGCAACGAGGAGCGCCTCAAGGAGGACGTCGAGGCCTTCGCCGAGGGCGAGGCCTATGGCGAGGACCCGTTGCGCGCGCGCATGCTCGAGCCGACCGAGGTCGCCGGGCCGACCGACCCCTACGGCGTGCTCGCGGCCTTCGGCGGCTGATGCCGCGGGCCTGGAACGAGGACCCCCCGGGCTCCGAACAGCAGATTCTCGCCAACGCAGCCGCGGCGTTGGAGGAGATCGCGGCGGGGGCGGGTGAGCGCCGCGAGCCGGTCGTGGCGGCAGCGCAGGAATGGCACCGCCGGCTCTATGCGGGCGTCGAGCTGGCGGTCCCCTACTACGCCGGCGAGCCGCGGGACTCCGACCCGGCCTGCCCCGAGCTTGTGGGCTACGAGGTGGCGGTGGGGCGCTTCCGTGGGGTCTCCTCGGCACAGGTACCCGCCGCCCTTGATGACTTCGAGGCGAAAGCGAGGCGAGCGGTGGTCGCGCTCGACGAAGCGATCGCGCCCGGTGCCAAGCCCGCGCAGGGCACCGAGCTGAGCGGGGTGCTCTCGCTCTGCGCCGTCTTGCACGGGGAGTGGGTGCGAATCCACCCTTTCGCCAACGGCAACGGGCGCACCGCTCGCCTCTGGGCCAACTGGGCGGCGTTGCGATACGGCTTGCCGCCGTTCGTGACCATCAAGCCGCGCCCGGGCGAGCCCTATGGCCTGGCAGCGGTCGCCTCGATGAGCGGCAATCACGCCGTGACCGTGGCCGCCTTCTACGAAATGCTGCGGCTGCATCTGGAGGGTTCGTAGGGATTGGGAAACGCGCGCGTGGAGGTCAGCCGACTCCTCGCCACCGGCCCGGCGCGCTGCAGATCGAGCAAGACCTGGCTAGGCATCGCCCTGCCAGTCGAGCGCGCGACGGTCGGCTGATGGCAGGTTGCTCACAACCAATTCGTAGGAGTCCTCGATCATGTCCTCGATCATCTGCTCGGGCAGGGACCCATCGACGATCACGGTATTCCAGTGCCGCTTGTTCAGGTGGTATCCGGGGATCACCGCCGCGTGCGACTCGCGCAGTGCCTCGGCGAGCTCAGGCTCGCACTTGAGGCTGATTCGCAACGAGTCCGCGCCGAGCTGAGACAGGGCGAACATCTTTCCCCCGACCTTGAACACCGAGGTCTTGGGACCGAAGGGAAACGTCTCCTCAGCGCCGGCAAATGCGAGGCAGTGAGCGCGAAGCTCGGTGGGATTCATCCTCCATGTCGTATCAGTTGACCGCGGAGCGATCTGGGAGTTGCGACAGAAGCGCCGCCGCCCATTGCTTGACAATACCCATGGGGGGTATTAGCGTCGACGGTGGATGGCCGAGGCGCGAGACGACAGCGAGCACACGCAAGCCCCGGCAAGACAGCGCCACGGAAGGAGATCGGCTATGTCCAAGGTGAGCACACGCAAGCCCCGGCAAGACGGCGCCACGGAAGGAGATCGGCTATGTCCAAGGTGAGCTTCAAGAGGCCGATCGTCGGATTGGCGACCCTCGCTCCCGCGGCCTGGATGGCGCGGAAGCTGCGCAGTGAGCGGATCGCCGGCGCCCCGCTTGAGGCCACGCTGGTGAAGCTCGCCTACAAACCGACGGGCCGTTGGGCCGGCAAGCAGGTTCTCCTCGGCCGCTACGTGGACCGGGAGGCGCCCGAGAAGGGACGGATCGCCAGCGAGCAGTTCGAGCAAATTCTGGCGCGAACCTGGGATAACTACGACGAGCTGGCGCCGGGCGCTCACATCGAGCGGATCAAGACCCCCGGCAGCCGGCAAAACGTGCTGCTGGGCGTGTTCAGCCTGGCCATCTACCGGGCGCTGCTCGCTGAGGGCATCGAGGAGAGCTACGCCACCGAGCTCGTCGCGGACCTGGCATGGAAGGTGTATGAGAAATGGATCGTCGCGCCGCGCTTCCTGGCACGCCTGAAGAGCGACGACCCCCAGGAGCAGATGAACTCGATGCTGCGCATGTTCCTGCGCTTCCCGTTCAACCGCCCCGGATACGACTGGAAGGCCAACTCCAAACCGGACTCGATGGAGATCGACTTCTTCCGCTGTCCGGTCCGCGACTACCTCGCCTCCGAGGGCGAGGAGGAGTTCATGCGAAACACCTGGTGCACCCTTGACTTCGCCCTCGCACAGGCGATGACCAAGGGCGGCCGATACGAGCGACCGCGCACTCTCTCGGCGGGCGATGACCTCTGCGAGATGCGGTGGTTTGCGGAGGGCCGGCCAGGCCGCCAGCCGTCGACCTGATCCGTATCCGCTTCGCTCGGGCCGTCCCAGCCGCTCAGTTCGTCATTTGTATCGCCCAGCGATAAAAAGAGCGAACTGAGTCTCGATCCGGCGACGCCAGCCGCTCAGTTCGTCATTTGTATCGCCCAGCGATACAAAGAGCGAACTGAGTTCACAGCCGCCTCCCTCAGGCCACGTCTCGCGGAACGATGCCCGCAGCTCCCGACCGCCCGGGCCCTACACAGCCTCCCCTGTTTGCCCTCCTACTTGCAGGTGAGGAGGGCAAACAGGGGGAGGCTGTTTCTCTCATCAATCGACGAGAGGGTCTTTTCGCGTCGCCGGGACCAATTTCGCGCTTCTCGCACATTCCGGACGAGGCGTTCGGAAAGGGTCTGCGGGACCCGCAACGCACATCGCGCACCGCCAGCGCGGCGGTGGGAAGCACGACAACGGTTCAAGCCTTGATCGGCTCTCAGCGCACCTGGACGTTGCCGCTTTTCAGCGTGCCGCCGGTCAGATAGCCGCTCGCGGTTTGGACCGTGAAAGTGTCCAAGCCACTCCCCGGCTCACCCGCGTCCTCGACGTGGATGCGATAGGTCGTCGCCTCGCCGTTGACCGTGGCGTCGCCGACGATCGTCGCCCCGGAGCCATCCACCGCGAGCACCGTGACGTCGGTGCAGGTCAGCTTCATCTCGGCCGAGGGGTCGACAAGTTTGCAGCTGCCCCGCACACCCTTGGCGTCGCTCTTGGCCTCCAGGCCGAAGACGGCCCTGCCGTCACCCTCGGGCGTTGCGACCTGACCACCGCCGGTGACGTGACCGGGCGTCGTGGTCAGCGGTTCTTCGACGGTCGTCGATTCTCCCCCGCCCACGATCTCCTCTTCCCCTTCGATCGTCACCGTCACATCCGCATCGCCGAGGTTGTTCACCGTGAAGGTGCCGTCGCCGTTGTCGGCTACCTCCACTTCGCCTCCGGCCGGTACCGAGGCGACGATCGAGCCGTCACCGACCGTGACCGTGGCTTCGCCCTGCACGACCCGCACGATGACGCTGCCACAGGTGACGATCGCTTCGCTACCCGCGGTCAGCGTGAGCGTCGAGAAGCCGCAGAGCTGGAAGCTCGCTTCGCCTTCTCCTTCGCCGACCTTGATCCGCACGCCGTCCGGCGCCGGGAGGTCGGTGACCTCGATCGCCAGCCCGCCGCTGTCGAGCACGGTCCCGGCGGTTCCTTCGCCGTCGCTGAATTCGCCGGGTTCGCCCCCGGGCGGTTCGAGTTCGTCGGCGATCCCGTTGCCGTCCTCGTCGACCGAGCATTCCTGCGTCACTTCTTTGGTGATCACCTGCGGGGCGATGTAGGGGCCGTAGGTCGCGATCAGTTCGGAGTAGAAGTTCCAGGTGTGGTCGGGGTCGGCGCAGCGGCCGCCGACGAGGACGTGACCGGGAACCGGTTCGCCCTCGAGCGAGAGGTCGATGTGCCTGAGGCCGAGCGCAAGCGTTCCGATGTCGAGTTCGGTGCCGTAGTCGCTGCCGAACGACGAGGGCCGGAAGACAGCGGTGCGCAGTTCGGTCACTTCGGATGCGTCGAATTTCGAGGGGTAGCGGATGTGCACCAATACGGTCGATCGGCCGGCGTCGGGCACGCCGTTGAAGAGCGTGATCGGCCCCGCGCCGACGGTCCCTTCGAAGTAGCCCGAGCCGATCACAGCCCCCGGGCAGGCTTCGATCGCCTGCGCCGTCGAGGTGCCCACCAGCGAGGGCAGCGCGCAGGTTTCGAGCCCCGAAGCGTCGAAGCTGAAGTCGTCGTCGAACTGGATCACCGTCTCGACCAGCCACGGGGTGAGTCCCTGCGGTTCGAGGCCGGGCTGCGAGGAGTCCCAGCTGAAGTCGGCCGAGGTCGTGAGCGTCACCGGCCCAAACGCGGTCGCCGACTGGGTGGCCGGCGTGCCGCCCGCGTCGACGGCATCGAGCGTCACCACTTCTGGCGGCTGGGGCCCCGGCCCACCCGTCTCGTGGAGGAAAACGTCGATAAGGCCGTTTTCGTCTTCGGGAACGAGGTTCGAGGCGGTCGATTCGAAGCCGATCGCGGTGCCGTCGGCGCTGATCGTCGGCGCGCTGCTCGCCCCGTTGGCCTGCGTGTCGCCGCCGCCGCCGCGGCTTTCGCGGCTGGTCGTGCCCTCCGTGCGGTCCCGAACGAAGATGTCCCGGGGAGCGAAGTCCCGTTCCACGAGGTTGGAGGCAAAGGAGGAGAAGGCGACGTAGCGCCCGTCTTCGCTGACCGCGGGGGTGTCGCCCGGGGACGACGGACCGCTCGCCGGCTCGCCTTCTTCGCCGATGCTGACCAGTTCGAGGTTGGGGTTACCGCGTTCGTAGGCGAAGACGTCGCTCGTCGAGTTGGTGTCGCCGGCAACGAGATTCGACGCTTCTGAGGCGAAGGCGACCACGTTGCCGTCTTCGCTGATCGCGGGGTGAGAGCTGCTCGCGTTGGCCGCTTTGCCGCCTTTGCCGACACTGACCAGTTCCGTTTCCTGGACCGGGCGCTCGAATAGATAGACGTTCCCCTCGCCGCCCGTGTCCGGGGGGCCCAGGTTGGACGCCTGCGATTCGAAGGCGACCAGGTCACCGGTGCCGTCGATCGACGGGGCGCGGCTGGGCGCATTGCCGCCGCCCCCTTCGCCGACACTGATGAGTTCAAGCCCCGGAGCACCGCGCTCGTATACATAGATGTTCTGGTGAGGGAAGACCGGCGTCAGCGCAGGAACCAGATTCGTCGAGGAAGAGAAGAAAGCGACGACCCGGCCGTCCTGGCTGATCGATGGTTCGCGGCTAATTCCGTTCCCCTGCACCCCGCCTTCCCCGACACTGACCCTTTCGACCGTGTGAGTCGCACGGTCGTAGACGTACACGTCCTGGCGCCCGTTCGTGTCTCCGGGAGCCAGGTTCGAGGCATAGGACGAGAAGGCCACGTAGCGCCCGTCGGCGCTGATCGCCGGTTCGCCACTCGGGGCGTTTGCCTGACCGTCAATTTCACCAGGGCCGGGTTCCGCGGCACTGATTTCGCCTGGGCTTGCGAGTTCGACCGTTTCTTCCTGGCTGTCGTAGACGAAGATGTCCGGAACTTTGTTCGCGTCCCCGAGGATGACGTTCGACGCTGTGGAGGTGAAGGCCACGTAGCGCCCGTCGGCGCTGATCGACGGTTCGCGGCTGATGCCTTCGGCGTCGCCGCCTTCCCAGCTCATGCTGACCCGCACCGTGTCGCCCGGCAGCGCGGCCGCGGTCGAAACGATGGCGAAAAAGAGGAAGGTCGAGGCCAGAAGACCCCGTAATGCGTACCGGCCCATAGAACGATCAACCCTATGGCCGTATCTCCGAGTGTCAATCCCGCATAGTGGGTATCGATGTCACTGTTCAAGCGACAGACCTCGCGGTGCTTCGCTTGGGTGGTCCTCCAGATCTCCTGGATGAGGTGGGCGAAACAGGTCTGCGGGACTCGCAGCGCACATCTCATTGATCGATGAGAGACAGCGCCTCCACCGTTTTCCTCTTCACCTGCAAGTGGGAGGGCACACAGGGGAGGCGCTGTGGTGAACGTCGGTGCCGGCGTCCCCACACAGGTCGATCAGGCGGCCAGGATCAAACGCCGACTAAACGTTTTTCTGATCGGCAATGCGGTGAGATGGGGTGCTTCGGTCGAACGGCTGTGGGGCGGTGTTTTCCGCTCTGCCATGCGGTTTGCCAGACCGGCCGGGTGGCCGGCACTGCCGCCCCCTAACCCCTCCCCTTAGAACGACCGTTTGCAACACGGCACAGAGCTGCGCTTTCCACACTTTTCACGATCTGTGTGACTGATCTCCAGCCGATAACCGGTGAACCGATGGGTTGCTGAGGGTTCACTCGACACAGAGATCCTGAGGGCACTCGGCGGCGTCACCCCCCATCGCCACTGAAAGCGATTTCGGGCTGACCGCCTGAGACCCCATCGAGGCCAGCCGCCTTGAGGAGGAGGGATCTATGCGTCTGACGACGGCGCTTGCCCCTGCCTGGCGCAGGGCAAGCCGTACTGCCCTGATGACGGCCTGCCTGTTCGTCGGACTGGCGCCACCCGCTCACGCGGCGCCTGCCAAGGTGGCGCATCGCCAGGCGCGGGCGGCGGCGACCCGACAGCCGCCGATCGCCTGCCACGGCAAGCGGGTCACGATCTGGGGCACGCCGGGCCCCGACAGGATCGTCGGCACGCCGAGCAACGACGTCATCTACGGTGGCAGCGGCGATGACCGGATCAACGGCGGCGCCAACGGCAACGACACGATCTGCGGCGGCCCCGGGGACGACACGCTGATCGGCAGCAGCGGTGGCGATCTCCTCCAGGGCGAAGACGGAAACGACCGCCTCTCGGGCGGCAAAGGCCCCGACCGGCTCTTCGGCGGCGAAGGAGACGACACCCTGATCGGTGGCCGCGGCTCCGAGAAGCGGATGAGCGGCGAAGGCGGCAACGACTTCCTCTTCGGCAACCGCGGCAACGACCCGATGGAGGGCGGCGAAGGCACCGACTACCTCGACGGCGGCCTCGGCGACGACACACTCGAAGGCGGTCCCGGCAACCACGACACGCTGATCGGCAACCTCGGCACCGACGTCCTCTACGGCGGCGAAGGCGATGGCGACGTCCTGCGCGGCGACCTCGGCTCCGACACGCTGAACGGCGGCCCGGGCGCCGACGACATGGTCTCCTACTCCAGCGCCCCCCAGGACGTGAACGTCAACCTCGACCGCGGCGAAGCAAGGGGCGACGGCTGGGACTCGCTGAGCGAAATCGAGGACGTGCTCGGCTCCGAATGGCCCGACAAGATCTGGGGGAACTCGGGGCCCAACCGCCTCTACGGGGCCGGCGGCTTTGACGAACTCGGCGGCCTCGGCGGCGAAGACGAGCTCTTCGGCGGCCTCGACGAAGCCCGCTGCGGCAGGGCGCTAGTCGACGACTCCTGCGTCAGGAAGGCACCCACGCCGCCACCTCCCCCGCTGTCGGCGCCGCTCGTCACCGAGACCGTCGGCATCGACGGCAGCCACGTGCTGAGCGTCCAGGGCACCGAAGGCCCCGACGAAATCACCGTCTCCACGCAGGGCGGCGGCTTCCTGGTCGGCTCCGGCGCCGGTCCGATCCCCGCCGAGAACGTCCGCGGCTGCACGGCCACCGCCGACGGCGCCAGCTGCGCGCCCGAAGCGCAGGTGATCGTCATCGGCGCCGGCCCCGGCAACGACGTCGTGAGGATCGACGAAAGCGTCCCCGCGAGCGCGCAGGTGAGGATCGAGGGGGGGACCGGCAGCGACGCCCTGTATGGGGGGAACGGCGACGACGTCATCCAGGCCGGCGACGACAGCGACCCCGACCTGCTCTCCGGCGGGCCCGGCGGCGACGGTCTGATCGGCGCTCGCACCGACACCCCGATTCCCTACGGCAGCGGCACCAGCACGCTGATCGGCGGGCCGGGCTCGGATCTGCTGGTCGGCGGAGACCCCTGCAACGGCGACTCCTTCGACGGCGGCCCCGGCGAGGACACCGCCTCCTACGTTCGGTTCAGCCCCGGGGTGAGCGCGGAAATCGGCGGTGAAGCCAAGGGACCGGAGAGCCCCTGCACCCCCAGCCACATCGCCGAATCGATCGAGGACCTCGAGGGCTCGAGCGGCCCCGACGTGCTGATCGGAAACGAACTCGACAACAGGCTGAGCGGGCGGGGCGGCGCCGACGTGCTGATCGGCCGGGGCGGCTACAACCGCCTCGTGGGCGGCAGCGCCAAAGACCGCCTGGTCGGGAACGGGGGCCAGGACACCCTGCACCAGTGAGCCCCCCGACCCTCGGCACCAGTAGGCGTCCCGACACCCGACACCAATAGGCGTCCCGCCACCCGGCACCAGTACGGCCTCCGCGGCCCTATTCGCCCAGTGGTGGGTATCCGCTTCGCTCGGGCCGTCCCAGCCGCTCAGTTCGTCGACCCCAACCGCTCAGTTCGTCGACCCCAGCCGCTCAGTTCGTCATTTGTTTCGCCCAGCGATACAAAGAGCGAACTGAGTCTCGATCCGGCGACCCCAGCCGCTCAGTTCGTCGACCCCAGCCGCTCAGTTCGTCATTTGTTTCGCCCAGCGATACAAAGAGCGAACTGAGTCTCGATCCGGCGACCCCAGCTGCTCAGTTCGTCGACCCCAGCCGCTCAGTTCGTCATTTGTTTCGCCCAGCGATACAAAGAGCGAACTGAGTTCGTGTCCGCTGCCCCCTGGCCACGTCTCGCGGAACGATGCCCGCAGCTCCCGACCGCCTGGTCCCCACACAGCCTCCCCCTGTTTGCCCTCCTCACCTGCAAGTAGGAGGGCAAACAGGGAGGGGCTGTTTCTCTCATCATCAATCGCCTGACTCTGTTTTCCACTTAAGCTCCTACGACGCTCCCGCGCGACGCGGGGAGTCCCGAATTGAAAAGGGTCTGGGTCAACTAACCTCACCTGAGCAGTGGCGATCGTGGAGCCAGCCGCAGGCCTTTTCGGCCTTTAGAGGAGCGATGCAGCACCCCGACAACCGGCCGCGAATCGAGCGACGCGTCGCCGAGGCGGCCGAGGCGGCTCTCGAAGGGCAAAAGCACGTCAGTGCGATCGACGTGCTGACCGGAATCGGCTGGCTTGCGCCCTCCAACGTCGACCGCTGGCGCCAGGGGCGGGTCGACTACCTGGAGCGGGTTGTGCAGGTCAACCTGAAGAAGATCTCCGCGGCGATGCGGGCGTTCCGTGGCTGGGCGAAGGATCGCGGTCTGAAGCCGAGCGAGACCGCCTACGTCGCCCGCAGCCGCGACCGCCGGCCGCTGCGGTTCTCGAAGAGCGGCGACCCCGAGATCGAGCGCGCTTACCGCACCCACTGGGTGTCCCCGGAGCTCTCCGAGGCAAAGCGCGCGAAACTCGCCGAGCGCCAGAGCCGTCCGCCGGACCTGGTCGCGGTCGCGGCCCTCAAACCCTGGACCTGCGCCAAATGCGACGACGCCGGCGAGGGCCTGCTCCTGATGGAGGACAACGGCCCGATCTGCATGGCCTGCGCCGACCTGGATCACCTTGTCTTCCTCCCCTCCGGCAAGGCAGCCCTCACTCGCCGAGCCAGGAAGGCGAGTCGCCTTGCGGCGGTGGTCGTGCGCTTCAGCCGCTCGCGCAAGCGCTACGAGCGCCAGGGCATCCTGGTCGAGGAAGGAGCGCTCGAGCTGGCGGAGAGCGAGTGCCTCGCCGACGGCGAGGCGAGGGCTCGGCGCCGCGAACGGGAGGACGCGAGGCGCGCGGGGCAGGACCTCGACTTCCAAGAGAGGATGGCGCTCGAGATCGCCCGCCTCTACCCGGCCTGCCCCACCGAGCGGGCCGAGCGAATCGCCCGCCACGCCGGCGCGCGCGGCTCGGGCCGCGTCGGGCGCTCCGCCGCGGGACGCGCCCTCAGTCGGGAGGCGGTCGAATTGGCGGTGCTCGCCTCCGTGAGGCACGAGGACACCGCCTACGACGAGCTGCTGATGTCAGGTCTTGGCCGCGCCGAAGCGCGCGAGCGCATCGACGCCGACGTTGACCGCGTGCTGGAGGAATGGTCGGCCAAGCTGCCTCGCTGAGCGGAGTGCCCTACGTCGCGCTCGACGTAGTACTCGGTGGGTCGATCGGCACAATGGCCCGGCGGCGGCGATCAACGAGGCTGTCGCTCAGCGGACGCGGCTGCTGGCGAGCTTCGAGCTGCCGCTCGGCAGTGGGTTCGCGACCGCGGCCGAAACCAACGCCCGTGCCGTCAGCTTGCCGCGGCGCGATTTGAGCTTGGCCCGGAGCGTCAACCCCTTGGCGAGCTTGCGGAGCGAGCGCCGGTTCGGCTTCAGCTGCGTGAAAGCGTGACCGACGACCTTCTTGCCGCTGCGGATCTCGACCCCCACGACCAGCGCGTCGAGCTTGCGGAGCTTGCCGGCAAGCCTGGCCCGGACCCTGGCGACAACCCGCTTCCCGTGCTGCTTGGCGGCGACCTGGATCCTCTTCACCCGCACCGGCGACCCGGCCCGGCTGCGTAGCACCACTCGCCTGCCGTTGACCGAAGCGCGAACCACCCGGCCGAGCCGCTGCCAGTTCGGCACGAGCGTCACCCTGGCGCGCGAGCCCAGCCGCAGCGTCGTGGCAAATCGCGCCGGCTCCGCGTGCCTCCCGTAGCTCGCCAGTTCGATCTTGACCCTGCCGCCGCGTCCGTTGTGCGCGAGCCTGACCTGGCCCCCCTTGCCCACGATCTTCAGCTGCGTCGCGCCGCCCCGCAGGCCCTCGACCCGCACGAACCGCCCGGCGTCGTCCGAGATCACCGTCAGGCCAACCTTCTCCGAGCCGGAGGCGGCCTTGAACCCAACCCCGTCGGTGCTCCCCTTGGGCAGCATCACCTGGTTGCCACTGCCCGTCGCACTCGCCGAGGCTGAGGCGCCGCTGGCGCTGACCTCCGCGGTCGCGCCCTCGCCGAAGACACCCACCTGGATCTGGCCTTTGCCACTCGGTGTGACGGACAGGTTGTGGGCCCGATCTGAGTCGGCAGCCACCAGCCCTCCTTCGCCGTCGAGGTAGCCGAGTTCCTGCACCCCGGCTTTGGCTTCGGCGGTCGGGTCCCCGGCCGTGGCAATCGAGGAGCCAAGGCCGGGCGTGGCCAGTGCACGCAGGCCGTCGAGGCTGGCGAGCGAGCCCGGCACCACCGGCAGCTCGTTCTCCGCGGCCATCCAGGAGAGGTCGCCGGTCGGGCCCGTTCGGGTACCCAGGATGGCTTTGCCGTCTTTGTCGGTGCCGACCCGGACCGGCAGACCGGGGTCGCTCCACGAGCCGCCCGGCGTGACCTCGATCCGGCTCCAGGTCTCCTCGCGGTTCTGGTGCCATTCCCCATTGCCCGCCTCGTCGGTCCGGTACGGGTAGTTGTTGTCGTAGACGCGGATGAAGTAGCCACCGCCGGGACGGTCTTCGATGTCGTAGACGTCGACCGCGTGCCCGCCGCCGTCCCAATTGATGTTGAGCACCGGCCGCCGCCCCGCGCGCAGGTCGCGTTCGAGCGCGGCGCGCATGATGCCCGGCCCGGAGATCGCGTTGACCGAGCGGCGCGTCGCCCACAGCGCGAAGTACTGGGCGGTCGTCTGCTCCGGGTGCTGGATCGCCGCGTACTTGATCGGGCTGAAGTTGGCGCGACCCTCCAGCGGGATGTCCCTGCGCCCCGGGATCGTCTCGCGGCCGGTCCGTTCCAGCGACCAGACGGGCGTTCCAACGGCCCCCGGAACCCGGCCGCTGACGCTCACCTGACCGGTGGCGATCCGCCGGCTGGCGATCGACAGGCCCACGCAGGTGCCGTTGCGGTGGTAGTAGGAGGCCTCACCGAGAATCGTCTGCATCAGCAGGTGCTGGGGCGTCGGGATCGGCGTGATGATGTCCCAGCAGCCGGGCAGCCACAGGCCCACTTCGCAGCCGTTGAAGTTGGTCTGGCTCGGACCGAGCAGCTCCTGCCAGTCGCGCAGCGAGCCGGCGCCGACCGGGGGTGGCTCGGTGTATTCACCAGCGTCGTTTTTGTCTCGATCGCCGTCCTCGTTGGGGAAGCTGAACCCGAACCGGTCGCGGTAGGAGTTGACCGCCTCGTCCGGCAGGCCCGACCCGGAGGCGACCGCGCCCGAGGGATTGACGACCTGCACCTGGCCGTCGGTTGCCAAGCGCGGCGTCGAGGTCGTCAGCTCGACCCTCGTCGGGTCGCCCGCCGTGGGACTGGCCGTCGGCGTGCCGGGCGTTCTCGCCCGGTCGTTGCCGAACTGCACCTGGGCCCCGGGACACAGCCCGTTGCCCCGCACCGTGACGCCCGTTCCCCCCATCAGCGCGACGGGAGCGAACAGGGTCGTCGGCGCGACCGAGGTCAGCCGCGGCGCCCGCCTGAGGACATTGAATGACAGCGTCCGCGAGACGCCCCCGCTGCTGGCCACGATTTTCAACGGGATCGGGTCGGGCGTGTCCGCATCGTCGGCGCGCGTCACTTTCAGCGTCACCGGGTTGACCGTTTCCAGCGAGAGGATCGTCGCGGGGGCGACCGTGGTGCCGATGTCCGCAGGGATCGACCCGCTCTGCGCGGCGACGCTCACGCTGATCGGGTCGCTGAAGAAGCGGTTGCGGACCACCCGGAAGGCGGCGGGAGTCGTCGCGCAGCGATCTGCCTGCACCGGCAGCGGGTCGACCGCGTCGACCCGGAACGGCGATTCGACCAGGAATTCGATTGTCAGCGTCCGTGTGATCGACGTCGACAGCGATTCCGCTTCGATCGACAGCGGGTAGTGGCCCTCGGCTGTCGTGGCCGGCAGGGTCATCGTCGCCGTGGTCGAGCTGCCACCGGTGCTGGTCGGATTGGGGGTGAAGCTGACCGAGTCCCCGAGGACCCCCAGCACGTTGCCTTTGAATTCGACCGCCTCCGCGAACCCGTTCAGCCGCTGGATCTGGAGTTTGTATTCCTTGGGCTGGGCGGGCAGCGCGACGCCCCCGACTTCTTCGGTGGCGATCGTGTAGGTGGGCGCCGCGGCCGCGTCGACCGTGTATTCGAGGTCGTCGACGCGGATCTGCTTGCCGTCATCGAAGCGCCGCTTTGCGCGTTGACCTGGAACTTGAAGAACGATTCGCCGCTCCCCTTTTCGACTTCGATCTTGGTCCAGGCGCTCGAGGAGACCGCGGAGGTTTTGGTCACCGTGCCGCCGCCCGATCGATACGCGGTCAGGGTGACGGTCGATCTAAGCGATTCGGCGTTCCGCACATAGACGCTGACGTCTTCCACGACCGTGGGGAAGCGCCCTTCCAACCCCGGGTGCGGGAACTCTTCGCCGACCGGCCCGGTTGTGATGTTGAGCGACCTGGTCGAGGACCTCACCAGGTCCGTGGCGATTACCGGCAGGTAGATGCCGCTGCCCGGGCTCTCGGTGAAATAGACGCCGTTGCTTTGGAACTGGGTGCTGACCTTGGTGCCGGCGCTCAGGCCGGGGGACTCGAAGTCCTCCAGGGTCGGAGCGGCCTGTGCCGCGACGGGCCCGGCGAATGCGACCCCAAGCACGGCGAGAACAGCGGCGGCGAGGACGCGAACTCGCCACTGGGCGGGTCGTGCGCCGAACCCTCCGGCTTCACCGTTGCTCCCCAACGACACGCTCCCAGCATAAGACGATGCCGCCGCAATGCGCAAGGGGGAATTTGCGGGCGCCCGCCCCCGCCTTCTCCGCGGTCTATTAGGCCAGTGGTGGTATCCGCTTCGCCCCGGCCGCCCCAACCGCTCCGTTCGTCATTTGTACCGCTCAGCGACACAAAGAGCGAACGGAGTTCGTATCCGCTTCGCCCCGGCCGCCCCAACCGCTCAGTTCGTCATTTGTTTCGCCCAGCGACACAAAGAGCGAACTGAGTCTCGATCCGGCGACCCCAGCCGCTCAGTTCGTCCGCCCCAGCCGCTCAGTTCGTCATTTGTTTCGCCCAGCGACACAAAGAGCGAACTGAGTTCGTATCCGCTTCGCCCCGGCCGCCCCAGCTGCTCAGTTCGTCGACCCCAGCCGCTCAGTTCGTCATTTGTTTCGCCCAGCGATACAAAGAGCGAACTGAGTCTCGATCCGGCGACCCCAGCCGCTCAGTTCGTCCGCCCCAGCCGCTCAGTTCGTCATTTGTTTCGCCCAGCGATACAAAGAGCGAACTGAGTTCGTATCCGCCCCGACCCGGCCGCCCCAGCCGCTCAGTTCGTCATTTGTTTCGCCCAGCGACACAAAGAGCGAACTGAGTTCGTATCCGCCCCGACCAATCAACGGAGCAGCTCGAAGGCACGGTCGTGCCGAGGCCCGAAGCGGTAAACAGCGAAGTCGTCGTCAAAGGCGATCACGCGACCGACACCGAGGCGCTCCATCACCGCGAAGCTGGTGCGATCGACAAGCGAAAACTCCTGGTCGGGAAATGCCTCGCCGATCCGCCAGGCCGCGTCGAGGTCAGCCGGGGTGACGTGCTCAACGCTTGCGGCACCGGCGCGCAGAGTGGACCAAAAGCGCTCCGCTGCCGCATAGCCGGCACGGTCTCGAGTCAACCTCCACGTCTCAAACAGAACGTGATCGGTCGTGACCAGACGGTCGGCTTGGAGAAAGAGCTCTTGGGCGCGAGCGTGATGTCTATCGCTGCGGTCGAGAGATGCATAAAAACCCGAGCTGTCCGCAAAGACGCTCACTTGGCGGTGCCCGGATCGCCAGCAGCCCGGGACTCGTGCAGGCGATCGAGCTGACCAGTCTTGCGCAGGTGCTCCTCCCAGAGCGACTCGCCGAGATAGCGATCCTTGTTCTCGGAGACGTCGGAGTCCCCAGAGCTGAACAGGCCGAAGATCTCACTGATGTCGGCATTGGGCCGCTGCGACTCGCCGAGGTCGTGGCGGACGGCGCGGCGCACGTACTCAGCGAGAGAGATGCCCTGCTCCGCCGCCCGCTTCTTGGCGCGACGGTGATCCTCTGAGTCGAGGGCAATCTGAGTTCGTACCATCATGGTGGCTACAGCATAGCGGCAGCCCAGGGGAAACTGGCTCCTCCTCTCGCGTGCAGCACACGATCACCGTCGCCGCAGCGGCGCCGGTGCCGGTCAGCTGCACCTTCAGCCCGCTCCTGCCTCCACGTCGTCGGTTGTGGTGTCCCTGTTTGGCAGCAGCCGCCGTTTTGCGGTTGGCTATGGCGCGAGCAGGCAGAACGGATCTGGTCAGCGCGCGGGATCTGGAGGTGTTGGATTTCGTTGCGAGATTCGGCATCGTGCCGCGCTCGGCGGTCGAAGTCTGGGCTCGAACGAAACGCTCGACGACGCTCGCTCGCGAGCGGCGCCTGCGCGATGCGGGGCTTGTGGATGTGTGCCACGGGGCGTTGGGCGAGCCCCGCATCCTGGTTTGCACGAGCATGGGATTGAGGGCAGTCGGCCGTAGCGACCTGCGCCCGGCTCGGTTCTCCCTCGCGACGTTGGGCCACGAGTCGATCGTGGCGGAGATCGCCGCGACGCTCGAGCGTCAGGGTGAGCGAATGCTCTCCGAGCGCGAGATGCTGGCGGCGGAGCGGGCCGGGGGTGAGCGGCTCTTCTCCGCGGAGCTTTCGGGTGGGCGGGCGCATCGGGCGGACCTGGTGCGCTCGATGGGCGTCGGGCCACCGGAGGCGATCGAGGTGGAGCTGGTCGCGAAGGCCGCGACGCGGCTCGACGAATTGCTGCGCGCCTGGCGCCGTGCGGTCGCCGAGCGGCGTTTGAGCCGGGTCGTCTACCGGTGTCGCCCGCAGGTCAAAGAAGTCGTGGAGAGGGCGGTGCAGCGGACGCGAACGGCTGGCACGATCGAGGTGGAGGAGCTCTAAGCGGCGGAGGCCGCCCGGCCCTTCCCCACGATCCCGGCTTCTCGTCGCTGGGTACGAAATCCCCGAGTCCCCGGGCTCTCTGATGAGGAGCGCGGAAACGTCTCTGTGACCCGCACAGACCATCTCGGTGATTGATGCTCGAAATTCTTTATGAAATGCTCGAAACGGGTCTGGTGACCCGAGAGGACCAACTCGTTGATTGATGAGAGAAACAGCCTCCCCCTGTTTGCCCTCCTACTTGCAGGTGAGGAGAGCAAACAGGGGGAGGCCGTGTAGGGACCAGGCCGTCAGGGGCCGCGGGCGTCGTCCCGCGAGATGTGGCCGGAGGGGCGGATTCGAACTCCGTTCGCTGTTTGTGTCGCAGAGCGGTACGAATGACGAACGGAGCGGCTGGGACGCCCGCGAGATGTGGCCGGAGGGGCGGATACGAACTCCGTTCGCTGTTTGTGTCGCTGAGCGGTACAAATGACGAACGGAGCGGCTGGGACGCCCGCGAGATGTGGCCGGAGGGGCGGATACGAACTCCGTTCGCTGTTTGTGTCGCTGAGCGGTACAAATGACGAACGGAGCGGCTGGGACGCCCCCGATTCCTGCAAATTGCGATATTCATTGCCCGCGTGGGCCCGCGGCGCGGGCAGGAGCTCTAAGCGGCGAACGCCGATCCGGCGCAACCCCATCCTTTAATCCGAACGGATCGGTACGTTGCTCGGGTGGGGACCGCGGTCATCGAGCAGCACGCAATCAAGCTGTCGGAGGTGAAGGCGGCGGTGGGCTCGCGTGCCTTCCAGCGCGGTCGCGCCTACGCACGCGGCGATCGGGTGCTGGCGGTCGATTGGGACCCCGAATCCGACGCGCTGACCGGCGTCGTGGTCGGCAACGGAGCCGTCTATGACACCGTGGTGTATTTCGCCATCGGTGAGGACGGGACACTCGTCTTCGGGGACGGCGATTGCTCCTGTCCGGTCGGCTACAACTGCAAGCACGTGGCGGCGGTCGCGATCGCCGTCGCAGACGTTGGCCTCGCTCCACCGGGGGCGGGAGGGCAACAGTCGCGCGCGTCCGCGCCGCAGGCTCCATCGTGGGAGCAGCCGCTGCGGGCGCTGATCGAGGCGCCTGCCCTGAGCGCAACCGGGAACCCGCTGGCGTTCGAGTTGAGCGTGAGGGCGAGCGGCCTCGCCGCCCCGGATACGCTGCGGCTGCAGGCGCGCCTGATGCGCCCTGGGGCGCGCGGTGGATGGGTCAACGGCGCCCTGGCCTGGAGCAGCCTCGATTCCTGGCACGTGCAGCGCGGCGAGCACCGCGCCGAGCACCTGCAGCTCGCCCGCGACCTGTATGCGGTGCAGCGCTCCGCCGAGCAACGACCCTCCTACTACTACAACTACGGTGCCGAGAAGGCCCTCGACCTCACCGATTGCGGCGCGCAGCTTTGGCCCCTGCTCGACGAAGCCGCGCGCTGCGGACTGGCCCTCATCCATTCGGGCAAGGGGCTCGGAGAGCTGCCGCCCTACGCGCACGGCGAGGTGGTAATCGACGTTACGCGCGAGGATGACGAGGGATCGATCGTGCGCGCGCTGCTGCGCATCGAGAGCAGCGAGCAGCAGGGCCAGGCCGAGAGCAGCGAGCAGCAGGGCCAGGCCGAGAGCAGCGAGCAGCAGGGCCAGGCCGAGAGCGACCTCGAGCCGCTGCTGTTCCTCGGCCCCAGCGGCCACGGGGTCCTCGGCACCGACAGGGACCCCGGTGGCGATCTCGAAAGCTGGCCCCTTCGCCTGGTCCGCCTCGCCAGGCCGGTGCCGCCCCAGCTGCAGCGAATGGTCCTCGAGCGCGAGACCCTGGCGGTTCCGGCCGACGAGCTGCAGCGCTTCGCCGAGGAGATCTGCCCAGCGCTGCGCGGCGTCGCCACCGTGGTGTCCTCGGACGGGTCCTTCACGCCACCCGAGGTCTCCGAGCCGGCACTGGTCCTGCGCACGAGCTACGGCGAGGGGCACGCCGTCGAGCTCGGGTGGGAGTGGGCATATGAGGTCGGCACGGCAAAGCGGCGCGCGCCGCTCGGGTTGAACGGCACGGGCCCGGGATTTCGCGATCTCGCCGCCGAGCGGGGGATCCTCGCCGCCACGGACCTCGCCGGCACGGGCCTGGAGCGCTACGGGCTCATCGACGACGCCGGCAGGCCGGCCGACGTGCCGCCGGTCTCGCTGAGCGGCCTGGCGAGCATGACGCTGACGACCGAGGATCTGCCGCGACTCGCTGAGCAACACGGCGTCGCCGTAGAGACAGACGGCGAGCCGGCCGACTACCGCGACGTGTCCGACTCGATCCAGATCGGCATCTCCACCGCGGAGATCGCCGGTGAGCGCGACTGGTTCGACCTCGGAGTGAGCATCGCAGTCGATGGCCGCGAGCTGCCCTTCGCCGAGGTGTTCACGGCCCTGGCGAGCGGCGAGTCGCAGATGCTGCTCGAGGGCGGTGCCCACTTCTCGCTGCAGGAGCCGCGACTGCAGTCGTTGCGGCAGCTGATCGGCGAGGCGAGGGCGCTGGCCGATTCGCCGCCGGGGGAGCTGCGAATCAGCCGCTACCAGGCCGGGTTTTGGTCGGAGCTCGCCGCCCTCGGCATCGTCACCGAGCAGGCGCAGGAGTGGGAGCGCCAGGTCGGCGCGCTGATCGAGCTCGAGGCGCTCCCCGAGCACGAGCCACCCGCAGCGCTCGCCTCCCAGCTGCGTCCCTACCAGCGCGAGGGCTTCGGCTGGCTGGCCTCGGTCTGGGAGCTCGAGCTCGGCGGCATCCTCGCCGACGACATGGGGCTCGGCAAGACGCTGCAAACCCTGGCGCTGATCTGCCACGCCCGCGACCGCGACGCCGAGCTCGGTCCGTTCCTGGTCGTCGTGCCGACCAGCGTGGTCTCGAACTGGGCCAACGAGGCGGCTCGGTTCGCCCCCGAGCTCCAGGTCGAGGCCGTGACCGAGACGCTGGCCAAGTCGGGCCGCGCGATGGAGGAGCTCGCCGGCGCCGACGTGGTCGTCACCACCTACACGCTGCTGCGACTGGAAGCCGAGGCCTACCGGTCGCTGGAGTGGGCCGGCGTCATCCTCGACGAGGCGCAGTACGTCAAGAACCACCAGTCCAAGACCTACCGCAGCGTGCGCGAACTGCCGGCCCTCTTCAAGCTGGCGCTCACCGGGACCCCGCTCGAGAACAGCCTGATGGAGCTGTGGTCGATCCTCTCGATCACCGCGCCCGGCCTGTTCCCCGATCCGAAGCGGTTCGCCGAACACTACGCCCGGCCGATCGAACGCCACGGCGACGCAGAGCGGCTGGCCCGCCTGCGCCGCCGGATCAAGCCGCTGGTCAAGCGCCGCAGCAAGGAGCTGGTCGCCAGCGACCTGCCCGCGAAACAGGAACAGACCCTGGAGGTGGAGCTGCAGCCACGCCACCGCAAGCTCTACGACACCCACCTGCAGCGCGAGCGCCAGAAGGTGCTGGGATTGCTCGACGACTTCGACAAGAACCGCTTCACGATCCTGCGCTCGATCACGCTGCTGCGCCAGCTCAGCCTGCACCCGGGGCTCGTCGACGAGGGCCACGACAAGGTTCCCTGTGCGAAGCTCAACGCGTTCGTGGAGCAGCTGGGCGACGTCATCGGCGGCGGCCACCGGGCGCTCGTCTTCAGCCAGTTCACCGGCTTCCTCGCCAGGATCCGCGAGCGACTCGACAAGGAGGGCATCGGATACTGCTACCTGGACGGCCGCACTCGCAAGCGCGATCGCGTGCTCGAGCGCTTCAAGGATGGCGAGGACCCCGTGTTCCTGATCAGCCTCAAGGCCGGCGGGTTCGGCCTCAACCTGACCGAGGCCGACTACTGCTTCCTGATGGACCCGTGGTGGAACCCCGCCACCGAGGCCCAGGCAATCGACCGCACCCACCGCATCGGCCAGTCCAACCCGGTGATGGTGTACCGGTTGGTCGCCCACGACACGATCGAGGAAAAGGTGGTCGCCTTGGCGCGCCGCAAGGCGAAGCTGTTCAGCGGCGTGATGGACGAGGGCGACCTCTTCGCGAGCGGCGTCACCGCCGAGGACATTCGGGGCCTGCTCAGCTGAGCGGGCGATCCGCAGGGCCGGGGTGCCGTCGTCACCGACAGCACCCCCTTCCTGCCGCCGGAGCTGATCGGACGATGGGGCATCGAGCAGGTCAGCCTCAAGCACGTGACTCAGGACGTATCTCGGTAGGGGTTCGCAGCCCCAGGCGAGAAATCGCCGCAGGTGGGGTATCCATGTGAGCGGAGTAGGACGCCTCGCGCAATGTAGGCGCTGGTGCCGGCGCGTGCCGAGCAGGGGCTTCGGGAGTCTTGGGCGTCCCTGCCTGGCCAGCGAGTTCGAGGAGCGCAGAGGGGCATGGCCTTGTGCGGACGCCCTCGCCGTCACGGGCCATCGCTCCGGTTAAATGGATACCCCACTTCGCCGCATATGGCCCAAAGATCGCCCGGTGCGAAGGCTTCCCCTGAGATCCTTCGACACCAATGGACCGGATGGAACTCTCGGCCTACACTGGTTAGGACAAATGGTAAAAGCGCAATTTCCGAAGATTTTTTATGACAGAAAACCGGCGAAGGTTGCAGAAAACGACCCCCAAAGGCATCAACCCCAAGACCGGCAAGCCCTACGAGCCGGTCAAGCGAGGGAAATGGGATTCGCTGCTGCGACGCGCGGCGAAGCCGCGCAAGAATTAAGACCCAATCTTGAAGAGCTTTTTTAGTTCAGATTTTGAAATGGGACGAACCTCATCGGCGATCTGCCTGAGCTCCCACGCAACGCTGCCCCCGTCGGGTACTGCCAAGATCATCCGACATCCCTCCTCTTGGGCTAGCTGCACTGGTTCTGCGAGATCCCTATCCCCAGCTACAAGAATCGCAGCGTCGTATACGCGACGCTGGGCGAGCCGCACGATATCGAGCGTTATTCGGGTATCTACCCCCTTCTGTTCGAGCTCGGGGCGAAACTCGAAATGCTCTTCGAATTTAACTTGATCGACCTCCATGTTTCGAAGGGCAAGTTTGACTGCATAGTGCCACTTGGGGGTCCTCTTGACCTTGAGGTGGCCAAGGCGAAGCTGGATGCCGGGAATCTCGGCTATTCCGTCGAGATATTTGCGCTGGGCCTTGTAGCTCGGGTGTCGCGGGTCGTAAGCTCCGTCATACCAGTAAGCCCGCAGGAAAGTGGGGCTGCCCGGGAGGTTTCCGCCTGAGGCTTTCAGCCATGTAACCCACTCGGCCGGCTTGGCCGTGATCTTGCGCTTGTCTTGCTTCAGAGTCGACGCTGACGCAGCATCCAGATATCCGACATCGAGAAACGCGACAAAGCGGTCCATCCGAAGCCTCTCCCAGATAGAGAAATGGCCTCCAAAGGAGGCCATTTAAGCCCCCCAAAGGGGGGCAGAAGACACCGCCATAGTAGCGGTGGCGGCTGTTTTTATCAAGTTTCGGCCGGTTTTGCCCCATCAGAAGACACCGCGATTTGGCTTGCTCCGCTAGCTCGTAGCCGCCCTTCGAAGTAGCTGCTCGAACAGCCCGCCCGGCACCCGCCGAGCGTTGTAGCGCCACGCATACTCGTCTACGTAGGACTGAAGCCATTTGCGCGAGACCTTCTTGTAGGCACCGCGCATCCCGGTTTTCATGTTCCCGAAGAAGTCCTCAATCGTGCATATGGCCCAAGAATCGCCCGGCGCTGGAATTGGGACGCATCTCAGTGGAGGGGGCGTGTCACTGGAGCGGTCTGGGCGATCGGGGCGAGCGCGCCGCAAGGCGAAGCTGTTCAGCGGCGTGATGGACGAGGGCGACCTCTTCGCGAGCGGCGTCACCGCCGAGGACATTCGGGGCCTGCTCAGCTGAGCGAAAGACCCAGAGGCGAAAACACCTGCTGGCGTGACCGAGCGCGACGAGGTCAAGCGCAGCGGCCGCGAAAATGCCTGCTGGCGTGACCGAGCGCGACGAGGTCAAGCGCTGCGGCCTATTGGCGCATAGAGTTCCCCACCGATGAGCATCTCCGCAGAGGAGCGAGGCAATCCGCAGGGCCGGGTTGCCGTCGTCACCGACAGCACCCCCTACCTGCCGCCGGAGCTGATCGGACGATGGGGCATCGAGCAGGTCAGCCTCTATGTCGGCTGGGGAACCGACCACCGGCCAGAGCGCGAGTACGACGTCGACGACTTCTATGAGCGGCTGCGCGGCTCATCCTCGCTGCCGACAACCTCGCAGCCCTCGGTCGGCGATTTCCTCGCCTGCTATGAGCCCCTCGCAAGCGCCGGGCGCGACATCGTTTCCGTGCACATCGCCGGCGGCCTCTCCGGCACTTGCGACAGCGCGCGCGAGGCGGCGCGGGTGATCGCCGACAAGGGCTACCCGGGGCAGGTTGAGGTGGTCGACAGCGAAACGGGCGCGGGCGGCCTCGGCTGCCTCGTGATAGCGGCCTGCAAAGCGGCCGAGCAGGGCGCCGATCGCGCCGCCGTAGCCGCGGCCGTGCGCAGCGCCCGAAAGACGCTCGAGCTCTGGTTTTGCCTCGACACGCTCGAGTACCTGCGGCTCGGCGGTCGCATCGGCGCTGCCCAGGCCCTGGTCGGATCGGCTCTGAAGATCAAACCGATCCTCACCTTCGGCACCGAAATCGCACCGGTCGGCCGGGTGCGCACCCGCAAGCGCGCTCTGGAGCGGATGGTCGCCTATCTGCACGAGCTGCACGAGCGCGACGCCGCCGAGTGGATTGTCCAGCACGCCCAGTCGCAAGAGGACGCCGAGGCGCTGGTCGCCGCCGGCACCGAGATCTTCGGCAAGGCGCCGCTCTTCTGCACCCAGGTCGGCCCGGTGCTCGGCGCCCACCTCGGCTCGGGGATGCTGGTCGGGGGCGTGGGCTGCAAGCCCCAGAGCACCTGACGCCCCCTCCCCCGTTTGCCCTCCTCGCCTGCAAGTGGGAGGGCAAACAGGGGAGGGGCCGCAGGGCCCAGACGGTCAGGGGCTACGGTCGTCGTTCCGCGAGATGTGGCCTAAACGCAGCGGACACGAGACTGCGTTCGCTGTTTGTGTCGCAGAGCGGTACAAAGAGCGAACGGAGGGGTTGGAATCGCCCGGGCGAGACTGCGTTCGCTGTTTGTGTCGCAGAGCGGTACAAAGAGCGAACGGAGGGGTTGGGGGTGCAGGGGGGCTCGGGCGCTGCCGGAGCGGATGGCCGGTTTCCGGTCGAACGTTTCGGGGGAGGTCCGCTGGCGGCCTCGGCGGCCGAAGCTGTGGCCGGCGGAAGCGACATCAACCGGGAATGGCCTTTGTCGGACCGATCAGCCCGTCCAATCGCAGCGGGCATGACGGCGTCGCTGCGCTGAAGCGCATGTGTGCTTGCGGTCGACGCGTACGGCATATAGGCCGTGTGCTCGCAGTACGCTGCGTGGGTGGCAGTCGCAGACGGGCATCCGGTTTGGCGCAGCGTTGCGCCGGCCGTGCGCATCTCCGAGCGCGAGCTGGAGCTGGCGCGCCTGGCGCGCCAGCGGCCGATGTCCGAGCGGCTGGAGCTGGCCCTCAGCTGGAACGCCGTGGCGGCCGAGCTGCGCGCCGGTCTCGTGGGGCGCATTCCCTGCTCGAATCAAGATCGGTGAGGGCTCTTGGACGCGCCGAGGCGGTTTGACGCAGCCAAGCTCTTTGCGGCCCTCTGGCAGCATCGAGTCGAGTACGTGGCGATCGGCGGCATCGCGATGCAGGCCCACGGCGGCCAGCGGCTGACACAGGACCTCGACATCGCCATCTCCACCTCGAGCGAGAACCTCAAGCGCCTCGGCCGGGCGCTGAGCGAAGTGGACGCGCGCATTCTCGGCCCCGACGGTCAGCGCTCCGACGCGCCGCCGAGTGCCACGCTGCTCGCTTCGAGCGACCGGTGGCACCTGATCAGCGACCACGGACCGCTGGACGTGGTCACCGTTCCAGCCCACCTCGGCTCCTTCGAGCAGATGCGTGCGCGCGCTCACGAGACGCCGCTTGGCGAGATGACGGTGCCGATCGCGCATCGCGAGGACCTGCTGAAGATGAAGCGAGCGTCGGGCCGTCCCCAGGACTTGGTGGACGTGGAGTTCCTCGAAGCGCTGGGCAAGGAAGAGTGAGCCTACGACGGCCTCGCCCTCCAGCCAGCGAGGAGTCGTCGCGATCGAGACGATCAGCCCGGGTCGTCAAGGGCTACATCTGGCCTCGACTCGAGCGCAAGCGAGGGCGGCTGTTGCGCGAGGCCGCCGCCGAAGAAGACGCCATTCGAGTCGCCGCGCCGGGTAGCAGGGCCATCTGTCGCCGGCAGAACCGACCCCCGCGTCGGCACAGGCCCCTTCGCCCCCGGCTGAGCGCGGCCCGGTGGCCGCACCATCGGAGCGAGAGTGTCGGAAAAGGTCCCTGGGACCCCAAACGAACAACTCGATGGGTGATCCTCGAAATCTGCGAACGAGAGTGTCGAAAAAGGTCTCTGGGACCCCAAACGAACAACTCGATGGGTGATCCTCGAAATCTGCGAACGAGAGTGTCGAAAAAGGTCTCTGGGACCCCAAACGAACAACTCGATGGGTGATCCTCGAAATTCCTGGACGAGGGTGTCGAAAAAGGTCCCTGGGACCCCAAACGAACAACTCGATGGGTGACGAGAGAGACAACTCCCTGTTTGCCCTCCTACTCGCAGGTGTGGAGGGCAAACAGGGAGAGCATCGCTATCCAGTTCTCCTACAAGGTCCCCGAAGCGTCGAGACCGGGGATCTCGTCTTCGGGGAGCTCACCGTTCGCCCGTTCGAGCTCTTCGAGGTCGACGCGATCTCCAGGGCGATTGGCGAGCCGCTTGAAGCCGACCAACGTTCGCAGCGACGCAACGCGGAAGGGAGTTCCCCGCCAGGAGCCGTCGATCGCCCGTTTGGCGACCGTGTCGTAGTCAAGCGGAGGTAGCCCTCCTCGCATGATGTCGATCACGCCGTGCCGACTGTCGACGCGAAGGTGATGGGAGGCGGCGATTTCCTCTGCCGCATAGCGCTTGCCATCGCTGAAGCGAGTCGCGTCGATCAGGTCGAAGAAGCGGCCGACCGCCGCGTCGGCCTCGGCACCGTCGGGCACGAGCAGGTCGGAGTCCTTGGTCGCGCGGAAATAGCCGTGAGCGATAACGGCAAAGCCGCCGATTACGACGTGCTCAAGGCCAGCCTCATTCGCATCGGCGACAACGCCGGCGAGATCAGGCCCGCGGATCTCGCTGGGGGCCATGGCCGCTGGCTCGAACCGCGTTAAAGAAGGCAAACGCCTGATCGCAAAGGCGCTGGCCGAACTCCAGCCGCTCGGGAATCGAGAGGGTGGCGGCGAACTCGGCTTCCTCGTGTGCCTCTTCCTCGTTGATCTTCGCCCACTCGGCCTCGTTGCCGGGGGCCAGAAGGGGGCGCTTCCGGGGTTGGGTAGCCATGCTTATCAATGGTACGCCGCCAGACGGCGGGAGGCCCGGCAGTTCCTTGACCTCGTCAGGGACACGACGCAACGGACGGCCCGCTGCGTCGAGCATGTCGCGGAGGAGGCGCGAATCGGCTTCTGGCACCGGTGCCGGGAAGGCCGGGGGCTCATCCAAGCCGAACGTCGCGACCCACGATCGCTCAACCGTCCGCTGCCCCAACTGCGGGCACCAGCTCGAGCTGCCGGCTGACGGGTAGTGCCCGGCTCAGGCGGGGACGAACCGGCGCCGCTCGGCGATCCAGCGATATAGGGCCTCGGGGGCGATGACATGGACGATCTCGCTCA
This sequence comes from uncultured Solirubrobacterales bacterium, assembly GCA_963747765.1. Classification (GTDB taxonomy): domain Bacteria; phylum Actinomycetota; class Thermoleophilia; order Solirubrobacterales; family 70-9; genus VRUE01. Next base: position 386,604 of record CAVVGH010000005.1, on the reverse strand, counting down.
TCGTTTCTACCCCACCGGATTCCCGAACGGAGCCTGGTGGAAGTCGCGGACCGGCTTCAATGAGAAGGGGACCGAGCGCTCGCCGCGATAGCGAGCCCGCACCCATCCGTGCTTGTGGCGCCCGTAGGTCCCTGCGGCGATCCCTTCGAAGATCCCGTTGCGATCGGCTCTCGCCACCGTCGCATTGCGCCAGCGCCGGCTTTTGCGAATCTGGATCACGACCTTCCCCCGCCTGCTGTTGGGCGTCCGCCCCCAGAAGAAGAAGCCCTTGCTCCGCCGCGAGTAGGCGACGAAGGGGAAGCGGAACGCGTACATGTTCGGCTTCGGAGTGTCTTCGGCGACCGTTGCGCCGCGGAAGTAGAGGCCAAACTCGTACGTCTCGCTGAACGGCAGCTTGGGGTTGGGGGCGCTGTCGCGCAGGCCGTACCAGAAGGAGTGGCTGATTCCCGCGCTCCACACCGTGTAGAGCGCTTCCGCGGTCCACCGCTTCAGGATCTTCATCGGCAGCCCGCCGGGGTCGGGCGGCTTGGAGTCCCACGACAGCTCGGTGTTCCAAAGCGGCGTGTGCCGGTACCGCCCCTTGATCCTTCCCGCCTCATCCGCAGCCCGGATCAAGTCGGCGAGCTTCCCGAGGCTGCCCAGCTCCACGTCGTCGGCGTGCCCTTCGTGGGTGGGCCCGCCGGTCGTATAGGGGTGGATGTCGAAGATGTCGAAGTGGACGCCGCCGTGGCAGTTGCCGCGCATCGGGCGCGGCTTGCGCCGCCCCTTCATGCAGAGCAGTTCGCGGGCGAAGCGCAGCGGCCCGATCGTGTAGCGGGGGACGGCGACCGGCCCGAGCCCGGCGGCCAGCACCAGGTTCGAGCGATTCACGGACTTGATCGCGAAGTAGAAGGCGTTGATCAGCGCCCGGTAGAGCGCCGCCGAGACCGGCTTGCCGCCCGCGAACTGCGGGTCGAAGAAGAGGCTCAGGTTGGGCTCGTTCAGCCCCTGCCAGTAGCGCACCCGCGGCAGCCCCGCGAAATAGCCGCTGTAGCGGGTGGCGGCGGCCCTCGCGAAGGCCGCCAGCGCCGCCGGGTCGGGTTCGCACACGGCGCTGCCGAATGCGCTCGGCGCCTGGCACCGCTGCGCCCACTTCGGCGCCCCGTTGATCAGGACAACGGGCGTCAGACCCATTGCAACCGCGACGCTCACAGCGGCGTCGGCCTTTGCCCAGTCGTAGTTCGGATCGGCGGGGTCTTCGGGATTCCAGGCAGCGGGTGGGTTGCGCGGAGCAATGCTGCTCCAGCCGATCGGCAGATGAACGAGCCGCGCGCCCGTTTCCCTCACGTGCTGAAACGCAAGCGGGTCGTCGGTGCCCAGGCCGGCCACCCCGGTCACGAGCGGCCGGCTGACCGCCACGTCCGCCTGTGGCCCGGCTGCCGCCAGGACGAACGCAACCAGCGCGATTGCCGCCGCCCCTATCCGGACAGCGATCCTGCGCAACCCCCTGCACCGCGATGCGCTCACACCAGCACGATATCGACGCCTACGCCGGCGGGGCGTGTTGTCCGTTGGGATCGAGAGCACGATATCGACGCCTACGCTGGCGGGGCGTGTTGTAGCTCTTGGGATCGAGAGGTAGGTTGGTGTGGCACGTCATGATATTTTACATGAGCATGAAAACACGCATGAAGATCTCCAAAGGCGGGCAGATTTCGATTCCAGCACCGATCCGCAAGCGCTGGGGCACCTCGGCGGTGGCTCTCGAGGACCAGGGGGATCGGATCGTCCTCGAGCCTGCCGCAGAGGACCCGATCGCAGCAGCCGAGGGCGCGCTTGCCGGGAAGCTCGTTGGGCTTGACGTCGGCGATCTTCGCCGTGCTGCACGAGCGGACGAGCGCGCCGCGGAGGAGCGCCGCAACAGGCCATGACCCTTCTCGATGCCTACGCCCTGATCGCCTTCCTGGTGGGAGGCCCGGCGGCGGCGCAGGTGCGCGCGATCATGCGCGAGGGAGACGCCGCCGTGGCGACCGCGAACCTGGCCGAGACGCTCGATGTGGCCGCCCGGCGCCATGGCCTGGCGATCGCCGACGCGATGGAGATCATCGAGCCATTGCTCGAAGGGCCGTTGGCCGCGGTCGCGCTCGATGCGGGCACGGCGCAGCGAGCAGCCGAGATCCGTGCCAAGCACTACCACAGAAGTACGCAACCAATCTCCCTCGCCGATGCGGTGCTGATTGCCTCGGCCCGGTCAGACGACCGCATCGCGACGGCCGACGCCGATGTTCTCGCCGTCGCCGAGAAGGAGGCGCTGATGTCGGTTGCGCTGCCCGAACAGGGCTGAGGGACACCTCGTCTCGGTCGTCGATTGCTCGGCGGAGACAGCCCCGATCCTCAAGGCGGTCATATCTTGCGCTGACGGCCCGGCAGCCTTTCGCGCCTCCACCCATACCGTCAGCCTTTCGCGCCCCCACCCGTACATAGAGCCAGATGGAGGCCGCCCAGACAAGCCGGCTGCAGGCCGCCTCGCCCCTGCCGAGCACCGTCCCGCTGCAGCTCGCCCGCCGGGTCAACTGGAACGCCGTCTCCACCTGGCTGCTCGGCTTCGGCCTCGTCGCCTACCTCGGCCTCAAGGGGGGCGGCTATGACCCGCTCGTAGGCGACCAGGTTGGGATCGCCATCTGGTGGGTCCTGCTCGCCATGGTCCTCGCCGGCGCCCTACCGCGCCGCCGGCTCGGGCCGCTCGCCTGGTGCGCCCTCGGCCTGCTCGCCGCCTTCGCCGCCTGGTCGGCGCTCAGCCTCACCTGGACCGAGAGCGTCGACAAGACCTCCGCTGACGTCGCCCGCGTCGCCACCTACCTCGGCGTCTTCGCCCTCGCCCTCTTCCTGCGCGACTCCCGCGGCGCCCGCCGCATGGTCGCCGCGGTCGGCACCGGCATCGCCTTCGTCGCGATCGTCGCCCTGCTCTCCCGCCTGCATCCCGCCTGGTTTCCCGAAGCCGAGCAGACGGCCAGGCTCTTCTACGGCGGCGCCAGCGAACGGCTCTCCTACCCGCTGAACTACTGGAACGCGGTTGCCGCGCTCGTCGCGATCGGGCTGCCACTGCTGCTCCAGGTGGCGAGCGGCGCGCGAATCGTCGCCTTCCGCGCCCTCGCCGCCGCGGCCCTCCCGGCGCTGGCGCTGACCAGCTTCCTCACCCTCTCGCGCGGCGGCATCGCCGCCGCCATCGTCGTGCTCGCCCTCTTCCTGGCGCTCACCTCCGACCGCCTGCCGAAGCTTCTCACCCTGCTCGTGGCCGGCGCGGGCGGCGCGATCCTGATCGCCGCCGCAACCCAGCGCGACGCCCTCCAGCAGGGTCTCTTCAACGCCGCCGCCCAACACCAGGGCAACCAGATGCTGGCGATGACGATCGTCGTCTGCGCCGGCGTCGGCCTCCTCCAGGCGGGGATCTCGATCGCGCTGACCCACGACATGCGCCCGCGCTGGACGCGCGTCTCGCGGCGCCAGTCGCTGGTCGCCACCCTGGCCGGCGCCCTGGCGGTGTTGATCGCGGCGGCGGCACTCAACGCCCCGGGTCGCGTCTCGCACGCCTGGAGCGACTTCAAGCAAACCGGCGCGCCTTCCAAGGGAGGAGCCGGTCGCCTCGCCAGCGTCGCCGGCGAGGGGCGCTACCAGCTGTGGAGCTCGGCGGCCGAAGAGAATGGAGCAAAGCCCCTGACCGGCACCGGCTCGGGCAGCTTCGAGTACTGGTGGGCCCGCAACGGCGACATCCGCAGCGTCGTGCTCGACACCCACTCCCTCTACATGCAGACGCTCGGTGAGCTGGGGATCGTCGGGCTCGCCCTGCTCGCCGCCTTCCTCTTGGCGGTCCTGTTCGGCGGAACCCGGGCGACGCTGCGCGCCGCGGGGCGCGGCAGGCCCCAGCTCGCCGCCGCGGTGGCGGGCTGCACCGCCTTCTTTCTCACCGCGATCTTCGACTGGATGTGGCAGATCCCGGTCCTGCCCGTGGCGATGCTCCTGCTCGCCTCGGCGCTGGTCAGCACCGCCGCTCGGTCGCGCGCGGCCGGCAGGCCGGCGCTGCGCTTCCCGCTGCGGGCCGCCCTCTCCGTGGCCGCGATCGCCGCCGTCGTCGCGATCGCGATCCCGCTCTCCTCCTCGTCGCTGCTTCGCCAGAGCGAGTCAGACGCCCGAGCGTCGAACCTGCCCGCAGCGCTCGCTGCCGCCCGCAGCGCTCAGAACGCCCAGCCCGAAGCGGCCGCCCCCCGCCTCCAGCAGGCCCTTCTGCTCGAGGCCCAGGGCAACCTGGCGCCCGCCGCCGCCGCGGCCCGCGCGGCAACCGCAAGGGAGTCGACCAACTGGCGAACCTGGCTCGTCCTCTCGCGTATAGAGGGTGAGCAGGGCCGGGTGGCCGCCTCCCTGCGCGCCTATCGCAGGGCGAAGTCGCTCAACCCCCACTCCCCGCTCTTCGCCGGCTGACCGTGCAGGTCCCCGACGACATCCGCCGCGACCTGCCGCCCGACCTCGAGGGCCCCGTCGCCGAGTCGCTGGTGGCGATGGCCATGCGCCTCCAGGCGCAGCGGCCCAACCCCGCGCCGAGCTTCCGCGGCGACCTGCGCCGCCGGCTCCTGGGCAAACGAAGCGGGCGACGACACGTTGCCACCCCGCGTGGAGCCCGCGCCCTCGCCTTCTCCTATGCGGCCTCCGGCCTCGCCCTCCTCGCCGTCGCGGCAATCGGCCTGGCCGGCACCGGCCCCTTTGCCTTGGGCTGAGCTCGGGAGCCGCCGGGCTGCCGGGTAGCTTGCCGCCCAACCGAACGGCAATCTGTCAGGTCCGTCGCACAGCGTCCTCAAAGCGATTCAAGAGCTTGAAGAGGTTCTTTGCCTCCCAGCGATCGCCCTTCCTTTGATTGCGATGCCTCTTCAGAGCGCCGATCTCCTCCAGTCGAGCGAGGCCGCCGATCGTCGCCGGGCGCGATCGGCCGATCTCCCTCTCGGCCACGCGTTCGCCCCAGGGCGCGCCGGCCTCGCCTGGCCGGTCGCGTTCGATCAGGGCGCGCCGGCCTCGCCTCGCCGGTCGGGTTCGATCAGGGCGGCGACGCGCGGAGCCGAGGCCCTGATTTCTTCATCGAATGGTCTTTTGACCACCGTCCGCGGGGGCAAAGGGTTCAGCCGTGCACAGAGGTCGGGCTGGAGCGAACCGGATAGGCACGAGTGGGCTTGCCGCCGGTTGCGGCGATCGGCGACCCGCAGTGAACGCGGCGGATGACCGCCGGAGAAGCGCGCGCGCAAGTCTGGCCAGAGCAAGACGATGCCGAGCACCAGAAGTCCCAAGAAGAGGAATACATAGGCACTGGGTTGGAACCCGGACAAGAAGAGGAATACATAGGCACTGGGTTGGAACCCGGATCGTGCTCGTTGCGCGTCAGCCGACGCCGGGAGATTCGCTCTCGCCCAGGGCCTCGGCGAGTTCGTCGGCCCGCTCGTCGACGATCCGCTGCAGCCCGGAGGTGAGCTCGCTCACGCTGGGCAGTTGCTCTTCGAGCTCGGGCGGCAGCTTTTCGGTGAGGGCGGTCCGGTCGACCGTGTAGGTGGAGACGCCGATCGGAGTCTCGATGCCCCGCAGGGCGTACTCGACAACCTGGCGGTTGCGCCCGGTGCAGAGCAGGATGCCGATCGTCTCCTTGTGGTGGGGGCGGCGGATCTGCTCGTCGACGGCGTTCAGGTAGAAGTTCAGCTTGCCTGCATACTCGGCCTTGAACTTGCCGATCTTCAGCTCGACGACCACGTAGCGCATGAGCTCGACGTGAAAGAACAAGAGGTCGATGAAGAACTCATCGCCGCCGACCTCGAGCCGCTTGTGCCGCCCCGCGAAGTGAGCCCGCCGCCCAGCTCGAGCATGAACTTGACGATGTCGGCGAGCAGAGCGTCTTCGAGGTCACGCTCCTCGGCGATCCGCTCGCCGGGCAGGAAGGAAAGGTCGTAGGGGTCGCGGAGCATCTCCTGGGCCAGCTCGGAGTCGGGGGCAGGCAGCGCGCCGGCGAAATTGGTCGTTGCCTTCCCCTGGCGCAGGTGCAGCTGCGTGGCGACCTGGTGTTCGAGGACGCGCACCGACCCAGCACTGCGTCGCAGCCGATTCCGCATACCAAAGCCGGATCTTCGGATCGTCAAGCTTGTCGAGCAGGACCTTGTGGTGGGACCACGTGATTTGTGCAGACGGCGTCTGCACAATTGCCAGGTTCGGCCAGTTCATGGCAAATGTGCGCATGTACTTCAGGTTCCGGACCGAGAAGCCCCGATGCCCCTCCTCCTTCAGGTCGCGGGCCAGCTGGTCGATGACCTTGGCGCCCCAGCCCCGCTCCTCCTGGCGGCGCAGGATCTCCCGCCCGATCCCCCAGTAGAGCTCGATCAGCTCCCGGTTGACCGCAATCGCGGCCCGTGTCCTCGACGCTGCGATCCGCCGCCGGATATCGGCAAGGAGCTCAGCGTACGCGGCGGAGCCGGCCGACTCCCCGTTCGCCGGCTTATCGACCGCACCCGATCCCAGGCGGCTTTGTGGCCGGCGGCTGCGGCGCGGCTCGCGGGCGGAATGCCCAAGGCGGTCGTTCGACGTCATCGAACAAACGTTCGCATAGCCCTCGGACGCCGCGCTCGAACCGGGCCCGAAGGCAGAGCTCGGCGATCTCCCAGTCGAGCGAGGCCGCCGATCGTCGCCGGGCGCGATCGGCCGATCTCCCTCTCGGCCGCGCGTTCGCCCCAGAGCGCGCCGGCCTCGCCTCGCCGGTCGCGGTTGATCAGGGCGGCGACGCGCGGAGCCGAGGCCCTGATTTCTTCATCGAATGGTCTTTTGACCACCGTCCGCGGGGGCAAAGGGTTCAGCCGTGCACAGAGGTCGGGCTGGAGCGAACCGGATAGGCACGAGTGGGCTTGCCGCCGGCTGCGGCGATCGGCGACCCGCAGTGAACGCGGCGGATGACCGCCGGAGAAGCGCGAGCGCAAGTCTGGCCAGAGCAAGACGATGCCGAGCACCAGAAGTCCTGTTGCGCGGCGGGAAGCCCGGCCAACGATGCAAGCACTAGCAGAAGCACGCCTCCAGCCCCCGCGGCGCTGAAGACGTTTGCCGGCTTCCTGGGAGGAAGCGCGAGCCAGCCATTTGTGGGAGATGGCTACGCCGCCGAGCCAGCGCCTTTGTCGCCTCCGTGCGTATACGGCTAGCTCAGGCGGCCACTCCCCCGGCCTGCCTCTACACCTGCAACGGACCCTGCGGTCACTTGAGCACAGCATGCTGTGCTCAAGTGACCGCAGGGTCCGTTGCGCCCGGCCGAATCGAGGCGGCGGCTCGTGTGCCGCCGAGTCCGCGACGCGCAACCTGAGTGAGCCGTATACGCACTGTCGCCTCATGCAGCGGCGTGCTCAGGAACGAGTCGTGGGCACAAACGATCCCCGCAGTTGCTCAACCCGCTTGCCCACCAATTCAGGCAGCTCGGAGGGGAGCCCCTCGATTTCGCCGGCCGCAGCCGATATCGCCGCAGGCAGGCGATCGAGAGAGTCGAAGACGGTCTCCTCGACGCTCCTTCTTGACAGCCCCCACCGCACCGCCTCGTTGACGATGCGCGCGGCGGTCACCCGGTCGGCCTTCTGCACGCTGTCCACATACATGGCGAGCCCCTCGTCGAGCGGGTACAGCCTCGTTGACAGCAGGTCGTAGAGCGGGGCCAGGCGGAGGACGCCAGGCTCGGTGTGCAGCAGCGCGAAGTTCTTGCCGTGCGCATCGCAGTTGCCGAGTGCCACGTTGAGAGTGAGCGCCTGCAACAGCCTTGCGGGCGCGGCGGGGTCGGCGACGTCTTGAAGGACACGCGCAACACGAGCCAGGGTTGGGCCGCCGTCCTGCTCGTACTTGCTGTCCGGCGGCACCCCCATTGCCTGGCAGAAGTCCTCCTGGTGGACTCGATGAATCGTCCCGTCGGGATCGACACTGCGGTCGAACCGCTCCACGACCAGGACGGGGCGCCCCTCGACAGGGATCGTTTCGACCCGGGCGACCGCGAGTCCGAGGTGGCTGGCGACGCGCATGCAGAATGCCTCGTTCTCGACGGTGTTCTCGAATCGCTCGATCTCGGGCTTGAGGATGTGGGTGGACGGCGTGCCCCCGACAGGGCGACCCCAGGTGCCGTCGGGCAATCGTGTGAGCAGGAGCTTCTCCTGGACGCCGGCGAGCGACAGACGGACGTTTCGGTCGATGCCGAGGGGAGCGCTTCGGAGGTTGGCGACAAGCTCTCCGAGGGCATCTGCGCTGAGCGGCTCGGCAGTCCGCGTCGTCGGCTCAGGAGGCGATGGATCGCCCTCCGGCAAGATGACGAGGGCGCCCGCACAGTCCTGGCCAAGAGCGGCGAGAAGTCCGAAGACGTCGTTCGCAGGCAGGCCAAGGTCCTCCGCGATCGCCCTGCGGGGCTCACCCTCCGGCAGAAGGCCGTCGAGAAAGGCGCGGGTCACGCCGTTGGGGTAGCGATCGCGCGTGAGCGGGAACGCCAGCGAGAGAAGCGGCGTGCCGCCCTCATACGTTGCCAGGGCCTCCTCGGTGTAGGAGAGGCGCAAGCGGTTCTTCCGCTCCTTCTCCACGACGGCGACCTGGTCCCCGTAGAGCCAGATCGTCAGCCGCGCCGCCACTACCAGTCCGCCCTTTGCAGGGTCGCCCGGACGCCGAGGAGCTTGAGGACCCTCACGATCCGGCGCATCTGCTCGGTTTCCTTGCCCTGCTCCAGATCCGAGAGGTAGGTCCGATTGAGGCCGGCCATCTCGGCGAGTTGGCTCTGGGTCAGACCCGCTTCTTCGCGGTAGCGGCGGATGGCCGGACCGATCGAGGCGGCGGTGTAGATCCGGAAGGGCTGATCGGAGCGAGGGCTCGCCCCACGCGAGCGGCGGCTATCAGATGTCTGCATATACAGACAACATAGCAAATGATGTCAAAGGTCTATATTTTCAGACATCACCTCCCCCTTGTATTTATGTCCGAATATCCAGGCAGATCAGGCCCTGGAGGTGCGCAGGGTGCGGGGGCATCGACGTTGTGACCGACCAGCTCGACGATCACCCAGACGCCGTACTCGGCATGCCCGGGCTTTCGAACCTGCTCCAGTCGAGATCGAGTGGCCCTAGCGCCACCCTCAGGCGAGCCAGTTCTCTACGCGCAGGTCGGGAACGCGGTCGAAGTGGCGGGTGTTGCCGGTGACCAGGGTCAGATCTCTGGAGAGGGCGATCGAGGCTATGCGCAGGTCCGGCTCGGCCAAGGGCTGGCCATTGGACTCGAGGCTCGCGCGCAACGGGCCGTAGACGGCAGCGGCGGCTTCGTCGAATGGAAGAATCGCCAGCGCGCCGCGGAGGAGATCGCGAACCTGCTCGTTGAGGCGTTTGCTGTCACGGCGGGCGGCGCCGTACAGCAGCTCGCCCATCGTGATCGCTGTCGTGAACTGATCGGTTGGGGGCACCTGGGCGAGGCGTCGGATCAGCGGCAACGAGGGGTCGCGGCGGATCGTGGCGCTGAGGACATCGGTGTCAAAGCAGTACACGGCGCGGATTCACTCGAGCGCGGGCACCGGGCGGTCCTCGCTGGTGCGCCGCGCCGTGTAGATATCGGCGACGATGTCGTCCAGCTCGTCCCACTCGGCCAGCGCCCCGGCGATGGCGGCGAGCCCGGAGGGAGCGGGGCTCGCACGGTCCAACAGCGAAGGCTCCGGGGGAACGAGCGCCACGACCGGGCGGCCGTGCCGGGACACCACGAAGCGCTCTCCCTCGCCGACGCGATCGACGAGCTCCGAAAAACGCCGCTTTGCCTCAGCGGTGCCGACACTCTCGATGGATCTGTCTTCTGCTGGCTTAGGAGTCATTAGACCCCAATTATGTCATAAAGACAGATCAGGCCACGGTGGCTGTCGCTGCTCGACGACCTCAGCGGCCCCGATGGCCAACCAGCCAGGGGCGCCAAACCGAAACAAATCGATGTCGCCATTCTATGGCGCTACTCTTCTGCTCACGATGTCCGCCACCGCCACCATTCGCGTCCCCCGCGACACGCGCGACCGCCTAGCCGCCCGCGCACGCGAGCGCGGCGTCTCGCTCTCCGCCCTTCTCACCGAGTTCGCCCGTCGCGCCGAGCGGGCCGAGGCCCTGCGTTCCGAGCGCGAGGCGACCCGCGCCGATATGGCCGACCCCGAGGCCCGCGCTGAGTACAGCTTGTGGGAGGCGACGGGGAGTGACGGAATCGACTGAGCCGCGGCGGGGCGAGATCTGGCTTGCGTCGCTCGGCGCCGCTCGCCGCGGCGAGCCCGGCAAGAACCGGCCGGTGGTAGTTCTCTCCAGCGAGGAGCTGCTGATCGGCGATGCCGGGGAGCTGATCGTCGTTGTGCCGCTCTCGAGCTCGGTTGCTCCCTCGCGTCTCCGCCCCTCGGTCGATCCCGGCAGCGTGATCGACAAGGACAGCGCCGCAGTCTGCCGTGCAGTTCGCGGCATCGCGCGCGCTCGGCTGCTTCGCCGCCTCGGCAAGACGAGCGCCGGGACGCTTGCCGAGGTCGAAGCAGCGCTCGCAACCGTTCTCGATCTCGCACAACCCGCATCAGCCTCTGCGTAGCGCCGGCCTCGGGCCGCTTCTACGCCGCCTGCACCGGCACCGAAGCGGCCGGCGGCGCCGTGGGCGCCGGCCACCCGTCTGCCCCGAATGTAGCCGGTGTAGCGGGGGCGACCGCCGTTATCGGTGTCCGTGTGAACGGCATGCCCGATCACGCTTTCCGCGTCTGCGAACGGAGGCTGCCAGAAGCTCTTGACCGGAGTCAGCGAAAATGGAATTACTGTTTCCTCGCATATCTGGCCCCCGCACTGTCCCCGCTTGTTACGGGCGTAAAGCGTGTCGACGTCTCTGTGCACGGCTGAACCCTTTGCCCCCGCGGACGGTGGTCAAAAGACCAGTCGCCCGATAATCGGGGGCGTCTGCCTCCGCCGACTATGGCCTACAGCTGGACCCCCTCTCGCGTCTCATTGGGCTAGATCTCAGGTCTCGGGGCGCAAGCGATCAGGATCCGTTTCTGGCTCAGGCGTCGCGTTGCGACCGGTCGAGCTCAACCAGGAAGTTGCGCAGCAGGGGATCGGTGATGCGCCACCGGCGCGGCGTGGTCTGGTCGATGATCCCGGCGTCGCGCAGCGCGTGGAGAGTGTCGTTGGCGATCTTCGAGTTGAAGCCTTTGTAAGGCTGGCTGCCGGCCGCGACGCGAACGGCGATGCGCTGTGCATGACGACCAAGCGAGCGGACTCGCTCGAGCGTCTGCTCATGCTTGGGAAGGTCGGCCAACTGGGCCGCGGCGATGCCGGCGCTGACGTGGGTGTCCGTGATCTGCCTGGCGGCGTCGACCAGCGAGCTCTCATGCGTCCAGCGAGCAATCAGCATCGTCGCGCGGGGGTGACCTTCGCCGGCGGCGACCAGGCGCTCCAAAACCGGGCCGTCGATCGCGCAGGCGTCCTCGGCGAACCGGGCGGCTATCCCCTCCCGCCAGGTTTCGGGCTCGATCGGCGGTAGGGGGAAGAAGGAACCGAACTGGCTGAGCCCCCGCTCCTCGGGCGCAAACAGGTCGCGCATCAGGTGCTCGATCGATCCGGCAAACAGGAAGCTCACGTCGGGAGCGCGCTGGAAGATCGCCCGCATGCGCTTGGTCAGTCCGTCCGGGTCCCCGAACGGGCGCCTGGAAGAGGCGATCTCCTGAAACTCGTCGAAGAAGAGGATCATGCGCCGCCCATCGGCGCTCGCGATCCGCTGCGGCAGCTCGAGCGCGTAGCTCAGATAGCGCTCCGGATCCTCGCGGGCCAGACCCGGGCGAAAAGCGAGCTCCAGGTCCTCGCCAAGCTCGGCCCGAGCTCGCACGGTCGCGGTGAGGGTGGCAGCATCGGCGAGGGCCCGACCGGCGTGGCGGGTTCGCTGGAGGAGTCGCCGCAAGCCACTGCGGTTGGCGGCGGTAGCGAGCACCAACTGCTCGGCAAGGTCCGGAGCATCGGCCAGCCTGAACAGGTCGACTGCCGCTGTGTAGTGCCCCTCCTTGGCCAGGCGAGCAAGGACGGCATCGCAGACGGTCGTCTTGCCGGTGCGCCGCGGCCCCGCCACAACCAGGCTTCCTCCGCCCCGCAGGGAGGAGACCATCGCGGAAACCTCATCTTGGCGGCCGATCATCCGCTCCGCCGAGATCGGCGTATCGGTGGGGAAGAGCTCCGAGCTCCCTTGTCTCTTGTTACCCATCACGATATCTTATATTACCTATTTATTAATATAGCTGGCAAGCAGGTTCGTGACCTGCCGGGGCAGACCGAGGGCTTCAAAGCCCCGCCGTTCGGGCTCATGAGCCTGGTATCGAACACCAGTGCGGGGTATCTGCTTCGCTCCAACTCGCTCGTTGTGCGCCCGCTGGTCACTTTGCCCCCGCGGACGGTGGTCAAAAGACCATTCGATGAAGAAACCGGGGCCTCAGCCCAGCGCGTCGCCGCTTTGATCGAACGCGACCGGCGAGACGAGGCCGGGCGCGCTCTGGATCGAACGCGACCGGCGAGACGAGGCCGGGCGCGCTCTGGATCGAACCGGATAGGCATGTCGTCGATTGATGATGAGAGAGACAGCCCTTCCCTGTTTGTCCTCCTACTTGCAGGTATGGAGGGCAAACAGGGAAGGGGCTGGTAGGGGGCCCAGGCGGTCGGGAGCTGCGGGCATCGTTCCGCGAGACGTGGCCAGGGGGCAGCGGACACGAACTCAGTTCGCTCTTTGTATCGCTGGGCGAAACAAATGACGAACTGAGCGACTGGGGTGGCCTGGGCGAAGCGGATACGCAGCGCTGTCGTAGTCGGCGCGGATCATGTCCTCCCCTCGGAAATGGCTGTCGACTCCGTACCCTTTAGGTCATGGCGACACTTGTGGTCGATCCGGCTACGCCCGAGCTGAAGGCGCTGAAGGAGCGCCGCCGGCCTGGAGCCGGCGATGCACGAGTTCAACCTCGGCGAGTATCGCGACGTCAAGCGCAGTGGCCTCGTCCTCCTCGCAATCGCTGTAATTGGCGCAATCGCTGTAATTGGCCTGGCTCGAGCCTGCCCCTTCGCTGCCGGCTGACCTACCAGGCCGCACCGAGTCCCATGCGTGAAGCCGGTCGCGCCACAACTCCACCGCCTTCTCAGGCCGCGGCGCGGACCGCCACGTCAAGAGTGACGACGCGGTCGGGAGCAGCCATGGCCGCCCGGGCGGCGGCAATCAGCGCCTCGGCGTCGAGGTCGTAGCGCTCGGCAGCTGTGTTCAGCGGCTCCTCGATGCCCTGCTCCGGATTGAGGATCTGAACCTCGACGGCACGATCGTTGGAGACGGCGACGACCGCCGACAGGGGCTCGCCGATCGGATCGCCGTAGTCGGCATGGTCGACATCGGCAAGCGTGATCGCAACGGCGTTGGCCCTGCTGTCGTATTCGGCATGGATCATTTTCTCTCTCGTGGATTGTGACGATCAGCTCGGGGTCGTCAAGAGCCCCTTGCGCCCTGGGGAAGTCCGGGAATTCTGCCCGGGTAGCAGGCCCATCTGTCGCCGGCAGAACCGACTCCCGCGGGAGGCCGAAGCGGCGATATGTCTATCCGTGGCTGTGACGGGCTTGCCGCCGATTACGCCGATCGGCGGCCCGCAGTGAACGCGGCGGATGACCGCCGGAGAAGCGCGAGCGCAAGTCTGGCCAGACGATGCCGCGCTTCCCCCTGCACACATCCAGCTGCGCTCGGTGCCGCAGCGCTTGAACTCGACGGCATGTTGTCCACGCGCAGGCCGTACGATTTGCCACGTGCTGGCGTAGCGAATGGCACGTCAGGCCGGAGAGGCGCTCGGCTGGCTTTTGGACCTGGTTGACGGGCATCCGCAGCGCGCGATGCTCTTCGCTCACCTGCTCTGGCGACATAGCGAGGCGGGCGCTGAGGCCGACGAGGACGCCTGGGCGGGCGGCCTGGGACTATCTCCAGGGTGGCTTCCGGGCGCCGCTGGACTGCCGGATAGCCCGCCACCGAACGAACGGCGGCTGGCAGAAGTCCTTGGCGGGGTGGGAGTCTCCCGCCGCGGCCTGCTCGCCTTCAGATCGGTTTGGGCTCGAACGCCGTCGCGAGACGCTCGATCTCTTCGGAGTGCAGGCCCGCATCTCGGGCTGCTAGCTGCCAGCGGGCTACGGAGCTGCTGACCTCCGCGATCACCTCGTCGGCCTGCTCGGGAGAGAGACGGTATAGCGGCGCGGTCGCCCGAACGAGATCGAGGTCGCCGACACGAACCGCGTCGTCGAATGCCAGGGCGTGCTCGTGCTTCTCCGGTGAGGGGTTGACGTCGAACGCCGGCGCCAGGCGCCATCCGGTCCGGCTGCGCAGAAAGCCGTGGTTGCGCAGGTGGTCGTCTCGGTTCGCCGTCAAGACGTTGAAGGCGACGCGCCGGAACAGCTGTCGCAGGTCGGTCTCGATCGCGTTCGGGTCGCCTAGCTCGACGATCGCCCTGGCTATGTCGAGATAGCTGGCATCCTCGTTGTCCCGTCGCCCGGCCAGGGTCATCGCCGAGGCGTAGAGGCGGCGACCTTCGCCGCGGCGGTCGAAGCGCCTCGTGCAGAAGGTGTGAAACGGCGAGGCCAATCGCAGCGCTCTCGTCTCGGGAACCTCGATGCCGGCTTCCACGGCGAGGCGCGAGAGCACGTACTCCCAGCCGCCAACGTCGTGGCGGTCTTCGCGGGAGGGGAACTTGGCGATCCAGAGCGTTCCGTCGTCGTTGCGGAAGCTTGCCTTCGGCCGCGCTCCGCCAAGCGAACTCCCGGGCGCGATGAGGGCGGCGATCCAGCGATCTTCTTCGCTCAGATCTCCGGGCAATCCCCGCTCCAGCTCGCGCGCCCAGCGTTCGAGATCTCGGAGCCGTGTGCTCGGAGGGATCGAGAGCGGCTCGTCGGCGAGGAAGGCGCCGCCGGGCGCGGGCGCGCGCGCGAAGCGCAGCGCCCCCATCCGCGTCCGATCGTTCACGCCGAGAAGGAAGTCCCACTCGTCGAGCCGGCGCGGCCTGCGGTCCTCGCGTCGTGCGGTCAGAGCCTCGCGACGTTCCAGCAAGGTTCGCCCCCACCTGTCGGGGGCGGCGTCGGCGAAGACCCCCGGAAGCGTTGCCGAGTATTGCTCTCCTTCGAAGAGCGGCAGCGAGGGGTCGAGCGCAAACGAGGTGGGGGCCGCCACCCAGTCCGGCTCATAGCTGAAGGAGACGATGCTCTTTCCCGCGCCTCGCTCGCGAACCAGCGCGCCCACGGCGCTCCGAGGCGCGATCTCCTCGGCATCGAGGTGAACCGCCACACGCTCGCGCTCATCGACCATCGCTTGGCGCCTCCTTCGGCGAGCGCCTCGGCCGCCGCAAGCGGACATCCTGGATGCGCCGGCCGAGCTCGTCGTCCTGCGCGAGCCGATCGAGGTCCTCTTCGAGCCCGAGCACACCAAGTACGCGCGCCAGCACGCCGAGGCTCGTCGACAGCTCGCCCCGCTCGAGCCGGCTCAGCGTGCCTCGCGTCACGCCGACCCGCGCAGCGAGCTCGCTGAGCGACATGCGGCGCCGCAGCCGTGCCAGGCGCAGGCGCTCGCCAAGCGCCTCAGCACGGCGCTGCGTCTGCGGGAAGAGAGGGTGGGATGTTCGCGACATGATTGATAGATTACCCTCTAAATCGACTAATGCTCGATCTATCAATCATTGGCTGAGAAGCGTCGAGACCGAGCTCGTCAGAGAACCGGTCTATGTCCGCGCAGCTGCGGGAGGCTTGACCTTTACTAGTATCGTAAAGGCGTGCCGAAGATATCCAGCAAGCATCAGGTGACCGTTCCGGTCGCCGCCCTCGAGGAGGCCGGGCTGCAAGCCGGGGATCAGGTCGTGATCGAGGCCCTGGGCGACGGCGAGGTGCGAATCCGCCGTGGCGCCGTGTCTTTCGAGAGCGCCTTCGGCGCCCTCACCGGCTCCTACCCGCCGGGCTACCTCGAGCGGCTCGACGCCGAGGACGAGGAGCGTTGAGGCCCGTACTCGACGCCGACGTCCTGATCGGCGCGCTCGACGGCTCCGATTCCCATCACTCCCAAGCTCGCGAGCTCTTCACCGCCTGGCGCGACCAGCAGGCGATGCCGCTGATCAGCGTCGTCAACCTCTCCGAGGTGCTGGTCGCCCCGGCCTCCGATCGGGAGCGACTGCGAGCAGCACGGGAGGCGATCGGGGCGCTCGGCGTAGCGATCCATCGGCCGGGGGAGGCGATCGGCGTCCGCGCCGCGGCGCTGCGCGCCCGCCACCCGATTAGCCTCCCCGACGCCTACTGCCTGGCCACCGCCGCGCATGTCCGCGGCGCCGTGGCGTCCTTCGACCGCAAGGTGCTGCGCGCGGCCGAGGTGGAGCAGGTGTCCATTGCGCCGATGGCCGGTCGCTGCCGCTGATATGGCGTCTGTGCTCAGCTTCGCCGCGGGGGTGACCGCCACTGCGGGCCATCTGCCGGCGGTAAGCGTGCCGCGCACGAGCGCGAATCGCGTCGCGGCCGATTCCGCATACCAAAGCCGGATCTTTGGATCCTTGAGCTTGTCGAGGAGGACGATGTTGTGGCCCCAGGGAATTTGTGCAACAGGCTGTTGCACTATTGGGTCGTCGCCCCAGGCTTGAGCGAAGACGCGCATGTACCTCAGGTTCCGAGCCGAGAACCCCCGATGCCCCTCCTCCTTCGGGTCGCGGGCCAGCTGGTCGATGACCTTGGCGCCCCAGCCCCGCTCCTCTTGACGGCGCAGGATCTCCCGCCCGATCCCCCAGTAGAGCTCGATCAGCTCCCGGTTGACCGCGATCGCGGCCCGTGTCCTCGACGCTGCGATCCGCCGCCGGATATCGGCAAGGAGCTCAGCGTACGCGGCGGAGCCGGCCGGCTCCCCGTTGGCCGGCTTATCGACAGCACCCGATCCCGGAAAGCCTGTAGGCCTGCGATGTAGGCGTCCTTGTTGGCGCCGAGGACGAGGCTGATCGGCGGCACGTAGCGGGGAGCGATTCCCCGGCGGCGGAAGAGAACGTGGACCAGGCAGCGCCCGACATGGCCGTTGCCGTCTCCAGATGGACTGCCTTCTCAGGCCGCGGCGCGAACCGCCACGTCCAGCGTGACCGTGCGGTCAGGAGCGGCGAGAGCGGCCTGCGCGGCGGCGATCAGCGCCTCCGCGTCGAGCTCGTAGCGCTCGGCGGCCACCCGAAGTGGGACCTCGAAGCCATCGCGCGTGCCGATCACGTCGAGCATCACGGGACGACCCCCGTTGACGCTGACGACGACAGCGCCATTCTCGACATCCTCTCCGTATCCGCGCCCTCGCACCGGCTCCAGCTCGATCTGGATCGTGTCGCCCTCGCTGTCGTAGTCGGCTCGCATCACTTTCGCCTCTCGTGGATTGTGACGATCAACCCCGGGTCGTCAAGGGCGACGACGACGCGCACCCGTCTGCCCCGAATGTAGCCGGTGTAGCGGTGGCGACCGCCGTTATCGGCGTCCGTGTGAACCGCATGCCCGATCACGCTTTCCGCGTCTGCAACCGTCGCCCCGAGGTCGCGGGCCTTGTTCTTGGCATGCCGGCTGAAGCGCACACCAGGTCAAGGCCCTGGGCGAGCGAATCTCTCCCCCGCGCGGTGCTCGACAGCTGCGTACACACCCCCGGATCAGCCGTCCGCAGCCACTTGGCGCTCCAGAGCCGATTGCACCCCGTTTTCAGCTCTGACTGAATGTGTGTGTGCGGGCGATGGAGAAGCTGCGGGACAGCAGCGGCGCGCGGTTCAGGGCCGGGGTCGTCGTGTGCACGTGTGCGCAGACGATCCCGCTCGGCGAGCGCCTATGGGCTGTGCCCGTGAGTGGCCTATGGGCGTGATGCCCAGGGAGAAGGGGACCGCGATCAGGTCGATCGATCATCCCGGGCCGGTTCGACTGAGGTTGCCGATCAACGTCGCCTGGCGTCGTCGCCACCATGCCGCGAGCTCATCTTTGGTCATCGGGAGCGCCTCGTCCTCTTCGACGTCATCCAGGTAGCCCATCGCGCGAACGAGAGCCTTGACGGCCCCGCTCGAGGGTTCGAGGCGGTAGCGGTCGAGGTAGAGCGCTATCCCGTCCTCGACCGAGAGTGGGCTTTGCTCGTCTATCGCCTTGACGTCGAAGTAGTCGCGCATCTCGCCCCGCTCGCCCAGCACCTTGAGCTTCATCGCGAGCAGGTCCTTCAGCCCCGCGACGCGCAGCCCCGCGACGACGCTTGGCTCCTCGAGCTGTGTTTGTGGCGCCGCCTCGTCAGCATGCAGAAACTCCAGTTTCGTGGTGCTGAACAAGCCCCCCAGCGTGCCGGGTGACGTTTCAGTAACGGCGAACGGCCCGGCGCCGGCGAGGCGGCCGGCCAGCTCCTCGAGGTCAACCGCGTTCTGGTGGAAGAAGAAATCGAGGTCGCGACTCTGACGGTGCTTCAAATGCACCGCCACGCCCGTCCCTCCGCCCAGGTAGAGGGCGGGGGGCAGGATCGGTGCCAGCAACTCCCACACATCCTGGGTGTCCGGCGGCAGCACCGCCCGCAGCTCTTTCGGCAGCGAGCTGGTCATCGGCTGCCGTGCCCAGCCAGGTTCTCGGCCATCGCGCGCACGCTCGGATCGAGACCCCGGGCCCGTGCGGCCTCGCGCCAGTCGCTCGGCTTCAGATGGGCGATGCCCCAAGCCAGCCCCTCCGGGTCCTCACGGCGCAGGAGACGCCGGGCGATGAAGGGCCCGGCGCGCCCGGTGTCCAGTTGGGTGGCGTTGACGTTCCAGAAGAGATGGCGCAGGCGAGCGGGCACACGGTTTCCCCTGACCCTGGCCGGCGCGGGCGGGCGCCTGGGGGGCCGCACGTCCCCGAGGTTCGCGGCGATCTCACTCCAGCGCGGGTGCAAGACGTTGGCATGCCACAGCTCGACCGCACGCGCCCGACCAAGGGCCACCGTCGCCGGTTCGCGGCAGACGAGATCCTCGGACTCGAGCTGGTTCAGAGCGCGAGACGCCGCGGTCGGCGAGAGGCCCGCGCGCGAAGCGACGGCCCGTGCGGACACAAGCCCCAGCGGAGCCCTCCGCAGAGCCGCCAACGCCTTGACCTCGGTGGGCGAGAGGCCTGCGACCTTCGGCGTTGTGCCCAACTCGTCCCGCAGCTCCTCGTACTGAGCCTGCGTAAGCGACAGTCTGCCTGGAGCGGTGCGCATGCCCAGTCGCTCGGCTGCGCGCAGGACTCTCGGAATGCTCGTTTTCAACCTGGCTGCAGCCTCAGCCCCCGAAGTAGTGTCCATATCGTTAGTTTAGCGCAAGAGAGATGTCCTCAAGAGAGATGGCAACCGCCACCATGGTCTCCTCGCGATAGCGCCCCTCAAGCCGCGGCGCGGACCGCGACGTCGAGGGTGACGACGCGGTCGGGAGCGGCAAGGGCGGCCTGCGCAGCGGCGACCAGAGCCGTTCCGTCCAGCCCGTAGCGCTCGCTCGCCTCCTGGAGTAGGTCGAGATGGTCGCTCGGGTCGAGCAGCTCTACGTTCACCGGGTGGCCGCCGGCGATGGCAACGTGACAGTAAGACCCGTCCACGTCCTCGTCGCAATCCCATCGCTCGACCTCAACGAGGTCGATGGAAAGAGCGTTGGCCTCGCTGTCGTAGTCGGCCTTCATCGGCATCTCCCGTGGATTGTGACTACCAGATCCGGATCGTCAAGCGGTACGACGACGCGGATCCGCTGGCCGCGGACATAGCCGACGTACCGTGTCTTGCCCAACTCCCTCAGGTCAACCTCGACGGGATTGGCAATCACGGATTCGGCGTCTGCGACCGTCACACCGATCCGGCGGGCTCGGTTCTTGGCATGCCGGCTGAAGCGCACACCTGGTCAACGCCCCGGCGAGCGAATCTCTCCCCGGTGCCGGCCCCCTTCGCTGCCGAGTGGTCCTCTCTGCGTGCCGCTCGAACCTACGACCTACGGGCTCAGCTGCTGCCGCCACCAGTCGAGCGTGTCGCTCACGGTCTGCTCCAACGGGATCTCGGGCTGCCACCCACAGGCCGTGGTGAGCCGCTCGTGGGAGCCGTAAAGAATCGGCGCATCGTGCGATGCTCTTCGCTCACCTGCTCTGGCGACATACCGAAGCGGCCGTCGAGGCCGGCGTAGTCGAGGCGGTGGCTGCCGGGGTGCAGAGCCTCACCGGCAAGGTGGGACAAGAGATCTACGACCTGCCGTCCGGCTCCGCGGCCCCCGACGCCGCTGGACTGCTGAATAGCTCGGCCCCAGCGCCCTCTAAACGGCTGCGGTCGCGTGGCGGCGGGCGTGCGCGTAAAGGGTCTCGGGAGCGATATCAGCTTGAACAGATGAGACGTCCTCAAGCTGCTCTCCCTCCTGCGCCCCGGGATGCCGAGGCCAGAAAATCGTCTGTCCGTCGGAATAGACACGAAGCTGACGGAAGTGCTCCGCATCCCTAAGAGGCTCGAAGACGCCACCGTAGTCGAGCAGGTAGGAGAGATCAACGTCAGCTTCGGTGCCGTCCTCGAAACGCACGTGGACGGTGTAGCCCTCAGTCGGCTTTGCTTCCAACAATCGCGACGTTCCTCGCATCGGTTTCATGATAGGGGGTCGATCTTGCGTCTCGATATCGAAGGAAGCCTCTTCGCCGGCATATACAGCATGGAAGTGGGGCTTCCCGTGATGACCCTCATTCCAGTACATCTCGATCTCAACTCCATAGAAGCTGCTGATGCGGGGCACGCCAGGTCAAGGCCCTGGCGGCCGAACCTCTCCCCTTGCGCCCTGGAGCAGTCCGGGAATTCTGCCCGGGTAGCAGGGCCATGCGCCGCCGGCAGAACCGACTCCCGCGGGAGGCCGAAGCGGCGATACGTCCGCCGATCGGGGACTCGATGCCCCGCAGGGCGTACTCGACAACCTGGCGTTATGCGCCCGCTGGTCACTTTGCCCCCGCGGGCGGTGGTCAAAAGACCATTCGATGAAGAAATCGAGGCCTCAGGCTGCGGCGCGAACTGCGACATCCAGGGTGACCGCGCGGTTGGGAGCGGCAAGAGCGGCTCGGGCAGCGGCGATCAGCGCCTCGCCGTCGAGGTCGTAGCGCTCGGCGGCTACCCGAAGCGTGCTTTCGAAGCCATCGCGCGTGCCGATCACATCGAGCATCATGGGACGACCCGCGTCGACGCTGACGACGACAGCGCCGTTCTCGACATCCTCTCCGTATCCGCGCCCTCGCACCGGCACGAGCCACCAAGACGCTGAAGGAAAGCCTCGCCCGTCAGGGCGTTGACACGGACTTCTCAAAAGCGTCAATGAGCTCGGGGACCTCAGGGCATTCCCAGACGCGGCCCCACTTGCGCTCGTTGAGCCTGACGAGCACCCCGCTTTCCTCGAGCTGTTTGATGGCGCCCCCCACGGCGACATGAGACTTTCCCGTTAACCGCTGAGCCACGGGCACATCGACAACCGGCTGCTCTGGCAGCACGTCGACCAGCTGACGGACGGTGGCGCCCTTGCGCGGCTGGCCAAGCCGCTCGAGCCAAGCCTCCTGCCGGCGCTCGATGTCCTCCGCAAGTCGCCGCGCCGCTCTGGCGGCGCGGGCTGTGGCATCAGCGAATGTCGCAGACCAAGTGCTCACGTCACCATGGCTATAGGCGCCAAGGCCGCCGACGTAGGCCTTTGGCTCGCGGCCCAACACAAGGCTGATCGGCGGAATGTAGTCGCGAATCTCCTCGGATCGTCGCAAGATCGCGTAGATCAGCGCTCGGCCCGTTCGCCCGTTCCCGTCCGCAAAGGGATGGATGTTCTCGAATTGGGCATGGGCGATCGCAGCCCGGGCGACGGGTGGCAGGTCGTCCCGATCGATGAATTGACACAGGTCTTCGAGAAGTCCGGCGACATGCTCGGGAGGCGGCGGCACGTAGGTGGCGCCGACGGGGTTGTAGTCGTTGCCGCCGATCCAATTCTGCTTGTCCCGGATCACCCCGGCGATCCCACGGTTGTCGGTATTGCGCAGCAGGGTTTCGTGGATGGCGAGGATGTCGCTTACCGCGACCGACTCGGCCGCATTGCCCAGCTCAATTGCCTTCTTCATCGCTTCGACGTTCCCCAGCACCTCCGCGGCCCGGTTGTCACCTCGGCGTTTGCCGGCTTCCTGGAAGGAAGCGCGAGCCAGCCGTTTATGGGAGATGGCTACGCCCTCGATGCGTGAAGAGGCAACGCTCTCCGAGCGCAACAGGTTCTGCGCCACGGCACCAAGCCTGGCAAGCTGCGGAGGATCCTCGGCAAGGCGAGCCAGCGCCTTTGTCGCCTCATGCAGGGCGGTGCTCGCTTCACCGGTGAACATGAACTCCCGTGCTGCAATCCGAACGGGAATGAAGACCCGATAGACGCCGCCGCGCCGGGCACGCCTTTCATAGGCACCCGGTTCGCCGGGCCAAAAGAACTCCTCATGGCGACCCAGGGGCTCTGTTGTTTGCGACTTGCCGGCCATCCGACATACCTTTCAAAGTCCGATCAGATTTGTAAGGATAGGGCTTCTTCCTTACGGAGCGTTTTCTGCTCGCGCATCGAGGGCGAGCGGGGCAGGGCGTCCGCCTCCCTGCGCGCCTATCGCAGGGCGAAGTCGCTCAACCCCCACTCCCTGCTCTTCGCCGGCTGACCGTGCAGGTCCCCGACGACATCCGCCGCGACCTCCCGCCCGACCTCGAGGGCCCCGTCGCCGAGTCGCTGGTGGCGATGGCCATGCGCCTCCAGGCACAGCGGCCCAACCCCGCGCCGAGCTTCCGCGGCGACCTGCGCCGCCGGCTCCTGGGCAAACGAAGCGGGCAACGACACGTTGCCACCCCGCGTGGAGCCCGCGCCCTCGCCTTCTCCTACGCGGCCTCCGGCCTCGCCCTCCTCGCCGTCGCGGCAATCGGCCTGGCCGGCGCCGGCCCCTTTGCTGCTGGTTGACCTACCAGGCCGCGATCGACACTGCATTGCCGAGCTGCGCTTCGGCCTGCTCGTTGCAAGGGGCGAGCCAGAGCGAGCCCGCCGGGTAAGCCGTCGCGTGTGGAAAGTTATTGTCTGCGCTCCAATGCGCAGCGCAGCCAAAGAGAGCGTGTCCGCCGCCGGCCGGGCCGCCCGCAGCGGCCCGCCCGCCGATCTTTCCGCCGTGGCATGGGTTCCCCGTGAGGAGCTCAATCGTCGCCAGTGGGTGGATGCCGGCCGCAAACTTGGAGCGATCGGGCGCAGCAGCCAGTGGTGGATCGGCGACTGGATCCGCTACGGCAGCGCGAAGTGGGGCGAGCGATACTCCGAGGCGGCATACGTGACCGGCTACGATCAGGCCACCCTCCGCAACATGGCGTGGGTTGCCTCACAGTTCGATTTGTCACTACGTAGTGACAAACTCACCTGGAGCCACCATGTGCTGCTCGCTCCCCTGGGGGAGAAGGAGAAGCGCGACTGGCTGGAGCGGGCCACCCAGGAGAAGCTCTCGGTCTCCGAGCTGCGCACCGCGCTGCGCGACAACGGCGTCGGGAAGGCCGGCGCCTCAACCAAGCCGAACGTCGCGACCCACGATCGCTCAACCGTCCGCTGCCCCAACTGCGGGCACCAGCTTGAGCTGCCGGCTGACGGGTAGTGCCCGGCTCAGGCGGGGACGGGAACGGTCAGGCTGATCCTCGCCCCTGCGCGCTCTCCACGGCGAGCGTCCCGAAGACAACATCCCCGGCCTCAACACGTGAGCCGTCGAGGAGCTTCTCCTCGACAACGCCGTCGAGGGGGCGATCCGCGGCGCGGGATCGGGTCAAGCCGTGACTGCGGGGCCCGGCCAAGCGCCGGTTCTGACGCGCTCATACAGCGTGTCTGGAGCAAGGTCTGCGCCTCCGGGCCAGACCACCGTGCCGGTCTCCGCATCGACGCGAACCTGGGCAAAGCCGTCGGCGGTGCGCGCCCGCTCGAATACCGGCCCCCACATGCGGTCGAGAACATCGACATCACCACTGAGCAATGGCTCGATCTCCTGCAGTGTCTCATGTGCCCGAGCGCGGCGCCAGTTCTCTCGTAGCTCCTGCTGGTGGAGCTCTGCCCAGGCGATGACGAAGCGAAGTTGGCGACGCGGAAGGATGCTGTCGATGACATTTAGATCATCGATCCCGACCTTTGCCTTGCCGTCTGCATGGCGGGCATGAAAATGGGCGTGGCCGTGGTCGTCGTGGTACATCGTGATGGCGATTCCGTAGAAGCTGCTGATGCGAGGCACACAGGGTCAAGGCCCTACAGCCAGACGTCGCCGTGCCGGCACCGGGTTGGGCGAAGGGGATGCCGTGTGTTCCCTGAAGTCTCGCCCGCGGAGCCCGGCCAGGTGCCTTTTGGGGTGAAGCCGGTTATGACCCGGCGTTAGGCGGGAGCGTGGACGGGCTCACGAAGCGTGCGCCGTTCGATCGGCACCGGGTGGACAGGCTCGAAGAGCCCGTAGAGGACTTCGGGATCGAGATCGATTTCGCCCGGCCACTCGATGGTGCCGCTCTCGGGATTGACGCGAACTTGCTCGAATAGGTCTCGGTTGTCGTGAATCGGCGCGAGGACCCCGCCGCCCGAGAGCAGCCCACTCAGGTCGATCTCCTTGACCGCGCCGTTCGAGAAGGTGGCCCGAATCCATAGGCCGTCCAGGGACTCTACTGCGGTGATCGTGATCAGATCTCTCATTTGAGTGGTTCTATCGACTCGGATCTTCCTGGTTGGTGACTCTCTCCCAACTCGCTTCGAGCTCAGCTCGACGCACTGCGATCCATTCTCGCACGAGGCGAAGGGCACGTCCAGAAAGGTCGCCGGCGAGGATCTCACCAGTGGCGATCTCAATCGTGGCGCTCTCGCCGCTGTGGCGAGCGTGGAAGTGCGGCGGCGGATGGTCACGCCAGTGCATGGTGATCACGATCCCGTAGAAGCTGCTGATGCGAGGCACACAGGGTCAAGGCGCTGGCACGCGAATCTCTCCGCCCCCACGGGGCTCGACAGCTACGGACAAACCCCCGGATCAGTTGTCCGCAGCCACCTGGCATTCCAGCGCCGATTGCACCCCGCTTTCAGGTCTGACTGAAGCAGGACGATGTGGGGGCATGATTGCGGGTCGGGAGGCGAAGCCGGCGATGTTGTGGGTTTGTATTTAGTGCGGTATCGAGAACGGTCCCGGAAGTTGCTCGGGAGTGGTTGGTGTGAGAAGGCTTCTGGAGGTATGTGGAGCGTTCTTCGTCGGTTTTGAGCGCTGGGTTTCGGAGTGGGTTGAGCGCAGCGAGGTGGAGGACACAGCCGGCGTTGTTCGATGAGGAGTGGCCATCGCTGCGCGCCCTGGTGGTCAAGGCAGCTGTCAGATCGCTGAGGTAGCGCCGCGGCTTGGAGAACGTTGTGCAGTCGCGTCAGGGTCGGGTTGGCGGCCGGGTGGGGCTTGCCGGCAGCGTGGCCGCGCCTCGGTGTGCAGCACTCGCAGGGTGGCACGCGGGGCGTGCGGGGGCTCGCGCATGCACACCGAGACGCGACCACAGCAGGACGGCGGATCGCCCTTCCATCCGGCCGCCAACCCGACCCTGACGCGACGCGAGATGACCGTTCTGCGGCTCCTCGCCGAACAGGTCGCCATTCCGCTCGACCAGCTGGCGCGGTTTGTCGACTTCGAGGCTGGCCGCGTCGCAGCCGATCTGGAGGAGATCGGCTGCGTCAAGCAGGGCAGCTTCCGCGCGGGCGAAGCGCCGTGGTTGTGGTTGACCAACCGCGGGGCGCGGTTGTCGGGCACCGGCTTTCCGGCCTACACGCCGAGCCTGCGCTGGTTGACCCACCGCCGCGCTCTCAACGAGGTTCGCTTGCTCTGTACGGAGCTTGCACCAGAGGGACGCTGGATTTGCGAGCGCGAGCTTTGCCGCCAGCATCGCTATGGCGACTACGTTCCGGACGCGGTGCTCGAGGTCGACGGCGAGCGCCAGGCGATCGAGGTCGAGCTCTCGAGCAAGCCGCGCCGCGAGCTGCGCAAGGTGCTTGCCAGCCACAGCGCTCGTTATGACGCGGTCGTCCACTTCTGCGGTCCCGATCCCTACCGGTTGCTGGGGCGTGTTCGCGAGGAGGAAGACTGGCCGAAGCTGGTGGTCCGTCGCGCTCCCGCCTTCAGGCGAACTCGACGCCGTGACCGGACAGCCAGATTCGCAGATCGTTGACGAGCGCCGGCAAGGCGGAGCGAAGCCGTTCGACCGCCTCGCCGACTTCCGTGGCATCGATGTCGGGTGAGGCGTGCTCGAGGCGACCCTCGAGCACGTAGAGCTCGTTCAGTAAGACCGCCTGCTTTTTGGTGAGGCCGCCATCGGCACACACGGCCTCGATGGCCTGATCTGCGTGAGGACGCCGATGTGGCAACAGACCGAGCAACCTCGAGCCCGCACTCGCCTTGAGGATCTCGACATAGGCGTTGAGGATCGCGGAATGATCGCCGGTGACGACCATGGTCCGGTTCGCATCGTGGGGCTCGGGCGACTCGAAGGCGTTCCTCCATTCCACTGGGTCGAGCTCACCGCCAAATGCCTCCTCGATCGCCAGGTCAAGGGCCTTCCTGTGCTTGTTGATGGTCTCGAAGAACCGCGCCAGGCGGGCCCGCTCGGCCTCCAGCGCCTTGGGGCTGATGTTTGGCGAAGGAGCGTCGCTCACCCGCTCAGCTCCGCGATCGCCCGGCCTGCGCCGGCCATCTGCCGGCGGTAAGCGCGCCGCGCACGAGCGCGAATCGCGTCGCGGCGTTCTCCAAGCCGCCGCCAGTGGTCACCGCGGTCGACCAGGACTCGGCCCTCGGTGAGAACGCGGTCCAGCAGCAGCGGCGCATCGGCCTCGACCCGCTCCAAGCGCGCCACGTCGACCTTGCGGTCGACGAGCCGCTCTAGGCGCATGGCCAGCTCGAAGGCGTCCGAAGGGCGATCGCCGGCAAACGACACCAGCAGGTCGAGGTCCGAGCCGGCGTCCTCGTCGCCGCGGGCCACGGAGCCGTAGAGCACGGCAAGGCGGACGCGGCGCTCCGTGCGCAGCGCCCGGCGAAGCCCGGCCAGCAGCTCCCAGTGGCCCCGAAGGTACGCGCGCTCGCCGCTCGCCAGCCGAAGTCGCCGGGGCGCTGGGCGCCGGCAGCGCAGCGCACCCTGCGCGGCGGCGCGGCGCAGGGTGCGCTCCTCGGCACCAAGTTCGGTTGCGAGCTGTTGTATGACGCCCACGTAGCCATTGTACAGGTTTGTGTGTCCGTTATAGGCGTGATAGTGGTAGCGGGTCGTCTGTCGCCGGCAGAACCTCTTGAGTTCTCGCGCATAGAGGGTGAGCAGGAAAGGGCGTCCGCCTCCCTCCGTGCATATCGCAAGACGAAGTCGCTCAACCCCCGCGTCCTCGCCTTCTCCTACGCGGCCTCCGGCCTCGTCCTCCTCACCATCGCGGCAATCGGCCTGGCTCGCCTCGCAGGCCGCGAACGTCCTCTCCTACCGCAGCATCGCCGCCGACGACCAGGTCACCGGGAAGATGCTCGAGAACTTCGTCGTCGCCGAGGTCCTCAAGCGCGCCGACTGGGCCGGCACCGACAGCTCCGCCTACCACTACCGGCAACGTGCGGGCGATGAAGAAGCTGCGGGACAGCGGCGGCGCGCGGTTCAGGGCCGGGGTCGTCGTGTGCACGTGTGCGCAGACGATCCCGCTCGGCGAGCACCTATGGGCTGTGCCCGTGAGTGGCCTATGGGCGTGATACCCAGGGAGAAGGGGACCGCGGTCTCCTTGCGATAGCGCCCCTCAGGCTGCGGCGCGAACTGCGACATCCAGGGTAACCGCGCGGTCGGGAGCGGCGAGAGCGGCCCGGGCGGCGGCGATCAGCGCCTCGCCGTCGAGGTGATAGCGCTCAGCTGCGATCCCGAGGGGACGCTCGAAGTCAGAACCAGTTCCAATCACATCGACCGCCACAGGTTTCTCGCCCAGGAAGTTGACGATCACGGCTCCGTTCTGAATGGGCTCGCCGAAATCGAGGTGGTCGACAGCCGCCAGCTCGATCTGGATCGTGTCACCCTCGCTGTCGTAGTCCGCTCTCATCTCTTTTTCTCCCCGAACACCGTAACCACAAAATTCGGGGCGTCAAGAGCCATCACGACCTCGACGAGCTGACCATCACGCCCCCGGCCGACGAATATCGGCCTCCCGGCCTCATCAAACCGTTTGATCGTGCCAGCAGCCACGATCTCGGCAATTTCACCGCGGCTGCGCCCATAGAGGCGCATCCGGTTCTTCGCATGTCGGCTGAAGCGCACACCAGTTCAAGGCGCTGGCGAGCGAATCTCTCCCCCGCAGCGCGCTCGCCAGCTACGGACAAACCTCCGGATCAGTTGTCCGCAGCCACCTGGCATTCCAGCGCCGATTGCACCCCGCTTTCAGCGCTGACTGAATGTATTTGTGGACCTTGCCGGTAGTCGGTAGACGCGATGTCGGTGTTGTGGGTTTGCCTTTGACTCGCGTCCGCCCGGCGGCTTCGGAAGTTGCTCGGGAGTGGTTGGTGTGAGAAGGCTTCTGGAGGTATGTGGAGCGTTCTTCGTCGGTTTTTGAGCGCTGGGTTTCGGAGTGGGTTGAGCGCAGCGAGGTGGAGGACACAGCCGGCGTTGTTCGATGAGGAGTGGCCATCGCTGCGCGCCCTGGTGGTCAAGGCAGCTGTCAGATCGCTGAGGTAGCGCCGCGGCTTGGAGAACGTTGTGCAGTCGCGTCAGGGTCGGGTTGGCGGCCGGGTGGGGCTTGCCGGCAGCGTGGCCGCGCCTCGGTGTGCAGCACTCGCAGGGTGGCACGCGGGGCGTGCGGGGGCTCGCGCATGCACACCGAGGCGCGACCACAGCAGGACGGCGGATCGCCCTTCCATCCGGCCGCCAACCCGACCCTGACGCGACGCGAGATGACCGTTCTGCGGCTCCTCGCCGAACAGGTCGCCATTCCGCTCGACCAGCTGGCGCGGTTTGTCGACTTCGAGGCTGGCCGCGTCGCAGCCGATCTGGAGGAGATCGGCTGCGTCAAGCAGGGCAGCTTCCGCGCGGGCGAAGCGCCGTGGTTGTGGTTGACCAACCGCGGGGCGCGGTTGTCGGGCACCGGCTTTCCGGCCTACACGCCGAGCCTGCGCTGGTTGACCCACCGCCGCGCTCTCAACGAGGTTCGCTTGCTCTGTACGGAGCTTGCACCAGAGGGCCGCTGGATTTGCGAGCGCGAGCTTTGCCGCCAGCATCGCTATGGCGACTACGTTCCGGACGCGGTGCTCGAGGTCGACGGCGAGCGCCAGGCGATCGAGGTCGAGCTCTCGAGCAAGCCGCGCCGCGAGCTGCGCAAGGTGCTCGCCAGCCACAGCGCTCGCTATGACGCGGTCGTCTACTTCTGCGGTCCCTATCCCCATCGGTTGCTGGGACACGTCCGCGAGGAGGAAGACTGGCCGAAGCTCGTGGTGCACCGCCTTCCGGCGCCGGCCCGAGCGGATGTGGCCTGGCCACGCGGCGAGTCCTTCATCGGACGCGCGACGCGCGAGCCGAGCCGCGAAGAGGTTGCGGCCCTGCGCGTGGTCGTCGAGCAGGGCGCCGTTCCGCTGGACCAGCTGGCGCGGTTCGTCGGCAGCGATCTCACCGGTGCCGAGCGGCTCGCCGAAGGTCTGCGCGAGGCGGGCTGCCTGAAACGCGAGCGCTTGCTGGCCGGCGAGCCGGACTGGGTATGGCCCGGGGCGCGCGGCGCGCGCCTTTCCGCAACCGGACTCCTCGAGACCCAGCTGCGTCTCGGAGCCCTACCGCAGCTGCGGATCGCAAACGAGGTGCGCCTCTTGGTTGCGGAGAACGATCCAGAAGCGCGCTGGGTGAGCTATCGCATGTTGATGCACGAGCACGGCCGCCACGCGCGCCTGCCGCGTGCGGTTGTCGAAACCGAAGGCGAGCGCCATGCGGTCGAAATCTACGTTGGCACGCGCCGCAAGGCCGCTGTGCGCGAACAGCTCCGGCACAGGATCGCGAACTACGATGCCGTCGTGGTGTTCGCAAGTCCGACCGCGCGTTGGATGGTCGAACGGCTGGTCAACGAGGAGCATTGGCGGAACGTGTTTGTTCAGCTGGTATCTGATTCCTGATCTAAGCAGCCAATATCGTGCCGATATTGGCACACCCTTACTTACGCTTGTGTTTGTGGCGCTTGATTTGTGAACATCGATTCCGCGACCCTTTCGGATTACCGAACGGCGCTTGGTAACAGTTAGGTCTCGGGTCAGGCTTCAGGGAGAAGGGAACCGCGCTTTCGCCCCGGTAGCGGCCCGCACCATCCCGTGCTTGTGGCGCCCGTAGCTGCCTTCGACCACGCCTTCGAAGATCCCGTTCCGGTCGGCACGCGTCAACCGCCGCGTTGCGCCAACCCCCGCCCTTCCGGATCTGGATCACGACCTTCCCCCGCTTGCTGTTCGGCGTCCGCCCCCAGAAGAAGAAGCCGCTCGTTGCGCGAGTAGGCGACGAAGGGGAAGCGGAACGCGTACATGTTCGGCTTCGGCCGTGTCTTCGGCAACCGTTGCGCCGCGGAAGTAGAGACCAGACTCGATACGTTTCGCTGAAAGGCAGCTTCGGGTTGGGAGCCTGATCGCGCAGGCCGAACCAGAAGAAGTGGCTGATCCCCGCGCTCCACGCCCTGTATAGCGCTTCGGCCGTCCAGCGCTTGAGGATCTGCATCGGCAGCCCGCCGGGATCGGGCGGCTTGGAATCCCAGGAGAACTCGGTGATCCACAGCGGCGTGTGCCGGAACCGCCCCTTGATCCTGCCCGGCCTGGTCCGCCGCACTGATCAGTTCCTGCAGCTTCGCCGAGATCGCCCAGCTCGACGTCGTCGACATGGCCCTTGTGCGTCGGCCCGCCGGTCGTATAGGGGTGGATGTCGAAGATGTCGAAGTGGACGCCGCCTTGGCAGTTGCCGCCGTTGGATGCGGATCCGCCGGCCCGTCATGCAGAGCAGTTCGCGCGTGAAGCGCATCGGCCCGATCGTAAAATGGGGCCGTGCAATCGGGCCAAGGCCCGCGGCGAGCACCAGATTCGAGCGATTCACCGACTTGATGCCGTAATAGAAAGCATTGATCAGCCTTCGGTACAGAGCTGCCGACACCGGCTTGCCGTCTCTAAACTGCGGGTTGAAGAAGAGGCTCAAGTTGGGCTCGTTTAGCGCCTGCCAGTAGCGCACCCGCGGCAAACCGCTAAAGTGGCCGCTGTACCGCCTAGCAGCCGCGCGAGCAAAGGCAGCAAGCATTGACACTCTAGGGTCACACGGCTTGCTTCGTGCGACGCCTTCCGCTACGCAACCTTGTGCCCATTCAGGGGCCTCATAGATTTGCAGCAGCGGGGTTAGCCCAGCTTCAACGGCTCCCTTGACCCAGTTATCTATCGCATTCCAGTCATAGTTCGGATCGGCCGGATTCGCGGGATCCCAACTACTTGGCTCTTTAGCAGGTGCAACCTCCGACCACCGAAGCCAAGTATGCACTAGCGACGCACCAGAGACGTCGACGTGCTGAAACTCCGCTACGTCGTCCTCTTCGACATAAGAAACACCTGTCACAAGAGGACGCAAGCCCCCGATAGGGGCCTCCGCACCCCGTGCATGCCACTGAAGTGGCAACAGAAAGCACCAGCTTGTGGTAGCTAGCACTAACAATGATCCACGTTTCAATGCCCTCATTCTTCTCTATTCGATGCCGACGGCAGATCCCTGACACGCCGGACCCGATAGGCTACTCACACGGCAAATCGACGTTGACAGTTAGATCGAGGCTAGCCGTCGGCGTCTGCGTCCGTCTACCATATCCCATGTATGGGCTGAGCGTTTGGCAACTTCGCTATCAGATGCCTTTGCGGACTTCCTTATCATGGCTTCCGATCCTCACTATGTAGCCTCCTTAACATGCGTCGCATCGACCAACCTCGAAATAGGCCGCTCTCAATTGCAATGGTCGGCACCCGAGGCCTTCCTGCGACCGATGGAGGTATCGAGGTGGCAGTTGAGGCCCTCTCACGTGAACTCGTCAGGCGAGGCCATCGCGTCACCGTATACGGTCGACGACCTTATTGTGACCCTGCGTTACGTTCTTATGAAGGGATCACGCATATCCCACTCCCCGTCATTAACACTAAGCATCTTGAGACAATTAGCCATACAGCACTGGCTGCTGGTCACTGTGCGGTAGCAAATAGTTACGACCTAGTCCACTTTCACGCTGTTGGCCCCGCACTCCTCTCCTGGCTGCCTCGCCTCAGAAGGACTCCCACAGTGGCCACGGTCCACGCGGGTGATTGGAAGCGTGAGAAGTGGGGGCCTACCGCAAAAGCCGCTCTTCGCGCGGGTGCGTGGGTCGCATCCACCGTTCCAGATAAGACAATCGTCGTCTCGCGCGTCCTGCGCGATCTACTGCTGGAAACGTATGGCCGCGAACCCCACTATATCCCGAATGGAGTCGACCTGTCGGCGATGACAGACGCGCAACCCATCGATGGCGTCGGCGCCTGCCCGTTCGCGTTATTTCTAGGTAGGATCGTGCCCGAGAAGCAGGTTCACGTTCTGATTCAGGCATTTGCTCGACTTCAGGGCGACTTCCAACTCGTTATCGCGGGAAGCTCGTCTCACTCCGACGACTATGTGACGACGGTTAACCAACTCGCTGCTTTGGATGATCGCGTCACGATGCTTGGGTCTCGCTATGGAGCCGAGAAGACGTGGCTGCTACGCAATG
Source organism: uncultured Solirubrobacterales bacterium (assembly GCA_963747765.1). Classification (GTDB taxonomy): domain Bacteria; phylum Actinomycetota; class Thermoleophilia; order Solirubrobacterales; family 70-9; genus VRUE01. Next base: position 353,825 of record CAVVGH010000005.1, on the reverse strand, counting down.
CGGCTGTGTTCGTGCAGCCGTCGACGATCGAGGGACAGCCGATCGCGTTGCTGGAGGCGCTCGCCTGCGACCGGCTCACGGTAGTCAGCGACATACCAGAGAACGTCGAAGTCGTCACGTTTCAGGACGATGAGCCCTATGGCCTGACGTTCCGCACCGGAGAAGTCGACGATCTCACCCGCATGCTGGAACTCGCTTTGTCTCCGAACTCACTGTCAAGCGATGCGCGACGGGTCGGGAAACTTGTCCAAAGCCAATATGACTGGGCACGCATCGCCGCGGAAACTGAGCTAGTCTACCGCGAGGCCATCGTCTCGCGTGGCTCCACCCACCATACATTGACGACCGCCGAAGGCTAGGCTCATGGATCTCTCGATCATAACGACATACAGGTGCGATTCGCGGTGCTCGATGTGTTTCATTTGGAAGAACCCGACGCATCCAGATTATGAGATCGACATACCGACGCTGAGCAAACTTCCCGGCGGCTTTGATCACATCAACATCACTGGTGGCGAGCCCACGATTCGTAAAGATCTCATCGACATTTGTCGAGCGGTGCGACCAAAGACGAAGACGCTGGAGATCAGCACGAATGGTCTGCACCCCGATGTCCTGGAGCCCATAGTCACGGAGTTCCCAGACACCAAAATTCGCATCAGCGTCGAGGGGTTCGAGGGGACGAACGACCGAATTCGAGGCGAGCGGGACGGCTTCAAACGCAAGATCGAGAGCATGAACAGGCTGATCGCGGCCGGTGGAAAGGATCTCGGCTTTGCCACGACCTTCCAGGACGAGAAGACGTTGAGGAGATCGTCCAGATCTACGAGTTCGCACGGGATATGAACGTCGAGCTTGCAACATCAGCGCTTCACAATGCGTTCCAGTTTCATAAGAACGACAACTACATTTACGACCGCACCCGCGTGGCAAAAGAGGTCGAGAGACTAATCACGGAGATGCTCAAGTCCTGGAAGGTCAAGAACATGTTCAGGGCCTACATGAATCTCGGGCTGATCGCAAAGATCCTCGGCCAAGATCGTCTTCATGCTTGCACCCAGGGTACCGACAGCGTCTTCATCGACCCCTGGGGAGATGTCTATGCTTGCAATGTAAGGAATGACCTGCTCATGGGCAACATGCACAAGAGTCTTGGGAGGAGGTCTACCACGGCGAGGCTGCGCAAGCAGTACGCAAGCAGGTAGCTGCATGTCCTCAGAACTGCTGGATGGTTTCCTCTGCCAAGACAGCGATACGGAACAAACACTTCGCGAGATTGCCAAAGCTTGCTGTAGTCCGCTGGGTTGTGTGGAACAAGATAAAGGTCACCTTCGGTCAGCCAATCTCCTTCGACCGCTACATCGACTATGGAGACATTCGGCAAGACACCACACCTGTAAAACGCACCTCCAACTTAGGCAAGGTTGAAAAGAAGGTGCTGCAGCCAGCAGCCAGCAGACGCTACAAGCAGCTCGACGGTTACTTCAACCGCTGAGCCCGTTATCAGCCTTGAGTAGGTGACTTGAGGAGTTCTCCTCCACGTTGTCCAATGAGGATCCTACTCGTCAACTCTAGATATTTCGTGTCGGGTGGTCCCGAGCGATACATGTTCAACCTCAAGGCGTTGCTTGAGGCTAATGACCACGAGGTTATCCCGTTTTCAGTCACCTATGATCGAAATGAGCCGAGTGATTACGACAAGTTTTATGCTCCTCCGCTAGGCGGGACGTCCGATGTTTATTTTCGTGACCACTCGCAGAGCGTCACGTCATACGCCCGATCACTTGAGCGTGCTTTCTTTTCGCGAGATGTCTATAAGCGGCTCGCCGCGCTGATCAAGACGACGCAGCCCGACGTAGCGCTCGTTCTCCACTATCTCCGGAAGCTCTCCCCCTCTGTCTTGAAATGTCTCGCCGACAATGGCGTGCCTTTCGTTGTTCGGCTCTCAGATTTTGCAATGGTGTGTCCTAACGCCCATCTATTCCGTGACGGCAAACCATGCGAGCTTTGCGTTGGTGGTTCACTTCGTCACAGCGTGAAATACCGGTGCGTGCAAGATTCACTTGGTGCGTCACTTGTCAACTATGCGGCAAGTCGATATCACGAGGCAGCTGGATACTTTCATCTTATTCCGAAGTTTGTAGTACCAACTCGTTTTACCATTGCAAAGTTAGTCGAGGGTGGTTGGGATCAAGAGCGTATGGTCCACATCCCGACATTTGTTGCTTCTACTGACTCTGATGCCAATGTAGTGGACAGTACATTGCCAACTATCGCATTTGTTGGGCGCCTGGACTATCTCAAGGGCGTTCACGTATTACTGGACGCCGTGCGGATTCTCGAGGACAGCGATAAGACGATGCCTCAGTTCAATGTGTGCATTGTAGGTGCAGGTGAGAAAGACTACGTGCAGTCTCTGCATGATTTCGTCGCCGAACATAAACTTCGCAACGTCGAATTAGTAGCACTAAAATCAAGACGAGATTGGTGAGATCCTTCGTTCTGCACGTTGCTCGATCGTACCCTCGCTGTGGTATGAGAACATGCCCAACTCAGCGCTGGAGAGCATGGCCGAGGGGACGCCGGTGATTGCGCCAAACCATGGATGCTTCCCGGAGTTAATTGAGGATGGCGTTTCCGGACTGCTTGTGGCGCCGGGTGATTCGGAGTCGCTTGCTGACGCCCTCTTGAGGCTACTTAGGAACCCAGACAGCGCAAGGGCCATGGGTAACCGTGCCGTAGATACTGTGCGGCGGAATCATTCGCCTGAGCAGCATCACGCATTGTTGATGTCTACATTTGCCCAGGTGCTGCGTAAATTAAATGGTGCCCGTGCACCAAAGCATGTCGAAGGTCAGTTATGAGTCTTTCAGCAGTCACAACACATCGAAACGACTGGATTTGGAGCTAGGCTATGGAGGCAACAACTTTGGGGGGTCCACGATGCACGCGTTAATTACAGGCTCGGCAGGCTTCATCGGTTCGCACCTCACCGAAGCCTGCCTTGAGCTTGGGTGGAAAGTAACCGCACTCGACTCTTTGACCACCTACTATTCCCCCAGGGAAAAGGCCGATAATGCAATACAGCTCTCGGAACACCCTGACTGCAATACCTGGAGGAGGATCTGCTTGATGTCGACCTTGATCTATTGCTACGCGACGTTGATGTCATTTTTCATTTAGCCGCGCAGGCGGGTGTACGTGCAACTAGGGGGCGCGGCTTCGATGCCTACACTCAATTGAATGTCACCGCGCTGCAACGCCTTGCTAATCCGTAAGACTAACCGAGGGTCTTAGCAACTTTGTCTTTGCATCATCATCATCTGTATATGGCGATGCCGAAACACTCCCCACGACGGAAGATAGATTCTTCGGCCTATTTCACCCTACGGGGCGACCAAGGCCCTAGGTGAGCACCTTTGCTATCTGTACCATCGCGCGTTTGGCCTTCCAACTGTCGCCTTGCGCTATTTCAGCGTTTATGGCCCTCGTCAACGACCGGATATGGCATTTCACCGGCTCATAGAGGCAGGTCTCTCTGGCGGCTCGTTCCCACTCTATGGTGACGGAAATCAGACTCGCGATTTCACCTACGTAGGCGACATTGTCGCCGGCACGCTTGCTGCAGCCCGCAACGCGGCCGCAGGTAGCGTGCTAAATCTTGGGGGCGGCTCGACCATTTCGATGAACGAAGTGATTGCCATCGTGCAATCAGAGTTCCCCTCGCTAAGAATCAAGAGACTGGACCAGGGTCGGGGTGATGCGCGTGATACTAGAGCTGATTTTACTCGGGCTCGTGAATCCATTGGCTACGAACCCCAGACAACAGTGGTTGAGGGTATGACGGCAGATAGACTGGCATCGCAAACGGCAGGACAGTCGGCGAAGTACCGATGCCCCGTCATAAAGGGGCGTATAGTCTTGTGCCTCATGCGGTGCTGTTAGCCACTAAATCAAATGCATCGACAACAGAACCACAGAGCGCCGACGATTGCAAGCAACGACGCCTTATTTGGTTAGGCCAAGGCGAAAACTGTGGTCGGGCCTGGATAATCCCACAAACGGCTCGACAGGATTCGAGATTGCGATGATTGGCCGTCGATACCCAGCTACTGAACTCGCCCCGTTTGCGATCGCGGCGGCCGCTGTGCTCTCCTACATCTTGACGCACAAAAGCCCAGCCTGGGCTGTCTTGGTCCTCTTGGCGCCATGTGTTGCGTTTTGGGTGATGCGGACTTTCGGACGCGGATTTTTGTTAGCTGTTGCGATCCTCTTGCTTATCCCATATTGGTACCCACATGTTTGGCTTGTTGCTCCGCTCGTAGGAGCACTCGGGTTAGTCGCTGGAATTGCAAAGACACGTCTCCGTGTCATAGACTTGGCATTTTGCGGCCTCATGCTCTCCTTAACTCTCAGTTGGGTAGCCCACCCTGAGTTAGGCGTCTCGTTCAAGTGGTTCGCGGAAGGAATGGTGCCGTTCGCCTATTACGTTTGGGCCAGATTGACACTCACGGAGCGGCTTTTTTCTCAGCTACAGTGGGTAATGTTAATAAGTTCAGGCCTTGCTGCTTGCACCCTGCTCTACGAGGCAGTACATGGGACCACAGTATTTGCCGACCCACACATCTATCAATGGGCAGGGTCTGCTGCTTCCGTATTTCGGGCAGGGGGGGTATTTGGAGGATCTCCAACAGCTGCGATCATCCTCGCCACGATGTTGCTCGCATCCGTATCCCTGTACAAAACTCACCGACTCGTAGTCCTAAGCATCAGCGTGGTTGTGATTGCGGGCATCATTGTGACCCTCGATAGGGCTGGTCTCATTGGCCTGCTCTTTGGGAGCTCCACTGATGGCGGTCCTTTCGCCATATAGACACTGGGGCCGGATCGCAATTGTGACATTCGCAGTGGGCGTTGCCGTATATGCAATTGGCAGTTCGCCAGAAACTTTGGCTGACTTAGAATCGAGCAAGCTTGTCAATTCGGGTGTCGTGCGTAGTAATACCTTGGACCAGCGCGCCAACTTGATGTCAGAGTCACTGCCGTTGCTCACCGACTCTCCATCGCATTTCGTGTGGGGTCGTGGCTTCAACTCGCTTGAGGCTCCTGCTGGGCTTCATGACTCCTCCTTCGCCGCCACGCCAGATCTTTGGATTACCCATCACGGACCGAACAACGACTATATTCGCGCCTGGTTGGAGCAAGGAGTAATCGGCCTTGGAATGCTCATTCTATGGCTTCTTGGGAGTTTGTTGCTCGGTATTCGAACCTGCTTGCAACTACCTGCGGGCTCTCGAGAACGGCTAATAACTGCTGGACTCACTGCTAGTACATTCGCCTACATAATTGGCGCGTCCGGCCATGATGTAACGCATAATGTCGCCGCTCTATCTGCCGGGGCTCTGATTACCGGGACGCTCGTGGGTGCATGTACGCTCTTCCGAAGCCAAAGTGCCGTGAGCGTTGAAAGCAATGTAGATCGATCAACGGCATTGGTGCGAGGAGACAATGGAACTTAAGCCTGGACCAGATTTCATTTATCGTCGGTGCTTCCTAAATGTGGCACAACATCTCTTAATACGTATTTGGAGGAACACCCGTCGATCTTTATGGCAAAGAAGGAGCAGCACTTCTTCGGCTCCGACCTCTGATCGTTTTGGCCGCAGCCTTCGGTAGATCGGATACTCGGTCCACTTTGCGAGAAGTGTTAAAGCGCGGCGCGGGGGTTGGCGGCGTCAGGATGGTATTTGCTTTCGGAACGAGCTGCTGGAGATCCATACCTACAACCCCGCCGCGCGGATTATCGCTATATTGCGGAATCCAATTGACATGCTCCGTCCCTACAAAGCCAATTTGTCTATGACGGCTTTGAAGATCGAATGGAGATTACGTGACGCATTGGCTGCGGAAAACGAGCACGGCATGGCAACAAATACAGAAGGTGCTGCCTCAGACATACGGCGGTTGCTTTATCGGGACGTTGTGCGGTTTGACCAGCAGCTTGTAGCGGTATTTTGCAGGCTTTGGTCGACCATCCATTAGTTCTTTTTGTGATCTCGTACACGACGGCGCTACGACCTACCCGAGTTACGAGTTCCTCGAAGTGGACGTCACCATTTGTCCCCGCTTTTCGCGTTCTAAACCCACAGAAGCGCATTCGCAGCCGTAAGATCCAGAATCTGGCAGCGCAGATTGCTGATCCGTCATCTCGCATGCGTAGTATTGGTGGTCGGCTTATTCCGATCCATGCGGCACGCAGCGCAATGTTGAAGCACAGTGTTCCAGCATTGGAGAAAGTCAACACGTCGCTTGCACCAAGACCACCGCTGGATCCAAGGCTACGGTCAATGCTTGCTTCTGATCTTGCAGATGACATCAAACGTCTAGGTGATCTCCTGGGGCAGAATCTGGATCATTGGCATGCCGACGGCATGGCGCAAGCGCAATCTGCCGCGTCGGCAGAGAGCAATGGCCTAGAGTCCGCCGACAAGGGATAACCCCGTCGATACAAAGGGAGACATCCCGCCGGCAAAGACCGGACCCGTGACGGGCGGCAACTCTACCGTGGATACTGAATCTTCCCCTATTGCCTCAGTTCACGGAGCCACTTCAGTGTTGGGTGATCTCGCAGCGCTCGCAAGTGGGCGCGTGACGGCAGCGGTCCTGTCCTGGGGCCAGCCTTAATCACAACACGCATGCTGGGGCCAGCCGGCTACGGAACCGTTGCCTTGGTTATCGTCATAGCGACACTAATTTTTACGGCCAGTACAGCCTGGACGGGCATATCCATTCGACGCTACGGACGAGAAGAGCTTGAGCGCAGCGGGGACATGAATAGGCTGACTTGGAACCGTGCGCTAATCGGAGCACCGCTCGTGTCCGCAGCGGCGGTACTGGGCTTGAAAGCTCTCGGCCTCATGTCCACCATGATGACATGGGATCTTGTATTCACTGCCTTAGCAATCGGTCTAGATAAGCATGAGTATGGATGCGTGGGTGTTGCCTCCTACGAGACGAGCGGGAAGATGAAGATCAGTGCTGCTGGGCAAGTGCTGCATGGCAGCATACGTAGCTGCTTTGCTCATCCTGGTTGCGCTTGGAGCTCGTGCTTCAGCCCAAGGTGTTCTCCTTCTGGCCCTGGGCAGTAGCGCTATATTCGCTATCGGTGCTGCACCCTTTGTTTGGAAGGACGGTGTTGTCCCCCAATGATAGTAAGCACTTGCATGCGAGTCTCAAATGTTGTGGTTATCAATTCCGATGATCGGGCTCATAGCCAGCCAGTACGTGTTTGGCACAATTGACATCATTGTTCTTCGAATATTCCGCAGCCAAGCGGACGTCGGCATTTACGCCGTCGCATATCAAACCTACACAGTGCTATCCGCCGCTGCGGTAACAGCGACAGCGGTGCTTGTGCCATTATTCGTCTCGCTGCATGGTGCAGGTCGACGCCAGGTAATCATGCGTTATTTCACTAACAATGTGCCGCAGGGACTGTTCCTTATTTCTATGATTTGCGGCGCTGCTACCACACCGATTTTCCCCTTACTTGTTCCAGTTGTCTTTGGTCAAGAGTTCAGCGCCGCGGCGGTCCCGATGTCAATACTGGTAGCCGGACTCGCCTTTCTCTTTGCCGCGTACCTCGTGGCACCCATTCTCACCTTACATGAGCAAACTCGTACGACAGCCATGATCAATGCTATTGCGGCAGTCATCAACGTGGCGGTGGACTTTTTTCTCATTGGGCTATGCCATATGGGCGTCATTGCTCCAGCAATCGCTACATCCGGAACACTGGCGTTCGTGTTCGTGGCGTTCTATGTTTACTCGCAACGAGCACTCGGCCTGCATGTACCAGCCCTGACCCCGCGATGATCTCACCACTGATTTCGGGGTTAGCACCCGTCCTCATACTGAGAGGTCTTCCAGGTATGCTTTGTGGAATTATAGGGGTCGCGTTTGCCTCTGGACTAATACTTCTATGGCGAGCCCCATTCACCAGAGAAGACGCAGATCTTATCGCCAAACTTGACTTGCCGGATATCGTCAAGCGTGCTGCACTAAGGGCGCTCGCACTAGTCACATAGGAGCATAGGCTGCCCTCTTGCGCCGCGAGGGCCTTTACTCCTCCTCCTGACAGGAAGGCCGTGACCAGCAAGGCGAGATTGATTTGTCACTCACCCGATTAGGTGGCCAAGCGCCCAACGACACGACAGTGATCAACCGCAGTTAGCGCGGCTAGCTTCGTGCTCTTAATGCGCTTCTTAAAATGATGCGGCAATCCGCACTGGAGGAGTAACGTAGCTGCGCAGTTTCGGTACGCGCCAGAGATACCTAACATCGTCAAATCCAGCGCAGTGCATCAGTGGGCCGAGTTCGCCAAAAGTCCACTCGCGTAGGTGGATATCCACGATGTCCATCCCCCACCGCCCTGCGGCTCCCTTCGCATCGATCCGATTTGGGGTGCCGATGACATAGTGACCGCCGGGACGAAGAACCCTGGCCACTTCCCTTAGATGTGGAAGCGCATCGCGCTCGTGAAGGTGCTCAACTGTCTCGACAAGAAGCGAAGTCAAAGCTCGCGTCCTCAAATGGGAGGGCGATTCCATCGACGTGTACGAATTCCGAGCCTGCCCGGGCATGTGTTCGCGCCCGCTCTATCGCAACCTGGGATACATCTACGCCCGTCGCCTCAAGGCCGAGCTCTGCGAGCGCAATGGTCAACATTCCGGTCCCGCAGCCAATCTCCAGCGCGGTGCCTCGCGACGGGGCTACGTGCCTGAGCAGCGGGATGTGAGCCGTGGTAGCACCGAAGGACTGTTCTTCGAGGGTGCCTCCCGTGGAACTGAGGCTGGTTGTATAGATCTGGTCATACACCGATCCATAAAGATTTCGGCGGTCGGTGTCGCTCGCATCAAGCAACTGACGCGCTAGGCGCGTCTCAAGTGCAATCCGTTCCTCTCGTCTCCCACATCAACAGTCTTGCATACGAAATATCGAAGTGCCCATCGCTTGAAACCTGAGGTCAAGACGGCACAGCCCCGGTCGTGCAGCGCCAAAGCACCGGCACCCAGGCGTAGCCGAGAATGCAAAGGGCGTGAGGGTGCCTGAATCCCCTCTCTCGGAGACGTAGACGCCTTGGGCCCACGGGCTGATTGCGCCGAGCCGACTTGACTGGGGTTAGAGAAAGGCGGCGCGAAGACGATGATTGCAGGCGTGGCGGAAGCAGATCCCTTGCGCGTGCCACCCTCTCGCGACGGGAGCCATGCCGGCTGTCGAGGCTAGGGTTCTGCGGTGGGGTAGCGATCGCGATCGTCGCTAATACTCGGCATCAAGACGGTCAGCGTAATCTTCATCTTCGCATCTTTGACCAGTGGCAGGCACACCTCGGTCTCGGGGTGCTCATGGGTTGCGCGGATGATCCGCTGGCTAATCTCGTGGATCGCGGCGACAAGCTACTCGAGCGCTACGACCCAGCGCAGCGCCACCACCGCTCGCCGCCTCGGACTCCTCACGCGCAGCGATCTCTCGGCACCGAGCACAACCGCTCCAACAGCTTCCGGCGAGCGGTGGTTTTTATAGTCGTGCTCCTTGAGGATTCGGCCAGGCGTCGACATCCAGCCTCTTGGCCGACGTTGCTGCTGTCGGTATCCGTGTCTCGGCCCGTACCCTCCAGGCAACTCAGTCGTCAACCACGAGAAACCACCGGCGGTCGCTCTCCCGCCAAGTTCCTGGCCGCCGGGACGCGAAGCGTCTCTAAAGGCTGGCCGCAAAGGTCGGACGACGATCTTTTCATTAACAGGTACCAGCCTGCACATGCATTGAAACGATGCTAACAACCTTCTATGCACCAGTAGCCAACATCCTATTGGTCAACTATGACTGCTGGAGTCAAAACGCCCCGCACGACTCGACAGTACTGACACAGCCTGGGCGGCCACAATAGCTACGGCGGATCGATCGGTTGCCACCTTGGCAATTTGCTCCAAACCCACGTAACTTACTGCGGTCCTTTCCGCTTGTTGAATGAGGTCATGATAAAGACTCGGCTCGTCGCTCTCGTGGTTGAAACTCGGGTCATCGACTATTTACAAGGGGCGCATCACTCGCGAGTTGCCTCCAGATCTTGGGCTTGGCCGCTGCATGTGGTACTAAGCATAAACTCATCGCTGCCGCCTTAAGTTCGTGCCGCTCAAACCAACGCAGAGTCTCATTGCGCATTGACTTGGCTCGAGCACTCAGGATGAAGTTCCTAGCCTGCGGAGATCGGCTCGGCATTCCTTCGTAGAACTCAAGCATGTTAGGCACTGGGTAGGCCTCAACAATGGCTTGATCTAGTGCCTGCCGGCACGAAGAAGGACGCCGGAGTCAATAAGGGTATTGTCGAGATCCCAGCAGATACGGAGCTCTGCTGGATGCGCATGGCAGAAAAGCCTGGCCTGGCGAAGCGCCATTCGCACCTCTCGGCTGACACCTGATCGTGCCCGCAGCTTCCCAACAAGTCTACGCTGAGTTGCTAGAAGTTCTCTCGACACTTTGGGATCAAGTCGGTCAGTGCCTGAATGATCATCTCATTCTCGAAACCCTTGCGACTAGCGACGCGAATGTACTGACCGTCCTCGAGACCGATCTTGTCGCGGCAATCACGCACGTAAATACCATGACGGATCAACAAGAGCGGCACCAGCATTTCAATCTGTACTGACTTGTCGAGCTGGACCAAACAGAAGTTAGCTTTGGTGCTGTATGTCTGGAGACAATCGACCTTCTTGAGTTCTGCAAAAAATGGGATTGCCTCGTCGGTAGCGAAGCCGCGCGGCAACATACTGATCCTGAAACTCGCTTTCGGCAAAGAGTCGAAAGAAGAACTCCGCTAGACCGCTGATGTTCCAAAGGTAGCCGTTGGTGAGAAGCGTATTCACCCGATCAGGACTCATGACCGCATATCCAGCGCGCAATCCGGCCACTCCGAAATCCTTTGACATGCTCTTTACGAGCATGACATTTGGTATCTGAGCAACCTCACTTGCAAGACTCCTGCGGTTGAGCGAATCATCTTCGTAAGCAAAATCCACGAAACTCTCATCGAGGATGACAAGCTGTAAATCCTCCAGCTTGTTGAGAAGCCCATGCATTGCTTCCGCCGGAACGTATCCACCGTTCGGATTATTCGGGTTGATCAAACACACTGTGTCAATGCGATTCTTGCGGACAAAATCAGCGAAATCGTCAATATCCAGAGCGAAATCGTTGTCGCGCGAGAGCTTGTAAAAGAAGCAATCTTGATCAGGGCGCAGATACTCGTACTACGGTGAGAACGTCGGGAGAATCACAGCTACACGGGTACCTGCAAATCTGTGGAGGGCCGCTTGAATCGCCTCGACGGCGCCGTTGCACACAAAGATCTGCTCCCGATTGACGTTGATCGTTCGCTCCAACATCGTTGCGACGTGATTATTAGGAGAGGGGTATGACTTCGAGAACTTTGCGCAGGTCTCCCGTCTCAAGCAAGTCGGCAGTCAATCGTTCAATGAAGAGATCCGTCGCATATGGGTTTGACAGGAAACACGCATCTACTTTGATCTCCAGATCCGGGATGCGATCCCCAATCGCGTAGAGAGTTCGGCGCGTGCGATCCGGACTGCGCCTTGATCTCGCGCAAAGTCTGAAGCATGTTCCGTCTCTCGATCGGTGATCGCGATGTTGCTGCCGGTCTCAACGTTGTTGATGTTGAAAACAACCCCTGATTCAGGATCTGACTTGCGATGTCGCGGAAGACCAGATACTGCCGAGCGAGATACCGTCCTTTGCAGCCCAGTCTGTCTTGAACTCCTTGTAGCTCAAGTTGTCGTACTTGACTGGCTTGGGAGGATTTGGCTGATAGTAGGGACTGAACTCGAGGATCACTGGATCACGCGACACGTCATCATCGACCCACATGAGATCAACACCCGCGGTCCGAACACCAAGTTGATGCATGTAATGCGCCGCAAACGGCACAACCGACTCGGGAATATTGCTGTCGTCGAACAAGCAAATTATACGTTGTGGCGGTCGTCGTCCACTCTGATCTCGATAAAGCCTCGCGACTCTTTGTGCGCCAATAGGTGGCCGACTCGATAGAGCGGTCACCAACGAGCGTCAGCCGCAGATCTCGTGTCGCGCCCCTAACCACCTCCTGCATTATCAGAGACTCTGCCGGACGGAACTGGTACTTTGCTACGAACTCACGCGCCTCATGAGAGGTCGAAAAAAAGAAATAGTAACGCCCGCACTACTAGCAGAGTGCTCCTCCTTGATCAGAACTGGTTCGATGTCAAATGGAACGGATTGCCAGTTCTCACTAGTTACGATTCGCGTTTCTGGTGTCGGGGCATCTACGTCCTCTAACCTTTGATGCATATGCACCTTGTTCTCCCAAAAGGCCGTCTCTTCTGCTGAACAGAATAGGCGGTTGCCCTGTTGCTCGAGACTGGTGGCGAACTCGCGTACCTGACGGCTGTAATCCCACACGCGTGGGAGTATGAACTCGTTAGGTAGAAACCACATGACTGACTTCCCAAAGATCAGCTCTGGTTGATCCGTAACTGCAAACGAGCGACCACGCGCCGCAAGCTCGTGTGCGAAGGCGCACTCCTGTGCATACGCTTGCGGTGTGAACTCCCACGGCGACCAACTGCACTGAAGGAGAACGTCCGAAGCAGCATCCAGTGGCACGATGGCGTTACGAGGTAGCGACGGAATGAGGCGTCGCGTAAGCCAGTCGCGAGACCATAGGCGAGCGACTGTGCGGGCCGCACGTAGCGATCGCAGGCGATCAGTCGAGAGCCCTCTCTAGCTTGGCGGAGGAAGGATAGAAGCGTCATCCTGTGTTTGTCTGACATGGCCCGAGGAGTCTAGCTGTTGAATGCTGGTCTGTCGTTTTGGGACAAGTTCAGGTGCTGGTACGGAAATTGACAGAACTCTGAGCCACTGCTCGGTAACCAAATCTGATCCGTGGTGGGTCATGATGTAAGTTCGGCAGCGCTCGGAAACGGATGCGCGATCATTGCGTCCTTGCCACTGCCCACGTGCAAGTGCCACCAACTGCTCATGTGAACCCCCGGCAAAACCACCAAGACCACATGCAGTAACTACTCCACCTGGGTCATGTGTGAGCACAAGTGCTGGGACTCCTCGAGCCCACGCCTCAAGCAAAACGTTTGGCATGCCCTCAAAGTCCGCCGTATTGACGGATGCGACGGCCCGACTCATTAGCTGTTCGATCTCGACCTGCGGGCGCGGGGACAGCAGCTCGAGGTTCTCAATGTCGTGCGCTGCCTCAATGACCTCATCGTTGAGAGGTCGCTCGGCCTCCTCAACTGCTGGCACACCGACCATCCAGAACTTAGCTTCTGGTAGTGCTTTGGCGAGCGCTAAATACTCATTTGGTTGCTTGTATGAGACGAGCCGTCCCACCCATAGGAATGCCTCAGGAGACTGTTGCTGCGGGGTGGCAAGTTCAGCCAAACTGTTGATCAACACGGGGTTCCGACCGAAGGAAGCTGCGCAGAGCTGGATCTGCTCTTCGGTCTGTACGACAATGTCGGTCGCTAGCCGTACGCCTAGCTTATAAAGCATTATATCGCGACGCTTCTCAATGAGCTGCTCGGGCGTGAAGTCGACCACACTCGCACTTGAATACACCAACCTACGCCGAGCGATTCGAGTGTAGAGTCCAATAAGACCTAGCTCAGGACCCGCACAACGGTAGACCACCACCCCCGAAGGGGCTCTCCACAAGGCACTCCAAATTCTGAGTGCCTCAAGTAGCCTCCCAACGAGCCGCTTATTAGCCTTACGGTCCGCACGCCTGATGATCCGTACACCATCAGCCTCAAGAGGCAGGTCATTCGCAGTACCGTATGCGACGATCGCTACGCGTGCACCGCGTCGGACCAAAGCTTTGGCAAGTCTGAGGATCTGCGTCTCCGCTCCTCCTGGTGGGGTTGATGATCGGCTAGAGAGCATCCAGCCGATAAACGGCGTATAGAAGACCACATCGTGGCGCGGCCGACGGTGCGCAGACAGACGGTGGGAGATTCTGCGAATCAACCGCTAGATCCCAGCGTTCCCATGGTGGCGCAGTGCCACTCAAGTTGCTCTTTCAATCCAATCACTCTGTTCCTGACCTCCGCGATGGTGAGCACCTGAAAGCTGATACCGGATCAAATTTCTTGCTTGATGAGTAGCCAAGCTCCTCAGATAGCAGCGGCAATGATGCCGCAAGCGCCGTGCTGTTTGTCCGCCGATACCATGCGGCCTAGACTATTGATTCGGGTATAGTTGTTCGCTTCGCCAAGGCATTCCTTCGCTGATCGCTGCGTTGTGCTGCTTGCTTGGCCTCGCGATCACATTGATTATTTCCATTCTTCGCCCACAATACGCATGAACTCCTCCGATCACGATCAGGCACTCCGCCTAGAGCAGGTGCTCTCAATCCTGCGCCGTCGCGCACCCGTGATCATGCTCTGCCTTGTTCTAGTCGCTGGCTTCTCATTTGCTTTCTCAAAGCATCAAACGAAGGAATACACCGCGACGGCTTCGCTCGTCTTCGATAACGCCCAGATCAGCCAGCAGGTTGCTGGGCTGCAAGTGGTCACTAGCAACGAACCCAAAGCCCAGCAGAGCACCAACGTAAAGCTGCTCCAGCTCGGCCCTACCGCTGAACATACGGCGAGCAAGATCGGTGAGCCGCTCACCACCTCGCAGGTCAAGCAGAGCCTTTCCATCAGCGCCGAGGGCGAATCGAATGTGGTCAACGTATCCGCCACGTCGACTTCTCCGACGAGGGCCGCCTTAATCGCGAATACCTATGCCAAGCAGTTTGTTGCAGACCAAATTGCCGCCAACCACCGCTACTTCTCTTCCGCCCGCGCTCTTGTCGATAAGCAGCTCGCCGCGCTCTCTCCTCAAGAGCGCGTCGCGCCACAGGGTCTGGCGCTACAGGATCGCGCTCAGTCGCTAACGATCCTCGCCCAGTTGCAGGCGGGCAACGTGCAGCTCGCCCAAGCCGCCACTGTTCCCACCTCGCCCAGTTCCCCTAAGGTCGCACGCAACACGGTCCTTGGGGCGTTGCTCGGACTACTGCTCGGGATCGGGCTTGCTTTTCTGTTAGAGCGGCTGAACCGTCGACTGCGAGACCCAGAAGAGGCACGGGAGGCGTTCGGGTTGCCGGTGCTGGGAACGGTGCCAGAGAGCAAGGCGATCATGGCGTCGAACGAGGGAGCGGCCGCGGCGGAGCTTCCCTTCATGGAGAACGAGGCCTTCCGCATGCTGCGCGCGTCACTGCGCTACTTCAACGTCGACCGCGACATTCGGACGGTGCTTATCACCTCCCACGCCGCCGGGGTGGGCAAGAGCACGGTCGCCTGGAACCTGGCGCGGGTTGCGGCAAGCTCCTCGAGAGCAGTGATAGTCGAGACGGATCTGCGTAACCCCACCCTCTCCCGCCAGCACGGGTTGAGTGCCGGACCGGGGCTGGCGGAGCTGCTGACGCACCAGGTGGAGCTGGAGGAGGTGATCCAGGCAAAGCCAATCGTAGCCGGGGGGAATGGCGCCGGCGGAGGGGAACGAGCGCTGGACGTGATCGTCGCCGGCGCGCTGCCGCCCAACCCCGCCGAGCTAATCGAGAGCCAGAGGATGAGCGAAGCGCTCGCGCAACTTGCCGAGCGCTACGAGCTGGTTGTGATCGACACTGCGCCGGTCGGCGTCGTATCGGACGCCATCCCGCTTATGCGCAAGGTCGACGGGGTGATAGTGGTGGTACGGATGGACAAGAGCACGCGCGACGGTGCCGAGCAGACGCGGGAGCAGATGGAGCGTCTGGAGGCGCCGGTGCTGGGCGTCGTCGCCAATGCCATCAAGGCGCGACGCGGGGGCAAATACGGCTACGGCTACTACGGCGGCTACTATCAGCAGGCGGCGAAGCAGCAGGCGGGGGCAGACATCGGCACCGAGCCGAGCGTCTGAGAAAGTTCCATGCGGAGAGGAAGGGTCGGAGGCAAATAGCCCGATGTCGCGATGGATAAGACCGGGCTCTCATCCGCTCCCCGCTCGGCCCAATTCGGTGATCGAAGTGATCACTGACGGTGTCTACCTTCACGATCTTCGCGCTGTTCTACCTCTTTGAGGCATCTTCGATTTCCCTGCCCACCGCCATCTAAGCTGCACACCGATACTCGTGGATGCAGATGGCTAGCCCTGATTCACCGATAAGCGCCTGAAGAAGGCGTCCCGGAACGTCCTCCTGGGTCTTGAGAATGCGGATTGCTGAAGTCCCAATCTCAGACTCAGGAGGACACCCGGAAGGTGAAGGCACAAACGGCAGCGTAAACCGTAGAAGTCAGGGCGGACGGCGAAGGACTCGTTTCCCACGCCGGGGCATATCTGCTGAGCGAGCTGGCCGGTCGCACCGGCGGAGCCGCCAGGTTCGGCCGCGCTCCCGCCTTGCGCCCCCGCCTTGCCACCACCCCGGTGGCCGCCGCCCTGGACCGGCGCCGTCTCAGCAGCGAGGGTCGCCGCCGCCCGGCCTTCCGGGCCCTCTGCTTCCAGCCGCCGGGCGTTCTTTGCCCCAAGCGCTTCCTGTGGCGAGCGCGGCTTGCCGCCCTGGGTCGTGGCGTTGCCGCCGGCGGTCGGATAGGTCTCGGTGTATTTACGGCTATTACGGCGGCTACTACCAGAAGGCGGGACCGCCGAGCCGGGCGTCGGCGGGGAAACAACGGCGACCGGGGATTGAGCGGGCGGACGTAGCCGTAGGCGGCAGCAAGGGGCACGGGACCGCGGAGGCGAGCCGACTGGGCAACCCACAGCTTTCCGTCCGGCGGGGTTGCGACCCTGCCACCATGCGAACAGTTGTTCGATCCACTGTGCCGGGCCGTCGTATCATCGGATGGACATGAAGCCGATCCGCACGGACTTCCGAGGCTACGAGGGCCAGTACGTGGCGATTGACCTGCGCACGGGCAAGGTCGTGATCGCCGACAAAGACCCCAAGGTCGTCTTCGAGAAGGCCAAGGGCCTCAACCACGTTGTCGTCCACGGCCGCGTCCCTACCGCAGACGAGCCGATCTATGTCGGAATGGGCTGAGTCGCTGCCCTCGCTGCCCTGGCTCTACCCATACCGCGAGGACGCCCAGTCCACCCGCCTCGATGGCCCGGTGTTCAGGCCATTCGTGCCGATCTCGCTCTGCAACGAGGAGCGCGATACCTTGCGGCTCACCGGCCTCGTCGACACCGGCGCCGACTCGATTCTCGCCTCGGACCTGCTGGCCGAACAGCTCGGTATCGACCTTGACGACCACGACGGCGAAACGAGCCACGCGGTCGGCGGCCGAGTGGCTGTCGCGCGCTACAAAGAAGTCGGCTTGCGGCTGCATCCGCCCGATGCGGAGCAGAGTGAGTTCGTGGAGTGGCGCGCCCAGGTGGGCTTCATCTCGGGCTGGCACAGCGACGGCTTCGTCCTGCTCGGCAGCGTCGGCTTCCTCGATCGCTTCACCGTCACCGCGTCCCGCTTCTCCCAGGCGATCGCCGTCGAGGAGCGCGACGCTTTCGACAACCGCTTCGGCATCGTCGGCACCGCCTGAAGGCGGAGTGCTGGATGGCTTCCAGGCGAGCGTGTCGGTGGGCTGAGAGCTGTCTTGTATGCGCGATCGCTGGCGTGCTCAGGCCTGCGGCGCAGAGTCTTCCAGCGGTTCGGCCTGTCTCAGCACCGGCACCAGCGCGTAGATCACGTCGGCTTGGCCGTAGCCGATCTGGTCCCGCCCAGGTAGCTCATCGACGCCAAACCAGCGGCGCGTGGTCGCCTCGCCGCCGACGTCCACCTCCCCCTCCAGCTCCAGGGTGCAGGTGAGAGACACCGCGTGCTGTCTGGGGTCAAACCCGTAGCCCGCGGTGCGCTCTGAGAAGTACTGCCCGACGACCTCGGGATGGCTGAAGTCGCTCCTGGCCCAGCTCACGCCGTGACCGAGCGTTGGGAGCAGATGGCGCCGCAGCGCGGCGCCTATCTTCTCGTCGCGCCTGATGCGCCCGCCGACGAGGTTCCATTGACCCGGGCGGTCCAGTCACTTGATGAGACAGACCTCGGGTGCGCTTCCCTCGGCGCGCCGCCACGGCAAGACGTCGACACAGGCGATCGGGACCAACGCGCGAGCCCGCAAGAGATCCTCTTCGGTGAGGTCATGCTCGTCGTGGGCCGCCATTGGCGCAATTGTGCCCGTTGCGGCTCGCCCTCGGCGCCGTCGAGCGCGATATCCGGACAGTGCTGATCACCTCCCGATCAGCATTTAGGACGCGTCATCGGTATTCACGTGGTGAGTGCCATTACGGCATATCTGGACCACGCTGCGTCGCCCCCCGAGCGGAGGCCCGAGCCTCCGCGAGGCAAATCTCCTGTCGAAGCGCATAGCGGTCTTTGCAGAGGCCCTACAGGCGACAACCGAGCAGATCGAAAGGTCCGCGAGGGGCGACAGGAGAAACTCATCGTCTGCGTCCAAGGCTACGGACAAACTGTCCGCAGCCACATGGCTCCCCAGAGCCATCTGCAGCCTGTTTCCACCCCTGACTGAACGCCTGTCCCCAGCGGCTCATCGAAATGAGCCGCTGGGGATCGCCACTCGGTTCGTCGGCTCTGCGGCGGCGGTAGACGCCTTCGAGTGGGCGTGTCATCGAACTGGGGGGAGAGTTTCCGGTGCCAAGGCCTTGACCTGGCGTGCCTCGCATCAGCAGCTTCTACGGGATCGTGATCAGGATGTACCACGACGACCACGGTTACCCGCATTTCCACGCTCAGCACGCCGACGGTCACGCCAAGGTCAGGATCGACTCCCTCCAGACAATCGAGAGCAGCCTCCCCCGCCGCCAACTCCGGTTCGTGCTCGCCTGGGCCGAGCTCCATCAGGCAGAGCTCGAGAAGAACCGGTGCCTTGCCCGTGAAGGTGGCACAATCAGGCCCATGGAGCCGTTGCAATGAGCGTTCCCGACTACGAGATCACCGCTGTAGAGGTCACCGGCCACGGCGTCCTCCTCCTCACATTCGCCGACGGTACGAGCGGCGAGGTCGACGTGCTCGCACGCATGCGCGGCCCGGTGTTCGAGCGCGCGCGAACCCCGGAGGGGTTCCGCGAGGCCCACGTCGCGGAGGGCACCGTGGCTTGGCCGGGCGGGGCAGACCTGGCGCCGGACACGCTCTACGAGCGAGTCAACTCAGGCACCTGGCCCAAGTCACGCGCAGCGGCCTGACCGGCTCGCCGCCGAGCGTGCAGCAGGTCTGGCACAACGAAAAGCGTTTCCCGTCGGACTTCATGTTTCAGCTGAACAAGTCCGAGGCTGGGACTTTGAGGTCGCAGATTGCGACCTCAAACACGAAGATCCGCGACCTGGCCGAGACGGTCGGCTTCGAGACCCGGGTGCCGCTGGCGGAGGGGCTGCGGGCGACTGTGGAGAGCTTCCGGGCAGTCATGCCGGTCGGCTGAGGGCGCTGGCCTCTGGCCCCTCGCCCGACAGCCGCCGTCGCGCTCAGGCCGGTAGCGAGGAATCCCCTGAGAGCCCGACCTGGCGCTGCACTGCCGGAATCAGCCGGCAGAGCACGTCTGCTTGGTCGTATCCGACTTGGCCGCGTCCGGGTAGCTCCCCCCGAGGTCAAACCAACGGTGCATGGTCGCCTCCCCGCGCCTGGCCCAGCTCACGCCGTGACCGAGCGTTGACAGCAGATGCCGCCGCAGCGCGGCACCTATCTTCTCGCCGCGCCTGATGCGCCCGCCGACGAGGTTCCATCTGACCCGGGCGGTCCAGTCGCTCGATGAGGCAGACCTCGGGCCGGCCGCCATTGGCGCAATTGTGCCTGCTGCGGCTCGCCCTCGGCGGTGTCG
The DNA here is from genome assembly GCA_963747765.1 of uncultured Solirubrobacterales bacterium. GTDB lineage: Bacteria > Actinomycetota > Thermoleophilia > Solirubrobacterales > 70-9 > VRUE01. Next base: position 333,918 of record CAVVGH010000005.1, on the reverse strand, counting down.
AGGAGATATTCGGCTCAATCTGGCGCCTGATACGGCACGTTGCGGCGTACGAACTCGGCGAAGTGGGGCACCGTGAAGTCGATCAGGCCGTACTCCGGGCTGAAGATCAAGCCCTTGTCGATCAGGTTGGCGCGGATCACCGATGTCTTGGCCGTGTCGGCGAAACCGAGGCGGCGTGCGACCTCCCCCGATTCCTGGGCACCGTCGCCGAGCGCCGCCATCGCCGCCATGTAACGGCGCTCCCCCGCGGTCGCTCGCTCGAATCTCACGGCGAAGAACCCCTCGTCGAGGTCGGCCTGAACGTTGGGGTGCGCGCGCTCCACGTCGTCGGCTTCTATTGGCGAGTCCGGCGGCGACTTGCCAGACGTGCCGGCCGTACTCCTGAAGGAAGTAGGGATAGGCCTCGCTCAGCTCGAGAATCCTCGCGAGAGCCTCGTCCTCGTACTCGACACCCTCCTCACGGGCTGGGAGGATCAGGGCCTTGGTGGCTGCGTCTTCGCTGAGCCTGCCGATGCGGGGAAAGGTGAATAGCCGCTCTGCGTATGACTTTGCCTCGCCCGCCAGCCGGGGAATGGAAGGCAGCCCCCCGCCCACCAGCGCGAGCGGCAGCTCCCGCTGGGCGACCCGGTGCAGGGCGGAGATCAGTGCCTCGAGGCTGCGCTGGTCGAGGAACTGGATCTCATCGAGCAAGAAGACGACCCCGGAATCGGCATCCGTCGCGACCTGTCCGAGCGCGACCAGCAAGTCGCTCAGGTCGTCATCGAGATCCCCCGAGTCGGCTGTTCCGGTGAGCGCGTCGACGTCGATCGAGAGCTCGAAGCCACCCGGAACGCTCACGGAGAAGGCTTTGAGCACTCCCAGCGCCCGCCGCGCACGATCTTTGACGCGCTCGGCGCGGCTCATCGCGAGCAGCACGCGTCGCGACATTCGCGCCATCAGCTGGCGAAGCTCGGTGTCGTGGCGGATCTCGCTGAAGGCTGGGAACCAGCCGCGGCTGAGGGCCATGTCCTCGAACGTCGTCAGCAGCACCGTCTTGCCGACGCCGCGAAGGCCGGTGATCAGCATGCTTCGCTCGGGTCTGCCGCGCTCCAGTCGACCCAGCAACAGCTCGAAGTGCCGAAGCTGCTCGTCGCGACCGGTAAGCGCGGGAGGCTTGGTGCCGGCGCCGGGGGTATACGGGTTGTTCAGTGCATCCATCTAAGCGGTTCTAAATGGTTATAAGGGAATCGGTTATAACCGGGAATAACCCTATAGAAGCTCTCCGACAGGAGATCGAGCCACTGCGATGACAGCCTCCCGCCCGACATCACCGCAGCTACCGTCGTTCAACACGGCGTCCTCGATCCCGAGACCCGGGTGGGGCTGGTAGGGAGCCGCAGCGGACAGAGGAGAGCTTCCGGGGGAGCGTCAGTTGATCCCGCACTCGGTCTTATCGGTTCCGACCCATCGGCCGTCTCGCGTCGATCCTCCGGGGGCCACCGGCTGGGTGCAGTGGGTGCAGCCGATCGAGGGATAGCCCCGGTCGTGAAGCGGGTGGTAGGGAAGGTCGTGCTCATGGATGTAGGTCCATACCTCTTTCTCGGTCCAGTCGACCAGGGGGGCGAGCTTCCACAGGTCAAAGCGCCTGTCCCACGCGAGCTTGGGGGTCTTGGCGCGGACCGGTGAATTCTCCCTGCGAATGCCGGCGGTCCAGCAGCCGACGGAAGAGAGCGCGCGGCGCATCGGCTCGACCTTGCGCAGACCGCAGCACGCATCCGAATCGCGGGCCCACAGCTCCTCTCCGTACTGCGTGGCCTGCTCCTCCAGGGTCAGGTTGTGGAAACGGTCGAACTCGATTCCAAGCTGCTCGGCGAGGCGATCGCGCGTTTCATAGGTCTCGGGGAAGAGCAGGTCGGTGTCGAGGTAGAAGAAGCGCGCCTCGGGGTTGATGTGGCTCGCCATGTGCGCGATCACCGAGCTGGTTTTCTGAAACGAGCAGGCGATGTAGTGCTCGGCCCCGAAGGTGTCGAACATCCACTCCAGCGCCTCGGTGGCGCTGCGGCTCTCGAGCTCGGCTGGGACCGCCTCGTGGTCGATATCGGGCATCGCGGACATGAGGGGCGAGAGAGTTTGGCAGGCGTTCGCTTCGCGATCCGCACGTCTTTTCCGCGGTCCGCGTCAACGAGAAAACCCACACGGTCGAATGGCCCGGCGAAATCGATTTCGACCCCGAAGTCCTCTACGGCCTTTTCGAGCCGGCCGTCGGCCCGCCGCTCCGCCGCCGCACGGTCCGCGAGCCCGCCCCGGCAGCCGGGTAGCCGGTCGAGCCTTCACCGGCGCCGCCGAGCATCGACTTCGAGCTGAGGTCCGACTCCGCAAGGACACAGGCATCGAGGCAGCCGCTTTGAGGTCGCAGATTGCGACCTCAAACGTCGGCTGCGGCGGACGTCGCTACCCCGCCCCGTACGTCTTCACCGAGCAAGGAGTGGCGATGCTCTCCGGTGTTTTTCGCCAACGGCTTCCGGCAACTAGCTTTCAAGTTTCACTTGAAAATTGAAAGCTTGATCGTTAGCCTCCGTATCCATGAACCCGACGCGTGAGCTGGATACCGCGGAGCGCATCGCACGCGACATCGACGAGCTCGACGAGCTGGAGAGCTCGCTCGGGCGCAACGAAGACGCGCGCCTCAAGGTCGTGCATCTGCGCCGTCGGCGCCTCGACGAGGCGCCTTCGGTGCGTCTCTCGGTCGCTGGGAAGCTGCTCGGCCTCTCACTTCCCACGATTCGAACCTGGATTGACCGTGGGCTACTGGAGGAAGTTCGCGGTTCCTCGCCGCGCCGGGTCACGCTGCGGAGCGTCCTTGAGGTCCGCCCGCTCGTCCGCGAGCTGCGAGCGCTGGGGCGCGACCGCAATCTGCTCGAGGTCGTCCTTGCGCGGGTCGAAGACAAGCGCGCCCTGTCCGATCGCAAGCTGCGCCGCTCGCTCGATGAGATGCGCAGCGGCAAGCTGATCGACATCACGCCCGGCGCGTGAGCTTCAGCATCAGCATCACGCCGACCGGGCAGAGTAGCGTCGATGCATTGCGCGGCAAGGCGCGGAAATCGTTCGACGTAGCCGTGCGGCAACTCGCGGCGGAGGGGTGCAAGGCCGGCGACTACAGGCTCACGGGCGAGAGCGTCGATCACATCTGCGCCGTGCGCCTCTACGGGCGCCATCGCCTTCTCGTCTGCTTTCCCGACGATCAGCAGGTTGTCGTTCTGCTGGTGGGTGAGCACACGAACAACGACCCGGAGGTCGATGTCTACCGGAGTCTCTACCGACTACTCGATTTGCCCGAGCCAACTGCCAAACGAACGAAACCACCCTGCTGCGACGAGGCCGGACAGGCGCCCGTGGATCCCGTCCTGCTAGACCGATTCCGGGACAGGGCAAAAGAGCTGAACCGAAAAGGCCGTTCGGCTAAAGCTAAGCGCTCTCGCTGACGCCACCTTGACAGGCGAATGCGTACTGCGGACTTGGGCAAACACGCTGCTCGCCGCCCGAGCGCACTACAGTGCGCGAGGGAAAATCTCAGCGAGAACACGAAACCTTTCGTCTGCGTCCAAGCATGCCGACGGCCTGACTGAAGCGGGCACGGGTAGCGCGACCCTCTGTGCGAGTTGTCCTTGTTCTAGCGATCGACTCCTTGACCTGATCTACACTGGCCCCATGAAGATCTTCATCGCACTCGTCGCAGCCTCGGCCATAGTCGCCGTCGGCGTAGTGCTCCTGTTGAACGACCTGCACGCAGGGGCCGGCATCGCTGCCGCGAGCCTGGGCTTGGTCGCCGTCCTAGGTGGCGCCGCTCTCGGCTACTTCGCGGATCGGCTGCCCGAGCTTCCACGACTTCGACGTGCCCAGCACTTCGCTGCCGCCCACGACGGGCGCCACTGATACCTGAGAAGTGCTGGCCTACGACCTCTGACGGCTGAAGTCGTTCCTGGTCCAGCTGATTCTCGGACCGAGCGTTGAGAGCAGATGGCGCCGCACCGCGCGGCATCTGCTTGCTCGCCGCGCCTGATGCGCCCGCCGATGAGGTTCCATCGACCCGGGCGGCCCTCCGAGTGGAGCGCTTTGAACGCCTGTCCCCGACGGCTCATCGAGATGAGCCGTCGGGGAACGCTCCCACGAGGCACGCCGATCGTCTGCACGGGGGAGAGTTTGCGCCGCCAGGCCCTTGAAAGGGCGTGACAGGGGCGTTTGAGCGACTTGCCTACGAGGCTGCGCTGCGCAGCATCCAAGGCCCTCCACGCTGGCTGCCCTCGCCCTCGGCGCCTTCATCGCCTCGATTGGGGCTAGCGTCTTCATCCTGCTGCCCAAGGAAGAGCTGACCTTTGCGGAGACGGGCGTTGGGCTGTACCTGGGACTCCATTCGGTTCGCGGCGACATGCCTGAGGTCTACCGCCCGTCTCGCCCTGTCGTTGGTCGCCCTACTGGGTGATGGCATGGCTCCGGGCTCACGTCCTGCGCAAGGCCTGAGCGGATTTCGGCACGGGGCGGGCGCTGATCGGGGTGCGACTCAATAGGCAGGCGTCAACCCGGTGAGCATCGGGAAGTGGCGGACGTTGGTGGTGAGCAGGTCGGCCTCGAGCAGGAGCGCCGTGGCGGCAATCAGGTAGTCGGCGTCGTCGATGCCGCTGTGGGAGCCGCGGTGACGCTGGGCGAGCGCCCCGGCGGCTCGGGATACCTCCTCCCCGACCGGCACCCAGGAGATTGCCGAGAAGAACTGCTCCAGCGTCTCGACCTCCTCCTCGCGCACGCCTGCCAACAGCTCGAAGCGCACGACCTCACTGGCGAAGAGGGATTCCTCGCCCTCAAGCAGGTCGGTTAGGAGATCGACCGCGGGCGGCGAGCCGCGCAGGTGGTCGATCGCCACGCTGGTGTCCAGCAGCTTCACCTGACGCCGAGCCGGGCCAAGCGATCGTTGAGGTCGCCGCCGCGGAGTGCGTCGACGTACTCGGCGCCGCTGGCGCGCCGGCCCCGCCAGGAGCCGGCACTGGCCTTGAGGGCGCGAAGCTTCTCGTCTTTCCCCTGCTCGCCGAAGGTTGTGCGAACTGCGCGGCGGATCAGCTCCGAGCGGGAGGCACCCGTGTCGCGCGAGGCGCGCTCGAGGAGCTCCAGCTCGCCCTCGCCAAGATAGACCTGCGTCCTGCTCATAGCACCACTATACACCTTATGATGTCGTAGGCCAGACGCAGCACTCGAGCCACTGCGATGAACCGCCTCCCGCCCGACATCACCGCAGCTACCGTCGTTCAACACGGCGTCCTCGATCCCGAGACCCCAAACGACGGCCGAGGCGGAAGGCGTTATGCCCCATATGTCTTCACCGAGCAGGGCGTGGCAGCTGAGCCAGATCTTCGAGGCGCTGCGGCAGCTGATCGCACCGCCGCCCCGAACGAAGCGAGTACCGGAACTGGGGCGCCGTCCCGGCGGCCTGGTTCATCGACCCGATGATGCAGCACCTCCGCCGCGACTACTACGTGGGCTTGCTCTCGGCCGCCGCGCAGCACGGGGCATCCCACCAGGCCGCTCAGACCTTTCAGGCAGTGACCGGCCGCCATCTCGAGGATCGCGACTTCGAGCGGGTCCGGCTTCGCTTCTACAGCTCGGCTCTCGTGGCGCAAACGCCGGTCGAGCGGGTCAACACCCCGACGGGCACGATGGCTGTCTCGACCCGCGAGGCGACCGTGGGGGACCTCGTGGAGCGCCCGCGAGACAGCGGCGGGCTGAACAACGTCGCGACTGTCCTGCGCGAGATCGGCGAGCTCGACGGCGGCAAGCTCGCCCGCCTGAGCGCCCTCCGCCCCCGAACCCATGCCCGGCGACTCGGCTGGCTGCTGACGAAGTTCCGCGCCGACGTCGAGACGGGTTCGTTGCGCATCGTCGCCGACCCGGACAGGGGCACCCCGGTACCGCTGGTCGCGGGTGGAGCCTCTCAGGGGGCCGTGGACCGCAGTTGGGGGCTGATTCTCAACGCCGACGTGGAACCCGACATCTGATGATCCCGCGCGCCTCCATCGTCGCTTGGGGCGCCACCGCCCCGTGGCCCTCCGAGGAGCGGATCGAGCAGGATCTGATCCTGTCGCGGCTGCTTGCCGAGATCGCCGCCGACCGACAACTCTCGAAGGCGCTCGCCTTCCGCGGCGGTGCCGAGATACGAACCTTCACCGTCGAGGAGATGAGTCAGTAGACGGCCTGACGGGTCGGCGGCGCGCTGAATCGTGCAGGTTCGCGGGTACAATCCGGATAGGTGATGTCCATGCCAAAGTCCGATTCAGCCGAGTCCAAGCGCGAGCTGCTGGGGCGCTTCGTGGGTTCAGCCCATCAGCATGATGCTGAGCTTGCTGACTTCTGGCGCCAGCGCTCAGCAGCCGAGCACGCAATCGCAGGCGCCCAAATCTCTGACATGGCAGCCCAGATGTCGGCGCAGACCGGCTTCGGCAAGGACCCAGACGAGATGTTCCCCATCCTCTCGACGCTCGAGCGACAGCGTGGCCGCAGCAGACAATGAGCGAGGCAGCGCAGCCCGAGCGACCTGAGCAGGGGCCGCTGCCATCCGAAAAGATCGTCGCACTCAGGGACGCCCTGGAGGACCACCGGATCCCCTACGCGTTTGGTGGTGCGGTCGCCCTTTTCTATTACCGCGATCCGCGCAGCACCATCGACATCGATGTCAACATTTTTCTGCCGCCCGAACAGCGCGCTGAGGTCGAGACGGCGCTCGGCAGCGTCTACCCCCTCGACCATCAGCAGTTCGACGAAGACATTGGGCGCACCGGCCAGATGCGCTCGCTCTGGGGCACGACCTACAGGCCCAAGGATTGGCTCGACATAGAAGCCGTTGCGAGGACCCGTGAGCTTGACCAGACCTACATCACCGGCTGGCTGGATCGATTCCTGCCGGCTGAGGACCCGAGGCGGACACGCACCAAGGCGATCCTGGGGTAGGCCGATCGCTCCGTCTACGGGCCCGAGGACAACTTCGACCTCGAGGACTCGCATGTGATCGTGGCGATGGTCCACAAGTACGTGCTGGCCGCGATGGTCAGCGATGCGGTCGGCTGAGGGGCGGCGCCTGTCGCTTGCCGTCCGAGAGCCTTGCGAGTCTTCTGGAATCGAACAGACGTTCGATCCAATGTCCGACTCCAAAACGACAAACGCACTCCGAGCCTCCCCCTGTGTGCGAGGGGCCGATTGTGGCGAGAAGCGCCGACGTATTCGCGGTCCGCGAAAGCAAAGTTATACTTTGCTTATGCATGACTATATCCGCCCTGACGTGCGGGGACTCGAGACGACCGCTTACGAGCAGCATGGCTACTTCAGCACGAGCCAGGCCCGCGAGCGGGGAGTCAGCAGCCAGCTCCTGAGCCACTATGTGCGCCGGCACCGCTTCGAGCGGGTGCGGCGCGGGCTCTACCGTCTGCCCGGCTTCCCTCGCACCGAGCACGACGAGATGCGTGAGAAGTGGATGGCGGTCGGCGCCGAGAAGGCCGTCCTCTCCCACCAGAGCGCGCTCACCGTGCTCGATCTCAGCGACGTGATCCCCGACGCGGTCCACCTGCTCCTCGCACGCCGATACCGCGGCCTGCGCCGGCCGGCAGGCGTCGTCGTCCACACCCGCCCCGACGACGAAGAGGTCGACACGGTCTGGCGCGAAGGGCTCCCCATGACCGCGCCGGCGCGAACGCTCGTCGACGTGGCCGGGGAACTGCAGCCCGAGCAGCTGGAGACGGCCGTGCGGCAGGCGCTCGGCCGCGGGCTGCTGACGGCGCGGGAACTCGAAGAGGAAGCACGGGGTCGCGGTCGCTCCGACGCAGTGGGCGGGGCCCTCGCGGTAGTGACCTCGTGAAATACAAGAGCGCTGCTGCGTTTCGCATGGCCCTGGAGCAGCGGCTGAAGGCGGAGGCTGAGAGGACCGGCCTCAGCCTCGCGCGCCTTCGCAAGCGAGTCGCCTTCGAGCTGTTTCTACGCCGCCTCGCGCAGGTGGCGCTGGATCGCTGGGTGCTGAAGGGGGCCTTGGCGCTCGACTTCCGGCTGGGCGCCGCGTCGCGGCCGACCAAGGACATCGACCTCGGGCGCGACGACGATGAGGAGGCCGCGATCGAGGACATCGCCGCGGCTCAGCGACTGCGCCTCGATGACTTCTTCACCTTCATGGCCGACAGAACCGACGCGTTCGATGAGGTCGATGAGTTTCAGGCGATTCGCTTTCGCGTCCGCGCCGAGCTGGCGGCGCGCGTCTTCGAGCGATTCGTCGTGGACGTCGGCTTCGCGAAGGGGGTTGCCTCGAAGCCGGACAGGGTGCGCACGTCGGACTTCCTCTCCTTCGCGGGCATCGAGCCGCTCGAGCTTCCCGCGATACCGCTTGCCCAACACCTCGCCGAGAAGCTCCATGCCTACACGCGGAGCTACGGACCGACGGGCAGACACAGCACGCGGCCCAAGGATCTCGTCGACATCCTGCTCATCGCGGACTCCCAGAAGCTCGAAGCCGCCGCACTACGTGAGGCGCTGCGAGACACCTTCGAGGCCCGCGCCCGCCAGCCGCTTCCGGAAAGCCTGCCGGCCCCACCGCCCGAGTGGGCGCCGCTCTACCGCCGCCTCGCCGAAGAAGTTGGCCTCGATCCCGACCTGACGGCAGCCTTTGATCGGGCTGCGGCCTTCCTCGATCCAGCGCTCTCCGGCGAGGCACAAGGCGCCTGGGACGCGAAGGGCTGCACTTGGGCGGTGACGCACACGTAGTGCCACGTAGGACGCCTACCGGCGCCAGTACGGGGTCGACTCCTGCGTGCCGGTGATCGCGAACCTCTACGGGGGAGGGCCTGCGGGCGACGGTGGAGAGCTTCCTGGGACTCCATTCGGTTCGCGGCAACATGCCTGAGGTCTACCACCGTCTCGCGCTCCGAGCTCACGTCCTGCGCAAGGCCTGAGCTGATTTTCGTCCGGCGGGCCCGGGCATCGTCACTGAATTGTTCGTTTGTGCGCACCATCTGTGAGCCGGGTTGCCGTAGCGTCGATTGTGTGACGACGAATGGCTCAGCCAGACGGGAGATCTGGATTTCGTGAGTGCCGACTACGTGCGCACTCTCGATTACGTCCTCGGGGCAATGCTCTCAGTCGAGTTCGTGTCAGAGCGCCGAGAGGTCACCGACTACGCGGTGGTCTTGTTGCTTGAAATGGAGGGAGCCGCCGAGACGATTCGCGTCTACGACGGCGCTCACGGGCACAACGAGATGCATCGCCACACTCGCCGCGAGGGCAAACAGGCGGGGGTGCCGTTTCACGGCGGTACTCTTGGCGAAGGAATGCGTGCCGCGACTGAGGAGATCGAAAGCGGATACAGCGAGATGATCGAAGGATGGGAAAAGCGATGAGCACCGACGGCGATCGCTCCCCCGCCGCCAAGGTGATGGACGAAGCTATTGACCTCGCAATCGAGGGTCGCTCGCCCTATCCCGAGCGAGCCGCCTTCATCGATGCGGACGCCCCTTCGGCGGGCCACGAGATCCAGCGCGCTGCCGACGAAGGGCGCTCGGTCGTCCTCGTGGCTGCCGACGGCAGTAGTCGCATTCTCAAGCCCGAGATCGCCGCCCGTTAGTCCGCGCTCCAACGCCACCTTCGGCGATGGTGGATAGCTTCCGGGCAACCGCGGCAGTCGGCTGAGCGCGTCGGCCGGCCGACCGCCTTCGCGTTCGAGCCCAAGAAGGGGGAGAGAATTGCTCTCCAACGACCTTGGAGAGACATGGAATCGATCGTGGAAGGTGTAGACGATTCTGTAGACTGGCGTTGTGGCAGCCGTCAAGACGACCACCATCCGCGTGCGGCGCAGCACGCAGCGAAAGCTCGCCCTGGAGGCAGAGCTGGCCGGAAAGAGCGTGGTCGAGGTGCTTGACGTGGCCGCCGAGCTCCTGGAGGAGCAGCGCCTGCTGGCGTCGATGGACCGCTCCTACCGCGAGCGCGGAGGTGAGGTCCACGAGGAGATGGCGAGCTGGGACGCCACCCTCCTCGACGGGCTCGCCGACGAGCGTTGAAGGTGGCGGCGCCAGAGCCCCAGCGGGGCGAGGTCTACGAGGCCGAGCTGGACCCGGTCGAGGGCCGCGAGCAGAGCGGCAGGCGCCCGCTGCTCGTGCTGTCGATCGGGCCGATGAACCGATCGGCCGCGGGGCTTGTCATCGGGGTCCCGCTGACGACGACCGACTGGTGCAACTCACTTCACACGCGGCTCGATCCACCTGAAGCCGGCTTGACCAAGGTCAGCTTCGCGATGCCGGAGATGGTTCGCTCGGTTTCGACTCGGCGCCTGCGGCGCCGAGTTGGCCTCGCCTCCACCGCGACGGTGGACGCCGTCGCGAGGCGGACAGGCATCCTGATCGGCCTCGGGCACAGCCGCTGAGCTCTTGGAGGAGCAACGCCTCCTGGCGTCGATGGATCTCTCCTACCGCGAGAAAGTCATCCATGAAGGAGCGGGCCCGTGTCAAGGGGAGGTCATGGGCCACGGGGAGTCGGCCACCCGGGCAGGCGGCAGGGCGGAAACGTTCCAGTCCATCTACGCGCGTAACATATATGCTACGCTGGTCCGAAATCGGGAACCGAGAATTGCTTTGGCAGTCAAGCTCGACACGACCTACCACGATCGCCGACTCACCAGGCGCCTCGAAGAGGATTCCGAGTTTCGGGTTGAGTTCGAGCGCCAGCGGCGCGAGATCGCCCAGATCGATGCTGTTGTCCGCCAGCTCGACGAGCTGCGGGAGCAGGCGGGAATGTCGAAGGCCGAGTTGGCTCGAGCCATCGGGAAGGAGCCGTCTAGCATCCGCCGGCTTTTCACGGCCGACGTCAATCCGGAGTTGAAGACTGTGGCTGCCATCGCCGACGCTCTCGGGGCGAGGGTGGAGATCGTGGCAAACGGAGCCGCCCGTCGAAAGCAGCCTGGCGCCAAGCGTGCTCGGTTCGGCACGACCGCCCGCTCCGGGAAGCGCCGGCACCACAGCCACGCCTGAGCAGCTGATCGGAGCCCTCGCCGCCCTCGAGGACTCCCACGTGATCGCGGCGATGGTCCACAAGTATGTGACGGCTCACGAGCGCGGTGAGCCCGAGATGGTGCTGTGGCTGAAGTCGCTCCTCGTCCAGCTGACCCCTGGGCCAAGAGTGGAGAGCAGGTGGCGCCGCGCCGCGCCGCCTACAGTCTCCTCGCGCCTGATCCGCCCGCCGATGAGGTTCCATTGCCCGGGGCGGTCCTCCCGCTCGATGAGACAGACGGTGCCCGCTCCTTCAACCGGGCGTGTGATCAGGCCGGGGGGAGAGTTGCACCACCATGGCCTTGACCTTCAAGAGGGGTGTCCTCTTCGATCGACGCCGTGGTCCTCCCCATCCAGTTCTTCCGCTCGGAACGGCGCCGGTCGTCACTGAATTGTTCGTTTGTGCGCACCACCCGTCACATGGGCCTCGATAGCGTCGCCCCATCGTGTCCGAGAACAGCTGGGCTTCCAGAGTGCAGAGGCTGCGTCGCTCGACCGGCAAGCTGCTTGTCGCCGCGATACTCCCGCTCTGCCTGCTCGCGGGGCTTTACGCGCTCGGCGACACGATCCTGGACCCCATTCCGTCCCCGCGGCAGCCAGACTTCCTCGACAGCCTGATCGCGAGCAGCGCGGTTCTCGCGGCACTGCGAGTCGCGACGATCGCAGCGGCGGGCTACGTCGTCGTCTCCGTGGTAGCCCTTGCCGGACGCCGGCAGTGGCTAACGCGCGTCGGCCCGGTTGAGGTTTCGGCCCAAGTGTCCGAGCTGGAGGCCGAAAACGGTGTGCTGAGGGAGATGCTCGTGGACGCCAAGGCCAAGGTCGACGAGCTCGACGAGGAACTCGCAGCAGCCGAGGGTGCACTCACCGGGGGGCTGGGTAAGATTGGAGAGCGTGGAGGGCACGATGACCCAAGGTGAGCTCGAAGTCCTGTTTCGCGAGCGAATCACGTCGATCCAGCGGACGCTGCGAAGGTCCCGAAACGACTCGCGCCGGATCGAGCGTTTCCTACAGGAATCCGAGGAGCGAGCCGCGCGCAGACGCCGCACGCTGCGCGAAGCTGGCGTACTGAAGTAGCGGACTGATTCGCGAAGGCCCCGCTCGGTCGGCGAGCTTGCCGACGGCACTGGATCTCTGCGATCTGAGCGATCAACAGCTGGCGAAGGTCGAACTGGATGAAGATCTGGCTGGGCTGTACGGCGTAGAGACCAGGCGCCTGGTGGAGCAGGTGAAAAGGAACGTCTGGCGCTTTCCGGACGACTTCATGCTCCGGCTGACCAAGGCCGAGGGGACAGCCCTGCGATGCCCGGCCGCGCGCGCCGGCGAGCTGACCTGCCGCTCCAACGAGCAGCCAGTCCCTTCGTGGCGAATCGCCATCCGGAACCGCCTGAACGAATCGACGCCCCCCGAGTGGAGGCAGCCTCCGCGGGCGAAAATCTCGCAGCAGGTAAGAAACCTCCCGTCTGCGTCCAGGGCTACGGACAGACTGTCCGTAGCCACTTGGCTCTCCAGAGCCATCTGCAGCCTGTTTTCACCCCTGACTGAACACCTGTCCCCAGCGGCTCATAGAAATGAGCCGCTGGGGATCGCCTCCCGCGAGGCGCGCCGATCGTCCGCGCGGGGGAGAGTTTTGGGGCGCTGGCGCCTTGATAAAGGTGCATGCCCTCAGCTATTCCTATTGCCCCGAATCGCGAGCGGTGACGACAAAACGCCGCAAGCGACCATAGCCTGCTCTCCGTGAAGCAGCGTTTACATATCGCGGGTGCGTCGTGAACACGCTCCAGGCCGTCTACTACCGAGCCACCGACGGCGGCGAACCCGTCTTGGAGTTCGTGGCCGGACTCGATGCCAAGCCCCGCGCTGCGCTGAAACGCCAGATCGACAGGCTTAACGACCTCTCCGATGCGGTGCCTCACCTGCCATTCCCCCACAGCTCCCAGGTCGAGGGTGACCTGCCGGAGCTGCGCTGCCATATGGGTTCCGACCACTACCGCGTGCTCTACCGCCGGAAACCACCGCGCGCCGCCGGTCGCGATGCCCCGTGACCCCCGTGGCCATTGTTAGCATAGCTGCTAACCTGCCAAGCAGAGGTAAACGATGAGCAAGCAGATCAGCCCCGTCGGAAAGTCCGTTTCGGAAGACATCAAGCAGTCTCTCGAGGGCCCCGAGTTCAGGGCCGAGTACGACCGCCTCGCTCCATACGAGGAGCTGGCCCGCATCGTCATCATGCGCCGCGCTGCTCTCGGCTTGACACAGGCAGAGCTGGCCGCCCGCATGGGCACAACGGCGTCGGCGATCTCTCGCATTGAGAGCGGCCAGCACGCCACCAGCCCGCAGACCCTCAAGAAGCTGGGTGACGCCTTCGGCGCCCGTGCCGTCCTCGGCTTCGAGTTCGGCTCGGCCAAGCACCCCGAGCGCGAGCTCGTCGTTCTCTAACTTCGCAGACACTCCGGGCCGATCGACATGCCGAAGGCGATCGTCGCCACCTCGATGGGCGCGCCCGACGGGCTCGCCAAGAAGATGCTGATTTTCGAGGAGCACCTGTTGGAGTCCGCGGCGTGCTGGTGCAGATCACCGTGGGCTCGCTCGCAGAGTCGCCGCGGCGCTCGCGATCGGCGCGGTTGGCGCACGATCTGCTGCGCGAGGGCCTCGCACACGTGATCGCCTCCGACGCCCATAGCGCCGAAGGCGCCGTGCGCGCCCCGGAATGGTGGGCGCTCAAGGCAGCGCGGGAGCTGATCGGTCCCTCCCGCGTCGAGTGGATGGTCGAGGCTGCGCCCCGCGCCATCTTGGACGGCACCCCCCTGCCGCCCGTTCCCCCGCCGACCCAAGGCGGAAAGATCAGGCGCTGGAGGTTGGGACGGGGGTAGTCCCTCTCTGCCAACGTCACGTGAGACGTTCATGACCGAGGAATTACTGAACCCCGAGGGCGTGAATGGAGCACGTGTCGTCGACGACCTCGGCTTCTCGATCGCGGTGCCTTGAGGCATCCGGGCCCGCCAATCTCTTTGAAGAAGCTCCTGCTCGAGATTCCCGACGTCGGCGAGGACCGGGACTTCGGGCGGCCTGCCGACCGAGGCCGGCCGGTCGAGCTCTGAGTGTCGGTCCGTGCCTTATCTGATCGACACCGACGTCATCTCCGAGCTGCGCAAGGGCGAGCGCGCCGACCCGCACGTCGCCTCGTGGTTCGCGGCTCTGGCCGACGACGAGGTCTTCCTCAGCGTCCTGACGCTGGGTGAGATCCGCAAGGGAATTGAGAGTATCCGGCGCCGCGATCCCGAGGCCGCCGGCGCGTTGGAAAGCTGGCTGGGCCGGATCTCAGGTGCGCACCAAGATCGCGTCCTCGGCGTCGATCGCGCGATCCCGAGGAGTGGGGAAGGATGAACGTCCCCGACCCGCTGCCCGTTATCGACAGCCTGATCGCGGCGACGGCGAAGGTGACGGGCCTTACCGTCGCGACCGGCAACAGTGACGATTTCGCCAGAACCGGAGTCAGCTTCGTCAATCCCTTCAGCGCCCCCGCCGGCACGGGCACCCCCGTCGGCACGCTCGGCTTCTGAGCCGCGCTTTTCTGCCGACCTGGCTTTAAAGCCAGGCGTGTCTTTCCGGATCCCAGTGGGAGAAACGCTCTCCATCGTCGGATAGCAGTGGATCGACGAAGTCGATCACCCGGGCGATGAGATCGGTCCACTGCTTCGGCGGCGGCGACAGATAGGACATGCGCTCGATCATCGCCTCGTACGGCTGCTGGCGATCCGGCATGTTTGCCAGGGCCTCTGCCATGGGCATCACCGGATGTTCGCGGTTTGAGGCGACAGCGAGGATATGCCCACGGAGCTCAGCTGCCTCTATGCGGTGCCGGCGACTGGCGACCCAAAGGTCGGCGAAGTCGCGATCTCGGGTGCTGGTCTCGCGCCGCTGCATCGCGGTGACGACCTTCTCGGCCAAGTTGAGCGTGAGGGGATATGCCTTTAGAAACACGGGTTCCCGGTCGATAATCGAGTCCAGTTCGATCTCGGTCGAATGATCCGAGTCGCCGAAAGAGAAGTCCAGCGCGAACGGCATCTGCGCTTGCCCGAGGGCGGCGACCAGCTTGCAGCGGACCCCTCGGTAGTCGTCTTGCTCCCGCATGACTTCGGTCCTGATGGTCGCCGTGTCGACCACCACTCCATCGTGGGGCTCCGGCTCCAGTGCGCAGATGCCTGCGACTATCTCGCGGACGCTCTCCTCGTCGTTGGTGATGCCATGGGTCGACAGATCGGCGTCTTTGGTCATTTGCCGGATTTCGCTCGCTGCCATCAGCATCCCGCCCTTGAGGATCATCTGGGGGGCGTGAACCGACATGGACAGGCGCCGGAGGAAGGACTCCACGGCGTAGACGACTAGCAACGGCTGAGTATTGCCGCCGTGTTCGGCTCGGGCCTTTGCCCGGAGTTCTCTGAAAGCTTCCTGTGCTGCCCGGGCGACGACGGCTTGCGAGGTCATCAGCTGAGCAGTGCCTCCAGCGCAGGTCGCAGTCTGGCGCTTCCACCCAGCTCTCGCGCCAGCTCGGCCAAGCGAGCGGCGCTGGCTCCCTGCTGTGCCATATAGCGGCGCAGCGCATGCAAGGCGATGTCGTGGCCAATCCAGCGTCCCATCCGTATCGCGTCGACCACGGTGCGCTCCGGGGAATAGACCCAGAACGGCTCATCGGCGTCGGTCCGGGCCTGTTGCCGGTCGACCTCGAAGGTTCCGGCGTTGAAGACGTGCACTTTGGTGGGCGGCTGGTCAATCGACGGTCGGTGTGCGCCGCGAGGGACTGCGACGTGGATCTGCTTAGGAATCTCGTCGGTGAGGTCCCAGAACGCCAGCGCGGAGTTGAGACAGATCGTCCCACCCGGCACTCGAGCCGAAACCACCGCCAGCCCCGACAGCATTCCCATGCCGGCACCAGGGAGCTGCACGACTCCACGGCCGACGGTCACCAACTCGCCCTTCTGGCGCAGCCGGTGCAGCGTCGCTCTGCTCACACCCGCCGCAACAGCCTCCGACACTCGGAACGGCCGCTGCTCAAACCGTTTGTGTAGGCGTTGGATGCTCCTGGGATTGTCTGCCGCTGGCATGAATAAATCCTACACATAACTATCGAAGATGTGTAGAGATTGTCCCGCCAACTGGGAAGCGGGGCGCTGGGGCAAGAAGACGGGGTCTTGGCCCTACCCAGACCAGAGGGCACTCAGTGGCACCGCGAACAGCCGGTCGCTCAGCGGGAGCGTGTCGGCGCCCGTGGCGGGAGGGCGTCGTCAGCCCACGGTCGAGGGCCTGACGAACCGCAAGCTCAATCTACTCGGGCTGGGCGCCCGCTTCGAGCGAATCGACGATTGAGCGCGCTGGCGCGGCGGGCCAGCTGCGGGAAGCCCTGTGCTTCGGTCGCTGCGCCTGCGTGAATCGGTTAGCGTGGCGCTCGCGTGTTGCCTGCGGAGGAAGGCCAGCCACTGTCCGATCGCGCGTGGCGCGGGGCCCTGCCCCTCGTCGCCCTCTGGCTGAGCGGGGTCCTGCTCCTAACAGCGGCGGCCGCGTCGGCGGGCGGTGAGAGCCTGAGCGCCAAGCTGGCCGAGGCGGAAGCCGCCGCGAGCGAGGCCGCGGGCGCGGTCGCAGAAGCCGAAGCGCGGCTCGCCTCGGCCAAGGCGCGCCACGCGGCGATCGCCGGGCGGGCGGCGCCGGCAGGGAGGGAGGCCCGCGCCGCGCGCTCGCAGGTGCGGGCGATTGAAGCGGAGCTGGCCGAGCGCCAGGAGCGGGCGGCCGAGCGGGTGGCGGGGCTCGAGGCCGCCCACCGGCAGGAAGCCGAGGACCGCGACCAACAGGTGGCGAGTGGCATCGGGTTCGGGCTGGCGGCGCTGGTCGTGAGCGCGATAGCGCTGGGGTGGAGCCGGTTCCGGGCCTCCGGCGCGGTGCGGAGGCTGAGCGACCTGGACCGTGGCCGGGCGATCGGGCTGTGTGTCTTGGGCGGGCTCGTGCTGCTGCTCACGGGCGGGGGGATGAGCGGCGGAGGCAGCGTGGTCGCCTCGCTCGGCACCTTTCTCGCCCTGCTCGGCATCGCCCTGCCCGCCTGCCTGCTGATGGCGCGCCACTCGGTCCGGGCCGAGGGCGGCGGGGGCGCCCCCTTCCCCAGCGGCGAGCCGCCGCCGAAGTGGGTCAGGACGGCGATCGCGGCGGCGATGGGCATCGTCTTCTTGACGGGGCTTGGGGCGGCGCTCTCCGCCGATGCTCCCGAACCGGTGCTGGTGTCGGCCGAGCTGCGCGGGCGGGCCGCCGGGGAGGCGAGGGGCGCGCCGGAGCGCTGGCTTGCGAGGGCGGAGGCCGAGGCGTCGAAGCTGGAGTCGCGGGCATCGCGCCTTGCCGGGGTGGAGGCGAGTGGCCGCGAGGCGCTGGGCCGGGCGCGCCGGCGGCTGAGCCGGGCAGAGGGAAGGCTCGCGTCGGCTGAGGGTGCGGCGGAGCGCTATTCGGGGCTGCTGGACAAGCAGGAAGAAGGAGAACGCCGCGAAGCCGCGGAGAAAGAAGCCCCGCCGGCGGGCTGCGATCCCAACTACACGGGCTGCCTCGACCCAAACGCATCCGACTACGACTGCGAAGGCGGCAGCGGCGATGGGCCCCTGTACACCGGGCCGGTCGAGGTCATCGGGTCCGACCCCTACGACCTCGACAGGGACGGCGACGGGCACGGGTGCGAGTGAGAGGGGGCAGCTGAGCCAGATGGCGGAGAGGCCGGTGGCGCGGCGGCGCAAGTACGGCTACGGCTACTACGGGTACTACGGCTACGGGCCCGGGGCGGCAAAGGGCGAGCAGGGCGCGACCGTCCCGCCGGGCGGGTAAGGCGGTTCCGCGGAGCCACTGGCTTCGGAATCGGAGGCCTCGTACTCGCGATCGATTCCTTGACGAGATCTACACTGGCCCAATGCTGATCCGCATCGCACTCTTCGCAATTCCCGCCGTGGCAGCCGCCGGCCTGACGCTTCTGCTGAACGGCCTGCACGCGGATCCCGGAATCACCGTCGCGAGCCTGGGGTTGGTCGCAGTTCTGCGCGGCGCCCAGAAGCAGGAGCTCTACGACTTCGGCTACGCCGCCGCGGAGGCCTCCTTCGACGCCCGGCCGAGCGGGGTCAACACCTCCGCGGGTCGCGATGCCCCGTGACGCCCTTGGTTGTTGTTAGCATAGCTGCTAACCCGGCAAGCAGAGATAGACGATGAGCAAGCAGATCAGCCCCATTGGAAAGCCCGTCTCAGATGACATCAAGGAGTCTCTTGAGGACCCCGAGTTCAGGGCCGAGTACGACCGCCTCGCTCCGTACGAGGAGCTGGCCCGCATCGTCATCATGCGCCGCGCTGCTCTCGGCCTGACCCAGGCAGAGCTGGCCGCCCGCATGGGCACGACTGCCTCCGCGATCTCTCGCATCGAGAGCGGCCAGCACGCCACCAGCCCCCAGACCCTCAAGAAGCTAGGCGACGCCTTCGGCGCCCGTGCCGTCCTCGGCTTCGAGTTCGGCCCGGCCAAGCACCCCGAGCGCGAGCTCGTCGTTCTCTAACCTCGCATCCGCTGCCGGATTGAGTAGAGCGTTCCGGCTCGTGCGCGCCGAACCGGCGGGCGAGGGGCGTAATCACCTGCTGACGCCATATTACGCTAACTAACGTCTCACGTTAGACTACTCAAGGTGCCGTCTATTGCAGACCTGCCCGATGTCCTCGTCTCGCAAGGACGCTACTGGGTGACCCCGTCAGAGGCCGCCCAGATTGCGGGTGTCCCGCCCGCGCACGTATATCCCGGCTTGCAGCGTCTGCGCCGTCGGGGCGCGATGTTCTCCCCGACGCGCGGCCTCTACGTGGTGGTCCCACCGGAGTACCGCTCTTGGCGGGTGCTGCCGGGCGAGCTGTTCATCGACGCAATGATGCGAACGCTTGGGCGCGACTATTACGTGAGCCTGCTGACCGCCGCGGCGATGCACGGCGCTGCTCACCAGGCGCCGCAGCTCTTCCAGGTGATGGTCGACCGGCACCTCGCCGATCGGGATATAGAGCGGGTCAAGCTGCGCTTCTACGCAAACGAGTATCTCGACCGGATGGCGGTCCAGGAGCGCCAGGTCGACACCGGCCGAATACGGATTGCGACCCGCGAGACGACCGTCGTGGACCTCGTCGTCCATCCTGATGACGCTGGCGGGCTGAGCAACGTAGCTACGGTGGTCGCACAGATCGGTGATCTCGACGTGCTGGCGTTGGCGCAGCTTGCAAGCGTGCGCTCGCGCTCGGTGGCGCGACGCCTGGGCTGGCTGCTCGGCCGGTTTCGCGAGGATTTGGAGCTGGAACCGCTGCACGAGGTCGCGCGAGGCGGCGACGGCTACCCGACGCGGCTGGTGCGCGCCCTGCCCGCTCGCGGCCCGATCGACGCCGACTGGAACCTCCAGGTCAACAGCACCGTCGAACCAGACCTGTGATCGACCGTCCTGCCCTCATCGCTTGGCGCTCAAAGGCGCCGTGGCCCGACAGGGTGCAGATCGAGCAGGATCTGCTGCTGTCCCGCCTGATGATCGAGATCAGCCGCGACGAGGTGCTCGGCCCTGAGCTTGCGATGCGCGGCGGTACCTGCCTGCACAAGCTCCACCTACCGAGCCCTCTGCGCTACTCCGAAGACCTCGACTACGTCCGCTTGACCCACACCGGCATCAAGCCCTACACACAGGCGCTCGCGAAGTTGGCCGACGAGATCGGGCTGGCCGTCTCCAGCCGACAGCGATCTGGACAGATGGTGCACGTCTACCTGGACGGGCAGCCCACGGAAGGTATTGGTCGCATCCGCATCAAGATCGAGATGAACATCACTGAAACCGCATCGTTCATGCCGCGGAAGGCTGTGCGCCACAAGGTCGAGACCTCCTGGTGGAGTGGCGAAGCCGACATCCTCACATTCCAGGCCGAGGAGCTGCTCGCCACCAAGCTCCGTGCCCTTTATCAGCGCAGCAAGGGCCGCGACCTCTTCGACCTATGGCTCGGGCTCACCGTTCTCAAGGCCGACCCCGAACAGATCGTCGCCGGCTTTCATCGCTACATGGGAGATGCCGCCTTCAGCTACCCGGAGCTGCGGGCCAACCTCGCCGCCAAGCTCGCAAACGCCAGCTTCGGCCACGACCTGGACGCGCTCCTGTCAAGCACGCCTCCCGAGTACGACCTCGACATTGCGGCTAACACCGTTATGCGCGAACTCGGCGGCAGACTGCGCAATGCACCACCCGTCGATGACATCGTCCCACTGCGCTCCTGAGCAGCGTGGCGGTAGGGCTGCCGATCCGCTCCTCCTGCGCGCGTCGGAGCGGCCACTTGCACTGGCCCCAGGGTGGACGCTCCCAAGCACACCCCTCCCCCCTCCTCCCCCGCCGACCCGAAGCGGAAAGATGAGCCGCTGGAGATTGGGACGGGGGTAGTAGTCGACCTCCCAAGCGATAGGAGCCCGTGATCGACACGGCGCCGACCGTACCTGCCCCGGCCTGGGGGGAGACTTTTCGGAGCCAGCGGCTTGGACAGTAGGTGGCGGGACGATTCGAGCAACTGGCCTACGAGGCCGCGTTTCAGCAGCCCGCCGGGTGCCCCCAGGAGCCGCGATTCATTGCCTCGCCGATCCCGCATCTAGAGTCCGGCTCTTGATGGGGACAGTCGAGCTAACGAATTCGAAGACCCGCATCGACAAGGCGGGCGAACGGCTGCGAGGCTGGCTGACGGGTGCCGTTGACCTACGCGAACCGGAGCTGACTCGCGAGCTTGTCGTTATTGACAATTTCCGTACCTGTCACGCCGGTCCGCTGACCAAGGTCGCCGCCGGTATCCGCTACTACGTTGATCGCCACTCTTCGGCGAAGGTGAACGAGCGTCCGGTGGTGGCTCAACGACTGAAGCGGATGCGCACCATCGCTGACAAGCTGCTGCGCGAGCCGGAGATGCGCCTGTCTCAGATGCACGACATCGGCGGTTGCCGGGCACTATTCGGTTCGGTCGACGAGGTCAGGGCAACCATTGACCATCTCGGAAAGCAGAAGCGGTGGGATATCCGCCGCGTCCGCGACTACGTGTCGATCCCCAGGCCGCGATCTGGATACCGGGCGATGCACTTGGTCGTGCAGAAGGAGGGCCTCCTGATCGAGATCCAGTTGCGGACGATCTCTCAGCACGCCTGGGCCGAGTTGATCGAGAGGACCGATCGCGGTACAGGCCTCGGGCTAAAGACGGATCGCGCGCCTGAGGACGTTACGGAGTACTATCGGCTTGGTGCTGATCTGCTGGCCCAGGCGGATGCGGATGACGAGGCCCAACGCGACCCGACAACGCTCAGACGGTTCCAGGAGCTTCATAGGCAGGTCCAGCACCAGCTAGGGAGAAGGGAGACCGAGTGACGCCGCCAGAGCAATATTTCCTCCTAATCTACGACCTCGATAGTCGTGCCCTTCAGCACGAGGAGTTCGGGCGCGATCACACAGCCGCTGCCGAACGCTACTCCGAGCTGGAGCAGGCCCACCGCGACGACGAGGAGATCGAGGTTGTGCTGGTCGGCGCAGACTCGTTTGACACGATCAAGCGCACCCACTCGCACTACTTCGTCGAGCGTGACGAGGACGTGTTCCGCGAATTCCTAGAGGGCGCGGCTTCCTAAAGCGCAAGCGCGAAGAATCCGGCCAGCCGAGGGCTGGTTCGGCCTGACATGCGCAACGCCAGGCTGGCACGCCTCTGCCGCCTGCTCCCCCGCCGACCCGAGGCGGAAAGATGAGGCGCTGGAGATTGGGACGCGGGTTGTAGTCGACCTCCCGGGCGACAGGAAGTCGTGATCGACACGGCGCCGACCGGCGTCGTCTCCGACGCCTTCCCGCTGCTGCGCAAGGTCGACGGCGTGATCGTGGTGGCGCGGATGGGGAAGTACCACGCGCGATGCGGCGGAACGCCTGCGCGAGCAGCTCAGCCGTCTCGATGCCCCCGTGCTGGGCGTGGTCGCCAACGCCATCAAGCTGAGCCGGCGGAAGAAGTACGGCTACGGCGGGTATGGCTACGGCCCAGGACCGGCTGCGGCGCAGCCGGTCAGCGCCAAGGCCAGCACGGGCCCAGGCGACGCCAAGCAGTCGTAGCGGCGCCCTCCGTAGCCTGAACTTGAGGTCCCAGCGCGACCCTGTCTCGGAGGCCCGTGTCATCCCGCTGCGATCGCCACCGCGAGCTGACGAGGCTGAAGCGACTGCGGCTCGGCGAGGGTCTGGAAGGGCGCACCGCGGCGCACCGCATCCGCGAGCTAGCTTGCGACATCGGGGGTCTCAGCGAGCGAATCTAGGCGGCTCGACGCCGAAAGCGCCAGGCATTCCATCCGGTGCCGCTGCAAAGCTGGTCGAATGCGAACAGGTGTTCGACGGGGCAGTCTAATGGGAGCGAGGAGTGCTTAACACCGCCGCCTCCATCCTGGCCGCGATCGCCCTGCTGATGCCGGGGTTCATCGTCGCCGAGCTAAGCGTCGCGCGCTCGGCACGCTCTTCGCGGAGTGATCTCGAACTCGCGCTCCGCGCCCTCGCCTACACGCTGATCGTCCACCTCGTATTCGGCTTCTGGACCGCGCACCTGGTCGAAACGGTGGGGCCTCCGGAGGATTGGATCAACCACGTGGGCGCAATCAGCGCTTATGTTGCGGTCGTTCTGTTGGGCGTCCCGATTGTTGTCGGGGTCTGCCTAAATAGCTATTTGGCCAACGTGGAGTCAAGGGACGGGCCTCCCAATCTCTTTGCTGCAGGCCTTGGCGGCGGAGAGGCCAGGGATGCCTTCGACTATGCGTATCAGCGCTGGCGCAAGGACGGTGTCTGGGTGATCGTCGAGCTGGTCGGGCACAGCGCCGCTGCCCCACGGCTGGTAGGTGGGATCTACGGCCGGCGCTCGGCCGTGGGCCAGACCCCTCAACCTCACGACATCTATCTTGAGGCACTGTGCACGGTTGAGGAGGATGAGCGCGGCATCCGCAGCCTTGCCCTACGCGCCGAGCCCGAACGTGGCGTCTACATCGCGGCGCACCAGATTGCTCGCATCGATCTGGTGCCCGAAGGACCCGGTACCCTGCAGTCATGAGCGAGTCCAATGGCAAGCGCCTTCAGGAGGGTGCCTTGAGCGCCCTGAAGACCCCAACGAATCCGCCGGCGCCTACGAAGCTCGTGCCTCTGACACCACCGGATGCCAAGAAGGCCAAGGGCAAATGAGTCCGCGGCGACCCGGCAGGCCAACCTCTCGCCCACAGGCCCCTCCGGGTGATGAGCAGGCGTCATTGACACCTCAGAACACGCCCAGAAACCCGCCAGCGCCGACGAACCTGGTTCCGCTGACGCCGAAGCCTCCCGCCCCTAAGAAGTAACGCAGAGAACGAAGCGTTTCGGATGCTGCGGGCGGGCGGCTGAACCGCCAGCTTCCCCCAACCCCGCCGAGCTGATCGAGAGCGAAGCCGGCGCGCTGAAGTAACCGGCTCCTCCTTCGCTCGCTACGAGGTCGCCAACGTCGCGATCCCCGCATGGCGCACGCGCTTGGTGTCTTGACCCTGCCCCAGCATAGGAGTCCTCCTGGAGACCTCTTGAACCTCCAGGAGACCTCTTGAACTGAGTGCCTTTGAGGCGCGGAGCTCCCCTTCGGAGCTGCCCTTTATGGAGAACGAGGCGTTCCGAATGATGCGGGCCTCGCTGCGCTACTTCAACGTCGACCACGACCTGCGCTCGGTCCTCGTGACCTCCCACAGCTGTTAATTCACGACCCCTCAGGCGTATTGCCTCACGAGAGTTGTTGGTGTTGCCGCCGGTTCGCCCTCCGAGCGCATCACAGATGCGCGACGACAAATCTCGCAGCAGGTAAGAAACCTCTCGTCTGCGTCCAGGGCTACGGACAGACTGTCCGTAGGCACTTGGCTCTCCAGAGCCATCTGCAGCCTGTTTTCACCCCTGACTGAACACCTGTCCCCAGCGGCTCATAGAAATGAACCGCTGGGGATCGCCTCCCGCGAGGCGCGCCGATCGTCCGCGCGGGGGAGAGTTTTGGGGCGCTGGCGCCTTGATAAAGGTGCATGCCCTCAGCTATTCCTATTGCCCCGAATCGCGAGCGGTGACGACAAAACGCCGCAAGCGACCATAGCCTGCTCTCCGTGAAGCAGCGTTTACATATCGCGGGTGCGTCGTGAACACGCTCCAGGCCGTCTACTACCGAGCCACCGACGGCGGCGAACCCGTCTTGGAGTTCGTGGCCGGACTCGATGCCAAGCCCCGCGCTGCGCTGAAACGCCAGATCGACAGGCTTAACGACCTCTCCGATGCGGTGCCTCACCTGCCATTCCCCCACAGCTCCCAGGTCGAGGGTGACCTGCCGGAGCTGCGCTGCCATATGGGTTCCGACCACTACCGCGTGCTCGATCGCCGCTCCAAACGTCTGATCGTCCTGTTGCACCTCTTTCCGAAGAAGACGGGGAAGCTGCCGCGGGCGGAGATCAAGATCGCCCAGGAACGCTGGGCGGACTTCAAGGCGCGGATGGACGCCCATCCTCGGAAACCACCGCGCGCCGCCGGCCGCGATGCCCCGTGACGCCCGTGGCCATTGTTAGCATAGCTGCTAACCTGCCAAGCAGAGGTAAACGATGAGCAAGCAGATCAGCCCCGTCGGAAAGTCCGTTTCGGAAGACATCAAGCAGTCTCTCGAGGGCCCCGAGTTCAGGGCCGAGTACGACCGCCTCGCCCCATACGAGGAGCTGGCCCGCATCGTCATCATGCGCCGCGCTGCTCTCGGCTTGACACAGGCAGAGCTGGCCGCCCGCATGGGCACAACGGCGTCGGCGATCTCTCGCATTGAGAGCGGCCAGCACGCCACCAGCCCGCAGACCCTCAAGAAGCTGGGTGACGCCTTCGGCGCCCGTGCCGTCCTCGGCTTCGAGTTCGGCTCGGCCGAGCACCCCGAGCGTGAGCTCGTCGTTCTCTAACCGCGAGGACGACCTGTGGACGGCTTCCCCGAGGAGTCAAACGCCCCAAGATTGAGACGAAGATCCGCGACCTGGCCGAGATGATCGGCGAGGCGGTCGGCTACGCCGGTGAGACGGCCTGGGACACCGAGCGGCCCGACGGCCAGCCGGTGCGCTACCTCGACGTGTCTCGGGCGAGGGAGCGAATCGGCTTCGAGGCGCGCGTGGGGCTGGCGGAGGGCCTGCGCCGGACAGTCGAGAGCTTCCGGGCAAGCATGCAGACGGCCTGACTGAAGCGGCACGGGTAGCGCGAGCTCTTTGCAAGTTGTCCTTGCGGGGGGAGAGTTTGTGGCGTTGGCGCTCTTGAGGAGGCGATGGACTTCATCTTTGCCGGCATCCTGACCGACGCGCTTTCCGGTTCCGTTGCTGCCTTGATCGGGGTCACCGGTCTCTTCGGCGGGGCCGCTCGCTACGCAGCAGTCCTGGCTGGGCGCTCCGAGCGCGAGATCGAGCACGCCACCGCATTTGGCTTCTTCGCTGGCTTCGGCGTCGGTGCCCTTGTTCTAGTGATCGACTCCTTGACCTGATCTACACTGGCCCCATGAAGATCCTCATCGCACTCTTCACAGCCCCGGCCATAGTCGCCGTAGGCGTAGTGCTCCTGTTGAACGACCTGCACGCAGGGGCCGGCATCGCTGCCGCGAGCCTGGGCTTGGTCGCCGTCCTAGGTGGCGCCGCTCTCGGCTACTTCGCGGATCGGCTGCCCGAGCTTCCACGAGCTCGACGTACCCAGCACTTCGCTGCCGCCCACGACGGGCGCCACTGATACCTGCCCCAACGGGCAGCCGGTGCGCCACCTGGAATCGGCCGGTCCTCTCTCTCGATGAGAGAGACCTCAAGGCCCCCTTCCTCGGCGCGGCGCTCGAAGAGTTGCGCGGAATCGGAATCGCGCACAGCGAGGGGCGCGCGAAGCTCGAACCGGTTGCCTGAGTTCGTTGCCGAGCAGCCGTTCTGGCGCCGCGCTACTTCAACGTCGACAGCCACATGCGCTCGGTGGCGTGCCTCGCATCAGCAGCTTCTACGGGATCGTGATCAGGATGTACCACGACGACCACGGTTACCCGCATTTCCACGCCCAGCACGCCGACGGTCACGCCAAGGTCAGGATCGACTCCCTCGAGACGATCGAGAGCAGCCTCCCCCGCCGCCAACTCCGGTTCGTGCTCGCCTGGGCCGAGCTCCATCAGGCAGAGCTCGAGAAGAACCGGTGCCTTGCCCGTGAAGGTGGCACAATCAGGCCCATGGAGCCGTTGCAATGAGCGTTCCCGACTACGAGATCACCGCTGTAGAGGTCACCGGCCACGGCGCCCTCCTCCTCACATTCGCCGACGGTACGAGCGGCGAGGTCGACGTGCTCGCACGCATGCGCGGCCCGGTGTTCGAGCGCGCGCGAACCCCGGAGGGGTTCCGCGAGGCCCACGTCGCGGAGGGCACCGTGGCTTGGCCGGGCGGCGCAGACCTGGCGCCGGACACGCTCTACGAGCGAGTCAACTCAGGCACCTGGCCCAAGTCACGCGCAGCGGCCTGACCGGCTCGCCGCCGAGCGTGTAGCAGGTCTGGCACAGCGAAAAGCGTTTCCCGTCGGACTTCATGTTTCAGCTGAACAAGTCCGAGGCTGGGACTTTGAGGTCGCAGATTGCGACCTCAAACACGAAGATCCGCGACCTGGCCGAGACGGTCGGCTTCGAGACCCGGGTGCCGCTGGCGGAGGGGCTGCGGGCGACTGTGGAGAGCTTCCGGGCAGTCATGCCGGTCGGCTGAGGGCGCTGGCCTCTGGCCCCTCGCCCGACAGCCGCCGTCGCGCTCAGGCCGGTAGCGAGGAATCCCCTGAGAGCCCGACCTGGCGCTGCACTGCCGGAATCAGCCGGCAGAGCACGTCTGCTTGGTCGTATCCGACTTGGCCGCGTCCGGGTAGCTCCTCGAGGCCAAACCAACGGTGCATGGTCGCCTCCCCGCGCCTGGCCCAGCTCACGCCGTGACCGAGCGTTGACAGCAGATGCCGCCGCAGCGCAGCGCCTATCTTCTCGCCGCGCCTGATGCGCCCGCCGACGAGGTTCCATTGACCCGGGCGGTCCAGTCGCTCGATGAGACAGACCTCGGGTGCGCTGCCCTCGGCGCGCCGCCACGGCAGGACATCGACGCAGGCGATCGGGACAAGTTCGCGGGCCCGGACCAGGCCCTCTCCGTGAGGTCATGGTCGTCGTGGGCCGCCATTGGCGCAATTGTGCCCGCTGAAGCGGAGAAACAGTCCCGTGGCGAATCGGCGGGGGAGAGTTTGTGTCCGCTTACGGGATCGTCATCGAGATGTATTTCAGGGATCACCCGCCGCCCCTCAAGCTCGTGCGAGAATGGCGGGTGAGCACCGAGATCATCAGCGTCACCGCCGTTCACCCCTTGGAGGGCCTTCGCATTCGAGCAACCTTCTCCGACGGCGCTGTCAAGGAGATCGACCTCGGCGATCAGCTCGCGCAGGCCCGCGGCGTCTTCTTGGCGCTTCGCGATCCGCACGTCTTCTCCGCGGTGCGCGTCAACGAGGAAACCCACGCGGTCGAATGGCCCGGCGAAATCGATCTCGACGCCGAGGTCCTCTACGGCCTTTTCGAGCCGGCCGTCGGCCCGCCGCTCCGCCGCCGCACGGTCCGCGAGCCCGCCCGGGCAGCCGGGTAGCCGGTCGAGCCTTCACCGGCGCCGCCGAGCATCGACTTCGAGCTGAGGTCCGACTCCGCAAGGACACAGGCATCGAGGCAGCCGCTTTGAGGTCGCAGATTGCGACCTCAAACGTCGGCCGCGGCGGACGGTGGAGAGCTTCGGCAGCAGCCTGCGCGTCGCCTACGCCGGAAGCTGAAGACGCACCCCGCGTTCCTCGGCGGTGTCGGGCGGGACGAACGCGTTGGTCTCCTCGAGCATGCGCTCAGCGGTCTTCAGGTCGCTCCAGTCGATCGCAGCGGCATAGTCCTGGACGTAATCGAGAACGCGAATTAGCGGCTGCGGGTTGCCATTGCGCGATAGCGCGCGCAACCCCTGCAGGTAATCGTCGCGGTAGACGATCGGGATCACGATGCGCTGTTTCCCGGCGGTGCTCAAGGCTGCGTTCATCAAGACCCGGCCGACGCGGCCGTTTCCGTCGGCGAACGGGTGAACCTCGGACACGACGAACATGAGGAAGATCGCCTGGCTCAATCCCGAGGGCAGCGTCTCGTAGAAGCGGTACCCCTCGCGCAGGGTGCCGACGACCAGGTCCGGATGGACGAACGTGGTGCCCCCGGCACGGTTCACGCGCGTCTTGAATGCGCCGGGGCTGGCCTGCGGGCGCCGCTCCAACATCAGCAAATGGTGGGAGCGGAGCAGATCGAGCAAGCCGTCGGGGCCAGTGGGGAGCTGTTTTCGCTTCAAGGGGTCGTTGACCAGATCGAAGGTCCCGATGATGTCGTGGGCGTCCTCGACCCGTCCCTCGGGCACCGCGCGCTCGAAGACGATCTGCTCGGCCTCCCGCAGCTCGAACTCGGTGCCCTCTATCCAGTTGGAGAAGTAGGCCTCGATGAACGAGAGGGCGGGGAACGACGCGGGCTGGTCCGCTCGACCCTCGAGTGCTTCCCTCAGCAGGGCGGCCTGAAGTGTCTCGAACAGCTCGACGCGGCGCGCGTCGAAACCGAGCCCGGCATGTGAGGCGCGAGCTGCAGGGGTGGCCAGCGGCACGTCCCTCGTGCCGAGAATCGCTCCGATCAGATCGTCAAGCGCTGCCATCTCGTCGCGGGCGCCCAGCGGGCCGGCGAGGTCGCGCGCCTGATCTCGAAGTTCGTTGAGCGCGCTGGTTCCGCGCAGGGCTGCGGTCCGGGTCAGCTCTTCCTCGATCTCTGCCGCGGCGAGGGTGCGGGCGACGCCTCCGCGGGAGCGTGAGGGGCGGATGTTGTCGAGCATGGCTCTGGGTCGGCTCGAGAAGTGAAGGCCGTCCAGATGGGGCATGTCTCTGGGAGCCGGCCCCGGTCCCCGACGTGGGCGCAGGGTGAGGCCGGGTAGGCGAAGGGGTCGACGCCCGGCGTAGTTGGGACCGGCATCGAGAAAGAGTGAGCCGTCGGCCGACGGTCGCGCTTCGAATGCGCTGCGGTCGACTACCACGGCGCCAGGGAAGTAATGGGCGGCGATTCGAGACCAGTTGCGGCGGACGACCTGCTCGAGGGGGTCGTCCATGTTGCGGGTATAGAGACGGCCGGCAACTTTACGTGCCTTCCCCGCCGCCACGGCACGTCTGACGGCGGCAGACCTCTCCGTCGTGCTGGCGAAGATCTCATGCTGCCGTTCGAGCAAGAAAGTGCGCTTAGCGGAGGCCATCTCTAGCTTGATGGTAGAACAAACGCGCGTAACAAGGGAAAAGCGGCTAAATACCGCGCATAAGCCCAAGACCTCTTCGGCACCAGCGCAACGTTGTTCAATGCGTCCATCTAAGCGGCTACGCCGTGGCGTGGTCCTCGTGATCGACGATCACGACCCGCCGCAGGCCCCGCAGGAAGGAGTCCTCCAGGTCGACGTCGAGGTCGACTCCGTCGTCGGTCGGGAGGCGGTCGACGATCGTCTCGGCGACGGCGTCGGCCTGCTCGTGGATCTCCTTCAGCATGAACGTCTCGTAGCCGCCCTTCTCAGCGGCGGCAGCGTCCCATTCGACCTGCTCGGCGTCGCGCTGAACCGGGTTGCCGTCGGCGTCGGTGATCGTCACGCCATCGCGGTGTCTGGGGTCAAACCCGTAGCCCGCGGTGCACTCTGAGAAGTGCTGGCCTACGACCTCTGGACGGCTGAAGTCATTCCTGGTCCAGCTGATTCTCGGACCGAGCGTTGAGAGCAGATGGCGCCGCACCGCGGCATCTGCTTGCTCGCCGCGCCTGATGCGCCCGCCGACGAGGTTCCATTGACCCGGGCGGTCCAGTCGCTCGATGAGGCAGACCTCGGGTGCGCAGCCCTCGGCGCGCCGCCACGGCAGGACATCGACGCAAGCGATCGGGACAAGCTCGCGGGCCCGGACCAGGCCGTCCTCCGTGAGGTCATGGTCGTCGTGGGCTGGCATTGGCGCAATTGTGCCTGCTGCGGCTCGCCCGTATTCGGCGCCCTCCGAGTGGAGCGCTTTGAACGCCTGTCCCCGACGGCTCATCGAGATGAGCCGTCGGGGAACGCTCCCACGAGGCACGCCGATCGTCTGCACGGGGGAGAGTTTGCGCCGCCAGGCCCTTGAAAGGGCGTGACAGGGGCGTTTGAGCGACTTGCCTACGAGGCTGCGCTGCGCAGCATCCAAGGCCCTCCACGCTGGCTGCCCTCGCCCTCGGCGCCTTCATCGCCTCGATTGGGGCTAGCGTCTTCATCCTGCTGCCCAAGGAAGAGCTGACCTTTGCGGAGACGGGCGTTGGGCTGTACCTGGGACTCCATTCGGTTCGCGGCGACATGCCTGAGGTCTACCGCCGTCTCACCTTGTCGTTGGTTGCCCTACTGGGTGGTAGCTTGCTCTAGCCATGGCAAACGCGCCGCAACCAAGACAAGACGTTCCACGTGGCGATGCTCCGCCTCCGCCTCCGCCTCCCACTCCTGGTCTCGGCAGTCCCGAGATACGTGGCGAAATCATCCCTTCGCCGAAGAGGGCGGTGGCATGGCTCCGGGCTCACGTCCTGCGCAAGGCCTGAGCGGATTGCGGCACGGGGGCGGGCGCTGATCGGGTTCGAGGCCCAGGTGCCGCTGGCGGAGGGGCTGAGACGGCGGTGGAGAGCTTTCGGGAGAGCTTGGCGGTGCGGTGAGGCCGGCGGCGCGCTTCGGCTACGACGCTGTGCAGGCGTTCTTCGCGGCTATGCGGTGGCGAGAACGACCTCGCAGCCACCTACGGCCAAGGACCCAGCATCGAGGGCTCGCTTCTTCGGCAACTGGGCCGCCTTCTTCTCGGGGCGGATGTCGATCATCAGCTCGATGTCGAGGCCGCTGGCGACCCTGACCAGCCGCTCCAGGCTCGGCGCGTGCTCCCCGGTCTCCATGCGGGCGACGTCGGACTGATGTACCCCCAGCCGCTCTGCGAGCTGGCGCTGGGAGAGGTCGTGCTCGGCTCGGTAGTGGGCTACCTCGACCGCGAGCCACCGTGCCAGGGCCGTCCGCTCCCACTCCGCACGGAACTCGGGATCGCGCAGGTCCTTCGCGAGAACGTCGTCATTGGATATGAGTTGATCAGCCATCTTCGACTTTCGAAATCTCCGATAACACGCTTGTAATTGCCCGTCCCAGGCTACTCCTTCTCCTTGGCGATAGATCGGCCGCCATCGGCTCCTTCCTCGCCGGGGCCGCAGCTCTCGCAGGCCCGACCCCTCCTCGCCCATGACGCCACTCTGATGTGGACTTCGCAGGACTGGGCCGTCGACTTCCAGCTTCTCGATCACATGCGCGATCCCCACGCGCTCAGCGGCATCCTCGATTGCGTTCTTCTCATCGAGCGCCTTTGGGTGCCATGCGACGTTCCAGCCCGCTGGAGTTCCGCGCGCAACGATCTTGCGTCGGCGCTTCGACGGCTGCTTGGGTTTCCTGCGCTTGCTCACCCGCGATCATCATCCGAGCTGGCGCGGACAGTCGCATGCGACGATCGCGAGGCGGCGCATCGCGGCGACGGCCCAAGCTTCCCGCGTGAATCTGCAGTGGACCCGCGCCGCGACCAAGCACCGGATATCCCGTGAGCAAGTAGTACGAGGAGGCGAAGAGATGGCGAAGGTGAAAGCGACCCGCAAGAATCCGAAGACGAAGTCGGGGACGGAGATCACCCCCGAGATCGCCGATGCTCTCGCTGCCGAGGCAGAGCGCGGCTACGACCTCTCGAAGGCGAAGCGGCGCCGGGTTGGCCGTCCTTCGCTCGCTGGCGGTGGGGTTTCCCCCCGCATGAGCTTCCGGACGACGCCCGACCTCTACCGAGAAGCGCAGAAGCGCGCCAAGAAAGAAGGGCGCTCGGTCAGCGACCTCGCCCGCGAGGCCGTTGCCCGCTACGTCAAATCCTGAACCTCTTCCAACATGGACCGATGATCGAGGACGGCGCCCCGCGAGGTCTTCCTGCGTAGGCGGAGCTGCCCTTCATGGAGAACG
This sequence comes from uncultured Solirubrobacterales bacterium, assembly GCA_963747765.1. Lineage (GTDB taxonomy): Bacteria > Actinomycetota > Thermoleophilia > Solirubrobacterales > 70-9 > VRUE01. Next base: position 301,761 of record CAVVGH010000005.1, on the reverse strand, counting down.
AGTCCTTCCGCACGATGCGGGCCTCGCTGCGTTACTTCAACGTCGACAGCGACATGCGCTCGCTGCTCGTCACCTCCCATAGCTGTTAATTCACGACCCCTCAGGCGTATTACCTCACGAGAGTTGTTGGTGTTGCCGCCGGTTCGCCCTCCGAGCGCATCACAGATGCGCGACGACAAATCTCGCAGCAGGTAAGAAACCTCCCGTCTGCGTCCAGGGCTACGGACAGACTGTCCGTAGCCACTTGGCTCTCCAGAGCCATCTGCAGCCTGTTTTCACCCCTGACTGAACACCTGTCCCCAGCGGCTCATAGAAATGAGCCGCTGGGGATCGCCTCCCGCGAGGCGCGCCGATCGTCCGCGCGGGGGAGAGTTTTGGGGCGCTGGCGCCTTGATAAAGGTGCATGCCCTCAGCTATTCCTATTGCCCCGAATCGCGAGCGGTGACGACAAAACGCCGCAAGCGACCATAGCCTGCTCTCCGTGAAGCAGCGTTTACATATCGCGGGTGGCCCGTGAATGCGCTCCAGGCCGTCTACTACCGAGCCACCGACGGCGGCGAACCCGTCTTGGAGTTCGTGGCCGGACTCGATGCCAAGCCCCGCGCTGCGCTGAAACGCCAGATCGACAGGCTTAACGACCTCTCCGATGCGGTGCCTCACCTGCCATTCCCCCACAGCTCCCAGGTCGAGGGTGACCTGCGGGAGCTGCGCTGCCACATGGGTACCGACCACTATCGCGTGCTCTACCGCCGCTCCAAACGTCTGATCGTCCTGTTGCACCTCTTTCCGAAGAAGACGGCGAAGCTGCCGCAGGCGGAGATCAAGATCGCCCAGGAACGCTGGGCGGACTTCAAGGCGCGGATGGACGCCCATCCTCGGAAACCACCGCGCACCGCCGAGACCGCGATGCCCCTTGACCCCCGTGACCATTGTTAGCATCGCTGCTAACCTGCCAAGCAGAGGTAAACGATGAGCAAGCAGATCAGCCCCGTTGGAAAGTCCGTTTCGGAGGACATCAAGCAGTCTCTCGAGGACCCCGAGTTCAGGGCCGAGTACGACCGCCTCGCTCCATACGAGGAGCTGGCCCGCATCGTCATCATGCGTCGCGCTGCTCTCGGCTTGACACAGGCAGAGCTGGCCGCCCGCATGGGCACAACGGCGTCGGCGATCTCTCGCATTGAGAGCGGCCAGCACGCCACCAGCCCGCAGACCCTCAAGAAGCTGGGTGACGCCTTCGGCGCCCGTGCCGTCCTCGGCTTCGAGTTCGGCTCGGCCAAGCACCCCGAGCGCGAGCTCGTCGTTCTCTAACTTCGCAGACACTCCGGGCCGATCGACATGCCGAAGGCGATCGTCGCCACCTCGATGGGCGCGCCCGACGGGCTCGCCAAGAAGATGCTGATTTTCGAGGAGCACCTGTTGGAGTCCGCGGCGTGCTGGTGCAGATCACCGTGGGCTCGCTCGCAGAGTCGCCGCGGCGCTCGCGATCGGCGCGGTTGGCGCACGATCTGCTGCGCGAGGGCCTCGCACACGTGATCGCCTCCGACGCCCATAGCGCCGAAGGCGCCGTGCGGGCTCCGGAATGGTGGGCGCTCAAGGCAGCGCGGGACCTGATCGGTCCCTCCCGCGTCGAGTGGATGGTCGAGACTGCGCCGCGCGCCGTTTTGGACGGCACACGCCTGCCGCCCGCTCCCCCGCCGACCCAAGGCGGAAAGATCAGGCGCTGGCGATTGGGACGCGGGTAGAGCCGGTCGACACGGCGCCGACCGGCGTCGTCGCCGACGCCTTCCCGCTGCTGCGCAAGGTCGACGGGGTGATCGCCAGCCCGGACGCCGGTGAGCAGACGTGGCGGCTCGGTGCCGAGTGTTCATCCGGGGGGAGACTCTTGGCCGCCAAACACTTGACAGTGAGTGACGGGAGAGAGTGAAACCGCTTCACAGCCACCCAGAGAGCCGAATCGGGAGGCAATCGCCTGGTACGTGCTGCAAGCGGAGGCGCTGCTCGACGATCTGCGGGAGCGGGTCCAGTCGTTGCGATCTCGCGGTGGCCAGCTTGCCGGATTCGCGGCAGCCGTGGTCGCTCTCGTCGGCGGCAACGCAGACCGAATCCTTACCGCCCTTGGCGGCGTGCCCCGCGACGTCGCCGGCATCGCCTTGTTGGCCGGGACGGCTCTCCTGATCACTGCGCTGGTCAGCTCGATCCTCGGTGCTCCGTTTCGTTCACAGCTGGTCTCCGATATCTCCGCGCAGGAGATCGCCAACTACACGACGGAACGGTTCACGCATGAGCCCGATCTCTGGCGGATCCATATCCGAACGATCAACGGGCTCCTGATCTCGATCGACTACACCACGAGGGCGGGCGACAAAGCCGCGGCCACACTGCGCTGGGCAGGCATGCTGTTCCTCACCGGACTCCTTGCGGTCGGTCTCGCGCTTGGTATCTTCATCATCGAGGTGGCTTTCTGATGTCGGACTTCCCGAAACCCGTGCAGCCCGCTCCCCCGCCTCCTGGGGTTCCCCTCAACGAGACGGCCGCGCCGATTCACTTCGAGGGCGACACGAAGTCGGTATGAGCTCGCCTTCCCGTTCGAGCGCCTGAACCGCCGGCTTCCCCCAACCCCGCCGAGCTGATCGAGAACGAGACGAAGAGCGAGGTGCTCACGCGGCTGCGTGACCTTTCCGTCCGGGTGCTTTGCGAAATCGGCTCGTCGGCTTGGCACTCATTACAGGTATTTCTTTAGAATCCTGTATTCTAAAACTTAATCTGTAATGACCCAAGCTTCGGGAAAGAACCCCTATCGCCCGGGCGTCGGTGTGCGGCCGCTCTATCTCGCCGGTCGCGAGCGGTCTCTCCACCGTTTCTCCGCGATGCTGCGCGCTGCCCCTGAGCTTCAGGCGAGCATGCGCGTGACCGGCCTTCGGGGCGTAGGAAAGACCGTGCTTCTCGGCGCTTTCGCCGAGCTTGCCCGTGAGGGCAGCTGGGAGCCGGCGGAATTCGAGCTTCAACCTTCACACAACACCGACGAGGCCCTTCAGGCCGCCCTGGCGGGGCTCCTCGGGAGGAGCAGGGCCCGCCTCTCCCAGCTCGAGCGCCTTCGAGCCGCGACTGGGCGAGCCCTACGAGCGGGCAAGCTTGCGATCACCTGGGAGGAAATCTCGTTGTCCATCGAACCCGGCTCAGAGCGCGAGCGGGACCTGACCAAGGAAATCTTCGACACGGTCGAGCTTGCCGTAGCCAAGGGACGGAATGGTCTCGTCTTGCTCCTCGACGAGGCGCAGCTCATTCGCGACCAGCGCGGCCGCCATGGGGAGCACCCGCTTTCGCTTCTGATCGCGCCCTTGGTTGCGCTGCAACGACAGGAAGTTCCGCTCGCTGTCGTCCTCTGCGGATTGCCCACGCTGAGCGCGAACCTCCAGCAAGCGCGCTCCTACAGCGAGCGCCTCTTTCGCGGCGAGAAAATCGACTCCCTTCCCCGCGACGAGGCGCTGGCTGCTTTCACGCGGCCACTCGAACAGACGAGCCGTACCGCCGACGCCGCTGTCGCCGAAGCGGTCGTGGACGAGGTTGAGGGCTATCCCTACTTCATCCAGCTATGGGGCTCCGAGCTCTGGGATGCCGCCGACCTGGTTGGAGTGGACCGCTTCACCTCCGGGCTGCTCGAGGAGGTCGTGCCGCAGATCTACGAGCGGCTCGACCAGGACTTCTACGAGCCGCGGATATCGATCCTCACGCCGGCGGAGCAGGAGGTTCTGATCTCCTCCGCCCTCTGCCCCTATCCGCCGCTTCGCGCTTCGGATCTCGGCCAGGCTTCCGAGAAGACGCCCGGCAACGTCAACGTCTTGCTGGGGAGGCTCGTCGAGGCTGGGGTTCTATATCGGATTCGCAAAGGCGAATACGAGTACACCGCACCCAAGTTCCGCGACTTCCTGCTTCGCCGCGCGCAGTAGGCGCACTCCCCGCTGTCCTCGGCGCGCCACCACGGCAGGACATCGACGCAAGCGATCGGGACGAAGGCGAAGCGGCGCGGGGTTGTCCCCGTGCCAACGATGTTGGGAGATAGCTGGCGCAGGGCACGCGCAGGTGAGACCCTTCAGGAGATCGAGCCACTGCAATGAACACTGGCGGCACCGGGGCGCCTTCGCGCGAGGTGATCTACCCCCGCGTCCCTCGTCACCTCCATCCTCGGCCAGCGAGGAACCGACCTGCTGCTGGAGACTCCCTACGGTCCGCTGCCACCCCATTTCGAGGAGCACCTGTTGGAGTCCTCGGCACTGGTGGGCTACCGAATCCTGCTGGCCCACCCCGAGCGGAGCCCCAGCTTCCAATCAGCGCCCGAACGGCTCGCCGAGCTGGTGCGCCGCGGCGTGCTGGTGCAGATCACCGTGGGCTCGCTCGCAGAGTCGCCGCGGCGCTCGCGATCGGCGCGGTTGGCGCACGATCTGCTGCGCGAGGGCCTCGCACACGTGATCGCCTCCGACGCCCATAGCGCCGAAGGCGCGGGCGGGCCCCGGAATGGGGAGCGCTCAAGGCAGCGCGGGACCTGATCGGTCCCTCCCGCGTCGAGTGGATGGTCGAGACTGCGCCGCGCGCCGTTTTGGACGGCGCGCCTCTGCCCGCTCCTCCCCCGACCCAAGGCGGAAAGATGAGCCGCTGGAGGTTGCGGCGCGGGTTGTAGTCGACCCCCCAGGCGAATAGGAGCCCGACACTCTTTACGAGTGCGTGCGTTCGGGGGCTTGGCCGCAGTCTCGCGCAGCAGCCTGAGCACGCCGATACCTCCGAGCCTTCAACGTCGGCACCGGCCCGGAGACCAAGATCCGCGACCTGGCCGAGATGGTGGCCGAGACGGTCGGCTTCGAGGCCCGGGTGCCGCCGGCGGAGGGGCTGCGGCGGACGGTGGAGAGCTTTCGGGGGAGCGTGCGGGCGGCCTGAACGGCCGCTCTATCGAGCCGGCAGCAAACGCGGGTCGCCTACCGCTTGGGAGGTGATTAGTCTGCATCCGCCTTGATCGAGCATGAGTGGATCCACCTGACCGCCGAGCAGCTGAGCGCCGACCCGGCGCTCGTCGCTGCGCTGGAACGCTTCCAGGCGCCACCGGGGCGGGCAGGAAATGCGGCGGCAACGTGGCTCAAGGGTGGCGCCCTCAAGGAGACAAGCCACATCGCCACCTACGTGCTCCTCGTCAAGGGCGAGGCGGCCGGCTTCTACTCGCTTGGGATGAGCGAGGTGGAGCTGCGAACTCAGCAACGCAAGAAGCTGGAGGCGAGCCATCCGCGTCAGGGCGCGGTGCTCATCCTCTGGCTGGCACGCGCGGCGGAGGCCGACGTGGACGCCGCGACAATCTTGCGGCACGCGGTCGGCATCGCTCAGATCGGAGCGCGCCAGGTGGGTGCGGCAGTCATCGCGGTTGACCCCTTCGACGCGGCGAGCGAGGGCTACTGGCGGGAGCACTTCGGCTTTCGCAGCTCCCTGACGAAGAGGACGGACGCCGACGGCGCAAAGCGCAGCCGACTCTGGATGCCGCTCTTCCCCGATGCCTAGGCAGGCTGACCGACGCGGGTATGTGGCCGAGTGGTTTCAGCCACGTAGCGCTCCGCGTTCAGGCAGAACTCGCGCCAGCGCTCATCGAGACGAGCCTTGGCCAGCTCGTCCGCGTCGATCACGGTCGCCGTGTCGACCGCCTTCTTGGCATCGGTCGAAGCCGCGAGGACATCTCTCTGATCGTCAGTCATCTCCTTGAAGGGTATCGGCTGCTGCCGCTGATATGTGCTCTCTGGCCCCTCAACCCCATGACACCTACCTTGAGGCGCTCTCTCAGACCTTGGCGACCTGCTCGGCGATTAGGCCGAACTGCAGGGCGCTTGGGCCGTGGACGTAGCTGCGCCGGTAGCGGAAGGAGGCTGGGCGCAGCCGCATCAGACCGTCCACCAGCCGGCTGGATTCCGTCCGGCGGGGGTGCGAAGCTTTTTGTATGCGAACTGGTGTTCTGGACAACATTATCGTTGTGCTATGATTCCAACCCATGACGAGCAAGGGAACCTGCCGGCCGGCATCCACGCGGCAAGCTGGCAAGAGCTCGAGTCCGCGTTCGGCGGCGAGCTGTTCCCCGCGTCCTTCGTGGCTGAGCCAGAGAGCGGAGCGCTGTTCCTCGATTTCTTCCAACGCGACCGAGATGGGGAGCCAAAGGGAATCATCCAGGTCGATCTGGAGGGCCTAGCGTGATCGCCAACGAGCACCAGTACAACATCACCCGAACTGAGCTCAAGCGCTTCGAACAGGCGGTTAAAGAGCAGCAGCAGCACGGGCCACCTGAGGGCGTCGATCCCCGCATCGGAAAAGCGATGGTCGATGGCCTGCTGAGCCAGGCGGAGACGCTGCGTGACGACCTCCGCCGCTACGAGGACCTGCGCGAAGGGCGGGTCAGCCAGCGTGAGATCGACGGCCTGCGCGAGCTCCCCACCGCCCTGATCGAGGCGCGGATCGCCGCCAGGCTGACCCAGAAGGCGCTGGCGGAGCGGCTTGGTCTTCAGGAGCAGCAGGTCCAGCGCTGGGAGGCGACCCTCTACTCCGGGGTGGGGGTGGAGCGCTTGCAGGAGATCGCCGATGCGCTCGGCATGGGGGTGCGCGAGACCATCAGCTATGCCGTACCGGCTTGAGCGTCTGGGGTCGCGGAGGGGCTGAGGCGGACGATGGAGAGCTTTCGGGCCGCCTGAGTCGGCTCTTACAACTTGCCCAGGAGAAGTAAGCAGCACGGACTGCGGATTGGGCTCGGGGTCGTCTTGGGGGAGCTGCGCGAGAACTGGAGCCTCGCCCGTGCCCGGGCGCTCGAAACATCGCCCGAGCAGCTTCGGCTGGCTTCCTACGGGCAGCGAGGAACCGATCTGCTGCTGGAGACTCCCTACGGTCCGCTGCCACCCCATTTCGAGGAGCACCTGTTGGCGTCCTCGGCACTGGCGGGCTATCGAATCCTGCTGGCCCACCCCGAGCGGAGCCCCAGCTTCCAATCGGCGCCCGAACGGCTCGCCGAGCTGGTGCGCCGCGGCGTGCTGGTGCAGATCACCGTGGGCTCGCTCGCACAGTCGCCGCGGCGCTCGCGATCGGCGCGGTTGGCGCACGACCTGCTGCGCGAGGGCCTCGCGCACGTGATCGCCTCCGACGCCCATAGCGCCGAAGGCGCCGTGCGGGCCCCGGAATGGGGAGCGCTCAAGGCAGCGCGGGACCTGATCGGTCCCTCCCGCGTCGAGTGGATGGTCGAGACTGCGCCCCGCGCCGTTTTGGACGGCGCGCCTCTGCCGCCTGCTCCCCCGCCTACCCAAGGCGGCAAGATGAGGCGCTGGAGGTTGAGACGCGGGTTGTAGTCGACCTCCAGGCGATAGGAGACCTCCAGGAGTCTTCTTGAACCTCCGGGAGCGCTCTTGAACTGAGTGCCTTTGAGGCGCGGGGGCCGTACCTGCCCCGGCCCCGGGGGGAGACTTTTCGGAGCCAGAGGCTTGGACAGTAGGTGGCGGGACGATTCGAGCAACTGGCCTACGAGGCCGCACTGCGCAGCCTCGACAAGCAGGAGCGTCTGCTGGAGGAGCTCAGGGCCAGAACCGGCGTGCTCCTGGCCGCCTCCTCACTCGCCGCGTCGTTCCTGGGCCAGAAGGCGTTTCAGCAGCCGAGTCCCCAGGCGCTGGCCTTTGTCGCCCTCGCCGCTTTCGTCGCCTCGATCGGCGCAAGCGTTCTCATCTTGCTGCCGAAGCAGAACTTGGTCTTCGCGGAGACGGGCGTTGGGTTGTACCTGGGACTACATTCGATTCGCGGCGACATGCCTGAGGTCTACCGCCGTCTCGCTTTCGACTTGAATTTGTTTTGGAACGCGAACAACAAGACGGTCGCCAAGCTCAGCCGCGCTTACATCCTCGCCGCGAGTGCCCTTACGGTCGAGATCCTGTCGTTGGTCGCCCTACTGGGTGGTAGCTTGTTCTAGCTATGGCAAACGCGCCGCAACCGAGACAAGACGTTCCACGTGGCGATGCACCGCCTCCGCCTCCGCCTCCCACTCCTGGTCTCGGCAGTCCCGAGATACGTGGCGAAATCATCCCTTCACCGAAGAGGGCGGCGGCATGGCTCTGGGCTCACGTCCTGCGCAAGGCCTGAGCGGATTTCGGCGCGGCGCGGGCGCTGATCCTGGCCGCCGAGCATGCCGATAGCCCGGAGCCGTTCAACGGCGGGACGGGGATCGCCTCGGCCGCTTACGTCGTGTCCTCGGTCATTGCCCTCGCGGCCCGCCGCCAATGGCTGACGAGAGTCGGGCCGGCGGAGGTCTCAGAACGAGCGTCAGAGCTCGACGCCGAGAACGCCACCCTGAAGGAAGTGCTGGCAAGCGCAGAAGCCAGGGTCGAAGCGCTCCAGAACAGCCTCTCGAGGATGGAGGACAGGCTCGATACGATGGCGAGGTGGCAGCACAAATGACCTGGAGCGAGCTGCAGGCTCAGGCTCGCGAGCAGATCGCGGCCAGCCGGCGTGCGCGGCGGGAAGCGCGGGAGACCCTGCGCGAGATCAGGCGGAAGCGGCGGGAATCCGAACGCCGCGCGGATAGCGCGCGCAGGGTGCTCCGCGAAGCCGGCGTGTTGAAGTAACGGCGTCATTTCTGGCGGGCTATCGAATCGGCGCTCGCGATCGGCGCGGTTGGCGCACGACCTGCTGCGCGAGAGCCTCGCACACGTGATCGCCTCCGACGCCCCATAGCGCCGAAGGCGCCGTGCGGGCTCCGGAATGGGGAGCGCTCAAGGCAGCGCGGGAGCTGATCGGTCCCTCCCGCGTCGAGTGGATGGTCGAGACTGCGCCGCGCGCCGTTTTGGACGGCGCGCCTCTGCCCGCTCCTCCCCCGCCGACCCAAGGCGGAAAGATGAGCCGCTGGGGATTCGGACGCGGGTTGTAGTCGACCCCCCGGGCGATAGGAGGTCGTGATCGACACGGCGCCGACCGGCGTCGCCGCCGGCGCCTTCCCGACCGTCAATCGGGTGCCCGATATGGCATGTAGCGACGCATGAACTCGGCGAACCGCGGCACTGTGAAGTCGACGTAGCCGAAGTCCTCGGTCGCGTATATCAGTCCCTTGGTCATCAGCTGCTGGCGGGTGGGAGAGGCCTGGGTAACCGACTGACCGGCCTTCTCCGCCACCTGTCCGGATCTGTATGGGCCCGGCCCGAGCTCGGCCATGGCTCGCATGTAGCGGCGCTCACCCTCGGTGGCACGCTGCACCCGAACCTCGCAGATGCTCTTGTCCAGCGCGGCTTGCGCGGCAGGCATTGCTCGCTCGACGTCATCGGCGGTAATCGGTGACTCGGTCGCCAGGTTCCACGCATGCTTTCCGAGCTGCTGAATATAGAACGGGTAGCCGGCCGTCCACTCGAGGGCCTTTGCCAGAGCATCCGGCGAGTACTCGACGCCCTGTCGCCGTGCCGGCTCAACCAGCGCCATCGTGGCCGCCGGCTCGTCGAGATTCGCGATCATCGGGAAGTCGAACAGCCGCTCTGCATACGACCGCGCCTCCCCGGTCAGAAGTGGAATCTGCGGCAGGGCCGCGCCGGCAACCGCGATCGGCAACTCTTTCTGAGTGGCGCGGTGCAGCGCGCTGATCAACGCTCGGTACTGAACCTCGTCCACGAACTGCAACTCGTCGAGAAAGACCGCTATCCCGGTCCCGTTCTCCCGTGCGGCGGCGCCAAGCTGAAGCAAGAGGTCGGTGAGATCCGCCGTGATCGTTCCCTCATCCGCACTCTGAAGGTCGACAGCGAGGCCGAACCCTTCCGGGCCAGTTAGCCTGATCGTCTTCAGATGCCCGAGAGCGCCGCGGATCCGACCGCTCAGCTTTGTCCCGAGACTGAGCCTGTCGAGCGCCCTCTCCGCATCCCGCGCAAGCTCGTCAACGAGGTTCGTGTCGGGAGTCAGCTCGTGGTAGAAGGTCAAGAACCCTTCGCTCTCGGCCTGGTCCTCGAAAGCATTTAGCAGGACCGTCTTCCCGACTCCTCGCAGCCCCCGCACGATGATGCTCTGCTCGGTGGCGCCTCGCTTCAGCCGCCCAACGAGAACCTCAAACTGCTTGATCTCGCTCTCACGGCCGGCCAACTCGGGAGGGCGAGAGCCTGCATTCGGGGTGTAGGGATTTCTGATGGGATCCATGTTCTAGTTACTTATAGCAAGTTATAGCCATATTCCTATAACTGCCCATAAGCTGCTAGATCGACGAGGAGGCGACCCTCTACTCCGGGGTGGGGGTGGAGCGCTTGCAGGAGATCGCCGATCCGCTCGGCATGAGGGACTGCGCGAGACCATCAGCTATGCCGTACCGGCTTGATGAGCCGTACGGCTTACGGGTACTACGGCCACGGCCGCGGCTACAGCCCAGGCCCGGCCGAGCAGCCGGCCGGCACCGAGGCCAGCACCAGCTCGGACGCTGGTAAGCAGGCGTGGGAGCTACTCCTACTCCCACTGCTGGAGACTCTCTACGTTCCGCTACCACCTCATTTCGAGGAGCACCTGTTGGCGTCCCCGGCGCTGGCGGGCTATCGAATCCTGCTGGCCCACCCCGAGCGGTGTCCCAGCTTCCCTCCGGGAGCGCTCTTGAACTGAGTGCTTTGAGGCACCGGCCGTACCTGCCCCGACCCGTGTAGCCACCTGCTGACGCCATATTACGCTAACTAACGTCTCGCGTTAGACTACTCAAGGTACCGTCTATCGCAGACCTACCCGATGTCCTCGTCTCGCAAGGACGCTACTGGGTGACCCCGTCAGAGGCCGCCCAGATTGCGGGTGTCCCGCCCGCGCACGTATATCCCGGCTTGCAGCGTCTGCGCCGTCGGGGCGCGATGTTCTCGCCGACGCGCGGCCTCTACGTGGTGGTCCCACCGGAGTACCGCTCTTGGCGGGTGCTGCCGGGCGAGCTGTTCATCGACGCGATGATGCGAACGCTTGGGCGCGACTATTACGTGAGCCTGCTGACCGCCGCGGCGATGCACGGCGCTGCTCACCAGGCGCCGCAGCTCTTCCAGGTGATGGTCGACCGGCACCTCGCCGATCGGGATATAGAGCGGGTCAAGCTGCGCTTCTACGCAAACGATTATCTCGACCGGATGGCGGTCCAGGAGCGCCAGGTCGACACCGGCCGAATACGGATTGCGACCCGCGAGACGACCGTCGTGGACCTCGTCGTCCATCCCGATGACGCTGGCGGGCTGAGCAACGTGGCTACGGTGGTCGCACAGATCGGTGATCTCGACGTGCTGGCGTTGGCGCGGCTTGCAAGCGTGCGCTCGCGCTCGGTGGCGCGACGCCTGGGCTGGCTGCTCGGCCGGTTTCGCGAGGATTTGGAGCTGGAACCGCTGCACGAGGTCGCGCGAGGCGGCGACGGCTACCCGACGCGGCTGGTGCGCGCCCTGCCGGCTCGCGGCCCGATCGACGCCGACTGGAACCTCCAGGTCAACAGCACCGTCGAACCAGACCTGTGATCGACCGTCCTGCCCTCATCGCCTGGCGCTCAAAGGCGCCGTGGCCCGACAGTGTGCAGATCGAGCAGGACCTGCTGCTGTCCCGCCTGATGATCGAGATCAGCCGCGACGAGGTGCTCGGCCCTGAGCTTGCGATGCGCGGCGGTACCTGCCTGCACAAGCTCCACCTACCGAGCCCTCTGCGCTACTCCGAAGACCTCGACTACGTCCGCTTGAACTCGGTCGCCGTGGGGGAGATTTTGCGGCGCTGTGGACTTGAAGAGTCGTGTCCTCCTCGATCGACGCCCTGAACCTCCCGATTCAGCTCTTCGCCATTGGGACCGCGATGGACATACTGGCCGCGCTGATCCGCTACCAGCGCACCGGGGAGCTGGATCACTGGCCTGTCTACGTCGCCTATTCTGCCCTAGCTTTTTTCGGGTTTGGTCTTCTAGTCACGCTACTGTTAGCGGTACCCTGAGGCCGTGAAGCCCAACGAGGACATGAAGATGTACACGCTCCGGCACTTCCTCTTCTACATGGGGATGGCCGCCCTCGCGGGCGCTGTTGTCGGCGCGGCGGCCAACGTCATGGGCTGGAGCGTCGGCTTGATCTACGGGGTCGGGCTTCCCATCTGCGCAGCGATCGTGATGGTGGCGTTGCGCGAGAGCTTGTTCGGCCCGCCGCGACACTCGAGCGAGCCGAACCGGCGGCGCCACGCCTGAGCTGTTCGGAGCAAAGCTCGGCCAGCGCTACGAGCTGGTCGTGATCGACACGGCGCCAGCCCAGGCGACGCCAAGCAGTCGTAGCGGCGACCTCCGTAGCTTGAACTTGAGGTCGCAGATTGCAACCTCAAAGCCGCAGCCCGCCGATGGCTGACGAGGGTCGGGCCGGTCGAGGTCTCGGCCCGGGTTTCGGATCTCGAGGCCGAGAACACCTCCCGACGACTTCATGTTCCAGCTCACGGCCGAGGAGGCTTTGAGGTGCCAAATTGGCACCTCAAAAGGCGGGCTGTGGTGGCAGACGCTACCGCCCGTACGCTTTCACCGTAAGCAGTTTCTTTGGCATCGTCATCGAGATGTATTTCAAGGATCACCCGCCGCCGCTCAAGCTCGTGCGAGATGGCTGGGTGAGCACTGAGATCATCAGCGTCACTGACGTTCAGCCCTTGGAGGCCCTTCGCATTCGCGCGACCTTCTCCGACGGCGCTGTCAAGGAGATCGACCTCGGCGATCAGCTCGCGCAGGCCCGCGGCGTCTTCTTGGCGCTCCGCGATCCGCACGTCTTCTCCGCGGTGCGCGTCAACGAGGAAACCCACACGGTCGAATGGCCCGGCGAAATCGATTTCGACCCCGAAGTCCTCTACGGCCTTTTCGAGCCGGCCGTCGGCCCGCCGCTCCGCCGCCGCACGGTCCGCGAGCCCGCCCGGGCTGCCCGGTAGCCGTTGAGCGCAAGCAGGTCGCCTCGACGTCCGCCTGCGGCCGCGCGGCTATCCCTACGAAGCCGTGACTGAATTGTTTGTTTGCGCGCACCAGCTGTGAGGCTGGGCGTCCTACAGTCGGTGCATGTCAGGCGACAACCACGGCGCAGCGACGACTGAGAGGCTGGCCGGCGCACTCGCGCGGCTGCTCGTCCCGGCGGCGCTCGCCGTGCTCGGCGTCGCGGGCGCCTGGGCGGTCGGCGATGCGGTGCTGAGCGGCTCCCCTGCTGCCCGCAATCCCGGCTTCATCGACAGCCTGCTGGCAAGTAGCGCCGTTCTGGCGGCCACGCGACTGGCGATCATCGCCGCCGCCGCCTATCTCGTCGCCTCGGTCGCCGCCCTGGTGGCCCGGCGCCAGTGGCTGACGAGGGTTGGGCCGGTGGAGGTCTCAGAACGAGCGTCGGACCTCGACGCCGAGAACACCGCGCTGAAGGAGATGCTGGCCAGCGCAGAAGCGAGGGTCGAAGTGCTCGAGGACAGGCTCGCGAGTTCGGATGACGCGCTCGATACGATGGCGAGGTGGGAGCACAAATGACCTGGAGCGAGCTGCAAGCTCAGGCTCGTGAGCAGATCGCGGCCAACCGGCGTGCTCGCCGGGAAGCGCAGGAGACTCTGCGCGAGATCAGGCGGACGCGGCGGGAATCCGAACGCCGCGCCGATGGTGCGCGCAGGGTGCTCCGCGAAGCCGGCGTGCTGAAGTAGGGCCCTCGCAAGGCGCCAGCCCTGGACCTACCTGGCGTTCGTGGCTCACCACCTGGCCGAAATGCGCCGAGACGGGGCGATCCGCGTGAGGCTGTCGCATAAGCCTTTGGCGAGGCGATGTGCGCCGATCTCGGGCTTCTTTAGAAATCGAGCCTCAGCTCGGATCGGCCAAACGGCGATCGGCAGGCCAGTGGCCGCCTCAGCGGGTCCTATGCGGACGGGACCGACCTCGCTTTGGAGCCCGGGAGTCCTTGGCGCGTCCGGAGTGCTTGCCGCGGCGTTGGCGCTTGTGGGGCTTCGTCAGCTTCAGCGTGACGGGTCGGCTGCGCAGGCCCGAGCCGAGCAACCGGGCGTGGATCTTGGGTGCGCGGCCGCTCCTCACCCGCGCCAGCAGCCTGGTCTTGAGCTTGATCGGCACGAGATCTTTCTTCCCCGCCACAACTTGAAAACGGGACTGGCCGAGGGTCACCATGCTGCCCTTCTTGTGCCGACTGCTGCTGCTGCCACGCCGGGGCTTTCTGCCCCCGCGCTGGCGCGCGACCAGCCTTGCGACTCCGCTGCAATGGCCCGAGGCGCCCCGGCAGTAGATGCTGAGGAGCGCCCTGCCCCTCCTGACGAGCGCCACCCCGCTGGCGATCCCGATGTTCGCGTTCGCGTTCGCGCTCTCCCTGGAGCGGCTTCTCTTCGTGGTGCCGCCGCTGCTGGCGGCAGCCTCCGTCTCTCCTGCGTCCCCGCCGACCGCGGGTCCGGTGTTCGTCAGGTACACCGGCTCCGAATGAGCCTCGCTGAGAAAGACGGCCGGCGGTTCGAGGTCCCAGATGCGGTCGATGTAGGCACACAGGACGTAGGAGCCGGCCGGAAGGTTGGGCATTGGGCCGCTCGCTTCGAATGTGCCCGAGTCGATCTCGTTCGGGTTCGCTTCCGAAACCCACCGGTAAGAGACGTCTTCCTCGGTGAGGATGCCGCGCTTTTCTTCGTAGCCGATCACTTCCCCGCCCGTTCCCAGCACAGGCACCTGGGTAGTCGATATCGCGGCCGGACACCCCTGCCCGTTGTTGGGCTGCAGATTCACGTCCAAGGTGCCGTCCAGCGGGCTGGAGTAGATCGTGTAGCCGGGTGAATCGGTGTACCCCGGCTCCACCTGGTAGGGGGCGACCACGTGTAGCGTCTCGCCCCCGGCCAGCGAGGCCGGGTACGCCGACAGCGAGACGCCGCTTTCTGGGGCGCGCACCGTAAACGGCTGCGTGACCGGTCCCACGTCCGGCGGCGTAGCCAGCCCCATCCCCGGCCGAAACTGTTCTTCGTACAGGTAGCCGCAGTAGATGTATTCGCCCGGCGGCAGCTGCGCCAAGTTGGTGAATTCGTTCGTCGCGCTTCCGTCGATGCCGACCCATATCCGCCCCAGGTGGGTGGCTGGAATCGGATAGCCGGGTGGGCTTTCGGTGAACGCGTGTTCGAGGGTTGCGGCCGGGGTCGAACCGCAACCCGGCCCGCCGGCGGCGGTGAGGATTGCTTCCACCGTCGGGTAGGTGGACGGATAGCTTGCGAGGACGTCCGCGGTCAGGGTGGGGCGGTCCACCGAGCTCGGCTGCGCCGGCGAGATCGAGAGGGACAGGTCTGCCGCGTCCGCCGAAACATCATCGGGTACCGCGAAGAGCGACAGGCACAGGAGGATCATCGACCGAAAAGCAAGCGCCCAACGCCCCCCTCTCCGTCGATCGTCGGCTTGCCGTCCGAATGTACGCATGCCAGCCACAGAGATACCCCCCAACAAGTAGAAAACGAGAACTCGGATTGCCTCCCGCGCGACAGCCTAGTGGACCTCCCCGAAACGTTCCACCCGTAACCCCAGCTCACGCCACCCGCTTGCGCCGCTCGGCCCGAGGACGCGTGATCCCGCCCCGTCATGCGAGAGCAGAAGTTCGGCGAGCGTCACGGAGATTCTGCGGCTCGTCCAGAGCGATCGTTTACGGCTCGCAGTCCACGCGCTCACATCCATGCGTGGAACGAGGCGGCGCTGCAAAACAATCCGCCAGCGCGGGCGGGAGATCCCCCTGGCCGCGCTAGGCAAACTAAGATACCTGATTAGGTATCATTGGGATATGTCCGCGAAATCCCCTGGGGCTCTTGTGCGGGAGATGCGGCTTGCCGCCGGGTTCTCCCAGCGCGAGCTCGCGCGGCGCGCCGGCACCTCGCAGCCGGCGATCGCCCGTTACGAGCGGAGCATCGCGGTGCCTTCGTGGGAAACCCTCCAGCGCCTCGCGGCTGCATGCGGGCGGCGACTGGGCATCGACGTGGAGATAGCTCCCGATCCGCACGATGTCGAGTTGGCGCGCTCGCTGCTTGGGCTCACGCCGCTCGAGCGCCTGCGTTCCCTGACCGGGTATGCACGTTTGCGCGAGCTCACCGAGGATCGGTTGCCGATATGACCGAGTTCGATCCCGAGAAGCTCCTGCGAGCGCTCGTCGAGCACGAAGTCGACTTCTATGTGATCGGCGCGCTGGCGGCGTGGTTGCAGGGCAATCCCTCGGTGACCCTCGACGTCGACGTGATGCCACGCCGAGACCTGGACAACGCCGAGCGGCTCGCCGCTGCGCTCAACGAACTTGGCGCGCGTTCGCCGGGTGGCAATGAGCCCACCGAGCTGGAAGGCGCCGACTTCCTCGGCTGGCGGCAGCAGCGCTTCGACACCGAGGTAGGGCCGATAGACATCGTTCCGCATGCCAAAGCGATCGGTGGCTTCGAGGACGTCGCCACGGTTGAGCTGGCGCTCGGTGACCTGCTCGTCCGCGTGCTCACGATCGATGAGGTGATCGCCTCGAAGGAGCGCCTGGGGCGGCCGAAGGACAAGGCCGCCCTTCCCGCCCTCTACGCAACTCGCGATGCGATCCGAGAGAAGCGCCAGCCACAGGGGTGAGACACCCGCCTACGTGCGCGAATGGCTCGACCAGCACCGCACCGAGCTGGGGCTCAACTTCTACGGAGTCGAAACCAGGGTCCCGATCCAGCAGGCCAAACGAAACGTGAAGCGCCTCCCTGCGGACTTTATGTTCCAACTGAACGAAGCCGAGGCCGAGGCTTTGAGATCACAAATTGTGATCTCAGTGCGTATACGGCTCACTCAGGTTGCGCGTCGCGGACTCGGCGGCACACGAGCCGCCGCCTCGATTCGGCCGGGCGCAACGGACCCTGCGGTCACTTGAGCACAGCATGCTGTGCTCAAGTGACCGCAGGGTCCGTTGCAGGTGTAGAGGCAGGCCGGGGGAGTGGCCGCCTGAGCTAGCCGTATACGCACGGTGATCTCAAGCGAGGCTGAGGAATGGACTGGAGCAGTGGCTTGATCTACGGGGTCGGCCTCTTCGCTTGCACGGCGATTGTGACCATGGCCTTGCGCGGGAGTCTGTTCGCTTCCACGCGACAGGGATCCGGCAAGCGGCATCATCAGCGCCACGCCTGAGACCCGTGCAGACAGGGCGCGCAGAGTGCTCCGCGAAGCCGGTGGGCTGAAGTAGCGCGCTCGTCAGGCGGTGTAGGCAAGTGCGAACCATGTGTCTCGCTTGAGCTGTCGACCGTAACTGGACAAGTGTCGAGTTCCTTGACCGTCCTCAGACGCGGTGCGGATCAGCGCCGGCTTTCCCTACTTCTTCCCGCCGCTTTCGCTGCGCGACGCGAAGACCGCCAAGCAGGGCGTGCTGGTCGACGGCGGCATCGCCAGCGCCTTGAAGAGCTTGATGGTTCTTGTCTTTGGGGGCATCTTCGCGAGGGGGCTCCCCGATGCGGCTGCCGTACTTCTCGGCTCGTGCCTATCCGGTTCGCTCCGCCGCGACCTCTGTGCACGGCTGAACCCTTTGCCCCCAAATACGTGGGTCTAAAGACCAGCCATTGAAGATCGGGGCCTCGGCTCCGCGCGTCGCCGCCCTGATCGAACGGGACCGGCGAGGCGAGGCCGGCGCGCTCTGGCGCGAGGGGCATAGGCCACTACCAGGAATTAGGTATGCTAAAACCTGAATCATGGGTAAGGCTAAAGATCACGACCACTTTTCGCGGGCATGCAGGGTGCTGGGGTGGCTGGTGCTCGGCTGCGCCTTTCTCGCCTTGCTGGTGACCGCCGCAAGCGCCGTGGCCGACGAAGGGGCCGCGCCGTCCTTCGAAGCGCACGGCAGCGTCGAACAGGTCTATGCGACGGGACTGAGCTCGGGCGACCCCGTGTCCCTCTACGACAGCCAGGGCCAGGTGGTCGAGGCGAGGAGCGCCAACGAACTGGGCGGGACCCTGTTTCGCAACGTGGCGCCCGGCGACGGCTACCGGGTCGGCGCCGCGGGGTCGATGTCCGAACCCCTGCGGGTCCTCACGACCGCCTCCGAACCGCCCGACACCGGGATCTATGAACAGTCGATCCCGGAAAGCGGATACGGGTACCTGACCACGCGCGACGGCACCAAGCTGGCGATCGACGTCCATCCGCCCCAGGACGTGACGCACGTCCTGCCGGGGGTCGAACTGCCGCCGATCCCGGCCGGCCCGACGCCGACCCTGATCGAGTACTCCGGCTACGGGTATGCCGACCCGGCCGGGCCGCAGAACGGCATCTCGATCATCGCCAACCTGATGGGCTTCACGGTCGTCGACGTCAACATGCGCGGCACCGGCTGCTCGGGCGGGGCCTTTGACTTCTTCGAGCCGCTGCAGAACCTCGACGGCTACGACGTGATCGAGACAGTCGCCCACCAGCCGTGGGTGCTGAACAACAAGGTCGGGATGATGGGGATCTCCTACGGCGGGATCAGCCAGCTCTTCACGGCCGCCACCCGGCCACCGGACCTGGCCGCCATCTCGCCGCTGTCGGTGATCGACAACACCCAGACGACGCTCTACCCGGGCGGCATCCTCAACACCGGGTTCGCGCTCGAATGGGCCAAGGAGCGGGTCCACGACGCCGAAGCGGCGTCCCCCACTTCGGGCCAGGCGTGGGCCTATCAGCGCATCCAGGAAGGCGACGAAACCTGCGCGGCCAACCAGGCGCTGCACCCCGAGGCGGCCGACCTGCTGAGGAAGATCGAAGAAAACGACCACTACCGCCCCGAAGTGGCCGACCCCCTCTCCCCCGTCACCTTCGTCGACAAGATCGACGTGCCCACCTTCATGGCCTGCCAGTGGACCGACGAGCAGACCGGCGGGCACTGCCCGACCCTCGCCGAGCATTTCAGCGGCACCGATCGCAAGTGGTTCACCTTCACCAACGGCACCCACGTGGACTCGCTGGACCCGGTGACGTTCAACCACTGGTACGACTTCCTGCAGCTGTTCGTCGCGAAGCGGCCGCCGATCCTCGCCTCGGCGGCGATCCAGGCCGCCGCGCCGGTGATCTACGAAGAAGCGATGGGCATCCAGGGCGTCACGCTGCCCCCAGATCCCGTCCAGGCGCAGCCGACCTATGAATCGGCGCTGGCCGCCTACGAAGAACTGAAGCCGATCCAGGTGCTCTTCGACAGCGGCGCCGGCGGGCGTTCGGCCGGGGACCCCTACCCCGCCTTCGAAGCGGGCTTCGACGAATTCCCCGTGCCGGGAACGAAAGCCAGGGCCTGGTACCTCTCGCCCGAAGGCGGCCTGGGCGGGGAGGCGCCGGCCGGTCTGCACGCCGACGGCTTCAGCTGGGATGCGGGCGCGCTGCCGATGACCGACTTCAGCGGCGACACCGGGTCGGGCGAAGGCGGTCTTTGGACGGCAACGCCCGAATACGAATGGATGCAGCAGCCGGCGGGCAGCGGCGTCTCCTATCTGAGCGAACCGCTGGCCGAAGACACGACGGTGATCGGCGCCGGGGCCGTGAACGTGTGGGTGCGCTCCTCGGCTCCCAGCGTCGACCTGCAGGCGACGGTCAGCGAGGTGCGGCCCGACGGCAAGGAGACCTTCGTGCAGAACGGCTGGGTTCGGGGGAACGCGCGGGCGCTCGACCCCGAAAAGAGCACCCCGCTCGAGCCGGTGCTCGGCCTGCGCGAATCCGACTTCTCCCCGCTGCCCGCCAACCGCTTCGTCGAGGTGACCATCCCGCTCTACTACGAGGGCCATGCCTACCGGGCCGGCTCGCGGATCCGCGTGACGATCGCCGCCCCCAACGGCACCCAGCCGATCTGGTCCTTCGCGCAGACCCAGCCCGAAGGCAGCGCGGAGGTCGCGATCGCCTATGGCAAGGACATGCCCTCAAACCTCCTGCTTCCGGTCGCCTCGGGGGTGGAAGCGTCGAGCGAACTGCCGCCGTGCCCGGGGCTGCGGGGGGAGCCGTGCCGCGAATACGAGCCCTTTGCGAACCGGGCGGTCAGCGTGCAGCCGTCGGGGAGTGGCGGCGAATCCTCGGGGCTGGGCGGGGAACCGTCGGCGCATGGCGGGGAACCGCCTGCGCATGGCGGCGGACCGTCGGCACAGGGCGGCGCGGCGACGAACGCGGCGGCCGGTGCGGTGCACGGCAAGCGCCCGGCGAGGTGCGGGAAGCGCCACCGAGGCAAGCGCCACAGCGGCAGGGGCCGGCGCAAGCACGGTAAGCACCGGCGCGGCAGGCGACACCACCACGGCAGGCGTCACGGCAGGGCCCGACACGGCAAGCGTCACAGCGGAGGGACCGCAGCCGGCCGAGGCCGCTGCCACCGCACTCGCGCCGCACGGCGGTAAGCAGACCGGGCAGGCTCATCTGGGCGAGGACATGAGCCTCGCCATCCCTGCCGGCTGGCGCCTGAGCCCACGCCGGCAAGCAGACCGGGCAGGCTCATCTGGGCGAGGACATGAGCCTCGCCATCCTGGCTCGCCCGGCGCAGCGCGCCGAGCGGCTCGCGCGCAGAGCGGCTGGTAGAGCTCTCCTCGCTGGTCGAACGCATGGCTCGGGCGATCCGTCCCGCCTACATCCCGGTCTGGCTGAACAAGCCGATCGCGGCGCTCGAGGACGACAAGCCGATCGACCGGATCGCCGCCGGCGACTACCGCGCGGTGGCGCGCAGTTGATCTCGGCCTCGAGGACGGCACCAAGCGACAATGCCGATGCCGTCCCCACAACCCAAAGGCCGCAGACGAGCGCCACCCTCCGGCCCCGGCGGCGCTCGTATCCGCCTCCTTCGAGCCACACCCTCGCGGAATGACGCCCGCACCCCCTGACCGCCTGGGCCCTGCGGCCCCCTCCCTGTTTGCCCTCCATACCTGCAAGTAGGAGGGCAAACAGGGAGGGGCTGTCTCTCTCTTCATCAATCGGCGAAGTGTGCGTTTCGGGTCCGGGGATCTCCATCGGTCAACGAGGTGTTCTCTTGGGGTCCCGTGGCCATCTCCGCGCTTCTCGTCAGAGAGCCAGAGGGCTTGGGATTTCAAACTCAGCGACGAAAGAGGCGGGAAGATCGGGAACGGATGGACCGCTCGGCCTTGAGCGGTGTGGCCTGAGCGGCGCGTTGGGGCGGGCAGCTCTGAGCCAACCGGATCCACACCTGCGGCGATTTCTCGCCCGGCGCAACGGCGGTGGGGCCATCAGGTGCCCGAGGCTCGAGGTCGAGCTGGTGATCGCAGTATCGGCTCGGGGTTTCGGGTGGAACGTTTCGGGGAGATCCGCTAGTTGATCCCGCACTCGGTCTTGTCGGTGCCGGACCAGCGGCCGTCTCGCACCGCGCCCCCGGGCGCCACCGGCTGGGTGCAGTGGGTGCAGCCGATCGAGGGGTAGTTCTGATCGTGCAGGGGGTGGTAGGGGATCTCGTGCTTGAAGATGTAGTCCCAGACCTCCTGCTCGGTCCAATCGACCAGGGGGGCCATCTTCCACAGGCCAAAGCGCTCGTCCCAGGCCAGCTTGGGCGTCTTGGAGCGGCCCGGGGAATTCTCGCGGCGAACGCCGGCGGTCCAGCAGTCCACCGAGGAGAGGGCGCGGCGCAGCGGCTCGACCTTGCGCAGGTTGCAGCAGGCGTCTGAGTCGCGGGCCCACAGCTCCTCTCCGTACTGGGCCGCCTGCTCCTCCAGGGTCAGGTTGTGGAAGCGGTCGAACTCGACCCCGAGGCGCTCCTGCAGGCGGTCGCGGGTCTCGTAGGTCTCGGGGAACAGCAGGTCGGTGTCCAGGTAGAAGAAGCGGGCCTCGGGGTTGACGCTGCTCGCCAGGTGGGCGATAACCGAGCTCGTCTTCTGAAACGAGCAGGCGATGTAGTGGCGCTGGCCGAAGGTCTCGAACAGCCATTCGAGCGCCTCCTGGGCGCTGCGCTCCTCGAGCTCGGCCGCGACGGCCTCGTGGTCGATGTCAGCTGCTGCGGGCATGCCGAGTCGAGAGTATTGCGGGCGACAGCGTCAATCGCCAGTCGAGGACGGCTGCTTTCAGAGGAGCCGCTCGGCCTCGTCGGCGACGCGGCGGGCGATCGCGAGGGATGAGGTCGCGGCGGGCGAGGGCGCGTTGCGCACGTGCAGGGCTCGGTCGGTCGCCGAGAAGACGAAGTCGTCGAGGAGGCGCCCGTCGCGGGCGACGGCCTGGGCGCGCACCCCGGCGAAGGACGGCGCGACGTCGCCTCGCTTCAGATCCGGCACGTAGCGGGCGGCGGCGGACACGAAGGCCGCGCGCGAGGCGGCGTGGCGCATCTCGGTCAGCCCGGTCCGCCACCAGCGGCGGAACATGCGCCAGGCCCCCGGCCAGGCAAGCGTGTCGCGCAGGTCGGCGGGGCGCAGGCGACGGGCGTCGCGGGCCGCGGCAAGGAGCGCTGTGGGCCCGACCAGCACCTCGCCGTCGATGCGCCTGGTGAGGTGCACGCCGAGGAACGGCAGCGAGGGGTCAGGGACCGGGTAGATGAGCGAGCGGACCAGGTGGCGGCGTTCTGGCACGAGGCGCAGGTAGGCGCCGCGGAAGGGCACGATCCGGGGGTCCGGATCGGCACCGGCCGCCACCGCCAGGCGGTCGGCCCAGGCGCCCCCGCAGCAGATCGCGTGGCCGGCTTCGGTCGCTCCCCTTGTATGGAGGATCTGCAGGCGGCGCGCGCCTGGACGCAGGGCGCGAACCTCACAGCCGGTCGCGATCGTCCCGCCCGCCGAGGCGAAGTCCTCGGCGTAGGCCCGCGCCACGGCCCGGAAGTCGACGATCCCGGTCTGGGGAGAGTGGAGAGCCGCAACCCCAGCGGCGTGAGGCTCCAGCTCGCGGATGCCCGCGGCGTCGAGACGGCGCAGGTCGTGCAGCCCGTTGGCCCTGCCGCGGCGCTCCAACTCGTCCAGGCCGGGCAGCTCCGCAGCCTCGGTGGCGACGATCAGCTTGCCGCATCTCTCATGCTGGATTGCCCGCTCCTCGCAGTAGGCGTAGAGCTCGCGCGCTCCCTGCACGCACAGCTCCGCCTTCAGCGACCCGGGCGCGTAGTAGATGCCGGCGTGGATGACGCCCGAGTTGCGGGTCGTCTGGTGGGCGCCCAGGCCGGCCTCGCGCTCGAGTACGCATATGGACGCGCGCGGCCGGCGGCCGATCAGCTCGCGGGCCACCGCGAGGCCCACGATCCCCCCGCCGACGATCGCAACGTCACACCGGTCGGGGGGCTGTGCGACGGTCTGCTGGCCGGCAGGGGGCATCGCGGCTAGTGGATTTCCTCGAAACGTTCCACCCGAAACCCTGAGCCGATTGCGATCACCGGCTCGACCTTGAGCCTCGGGCAGGTGCTGGGGCCGACCGCCGTTGCGCAGGGCGATAAATGGTCGCATATGGCCCATAAGTCGCCCGGCGCTGGGGGTTCCCCCGAACTTCTCCAAGCAGGGCGATAAATGGTCGCATATGGCCCATAAGTCGCCCGGCGTCCCAGGTGTGCGCCTTCCTCTGTCCTCGGAGATGGAGGCGCTGCCGGTGCAAGGGAGCTCGGGTGCTGCCGGAGCGGAGCGGATGGCCGGTTTCCGGTCGAACGTTTCGGGGATCCACTAGCGATCGCGCCCGCCGCTGCCGCCGAGCAGCTTGCGCACCACAGACCAGTAGGCGCGCAGGCCGAGGCGGACGGACGCCCGCCGGGCCAAGCCGGGGAAGAACGGCGAGCTGAGGTCGGGGGTGAGCCAGGTCGAGAACTCGGCCGCCCCGACGGTGCTCTTCGCCTGGATCTGGCGGCGCTCGCGCAGGAGGCGGGGCAGCCAGCGCACGACGTCGAGGATCGAGAGGAGCTTCTGGGTCGCCCAACCTCCACGGATCGAGATCGCGATCAGCGCCAACTCGGTCGCGAGCAGCGCGGGCAGGACCAGGATCAGCAGAGAGGCGGGATAGACGCGGATCAGAAAGGCCCAGCGGTTGCGCTCCAGCCAGCGCCACTTGTGCTCATTGGCCCCGAACTCGTAGTCGTGGTTCACCGTCGCCGTGGGCTCAATGCCCAGCTCGCCGCCGGCCAGCCGGAGGCGCAGCGAGAGGTCGACGTCCTCGTGGTAGAGGAAGAAGTGGCCGGGGAAGCCGCCGGCGCGAATCCAGGTCTGGCGCGGGATCGCCAGACAGGCGCCCGACAGCGCCGGGACCTGGCCCGGGCCGGGCGCCTCGCCGATCGGCTGCCCGTGGGAGCCCGCCCAGACGAAGCCGGTGAAGTGCACCGGGTTGCCGGCGGAGTTGATCTGGGTGCCGTCGGCCTCGGCGACGAGGGCCTGCCAGGCCGCCCATCCCCTCTCCTCGACCCACGGCCTGCGGATCGCCTCGCCGAGGCCGGCGAGCGGCGTGGCGTCGGGGTTGAGGAAGACGAGCAGGTCGCCGCTCGCGTGGTAGGCAGCCTTGTTGCAGGCGGCGGCGAAACCGGTGTTGCGGTCGTTGAGGATCAGGTGGGCCGCGGGCGCGAGGGTGGCGATGACCGCCGCCGTCTCATCAGTGGACTGGTTGTCCACGACGATCAGCTCATCGCCGTCGGTCAACTCGGCAACCACGGCGGGAAGAGTGCGCTCCAGCTCCTCGCGACTGTTCAGCGTGACGATCAGGAACGAAACAGTCGGGCGCACCCCGCGGCAGCCTACCGGCCGGACTTCTCTACCGGGCCTCGAGTAGCTAACGCCGCTTCCGCGACCGGCGCTTCTTGTTCTTGCCGTAGCTCTTGGCGCGCCGCTTGGCCTTTGCCTCTGTCGCCCTTGCCGCACCCGCCTTGCGCACCGGAGCCGCCCGCACCGGAATCGGCTTTCGGCGGAGCTCCTTGGCGATCTCTTCGGCGGTCGGCGGTTGGGGGGCCAGCAACATCTGAAGGATCGCGACGATGAGCGCAATCCAGCTCAGCGGATCGGCCCGCTCGAGATAGCTCCCGATCACCCCAGCGAGGGCGGGTGCCTGAGCTTCGGTCTGCTCGAGAGCCTCCGTGGGCGTCAGCTCGCCTCTCGCAGCCGCTTCGAGCAGCCCAATGACGGCCTGCAGGCTCTGTGGCGCAATCTGCTCGGCAGCGCTCACCGTCAGGATGTCGCCGATCAGGTCATAAACCCCGTCGGGAATGCTTCCCATCCCCCCGCACACAGGGCACGGCCCAGCCTTGCTTCCGGTTATCTCTACGCGGGCACCGCTGCCGCCAATGACGTGGGGCGCACCCCAGACCGAGCCGCAGCTGTCACAGAAGACGGGAACGATGGCCATGGTTGTTGGACAAGCTATGCCAGCCGTCGGACCCAGATAGAGAGTCGGCGCGTCAGCCGCCGAGCGAGGCGGAGAGCCAGGGGCCGGCGAGTGAGACGCTCGCCAGTGCCAGGGCGAGGCCGGCGAGAAGGGACGTCGCGACGGCGGAGATCCGCAGCCCAGCTCCAGCAAGCTGGGCCTCGCGACCGCCGGCGCGGCGCCAATCGGGGGTGGCAAGGGAAGGCATCTCGAGGATGTGGCCGAGGACGTGGGCGGCCATCAGGGCCAGCCACACGGCGAAGCTCGCCTTGTGGAGGAAGAGGAGCGGCCCGACCGAGCCGGGGCCGGCGAGCAGAAGGCCTACGCCGGTGCCGAGCAGGGCAACGGTGGAGACGACGACGGCCGGGGCCATGAGGCGCAGGAGAAGCGCGGGCGGGCCCTTGCGGCGGTAGGCGTCGGCCCCCGCGTAGTAGCGGGCGAAGCGGTAGCCGGTGCTCGCCAGCTTCAGGGTGACGGGCGGGATCAGCAGCATCCCGATGAAGATGTGAGGGCCGATCAGCCTGCCGATGAAGGGGATCGTCGCCCCCTCGGCGGCCAGCAGGAGGAGGAGAAGCCCCGCCGCCCCGCCGGTCAGGCGGGCGTTGCCGGCCACTCCGGCACGCGTCTTCGTGGATGCGGTCATGTACACGGCGCGGGATTCTCAGCGGCCGGCCTTTTCGCCGGCTAACGGTTAGATGAGAGATCTCTCAGGGGGCCGTAAAGCGGCCTTAAGCACGGCGGCCCCGAGGCGTCTGGACCTTTGATCGAAATACAACATGGCCGGCGGCTAAACGTATGTAGGATGCGCTTTCCGCTGGCTCGGCGGGTCCCCGACTTTACGTTCGGCCGGCCGCTTCCACCTACTCCCCATGAACTCTCCACCCCCTCCAGACGACACCAATCGGCAGGCCGACCTCGAGCGGGTCATAGCCGTCCTCAGGCGCCGGGCGGGCCTGATCGCCCTCTGCTTCGTGGTCACCGCCGGAGCCGCCTTCGGCTTCTCGGAGCTGCAGACGAAGCAGTACTCGACCTCGGCTTCGCTTCTCTTCCGCAACCCGGGCTTCGCCGAAGACCTGTTCGGGACCAGCGCCAGCACGGCCAACCCGGTTCCGACCCGCGAAGCGGCGACCAACGTCAAGCTGGTCGGCCTCCACGTCGTCGCGCAGCGAACCGCAGGGGAGCTGGAGGGGCTGACCGCCGGCGAAATCTCCGGCATGGTCAGCGTCAGCTCCGAAGGGGAAGCGGAAATCGTCTCCGTGACCGCGACGAGCCACGACCCGGCGCAAGCGCAGCAGGTCGCCAACGAGTTCGCCCGCCAGTTCATCGCCTTCCGCGCCAGCACCGACAAAGCGAAACTGCGGCAGGCCAAGCGACTGGCCGAACGCGAGCTGTCGCGCCTCACTCCCTCGGAGCGGTCCGGGCCGCGCGGCGAAGCGCTGAGCCGCGGCGCCGAGAAGCTGGGGATCCTCGCCTCGCTGCAGACCGGCAACGCCGAGCTGGTGCAGCCCGCGTCGCTGCCAACCTCTCCCTCCTCCCCCAAGCCGGTGCGCAACGGGATCCTCGGCGCGGTGCTGGGGCTGCTGCTCGGGATCGGCCTCGCCTTCCTGCTCGAGCGGCTCAACCGGCGGCTGCGCGACCCCGAGGAAGCGCGCGAAGTGTTCGGCTGGCCGGTGCTGGGAACGGTGCCGGAAAGCAAGGCGATCGCCGCCTCCAACGAGGGCGACAAGGCGGTGGCCGAGCTGCCCTTCATGGAGAACGAGGCCTTCCGCACGATGCGCGCCTCGCTGCGCTATTTCAACGTCGACAGCGAGATGCGGCGGGTGCTGGTCACCTCCTACACCGCCGCGGTGGGCAAGTCGACCGTCTCCTGGAACCTGGCGCGGGTGGCGGCAAGCGGCGCGCGCGTCGTGGTCGTCGAGGCCGACATGCGCAACCCGCGGCTGGCGCGCCAGCACGGCCTGGCGGTCGGGCCGGGGCTGGCGGAGCTCCTCACCAACCAGGTGAGCCTCGACGAGGCGATCCAGGAGCGGCGCTTCGTGGTCGGCAGCAACAGCAAGGGCCAGGGGGAGCGGGAGCTCGACGCGATCGTGGCCGGGGCCAACCCGCCCAACCCGGCCGAGCTGATCGAGTCCGCGGCGATGGGCAAGGTGCTCGATGAGCTGAGCGAGCGCTACGACCTGGTGGTGATCGACTCGCCGCCGACCGGGGTCGTCTCCGACGCCTTCCCGCTGCTGAGCCAGGTCGACGGGGTGCTGGTCGTGGCGCGGATGGGCGACACGACACGCGATGCGGCCGAACGCCTGCGCGAGCAGCTGGACCGGCTGAACGCGCCGGTGCTGGGCGTCGTCGCCAACGCGATCAAACTGAGCCGGCGCCGAAAGTACGGCTACGGCTACTACGGGTATTACGGCTACGGGTACGGCCCGGCCAAGCAGGACACCGCCGCCGGCAGCGAGCCCGGCACGGGCTCAGCGACCGCCGGGTAGCCGCCGCGGCACGGGCCGATCCCGGCCGGCGAAGGGCTATCGCCGGTCCTGCAGCCGGCCCATCTCCCGCTCGACGTCGGCGCTCGTGATCGGCGCCCGCAGGTAGACGTCCCATACGTTGAGCAGCAGGCCGATCGCCCAACCCCCGGTGACCCAGGCCGGCCAGGGATAGCCCGCACCGGTGACGGCCCAGATCGTCCAGAGCGCCGCGTTCACCACGATGTAGGCGACGACGTGCCCGGTCAGGTCGCGCTTCTTCTTCAGCCGCTCGACCGCCTGCTCGCGCTCGTCCCCAGGCTGTACCACCTCGTTCATGGTGACCATTATCCGCGCGGCGCGAACGGGCGAAACCGTAGTTGTCCACAGGGTGCGATCGTGTGTCTGCACGGCCAGCAAGCCGGCGTCGCCTGGCCACGCCGGTTGCCAGCGCAGAGATTTTGCACTTCTGTTCCACACATGTAACGTCCCGTCTGCAACCATGCTGGAGTGGAGGCGGTGAGAAATAGCTGGACCGATGAGCGGCTGGACGCCTTCCGCGGCGAAGTCAACCG
The DNA here is from genome assembly GCA_963747765.1 of uncultured Solirubrobacterales bacterium. Classification (GTDB taxonomy): domain Bacteria; phylum Actinomycetota; class Thermoleophilia; order Solirubrobacterales; family 70-9; genus VRUE01. The sequence continues at coordinate 273,502 of CAVVGH010000005.1, read as the reverse complement.
GCGCTTCGACGTGGTCGACCGGCGCTTCGATTCCGTGGATCGCCGCCTCGACCGGTTGGATGCCCGCTTCGACGGCCTGCAGCACACGATGATCTACTCCGCCGCAGGCGTGATCGTCGGCCTGCTCGGACTCGTAGCCACTCAGCTCTAGGCTGTGGGCTCAATGCGGGCGTCGCGCTACGAGGATCTGGTTCCGTATGTGACCAAGGACGGCTCGACGATCCGCGAGTGGATGGGGCCGGACTCGCCGGCCCGCAACCAGAGCCTCGCCGAGGCGACGATCGCCCCTGGCGGCGCGACAACCACCCACTACCACCGCACCTCGGAGGAGCTCTACCTACTCACCGCGGGGCGCGGGCGCCTGAGAGTCGGCGAGGCCGAACGCGATGTGGAGGCGGGCGACTGCGTCCTGATCCCGCCCGGGGAGCCGCACCGCCTCGAGAACACGGGCACGACCGACCTGGTCGTCGTCTGCGCCTGCTCTCCCCCCTACTCGCACGAGGACACGGTGCTCTGCGAGCAGTGAGCTCGGGCGAGGACACGGTGCTCTGCGAGCAGTGAGCTCGGACGCGGACACGGTGCTCTGCGAGCAGTGAGCTCGCACGCGGCACGGGCTGCGGAAAGCTGCGGAGCGACTGGGGGAAATACCGAAGACCGGCGTACGTAGTTCCCGCGCAACGGCAAGAAGCTCGTCCGCCGGGCGGGCAAGCGTGGTCTCAAGGTGAAGCTGACCGGCACGGGCGTCAAGCAGCGCTCCATCACCCTGCGGGGCTGAATTTGTCGTGTTCGGATTTCTTTGCGCCGAGCGCGACAAATTTGGTTGTCGTAGAAGCGGGCGTGGCGGAGCCCCCGTTTGTATTTCTCCCCTGGGTCGCTCGTCACTGATGCCCTCCCCTGCCGGCCCTCCCACCTGCCGAACTGCATCAACTTCTACTTCTGGCGGAGGGATAAGTTGATGCAGTTCGGCGGTTCGGGGGGCCCGGCAGGGGAGGCGCGATCGGACCGGCGGCGGGCGGCTGGATCAGAGGAGGCCGGGGATGAGGCGCTTGCGCTGTGCGGCGAACCGTTCATAGTCGGGGCCGAGCGCTTCGACCAGCTGGCGCTCCTCGGCATGGATGCGCACCACGAGGCCCGCGCCGCCGATGATCGCCACCGCCACGAGGCTCAACACGTCGCCGCTGGCCAGTGCGATCCCCACCAGGACGAGCAGCATCGCCGTGTAGGAGGGATGGCGCACGTAGCGGTAGGGGCCATCGTCGATGACGCGATGGCCGGCCTGGACCTCGATCCGGTACTGGAAGAGCTTGCCGAGAACGGCGATCGACCAGATCCGCAGGCCGATGCCGGCCGCCACCAAGACGAGGCCGAGAACGGCGGGCCATGCCGTCCCGCCCGGATAGGGCAGCAGGCCGGCGCTCCCCAGCAGCGCCGCGGCGACCACCGATGCGACGCTGCAGCCGAGCATCGCCAGGGCGGTGCGGTCGCGGGCCTGGGAGTCGGGCACCATGCGGCGCTGGCGAATCGTCATCGCCAGCTCGAAGACAGCCCAGGCGCCGACCGCGACGTCAAAAGCCGCGGCGACGAAGCCCGGCCGGAAGAAGAGCGGCTCACCCACAGCGCCAGTACATCACCGAACTGCATCAACTTCTACTTCTGGCGGAGGTATAAGTTGATGCAGTTCGGCGGTTTGGCCTTGCAGTGTGACCGCGCGCACAGTAGAGCGCAAAACCCATCCCCCATTTGTCCTTTTCGCGGGGAAAGTCCTTTGCGGATTGCGGGTTCCTACTGATGCAGGTCGGTAGAGTGACAAATAGCGTTAAATTTTGGGCTGGCTGAGGCACCCCGGCTCACGAAGTGACAACTACAGCTAAGAAACAAGAACGCGTCATCATCCGGTTCGCTGGCGATTCCGGGGATGGCATGCAACTGGTGGGGGCCGGATTCACCGCGGCCACCGCCGTCCTCGGCAACGACCTCTCCACCCTGCCGGACTTCCCGGCCGAGATTCGCGCCCCGACGGGGACCGTCCGGGGCGTCTCCGCGTTCCAGATCCACTTCGCCTCGCGCGACATCCTCACCCCGGGCGATCATCCCGACACGCTGGTGGCGATGAACCCGGCGGCGCTGAGCGCCCACCTCGCGGCGCTCGCGCTGGGCGGCACGCTGATCGTCAACGAGGACGCCTTCACCGAGGGCAACCTGCACAAGGCCGGCTACGAGTTCGACCCGCTCGAGGACGGCTCGCTCGACAACTACAAGGTCTTCCGCGTCCCGATGACGACGCTCACGACACGCGCCGCCGAGGGCATCGAGGGGATCAAACCCGCCCAGGCGCAGCGCAGCAAGAACATCTTCGCCCTGGGCCTGATCTCCTGGATGTACGGGCGGCCGGTCGAGGCGACGCTCTCCTGGCTGGAAGCGAAGTTCGCCAAGAAGCCGGAGATCCTCGCGGTCAACGTCGCCGCCTTCAAAGCCGGCTACAACTTCGGCGAGACGACCGAGCTGGCTGCCAACCCGATCGAAATCGAGCCGGCGGCGCTCAACCCGGGCGACTACCGCAACGTGGACGGCGCCCAGGCGATCGCGCTGGGCCTGGTCGCGGCCAGCGTGAAGAGCGGCCTGCAGCTGTTCTTCGCCAGCTACCCGATCACGCCCGCCACCGAGCTTCTCCACCACCTGGCGCGCCACGGCAAGTTCGGCGTGCACACCGTGCAGGCCGAGGACGAGATCGCGGCCGCGAACATGGCGATCGGCGCCGCCTTCGCCGGGCAGCTGGCGATCACCGCGACGAGCGGGCCGGGACTGGACCTGAAGGCCGAGGCGATCGGGCTGGCGGCAATGGTCGAGCTGCCGATGGTGATCATCGACGTGCAGCGGGCGGGGCCCTCGACGGGGATGCCCACCAAGACCGAGCAGACCGACCTGCTGATGGCGATCCACGGGCGCCACGGCGAGTGTCCGCTGCCGGTGATCGGCGGGGCGACCCCGGGCGACTGCTTCGACTGCGCGGTCGAGGCGGTGCGCGTCGCGATCCGCTACCGCACCCCGGTGATCCTGCTGGCCGACACCTTCCTCACCAACTCCTCCGAGCCCTGGCGGATCCCCGCCTCGGCGGACCTCCCCGACCTCGATCCGAACTTCGCACCCGCCGCCGCCAACGGCAGCGAGTTCCTCCCCTACGAGCGCGACGACCACGGGGCGCGCCCCTGGGCGATCCCGGGGACGCCGGGCCTGCAGCACCGGATCGGCGGCCTCGAGAAGGACGCCGGGACGGGCAACATCAGCTACGAGCCCGCCAACCACGCCCTGATGACGAAGGCGCGCACCGGCAAGCTCGAGACGCTTTCCGAGGAAATTCCCCCGCTGGACGTGGAGGGCGATGAGGACGCCGAGGTGCTGGTGCTGGGCTGGGGCTCGACATACGGAGTCATCCAGGCGGCGGCGCGACGGGTGCGCGAGAAGGGCACTCCGATCGCAACCGCCCACCTGCGCTTCGTCGAACCGCTGCCGGCCAACACCGGAGAGGTCGTCAAGTCCTTCTCCAAGGTGCTGGTGCCCGAGCTGAACTGCGGCCAGCTGCTGAGCATCATCCGGGGCAAGTACCTGGTCGATGCGATCGGCTACAACAAAATGGAGGGCCTGCCGATCCTCGCCGAGGAGCTGGAAGAGGGCATCCTGGAGGTGCTGTCATGAGCAAGGCCAACGGCGGCAACGGTACGAGCGACGGGGCGACCGCGGTGGCGCCGTTCACCAAGGCCGACTTCCAGTCCGACCAGGAAACGCGCTGGTGCCCGGGCTGCGGCGACTACGCGATCCTCTCCACCGTCCAGTCCCTGATGCCCGAGCTGGGCGTGCCGCCCGAGCGCACGGTCTTCATCTCCGGCATCGGCTGCTCGGGGCGCTTCGTCTACTACATGGACACCTACGGGATGCATGGCATCCACGGGCGCGCGCCGGCGCTGGCTACCGGCATCGCCGCCTCTCGCGAAGACCTCTCGGTGTGGGTGGTGAGCGGCGACGGCGACTCGCTCTCGATCGGCGGCAACCACCTGATCCACGCACTGCGGCGCAACGTGCCGATCAAGATCCTCCTCTTCAACAACCAGATCTACGGGCTGACCAAGGGCCAGTACTCGCCGACCAGCGAGAAGGGCAAGATCACCAAGTCGACGCCATTTGGCTCCGAGGACCCGCCCTTCAACCCGGCCTCGCTGGCGCTGGGCGCGGAAGCCTCCTTCGTGGCGCGGACGATCGACGTCGAGAAAAAGCACGCGGCGAGCGTGCTGCGGGCCGCCGCCGAGCACAAAGGCTCCGCATTCGTCGAGATCTACCAGAACTGCAACGTGTTCAACGACGGTGCCTTCGACGCGATCCGCGGCAAGGCGGGGCGACCAAACCAGATCCGCCTCGAGCATGGCGAGCCGCTTCGCTTCGGTGCCGAGAACGAGCGCGGCGTGATCCGCTCCGGCGATGGCCATCTGGAGCTGGTCGACGTGGCGGATGTCGGCGAGGACGCCCTCGTCGTCCACGACGCCCACCGCCAGGACCCGAGCTACGCGACGGCTCTCGCCCACCTCGCCGAACGCCCGACGGGTCCGACGCCGATCGGCGTCCTGCGGGCCGCGAAACGACCGGTCTACGGCGAAGGGCGCCAGCAGGAGCTGGCCGCCTCCCACGCGAGCGCCTCGCTCGAGGATCTCGACAAGCTGCTCCACGCCGGCGAGACCTGGACCGTCTCCTAGCTCCGCTCCTCCTCCGACGCTCCGCTCTGGAGCGTCGCCCAGCTCTCTCTCGCGGCGCTCCACCTGGGACCGGCGCCTGGTCCTCTCGCGGCGCTCCACCTGGGACCGGCGCCCAGCTCTCTCGCCTCCCGCCTTCCTCCTCCACGACGAGGCATCCCTTCGGCTCGGGGGGACCGATTTCGAACACCTCGACCGGGGCGGAAATCACACCATCGGTGGGGCGCGACAGTTGTCGCCGAACAGCTGTCCGCTGACCTCCAATGAGTTTTGAGGTACGCACCTTCCCACTTCTCACTAAGTGAGGGTTCTGGAGCGGATAGTCGTCCATCTTGATTGCCGGCGCGCAGTACCGGTCGATACGTTCGGTGGACATAAGCACCGAGGAGGAAACGTATGTTCCTGTCACTGCGCAACCCTGCGGCGCTGCGATGCAACCGTGTGGGAATGCTGGTTCTTGTGTACTTGCTGGCCTTTGGACTCGCGCTGTTGGGCACGGCGTTTGCCCCTGGCGATCACCTCGCAAACGCCGTGGCGAAGTCCAAGAAGAAGCAGCACAAGAAGGGGCGGCACAAGCGCAGCGCCGCGGGGCGTGGTGAACCCGGCCCGCGAGGGCCGCAGGGCGAACGAGGGCCGCGGGGCAACCCCGGGCCCAGGGGCGCACAGGGTATCCCCGGCCCGCGAGGGCCGAGTGGAGGCCCGCCTGGACCGCGCGGCAAAGAAGGACCGCGCGGAGCTCGTGGAGAGCGGGGCAAACGAGGCCCCGGCGGGCCACAGGGAACGCAGGGACAGTCTGGCGCACAGGGTGCCCAGGGGCCGGTTGGGCCACAGGGACCCGCAGGTCCACAGGGAACCCAGGGCAGTCCCGGAGCCCAGGGAACCCAAGGACCAGCAGGTACCCAGGGGTCGCAAGGGCCCGCCGGCCCACAGGGCCCCGCTGGAGCGAAGGGCGACAGAGGCGCAACCGGCGTACAGGGGTTGAGAGGCCCCACCGGCGCGGCCGGCCCACAGGGCCCCGCTGGAGCGAAGGGCGACAGAGGCGCAACCGGCGTACAGGGGTTGAGAGGCGCCACCGGCGTGGCCGGCCCACAGGGCATTCAGGGCGCCGCGGGCCCCAAGGGAAGCACCGGCGCCGCGGGCCCCAAGGGCGCCACCGGCGAAACCGGGCTGCGCGGCGTCACCGGCCCCAAGGGCGCAACGGGCGGCGCAGGTCAGACCGGCGCCACCGGGGCAACGGGACCCGAAGGGCCCCAGTTGCAAACGCAGACCGGCGTGTGGTCTGCATCCGGACGGGTCGTCATCACCATTGGCGGCGATCAGACCGACGGCACCACCGGCACGAACGAATTCGAACAATTCTTGCTCGGTTTTGCCGCGGTCTCCTTTACTGCCCCATTGCCGGCTCCACTCGACGCAGCCCACGTCCATTTCGTGAAATACAACGAACTGATGGACGGTTGCGAAGCCGGAACGGTCGCAAATCCGAAAGCCGAACCCGGCAATCTCTGTGTCTACCTCGGCAAACCCCCCGCCGAATGGCCGGGCACGGTCACAAGCGGGACCGTGCTCAATCCGGCGACGGGGGAACCTGGGGCCGCGAAGACCGGCGCCAGGGTCATGGTGGAAGGCGAAGTCGTCGCGATGACCGGCACCTGGGCGATGACGGTCGAATAGGCATCACCCGCTTACGGGCCGCCTCCCCACCTGCCTGTCAATCGGGGTGGGTCGCGGCCCGCACGGGGAGAAGAGACATCACCGGTGCCGATGGGCCGATGTCGTCCCGCATCTGGACGGCTGAGGTCCATCGGCGTCGTTATCAGGACTGCACCCGATCGGTGCTGGGACAGTGTGGAGTGTCACCTCGACTGCATTGGTACCAGATGTACCAACGCTCGCGAACCGGGTGCACCGCCATCGATTTAGTGTGACAGTTGTCGATGAACAGCTGTCCACCCTGCTCTCTGAGTTTTGAGGTGTACACACTTCGACTTCTCACTATGGAGGTGGACAGTCGTCCAGCTCGGTTATCCACTCGCAGTACCGGTCGATACGTTCGGTGGACCAAGCACCGAGGAGGAAACGAATGTTCCTGTCACTGCGCAGTCGGGCGGAGTTGAAAGGCAGTCGTGTGGCCCTGCTGGCTCTTGTGCTCTCGCTCGCCTTTGGGATTGCGACGTTGGGTGCGGGACTCGCCCCCGGCGATCACCTCGCGAGCGCGGCGGCAAAGTCCAAGAAGAAGCACCACAAGAAGCGAAGGAAGGGCCGGCACAGGCACAGTGCGTCTGTGCTCGGCGAACGGGGGGCACGAGGGCCGCGCGGCGAACGGGGCAGAGACGGCGCGGCCGGGCCTCGAGGGGTACCCGGGTATGACGGATCCCAGGGCCCCGCAGGCCCACAGGGCCCAGTCGGTCCCCAGGGCCCCGCAGGCCCACAGGGGCCAATCGGCCCAGCGGGTCCAACAGGGCCGACGGGTCCCGCCGGGACGCGAGGAGAAGTGGGCGCCACCGGCGCGACCGGTGCCCAGGGACCCCCGGGAACGAACGCCGAGCTCCCCTACACCGACTGGGGCCTGGTCGCCACGCTGCCGAGCTCGCCGAGCGTGGGCGATCACTGCGTCTTCAAAGCAAGCGAATCGGTGTTCTGGGAGCTCATATATGACGGCCAGGGCTCCTACCCGTGGAAGAAGATCGGCGGACCGCCGCTTGCCGCATACGAATACACGCCTCGGTCGACGACCTCGACGTCCTTCCAGACGGCCGGAGCGCCGTCCGTCGTAACGCCGCTGGCCGGCGAATACGACGTCGCGGCAGGAGCCGAACGCATCTCGATGCCGACCAACGTCAACAGCATCGGGCGAGTCGGCCTTCACTACAACGGCGTGCTGATATTCGAAGCGCTGGGTCGCGGCAACGAATACTCGGCGTACCCGGCCTACGCCCACCGGCGGATGGCGGGGCTCGGTCAGGGAGCGACCCTGCAGTCGCGCTACCGGGCCGAACTCGAAAAAGCCGAATTCGTGACCCTCTTCGTACAGATCGACCCCGTTCGCGTGGGCTAGGAGCCTGGGTCAGTAACCCCGACTGAGGCGTCCGGCTCGACCGGGACGATTCTCCTGCAAGCGAGCAGGAGGAACGCGTGATGACGGCGACGGTGGAGCAGGAGCGGCTGATCGAGGTCGAGAGGGCCGAGCCGGCCGATGGCGAGCGCGCCCCGATCGCCGAGCAGAAGACCTTCCGCCCCTACGACCCCGACCAGGCGCTTTTGATGGCGCCGGTGCTGCAGGAGTGGGTGCCCGAGGGCGACCTCGCCCACTTCGTCTCCGACCTGGTCGAGGACTCGCTCGATCTCTCGGAGATCTACGCCTCCTATGAGCAAGAGCGCGGCTACCCGCCCTATGACCCGCGGCTGATGCTGAAGCTGCTGATCTACGGCTACGCCACCGGCACGGTCTCCTCGCGCAAGCTCGAGCAGGCCACCCACCGCGACGTCGCCGTGCGCATGCTGGTCGCCGACCAGCACCCCGACTACCGCTCGATCGCCCGCTTTCGCGCCCGCCACCTGGACGCCCTTGCGGAGCTCTTCGTGCAGGCCCTGCGGTTGTGCAAGAAGGCCGGTCTGGTGAAGATGGGCACGCTGGCGATCGACGGCACCAAGCTGCGGGCCAACGCCTCCCGCCACAAGGCGATGAGCTATGAGCGGATGGGCAAAGCCGAGTCACAGCTCGAGGCCGAGATCGCGGCGATCGAGGCCCAGGCCGCCGCCCTGCTCGAAGACGCCGAGGCCGTTGACCGCGAAGAGGACGAGCGCTACGGGCCCGATCGCCGCGGTGATGAGCTGCCCGCCGAGCTGGCCCGCCGCGAGAGCCGTCTGGCGCGCATCCGCGAGGCCAAGGCGGCCCTGGAGGCCGAGGAGGCAGAGCGCGAGCGCGCTCGCCAGGCCGAGATGCGCGAGGAAGGGCGCAAGCCACGCAAGCCCGACCCAGACGATGAGCCACCCACTCCCAAGCCCACCGCGCAGCGCAACTTCACCGACCCCGAGTCGAAGATCATGAAGACCGCCGACGGCGCCTTTCACCAGTGCTTCAACGCCCAAGCGGTGGTCGACTCCCACGCCCAGGTGATCCTTGCCGCCGACGCCACAGACGAGGCCCCCGACGCGCGTCAGCTTGAGCCCGCCCTTGAGCAGCTCGATGAGAACCTCGAGGAGATCGAGGCAACCCTCCCCGAGGGCGCCGCCCTACTCGGCGACGCCGGCTACTTCTCCGAGGACAACATCGAGATCACGACCGGGCACGGCCTCGATCCCCACCTGGCGACCGGCCGCTTCAAGCGCTCCGAGCCACAACCACCGGCGCCGCGGGGGCCGATCCCGAGGGATGCCACCCCCAAGCAGCGGATGGCACGCAAACTGAAGACCAAGCGCGGCCGCACGGTCTACGCGAAGCGCAAGACGATCGTCGAGCCGGTCTTCGGGCAAATGGACACTGTGCAGTCAGCGCGACAGTTGCTCTTGCGCGGCAAAGCCGCGGCCCGAGCCCAGTGGCGCTTTCACTGCGCGGTCCACAACCTGCTGAAGCTGCACCGGGCCGGTGGGTTGGGGCTGGCCGGCGCCACGTAACCGCCCCCAAGCGGCCGCGAGGACCGCAAGGCGGTTCCGCGGTTCCGCGGAACCGCCGTCTCGGCGCCCGGCATGGGTATCGGCGCGCTCGCGCGACCCGACCCGCGCCCTGTCGCTCACGCTCGTTGCCTCAGATCGCGTTAGCGACCCAGGCTCCTAGGTGTCGGTCATGCCGCAGAACGAGAGCAAGCTACTCGACTCAGAAGTGCAGCCCCGAATCGCATGGGAGCTCCGGCGCAGGGTGGCGATCGCCCTCGCGACGGGACTGCTCGCCCTCGGAGCCCTCGCGACGGGACTGCTCGCCCTCGGGTTGTTGCAGCACAGCAGGGCGTTTGCATCCAGCAAGGTGGCGAATGCGTCGGCGAAGCACCGCAAGAAGGGAAAGCACAGGAGGGGCAAGCACCGCAAGGGCACGCACCAGCGGGCCGTGCCTGTACTGCGCGGTGAGCGAGGCCCAAGCGGCCCACAGGGAGCTGCGGGCCAGGCCGGAGCGCAAGGCCTTCCGGGCCCCCAGGGCCCGGTCGGAGCCCAGGGCCCGGTCGGAGCCCAGGGCCCCGTCGGCGCCAAGGGTGCGACGGGTTCCCAGGGCCTCCAGGGACAGAAGGGCGTAACCGGCCTCCAGGGAGTTCAGGGCCAAGCCGGTTCCGCGGGACCGCGCGGAGCGACAGGCGACGTGGGTGCAAAGGGTGCAACCGGTGCGCAAGGAGACTCCGGAGCGACCGGAAACCGGGGCGCAACGGGCACCGAAGGTGCAACCGGTTCCGCGGGACCGCGAGGCGAAGTTGGCGCAACTGGGCAACAGGGCATCCGGGGCGCAACGGGCACCGAAGGTGCAACCGGTTCCGCGGGACCGCGAGGCGAAGTTGGCGCAACTGGGCAACAGGGCATCCGGGGCGCAACGGGCACCGAAGGTGCAACCGGTTCCGCGGGACCGCGAGGCGAAGTTGGCGCAACTGGGCAACAGGGCATCCGGGGCGCAACGGGCACCGAAGGTGCAACCGGTTCCGCGGGACCGCGAGGCGAAGTTGGCGCAACTGGGCAACAGGGCATCCGGGGCGCAACGGGCACCGAAGGTGCAACCGGTTCCGCGGGACCGCGAGGCGAAGTTGGCGCAACTGGGCAACAGGGCATCCGGGGCGCAACGGGCACCGAAGGTGCAACCGGTTCCGCGGGACCGCGAGGCGAAGTTGGCGCAACTGGGCAACAGGGCATCCGGGGCGCAACGGGCACCGAAGGTGCAACCGGTTCCGCGGGACCGCGAGGCGAAGTTGGCGCAACTGGGCAACAGGGCATCCAGGGCGAAGCCGGGGCTACTGGACCCCAGGGCCCGGTCGGCCCCCAGGGCCCAGTAGGGCCACGCGGCGCAACTGGCCCCGCGGGACCCCAGGGCGAAGCCGGCGCGACCGGCGCGACCGGACCGAAAGGGCCCGGACTCGAATACACGGACTACGGACTGGTGACCGCGCTCCCGAGCTCGCCGAGCGTCGGGGATCGCTGCATCTTCAAGGTGAGCGAATCGGTCTTCTGGCAACTCGTCTACGACGGCCAAAGCACCTACCCGTGGAAGAAGATCGGCGGCCCACCGTTGATCGCTCAAAACAACGCGACCCAGAACACCGAATACGAATTCTATGTCAGCCTTACCAACCCGCTCCAATTGGTAACGCCGCTGGCGGGTGAATACCTGATCACGATCAGCTCGGTCTTCGAGAAGAACGGGATCAACGGGCAATCCTTCCTGAGCTATTCGATCGGCGGCGTCTCCGCCTCCGACAACTGGGGAATCAGGTCCCGGGGCACGGTCGAAGGCACCGTGGAAACCACCGGCAGCCTGACGACGCTGCAGACCGGTATTTCCAAATACGCGACGATCGAAGAGAAGGCCAAACGGAGCGTGGCCGGGAACGCCGTCTTCCGAAACCGCCGCCTGATCATGGACCCCGTCCGGGTCGGCTGAGGGTCGATCGGGTGCCGCAGCGGACGAACAATCTCCTCGTCACCTCGAAGCGTCCGGAGGGCGAGCCCCGGACGGGCTGGAGCGCCGGTCTGAGCCGTCCGGCGCCGGTCATCACAACAGGACTGCTGACCCTCGGGCTTGTGATGAGCTCTCCCCCGGTTTCGCCCGCCAATCCATTGGCGAATGCCGTCGGAGGTCGGGCGGCGAACGCGGTCGCGAAGTACAAGAAGAAGAGAAGGAGGGGCCGACACCACCGAGGCAGGCACCGACGGGCCATCCCCGTACTGCGCGGTGAGCGAGGCCCAAACGGCCCACGGGGGGCGGCCGGCCAGACCGGAGCACAAGGCCTCCCGGGCCCACAGGGCCCGGTCGGGCCCCAGGGCCCACGGGGAACCACGGGTGCCGTGGGTCCCCAGGGCATCCAAGGGCAAAAGGGTGCCACTGGCGAAAGGGGACTCAGAGGAGCCACCGGCAGCCAGGGCCAAACCGGGGAAACCGGCAGTCGCGGAGCGACAGGCGCCTTTGGCGCCACCGGTTCCCAGGGCGTGCAAGGAGAAACAGGTGCGACCGGTGACCGGGGAGCGACTGGCTCCAAGGGCGCAACCGGTTCCGCGGGACCACAGGGCGTGCAAGGAGAAACAGGTGCGACCGGTGACCGGGGTGCGACCGGTGACCGGGGAGCCACCGGTGCACAGGGCGACACTGGCGAAAAGGGTGCCACCGGAAACCGGGGAGCCACCGGTTCCGCGGGACCGCAGGGTCCCGCCGGGCCTCAGGGGCCGATTGGAGCAACCGGCGACCAGGGAGCAACAGGCGATCGAGGAGCCACCGGTTCCGCGGGACCGCAAGGCGAAGTTGGAGCCACCGGCGCAACTGGGCAACAAGGCATCCAGGGCGCAACCGGCGAAGTTGGCGCAACCGGAGCACAGGGCTTGCAGGGCGAAACGGGGGCCACCGGTCCACAGGGCCCGCAAGGAGAAACGGGAGCGACCGGAAACCGGGGAGCCACTGGCTCCAAGGGCGCAACTGGTTCCGCGGGACCACAGGGCGAAACCGGGGCCACCGGCGGACAGGGCCCACAGGGAGCCACAGGCGCAACTGGTCCACAGGGCCCCGTCGGACCTCAGGGACCCATGGGCCCAACCGGTCCAACAGGCGCGACGGGCGTCAAAGGCGAAACCGGTTCGACAGGCGCGACGGGGCCGGCCGGCAACAACGGCACCGGGGACGGGGTCAATTACACCTTCAGCGCCGAAACCGCCTTTGGCAATCCCGGCACCGGAAAACTGCGTTTCAATAACTCCAACCCGGCAGAAGCGACCTGGATAACGGCACACAAGACCGATGGGGACGGCGCAGACGTCGCCGCCTGGCTCGCCAGCGCCGACGAATCGACCGGGACGCCACCCAGCTACCTGATGGTTCGCAGCGAGTCCGAACCACAGGACTTCCACATCTTCGAAGTCGAAAGCCTCGCCTTCGCAACGACCGAATACGACCTGTTCATCGTCGCCGAGATTGCCGGGCAGGGCACCTTCTCCGCAGGGGAGCCCCTCTCCCTTCACGTGACCCGGACCGGCAACGACGGCAAAGACGGGACAAACGCCGAACTCCCCTACACCGACTACGGCCTCGTCACCTCCCTGCCTGCCTCGCCGAGCGTCGGGGACCGCTGCATCTTCAAGGCCAACGAATCGGTCTTCTGGCTGCTGGTGTACGACGGCCAGGGAAGCTATCCGTGGAAGAAGGTCGGTGGCCCGCCGATCGTCCAGTACGAACCCACTGCCCGGTCGACCACTTCGACCAGCTACCAGACCACTGGCGCTCCATACGTCACCACACCACTCGCCGGTGACTATGACGTCGCGGCCGGAGCGGAACGCATCTCGATGCCAACCAATGTCAACAGCATCGGGCGGGTCGGCCTTCACTACAACGGCCTGCTGATATTCGAAGCACTGGGTCGAGGGAATGAATACTCGGCGTACCCGGCCTACGCCCACCGCAGACTGACGGGGCTTGCAAAAGGGGCAACCCTGCAGTCGCGCTATCGAGCCGAACTCGAAAAAGCCGAATTCGTCACCCTCTTCGTGCAGATTGATCCGGTCAGGGTCGGCTGAGGATCTATCGGGGTGCCGCGGGAGTGAAAAGAATTTCCTCCTTACTGCGAAACACCCCGGAGGCGAACCACACTCGTGCCGGTGCGTTGGGGATGAGCCGTCAAGTGGCACTCATCGCCGTGGTCCTATTGGTCTCGGGGCTCGCAACGGACGGCATCCCGCCGGCGGCTGCCAATCAGCTGGCCGACGCCGTTGCAGGCCACGCGGCAAGCGCCGTGGCGACCGCCGCAAAGAAGAAGAGGAACAAGAGGGGGCGACGCAGTCGAGCCGCACGAAGTCTGCGAGGTGAGCGAGGTCCTCGCGGCGAAAGGGGCGCGGTCGGACCGCGCGGAGCGGCCGGTCAGTCCGGAACGCAAGGGCCTCCCGGACCCCAGGGCCCGGTCGGACCCCAGGGCACCACGGGTGCTGTCGGGCCCCAGGGCCTTCAGGGACAGGCGGGCGCAACCGGCACTCAAGGTGCCAAGGGCGAAACCGGTGACCGAGGCGCAACCGGTGCCCAGGGACTGCAGGGCGAAACCGGCGAGGTCGGCGCAACCGGCGACCGGGGAGCCACCGGTGCACAGGGCGACACTGGCGAAAAGGGTGCGACCGGCGACCGTGGCGCAACCGGTTCCGCGGGACCGCAGGGTCCCGTCGGGCCTCAGGGGCCGATTGGAGCGACCGGGGATCAGGGAGCAACCGGCGATCAAGGAGCCACCGGTGCCCAGGGACTGCAGGGCGCAACCGGCGATCAAGGAGCCACCGGTGCCCAGGGACTGCAAGGAGAAACAGGTGCGACCGGTGCTGACGGGGCAAAGGGGGCCACTGGCGAAAAGGGTGCGACCGGTGACCGGGGAGCCACCGGTTCCGCGGGACCACAAGGTCCCGTCGGGCCTCAGGGGCCGATTGGCGCGACCGGTGCCCAGGGACTGCAAGGAGAAACAGGTGCGACCGGTGCTGACGGGGCAAAGGGAGCCACTGGCGAAAAGGGTGCGACCGGTGACCGGGGAGCCACCGGTTCCGCGGGACCACAAGGTCCCGTCGGGCCTCAGGGGCCGATTGGCGCGACCGGTGCCCAGGGACTGCAAGGAGAAACAGGTGCGACCGGTGCTGACGGGGCAAAGGGAGCCACTGGCGAAAAGGGTGCGACCGGTGACCGGGGAGCCACCGGTGCACAGGGCGCAACTGGGGATCGTGGCGCAACAGGCACGAAGGGCGCGACCGGTTCCGCGGGACCGCAGGGCGAAGTTGGCGCGACCGGTGCCCAAGGACTGCAAGGTCCCGTCGGGCCTCAGGGGCCGATTGGAGCGACCGGGGATCAGGGAGCAACAGGCGCGAAGGGAGCAACAGGCGCGAAGGGCGCGACCGGTTCCGCGGGACCGCAGGGCGAAACCGGCGATCAAGGAGCCACCGGTGCACAGGGACCGCAAGGTCCCGTCGGGCCTCAGGGGCCGATTGGCGCAACCCCTCTCTGCCAACGTCACGTGAGACACGCATGATTCGGGAATTACTGAACCCCGAGGGCGTGAATGGAGCACGTGATGTCGTTGATCAACCGAGACGAAGCCGCCGGCCGCGAAACGGAGCGAGCCGAAGGCGAGAGCAGTGAAGCGGCCGGCGGGAGCGCCGCGCCGAAGGGGGTCCCCGACCCCGAGCTGACCGAGCGTCCCAAGCGGCGCTCCTTCAGCGCCGAGTACAAGCTGAAGGTCCTCAAGCAGGCCGACGCCTGCAAGAAGCCGGGCGAAGTGGGAGCCCTGCTGCGTCGCGAGGGCCTCTACTCCTCCCACCTCGCAAGCTGGCGCCGCCAGCGCGACGCGGGCGAGCTGGGGCGCAAGCGCGGGCGCAAGGGGGCCGAGCCACTGGAGACCGAGAACGCCGAGCTGCGCCGCCGTGCTGAGCGCGCCGAGGCCGAGCTGGCCAAGGCGCGCAAGGTGATCGAGGTGCAGGGAAAAGTCTCCGCGCTCTTGGAGGACCTGCTCGGGACCGAGGGCGCCGAAGAGAGCACCGAGCGATGATCGAGGCCACCGTCGAGGAGCTGACCCCGATCATCGGCACAAGGCCCGCCTGCCGGGCGCTGGGGGCCTCGCCGGCGACGATCTACCGTCGCCGGCGCCCGCCCGAGCCGAGGCCGAAGAAGCCGCGAACCCGCCCGGCCCGGGCGCTGAGCGAGGCCGAGCGCGACTGCGTGCTGGAGACCCTGCACGACGAGCGCTTCCTCGACTCCTCGCCCGCCGCGGTGTGGGCGACCCTGCTCGACGAGGGCCGCTACCTGTGCTCGGAGCGGACCATGTACCGGCTGCTGGAGGCCAGCGGCGAGTCGCGCGAGCGCCGCGACCAGCTCACCCACCCCGCCTACGCGAAACCCGAGCTGCTCGCGACCAAGCCGAACGAGACCTGGTCGTGGGACATCTCCAAGCTGAAGGGCCCGGCGAAGTGGACCCACTACCACCTCTACGCGATCCTCGACATCTTCAGCCGCTACGTCGTCGGCTGGACCGTGCAGCTGCGCGAGTCCGCCGCCCTCGCCGAAGCACTGATCGCCCAGGCCTGCGAGCAGCAGGCGATCCGTCGCGACCGGCTCACCCTGCACGCCGACCGCGGCACCTCGATGCGCTCCAAGCCGGTCGCCTTCCTGCTCGCCGACCTCGGGATCACCAAGACCCACAGCCGCCCCTACACCTCGACCGACAACCCCTACTCGGAGGCCCAGTTCCGCACCCTGAAGTACCGGCCGGCCTTCCCGGCGCGATTCGACTCGATCGAGCACGCCAGGGAGTTCTGCCGCTCCTTCTTTCGCTGGTACAACCATGAGCACCGCCACTCGGGCATCGGCCTGATGACACCCGCGAGCGTCCACCACGGACGCGCCAAGCAGGCTCACGCCGCCCGCCAGGAGGTGCTCACCGCCGCCTACGCGGCCAATCCCGAGCGCTTCGTGCGTGGGGCACCGACGCCGCCCACGCTGCCCGAGGCAGCGTGGATCAACAAGCCCGATTCAGAGGAGGTTGCTCACTAAATTCGACCGGCAGGTGTCTCATTTTCGTTGACAGGTACCGAACCGGCGACCGGGGATCCACCGGTGCACAGGGCGACACTGGCGAAAAGGGTGCGACCGGTGACCGGGGATCCACCGGTGCCCAAGGACTGCAAGGTCCCGTCGGGCCTCAGGGGCCGATTGGAGCGACCGGCGCACAGGGCCAAACCGGGGATAAGGGTGCGACTGGGGATCGTGGCGCAACAGGCACGAAGGGCGCGACCGGTTCCGCGGGACCGCAGGGCGAAACCGGCGATCAAGGAGCCACCGGTGCACAGGGACCGCAAGGCGCGACCGGTGCCGAAGGGGCTGTCGGGACCAATGGCGAAACCGGCGCAACAGGCGCAACGGGTGCCGTAGGCGCAACCGGCGACCGGGGATCCACCGGTGCACAGGGCGACACTGGCGAAAAGGGTGCGACCGGTGACCGTGGCGCAACCGGTTCCGCGGGACCGCAGGGCGAAGTTGGCGCAACCGGTGCAACTGGAGCGCAGGGACCGGTCGGTCCGCAGGGTCCCGTTGGGGCGACCGGCCCGCGGGGCGCAACGGGCGCCGAAGGCGAAACCGGCCCGCGGGGCGCAACGGGCGCCGAAGGGCCCGCTGGAAAAGGTGCGATCGGTGGCGCGATCCTCTACTCCTTCGACCCTGCCACCGAATTCAGCAACCCCGGTGAAGGGGAGATGCGGCTGAACGCGGCCGACCCCAGCGAAGCGACCTACCTCTCCATCAACGAAACCGACGGCGACGGGGCAAACGTCAAACCGTGGCTCGACACCGGCCTGGAATCGACCGGGACGCCGCCCAGCTACCTGATGGTTCGCAGCGAATCCGAACCGCAGACCTTCCACGTCTTCGAATTCAAGAGCCTGGCCATCAATGTCGGCGAATGGGCCATCTACAGCATCGGCCACATCGCCGGCCAGGGCACGTTTACCGAAGGCGAACCACTCGCCCTGCACCTGAACCGCACCGGCAACGACGGTACGGACGCCCAGCTCCCCTACACCGAATACGGCCTCGTCACCTCGCTGCCGGCCTCGCCGAGCGTCGGCGATCGCTGCATCTTCGAGGCAAGCGAATCGGTCTTCTGGCAGTTGGTATATGACGGGAAAGGCTCCTACCCGTGGAAGAAGATCGGGGGGCCGCCGCTGAGGAAGTTCGAACCCGCCACCAGAACCACCTCGAGCAACCTGTGGCAGACCGCCGGAGCGCCTTCCATCACCGCCCCGCTTGCGATGGAATTCGATCCGCGATTTGGGGCGAACAGAGTGCAGTCGCAGGCCACCACTCTGTGGGATGCCGAGGTTGGCATCTTCGTCAACGGCTCCTACAGGGCTGGAGGCGGTGTCGTCGGTCGCGACACCTACGACACGATCCCAATGGAGTTCACCCCTCCCGCGCAGACGGCCGCCAAAGGCAACGCGATACAGACCCGCTACTACTCGCTGCAATCGAGCGAAATCAGCTTCATCGTCCTCTTTGTCGAGGTCGACCCCATCAGGGTGGGCTAGTCCGGTTGGCTCAGGGCTGCCCGCCCTCAACGCGCCGCTCTAGGCCACACCGCCCAGGGCTGACCAGTCCCATCCGTTAGAGACCGTCCCGCCTCTTTCGTCACTGGGCGCGAAGTCCCAAGCCCCAGGAGAACACCTCGTTGACCGATCGAGACCTCCAACCCGAAACGAACCCCTCATTGATTGATGGGAGAGACAGCCCCTCCCTGTTTGCCCTCCTCACCTGCAAGTAGGAGGGCAAACAGGGGAGGGGCTGGTAGGGGCCCCAGACGGGCAGGGGCTACGGGCGTCGTTTCGCGAGATGTGGCCTAAACGCAGCGGACACGAACTCCGTTCGCTCTCTGTGTCGCAGAGCGGTACAAATGACGAACGGAGCGGCTGGAATCTCCCGGGCGAAACTCCGTTCGCTCTTTGTGTCGCAGAGCGGTACAAATGACGAACGGAGCGGCTGGGGTGGCCGGAGGGAAGCGGATGTGCCGCATCGCCGCATATGGCCCATAAGTCGCCCGGCGTCCCAGGTGTGGTGCCTTCCTCTGTCCTCGGAGATCGAGGCGCTGCCGGTGTAAGGGGCTCAGCGTGCCGAGACGGTCAACTTGCGGGGGCCGCGGCTGAAGCCCGCGGCCAGCAGGGTCTCCTCGTGGCCCGAGCCGATCACCGGCTCGCCATCGAGCTTCTCGATCGCAAGCTTCGGCAGACGACCGCCCGCGACCGCCGCAGCGAGGGTCTCCATCGCAGCGGCCAGCTCGGCATCCGCCAGCTCGCGGAAGCGCAGGATGCTGCGACCGCCCCGCTCCAGGTAGACGATCGGCTCCCCGCCGCGGAGCAGAACGTGGGCTCCGGGGGCGCGGGCCGGGCGCCGCCCGGAGGGCGGCTTTGGCCAGGGCAGCGATGCCCCGTAGGGGTTGGCCGGGTCGGTGGCGGCGAGCAGCAGGTGGGACTCGTCCCCTTCGGGCAGAGAGCGCAGCCGCTCCACCGCTCCCGCGAGGGCGAACTGGGCGCCCCCCAGTCCCTCGACGAAGTAGCCGCGCCGCGCCGTCCCCAAGAGCTCCAGGTTCGACAGCTCGGAATAGAGGGTTGCAAAGCCGCCCGGCACGCCCTCGGCGAGAACGGTCTCGCGGGTGACGATGCCGTAGCGCTCCAGCATCAGCTCGGCCTGGGCCCGCAGGCGGGGGCCGGTCGCCGGCGCGTCCGCGAAGAGCGGCGCGCTCAGCGACCAGCGCCCCTGCATCGCGGCGCCCGCCCCCGAGCGCCGCCGCGCAAAGCGCCGGCCCTTTCGCTCGCGGTCGGGGACGGCCCGCAGGCGCGGCGCCCGCAGCGGCGAGAAAGCGTCGTTGGTCACCTCGCCGGCCCAGGCGAGGTCCCAGAGCGCGATGTGGATCTCATCGGCGGGATGGTCGAGGTCGGCAAGCAGGTCGAGCCAGAAGGAGGGGCCGGCGGCAAGGCGCTCGCGAATCGCCTCATGGGACTCCCCCTCGGGGCTCTCGAGCTTCGCGTTGGCGGGCGGCGGACCGGCGAGGTGCACGTCCTCGCGGAAGTAGATCGCGACGCGGCCATCGCTGCGACCGATCGGCCCGGCGCCGATCCAGACCACCTCGCCGCTCGTGCAGAGTTCGTCGAGCCAGGCAGGCGAGTAGGCGCCCAGGCGGCGCGGCAGCACGTCGTTCTCCCAGACCTTTGGGGTCAGAGCCACTCCCTGCAGCGGAACCAGCGCGTCGCGCAACCGGTCGGGCCCGGCGCCAGCCGCGCGGTGAGCATCGACGTTCTGCCAGCTGGGCAGGAAGCGGGCGAAGCGGTCGCGGGCGGCGGGCTCCACCTCGCGTCGCAGGTGGGCGAGGCTGGCGCGTCGCACCCGGCGCAGCACGTCCGCGTCGCACCACTCGCGCTCCGTGCCTCCCGGCAGGAGCTCGCCGCGGACCAGGTCACCGGCACGCTCCAGCTCGCGCAGGGCGGGCGCCGGGTCCACCCGGTAGCGGGCCGCCGGCTGGGCGGTCGGGAAGGGGCCGTGGCTGTGCGCGTAGCGGCGCAGCAGCGCGACCAGCGCGTTGGGATGGTCCTCGAGGAAGCTGTCGGGCAGGCCGGGCGGTGGCGGCACGCCGAGCGCATCGCGATACATGCCGGCGTCTTCGGCGGCGATGTAGCGCTCCTCGCCGACGATCCGCACCAGCGCGACGCGACGCTCCGCGACGAGCTTCTCCAGCATGGAGACGGCCGAGTAGCCCTCAGTGACGCGCGCAGCGCACTCCTCGGCGCTCAGGTCGCCGACGTTGCGCAGCACCTGCTGCAGCGCGTCGCGATCGGCGGCCCGCCCGGCCTCGGTGCAGTGCTGGAGCTGAGCCTCCACCTCCTCCAGCGCCTCGGGTTCGATCAGCTCCCGCAGCTCCTCCTGGCCCAGCAGCTCGCGCAGCAGGTCGCGGTCGAGGGCCAGCGCCGCCGCACGCCGCTCCGCGTTCGGCGTGTCCCCCTCATACATATATGTGGCGACGTAGTCGAAGAGGAGCGAGGAGGCGAAGGGCGAGGCGGTCGGGGTCTCGACCTCGACCAGGCTGATCCGGCGCGAGTGCAGGTCGGCGAGGATGTCGCGCAGCGAGGGAATGTCGAGGACGTCGCGCAGGCACTCGCGGTAGGTCTCCAAAATGACCGGGAAGCGGGGATGGTCGCGGGCCACCTCGAGCAGGCTCTGGGACTTCAGTCGCTGCTGCCAGAGCGGCGTGCGCTTGCCGGGGTAGGCGCGCGGGATGAGCAGCGAGCGAGCGGCGTTCTCGCGGAAGCGGGCGCCGAAGAGAGCCGAGCCGGAGAGCTCGCGAACGACGAGGTCCTCGAGCTCGTCGGGCTCGACCATCACCAGATCGGCGGGCGGCGGCTCGTCGGCGTCGGGGAGGTGGACGACGATGCCGTCGTCGGACCAGATCGCGTCGGCCTCGAGGTCGCGCTCGGCGCGGATCTTCTGGGAGAGGGCAAGTCCCCAGGCGGCGTGCACGCGGCCGCCGTAGGGCGAGAGGACGCAGAGGCGCCAGTCGCCGATCTCGTCGCGGAAGCGCTCGACGACGATCGTCTCGTCGGAGGGGACAACTCGGGTCGCCGCCTGCTGCTCGCGCAGGTAGGCGACGAGGTTCTCGGCGGCGCGGGGGTCGAGGTCGTACTCGCCGGCCAGCTCGGCCGGCTCACGGGAGACCGCCTCGCGGGCGAAGGCGCCGATCGCCCGACCCAGCTCGGCGGGGCGACCGATCCCGTCCCCCTTCCAGAAGGGGACGGCACCGGGCAACCCGGGCGCCGGCGTGACGATGACCCGATCGCGGGTGATCTCCTCGATCCGCCAGGTGGTGGCGCCGAGCAGGAAGGTCTGGCCGGGTCGCGCCTCGTAGACCATCTCCTCGTCGAGCTCGCCGACCCGGCGGCCGTCGGGGAGATGGACACCGTAGAGGCCGCGATCGGGGATCGTCCCCGCGTTGGTGACGACCAGCTGGCGGGCGCCTTTGCGACCGTGGATCGTCCCCTTGGTGCGATTCCAGACGATGCGCGGCCGCAGGTCCGCGAAGCGGTCGGACGGGTAGCGACCGTCGAGCATGTCGAGGACGTTCTCCAGCTGCTCGCGGGAGAGGTCGTGGAAGGACTCGGTGGCGGTGACGAGGCGCTCGACCTCGTCGACCTCCCAGGTGTCGAGGGCCGCCATCGAGACGAGGTGCTGGGCGAGCACGTCAAGCGGGTTCTGGGGGATCACCGTCTCCTCGATCTCGCCGTCGCGCATCCGCCTGGCGACGACCGCACACTCGAGCAGGTCGGCGCGGAACTTGGGGAAGATGCGGCCGCGGCTGACCTCGCCCAGCGAGTGGCCGGCGCGGCCGACCCGCTGCAGACCGCGGCTCACCGACTTCGGGGACTCGACCTGGATGACGAGGTCGACGGCGCCCATGTCGATTCCCAGCTCCAGGGAGGAGGTCGCGACCAGGCAGGGGAGCTGGCCCGACTTGAGCATCTCCTCGACCACGGTGCGCTCCTCGTGGGACAGCGACCCGTGATGGGCCCGCGCGATCTCCACCAGCCCGCCCGCAGAGGGAGCGGCGGGCTCCGCGGAGCCTCCCCGCTGTTGCTCGGAGAAGCCCTCCGCCCCGTCTGCGTTCCCGGCCTGCTCGGTGGCCGGCAGCTCAGCTTCGGGTTCGTCGTTGGCGAGCTCGTTGAGCCGCTTGGCGAGGCGCTCGGCGCCGCGGCGGGCGTTGACGAAAATGATCGTCGAGGTGTGTTCGCGGACGAGCTTCAGCAGCTCGGGGTAGATGGCGGGCCAGATCGAGCGCGGATTGCTGCCGGGGTCGAAGTTGGCATCGATCCCCTCGCTCGGCGCGGAGGCGCCCGGTTCGGACATGTCCTCCACGGGCACGACGATCTGCAGGTCGAGGTCCTTGATGCGGCCGGCGTCGACTATCTCGCATTCCCGCTTCGGCCCGACCAGGAACTGCGCGATCCGCTCCAGCGGCCGCTGCGTGGCCGACAGCCCGATGCGTTGGACTCCCCCCGCAGCTGCGACGGGTGGCATGGACGAGCTGCCGATCGGTTCAACCGAGGAGTCGGGGGAGGGGCCCGAGGAGCCTCCCCGATGTTGCTCCTCCCCCGACTCCCTTCCTGCCCGCTGTTGCTCCGAGGGCTCCTCCCCCGACTCCCCTGCGAGACGATCGAGCCGCTCCAGCGTCAGCGCCAGATGCGAGCCGCGCTTGGACTGGGCGACGGCGTGGATCTCGTCGACGATCACCGCTTCCGTCGTGGCGAGGATCTCGCGGGCGCCCGAGGAGAGGATCAGGTAGAGGGACTCGGGGGTCGTGATGAGGATGTCGGGCGGCGATTTGCGCATCGCGCGCCGTTCGGACTGGGAGGTGTCGCCGGTGCGCAGGCCGACGGAGATGTCGGCGCCGGTTCCACGCAGCGGGGCACGCAGGTTGCGCTCGATGTCGTAGGAGAGCGCCTTGAGCGGCGATACGTAGACGATCCGCACGCCCTGACCGCACTTCCCGCTGCGCGCCAGCTTGTCGATTCCCCAGAGGAAGGCGGCGAGCGTCTTGCCGGAGCCAGTGGGGGCGCAGATCAGCGCGTTGGAGCCACCGGAGATCGCGTTCCAGCCGGCCGCCTGGGCGGGCGTCGGCGCCTCGAAGGAGTCCTCAAACCAGCGCCGTACCGGCGCGCTGAACGGTGCCAGCGGATCGAAATCCAGCCTCGTTTTCGTCTCAGTGCCCAACCCATTGAGTTTACGCCCACCTCCCCGACGCCAGCCGTCCAGACAGCCGGATACGCCGGCTGCAAGCGCGGCGTCCTCAGCTATACGTCGCCGATCGCGGTGTCAGCGAGCACGGCCTCGAGCGGGGTGCCGTCACCGCCAACCAGGAGCTTGCGGACGGGTCCATAGGCCTTCTCGAAGGCGTCCATCCCCGGCCGGCCGTCTCGGCGGCGCCCGCTCTTCACCTCGATCGCCATCAGCCGCCTGCCGCGCTCGACGACGAAATCAACCTCCCTGCCCCGGTGGCGCCAGTAGAGAAGCTCGGCGCCGGGATCGCGGCTGGCATAGAGATGGGCACCGACAGCCGTCTCGACGATCCGCCCCCAGTACTCGCCGTCGGCGCGTGCCTCGGCGAAGGCACGGTCTGACGAGGCCGAGATCAGCGCCGTGTCGAGGGCCATCAGCTTGGGTGTCGATCGCCGCTGGCGAACCTTGCCGGGGGTGAACTTCTCCAACCCCACCGCGAGCCCGGCCGCGGCGAGCAGGTCGACGTAGTGAGCGAGGGTGGTCGTGTTGCCGGCATCCTGAAGCTGCCCGGTCAGCTTCTGGTAGGAGACGATCTGGGCCGAGTAGTCGCAGACGAGACGGAAGAGGCTGCGCAGCAGGGCCGGCTTGTCGACCCGGGTGAGTAGGAGCAGGTCGCGTGAGATGGTCGTCTCGACGATCGAGTCGAGGACGTACGACGCCCAGCGCGGTTCGTCTTCCATCAGATCGGCCGCGCCCGGGTAGCCGCCGAAGTGGACGAACTCGTCGAGGCTGAAGCCGAAGGCATCGCGCATCTCGGCGAACGACCAGTGCGACGCCCTGATCAGCTCGAAGCGCCCGGCTAGGCTCTCGCTGAGGCCCTGTTGGACGAGCAACGCGGCCGAGCCGAGCAGGACGACCCGCAGGGGAAGCCCGGAGCGGCGATCCTCGTCCCAGAGCCGCTCGACCGTCTCGGCCCAGCCGGTGGCCTTCTGAACCTCGTCGATCGCGAGGGTTGCGCCGCCGGGCCGGCCGCGGGCAAGCCGGCGCCCCTCTTCCCACTGTGCCTCGAGCCAGGCGGAGCTCCGCAGCGAGGGGTCGTCGGCGCTGGCATAGTGGCTCGGCTGCTCCAGCGCCTCCAGCGCCTGTCGCACGACGGTCGTCTTGCCCACCTGTCGGGGACCGCTGACCACCTGGATGCGCGTGGCGCTCTCGGCAAGCCTGCCCGTCAACACGCCGAAGATCGGCCGCCTAAATTGCAAATCACTCATCACACTGAGTGATTTTACTCAAACAACTCAGTGATTTGCAGCCCCTCGTCGCCGAGCGGCTGCTCCGTTCGTCTCTTGCGACGGTGAGCGACGCAAACGGCGAACGCAGTGGGAAGGGCCGCTTCGGAGACCCCGCGGCCGCAGCCTGAGATCGGGAAGCGTGAGTGCGGTTAGGGGCGGCCGCCGGCGAAGCGCGCGTAGGTGTACCACGCCGGCTTCGGGCGGAAGCCTTCGGCGAACAGGCCGCTGCCGTCGCAGAAGTTGCAGGAGCCCGGCTGGTCGTTGACCGAGAACCAGTAGACGCGGGCAATGCGCCACTTGCGCTGCATCGCGCGCAGCACGCCGAAGGCGCCCTGCAGCTGCTTGGCCTGCCCCCGCCAGCCTTTCGCGAAGGAGTTGCCGCGACTGGGGTGTTGGGAGCTCCAGCCCATCTCGGTGATCCACAGGCTCTTGCCCGGGTCCTGATTAGCGATGAGCACGCTGCGAACCGCTTCGATGTAGGGGGTGAGGCGCTTGAAGGTGCCGGTGTAGGGGTGCAGGGCAACCCCCTGGAACTTGGACTTGATCCCACGGTTGCCCTGGTACATCCGTTCGAGGAATTCGGTGGCGAAGTAGGCCAGCGGGGGGCGCCGCCTGAAGCGGGCCTGCTTGGGACGGGCAAAGAGCCCACCCAGAACGATCTTGGCACCCCGATCGACGCTTTTGACCGCCGCATAGGAGAGCTTCACGAGCTTTCCGTATTCGACCGGGTTGGGCCTGGCCACGAAGTAGAAGAAGTTCGGCTCGTTCCAGATCTGCCAGTACCTGATTGGGCGCTTCGGCACGCCCGGATTTTCCGCCCAGAAGCTCCCGCGCGGCCCGTAGCGCTGAACTGCCGAGCGCAGCAGGCGCTTCCACGCCGTCCGCTGAAGTCCGGTCCTCACCGGCAGGAACTTCGGCGGGTGGCTCGAGATGGAGCGGTCAAACGGCACCGCCCAGCTCGGGGCCCCGTAGACGAACGGCAGCACGTCGATCCCCGCTTCGGCGGCCAGCTGGATGAACGGGTCGACGCTCGACCAGTCCGGGGCGGCGAACCGGCTCGGTTGCACCGCATCCCAGACGATCGGCACGCGGATACTGTCCACGCCGCCTCGTTTGAGGCGCTGCAGTTCTTCGGCGCTCGGCCTTGCCTGGGGCACGACGCCCCAGAAGTTGCCCGGCAGGGCCAGGGCGGGCGACGCCGACGCGGCCATCGCGACCAAGGCAAGGGCAAGAGCCGCGGCGTAGCCACGCGCCCTGCCTCCACGGCGCTCTCGGTGCTTGTGCATATGCCTAGCTGCTCGCTTCGGATGGAACGGAGGTTCCCGACGCGTCCCTTTCACGTCTGCGCCTGATCAGCACGATGCCGATCGAAATCGCCGCCAGGGCGAGGATCGCGAGCAGAATTGGGAGAAGCGGTGAAGAGCTCGAGCTCGCCTCTTCGCCGGGCAGCTGGCTCCCGCCAACCGCGCTCGACTGCCCGTCGGCGCCCTTGCCTTGGATACGCTGCCTGCGATTGCCTCCGGTGCCCTTGGCCGAGGCCCCACCGTTCTTGGAGGACGAACCATTCTTGGACCCACCGGACGAGCCGGACTTCGTGGAAGACTTGGAGCCCCCGCCCGAAGAGGTCGCCGAGGATCCCGATCCGTAACTTTGACTGCCGTTAACCGGCGGCGGCGCGTCGGAGTATTCGATTTCGGCACTCCCTGCCGCCTGAGCAAGCACAGGGAAGCACGCCAATGCGAGCAGAGCCAGCAATGACACGATCCCAACGGAGGGGGCCAGACCTCGGCCCCAGCGAAGACTCATCCCGTTCATCGCGCGGAAGGTTAGACGAAATGGCGGCGCTGTTCGCTCCAGTGGCGCTGCTCGGTGCGCTGGCGTTGAGCGGCGGGGGGTTCGACGTGACGACCCGCCACATCGCGGGAATCGGCGTCTGGCTTGTGGTTGTCGCGCTGGTCGTGTTCGGGTCGGCGTCCAGCGCGGCGACGGCGCGCCCGTTCTTTCTGTCGGCTGGCCTGCTCGGGGGTCTTGCGGTTCTATCGGGGGTCTCATCTCTGTGGTCGGGGTCGATGGAGCTGAGCGTGATCGAGGCGGGCCGAGTGCTGAGCTACCTCGGCGTCTTCCTAGCCGCCTTTCTCATCGCCCAAACCGACGAAAGGCGCCAACGTTTCGCTGAAGGGCTGGCGATTGCCCTCGCCCTGATCGCCCTGATCGCCCTGGCGAGCCGCCTTTTGCCGCATGTGGTCGAGGTTTCGGAATCGCTCGGCAGCGGCTCGCGCCTGCGCTATCCGCTCGGCTATTGGAATGCGGACGGGGTGGTCTGCGCGATCGGCGTGACGCTGCTGCTGTGGACCAGCCGGCAGTCGGGCTTCGCCGCGCTGCGGTGGCTGTCGGTGGCCGCGATGCCCGCCCTCCTGCTCACCCTCTACTTCACCTACTCGCGCGGTGGCCTGCTCGCCCTCGCGGTCGGGGCAGGCTGCCTGCTCGCTCTCTCGCGAGACCGCCTCTGGCTGCTGGCGACGCTGGCGATCGGGGCGATCGGAGCGCTGCCGGCCGTACTCGCGGTCCAGGCGCGGCGCAGCCTGGCCGACAACGTCGCCAACCAGGCGGCGGTCGACCAGGGAGTGACGGTGCTGGCCATCCTGCTGGCGGGGATCGCCGTGGCGCTGCTGCTCTTCGCCGCCCTGCGCTGGCTGGAGGGGCGGGGCGGCGGGCTGACCGGGCGAGCGGTCGAGGCCTCCCGCAACCCGACCGTTCTCAAGGGAATCGCAGCCGGGATCGCCGTGGTCGCGATCGGGGTCGCGATCGCGATCGGGGGACGCGCCTGGGATCAGTTCTCCAGCAGCGACATACAGCAGTTCCCCAGCCAGCCCGAGCGCCACTTCTCCGAATTCGCCGGCGCCGGCCGCCACGACTTCTGGAAGGTCGCGATCGACTCCTTCTCCGAAAAGCCGGTCCTCGGCTACGGCGCGGGCACCTACAAGTTCCTCTGGGACCAGCACCGCCCCTTCGAATGGCCACTGCACAATGCCCATTCCCTCTATCTGGAGTCCTTCGCCGAGCTGGGCCTGGTCGGCGGACTGCTGGTGTTGGGCATGGTCGGCGTCCTGCTGTGGAGCGGATTCGCCGCCTGGCGCGCCGCCCTTCAGCCGCGCCGCGAGCGCTACGCGGCGCTGCTTGCCGCGATGGTCGCGTTCGCCGTCGTGGCGGGCATCGACTGGCTCTGGGAGATCGAGGCCATGGGAGCCATCTTCTTCCTCGCCGCCGGGGTCATGGTGGGAGCCAGGTGCGCGCAGCTCGTCCCAACCCCCGAACAGCCGGCGGCGCTGCGGGACGGGCGCCGCTACGGGATGGCGATCGCCGCGCTTGCGATCGCCTGGGTCTCGGTCGTCGCGCTGGTCGGCCCGCTCCTGGTCGAGCACGAGCTCAACGCCAGCCGGGCGGCGGCAGCCGAAGGCGACATGACGAAGGCGGTCGACCGGGCCGAGAAAGCCCGCTCGATCGAGCCGTGGGCGGCGTCTCCATACGGCCAGCTGGGGCAGCTGGCTGCGCTGCAGAGCGACTTCCCAACCGCGATCGAACACCTGACGCAAGCGATCGACCGCGAGGACCAGAATTGGCAGTGGTACTACCTACGCTCTAAAGTCGAGGGGGAGGCTGGCGATGCGCAAGCCGCTAAGACCGACCTCAGACGGGCTCTAGGCCTGAATCCACAGGCCAAGTGCCTACGTAACGAACAGGAATGCGGGTGAGCCGGAAATGACGCGACACACCCAAGAGGCACCGGATCGCGAGGCGGGCACGGCACGCCCCACCACCGCTGCCAGGCCCCGCTCGCCGCAGGGGAGGGCCGCCGACAGGCTGGGTCTGTCCGGTGGTGGCGCTGCGCTGCGCCGCCGCGGATCGCTGCTGCGCCGCCTGCTCGCCATGGGCGACTGGGGGGCCCTGATCGGCGCCCTCTGCTTCGCCACCGCGGTGACCCCGGCCACCGACGTCGCCATGCTGTTCTGGGCGACGCTGTTCAGCCCGGTCTGGATCCTGGTCGTGAAGCTGCACGGGCTCTACGACAACGACCATCGGCGAATTCGCCACAGCACGCTCGACGAGCTGCCGTCGCTGATCTCCACCAGCGCCCTCGGCACGATTGCCCTCGACGGGCTGCTGGCGCTCAGCCCGGTCGGCCCGCTGTCAGCCGGCAGCGCGATCATCGTCGCCGGCGGGACCCTGGTTGGCAGCGTCGCCGTGCGCGGGGTGGTGCGCTTCTTCTGGCACCGGCTGACCGGCACGGCCATCGGGTTGATGATCGGGACGCCCGAGGCGGCCGACATCGTCGCGCGGCGGCTCTCCACCCACCCCGAGGCGCGCCTGCATCTGGTCGGCTACCTCTCCCCGCCCGGCGAGGAAACGGCAACTGAGCTGACCCGGCTCGGCTCGGTCGACGACTTCACGCGAGTTGCCCGCGAGCACAACGTCGAGCGGGTGGTCGTCACCGAGCAGGGCTCGAGCGAGCCACTTGCCGAGCGGCTGATCGAGGAGTGCAAGACGGCCGGGCTGGGGCTGACCTTCCTGCCCCAGCACTTCGGACTGCTGGGCCCGGGCATCGAACTGAACCGGCTGGCGGAGCTGCCGGTGCTGGACTTCCGCTTCTCGGACCCGCCCCGCTCGACGATCGCCATGAAGCGGGGCATGGACCTGGTCGTCTCGGGAACGCTGCTGGCGCTGCTCTCGCCGCTGCTTCTGATCGCCGCGCTGATGATCGCGTTCGACACCGGCTTCCCGGTGTTCTTTCGCCAGCGCCGCGTCGGCAGGGACGGCCGTCTCTTCACGATGCTGAAGTTCCGCACGATGGTGCGGGGGGCCGACGAGCACCTCGAGGAGCTGATCAACCTCGAAGAGCTCGAGGAGCCGGTCTTCAAGATCCACAACGACCCGCGCATCACGCGGTCGGGTCGCATCCTGCGGCGCACGAGCGTCGACGAGCTGCCGCAGCTGCTCAACGTGCTGAAGGGCGACATGTCGCTTGTCGGGCCGCGACCCGAGGAGGAGGCGGTGGCCGCCCTCTACGACGAGCGCCAGCGGTCGCGGCTGGCCGTGAAGCCCGGGCTGACCGGGCCGATGCAGGTCTACGGGCGCGCCGACCTGACCTTCGAGGAGCGGCTGGCGATCGAGCGCGATTACCTCGACAACCTCTCGATCACCGGCGACCTGGCGCTGCTGCTGCGCACCCCCAGCGCGATCATCCGCGGCGACGGCGCCTACTGACCTCCGCCCCTCTCAGCGCAGTCCCCGCACCGGCAGCCGCTCCGTTCGCTGTTTGTACCGCTCTGCGACACAAACAGCGAACGCAGTCTTGCCCGGGCGATTCCAGCCGCTCCGTTCGCTCTTTGTACCGCTCTGCGACACAAACAGCGAACGGAGTTCGTGTCCGCCTCCTTCGGGCCACATCTCGCGGAACGACGCCGGTAGCCCCTGACCGTCTGGGCCCTGCGGCCCCTCCCCTGTTTGCCCTCCTACCTGCAGGTGTGGAGGGCAAACAGGGGAGGGGCTGTTTCTCTCATCAATCAATCGACGAAGGGTTCGTTTCGGGTCCACCACCCCCATTTCGAACCCTTCGTCGGGGAATTTCGAGAATCAATCAACGAGATGGTCTGGCCGGGTCCCAGGGACGTTTCCGCGCTCCTCCAAAGAGCCAGCGGGCACGAGGGCCTCAAGCTCAGCGACGAAAGAGGCGGGAAGGTCGGGAGCGGGGGCTCAGCACTTACCCGGGGCTCGAGGTCGAGCTGGTGATCGCAGCATCGGCTCAGGGTTTCGGGTGGAACGTTTCGGGGGGTCCGCTTGCAAAGGTCCAAAGCTTGTTGCCGAGGAAGTTGAACGGCATTGCAATTGCCACGGAGATCGCCTGAGCGGGGAGGTCGGCGAGCGCTGTCGCTGCAAGCAACGTCTCGAGGGCGGCCAGATTGAGGATCAGGGCCGCAACGCTGACGACGAAGAAGCGCGTCCCCTGGGAAGCGGGATGGGCATCGCCCGGCTCGAAGGTCCACCGGCGGTTCCAGAGGAAGTTGTTGGCGACCGCAACGCAGAAGGCAACCACCGCAGCGAGCAGATGGTAGGCGCCCAGCGGGCCGACCATCGCCGCGAAAACGGCGAGGTTGACCACGTATCCCGACAGCCCGACGATGCCGAACTTGAGCAGTTGCAGCCAGCTGGCGGGCCGCTTGGCGGCCGCGCCGATGCGATATACGAGTCCGCCGGAGGTCTCCATGACGACGCCAGCGGTCGCGGCTGGCGGTAAAGCCCGGGCTGACCGGGCCGATGCAAGTCTACGGGCGCAGGCCGACTTGACCTTCGAGGAGCGGCTGGCGATCGAGCGCGATTACCTCGACAACCTCTCGATCACCGGTGACCTGGCGCTCCGGCTGGGCGCCCCAGCGCGATCATCCACAGCGACGGCGCCTACTGACCCCCTGCCCCGTAACGGTATGCTCGGCGAGGCTCGCGGTCGGTCTAGCGCAGCAGTCGGCGTATCCAGCGGCCCCTGTGGGCCTGAGCCACTTCGGTCTGCCGTGCATTCGCCTCCAGCTCAGCCTGGAGCTCCCTTTCCCGCTCTTCAAGCTTCTTCACCCGCTCCTCAAGCTGGCTGACGAACGAGGCGGCACCCGAATCCGCGCGCCCGATCAGGCCGCGGGCAAGCTGGGCGTTGCGTCGGCGCAGCTCAGAGTTTGCCCGCTCCAAGCCCCTCATGTAGCGGTTATAAACCGGGGCTAGAATGAGCTGCGCCCGGGCTCTATGGGCGGTTCGCACCGCGTCCGGATCAAAGCCGACGGCAACGATGTAGTGGTTTGCGAACTCGGGCTCGCCGTAATCCAAGTTGACAATGCGAGCATCGAACTCGTCGGCGTCGTCTGCGAGCACAACCGAGCCCTCCGCGAGGTGCTGGAACAGCATCACCGGGTTCTCAAAGCCTTCCCAGGCAGCACGGGTCTCCTCCCAGCCGAAGTTGGTGAGATGGAACTCGTTGTCCTCCTCAAAGGCCTTGCTGTTCGGAATCGATGCGATGACCCTCACGCCGGCCTCGGCGTGACGGCGCAACTCTCGCAGGGCACCCTCGATATCGGCCAAGTGCTCTAGCCCCTCGAAGCACACGATCACGTCGAAACGCTCGGCTATGTCCTCAGAGCGGAGGAACGCCAGTGCGTCACGCGCCTCGAACGTCATCCCGGCCTCGGAGCCAACAGTCGCAGCCGCGATGTCGACCGTCGCCACGTCGATGTCGACCCCGTGGACGACGCTGGAGCGCTCCGCGGATGTTTCGTCCTCGGTAGGGCCCGCACCGCTGGATCGATCGCGGATGTTTCGTCCTCGGTCTCGCACCGCTGGATGCTCGGCGATCGCGTGTGCTCGGTGTCCTCCTCAGTCTCAAGTAGCGCCTACGTCCATTTGGTCCTTCCCTCGGTGCGTGTCATCTCGCCCATCTGGCCTTGCTGCGGCGCTCCCATCTCGCGGAGCATCGACTTGGGGCGGATGCGGTACCGAAACAGTCGCTCGGGAATGACGATGCCCTCATACCCGTTCTCGCCGAGGTCACGGTAGAGGCTCCAGTCCTCGAAGCTGGTGAGGTCTTGGCTGTACGCAAAGCCCAAATCGAAGAGGTGCCGCCGGATGACGGAAGTGGCGACCCCGGCAACGTTCGTGACCCGGACAAGCTCGGTCATGTTGCCCAATGGTTGGTAGCCCTGGTCTGGCGGATCAAATTCCATGCCATCCTCGTCGATGTAGCGCGACCACGTCGTCGCGTAGGCCAGGTCGGGCTGGGACTCCAGGAGCGTCACACCGCGCTCGACGTAGGTGGGCTCGAGCAAGTCGTCAGGGTCCAATGGAACGATGTACCGTCCACGCGACTGGGAGATTCCGAAGTTGCGTGCGGCGCCAAGCCCGGCATTCGTCTGCGTGAGCACGGCAAGTGGATAGCGGGTGGCGAGTTCACCGAGGACCCAGTCAGCGTCGAAGAACGACCCGTCGTTGACGATGATTACCTCAAGGCGAGGATGCGTCTGAGCAAAGACCGACTCGACCGTTTCCTCGACGTGCTCATGAAGACGGTAGTACGGAATCACCACCGACACGAGTGGGGGCTTTGCCGGTTCGACAGCCGCCCGCCGGCGAGCGTCCGCACGAGGTCGCGCAGGCGCGCCGGGCACATCCCACCGCGCTGGCTCGCGCAGAATCGACTCGTAAGCACCGAGAATCTTCGTCGCATCGGTGAGCTCCGCGAACGTCATCGTCGGCAGCTCCTCCAACCGTGGCCGTTCGACCGCGTCGCGATCGATCATCAGCCGTTCGATGAGCCTGGCGAGATGCTCTGCGCCCACGTCGTCGGTACGCCACCCGTTGACGTCGGGGCGGACCATCTCAGTGAAACCCCCGGTCGGCGTGGTGAGTAGCGGCCGGTTGAGTCGCAGAGTCTCAAGTCCCACGTATGGCCATGCCTCCCACAATGAGGGGAGCACGACGGCGTCGTGGGCGCGGATCACCTCGGGAACCTCGGGACGCGGCACCGCATCGAGGAACTCGATCCGCGAGTCGCCGCCGGCGAGCAGTTCGAGCTGCGCTCGCATCGAGGTGCTAAGCGGCCCCGTGTCGGTGTCCCCGCCAAGCAGCGTGAGACGGAGGTCGTCGCTCTCGATTGAGGAGACGGCCCGCAACAGGTTCTGGACCCCCTTTCGCCGCTCAAGCCGCCCGAGGTAGAGCAGACGAAGGGAGGTCTGAGCGTCGCGCGGCTGCTCGGCGTGGCTTGCGTTTTCCGGTGCCGTGAACGGGTTGCGGATCTGCCATGGGGGACCCAGTGCCGATCCGTAGAAGCGCTTGTAGAAACCGAGCGTGTCGCCCCCCGGCCACAGCACAGCATCGGCGTCGCGCAGCGCGATCCGCTCAAGGTCGTAGGTCACCCGCCCCTCGAAGCTCGTGGCGGCGTAGCCGTCGAGCACCGCACAGACCTCGGCCGTCGTGTGGAGGCGCACGCCGACTCTGGTTGCCCGGAGCATCGGGTCCCCAGCGCGTCGCGCTTGCGCCGTGATCGCGCCCTCGCCGAGGTAGTCGGAGAACTCCACGAGGCTGGGTCCATGACGTCCGTAGTGGCGCCGAAGGGCCTCGAGCACGCGCGCGCTGTAGAGGTGGAGCGGCGAGAAGTAGCCAGCGAGGTCGCCGGGCTCCGGCTCCGGAACGAACGCCACCTGAACGCCGGGCGGTGACATGCGCGGATCGCCGTCCGCCATCATGGTGCGGAACGACTCCTCGTGCTTGCTCGAGGTGAATATCGTCACCTCACCGAGCGTGGCAAGCAGCCGCGAGCACGAGGCGATGTACTCGCCGATCCCCCCACCGTCAAACGGATATACCTCGCGCGAGACGAGCGCGAAGCGATGGGTGCGCGCGTCAGCCATGAGCTACGACCCGCTGTCGGGAGCCTTCTTCGCGGAGCGGCGCGCTCTGTGCATGGCCGCCCGCATCGGCGCAGTGATCTTCCAGCTGAGCGAACCGGTCACGGTGTCGGACAGGTGCCGGTAGTGCTCGCGCTCCTCGCGGACCTTAGCCAACTCCTCGGCGAGCGCGCGCTGCTCGCGGACCTCCGCGGGGGAGGTCGGCTCGGCGCGCTCACGGGCGACCACCAGGTCGCGCACCTGCGGATAGAGGTGGCCTGCCGCGTAGTAGCGGTTCTCGATGACCGGCACGGCCGGGAAGTAAGCGGTCCGCGTCGCATCGACTATGACAAGGCCAAGCCCGCCCCAGGCTCGTGCCCACGATCCGGATCCCGAAACATGTACCCCGGCACGAAGTCGAGATTGACATGCGCCACCTTCGGATAGGCGGTGTATCGGACGGCATCCACACCTGAGCGGACCTGCTCGTTCGCGATGTCGTGGATGAGGACGATCGTGTCAGCGACAGCGGAGGACGAGAGCAGATCATCCAGATCGCGCCGGGCGCCATCCCCAGAGTGGTCGCCATCGTCCAGCGCGAAGTCGATATTTCGATCTTCCTCGGCGAACTCGCTCAGAGTGTCGGGCAGAAGTTCGTGTGAATCTCCCAGTGCGGAAAGTGACGTTCGGCATATCCTCGGCGATCGCGTGCGTAGTAACGTAGCTCATAGGCGTGCACCTCCCCCGCGCCTGCCTCCACCCGCTGCAGACTGCCACCTGCGGCGGTTCCGATCCCAATCGCAAGCCGCGGCTTGCGCTGGGCGAGCACACCCTCCATCGCCGCCCGCTCGCCCAACGTCATCTGCCAGACAGAGTCACTTAAGATTTCCACGTCGCCTCCGGGCTCGCTTTGCCTACCGAGACCGCGAGGCCCCGCCGCTTGGTACCCGCTCTGCGATGCCAACGTCCAATTCCCGCAGCCAGGCCCAGCTAGCCGCGATACCGTCGCTTAAGTCTGTGGTCGGCGCCCAGCCAGTGAGCGCATGGATCCGCGAGGAGTCGAGCTCGACGATCGGCACATCCATCCCGCGGGCTTCCTCGGTCTCCACAACGACCGGTCGATCAACGACCTCTTCGATGACATCGAGCACCTCGCGAAGCGATGCGGCGCGGCCGCTGCCGACGTTGTAGGCGCCGTGCGCAGCGTGGTTCGAGGCGGCGAGAAGCGTCGCCGCGGCCGCGTCCTCCACGTAGACAAAGTCACGGCGCACCGAGCCGTCGCCGAATAGGGCGATTGGCTGTCCAGCCATGATCGCCCGGCACCAAGCGGCAACGACGCCCTGGCTGTGATGCGCGAGCTGACCGGGACCGTAAAGGTTCGAGTACCGCAGCACCACGACGTCGAGCGAGTGCCGGTCGGCGAAGAACTGTGCGTAGCGCTCCATCGCGACGGCGTTGAGGCCGTGGACCGAAATTGGCTCCAGCGGTGCGTCCTCAGGCGTCGGAAACGTCGTCGGGCAACCGTACACCGTGCCCCCAGATGACGCTAGGACGACCCGCCCCTTCCCCGCACGCCGAACCAACTCGAGCACGGTAACCGCGGGCGCGACCGAACCGACAAGTGACGCGGCAGGATCACGATCTGCTGTTCCCGGCGTGCTCGACCCGGCCGTGTAAAAGACGACATCGGCGGCATCCACCTCGTCAGCGAGCGTTCCAGAGAGCGTAACTGCGCCCTCCACAAGCCGGATGCCGCAGTCGGGCGCGCGGGCGAGGAGAAGCGGATTGAATGTGCGACTGAAGACGGTCGTCGGGCGACCGGCAGCGGCAAGCTGGAAAGCGAGGTGCGAGCCCAGCAGGCCACCGCCTACGACGAGGCTCGGCTGTGGAGACCCTGAGCGCTCGCCAGTCGCGGCCCCCTGCGGCGTAGGCTGAAGTGGATCTGACAAGGTCGCCATTATTACAGTCGATGCGAGGCAAGATCCTGCGTTGGAGCCGTATCCACGCACTTGCGGCGATTTATCGCCCGGGACCGTGGTGCACGTCAGGGGGGTCCCGAACGATAGGGCTGACATTAGTGAGCAGCGGTTAGAATGCCGCCCCCGTGCCGGGGTCCGTACTGCCAAGAAGGACTGTCGATCCTGACGTCCGGGACAACCTGTCTGCTAGGCGCTGGCAATTGACCGGACAGGGTATACCGGCGCACCTACTCCGGCGTGGCGAGGAGGCATATGAGGGACCAGCACACCACAGCGCGTGCAGTCCAGACAGGGACAAGAAGCTGACCGCGGACGGGGTGCGGGTGCTGACGACGCTCCCGCGCTGCCGGCTGACAAACGCGTGAGGCGCTCTTGGGCGCTCGCGATATTGCGCCGGCTTTCGCCGGCGCAATGGGTTCTGGCCACCCTGCTCGCCGCGGGAGTGACGCTACGAGTCGTTGCGCTGGCCGCCTATTGGCCAGTGGTGACGAACCTCGCTGACGCAACCGCATATGCCAAGTACGCGCAGATAGACGTCCTCGGCAACCCCCAGCACCCAGCTGGATATTCGATTTTCCTCGCGGCGCTTGGGCTGGTCAGCCATCAGATCGCAGTTGTAACTGTGCTCCAGCACGCGCTGGGAGTTGTCACTGCGCTGCTGCTGTACGTCGCGGTCCGCCGTCTCACGCGCTCGCCTTGGCCGGGACTGATCCCGGCTGGCGTATTGCTGCTGAACCCCGACCAGATCTTCCTGAGCAGAGCATCATGGCCGAGACGCTGTTCAGCCTCTTCCTTGCCGGCGCACTGTACTGCGAGGTCCGCGCAATCGAGATGTGTGACCCATGGTGGCGCTGGCCAGCCGCCGCTGGAGCACTCACGGGGATCGCGGTGATCGTCCGAACCGATGGCGTCTTCCTTATCCCCGTGCTGCTCCTGGCGCTGCTCCTCGCGCACCCGCGGCCGTGGCGCGAACGACTGGCGGCACCTGGCGTGGTACTCGCAAGCGCCGTCGCGATCCTGCTCGCATACGCCGTCGTAAACGACGTGGCGAACGGGCGGTTCGCGGTTGGTCCGTCAACCGGTTGGCGTCTGTACGGTCGCGTGGCACCGTTCGCGGACTGCAGCCAGTTCACACCGCCAGAAGGTACGGAGGCGCTCTGCTACCCGAATCCGCCAGGCGGACGGGTTGGCAACGACTGGTACATCTTCATGCCGGAAGCGCCAGCGGTGCGGACGTTCGGGCGTCTCGGCGTGCAGGACGGCAAGCTGATGGCGTTCGCGATCCAGGTGATTGAGCACGAGCCGCTGGAATACGCACGCACCGTCTTTCGAGATATCAGGACCTACTTCGTGCCGGACACGCGCCACAACCCACCGCCGTACGCCAGCCCGGACTTGAGCACCGAGCTCCACTGGACCCGGGTCGTGGACCCGGTCACGCTCGTTCAGATCAGGAGCCGCATGGAGTCGTTCTTCGACCGCTTCTCCGTGCATGAGTCCCCCAGAGGGACCCGATTCCTCATGGACTACGAGCACCCGTTCCGCTTCGGAGCAACGCTGCTCACACTCTGCTCGCTGCTGACCGCCCTCGGGCTGCTGGTCGGAGACCGACGCCTGCGTATCGGCGTGCTGCTGTTCGGCGTGGGCGCGCTTGCAATGCTTGTGCTGTCGGCGTTCGGCGCGTGGTACACGGGCCGCTACATCGTCCCGATCGCCGGCCCGATCACGGCGGGCGCCTCCATCGCCCTTCTCTCGATGTGGCGGCTGGAGCGAGGGCGTCGCCGAGCGCAAGCCTCGACCGCGGCGCCAGCGCACGGCTGATCGCCAGCGCCACAACTCTCCATCTCATCTCGCTTCTGTGAGTGAGCGATCCAACTCCGCTAAGAGTGTTCCATCCCCAAGATCGAAAGAAAAAGCTAGCGAGCACCGTCTGTACGCCGAGCATCAGCAGCGTGGTCGCAGGAACGACGATCCGTAGAGTATCGCGATATTGGAGCTGCTCGAAGCCCGAGCCGCCCCATACAGCGAGGGCGATGACCGACATTGCCAGCCCCGCCAGCATCAGGGCCACACCAATCAGCACTCCGGTCTCCAGGCTCCAGCGGTCGGCCATCTCCTCGATCCACGACCTTCTCGGCAGGAAGCCTG
The DNA here is from genome assembly GCA_963747765.1 of uncultured Solirubrobacterales bacterium. GTDB lineage: Bacteria > Actinomycetota > Thermoleophilia > Solirubrobacterales > 70-9 > VRUE01. The sequence goes on along the minus strand of CAVVGH010000005.1, from coordinate 235,486 downwards.
CGGTCATCGCGTAGACGCGCGCGAACACCGAGAAGAGAATCGCCTGGTAACCGATCACGATCATCGCGCTCGCGTAAACCAGGGTGTGCACGTCGAACTGAACCCCGTACAAGTCGAGCTGTCCCGGCAGCAGCGCCGCGGTCATCGCCACCCCGAGGAGCATCAGCGCCAGGCCCGGGTAGAGAAAGAGCCAGCGCGGACTGAACATCAGCAGGAAGCGCAGATGGCGCCAGCCGTCGCTCCAGCGTCGCAGGTGCGGCTCGCGGCTCCGCAAATCCGGCGAGAGCGTGGTGGGCACCTCGGAGATATTCAGGTCGTTGAGGGTCGCCTTGACGACCATCTCACTGGCGAACTCCATGCCGGTGGTTTGTAGGTGCAGCCGCTCGATCGCGTCGCGCCGGAATGCGCGCAGCCCGCAGTGGAAATCGCGCGCATCGGTTTTGAACAACAGGCGCCCGATGAAGCTGAGCACTGGGTTCCCAAGGTACCGGTTCAGCGGCGGCATCGCGCCGCTAGCGATCCCGCCGGCGAAGCGGTTGCCCATGACCAAGTCGTCCCCGGACCGCAGACGTTCGATGAACGGCATTACCTTGCCGAAGTCATAGCTTCCGTCGGCATCGCCCATGATCACGAACCTGCCGCGGGCGGCCTCGAAACCTCCCAAGAGAGCCGCGCCGTAGCCCTTGCGCTCAACATCGACGACGCGGGCGCCGAACCGGCGGGCGATCTCCTGGGACCCGTCTTCGCTGCCGTTGTCGGCAACCACGATCTCCCCGTCCAGACCACCGGCCTCAAGACCCTTCCGAGCCTGCTGCAGGCAGTGTTCGAGGGACTCGGCCTCGTTGAGGCACGGCATCACAATCGAAACCTCGCATTCGTGCAGCTCGCCGATCGCCGAAGCAAACTCTCCGCTGCTCTGTGCGGTTTGGGAGTCTGCCATTGCGCCGTGTCCAGCGGCCGCCGACTTGCCCCTGGATCCTCTGAATAAGCTAGCAACGTTGCCCCCAGACAATCCAACACGTCGACGGCGTGCCGCGGTTACCGGGGGGAGCGGCTACCTGGGCCAGCACGTGAGCGCCGCCCTGCTCAAACAGGGATGGGAGGTGGTCAACCTCGGTCGACGCCCGGCCGGGCTCTTGGGGGTGAGTCGTCAGCCGTTCCAGCTCGGGGTACCGATCCCCCCCGATCGGCTCGAGAGGCTGGATGCGCTGGTCCACTGCGCCTCGACTTCGGTGCCCGCTCCTGGGCGCAGATCGCGGCCGTGAATCTCCGCGGGTCCCAGATGCTCTTTGAATCTGCGTCCGCGGCGGGGGTGGGCGCCTCGTCCACATCTCCACCGTCAGCGCTGCGGCGATCCGCGCTCGATGTATGGGCGGGCCAAGCGCCACACTGAGGCGCTGGCAGAGAACCACGGCGCAGTCGTCGTCCGGCCCGGCCTCCTCTACGGCCTCGGTGCAGGCGGCATGGTCGGCATGCTGACAACACTCGTCGAGGCCCTACCCGTGGTGCCGGTCCTGGTCGGGGACGACCGACCGCTCTACCTTGCCCACCAGGACGACGCGGCGAGACTGATCGCCCTCGTCGCCGCCGGAGTTGAGGGGGAGCCGGGGGCGCCACTGACGGCAGCCGCACCCGATCCTCATAGCCTGCGTGAAGTCCTCCGTGCGATCGGCACGGCCAACGGGCGAACGCGGCTCTTCTTCAGGTTGCCATGGCAGCTTCTCTACGCGCCCCTGCGCACGCTAGAGATGCTGCACCTGCCCTCGCCGATACGCTCGGACAGCGCTCTCAGCATCGCAACGCTCGATCCAGACCCGTTCCGCTCAAGTGCGGCACCCCGCACGACAGAGTTTCGCCACTTCGAACCGGCCTCGCTGCGAAGCAAAGCAACGGAGCGTCAGTGATCGTCATCGGCTCCGGTCCTGCGGGAATGGCAGCCGCTTGGGCATTGGCAGAACGCGGGCACGAGGTGACGGTCCTCGACGCAGGCCGCAGCCCCGATGAGTGAGCGTCGCAGAAGTATGCCGAGCTGTCCGAGCGGCCACCGGATGAGTGGAGGGCCGAGCTGGTAGAAGAACTACGACAGGAGTTCAGCGTCGGCCACTCGAAGCTGCCGCCAAAACCAGTGCTCGGGTCGCTGCACCCCTATGCGCCTGGCGACCCCAGCGCCCCCGCACCGGGGAGCGGCGTCGGCCTCACCCCCTCGCTCGGACGGGGCGGGCTGAGCGCCGTCTGGGGCGCGGCCGTCCTCCCCTACCGCGAAACGGACCTGGCTGGCTGGCCGCTGCGACTTGAGGACCTGGCACCCTTCTACGGCTCGGTGCTCGAGTTCATGCCGGTCGCGGCGCGCCGCGACCGGCTTGAGGTGGAATTTCCTCTTTACGCGGGGGAGCTCCACGGACCTGCGGCCGACGGCCCAGATTCGCTCGCTGCTCTCCGACCTCGAAAGCGGCTCGGCAGCTCTCGAAGAGCAAGGGGTTCTGGCGGGGCGGGCAAGGATCGCCGTCAGGACCGCCGATGGACCCGCCGGCCAGGCTTGCCAGTACACCGGGCTCTGCCTGCACGGCTGCCCACTCGGGGCGATCTGGTCCGCAGAGCAGGCTTTGAACGAGCTGCAGTCCCGCTGGGGCGTCCGCTACCTCCCTGGTAGCTACGTTGAGCGGCTGGACGAGAGCGCCAGTGGGGTCAAGGTGCTGTATCGAAGCGCGGGTCGACAAGAGTCCATGCGGGCGGAGCGGGTCTTTGTCGCCGCCGGCGTCCTGCCAACCACCCGCCTCCTCCTGCACTCCCTCGACGCAGCCGGCGAGACCGTCGAGCTCCGCGACTCCCAGTACTACACGTTCCCGCTGCTTCGCTCGAGAGGGTGCCGTGTCAGCGTCGAGGAGCAGGGCAACACCCTGGCCCAGGCCTTCATCGAGCTGAACGACCGCGAGGATCCGCGACGGTCCGGGCACATCCAGGTGTACGGCTACAGCGACCTGATGATGCGCGAGGCGCCGCGACCTTGGGCTGTCTCCAGTGGCCGTGCGGCTAGGCCCAGCCGCTGCTATCGCGGCTTCTCTTCTGTCAGGGCTATCTACACTCCGACCGCTCGCGAGCAATCCAGGCCGAGTTGCGGGGAAGCGATTCGAGTGCCCCGCTCGAGCTCTTGCCGGTCGGTTCAGCCGAGACGGTCAATCGGCATGTCGTCGCGATGCTAGGCAGGCTGAGGGCGATTGCCCGACCGTTGCGGGCCGTGCCGCTGCGGCCTCTGCTGCAGGTCTGGGAACCGGGGCGCGGGATCCACGTAGGCGGTAGCTTCCCGATGAGCGCCAACCCAACCGATTTGGAGACGGTCCTGCTCGGTCGCCCAGCGGGCCTGCACCGCGTGCACGTGGTCGACTCCAGCGTCTTCCCCACGGTGCCACCGACGACGATCACCTACACGGTGATGGCGAACGCCCAGCGGATCGCCGCCGGCTTCGGTGAGGGTTAGCCAGAACCACAGCGTCCCAACCCTGATCTCCGCGCCCGAGCAAAGCTGGAGGTCGCGACTACAGTTCGCACTTATGCTTGAGGCAATTGTCGTCAGCCACGGCGCCGAAGGGCTGCTGCGGCGCTGCCTGCGCTCGCTGGAGGAGCACCCGGCGAGCGGGACGACGCGCGTGACAGTGGTCGACAGCGGCAGCCCCGACGGGGCGCCGGACATGGTGGAGCGCGAGTTCCCGGCGGTGCGGCTGATACGCCGCGAGAACATCGGCTTCTCGGCCGCCAACAACCTCGTGCTGCGCGACTGCGAGGCCGACGCGGTGCTGCTGCTCAACCCCGACACCGAGGTCTATGCGGGAACGCTCGATGCGGCCCTGCAACGGCTGCGCTCCGAGGAGCGAATTGGGATGGTCGGCGTGAAGCTGGTGACCGAGTCGGGCGAGCTCGACCACGCCTGCAAGCGCTCCTTCCCCACCCCGCTCAGCGCGCTGGCCCACTTCACGGGAATCGGTCGCTCCAGGGACGCGGAGGGCGCGCTCAGCCAGTACCGCGCGACCCACCTGGGCGATGACGAGCCGGGCGAGGTCGACGCCGTGAACGGCGCCTTCATGCTCTGCCGCGCGGAGGCGATCCGCGAGGTGGGCCTGCTCGACGAGGGCTACTGGCTCTACATGGAGGATCTCGATTGGTGCGCCCGCTTCTGGCGTGCCGGCTGGAAGGTGTTCTACGAGCCCACCGGCGTCGCCCTCCACGTCAAGGGCGGCTCAAGCGGCGGCCGCCGGGCGCCCCGCCAGGAGATCGCCTTCCACCGCGGCATGGCCCGCTTCTACCGCCGCTTCGACGCCACCGAGCACAACCCGCTCCTCAACGCCGCCGTCTACGCCGGCATCGGCGCCAAACTCGCCACCAGCCTCCTGATCACCGCCGCGAAGCGAGGCCAGACATAGCGGCAAGCCGTACCCGATCTCCTGCCAGGAGTTGTCGGAGTCGAGACGTCCATAGCGGTCGGCACAGACGTGTGCGGGATTTCCGTACACGCCTGTGCGGGATTTCCGCACACCGTGTGCGGTGAATCCGTTCAACCATCAAGGCCCACTCGGTCCGGCCCATCTCATCGACCCGCTGTTCGCCGAATGGCTTCGGCACCGCTGAAGGCGCCTCAGAACGGCAGGGAGTCGCGAACGTCGGCCAGCGTCGGCGCCTGCTTGTCGCGCTCGCTGAGCAGCGGGCTCTCGACGGGCCACTCGACGGCGATGTCGGGGTCGTTCCAGACAATGCCCGACTCGGTCGCCGGGTCGTAGGTGCTGGAGAGCAGGTAGCTGACGTCGGCGAGGTCGCTGAGCACGGCGAAGCCGTGGCCGAAGCCGACCGGGATGTAGAGCTGGCGGTGGTCGGTGTCGTCGAGGACATGCCCTTCCCACTGGCCGAAGGTCGGCGAGTCGCGCCGCAGGTCGACGGCGACGTCGAAGATCCTGCCGCGCGAGCAGCGAACGAGCTTCGCCTGGCCGGGATCGGTCTGGAAGTGAAGGCCGCGCAGGGTGCCCTGCGAGGAGCGCGAGTGGTTGTGCTGAACGAACTCGACGTCGACGCCGGCGTTACCCCAGGCGTCCCGGCGATAGGTCTCCACGGTGAAGCCGCGCTCGTCGCCGTGGACCTCAGGCTCGAGGACGACGACTCCGTCGAGCTTGGTCTCCAGCCGCCGCGGCATCAGCCAAGCGCCTTGCCGTAATGGCGCTCGTAGTACTTGCGGTATTCGCCGGAGCGGATCGGTCCCCACCAGTCCTCGTTGTCGCGGTACCACTGAACCGTTTGCTCCAGCCCCTCGGCGAAGTGCACCTCGGCCTCCCAGCCGAGCTCGTCGCGGATCTTGTCGCTGGCCAGCGAGTAGCGGCGATCGTGGCCGGGACGGTCGGTGACGTACTCGATCAGCGACTCGTCGGCGCCGGTCAGCTCGATCACCCGCTTCACCACCTCGATGTTCTCGCACTCGTCCGGGCCGCCGACGTTGTAGGCCTCGCCGGGGCGGCCGTTCATCAGCACCGTGTGGATGCCGCGGCAGAAGTCCTCCACGTAGAGCCAGTTGCGCACCTGGCGGCCGTCGCCGTAGACGGGCAGCGGGTCGCCGTGGATCGCGTTGAGGACCATCAGCGGGATCAGCTTCTCGGGGTACTGGCGCGGGCCGTAGTTGTTGGAACCACGGCAGATCGACGCTTCGATCCCGTAGGTGTGGACGTGGGCGGAGACGAGCAGATCGCCGGCGGCCTTCGTCGCCGAGTAGGGTGAGGACGGGTCGAGCGGCGAGGTCTCGGTGAAGGAACCCGAGTCGATCGAGCCGTAGACCTCGTCGGTGGAGACCTGCAGGTAGCGATCGACGCCCAACTCGCGGGCCGTGTCGAGCAGCACGCCGGTGCCGATCACGTGGGTGCGCGCGAAGGCGTCCTGGTCGTCGATCGAGCGGTCGACGTGGGACTCGGCGGCGAAGTTGACGACGGCGTCGCATCCCTCCATCGCCTCACGGGCGATCACCGGGTCCTCGATCGGACCCACCACCAACTCGACGTCCTCGGGCAGGTTCTCGCGCCGCCCGGCATAGGTGAGTTTGTCGAGCACGGTGATCTCGTGCTCCTCGGCGACCTGCCGCACGTAGGTCGAGCCGATGAAGCCGGCCGCGCCGGTGACGAGGATCCTCATACCGCGGCCTCCCGCTCGGCCGCCCTCATACCGCGGCCTCCCGCTCGGCCGAGCGCTGGGCCAGGTAGCCGGCCAGGCCGTCCTGCCAGGAGGGCAGCACGATCGCGTGGTCGCGCTGGCTGGTGAGCGCAGAGTAGGCGGGCCGCGGCGCGGGACGGCCGAGCATCTCGGTGGTCGCCGAGAGGACCCTGCACTCGACGCCGGCCTGCTCGAAGATCTCGCGCGCGAACTCGTACCACGAGCAGGCGCCCGCGCCGGACATGTGGTGGATGCCGAACTCGACCCCCTCGATGAGCCGCACGATGCCATATGCGAGGTGCCAGGTGTAGGTCGGGGAGCCGACCTGGTCGCGGACGACCAGGACCTCGCCGTGGTCGGCCGCGAGGCGGAGCATCGTCTCGACGAAGTTGGAGCCGCCGGTGCCGAACAGCCAGGAGGACCGGACTACGAAGTGGCGCCTGTTCGCCGCCTGGGTCGCATCCTCCCCCGCCAGCTTGGTCCGGCCGTAGGCGGAGAGCGGCGCGGGCTGGTCGGTCTCCACGTAGGGGGCGCCCTTGGCGCCGTCGAAGAGGTAGTCGCTGGAGGGATAGACGACGCTGGCACCGACCGCCGCCGCCGCCGCCGCGACATTGCCCGAGCCGGTGCGGTTGACCGCCATTGCCGCCTCCTCGGCCTCCTCGGCCCCGTCGACGTCGGTCCAGGCGGCGCAGTTGATCACAACCCCGGGGCGCTCCTGCTCGAGCTTGGCGCTGAGCGTGTCGGCGTCGGTGATGTCGAGCTCCCGGTGGCCGAAGCCGATCACCTCGTGGCCGGCGTTGCCGGCGGCAAGCATCACGTCACGGCCGAGCATTCCCCCCGCCCCTGTCACCAACAGCTTCATTTCGAGCGCCCGGCCACTGTCCCTAGATGATCTTGATCTCGGACTTGTCGCCGACCAGCATGCGGAGCGTCTTCGGCATCCCGTCGCTGCGGGTGAGCTTCACTTCGCGGCCGAGCAGGCTGGCCTCCATCCGCGTCCCGAGGTCCTCGACGACAGAGCCGCTGAGGACGATCGAGTGCTCGATTTCGGAGCGGCAGATCCGCACGCTCTCGCCGATCGAGGTGTAGGGGCCGACGTAGGCGTCCTCGATCTGCGCGCCGGCGCCGATCACCGCCGGGCCGCGCACGACCGAGCCGGAGATGCTGGCTCCCTCCTCGACGATGACCCGGCCCTCGACGCGGGAGTCCTCGTCGACCTCCCCGTCGATGCGCGTCTGGATCTCCTCGAGCACGAGCCGGTTGGCCTCCAGCATGTCGGCCAGCTGGCCGGTGTCCTTCCACCAGCCGCTGACGATCTCCGACTGGACCGTGTGGCCGTCCTCGATCAGGCTCTGGATCGCCTCGGTGATCTCCAGCTCGCCGCGCCAGGACGGCTCGAGTGCCCGCGCCGCCTCGAAGATCGGCGGCTGGAAGAGGTAGACGCCGACCAGGGCGAGGTTCGAGGGCGGGTCCTTCGGCTTCTCGACCAGGCGGACGACGCGCTCGCCGTCGAGCTCGGCGACGCCGTAGGAGCTGGGGTCGGAGACCGGCGTGAGCAGGATCAGCGCATCGGGTTCGGACTCGCGGAAGGTCGCGACCAGCCCGCCCAGGCCGTCGGCAAGCAGGTTGTCGCCCAGGTACATGACGAAGGGCGAGTCGCCGATGAACGCCTCGGCGGTCAGCACCGCGTGGGCGAGGCCGGCCGGTTCGTCCTGGACTATGTAGGTGATCTCCGCGCCGAAGATCGACCCATCCCCAACCGCCGCGCGGATCTCGTCGCCCGTCTCCGGCGCGATGATGATCGCGATCTCCTTCACCCCGGCGTCGACCAGCGCCTCGATCCCGTAGAAGAGCACGGGCTTGTTGGCAACCGGCACCAGTTGCTTGGCGGAGGTGTGGGTAATGGGGCGCAGCCGCGTACCGGCGCCGCCGGAGAGAATCAGTCCCTTCAGAGGCTTCATGCGAGGCTGCAACCCTACTGCGCTTGGCGCCCAGGGACCGAGCAGGACGGCCAGCACGACGGCGACTCCGTGCTGGCGCCTGTTGGCAAACCGGCGAAACGTCTTACGGCTTTGCGCACTTCCACTTTACGTTTTTGCGGTCACTACGATGAATCGCCGGTGCGAGAAGCGGCGATCTACATCCCTCACCACAGCGGCGCCGAGCGACTCGGGCGGGCGCTGCGCAGCCTGCGGGTGCAGACGCGGCCGGTCGACGTGGTGGTGGTCGACAACGGGTCCAGCGACGGCTCGGCGGAGCTGGTCCGCGGGGAGTTCCCGGAGGTCGAGCTGCTGGAGCTGGGCGAGAACCTGGGCTTCGGCGGAGCTCTCAACCAGGCCGTGGAGGAGCGGCCGGCGGACCCGGTGATCCTGCTCAACAACGACGCCGAGTGCGAGCCGCGCTTCGTCGAAGCGATGCTGGGGGCGCTTGGGGACGGCGTCGAGATGGTCGCCGGGGTGCTCGTCCAGGAAGCGGCCCCGGGGACGATCGACTCCGCCGGGGTAATCGCCGACCGCACCCTGATGGGCTTCGACTACCTGCACGGGGAGCCGCTGGAGGCCGCGGCGCGCGCGGCCGATCCGCTCGGGCCGAGCGGCGGCGCGGCGCTCTACCGGCGCGAGGCCTTCAGGGCGGCGGGCGGCTTCGACGAGCGCATCTTTCTCTACTACGAGGACCTCGAGCTGGCGCTGCGCCTCGCCGCGGCCGGCGCGAGCTGCCGGCTGGCGCCCGAGGCGCGGGCGCTGCACGCCTACTCGGCAAGCCTCGGTGCGGCAAGCGGCGAGAAGTACGCCCGCACCGGCTGGAGCCGCGCCTACATGCTGCGCCGCTATGGGGTGATGTCGCAGCCGCGGCTCGCCCTGCGGGCGCTGGCCTGCGAGGCGGTGCTCTGCGCCGGCCAGCTCGCGATCGACCGCACCGCGAAGGGAATCTCCGGGCGTCTGAGCGGCTGGCGCGATGCGGCTGGCCTGGAGCACCGTGACGCCGACGGGGCGCCGCTGCTCGATATCTCGGCTCGCGAGGCGCTGCGCCTGCGCCGCCGCCGCCGCACCGCCTAGTGGACCTCCCCGAACGTTCCACCCGAAACCCCGAGCCGATGCTGCGATCACCAGCTCGACCTCGAGCCTCGGGCACCTGCTGGGGCCCACCGCCGTTGCGCCGGGCGATACCGACCGTCCCGCCTCTTTCGTCGCTGAGCTTGAAATCCCAAGCCCTCTGGCTCTCTGACGAGAAGCGCGGAGATGGCCACGGGACCCAAGAGAACACCTCGTTGACCGATGGAGATCCCCGGACCCGAAACGCATCCCTCATTGATTTATGAGAAAGACAGCCCCTCCCTGTTTGCCCTCCACACCTGCAAGTAGGAGGGCAAACAGGGAGGGGCGCAGGGCCCAGGCGGTCAGGGGGTGCGGGCGTCATTCCGCGGGAGTGTGGCTCGAAGGAGGCAGGATCGAGGCGGATGCGAACTCCGTTCGCTCTTTGTGTCGCAGAGCGGTACAAATGACGAACGGAGCGGCTGGCCGGTTTCCGGTCGAACGTTTCGGGGAGGTCCACCAGATGTAGTTCCACGACCCGGAGCCCCTCCCTGAGGGTTGACGAGGTTGACGCTATACTTGGAGGCATGGCGGCAAGCTCAGCCCTTCTGGATCGCACCGTCGAGGAGTTCCGGCGCACGCTTACCGAGATCGGTGGGCACCCAAGCTCGGCTGAGGATGCCGAGGTGCTTGGCCGACGCGCGGCGATGGTCGTGCTTGCCGGCGGGGCCTGGAAGCGAGCTCTTGGAGAGCTGCTGACCAGCGCTGAGGCGCGGGTTTTGCTCGGGGAAGTCAGCCGGGAGGCGCTGCGCAAGCGAGTCATCAGTGGGTCGGTCATCGCGCTGCGTGACGATGCCGGCCTGGTCCGCTACCCACGCTGGCAGTTCGATGCCGCCAGCGGAGCGCCCTTCGGGGTGGTCAAGGAGCTCAACGAGGTCTTCAGAGATGCGGGACTCGACTCGTGGACGCTCGCGGCCTTTGCCACCGCACCTCAGCCGGAGCTCGATGACCGGACTCCGGTCGATGCCTTCGGCGACACGGACCCCGAGCCGCTGCTTCTCTCGGCTCGCCGCGCTGTGGCCGAGCTGAACCGTTGACACCGCGCCGCCTCTCCGCTCCCCCAGACGAACTCCCCGAGCTTCCCAGCACGAAGCTCGGGACGGAGCCGCTGTGGCGGATCCATGCCGCCGACATTGCCCCCTGGCTTTTCGATGTCGGCCCCGATGGCAGGTTCAATCTCGCTGAGTCCGGCACTTGCTACCTCGCAGAAGAGCCGATTGGAGCCTTCGTCGAGAAGTTCGGGCACCTGCTGCGACCGGGCGGGGTGATCCCGGAGCAACTGGTCGACTCGCAACGTCTTTCCAGGCTGCGCCCACCTAAAGCAGAGGTTGTTGACTTGACTGACCCAACCGTCCTCGGACGCGTCGGCCTCACCGCCGAGATCCACGCGACGACCGACTACAACCTGACCCAGGGCTGGGCACTCGCCTTCCGAGATGCCGGCTATGCCGGTATCCGCTACAAGGCCCGCCACGACCCGCGCGGGCAGCTGATCTCCATCGCTCTCTTCGGCTCGGAGAAACGATCACGAAGCGCCGCCAAGACGACAGCCATCCCGGTCGACCTGATCCACGAAGCCTCCGCCACGTTCGCGATCGCCATCCTCCCCCGCCGCCACTCGCGGCGCCGATAGGCAGCAGAACAGCAGCTACGGCCGTTGCCGCGGTTGCGCTTGTCTCTCTGCGGTGCAAGGAGCGAACGGAGTCAGAGGGCTCCAGCGGGCGGCGGTGACTATCGTCGCGTGGCCATGAGCCGCACCGAGCAGCCGTCAATCGATGTCGCGATCGTCAACTGGAACACTCCCGAGGCCGCCTGCGAGGCCGCCGGGGCCTTCCTGGCCTCCAACGATGCCAGCGTCAACGTGACCGTGATCGACAACGGCTCCGAGCCGCAGGCGCGGGCGAAGCTCGAGGCGGGGATTCCCGACGGCGTGCGGCTGATCGCCAGCGCGACGAACCTCGGCTTCGGGGCCGGTGCCAACCGGGCGCTGCGCGACGGCGAGGGCGAGTTCGTCTGCGTCGCCAACGCGGACGTGGTCCCCGAGCCGGAGGCGCTTGCCTCGCTGGCCTCGTTCTGCGCCGTGCGCTCCCGCTGCGGCCTGGTCGGCCCCGCCTTCAGAGGAGACAGCGCCTACCACGCCGAGCTGCCCTCGGGCGCCGCGCTGGCGCTGCGACCGCTGGTCGGCGGCTTCCGGCACCGGCCGATCTCCCAGCCCGGCCGGGGCCGGTCGGTCGAGGTCGGGCAGCCGGCCGGGGCCTGCTTCCTGCTCCGCCGGGCGGTCTGGGAGGAGATGGGCGGCTTCGACGAGGGCTTCTTCCTCTGGTATGAGGACCTCGACCTGGCGCGCCGGCTGCGCGACGCCGGCTACCGCAACTTCGTCTGTGGAGACGCCGTCGTCGACCACAAAGAGGGGCTCGCCACCAAGACGCTGAGCGGCGCCGACCACCAGGCGGCGCGGCTCAGCGGGCTGCGTCTCTACCTCCACAAGCACCATCCCCGCACCTACGCGCTCAGCACGCCGCTCTTCGCCCTCGCCCGCCGCCTGCGGGCGCGGCGGGCGGAGGCCGGGAAGGCGCGCGGGTCGCTGCGCGCCAAGGCGATCTACCTGGGCAAGGCCGCCGCGCGGCGGCTCGTCTGGGGGCCGTCGGACCTGCTGCGGCAGCTGCGGGGCGGTGGCGAGCTGGTCCCCCCGCGCGGCCTCTCCTTCGTCGGGCGCAGCGACTTCGCAGCAGACGGGTCGCGAGTTCCTCGGCCACTTCACCGAGCTGGGCGGGCTGCAGCCGACCGACCGGGTCCTCGACGCGGGCTGCGGGATCGGGCGCATGGCGATCCCGCTCGCCGGTCACCTGCAGGGGGGCTCCTACGAGGGCTTCGACGTCGGCCGCGAGATGGTGCGCTGGTGCGAGCGCCACATCACTCCGCGCCACCCCGCCTTCCACTTCACCTGGGCCCCCATCTACAACCGCAAGTACAACCCGTTCGGCACGCTCGCCGCGGCGGAGTTCAGGTTCCCCTACCCCGACGACTCGTTCGACTTCGCGCTGGCGACCTCGCTGTTCACGCACCTGACCCCCGCCGACACGCGCCACTACCTCGACGAACTGGGCCGCGTGCTGCGCCCGGGCGCGAGCGCGCTGCTCACCTTCTTCCTGGTCACGCCCGACTCCGAGCGCGAGATCGCCGCCGGCCGGGCGGCCTTCGACTTCCGCCACGAGGCCGTCGGGGCGCTGACCACCGACCCGCGCCAGCCCGAGGAGGCGATCGCCTACCGGCTGGAGGACGTCCGGGCGATGCTGGCCGAGGCGGGCCTGGCGGTCGGCGAGCCGGTCCACCGCGGCGAGTGGGCCAACGCCCCCGGGGCGCCTAGCTTCCAGGACATCGTGATCGCCCGCGCAGGGGGATAGCCTGGCGGTCGCCAGGACCGAGATCCGAGCCGCTCGATGCCGCCCGATAACACCAGCCGCCAGCAGTCGCCGCGCACCGCGCCGGGCGCCGATGCTCCCGGTGGCGATCGAGGCCAGGGACGTGCAAGAAGATGTTCCGCATCCCAACCCACAGGATCGACTCGCTGAAAGAGCGCCTCGTGCGGCCCTTCTCGGCCCCCAGCTTCCGGGAGCTGCGCGCCCTCGACGGGGTCTCGTTCGACGTGCGCCAGGGAGAGTTCTTCGGCATCGTCGGGCGCAACGGCTCGGGCAAGAGCACGCTGCTGAAGCTGCTGGCGAGCATCTACCGAGCCGACGCGGGGACGATCCGGATGGCCGGCCGCCTGGCGCCGTTCATCGAGTTGGGCGTCGGCTTCAACCCCGAGCTGACGGCGCGCGAGAACGTGGTCCTCAACGGGGTGATGATGGGCCTCGCGCCGCAGGACACGCGCGAGCGCCTCGACTCCGTCCTCGAATTCGCCGAACTCGGGGACTTCGTCGATCTGAAACTGAAGAACTACTCGTCGGGAATGCTGGTGCGCCTCGCCTTCTCGCTGCTGATGGAGGTCGACGCGGACATCCTGCTGATCGACGAGGTGCTGGCGGTCGGCGACGCGGCCTTCCAGCAAAAGTGCGGCGACGCCTTCCGCGAGATGAAAGCGGCGGGCAAGACCATCGTCCTGGTCACCCACGACATGTCGACGGTCGAGGAATACTGCAATCGCGCGATGCTGATCGACGGGGGTCAGATTCAGCATCTGGGCGATCCCGCCGAGGTTGGTAGGCGCTACCTGCGGCTGAACTTCGAAAGGGGCAGCGAGACCGGTGCTGAGGCGACGGCTGAGGCAAGCGGCGAGGTGCGGCTGCTCGACGCCCGGATCGAGAACGCCGACGGCAAGCGGCTCACCAACGTCGAGCAGGGCGAGAGCATCAACCTGCGGGTCGAGCTCGAAGTCATGCATGACGTCCCCGGAATCGGGGTGGGCTTCATCCTCGCCAATGCCGACGGAGTCGGGGTCTTCCAGTTCGGGACCGGTGCTGTGCTGGAGGATGACGGCACCACAGTCGCTCTGCGCGCCGGCGAGCGGGTGAGGGTCAGCGCGGAGGTGGAGAACCTGCTCGTTCCGGGCCGCTACTTCATCCATTGCGGGGTGAACCGCGTCGGCGGTGGTGACGTCATGCTCTACGTCCATAACGCTGCGGACTTCGTCGTCTACGGCGGTGAAGTCCCAACCCCAGGGGATCGTTGTGCTGCCCCATGAGATCGAGGCGAGCATCGAGCGCGAGGGGAAAAGGTGAGCCGCGACGCAAGCCCCACCCCGCTGAGCGAGGTGCACGGGCCCTCGGCGCTCGGCGGCGGCACGCGCCGCTTCTTCGACCTGCTCTGGCTGATCTCGGTGACCGAGTTCAAGCGCGTCTACTTCGGCACCGTCCTCGGCTATCTCTGGTCGCTGATCCGGCCGCTGATGCTTTTCGGGGTGCTGCTCTTCGTCTTCACCAAGGTATTCAGAGTTGGCAGCGAAGAAGTCGAGCACTACCCGGTGATGCTGCTCCTGGGCATCGTCCTCTTCACGTTCTTCCAGGAATCGAGCACCACCGCCGTCACCTCCGTCGTGACCCAGGAGGGAGTGGTGAGAAAGACCCAGTTCCCGCGACTGGTGATCCCGCTCGCCACCGTTCTCACCGGCGCCTTCAACTTCTTCCTCAACCTTGTCGTCGTACTGGCCTTCGTCCTCGCCTTCGGGGTCGATCCGACCTGGACCTGGCTGCTCTTCCCGTTCGCCCTGCTGGCGCTCCTGGTGCTGACGGCGGGAATGAGCATGGCCCTCTCGGTCCTCTTCGTGCGGTTCCGCGACGTCGCGATCATCTGGGTCGTGATCGCCCAGGTGCTGTTCTACGGAACGCCGATCCTCTACCCGATCACTGCCTTTCACAACGCGACCTATGAACACATCCTGATGATCAACCCACTCGCGGTGATCTTCGAGCAGGCCAGGGTCTGGATTCTGGCCGAACCCGGAGCCCCAACCGCGGTCGAGGCGGCCGGCGGAGCGCTGCACCTGCTGCCGGCCGCGGCCATCTTCGTGGGCGTCTGCGCCTTCGGCGTCTGGATCTTCAAGCGCGAAGCGCCCCGGATCGCCGAGGCTCTATAGCCAATGGGTGAAAGCGTTTGCAGCTATGTCCCCGCTGTTCGCGCTGGCCATTAGGTGGAGAGCGCCTCGCAACAACCGCGGTCGCGATTGTCAGCCGTCAAGTCCAGCATGACCCCGGTGTACAGCCGGGACGACCACTTGCTCGACGGAGCGCTCTACCGCGGTCAGCACAGCGTCCACCTCGGGCTCCAAGCCAACCCAGAGCGGCAGGCGCAACAAACGCTCACTCACATCAAGTGTGGTATCGAGTGGTCCCTCTGGCCGGCCCAGCTTCCTTCCGGCTGGGGATGCGTGCAGTGGGTTGTAGTGAAAGACCGCGTGCACGCCGCTCTCCGCAAGTGCCTCGATTAGCGGCGCACGCAGGTCTGCTCGCGGAACGAGAAAGTAGTAGAGGTGACCGCTATGCCTGCAACCACTGGAGACGATCGGACGGCGGAGAAGACCGGCTTCCTCCAGCGGGGCAAGCGCCTCGTGATAGCGCTGCCAAATCTCGAATCGGCTCTCCGTGATCTCGTCGATGCGCTCGAGTTGGGCCCACAGGAACGCGGCTGATATCTCGCTCATCAGATAGGACGAGCCGAGGTCGCGCCAGGTGTACTTATCGATCTCACCGCGAAAGAACTGAGCTCTATCGGTGCCCTTCTCCTGAATCATCTCGGCCCTGGACACATACGACTCGTCGTTAATCGCAAGTGCTCCCCCCTCCCCGCACTGCACGTTCTTAGTCTCGTGGAAGCTGAATGTTGAGAGGTGGCCGATCGACCCGAGCGGCTTCCCGTTAAGGCTCGCCGGCAGAGCATGGGCCGCATCCTCGACCACCACCAAGCGATGGCGCTCGGCAAGCTCGAGAATTGCATCCATATCACAGGCAACGCCGCCATAGTGAACGACAACGATGGCGCGGCTGCGCTCCGTAATCGCCGCAGCTACAGCCCCAGGGTCGATGTTAAGGGTATCGGCGCTGACGTCCACAAAGACCGGCACGGCGCCGCGAAGGGCAAATGCGTTCGCCGTGGATACGAATGTAAACGATGGGACGATAACCTCGTCTCCGGGCTGTAGGTCGAGGAGCAGGCCAGCCATCTCAAGGGCTGCGGTGCATGACGGTGTCATCAGCACTCGCGAAGCGCCAAGGCGATCTTCAAGCCGCCGCGCACAACATTGACCGAACTCTCCGTTGCCTGAGAGCTTGCCGCTCGCCAGCGCCCGCTTGACATATGCATGCTCGCCTCCGACGAGCTGCGGTTGATTGAACGGAATCACGCGCATGAGGGTGAATGGTACCCGCGCGACTGTTCAATGCGCCGGTGGATACGATTGCTGCCGATGGAATCCACAGAGCCAGTCCATACCGGCCTTAAGCCTGAGGACGGCATCCTCGGACTCAGCATCGTCATTCCTCTCTATCGCGATGAGGATTCGCTTGATCCTATCTTCGAGCGATGCAAATCGATCCTTGACGCAGCGCCTGGTGGTGGAGAGCTCGTGTTGGTAGATGATGGCGGACTAGATCACACAACTCCGCGCGCGGTCGCACTCGCCGAGATCTATCCACACCCCACCACCGTGGTGCGGCTTGCGCGCAATTTCGGACAACACCCAGCGACCTTCGCCGGCCTTGCGCACTCCCGCGGAAGGTTGGTGGCCACACTAGACAGCGATCTGCAATACCCGCCGGAGGAGCTCCCGAAGTTGATTGCTGCAGTCTCCCCGGAGTTCCCTGTGGCTTCGGGCTATCGCGTCGGCCGTCGCGACCCCGTGGTCAGGACATGGATAACCCGAGGCCTTACCAGTTGGCTCAATGCGCGAACCGGTGCACAGCTTCGTGACTTTGGATCGATGTTTCGCGTATATGACCGTGACACCGTTGATCTCATGCTTACTGTCGAGGAGCGCCACCGTTACGTCCCCGCAGTGGTCGCCTGGCTAGGGGTACCCATAAAGGAGGTGCCAATAGCCCATGCATCGCGAGGTGATCAGAAGTCCCGCTATAGGCTGTCAACTCTGGTCGATCTCCTCTTGGACCTCGTGACCGGCTATTCCGTGTCGCCGCTCCGGATTCTGATCGCGCTCGGACTTGTCGGCTCACTGGCTGGATTTATGGCCACAGTAGGATTTGGTGTCTATCGCATCGCTGTCGGTAGCGGCGTGTCCGGAACCGTGTCCGCCTTCGCGCTCGTGTTTGCCTTGCTCGGTATCCAGCTCCTACTCATTGCACTCATTGGCGAGTATGTGGGGCGGATCTACACTGAGTCTCAGGGTCGACCCTATTATGTTGTTGGTGACGTGCGCCGGTCGCCTGGCGCTACTAACGTGGGAACCGACGTCCCGTGACATACGAGGCACTGGACTGGGATAGCGCTTTTTTTGAATTTAGCATCGGGCAGGTCTCCAGCGAGGGAGACAACCACGAGGGTCTTCGTACGGCCGTGTCGGAGGCTGACGAGGACGGCGTTCACTGCCTCTACCTACTTTGCCCGGCCGGGGAAAACGGCACATTGCAGTATGCGCTTGATCTTGGCTTTCGACCATACGATGTGCGACTTGAACTTGAGTGCGAAGTAGAAGCAGCTCCGCAACCCTCACCGGTCATTCGCGATGCAAAGGCGGCAGACGGCCCGATGCTGGAAAGGATAGCTCGCGAGGAGCTGCGGGGGACGAGATTTTGGAACGACCCTCACTTCCCCCGTGAGCGTGTGGCGGACCTCTATGCACATTGGCTCCATAGGGGGCTCTCGGCGACGCCGGAGCGGCACACGCTTGTGGGGAGAGAAGTTGAGGGATTCATCGTATGCCACTTCGACAACGCTCTCGGACAGGGCTCGATCGAGCTGATTGCCGTTACGTCTGAAGCCCAGGGGAAGGGGCTGGCTGGCAACCTGGTAGCAGCTGCTAACCACGCATTCGCCGCCGGCGGCCTAAGCCGGGCCGTCGTTGTCACCCAGGCAAGCAACATCGCAGCACAGCGTCTCTACCAACGCTATGGTTACAGGGCAGCCCGAGCTGACATGTGGCTTCATCGCTGGCGAGGCTAGCCAGGCGGTAATTCAGCGAAGAACGGCGGCCGCCCCCAGCGGGCGATCACGCGTCTGCACTTGGAGCTTGAGGCAACCCGGACTGCCGGTCGATGAACGGCGCTGATGAAATAGAGCGGCTGGTTGCGAACTCGGTACGGAGTAAGCAAAGTACCTTCGAGAACCATGCCACGCCGCCCGCATGACATGGTTGGAAAGAGAGGAGATGCGATTGGGGGGTCAACCGCAGTCGTGTAGTCGATCGCACCGGACAGATCCCATGGAGCTGCAAACACCGGAATGAACCCCGGCTCCCAGATAGGCGCGCCCATCCCGATAATCCGGCTTTGCCGTGGGATACCTCTCATTGCCGTCGAATATCCTTCCAGCGCAACCTCTTGTTCACGCCATGATGCCTCCCATGACCGTTTGTGCTCAGTTGAGATGAGGAATTGATGACGGCCGCTACCTAGCGCGACTATTCCAACGGCAACGACCGCCACCCATGGCAGCGGAGAGAGACATCGCACGATCTCGTAGCCAAAGCCAAGTAAAGCCACAAAAAGGCACACGTAGGCAATGCTGGCCGGCAGCGTAACCCGATTAAATACACTGCTCACCTGGGGCGTGTAGAAGTCGTTTGCGGTCACAAACACAAACGTGCTCGCACCGGCGACCACTAGGCTCGCGAAGAGGAATGCGGCCCATGGCCTTAGGCGACGGCGCATGCCGTCATCTAGCGCGGCTAGCACGCACGCCGCCACGACGACGACGACAATGCCGAAGGTGCCGACGGCTCCTGGGAGCAGCGATTCGTGCCAGGTATTCCAGGCGCTTTCGACCAATGTCGACGCTCGACTCAGGTAGCCATGGAGCGTGCGATGCACGGTGAAGCCTTCGCTTGGGTCGGCGGGAGCGACCACCAATCTGTACATGACGAAACCAGCAGCAAGCAGGAAATCCGCCACGCCACGCCGAATAGCCGCGGGCCTTTTCTCCGCAGCCCAATAGATGATCCCGTTCAAGGCCACCAGCGGGACGGCGATCTCATATGTGGCCATGGCGCCAACGAACAGGAGAGCACTCAGGATTTGGAGCGTCCACTGACCTGGTCCTCGGGGGCGCCGGAGAGCGGAGAGAGCGATCAGCACCCCGATTAGCACAAGCACGATCACGTATTGCCCTATGGCACCAGTGGGCCACAGCCGCGTGCTGTCAGACGCGGGGAAGATGATCAAGAGCGCCGATACCAGCGCCGCCCATGACCAGGGCATTCGACAGCGCCGTAGGATGACATACACCAGACCGGCCATCGTGACGAGGAATGCGATCGCAACGAGGTGATATGCAGCGCGGTTGTTCGCCAGAAGGTGGTACTCCGTTACGTGATATAGACAGGTGAGCTTTCTTCCTGCGGCAATCGTGGAAGTGCATGCGCTGAACTGGCTGCCCCAGCCTCCCCCAGCGTCTTGGAAAGTCGCGTAGAAGGACCAGTCGTCGTAGTACCAACCTCCCTTCAGCGCATATGGGAGATAGATAACTCCAGCGAGCACCAGGAGCCCAAGTACGACGAATGGTCCGCGGTGTATCGAAACAGACCTTGCCACACCAGCGCATAGAGGACTACGTTTCCTGATGAGCATGAGTGGGCTTCCTTATGCTTCGGCTAATGGGCTTGACGGTAGGTCGGCTAGGCTGACCCGATGAGCGTGTAGTTCTTGGGGTGACCGACTGCGGTCACCTTGCCGCGTAGGTCGGCTCGTGCCGTCAGGTCGCTGAGCCAACGGAGCACCGCCTCCGCCGGTCGCCAGCGCCGCGCCACCGGGAGAGCCCGCGCGGCGACCTCTAACTCATAGCTGACCGTCCCCAAGTATCCCTCCAGCCAATCGATCTCCAGGTCGAAGAAGCCGGCCTCCTCGAACAGCCGACGCAGGCCGAACTGTGTGTAGCGGTAGAAGTCATAGGGCTGCTCGTGCTCTTCATAGAAGAGGGGAGCACTGGCCCAGATCCTGCCTCCGGGCTTCAGCACGCGGTGCAGCTCTGTCAGCACCGCCGCCGGCTCGGGGATGTGCTCCAACACCTGAGTGAACAGCACCAAGTCGTAGCGGTCATCTTCGACCGGAATCGAGCTTAGATCACAAACATAATGGTTCCCGCTATAGCTCTTATCAGGTACCTCTTGGAAGTCCACAGCCTCGTAGCTCGCGTGGCCGAAGTGGTGGCGGTATGGGCCGTCACCCGCCCCCGCATCGAGTACGCAGCCGCCCGCCGGGACGCTCACTCCGGCGCGACGAGCGAAGGCGTCCAGATACACCCGGCTGGAATTCATTCCTTGCGCACGACCGCACTCGGAACTCTGGTGCGGAGGATCGCGTTCGGCTCGACGGCGACGAACTCGTCGACGGCACGCGTGCAGCCACCATAGTCGTTGTAATCGTCGAAGATCATCAGCCCACCCTGGGACAGGCGCGGCCACACTCGCTCGATGCAGAGCCTCACCGGCTCGTACCAATCGCAGTCGACGTGAGCGAGGGCAACCCTTCCAGGTGGCCGCAAAATCTCCTCGAAGAGACCGCGGTGAAGCTGCACTTTCTTTCCGTCGACCGGATGGCCATGGCGGGCAAGATTCTGGCAGACCCGCTCATAGAGGTTGTCTAAGTATCCGTAGTAGACATCCCCTCCGATGCCCTCTGAGCGGCCCTCGACGATCGCCCGGTACCGCTCGTGCACAGGCGAGGGATCAGCCGGGCTGGGGGCGGGGATCATCCCGAAGACATCGTAGCCGTGGAAGCGCCGCCGCCGCCTCATCTGATCCACGAGGACAATCGCGGAGCCACCAAGCGCGATCCCGGCCTCGACGAAATCGCCACGCACCCGCTGCCGCTGGACCAGTCTGGCCGCTCTCTCGAGTGCTTCAATCTTTGCCGGGCTGAGGTAGGTCAGACGCTCGCCGATCACGCGCTGGCCTGTGGGGCTGAGTCCGGAATTCCCCTGCTGGCCTGGTCGCCATAAGTCGAGGGTCATCTGCACTCAGGCTAGCGGCCGCGTAGCTCGCAAGTAGCCATTGATGGTCGGGAACTCGCCGGCCGGACCCTGGGAGTCGCCGAATGACCCTTGGAATTCGAATCCGGCTGCCTCGACCATAGTGCGGAGGGCCAGCGGCCCGGGGACCCACCACCAAGTCGTGTCGCGGAAGTAAGCACGGGGAATAAACCTGACCATCTCAGTCAGCTCGGGATCGGCGAGCATCATTGAGCCGAGCAGCAATGTGCCGCCGGGCGCCGTCATCTCGTACAGCCGGTCCACCAAAGCGCAAGGGTCGGGCTCGTGATAGAGGACCCCGTGACAGTGGACAAGATCGAAGGCGCCGTGTTCTGATGGTCCTAATTGCTGCCATCCGATCTGCCGGAAGTCAACCCCGCGGCGGTAGATGGACTCAAGGAAGTGCGCCTGCTCGATGAACTCAAATGGCTCGCAGCCGAGCACCTCAGAGGCGCCGCGCAAGCTGAACATGAACGGGTCATAGCCAGCGTTGGAGCCGATATCGAGGACGCGCTGCCCCCGGAGATCGTTCGGGACCTCTCGGTCGAGATTTGCCCAGCGACTGTCTATCCGCCAGGTACCACCAACGACCAGGTCGCCGCCGAGCCAAAAAGGGCCCTGCAGCCATGGCTCTAACGCCCGTGCCCTTTCGAGCAATTCAGTCTGCTTGCGAGGCTCTAGGCGTTCCGGCAGGTCGGCGAACCGAACCAGGGCCTCCGAGTCGAAATCGACCTCGGCCAGCGGTGAGGTGCCGAGCTGGCGCTCGACTTCGTGCCGTATGCGGTCCATCGGGTTTTGGGTCATCACAGCAACTCTGCAACCAGGGAGGCGTTGGTGCGGGCTGACTCCCGCAATTCCTCGGTGGCCTCATTCTGACCAACGAGCACCCGCTTGCGTTCTGTGATCATCGGACGCGCCAACTCATCCACGCAGCCGAGGTCGTTGACGTCAGCGATCGCGGCAACCCGACCGCCAGTTCGCTCTGAGAGGGAGCGTGCCTTGTCGGACGCATTGGCGATCAGCACCGGTGACCCCCCGACCGCGGCGATGATGGCGCCGTGCATCCGCATCGAAACTGTCGCGACGTGTGCCGTGGTAAGGGCCAGGAACTCGCCCGGTGTCAGGAGCTCGCGGCAAAGCTCCACCCGGTTGCGCAGGTTTGATGGAATCGCATTCCTCACCACTGCGCCAGCCAGCGAGTCGTCCTCGATCTCGACTCCGGCCTCCCCAAGCCCCTGCGCGGTGGAGGCAAGAGTGATCCTCTCCGCCACGCCTGCGTCAAGCAGTCGGGTTAGTGACCCCGCCAGGGCGTGCAATCCGGACTGCTCCAGTTCGCTCTTGTCATCGGCTCGGTCCCAGGGATGAGAGGAGGTGGCAACCAGCAACGAACGGGGCCGCGGGAGCCGGTGACGCCCACCTTCGAAAAGAAAGGCCTGATCGGCCGTCATATGCAGCTTAGTGAGATCATCGAGTTGGCCGCTCACAATGTCCAGCGAGGGCTGGTCCCGAACCAGTACCAACTCAGCGGCATTCAGCACCGCTCTCAGGCGACCATTCAGGACAGGTTCGCGGAATCTCCCGATCGACTGCGCGAAGAACGCCAATCGCTTCCCTCGCTCCAGCAGCTCTTCGTGGCCCCGAATACGGCCCTCCGGGCGGTAGCGCTCAAGCATGTGGCCCCCCCCGGCGACCAAGATCAGATTGGCCTGATCGATTAAGCGAGTGATCACATCCCGTTCAGCAAGGTCAGCGTCACTGGTCCAAGGCCAACTGATGCCGATCAGGGCGTCGAGCGGGGGCACCAGGTCGAGCTCCGGGTAGAGATGCCCGACGAGCTCACGATGGTGGGAGGAGATCGCGACCCTCACCCCTGGGATCTCGTCCTTCAGCGCCGCGGTCGTCGCCATGTAGCTGGCAACGTCACCGCTGTTTGCGAGCCATCCGTCGGTGACCAGAATCAGTGGGCCCGACCCGCCATCCGCGGCCGCACCGATCTTCATCCGGCGTCCCGCGTAGCTGATGGGCGCGCTAGATCGAGCGCCGGTTGGCGAGCCACACGGGTCGCACGAAGGTAGGCGGTGTCCGGCTCGGCGCCGGGCCTTGGCCAGTCGGGATCGGAAATCCACTCCTTGAAGTCAAAGCCGGATGTCTCCACCATCCAGCGCAGAGCGAGACGCCCCAGTAACCAACGTATTCGGCTGGCGCCCCCTGACGCGGGCAGCGGCCGCGCCTCCTGTGAGAGCTGCGGATCGGTCAGAATCGGGGCGCCGACCACCAGCGTCCCGCCCAACTCAACCAGATGCCAGAGCGCAGCGAAGGTGCTGATCGGATGTGCCTCGGCCTCGCTGCCGGGGGCAAGGTAGACGAGTTGCAGGCCGCCCTGCTCCTCCTCGTCCATCTGACCAAGGCACTCGGCCTCGATCACCTCCGCACCCTCACACTTTGCAAGCGCGACGATGTCCTCCGGACCGGCACCGAGGAGAAGCGCGCGGGCGCCGCTCAGGTCGGGAAGATCAGCGCTCCCGAGGATCGAACCCGCGGCCATCCGCCCCACCGGCATCATGGCGTCCGCGGTACCTCGCCGAAGCGACGAGCCCAGGGCACCGGCAGGGGCCGCAATCTTGTCTCTCGTGTCAACGGCGCGGCCATTCGAATGAAGCCCAGCAACGCTGGTGGACCATAGCCCAAGTGGATGGCGTCGACTGGGGACCGCGCCAGAAGCTGATCCCCAGTCGTTGGGTGGTATGCGGCGTAGAGCGGTGTGAGGCCAGGTCTATTGGCCTCGTAGAGCCAGCCTTCGGGGCCGGTCGCCACAGCCGCTCGGGGTCCCCTCGTAGCACTGGGAAAGCGGCTCTGAGCAGCCATCACAGCGCGGCGTAGCCCAAGCTTGGCCAGCGCTTTTCGCTCGACGAGACCTGACCAAGCGGCGGGTTCCGCAACCCAGCGGGCCGCCGTCGTCAGCTTTGGACGGACGACTGGCGGGCGGTGCCGATCGGTCGTGAGCATCCCGTCCTCGACCCAGGCTCGCACGGATCCCTGCAGCTCCGATCTGGCCAGCGCGCCGAGCTCGCCGACCAGGTCACCCTCTGGCGCCGTGCCGATCGCGCAACGGTGGCGACGAGCCACCTGATCCACCGACATCAGCAGCCCGACCAACCCAAGTGACCGCCGGGAGTTGGGCGTCTCGCTCGGCTCCAGTGGCAGCGGCTCAACGAAGCCGAGCACCCGGGTGACCTCAACCTCAGGCAGCAGGGGGTCGTTGGGGAGCAGGACCAGCACCTCCTGACCGCTGGCCTGGTGCACGGCAACGGCGAGCGCCTTCCAGAGCGGCAACGGCGCCTGCTCGACGTAGCCAAGCTCCTCGCCATCCTCGGGCGGCGGACTCCAGTTGCCGTGTGGCTCGGTCTGGTATTGCTCGCCGCCGAGCCTCAGCAGTCGCCGGGTTCCCTGGAGACTCGAAAGGGGGAGCGAGCCGAGCCGGTACTCGGGAAGCCATCCCGGCGGCTCCGGTCCGGTCGTGGCGATCCGGCGATTGGTATAGGGGTCGAGATAGCGCACGATCTGCTTGGTGAGTGCCGGCGTCCAGCTGATCGTGCGCTCCCAGCGGGGAACCTTGTACTTACCCTCACCGGGCAGCAAGGGCGTCGTCAGATGAGGCGCGCCCTTGGGGCTCGTCTTCCAGGGCGACGAGACCGGTGACCATTTCACAGGCAAGTCACCACCCTCGCTCGGCCTCAAGTTGGGTGCGTGGTGCCAATCGACCAAGGCGCCGTTACCGTTGAAGAGGAGCGCGATCGAGTGGATCGGGGCGGCCGGATCGGCCTGCAGGCCGTGTGGAAGGCTGGACTCGGCACTGGCTCGCCAAACAATCGTGTGCGCACGTGGCGCGGGGTCTGCGTCCTCTGCGTCCGCAGAAAGCGGCTGAAAGAGAAAGCTGTCCTTCCTGCCGGAATCGGCGAAGGCGATCGCGTCAAGCCTCTCGTCCGTTGCGAACCGCCTCAGCACCTTCTCCGAGAAGGCGGGATCGGCGAGCAGCGGAGCGCCGCTGCTGGAGGTGATAGCGCGAAACCCGCCCCGCATCCGCAGCCGGATCTGGTCGAGGACTTCGGCCGGGGTTCCGGCGAGCAGCACCGGAATCGGATGGATCGTGGGCGGCCGGTAGGCGCCGACCTCGAAGTCCTGCCAAGGAGCGATGAGCTCGAGATCGAGACAGCGCTGAGCGCTGAGCAACGCTCTCAGGTGAGCGGCGCTCTCGGCGTCCTCGGGCCCGCGCAGACAGCCGAGCGAGAGAGCCGGCATCGACTCGGCTTTCACTTCGGCTCGCCGCTCTTCGATCATGCTCATCTCAGCTAGCCGGTCCTCGAAAGGCTCGGGCGAGTGCTCGACGGCGTCGGAGCGATTGAAACCCCACTTGCGATACCTAACCGTCGGTCCGTGCGCGGCTTCGCCCCGCACGTCGCGGTCAGCCAGTCGGACAAAGAACTCCCAATCCTCGTGACCAAGGTGGATGTCCTCACTGTAGTGCTCGCCTGCATCGAAGATCTGCCGATCAAGCAGCGAGCACGTGTCGCAGAAGTTGCCGTACAGCAACCGGTAAGCGTTGTACTCGGGTGCCTCGAAGTAATCCTCGCGGTTGCCGAAGTACTGGAGGTTCGGGTAGATGAAGCCGATGTCTTCGCTGGCGGTACTCAGCTGTTCGACCAATCTCTCGATTGCATCGGGGAACAGCACGTTGTCGGCGTCAAGCGGGAGCACGTAACGACCGGAGCTTGCCTCGATCGCCCGATTTCGTGCCTTGCTCGGTCCACCGTTCTGCTCTAACCGCAGCAGAGTGACGTCGTCGCGCGCCTCAAGCGCCTCGAGCACGTCGGCCGCGTCGCTTTCGGTCGAGGCGTCATCGACAAC
The DNA here is from genome assembly GCA_963747765.1 of uncultured Solirubrobacterales bacterium. Taxonomy (GTDB): domain Bacteria; phylum Actinomycetota; class Thermoleophilia; order Solirubrobacterales; family 70-9; genus VRUE01. Next base: position 209,681 of record CAVVGH010000005.1, on the reverse strand, counting down.
GATCAGCTCAAACTCGGGGTACGTCTGGGCCCAAACCGATTCAAGGCATTCGCCGAGCAAGTTGCTTTGGTTGTAGTGGGGAACGACTACCGAGACCAGCGGCGTGCCCTCGAGCGGCCGGTCGCGAAAGCGAATCGGCGCGGGTCCTTTGGCCCCTACGTCTGAGCCCTTCGGCGCTGGCCGCTCGGAGATCACCTTCTCGTAAAGCCCAGCGTGGGCTTCGGCCATCCGGTCCAGCGAGAACCGCTCAAGTGTCCGGGTGCGCAATTCGCTGCCTACCTCACTGCGAAGAGAGGGGTCCCGGGCGAGGCGAGCTAGTGCCTCGGCGTAGCCTTGGGCATCGTCGCGGGGCTCGATCAGCGCCGCCCCATCCAGCAGTTCGGCATTGCCGGGCAACGCCGAAGCGACGACCGGCAGTTCCATTGCCATCGCCTCATAGACCACGGCCGGCACCCCCTCGAAGACACTGGTCAGGAGCAGTGCGTCGCAGGCCGCATACCAGCACTGCGGGGTGGAGGTGGGAGGATGGAGGAGAACCTGCTCCTTGAGTCGAAGCGTCGCGATCCGTTCCCGGACCAGCTCCTCCAGCGAACCCTCGCCCAACACGTGGATCTGAAAGTCGACACCCAGGTCGCGCAAGGCGCCAGCCACCTCGACCATCAGCAGCGGATCCTTCTGGTCAACGAGGCGAGCCGGAAAGACGACGTGGAACTTGCCAGCAGCAAGGTTCTCAACCGGATCAACCCGCTGCGGCGCAAATTCCTCCTCCGCATCGACCCCGATGTAGATCACCTCGATGCGGTCGCAAGATATTCCGTAGTCCTGGACCGTAGCGGCTAGGTCCTTGCTGGCAATCGAGAAATGATCGACGAGGTTGCCGTAGCGGGTGGTCACGTAGCGGACGTACCCGGAGCGGTCGGGCTCCTCCACGTGGAGCTGAACGACGATACCCGGGGCGTCAGGCAGGCAGGCTATGTCCGGGAGAAGGTCGAAGCCAAGCCGGGAGTTCATCAAGTGCACAACCCGAACCCCCCGCGACTCGATGAAGTCAAGGATGAATTTGGGCATATGCTCAGCCGTCATCAGGTCGGGCAGGGCCCAGATCTCCTCAGCGAAATCCGCGATCTCGGTAAGGCGTCGGTTAGCCGACGGCTGGGTGGTGATCAGGGAAGGCGCGAACCGCTCGCGATCGATGTGGCGGAACCAGTCGATCGTGTTCTTGTCGGTGCCCCCGATGTCAATCCAGGGAGCCAGGTATAGAACGGAAACTCTCTCTGATTTGCGTGGCACGATTTCCCTTCTCCGGAAGGCTGGCAACTGGCGGCCGGGCTTAGAGCAGCCTGCGACTGCGGCAGGTTATGCGAGCTACTCGACGGGAGGTCCGCTCAAACCGCCAGCCGAAGCTGACACTGCGCGGCGATGCTTCCGGTGGAGGCGGTGCTTCCTGTGCGAGCGCCTGTGCTTCGCGCCCTGGCGGTGCCTGCGGTGAGACCAGCGGTGGCGACGGTGCTTCCGGTGGTGACGGCGCCCGGCGCGGTGCCGCTGGGTCGAGCTCGAGGCGGCCGTGCCGGCTGCGGCCGAACTGCCCGCAGATGTCGTCGGTGACGGCGTCACGGCGGGGGCCGAGCCACCGCCGAAGGTGGCGGCGCTGCTGCCGGCCGAGAGATCGGCAGGTGGGTCAGCGATGTAGTGCTCGTAGACCCGCTCTGCGGAGAGCGCCGTGGAGTAGTAGCCGACCTCGTCGATAACGCCCTTGAACCAGGGCGCCAGCTCGCCGTAGCCGACGTAGAAGGTGGAGATTGAGCTCGGCCGCTTGGTCGACTCGATCGCCCCGCAGAGGACGCCGTTTACGTAGATCTTCTGTTCGACCCCGTCCCAGGTGCCGACGACGTGGGCCCAGGAGCCCGGCGTGGGCCCGACGCATTCGCCGCCGATTTCCGCAGTGACCGTCTTGTCCATGCGGCGGTAGGAGAAGTGGCCGCCGATGATGTCCAGCTCGCCGCCGTCGCCGTGCCCCATGATCGCCTCGTTGCGGCTGTCGTCGGGATTGACCCAGGCCTCCATCGAGGAGGAGTCGGGTGGCGCAGCGATGCCGTTGACGTAGCCATAGCCGCCCGCACCGAAGAACCGGCGGGCGTGGTTGCCGTCGCCGGAGATGCCGACCGGGCCCGATTCCTGGTCGTTCTTGTAGATGCCGTCGTGGTTGCCGGTGTCGTCGGCCATCGTTTCGGAGCCGTCGTCAAGGCGGTAGTAGGCGAGAGGGCCGTCGGAGCGCACCACGTCGGGGTAGAGCTTGATTTCGTAGGTGTGGGTGTGGACGTATTCGTTGCCACCCTTGTCAAGCGCGGTCACGGTGAATTCGTAGCTTCCGAGCGCTTCGGGCAGAGCGGCGCCGCTTTCGATCGCGTTGCCGTCGACTTTCGCCGTGCAGCTTGCGATGTCCGCTTTGCCGTCCAGGTCGGAGCAGTTGAAGCTCGAGGGCGGCACCTTGCCCGGCGCGTAGGTAGCGTGGTTGACCGGGATTTCGATGTTTGCGTAGGGCTTTGCGGTGTTGGTGTTTTCTTCGCCCGTCTGGGAGGTGTTTTCCCCCGTCAACGACGCGTGGTCGTACGCGGTGCCGATCTCCCAGTGGTCAGCGAAGGAGTCGGCGGGCAGGGCATGGTCGTAGTAGGCAACCTCGTCGATGTAGCCGTGGAACCAGGGCGCCTGGTCGCCGTAGCCGACGTAGAAGGTGGCGGTGCCCGAGGGCGCCTTGTTGGCAGTAGTCGAGGAGGCGACCTGCACGCCGTTCACGTAGAGGCGTGAGGTGTGACCGTCCCAGGAGACGGCGACGTGGGTCCAGACGCCCGGCGGCACTGCCGCTTCGGGGCCCGAGGAGTAGATCGTGTCCTGCGTCTGGCGGAAGGCGAGGTGACCGCCGGAGATGAACATCTGCCCTCCTCCACCGTGCGCGGCGATCATCATGTTGGCGCCGTCGGTGGGCTTCACCCAAGCCTCCATCGAGTATTCGTCAGTCGGCGCGGTGATCCCGTTCACGTAGCCGTAGCCGTCGCGGGGCGGGAAGTAGGCCGCGTAATCCTGCGGGTCGCCATTCAGTTTGCAGGCGTGCGGCGGGTGGGGACGGCGCTCACAGGTCGGCGCCGGAGTGCGTTCGAGGACGATGCCGTTCTTGTATTCGCCGTCGTGACCGTTGCCCGACAGGTCGAACATCGAGCCGGAGCCCAGCGCCTCGTTGAGCCGGTAGTAGGCGATCGGTTCGTCTTCCAGCAGGAAGTTGGCATAGCGCGGCGGGTCGACCACGTAGACGACCGTCTTTTCTTTCGTGTTGCCGGCGTTGTCTTCGGCATGGACCGTGAACAGGTGCGGCCCCAGTTCCTCGGTGCTGAAGCCGTCGTCGGTGCAGCTTTTAACGCCGGATGAGACGCCGCCCGAAATGGGATCGGTGCAGGTGTAGGAAGGGGTGACGCCCGAGTCAAGGGTGAGGTGCTCCTTGTTGCTCGGGAAGGAGATCGCGATTGCCGGCGAGGTCGTGTCAATCATCCACGACGAGCTGGCAGGCGTCGGGTCGGTGTTGCCGGCGTTGTCCACAGCCCGGACTTCGAAGGTGTGGTTGCCCTCGCCAAGGGTCGGGGTTTCGAACGGCGAGGAGCACGTTCCCCAGCCGCCCCCGTCTGTCTGGCACTCGAATTCTTTGAGGCCTTCGGATGGTTCGGGATCCACGCCATGGAATTCGAATTCACGGGTCAGCTGATTGGTCGGCGAGCTCGGGGTGGCGGAGTCGATGACCGTGTCAGGGTCGGTGACGTCTGCGGCCGCCGCAAGTGCCGGCAGGGCAAAGGCAAGCAGCGCCAGCGCGAGCACGCCCGCGACGCTTGCGCTGGCCAAACGGGATCGGAAATCCGTCCGGTTTTGGCACCGGTTGCTAAAGGTTTTGCGCAACACCGACCCGAGAGCTTCGCCGATCCATTTGCGGAAAGCCACACGCCAAGTGCAATTCCGGTCCGCTTCTACCGACTAGGCCGTAGATAAATCCGACCGCTTTTGGGGGAAATACCCGCCGGCAGGAAGTCAGGCGAGGGCAATCACCGTAACGAGTCCACCCAGGCCACGAAGATCGTCTGGATTGCGCGTGAAGAGGGGAAGCTCATGGGCAAGGGCGGTGGCTGCGATCATCAGGTCGACGGCGCGTGGGCCGCGCGCTTTGCGACCGGCGGCCGCAGCCGCTGCGTACACCAACCCGTAGGAGCGGGCGCAAGCCGAGTCGAAGGCGAGGGCTTCGACCTCGGCCTCGAAGCGCTGAAGACGATCCTGACGACGCGCGCGCTCCTCGGTGTCTGCGGTGGCATGGGGGCCGGCCGCCAGCTCTGCAAGCGTCAGCGCCGAGACGGCAATCTCGGCTGGAAGCTGGGCGACATCCACGTCCTCGATGCCGATGGCGACCGATGTGTCGATCAGCCCACGCAGCCGAGGCGCGACCTCAGCCACGCGGCGTTGGGTCCTGATCGACGTGGGCGTCGATATCGGCGCGGAACTTCTCGTAGTCGATGCGGAGGGCACCCTTGAAAGCACTCACGAGAACATCTCTAGGGACAAATTGACGAGGCCGGTAGGGGTGCAGCTCGCCAACCGGGACGCCGTTGCGGGTGACGGTGAACTCCTCACCTCGGTCGAGTGCCTTCATGATCTCGCCGCTGCGGTTGCGCAGCTCGCGTTGTGTCAGCTCACGGGACATGTCGCCACCGTAGCACTTGTGCGACAGATAACCCAGCGGCAGACGCGTCCGCGCGGAGGGACAGCCTGGCGCCACGCGAGCGCTTTACGCGACGCACCGATTACGTCTTCTGTCGTCCCGACGGCGGGCCCTTGGATCGAACCGCGATTCGCAGCTGAGTACGACCGAGCGCTATCTGCACTCCAAGCCGCGCCCAGACGACGCGGCCAAGCTCACGAAGATCTTCGGTTCGGCGGGTGAGGAAAACGACAAGCCAGCGTCCTGAATCCAGATCCCGGAGGGGCGGCGGGTCCATCTTAGGCGTAAATACAAAAGCTACAATAACAATAGAAACGATAATTGCTACGATTAGCAAGCGACCCAGGAAAGCCGAGATAGGAGCAACCGATGGCTGTAGCGGCGCCGACTCGCCCCACGACGATCACGATCAAGAACGCGGCCAAGCGGCTGGGCGTCCATGAGAACACGATTCGCAACTGGATCGACCGCCAGATCCTCGACTCCTACCGCCTCCCCAGCGGACAGCGGCGGCTTCCGCTGGCCGAGGTGGATCGCATCGAGAAGGAGATCTTCGGCGCCCCGACGTCCTTTCCCGAGGTTGAGACGACAAAGGCGCCGAAGGCCAAGGCGGCCGAGCCGCTCACCGGCACGCTGCCCTGATCACGAGGCGATCAGCTGCGACTCGACGAGCCAGCTGCCGATGAGGACCTGCGCGCTCCCGACCTCTCTGACAGCTGGAACCAGTAACTCACTACCCGCCACGTGAACGGTTCGGGTCTCGTCACTTCGGTTCGAACAACCACCTATAGATGTCCACAACAGAGCGCCATGCTCCGAGACCGCTTGAGGCTGCATTCCCTCGGTCCGTCAGGCACGAAAAAAGCGCCGGCTGCTCAGGAAAATCATGTCATGCAGGAGGCGTGACAGGCCGAGCAGCGCTGGTTGGCCGTCCACGCGGCTATCGGCAGACGCGGGCCAGCTGGGAGGCTTCGACTTGCAGATACCAGGGGTAGCGGGGGGCGGCATCGCGGGGGACGCGCAGAATCGTCACCGAGTCGCCGGGAGCCCCTTCGGTGGGAACCGGATATTCGCCGCTGGCGAAGCGGCGCAACGAGAAGGCCGCTTCCGGCCCGGGGGCTAACTCGATCCGGGTCAGGCCTGGCGAGAGCGGCACCTCCTGGGCCGGGGGCGCCGCAGCCCCGGGCGGCTTGGCGGCGGGCAGCGCAATGCAGTTTTCGCCCGCGTCGCGGGGGTTGAAGCCGCCGAGCCGGGTGAAGGTCGAGAGGGGCAGCGCGTGCGAGAGGACGACGTCCGCCTGGCGGCGGCCGTAGTCCGGCGCGGCGGCGAGCTCGGCGGGCGTGTAGGCGGGTGAGCCGTATTCGTCGACGGCTTCCAGGTACTTGGCGGCCTGCACGTCGATTAGGGTCGTAGTGCCGGCGAGATCGGGAGTGAGCGAAAAGCCGGGTTCCACCGTGTGATGGGCGATTTCGATGCCCGCCACGTCCGCCCGGGTGAGCACCGAGGTGCGTTCGAAGGAGTTCTTGCCGTCCTTGAGGACGACCAGGTTCACCGCCACCGCGAGGACGACCGCGGCAGCGCAGACACCCAGCGCGCGCCTGCCGAAGCGCACCCCCTGCAACAGGTTTGCGAGCAGGAGGACGATGAAGACGACGCTCATGTACTGGTAGCGGCTGGTGGTGGGGTCGCGACCCGGGATCTGGTTGAAGGCCGTGAGGAACCAGCTGGTGGCCGCCGCCGCCGCAACGGGCCAGAAGCCCACGGCGAAGCCGGGCTTTCGCACCTGCCGAAAGGCGAAGACGACAACCAGCGCAACGAGGATCGCGCGGCCCCAGGAGGGGTCGGTCGAGTCCCCGAACGGCGTCGTGCCGAGGCCGAACAGCGCGCCGGTGGCGACGGCCATCGATTCCGCCACGAAGCGCGGCGAGGCCAGCACGTTGCGAAGCGACAGGTGCGTTTCGGCTTCCGACCCCCATCCCAGGTACCAGGCGGCGTAGAGGATCACGGGAACGACCAGCAGGTAGGCCCGGCCGAGGCCGCGCGAGCGGCGTTTCTGGAAGACGTCGACGGCGGCCGCCGCGGCAAACGGGATGCCCAGGCTGGAGAACCCGAAGGAGAGACAGAGGAAGACGCAGGCCGCGACGTCGCCATGGCGATCGTCGCGATCGAGGGCGAGCAGCATCGCGAGGCCGAACAGGACGGAACCGACGAAGCTGATCTCGAACGGCCACAACAGCACCTCCCAGGCCGGGCCGAGAAAGAGGAGCAGGACGGCGGCAAACAAAGCAGGCCATGGGCCCAGGCGGCGCCTCACGTAGAGGAAGAGGAGAAAGGCTGTAACGGCAAGGGAGACCGCCAGCAAGGCGAATTCGGGTCGCGCCGAGGTCATGCCAAAGAGCCGCAGGAACAGCTGCTCGATCGCAACCGGGATGACGACGATGTGCTCGTTGTGAGGCGCGAGCAGGGCGTGAGCCGTTAGCGCGCGCCGGTTCATCAGGAACTCCCAGGTGTCCTGAAGGAAGGTCATCTCCCGCGTCAGCAGGAGAACCAGCGCCGCCGAGCCGGCAAGTGCGACGCCGAGCAGCGCTACGGGCGCTTTGCGGGCCATCCGGTCCATGGCGGAACGGAGTGTATTGGCGGTCCCCCTGGCAAGCTCAGCGCGCGGCCGACCGGAACGCGACCAGGCCGAAACCGGCCAGGCTGGCGGCGGCAAGAACCGCGGCGATCGGCGAGTAGGAGGTGCCGGGCAGCGGGTTGAGCGCCGGTACCGATAGAAGGAGCGCGCTCAGCGCGCTGAGCGCGACGAGACCGACCCCCAGCCCCGGGCTGACCGCATAGGCGCCGACCGCGCAGGCGCAGACGGCAAGCAGCGGAATCGCCAGGCTGCCGACGTGGATCATCGTCGAGGAGTCAAATTCGCCGAACATCAGCAGCGCCCAGATACCGCAGGCCAACAAGCACAGGCCGAGCGCCGAGACGGCAAAGCGCCAGTCCGGCCCGTCGCGGCTCCTCCGCAGGCGGGCGACGAGCATCGCGACCGGCGCCACCAACAGGACCCCCAGGAAGGGCAGGAGCGAGAAGAACCGCGGGATACGCAGCGCTTCGATCGCCTGCCCGACATGTCCTTCCCCAACGTAGTCGACCGCGCCGCTGACCGCCCTTTCCGTTTCCACCTGTCCGACGATTTTCGTGACGTTCCCCCACTTGTTTTCGAGCGTTCCGTCGAGCCCTGCCGATCGGTAGCCGTCAGCGATTGTCGTCAGGACACCGCGTTCGTCGATCCCGATGAAGCCCCCGATCTGCCACTTGATCAGGCGATTGCCCGGCGGGTCGGCGAAGCGCTGGTAGGCGGACCACGGTCCGAGCAGGGCGACTCCCACGAGGGCCGCGATCCCGAGCCAGCGCCAGCTGGGCAGTCCGCGCAGGGCGCCGAAGATCAGCAGCGGGACGATCGCAAAGGCGCTCGCACCGTGGGCGAGCATGCCGAGCGCGCAGAGGGCGGCTAACAGCGCGGCTGCGTACGGGTTGTGGCGCAACCGGGCCCAATCCTCCGAGATCACTATCGCGAGGGCGCCGAGCACGAATGCCGCCGCGACCAGCTTCGGCCAGACGAAGAACCCGTACAGGATCCCGACGTCGCTGGCCATCGCCGCGAAGATCGCGAGGCCCCTGGCGAACGGCCGAATCCGAGCTGCGCAGAGGACCGCCCACATCCCGACGATCCACAGCTGCTGGACCACAACGCCGATGACCTGGTAATGGAGTCCGTTCTGGTCCCAGGCGAACGGGCGCTGGGCCAGCACGTAGCCGATCTGCAGCGGCGGCCTGTCGCTGGAGAGCCAGTCGATGTATTCGGGAACGGTGCCGCTGTGGCCGTGTCCGTAGAACCAGTTGGCGAAGAACAGCGGGATTTCGTTGTCGGTTGGCAGCGAATGCGAGAAGCGGTTCTGGGCAATGTTGAGCGGTTGGTCGGTGCCGCCGTGCAGGAAGCCGAGATAGAGGACGAAGGCACTGCCCAGCACCCACAGCGCGACGGGAGGCAGCAGCTCGCGCAGCAGCTCGCGGTCCATCCGGTCGGGACGCAGCAGCACGATCCCCTGAATGGACCCGAGCAGCAGAACGAAGGCCAGCGTCTTGCCGACCAGCGGTTCGAAGTAGAACGCCCAGAAGGCGAGCATTGCGCTTACGCCGGAGGCGACCAGGGCAATGCAGAGCAGGAGCGGCACGCTGCGCAGTCCGCGTCGCACCGCGAAGAGGGTGACCGCCGCCGCTGGTAGGGCGGTCAGCACCAGATGCTCGAGCAGCATCCACAGCAGCTCGGCGTTTGCGCTCACCCAACCCCCGCTGCCGCTGACGATCGCCGAGCCTGCATGGCCCAGGAGAGGGCTTGCAGCGGCACCAAACGGCGACTGAGAACGGGAGCTCCGACTAGACTGCGCCGGGATGCCCCAGCACGCAATGTCGACGGGTTCCCGCTCATCCGAGCAGCAGAGTAACGCCGAGCTGCGCGAGGAGCTCGCGCGCAAGGATCAGGAGATCCTCAGGCTGCGCGACCTGCTGATCAGCAAGGACGTGGAACTCGGCGCGGCGAAGGGACGACTCGCCGAGCTCGACGAACGATCGCGGCGGGCATCGGCCATGGCAGCGCTGATCCAAGCCCGCGTTCCAGGTCTCGGACGGGTGCTCGGAAGGGCCCTGCGCGTGCTTCGCAGCCGGCAGGCCTAAGCGGCCAAGCCCATGCCGCGCTTCTCGATCGTCACCCCCGTCTACGAAACGTCCCCCGCCGTGCTGCGCAAGATGCTGCGCTCGGTGCAGCGCCAGGGCTGCCGGGACTGGGAGCTGTGCCTGGTCGACGACGGCTCCCGCCAGCCGCAGGTGCGCGAGATCCTCGCCACGGCGCAGGCCAAGGACAACCGCATCCGCGTCAAGCACCGGGAGGACAACGCCGGCATCGTCGTCGCCTCGAACGACGCCCTGGAGATGGCGCGCGGCGAGTTCGTCGCCCTGCTCGACCACGACGACGAGCTGCACCCCGACGCGCTCGCGCACGTCGCCGAGGCGATCGAGGCCACCCCCGACGCCGACTATGTCTACACCGACGAGGACAAGATCGACCTGCGCGGGCACCACTCGGCGCCCTTCTTCAAGCCCGACTGGTCACCGGAGCGAATGCGCACGCAGATGTACACCTGCCACCTCAGCGTGCTGCGGCGCTCCCTGGTCGAGGAGGTGGGCGGCTTCGACCCCGACTTCCAGGGCTCCCAGGACTGGGACCTGGTTCTGAGAGTGACCGAGCGGGCCCGCTCCGTCGTCCACGTGCCGCGAGTGCTCTACCACTGGCGCATGCTCGATACCTCGGCGGCGAGCGCGGCCGACGCCAAGCCGTGGGCCTTCGAAGCCGGCGCCCGGGCCGTGCAGGCCCACTGCGAGCGCATCGGCCTGCCCGCCAAGGTGGAGATGGACGAGGCCGACCCCGGCGTCCTGCACCTCAACCCAAAGCTGGAGCGGGAACCGCTGGTCAGCATCGTCCTGCCGACGGCCGGCCAGGTGCGCGACGTGCGCTTCGAGCCGGTCGTCCTGGTCGTCAACTGCGTGCGCGGCATCGTCGAGAAATCGACCTACGGGAACTACGAGATCGTCGTGGTCGCCGACGACTCGGTCGAGCCGGCCGTCGAGGAGGAGCTGCGGGCAATCGCCGGCGAGCGGCTGCGGTGGGTGCGGTTCGAGGGGCCATTCGACTTCTCGGCGAAGATCAACCTGGGCGCCGTCCACAGCGATGGCGAGCACCTGCTGCTGCTCAACGACGACATCGACGTGACGACTCCGGAATGGCTCGAGCGGATGGTGATGTACTCCGCGCACGAGGGGATCGGCGCGGTGGGCGCCAGACTCGTCTGGGGGGACACCCGCCTGCAGCACGTCGGCCTCGGCTTCGAAAACGGCCTTCCCGACCACATCTACCGCGGCTTTGCCGGCGACTTCACCGGCTACATGAACGCGGTGCGGATCGCCCGCAACTGCCTCGGCGTGACCGGCGCCTGCATGATGACCCCGCGCGAGGTGTTCGACGAGCTGGGCGGGCTGACGTCGGATTTCCCGGTCAACTTCAACGACGTCGACTACTGCCTGAAGGTGCACCGCAGCGGCCGCCGCATCGTCTACGACCCGGACCTGATCCTCTTCCACTTCGAGTCCTCGAGCCGCGTCGCCGAGGTCGAGGAATGGGAGTTCCACCGGCTGGTGGAGCGCTGGCGGCACTTCGCGGCCGTCGACCCGTTCGGCAATCCGCACCTGTATCGGGGACTGCCGCGGCTCTCCTCGCACCTCGCCTGGACGCGCCGCCGCTGGCGGCGCCTACCCGGGCGCCTGCGGCGCGGGCTGCCGGCAATCTGACCGCGGGGCTCAGGTTGGGAGCTTGCCCGAGTCGCTGGACTGGCGACGCTGCTGCGGTCCAACCCGGTAGTCGCCACGGCTCAGCGTGTGCTCCAGCCATACGTAGAGGACGATGAACAGGTAGCGACTGCCCATCTCTTTCATCGCCAGCTTTGCCTCACCCGTTGTGCGGTTGGTCCACGAGGTGGGGATCACCTCGTAGCTGTGACCGCGGACGATCGCCTTGAGGGGCATCTCGACGGTCAGGTTGAAGTGCTTGGAGAGCAGCGGCTGGATCGTCTCGATCACCTCGCGCCGGTATCCCTTGAAGGCATTGGTGGTGTCGTTGTAGCGATGGCGGAAGAGGACCCGGATGAACCAGTTCGCGAGCCGGTTGATGATCAGCTTCAGCCACGGGTAGTCGTGGACCTCGGCGCCGGGGACGAAGCGCGACCCGAAGGCGCAGTGCGCGCCACCCTCGAGGATGCGGTGGTAGCGGACGACGTCCTCGGGATCGTCGGAGGCGTCGGCCATGGCGATCACCACGGCGTCGCCCTCGAAGAGGTCGAGTCCAGCCCGAATCGCCATCCCGAAGCCCTTTTCGTAGTGGGAGGGGCGGCAGCGAACGCGCGGGTTGTGCTCGGCGATCGCCGCGACGACGTCCGCGGTCCCGTCCTCGCTGCCGTCGTCGACGACCAGCACCTCGTAGTCGAGGTCCGCTCGCTCGAGGGCGCCGACGACGCCTTCCACGGTCTCGCCAACCGACCCCTCCTCGTTTTGGGCCGGGATGAGGACCGAGAGCTTCATGCCGCCGGGACGCTCCAGCGCTCGAGGTTCTGCTCGTGCATCTCCTGCAGGATGTCCTCGATGGCGTAGCGCAGCTTGAAGTCGGGGTAGTCGGCTTCGAAGGGCGCCAGGTCGGAGATCCACCAGCGGTGGTCGCCGATCCGCGGCTCCTCCCCCATCTCCCAGGAGAGCTCGCGGCCGGAGATCCGCTCGCAGGCCTCGATCGCCTCGAGCATCGAGCAGTTGCTGTGCCGCCCGCCGCCGATGTTGTAGACGGCGGCGGCGCGGGGCGCTTTGTGAAAGGCCTCGAAGGCGGCGATCAGATCGGCGCTGTGGATGTTGTCGCGGACCTGCTTGCCGTCATAGCCGAAGACCGTGTAGGGGGTGCCGGTGACCGTGCACTTCATCAGGTAGGCGAGGAAGCCGTGCAGCTTGGCGCCGGCGTGCTGGGGACCGGTGAGGCAGCCGCCGCGAAAGCAGACGGTGGGCATCTCGAAGTAGCGCCCGTACTCCTGCACGAGCAGGTCCGCGGCGGCCTTGGAGACGCCGAACAGCGAGTGGGTGGAGGCGTCGATCGACATCGAGGTGTCGATGCCTCGGTGGTAGCGGTGGTCCGCGGGCAGCTCGAGGCGCATCTCCAGCTCCTGCAGCGGCAGCCGGTTCGGCGTGTCGCCGTAGACCTTGTTGGTCGAGCAGAAGACGAAGGTGGCCTCCGGCGCGTGGGTGCGGGTCGCCTCGAGCAGGTTGAGGGTGCCGTTGGCGTTGACGCCGAAGTCGGTCTGGGGATCGCTCGCGGCCCAGTCGTGGGAGGGCTGCGCGGCGGTGTGGACGACGAGCTCGATCTGGCCGGCGCGCTCGCGGAAGATCCGCTCGAGGGCGCCGCGGTCGCGGATGTCGGCGTCTTCGCTGCGGAACTCGGCGTGCTCGGCAACCAGCCGCTCGGTGACGTGCGCGGTGGAGGCCTCGGCGCCGAAGAAGCTGGCGCGCATGTCGTTCTCGATGCCGATCACGTCATAGCCGGCGCGAACGAAGTGGCCCACCGCCTCGGAGCCGATCAGTCCTCCTGAACCGGTCACGATCGCTGCTGGCATCTGCGTCTGCTCCCTTTCCTCAGTGGCTTAGATGTCTAGGGCCTGGCCGATCCGCTCTTCGTCGGCGGCGATCCAGGCGTCGATGTCGGCGAGGACCTGGCGGGCGCTGCGGCGCGGGCGCCACTCGTCGAACCCGAACAGCTTGCCACAGTCCGATAGGTATACCGGGACGTCCCCGGCCCGGGTCTCGACGACCGGCTCGATGGGCACCTCGTTGCCGGTCAGCTCGCGGCAGATCTCGGTCGTCTCGCGCAGCGAGAGGGAGCACTCACGCCCGCCGCCGACGTTGAAGACGCCCCCGTCCCAGCGCTCGGGTTCGAGGAGCTGTCGCTCGACCAGGTCAACGAGGTCGTCGACGTGGAGCAGGTCGCGCACCTGCCTGCCGGCGCCGCCGAAGCCGATGTAGGTGAGCGGCCGCCCGAAGCGGTGCGAGAGCATCCAATGAGTGAAGACGCCCTGGTCGACCTTGCCCATCTGCCAGGGCCCGGCGATCACCCCGCAGCGGTCGACGACCGCCCGCAGGTCGAAGGCCGCCCGGTACTCCTCGATCAGCAGCTCGGCCGCGAGCTTGGTGGTCCCGTAGAGGGTGCGCGCACCCTCCAGCGGGAACTGCTCGGAGATCCCCGCCGCGGAGGCGCCGGGGAGCGGCTGGTCATCGGCCAGCTCGAAGCGCGTCGGGGCCTCCTCGAGCGCCAGGTCCAGCTGCGGCGCCACCGGGTAGACGCGGCTGGTCGAGAGGAAGAGCACGAAGGCGCCCGCCCGGCGCGCCAGCTCGAGGCAGTTGTAGGCGCCGGTCAGGTTGGTGTGCAGCAGGTATGAGGTGTCGCCGTCCGTTCCCGACATCACCGAGGGCTCCGCGGAGCACTCGACAATCGCGTCGATCTCGGCGTGCCGCTCCAGGTCGCCGGGCTCGCGCACGTCGCCGCGCACGAACTCGACGCCGGCCTGCTCGAGGCGGGGAAGATTCAGGTCCGCCCCGCGGCGATAGAGGTTGTCGAGGGCGACGATCTCCCAGTCGGGGTGGCGCGCCGCGAGCGCAACCGCCAGATTCGAGCCGACAAACCCGGCCCCGCCGGTGATCAGCAGGCGACTCAAGGCTTTTCGGTCGCAGTCTTGGGCTTTTCGGTCGGTGCCTTTGACATTTCGGTCGTGACCTTGGGCAGCATGAACTGGAATTCGCCGGTTTTGGCAACCGTCCGGAAGTCGTTGAGCACGTAGTTCACAAGCGGCCTGTCGGGAGGTTCGTCACCGCCCAGCCAGGCCGCCGCGAGCGCATCGTTGCGGATCGCGCACGGGCGCGGCGAGGCGCGCAGCTGGTCGACGATGCGCTGCTGTCGCTTGTCGTCGAGGCCCTCCATCCAGGCACCGGGGGCATAGGGGGCGGGCGGTTCGATCCCCGACCAGAGGTAGAAGCTGTTGATGTTCGGATAGCCGATGAACTCGGTGCACCGGTAGCGGTGCAGGAGAGAGATCAGGCGGGTGTAGTCGTCGTGGACGTCCTGCGGAACGTGAATCTGGGTCGCACCGGCGAAGGGGAGCGCCACCTGCGCCCTGTAGACGGTCTCGTTGTTGCTGATCGAGCGCAGGATCGAGTTGGCGGCGAAGTCGGCCGCCACGGCAACCGTGACGATCGTGGCAACGACGCCGAAGCGCTGCAGCGCGCCGGCGCCCCGCGCGGCGCTCCAGGCGCGCAGCGAGGTCAGCGAGTCGGCCAGGCAGAGCGCTCCCACCGGGACGAAGGTGAGAGCCGCGATTCCCACCTGACTGCCCGCGACCGGGTAGACCTGCAGCGCCTCGGTAACAGCCAGGGCGGGCAGCAGCACGCGGAGGAAGCGCTTGAAGGGGCTCTCGTCCACGCCAGCCGGGGGGATCGCGGCAACCCAGCACAGCAGGGCCGGCAGCGTGTCCTGGTTCCCGGCGGAGGGGTTGAGCGACAGCGGCGTAATCCGCGCAATCGTGAACCAGATCGCCAGGCCGGCAGCGGCCCGCAGGAGGCCCGGCCAGATCGTCGGGCCACCGTCCCCGGTCGAGCGCACGCGCACGCTGATCGCGGCCGCGGCGACGGCGGCGATCGCCCAGTCGACGGCCGCGGGCGCCATCGGGAACTGGCTGAGGACGACGTCGCGAACCCGCAGTGCCTCAGTGACGACACCCTCGTAGACGTCGCTCGGGGCGGAGCCGTTGATGGCGATCGCGACGACAATCGCGACGAAGGCAACCGCGAAGCCCGCCAGCGCGCCGACCAGCCAGCGCACGACGCCGTCGCCCGCGTCCTCCCGTCCCGCGCCCAGGGGCCAGGCGGCCACGACGAGCGCGGCCAGGGCGAACACCTGCACGGCCGCCACTTCGCGCACCCAAACGATGGTCAGATCGCGCTCGGTGACGAACAGCGGCAGCAGGAGCGCAGCCGCGACGACCGGCCACACGATCCACCGGCGGCCGCGCAACGGCCCGACCGCGAGCGCCGCGGCCAGTGCCACGGCGGCCAGCGAGTAGGCGCCCAGGTTGATCTTGGTGAGGACCAGCGCCGCGAGCAGGGCGCCGCCCAGAGCGCCGGACCAAAGCGGGCGGAGGGTGGGGCCGAAGACGGCGGTGAGCACAAACGCGCCAAGCAGCAGGACGCAGAGCCCCTGCGGATGCATCGGCTCGTTGGCGAGCACATAGAGCGTGGCGAAGGCGGCGATCATCGCGGTCGCGCCAAGCGCCAGGCGACCGGTGAGGCGCTGGGCCGCGAGGCCGAACAAGAAGCTGGTGCCAACCCAGACCACGATCACGATCGAGCGGCTCGCGTCGTTGGTGACCGCGTGGCCGGTGAGGGCGAAGAGGCCGCCGAAGACCTCGTAGTAGAAGGGCCCGTACTCCGTATATATGTCGCGGTAGAGAGTGTGGCCCTGCGCGAACGCCTTGAGCGTGACCAGGAGCGTGCCCTCGTCGTCGTAGCCGGCCCAAATCGTGAAGACGGCGAGGTATGCGGCGATCGCCGCCCCGATCGCGACCAGGGTGTAGACGGCAATCCCGGCCACGGCGGGGTCGCTGAGGGTTGAGCGCCAACCCCGCGATCGAGCGCGGGGCGACGGCTGTGCGGCGGAGCCTCGCATCAGGGCCGCCGCACGATATCGGGCGGAGCCGTCATCCGAGGCCGTTGCGCGCACCCACGGCTGTGGGCGCCCAGGTGCCGATCCGCTAGCCTGCGCCAGGCATGAACGCGGTCGAGCGATCTGCCTATGCCAACGCCATCCGGCGGACGATCATCGAGCAGTCCTACCGGGCGAGGGTCGGCCACATCGGGTCGGCGCTCTCGATCGCCGACCTGGTGGCGGCAGTGATCTCGGCGGCCGACCTCGAAGGGGACGCCGACCGCGACCGCATCGTGCTCTCCAAGGGCCACGCCGCCCTGGCGCTCTACGCGGCGCTCCATCTGGAGGGCCGCCTCGAGGAGGGGGCGATCGACACCTATTGCGCCGACGGCACGCTGCTCGGCGTGCACCCCGAGCACGGCCTGGAGGGAGTCGACTTCTGCACCGGTTCGCTCGGCCACGGCCTATCCGTCGGGGCCGGGGCGGCGCTGGCCGCAAAGCGACATGGCTCCGACCGCCGCGTCTTCGTGATCATGAGCGATGCCGAGCTCAACGAGGGCTCGACCTGGGAGGCAGTCATGTTCGCCGCCCATCACCGCCTCGACAACCTCACGCTCCTCATCGACCTCAACGGCCAGCAGGCGCTCGGCTACACGCACGAAGTGATCGACCTCGGCGCGGTCGCGGGCAAGCTGTCGGCCTTCGGCTGGTCGGCGGAGTCGATTCCCGGCCACGACCAAGAGGCGCTCGCCGCGGCCTTGGAGCCGGCCGGCGAAGGGATGCCAAGGGCGATCGTCGCGAGACGACGTTCGGCTACGGGGTGTCGTTCATGGAATCGCAGATCGAATGGCACTACCTGCCGCTCGACGACGAGAAATTCGCCACGGCGCTCGGCGAGCTGGAACTGCGGGCCGCATCGTGAGAAACGACTTCGTCGACGAGCTGATCGCAATCGCCGCTGAGGACGAGCGGGTGATGCTGCTGACCGGCGACCTCGGCTTCATGGTCCTCGAGGATTTCCAGCAGCGCTTCCCCGACCGGTTCGTCAACTGCGGCGTCGGCGAGCAGAACATGCTCGGCGTCGCGACCGGTCTCGCCGAGGCGGGCTTCGTGCCGTTCGCCTACTCGATCGCCACCTTCTCGACGCTGCGCCCCTACGAGTTCATCCGCAACGGCGCGGCGCTGCACGACCTGCCGGTGCGCATCGTCGGGATCGGCGGCGGCTTCGACTACGGGCACAACGGGATCACGCACTTCGCGCTCGAGGACTACGCGGTGATGCGCGTCCAGCCGGCGATCGCATCCGTCGCCCCGGCGGACGCCGCCCAGGCGCGCGCTGCGCTGCGCGACACGGTTGGCCTGCCGCAGCCGGTCTACTTCCGGATCAGCAAGCGTGGCGACGCGCTGCCGGGCCTCGACGGCCGCTTTCGCCTCGGCCGTCTGGAGATCCTGCGCGAGGGCAGGGACGTTGCGATCCTCGCGATCGGCTCGATCGCCCACGAGGCCACCACGGCGGCGGAGCGCCTCGCCGAGCACGGCATCGACGCCGCGGTCGGGTTGGTGTCCTCGTTCAATCCGAGCCCGATCGACGACATCGCGGAGCTCTTGAGCGAGATGCCGGCGGCGCTGACCGTCGAGGCGCACTACCGCAACGGGGGGCTCGGATCGCTGGTCGGCGAGACGATCGCCGAGCGCGGCCTCGACTGCCGCCTGCTGCGCGCCGGGGTCAGCCGCATGCCGGGTGGCGAACCGGCTCACAGCAGTTCCTCGAGGACCGCCACGGCCTCAGCGCCCCACACCTGGCCGACCAGCTCGAGCGGGCGCTTGACCTGACCGGCTGACGCGCCGGGACTCTGCCTTCCTCGCTACCTCGAGCGCGGGACGAGGCGCACGAGGTCGACTCGGTCGGGCGTTTGCGCAACTGGCCGAAACGCGAACCGTGCGTACAGCGCGCGCAGGGCAAACAGTCGAAGGTGGTTGATGTTGCTCACCCATTGAGCCGGGATCGGCGATGTCAGCAGAAGGGTCCCGGCGGGCACCCGTTCGATCGCGGCGAGGACCCGGCCCCGGCTGGAGTCGATCAGGTCGTCCTCCCCGAGATTGGATATCGGCAGCAGGTTTCGCCGCCGGAGCGCACCAGGATCTCCGTGGTCAGGTTGGGTTCGGTCAGGACCAGCGCGGGCGCGTGGGGTGGCAGATGGGCGTCCAGCAGCGCCACGCCGCCGGGCGCCGCCCGGTTCAGGACCGGGTTGTCCGCCAACCGATCGAGCGAGCGGCCCAGCGAGCGGCCCCCTCCCGGAGTCGCGAGCGCCAGCGCGGTGTCGCCCCACTTCTGCTGTATGGCCGGCCAGGCGAAGACGGCGACCATCGCCCCGGCGATGGCGACCGGTGCGGCAGCCGCGGTCCTCCAGCGCGTTGCCGGCACCCGCAGCAGAAGCTGCATCCAGAGCCCGCCGAGCGCCACCACCGGAAGCAGCAGGACGAGCAGGTTGTTCGGGTGCGACCGGCCGAGGTAGTAGGTGAAGGTCACGACCGCCAGCCCGGTGAATCCGGCGAGGCCGGCACGCAGCTCGGGCGCAAGCGCCTCGGGGCGCTCGCGAACCAGCCAGAGGAGGATCACCGCGCTGGCGAAGATCGCGGCCCCGATCAGCGGGCCTGGGGAGAAGAAGACGACCGGCAGCTGGCTGAAGCCGTTGACCGAGTAGAGGGTGAGGTATTCGAAGTAGGGGCCCCATTCCAGGCGCCCCGCGAGCACGAGCGTCAGCAGGCTGAACAGGGCGAGCGCCGCAGCGGCGGCGGCGAGGCCGACGACGGCGCCCCGAAACACCCTCCGCAGGACGTCGGTGCGAGCGTCGATCGCGTCGACGAGCACGAGAGCGCCGTAGGTACCGCCGCAGTAGACGAACGTCTCGAAGCTCCAGATCGCCGAGATCGCCACCACGCCAATCGTCATCGCCTGCATCAGCCGAGCCCGCGCCGGACGGCGAGCGCCGACGACCGCGAAGAGGATCACCAGATAGGGGAGGCCGAAGCGCAGCGGCGTGTCGCTTGGATACCCCACGTACACGTCGAGCGGGCGAACAGGTTTCCCGCGATCCCGACCCCGATCGTTAAGGCGGCGAGCAACTGCCCAAGCCCGGCCAGGCGCAGGGTCGCGTACACACACAGGTAGAGCGCGGTCGTCAACGCGACGATGAGCAGGGCAAACGTCCCAAAGCCGGGTGGCACGACGGCGAAGAACAGCGCCAGGGCGTCGATCAGGCCGACGCCGTACTGCGACCAGGTGCCGGCCAGCACCGTACGGCCGTGCAGCACGTCGTTCGCCGGGCCCAGGAAGAAGGGATGGTTTTCGGTAACGGCGAGCGTGTATGGGGCAAGCCTTGGGAGCTGGATCACCAGCAGCGCGATGAGCACACAGATCACGATGTCCACCGCTGGTCCCGCGCTTCTCGAGCGCGGCTGCCGCGCGCCGAGGCGCAGGATCACAAGTGCGACAATCGCCAGGGCGAGCGCCGGGAGCAGTGCGCCGGCCCGCAACGCGGAGTCGGGGACGAAGAGCGAAGATGGCAAAGACCGTGGCGGCCACGGCAATGAGGCGAGCAGGGCGACCCGCACGGTCGGCCGGGTTACGCCAGAGGCGGGCGGCCAGGACGGGTGCGGCCAGAGCGCCAATCGCCGCGACGGCAACGATGGCGTGGTGACCTGGTCCCCCACCCCCAAGTTGCGAAGCAGGAGGGCGAGGGCGAGCAGGATCGTGCCGCCGGCCACGCCGCGCGCCGCGGCCGAGGGAGCCGCGGCGGCGAGCAAGCGCGACTGGTAGGCGGCGAGAACCAAGCCGAAGGGAAGTCCGCCGGCAAAGACGAACACCCACGACAGCGTCTCGTTCAGCTCCGAAGGGCCCCGCGGAAGAACGAGCAGGCAGATCAGAAACGCGGCCGAAGCGGCGCAGGCGAGCAGTCTCAGAGCGGCGGAGTCGACCGCCGTCAGCGGCCTCCCGCCGACCTGAGCCACCGGCTCGGGGCCGTCGGCAACTGCTCAGGAGCGACCTCGACCGCCACGGGCGGCGACTATACCGTTCAAGGTAGGGTGAGTCGGCGATGAAGATCTCGGCCGTAATCGCCTGCTACCGGGACGCTCCGGCGGTGCCGATCATGCACGAACGGCTCGTCGCGACCTTCGAGGACCTGGGCGCGGACTACGAGATCATCTTCGTCAACGACGGCTCCCCGACAACGCCGGCGAGGTGCTCGCCGAGCTGGCAACTCGCGACCCCAAGGTCGTTGTCGTCAACCATGCGCGGGCGTTCGGCTCGCAGAGCGCGTTCACCTCCGGGATGCGAATCGCCACGGGCGACGCCGTGGTCCTGCTCGACGGCGACCTCCAAGACCCGCCGGAGGTCATCCCGAGCTTCGTCGAGAAATGGCGCGAGGGCTACGACGTCGTCTACGGCGAGCGGGTCGAGCGCGAGGCGCCCTTCCTCATGCGGAAGTTCTACAAGGCCTTCTACCGCGTGTTCAGGCGGCTCGCCTATGTGGACGTTCCGGTCGATGCCGGTGACTTCAGCCTCATAGACCGCCGGGTCGTCGACGCGATCAACTCGATGCCAGAGTCGCACCGCTTCCTGCGCGGCCTGCGCGCGTGGGTCGGCTTCAAGCAGGTGGGCGTTCCCTACGTGCGCCCGGAGCGGATGTTCGGCACCACGACGAACAACTTCCTCAAGAACCTCGGCTGGGCGCGCCGGGCGATCGTCTCCTTCTCCTACGCACCGCTCGACGTGATCACCGGCATGGCGCTGGTCGTCGTCGCGGCCTCCTTCGTCAGCCTGCTCGTCCAGCTGGTGCTGCGCGTCGTCGACCCGGCGGCCGCTCCCCGCGGGTTGACGACGCTGATCGTCCTGATCCTCTTCCTGGGCGGGATACAGCTGCTCTGCCTGGCGATCATCGGCTCCTACCTCGGGCACATGTACGAGGAGGTCAAGCGACGACCGCCGTTCGTCGTCGAGTCGATCCTCAACGCTCCGCAGGGGGTAGAGGCGCCCGGCCCCAGGCGAGCATATTCCCCACGTTGAGGGAGACCGGGCGAGCGCTCAGGCCGCCGCGGGCCAGCGCTCGCTCGACGATCTCCCGGGGGCGGTCGGGCAGCGGCAGCAACCGCATCCAGTAGCGAAGCGGGTAGCGGTTGCGGATCGTGCGGTGGCCGACCTCCTGCAGCCCTCCGTGGCGCAGCAGCTCGACCACACTGCGTGGCGAGAAGAGCTGCATGTGCTCGATGTCGATGATCGGCGAGCGCATCGAGAGCAGGCGGTTGATCGTCGCCCGCCGGTTGTGGCAGACGAGCACGAAGAGCCCACCCGGCTTCAGCAGGCCGGCGGCGCCGCGAACCAGCGTGGCGGGGTCGGGAACGTGCTCGATTGTCTGAAAGCAGGTGACGAGGCTGAGGCTGGCCGGGGGGCGGATGTCCGGGCGAAAGACGTCGTGCTCGATGAGGTTCGCGACCGCGGGATCGGCGGCATCGATCGGCGCCCGCGATGGCTCGACCCCGCCCACCTCCGTGAAGCCGAGCTGCAGCAGCTCGGCGAGGAAGGCCCCCTCGCCGGTCCCGATGTCGAGCGCGCCCTGGCGGTCCGGCAGGGTCGGGATCAGCTCGCGAAGCTCCTGCGCGTAGGAGCGGGCCGCGTAGCGGGCCTCCTCGACGCTATCGAACGCAGCCTCGTCATAGAGCCGGGCCAGCGCCTCCGGCGAGGGAACCGGACTGGCGTAGACGAGATCGCAACCTGGGCACTCGACCAGTCGCAGCCGCATGTGCTCGGGGCGCTTGCGCGAGGCGAAGGCGTGCTGGTCGAGGCTCGACATGTCGAGCCGCTGCGAGGCGAAGATCGTGCTGTCGTCGGTCGAGCCACAGGTCGGACAGCTGCGCGCCGTCAGCTCGCCGAGGGCTTCGGTGGAGGCACCTGGCGTCACGCGGCGACAGCATAGAGACAGCGCCCGCGCGTCTGCGGCTGACCTATGATCACCCGCTGTGCGCCGTCCGCCACAGCCAACGCCTCTCCGGTGAGGGCCCTAGTGACGGGCGCCGGCGGTTTCGTCGGCGCCAACCTCGCGGCCTCGCTGACCCGCGCCGGGCACGACGTGGTCGCCTGGGTGCGACCCGGTGGCACGACCTGGCGCCTCGACGACCTGAAGAATGACGTCCGCGTATCCGCGGTCGACCTGATCGACGCCGAGGCGATCGAGGCGGGCGTACGGGAGGCGCGCCCCGAGTGGGTATTCCATCTGGCTGCCCACGGCGCCTATTCGTGGCAGCGCGACGCCGAGCGCATCATGCAGACGAACCTCGTCGCCACGGTGCGGCTGCTCGCGGCCTGCCAGCGCCACGGCTTAGCCGCCTTCGTGCACGCCGGCTCCTCGTCCGAGTACGGCTTCCAGGATCACGCGCCCCGAGAGGACGAGCTGCCGGAGCCCAACAGCGACTATGCGGTGATGAAGGCAGCGGCAACCCTCCACTGCCGCTTCGTCGCCCAGCGTGAGGACGCCCACGTCGTCACCCTGCGCCTCTACTCGGTCTACGGGCCGTGGGAGGAGCCGGGCCGCCTGATGCCGACCCTCATGGCCCGCGGGCTGGAAGGGAAGCTGCCGCCCCTGGTCTCGCCCGACACGCCCCGCGACTTCGTCTCGGTGCGGGACGCCGAGCGCGCCTTCTTGCTCGCCGCCGAACGGGACGACATCGAGCGTGGCAGCGTCCTCAACATCGCCTCCGGCCGGCAGACCACGCTGCGCGAGGTGGTGGAGGTAGCCCGCGCCCAGTTGGGAATCTCCGAGGAGCCACAATGGGGCACCGAGCCCCAGCGCTCCTGGGACGCGGCGGTCTGGGTCGGCGACGCGGGACTGGCACGCGAGCGACTCGGCTGGGAGGCCGAGGACGACCTGCCAACCGGCTTCGGCCGACTCGCCGACTGGCTGCGCGATGACCCGGCGCTCTGGAGCCGCTACGAGATCGCACCCGCCGAGCGATAGCGCGCGAAAGGCCGCTTGCCGCTGACCCGCCGCTACGGGTGACGCCGAAAGCGCCTGCTCACGGCCCGCAACGGAGCGGTTACGCGCCAGGACAGCGAGGTCTGCAGTTCCTCCGCAAGCCTCCGGTAATGCGCAAGTTCTCCATCCTCGCGCTGGTCCTCGGGAGGCATGCCGACACCGCCGGGCATATTCCCGGCCTCGCGGTCTTCGCGTAGGGCGTCCGCCGCCGGCCACACGAGCTCAGGAAGCGGAAGCATCTCCGACCAGCCGACCTCATGCGCCGTACGAAAGTCGCCGGCCTCATCGAGGATCACGAGCCCAAGACCTCCCCAGCACTGGCCTCGCAGGGGCGGGTTCGCGGGCACGTACCCGCCGACGAAGTCGAAATCCACAAAGCACACCTTGTCGAAATCCGCATAGGGCACTTCCTCCAGGCCCCGGCGCACCTCCTGGTTCAGAGTGTCGTGCGCGAGGAGCACAGCTCGCCCGACCGCGTTCGAGGCGAGGATGTCTTCCATATCTCTGCGCGCCCCGTCTGCCGAGTGGTCGCCGTCGACCAAGACGAAGTCAACGCTCTCGCCGTCAGCCTCCAGCCTCTCCAACTCGAGGGGCAGGAGCACATGGCTATCGCCCGTCCTGAATTCGACGTTGGGCGTCTTCATTGTCTCGGGCGCGGGCTCGACCAGATCGAAGGAGATGACCCGCTCGGAGTGCGCAGCGATGCGTCCAAGGCTTCCGCCCTCCGCGGTTCCAATCTCAAGCGCCAACCGCGGTTTGAGCTGGGCCACAAGGCCCTCGATTACCGCTCGCTCGCCGAAGCTCATCTGCCACGGACTCGGCGACAGGGCGGGCAAATCCTCGAGGGGGGGCCGCAAAAGACCCGGCTCAGCTTGCGGCCGCGAGGGGGCAGGATCGAGCTCGGTCATGGCCGGTACCTTAGAATGTCGCGGCCGTGACCGGCACTGCAACGGAACCCGAGCACCCAGAGCCGACCGGCGAGCGCTTCGAGCCAGCCGCGATGCACGGGCTGATAATCGAGGCAGAGCACCTAGCGAGATATGCGTGGGCAACTCAGTTTGCGCCTGGTCGCCGCGTGCTCGATGCCGCCTGCGGCATGGGATACGGATCCACCGCGCTGTCAGCGGCAGGGGCCAGCGAGGTCGTCGGGGTCGACCTCGACAAGGATGTGATCGCCGACCTCAATGCAAACGCCCCACCGAGCGTCGCCTTCGAGGTCGGCGACCTGCGAAGCCTGCCCTACAACGACGACGACTTCGACCTGGTGACGTGCTTCGAGGCAATCGAGCACGTCGACGACCCCGAGCTCGTGCTGGATGAGTTGCATCGCGTTCTGCGTCCCGATGGGCTCCTCGTTCTGTCAACCCCGAATCGGGACGTATACACGCCGGGCAATCCCTTTCACCTACGAGAGTTGACTCCAAATGAGCTCGAGGCCGAATTGAGCAAGAGATTCGGTTCTGTTCTGCTGCGTCGTCAGCACACCTGGGTGGCTTCTGGAATCTTCGACGACGAGCAATTCCAAATCTCAGACCACGAGCTGCTTGCCGATATCGACGTGCGCAAGGCCGCTGGCCACGAGCCTGGTACCGAGACCTACACGCTGGCACTGGCCAGCGACGGGAGCATTCCGGAGGCCAAGAGCCTCGTGAGCCTCACCGCGGACATCGACCTTCGCGAATGGAGCAAGTACATGGAGGGGGCCAACCACGCGGCCACCGCCGCCAAGGACATCGACATCAGGCGCGATGGAGAGCTCGCCCTCGTGCGGTCCGAGTTCGGCGAGCTTCGAAAGCAACTGGCGCAGGGGGAGGCGGAGCTTGCTCGCTTCGAGGAGATGGAGGCAAAGCTCGCGAGCGCGGGTGCGATGTTGACCGAGTACGAAGTCCTGATCTCGTCTCTGAGTTGGCGAGTTACCCGTCCGCTCCGCTGGGCGGCGTCCATGCTTCGCCGAGCGCGGTCGTGAGCGGTCCTAAGCTCGTTTTCGCCCTCGCCCGCGGACAGAATGTCTTCTTCCGGGAATTGGCCGAAGCGCTGGCGTTCGAGTTAGAGCGCCTTGGTGCGCGGGCGGAGATATCGCAGTCAGGTCTGCCGGAGCAGAGGGCGGGCCTGGTCACAGTGCTGATGCCACCCCACGAGTTCGTCGCTCTCAGTGGCGTCCGTCCACACTTTCGGACCCTGCGACGGTGCATCCTCATCTCCGCAGAGCAGCCGTCCAGCGGCTTCTTCGCCTCGAACCTGGAGCTTGCTCGCGATGCAGGTGGGGTGCTCGACATCAATCGGCGGGCCGTACGTGCCTATCGGGATGCCGGGATCGCCGCCGAGCATCTTCAGCTCGGTCACTCCGCGGCCTGGGATCGAAGGGGCTCTGCGGAGCGCGACATAGACGTACTGTTCATGGGCCGCGCCACCGACCGCAGGGAGAGGGCATTGGCGTCCTACGCGGACGCTCTCGAACGATTCAACTGTCAGTTCGTGCTCTCCGATAACGCGAGAGCCAGCGCGCGCGAAGACGCCAATTTCATCGCCGGCGAGAAGAAGCTGAATCTGTTGGCGCGCACCAAGGTGTTGCTCAACCTCCACGGCGAGAACGAGCCCTACTTTGAGTGGTTGCGGGTCTGTGAGGCGATGTCGGCCGGCTGCGCCATAGTCACGGAGCATTCGACCGATCTGGATCCTCTTCGCCCCGGCGAAGACATCGTCGTGGGTCGGCTTGAGGCTCTTGGGCTGCTCGCAGCCTGGATTGCCGAAGACGATGAAGAGCGCAGGAGAGTCGTTCAGAGCGCCGACAGCCGCCTTCAGGGACAGGCGAGTCTGGCCGAGGCCGCGAAGATCCTCCTCGCCAACGCCGAGCGCGTCGATAGCACCGGCATCGATCCATACACAGCCAAGAGCGCAATGGCGGCGGCGACGCGAATTGCGCTCCATCCACCCGTCGAGACCGACACACCCAGCGACGCGGACACCACTCCGCCCGGCCTACGTCCCGTCCTGCGCTCGTTGAAGCGCCAGCACGGCGATCTTCAGGCATTGCGGCGCCAGCTCGCAGCCGATACCCTCGCGCGCAGCCGACCGGAACGACCGACGCCGGGCACGATCAAGCTCGGCGAGACGGAGGCCTGGCTTACGAGCCCGCGCCCGAGGGTCTCTGTGATCGTCCCGCTCTTCAACGATCAAGACGTGGTGCGCAAGGCGCTGGACTCCGTCCTCCATTCGGTCATGAGCTCTTGGGAGATCGTGGTCGTCGACGACGCGTCCACGGATGAAGGCACTCAAGAGGTGCTTGCGTGGATGGCCGAGCACACCGATAGGCGCTGTGCCCTGGTGCAACATGAGGTGAACCGCGGGCTGTCAGCAGCCCGTAACACCGGCATCGCCAAGGCGCGGAGCGATCTGCTCCTGATGCTTGACTCGGACAACCTCATACGACCGTTCGGGATGGCGAGGTTGGTTGCGGCCTTGGATGACCATCCCACAGCATCGTTTGCCTACGGGATTCTCGATCGCTTTACGTCCGACGAACACATTGGCCTGATCAGCAAATTTGGATGGGAGCCGGAACGCCTTAAGCACGGGAACTACATCGATGCACTGGCGATGTTCCGCAGCAGCGCACTGGTTGCGCTCGGCGGATATTCGGACGATCGACGACTGGCCCTCGGCCTGGAGGATTACGACCTATGGGCGCGCCTTGCGGAGGCGGGTCACCACGGTGCGTTCGTCAGGCATTTCGTCGGCAGCTACCGCGTGGGTCATAGCTCGATGCTGTCGATCACCGGCGTTTCTTCCACGGACGCGGTTGCCGCAATCGCCGAGCATGCCCCCACCCTGATGCACGGAGTAACGCTTCCTCCCTAGTCCAGCCACTCGACGCCATAGGATCCCCGCCCAGTGCGAGGCGTCTGGCAGCGGGACGATAGGACCACCCAGCGGATCGCCGTCGCCTGCCTGCTGGCCGCGATGGCGATCGCCGCTGCCTTCCTGCTGCTCGAGACACGCGGCTTCACCCTGCTGTTCGACGAGTGGGACTTCGGCTATTCGGCCCGCACCGGTCACGAACTGTCGGCCTTCTTGATGCCCAAAAACGGGCACTTGGTCGCCCTGCCCGTCGTCGTCTACAAGACGGTGCTGCAGGTCTTCGGCATCAGCGGAGCGCCGGTGTTCCGACTGATCACGGTCGGTGTGCACCTCTCGGTGGTTGGCCTGCTCTATATGTCCCTGCGGCGTGTCTTCAGCCCGCTTGCAGCACTGGCCCCAAGCTTCCTCGTACTGTTTCTCGGGGCCGCCAACGACGCATTCCTCGACTCGCACGGCTGGCCACTGTCGGTGACGGTGGCAACCGGCCTGGCGGCCTGGCTGGTCCTTCGGCAACGACGCCTCGCCTGGGACATCGTCGCCACCGCGCTGCTCACCGTGGGGGTGTGCTCAAACGGCTACGCCCTGCCGTTCACCATCGGTGCCGTAGCCGTCGTACTGCTCGATCGCGAGTCGCCCAGGGCGCGACTCTGGGTGCCCGCGTTCCCGCTCTTCGTCTTCGGGGTCTGGTGGCTGATCGAAGGTCGCAGCGAAGGAATCACCTCGCTTGCGAACTTCGCCGCGCTCCCTTCGTTCTTCTTCGACTCTCTGGCTGCGGCGCTCGCCGCCCTCACCGGAACCTTCACCTCCCCGGGAGTACATGCCGCAAGCTTCGACATCGTCCCTGGGCAGGCACTTGCCGGAGCGGTCCTGGTTGCCGTGCTGGCCCTTGCGGTTGGCTGTCGATACCGACTTCCACGCGCCTCCCTTCCGGCGCTGACCGCCCTGCTCGCCTTTTGGCTCTTGACTGCCGGCAGCGCGAGCATCGAACGCAATCCAACCTCCAGCCGGTACATCTACGTCAGCGTAATCCTGCTGATCCTGATCTTGGCGGAGGCCCTGGCAGCGTCGCGAATCCGCAACCAGGGGGCCGTCGCCCTCACCGCGATATGTGCCTTTGCGTTGTTTCCGAACGTCCGCGAGATCACCTACATGGCCGATGTCTTTCACGAACAGTCGGAAATCAATCGCGCTGCGCTCGGAGCGGCCGACCTGCTGGTGGCAAGCAACGCCCCCCGCAGTGCGATCATCGAGACTCCCGAAGAAGCCGAAAAGGAAAACTCGGTTGACCTCAACCTCTCCCTCGGGCGATATGCCGCCAGCCGCGAACGATTTGGCACCCCCGCGTTCTCGCCGAAGGAGATCGAGCGCGCGGGGCCCAGGGAGCGAGCGGCCGCCGACCGGGTCATCGCCGATGCGCTTGGGCCGCACCTCGAACCGACCGCGGCAGCGCCCAAGAAGCTGCCGGCTCGGGTCGGTGCATCGCAAACGGGTGGCACGCTCACGCGCGTCAATGGCTGCCTGCGCTTCCGTCCCCTGGTCGCCGGGGCCCAGGCGGAAGTCGAGGTTCCGGCCGGGGGACTCTGGATGCGCCTCTCCACAGGCACGCCGGCGGCGGTTGGGCTGCGACGCTTCGCCGACACTTTCGAAATCCAGGTCGGGCCTTTGATGGGAGACATACCGTCCGTGTTGGCGATGCCGGGTGGCCCCGCCTCTATGGATTGGAAGGCCCAGATCGTGCCCTCGCAACCGGTCCTTCTTTGCCGCGCACGGTAGCTCTCGCCGACCGCAGCCCGCGGACTGTCGACCGCCGGCTTAAGCTCACCGACAAGCTGCCGATAAACAGCTTTGTGAGGCGCATCCTGCTTGCGATTGCGGTGCTTTCCGCACTCACCCTGCCGGCAACGGCGGGCGCCGTGACGTTTGGCTCGAACCTCGCCGCCCACGAATCGAACTCCAACGTCACCTGTGGCACCTTCAACTTTTTCCATCCCGGTCGGGTCGGCTGCAGCGCGTACACGACCGGGAACGCTTCGAACCCGGGTGACACCTCGGCCGTGCACGTCATCCCGTTCCCCGACCCACGCGCGTTTGGCGATCAGCACGGCACGATCACCCAGGTCACCTTCAAGCCGGCCCCGGGCGCGCCCGCCGGGCCGGCACGGCTGAGCGTCGTCGAGTTCATCCGCGACGCCAACAGCACTGCCAGCCCCGGCCTGGCGCAGGACATCGCCGACAGCGCCAACTTCACCATGGTCGCCGGCTCCGACGGGCTGACGCACGTGCTCACGAACCTGCCGGCCCGCTCCCTCTACAACCCGAACGACAACTCCTACCGCTACGACGTGCTCGTCGTGTCGATGCTCGACAACACGACACCGATCCCCGCCGACCTCAACAGCCAGTTCCTCTCGGCCTGGATCAGCCCCTACGTCGACATCCCCTCCACCAACGGGGACCTCACCGTCCCGCTGCCGCCCGACCGCCAGGGCACCACCTTGATCGGTGGCTCCGACCCCTTTTACGTGACGGGCGCGTGGGGAACGCTGGGCGAGGTTCTGATGCAGGCGGAACTGACCATCGACCCGACACCTCAGCCGACTCCGCCACCTGAACCGACTCCGAAGCCTCCTCCGCCGGCAGCGAACGCGGTGAAGCTCGGGAAGCCCAAGCTCCGCGGCAACACCGTGATCCTCCCGGTCACCTGTGCGCTAAACGCGAGATGCAGGGGCCTGCTCCAGCTGCTCGGCAAGGCGAAGGGTGGGGCCAAGGCCAGCAGCTCGAGGCGAAAGGCGAGGAAGAAATCGAAGAAGGCAATCGTCTATGGACGTGCTCGGTTCTCGATTGCCGCGCACAAGAAGCAGGCCGTCAAGGTCAAGCTCACGCAGGCGGGCAAGCGGCTGCTGAAGCGATCGAGGCGCAAGGCTCGGATGCTCGCCAAGGCAACGGTCGGCTCGCGGGTCACCACGAAGACGATCAAGCTGCCCGTCGGCCGGCACCGCAAGTAACGCGTCGCGGCTCGCGATCCTCACGGCCGCCTCGCAGGTTCGCCGCGCCGGGCGCCGAGCCCTCCACCTACGGACGCGCTCGGCCGCCCGTGAGGCGGACGAAGGCGTGCCAGGCGGGCTTCGGCTTCAGCCGCGCCCCACGCCGGAAGAAGCCGACCGAGTCGCAGAAGTTGCAGGCTCCTTCGATGTCCTTCCAGGAGAACCAGTAGACGCCCTTCAGGTTGAGGCGGCGGCGGTTGCTCAGCATGTAGCGGTAGGCGCCACGAAGTTCGCGCGCCTGGCCGTGCATGCCCTGCTCGAAGGCGACGATGTTGGGGTCGTTCTGCGAGCCCCAGCCCATCTCGGTGATGTAGAGGCCGGCCCCGGGGTCGTGGTTTTCGAGGAGGACCGTCCGCACCTGCTCGATCAGCGCTTCCAGGTCTTCGACGTGAAACGCGTACGGGTGCAGGGCGACGGCGTCGAAGTACCGCTTGATGCCGGGCACCCGGTAGAGGGCGGAAAGGAAGTCCGCCGCGGGCATGCCGCGGCGGCCGCTCTCGTCGGGCGAGCCGAAGAGCCCCGAGAGGATGATGCGCGCCCGCGGATCGGCGCTCTTGACGGCCCGGTAGCTGAGCTTCAGCAGCCGCGCGTAGCGAGTGGGTGAGACCGGATAGGCGAAGTAGAAGAAGTTGGCCTCGTTCCAGATCTGCCATTCGTGCATCGGCAGGGTCGGCACGGGGTCTTCGGAGCCGGGCCAGTGCTCGAGCCAGAATTCGCCGTGCGGCCCGTAGCGCTCCACGAGGGTGCGCAGGAACGTCACCCAGGCGCGCCGCTGGCGCCCGCTGTAGATCGGCAGCGTGGTCGGCTTGCGCGCGACCCAGCGGGGCGTTCCGACGACGAAGGGGAGGATGCGGAGCCTGTAGTGGGCCGCCAGCGCCACGGTTTCGTCGAGCCCCTTCCATTCGAGCTCGCCGTCGCGAGTCGGCTGTATGTCCTGCCACAGAATGGGCACGCGGATGCTTCCGATCCGCGCCGCGCGCATGTAGTCGGCATCCGTTTCGGTGAGCAGGGTCTGCGGCGCGATCCCAAAAAAGGAGCGCGGCGCTCGGAGTCCCTGCGCCGCAGCCGGCCCCCAAGCCGTCGTCACCGATATCACCGCAACCGCGCAGGCGAGGAGCAGCGCGCCTGCCAACAGTCGTCTCAAAGCGCGCCTGCCAACAGTCGTCTCAAAGCGCGCATGTGAACAGTCGTCTCATCGGGTGGGGAAAGGTAGCGGGTGGGGTCACCCTCAAACACGGTGCCGAGCCGCTTGTCGCGGGAGGGCGGGCGCTCCGTTCAGTAGGCGCCACCGAGCTTGCGGTGGTCCCAGGTCGCCACCCGCAGCGGCTTGAAGTGGATCGCGACGCGCTTCGGCGCCTGGGCTTCGAGCCCCGCCTTGGCATCGCCCTGCACGGAGGAGATCCCCTCCGCGTAGCGGACGGTCAGCTCTTCGGCGAAACCGAGCACGGTGTCGTGGTCGCGGTGGAGCTCGGCCTCGGCCTCGATCATCGCGCCGCGCAGCTCGCTGTACTCGCGCCCCGCCTCGATCAGCAGCGTGGCACGCGGGTCGCGTTCGAGGTTCCGCACCTTCTGCGACTTCGCGTAGGTCCAGATCCAGACCTCGCCGTCGCGGGGCACGTACCAGAGCGGCATCGAGTGGGGCCAGCCGCGCGGCCCGATGCTGGAGACCACCACGACCCGCTCCCCCTCGAGCAGCTCCAGTAGCTCCCCCTCGCTCAACCTGATCTGATCGCGGCGACTCATCCGGTGTCCGCACTCTACGTCCCGCGGGGCCGCAGGGAGCCCCCGCCACAGCCCGCTCTACGTCCCGCGGGGCCGCAGGGAGCCCCCGCCACAGCCCGCTCCGGTCCGGGTGTCGGTGCCGGCTCTGCGACGCTCAGCGCAGGTGGCCGTGG
The DNA here is from genome assembly GCA_963747765.1 of uncultured Solirubrobacterales bacterium. Lineage (GTDB taxonomy): Bacteria > Actinomycetota > Thermoleophilia > Solirubrobacterales > 70-9 > VRUE01. The sequence continues at coordinate 177,777 of CAVVGH010000005.1, read as the reverse complement.
GCGATCGCCGCAAGCGTGTGCCAGGCGGGCTTCGGCTTAAAGCGCGAGCCGCGGCGGAAGAGGCCGGTCGAGTCGCAAAAGCTGCAGGAACCGCGCGCGTCCTTCCAGGTGAACCAGTAGACGCGCTTCAGGTTGAGCCGTCGCCGGTTGCGAATCAGATATGCGTAGGCGCGGCGCAGTTCGCGCGCCTGCTGGCGCCAGCCGACCTCGAAGGAGACGCGCTTCGGGTCGTGCTGCGATCCCCAACCCAGCTCGGTGATGTAGAGGTCGGCCCGGCGGTCGCGGTTGCCGACGATCACCCGGCGCAGGCTCTCGGTGAGGCGGCGCAGGACCCTCGTGTTTGCCGCATAGGGGTGCAGGGCGACGCCGTCGAAGCTGTGCTTGATGCCCCGCACCCTGTAGAGGCGGTCGAGAAAGTCGGCCGCGTCCATCGCTCTGGGAGGGTGCTCCCGAGGATTTCCGAAGAGACCACCCATGATCACCTGGGCACGGCGATCGCCGAGCCGGATTGCCCGATGCGAGAGCTTCAGCAGCCGCGCATAGCGGGTCGGCGAGGCCGGCGACGCGAAGTAGAAGAAGTTGGGCTCGTTCCAGACCTGCCATCGCTTGATCGGCTGGCGCGGGACGAAGTCACCCGAGCCGGGCCAGTGTTCGATCCAGAAGCTGCCGCGGGTCCCGTAGCGTTCGACGGCGGCCTGCACGAACGCCGACCAGGCGCGACGCTGGCGGGCGTTGGCGATCGGCAGGGTGGATTCGCGGTGCGCCAGCCAGCGGGGCGTGCCGAAGAAGAAGGGCAGCAGATCGATGTGAGCGCGCGCCGCCACGGCCACGATTTCGTCCGTGCCGCTCCAGTCATAGCCCGATGTCGGCGTCGGCTGGACGCTCGGCCACCAGAGCGGGACGCGCATCGTGCCGATCCCCCCGTGCCGCATCCTGTTCGTGTCGGCGGCGCTGATCGGCGTCTGTGGAGAGATTCCGTAGAAGCTTCGCGGCGGGCGCGCCGGGGCGAGCGCCGCCAAACCAAGGGTGGCAATGGCGATCAGCGCCATGAGTATTGCCGCTCTGTTCCGCATAGGGCCTCTGGTTACCAACAAGCTCGGCCGGCGTCTGTCGCGCCCTGGGCGCTTGATATCCGCTGAGCGCACTCCTAAACACGCCCCCGGGGCGAGCTGTCCCCCCAAACAACAACCCTGAGCCAGGCGGGGGGAGGGCGCGCTCAGCCCGGGCGGCGCAGCTTGACCGCGTGGGTGCGGCGGCCGCCTGAGGGCGCGTTCAGCCCGGGCGGCGCAGCTTGAGCGCGTGGGTGCGGCGGCCGCCTGGAATGGCCACGACCAGCTGCGCCCAGGCCTTCGAGCGGCGGCGAAGCAAAGCGCGGCCGAGGCCGTTGAGGCGCACCGTAAACGCATGGGACGTTTCGCCGGTCAGGTTGAAGGGGCGCTGGGCGATCGCCCGCCTCACCACCCTGGTCCTCGCGCGCCCGCGTCCCCTGTGCCGGCCGGGGACGCGCACCCTCACCCGGGCGCGCAGGAGGATCTGGCCCGGGCATTGCGTCCCGGCCGGCCACTCGCAGCGGACGGCGACCCGAACCAGGTTTCCCCGCGCCCTGATGCGTCGGATCGAGATGGCAACCGGGACGCCAACCGTCCGGCAGCCGAGCAGCTTGTCCGCCCCGGGTTCGACGCCGATCGCGTATACGCAGACCCGCTGCGGGCCGCTCTTCACGGTGGCGAAGCTGACGTCGAAGCCGTGGTTTGCCCCAGCGGCGCGGTGGGCCGCGGCGACGTCGGCGCGAGGCTGCGCGGCAGCGGGACCCAGTTCGTAGCGCACCGCCCCCGGCCGGCCCGGCTTACCGCCGACGTAGGCGCGGAGCGAGACCGTGTCCCCCGGAGAGCTCGGGTCAAAGGTCCAGCCGACCACCCTGACCTGCCCGGGTCGTGGCGAACCGGCCCCCTCGAGGCGGCCCTTCGGACCTCCCTCGGTCGAGGTCGAGGACGAGGTGCCGACGGTCGCCCCTTCCACGTAGTCGTTGTCGATGTTGATCGTCACGCCACCGTAGGTCTCGTCGTGGCCGCCGCGGTACTGGTGGATGCGCTGGTGATCGCTCCAGGCACTGGCTGGGACGAAGGGATCGCTGGTGCTCTGGCTCCCGTTCCAGTTGGCAATCCAGAGATCGTCGGGCTCCTGGTAGCCGGTTCCGTAGCGAACGGCGAGATCGGCAATGCCGGAGGCGCTGCTGCTGTAGACGCCCGACTCGTATCCCAGAGCGTGCAGGCGCGTCGTCCAGGCGGCGAGGAAGGTCATCGTCGCGTTGGTGGCACTCGAGGTTCGCGTGTAGCTCTCCATGTCGAAGTAGATCGGGCTCCCCGGCCCGATTCCGACCGCCGCGGCGCGTTCGACGGCGTCGCTCGCCGCAGCGGTTCCCTGGGCGGCGGCCGCGCTGGGGCTGAGCTTCGCGCAGGAGCTGCAGCTGCTGGTCGGCGACTGCAGGCCCACGTAGGTGGGGATCAGGTGCCAGCCGGCCGCCGTCTGTTCGCTCACCCAGCCGGCGGTCAGGTTGGGCTGCGAGCAGCCGCGGTTGAGGCCGCCGATGTAGACGCCAATCGCCCGGTAGGGCGAGCGGGCCTCCCACGTCGCCATCGCACCCGGCGACGGTGCCGTGCAGGCATCGAAGCCGAGCCCGGTGAACTCCGAGGCCGCCGAGAGGCGGGCCGTCGGGGCGGCGCTCGCGCGCGCGCCTCCGCTGGCGGCACGGGCGCCCGCCGCGTGGGACTCGCCCGCGCGTGAACCGCGCCCGACCAGAATCGCCCGGCGACGACCGATCGCGTCCGCCGGACAGCGCTGGTGCGCGCTCGGGCTGCCCAGGTACACGGCCCGCCGGTCGAGGCGCACGCACATCCGAGGATGCGCGGCAAGCCTGACGACCGGCCAGCCGGCAGGCACCTGCACCTGCTGCCCGCGAAAGTGGACCGTCCTCGCCTGTCCATCGAAATGACCTGCCGTCCCCTGCCCAGGGGAAAGGGGCGTCCTCGCCCGTCCATCGAAATGACCTGCCGTCCCCTGCCCAGGGGAAAGGGGCGTCCTCGCGGCGGCCGCGGCGGGCAGCGCGGCGGCCAGCAGCACCAGGCATGCGACAAGAGCCTGTCTCAGAGCCATCTCTATTCCAACCGTTCTAGCCTCGGATCGTTTCGCCTTCCCACGAGCCCCCCGCTCTCTCACCCGTGGTGCGGACATGGTTCCAGGGACCGCGGTGAAGCGACGACCGGTTGAGGTCAAGGTCGGTGGACCGAAACGAACACTTCGTCGATGCTGCGTGCCCGCGACTGATGAGAAACAGCCCTCCCCGTTTGCCCTCCACACCTGCAAGTGGGAGGGCAAACGGGGAGAGGGCTGTGTGGGGCCCAGGCGGCCAGGAGCTGGGCGTCGTCCGCGAGGTTGTGGCCCGATAGAGGCGGACACGAACTCCGTTCGCTCTTTGTGTCGCAGAGCGGTACATATGACGAACGGAGCGGTGGGGGTCGCCGGATCGAAACTCCGTTCGCTGCTTGTGTCGCTGAGCGGTACAAATGACGAACGGAGCAGTTGGGACGGCCTGGGTGAGACTCCGTTCGCTCTTTGTGTCGCTGAGCGGTACAAATGACGAACGGAGCGGTTGGGGCGGCCTGGGTGAGATTCCGTTCGCTCATTGTGTCGCTGGGCGGTACAAATGACGAACGGAGCGGCTGGGGGACCCTGGGCGAAGCGGATACGCGCTTGCGCCGCGATTCGGCCTCCCGTCGCTGCCTCGCCTGGTCCGGTGCTCGCCAGGCGCGCACGCGGCCTTTCGGGGTGGACTCTCAGGCGGGCGGCGGGATCAGGTCGAGCTCGCGCCAGGGGCCCTCGCCGGCCATCGGCTGGGTGCGGCCCTTCAGCCAATCGGCCTGGAGGTCGTCGTAGTGGGGGCTTGCGGGGTGCCCGGACTGGCCGGTGAACATCTGCCAGCGGGAGCGTGCCGGATCGGTGGGATCGGCGACCATCCGCCAGCTGGGAGCCCATACGGCTCGGTAGGGGTCGTTGGGGTCATAGGCGATCTGGCTCACCGTCTCCTGCGCGCCGCCGGCCTTGAGGCGCCGGTTGAGCAGCCGGCGCAGCAGCGGGTTGGCCTCGCCGAGCGCGTGGGGGAACTCCATCTCGTGGACGTGGCCCCAGCGCCAGCCCTCGGGGTCGGTGCCGAAGCTGTCGCCGAGGTCATCCAGGGCGCTGGAGAGCGCTTCCAGCACGAGCTCCTCCCAAGGGCGGCCGATCAGCTTCTCGTCCCCCTCCTCCCAGAGCTTCATCAGGTGCGAGTGCCAGCGCCAGGGCGAGGTGGAGTGGGGCATGAAGCCGTTGTCGTTGCGGTCGAGCCAGCGCTCGCAGAGGTCGCGATCGCCAATCACAGAGCGGACGAACTCGCGTGCGAGGCGCAGCAGGAAGGCCTGGTAGATCGTGCCGGCGATCGACTCCGGATCCAGCCGCCCGTCCCAGCTGCGCAGGCGCTCGATCGCGCTCAACTCCCGCTGCCCGGGCGGCGAGAGGCGGCCCAGGCGGCGTGCGACCTCAAGGCCCGGGATCGAGAGGTTGTCGGCCTGCATCGCCTCGAAGCCCTCGATGTCGTGCTCGGTGCTCGCCCGCAGCAGTTCCTCGATCCGCCTCGCCCGGAAGCCGTCCAGCCACTCGCTGGTGATGTGGTGGGGGTAGTCGTCGCCGACGATCCGGTTGTTGGCGGTGACCAGGAAGCCGCTCTCGGGGTCGACCACCTCTGGCAGCTCACCGTAGGGGACCGTCCCCTCCCACTCGAACTCGCCGGTCCAGCCCGGCTTCGGCAGGTCCGGGCAACCGCCCTTGCGAATCGGCAGCCGGCCGACCAGCTTGTAGCCGATCGAACCGTGGCGGTCGGCCCAGACCAGGTTCGAGGCTGGCGACGTGTGCCCCTCCAGCAGAGTCACCAGCTCAGAGCCGGTGCGGACCTCGTGCAGGTCGAACATTCCCTTGAAGGCGGTCGGCTCGTCGAGCGTGCTCCAGCGGAGCGCGAGCGGCTCGGCGTCGTCAGCTCCCAGTGCCCCGTTGACGATCGGGCCGTGGTGGGTTAGCCGCACCTCGAGGATCTCGGGGGCGTCGCGGCCCTTCACCGCGATCTCCTCCCGCACCACCTCCAGCGGCCGCCACTCGTCTTCGAAGAGGTAGCGGTCGTCCTCGACTCGCTCGACAAACAGGTCCTGCACATCGGCCATCACGTTGGTGAAGGTCCAACAGATGTCGTTGTTCTGGCCCATGTACAGGCCGGGCATGCCCGGCATCGAGGCGCCGCGAACGAAGCGGTCGCCGAGCGTGAGGCCGACCTGGTACCAGATGCCCGGCATGCTCTGCGGCAGGTGCGGGTCGCCCGCCATCAGCGCCGAGCCGGTCGCGCTCAGCTCGCCGCTGACCGCCCAGTTGTTGGAGCCGCTCGCCTCCGTGGCAAGCCCCATTTGACGGCGCACCGCGTCGATCTGCTCGACGAGGCGGAGGCCGTCGCCCGACCAGGCTTCCTGGGTGACGACCGGGTTGTCGGCCGGGTAGGTGGGGTCGATCTTCGCGGTGAGCTCGGGGCCGAGCTCGCGCACCATGTCGGCGCGCAGCAGCTCCGACTCCCAGTTGGTCGAGAGGCCGAAGGCGAGGAGCTTGCCGAGGCTGAGGACGTCGACCGGCTGCCACGGCTCGAAGCGCAGGCGGAGGAGCTGCATCTCGAAGGGCATCGCCCGGTGGCTCTCGGCACCCGCGTTGACGCCTTCGCAAAAGCGCTCCAGCAGGGCGAGCAGCTCGGGGTCAAGCGAGGCAAGCTCCCGCTCCGCGACACGGCGAATGCCCAGGGTGCGCATCAGCCGGTCGACCGGCAAACCCTGCGCGCCAGCCATCTCAGAGAGCCGGCCGGTGACGATGCGGCGGTAGAGGTCGAGCTGCCAGAGCCGGTCCTGGGCGTGGCAGAAGCCCTCCGCGAACCAGAGGTCGGCGCTGCTTGCGGCCTCGATGTGGGGGACGCCCCAGCGGTCACGGCGCACCCGCACCGGACCTTCCAGCCCCCCCACCTCGAGAGTTCCCTCTTCCTGGGGGAGCGGCCTCCTCGCAAGCCAGTGCCAGAGGGCCGCGGTGGTCGCGGCTGCGAGTCCGGTCCCGGCGGCGCCGATCAGCAGGCCCGCTCGCGCCGCTCGCTTTCCGGCAGATGAAGAGCTCACACCACGGTGTCTATCAGGTCTTGGCCCCTTCGGCTGGCTAGCCGACCAGGACCGGTTTGCGATTCCCGCCAGCCCCGGGGCTCACTCGTGGACCGGGCCGGGCAGGCGCCCCTCGGACTCGAGCTTTTGCAGGTGCGCCTCCATCACCAGCGCGGCCACGGGGCGGATCTCCTCGGGGGCGTCGTCCCAAACCTCGGCCAGCAGCGCCTTGCGGGAGCGCTCACCACGCTCGAGGGCGGCTAGCAGGTGCCGCTCGCGCATCTCGCGGTGCTCGACGTAGCCGGCCAGCTTCGCCGCCGGATCGGTGACCCAGGGGCCGTGGCCGGGGCAGATCAGCTCCAGCGGCTCGGCCTGGACCCGCCGCAGCGATCCCATGTAGGCGGCCAGCGAGCCGCCGTCGGGCGGGACGAACGTGGAGCCCTCCCCGAGCACGAGGTCGCCGCTGAAGCAGACGCCGTCATCGGTGAGGAAGCAGACGTGCTCGGTCGCATGGCCGGGGGTTGCGATCGCGCGCAGGCCGCGATGCACCTCGCCGTCGAGCGGCAGGACGACGGGCGGGTGGCCGGACACCTGCGGATCCTCCCCGGACCTCGCGACGATCGCCCGCTCCGGCTCGCCGCCGGCGGTCGCGGCGAGGCGCTGGGCCCCGTCGGCGTGGTCGCCGTGAGCATGAGTGAGGAGGATGATGCCGATGCCGCCCCGCTCCTCCGCGGCGGCACGCGTCGCCTCGACGTGCGCCGCGTCGTCGGGCCCCGGGTCGATCACGGCGCAGGGATCCGCGCCGTAGAGGTAGGTGTTCGTCCCCTCATGGGTCATCGGTCCCGGGTTGGGCGCCACCAGCCTCAGAATCTCGGGGTGGCCCGGCGCCGGCTCAAAGCCCGCTCGGCCGCCCTGCGCCCCCCCGCCCAGGGTCATCGCGGCTCACGCGCGCTGCATTTGCCCCGAATAGCGTGGTCAATGCAGCGCGCGTCATTCACCGGCGACCTCCTCGGCGATTGCCGCGCGTCATTCAACCGGCGACCTCTGCGGCGATTGCCGCGCGCGCCTCCTCGGGCTCCAGCACGACGAGGTCGCCGGCGCCGCGCAGGATCTCCCGCGCGAGCCAGGAGGTCCCCGCGTAGGGAAGCTCGACCACAACGGCGCCGTCGGCCAGCTCCTCGACCACGGTGCGCTCCTCGCGCAGCCAGCGGGCGCGCTCGGGCGAGACCCAGACGCGGGCAACCTGGGCGGTGGGCACCTCCCCGTCGGTCATCCAACCCTCGACGCCGGCGATCTCTTCGACCTCCGGCCGCGGCTCGAAGAAGTCCTCGCTGACCGTCGCCTCTTTGATCCGGTCGAGCTTGAAGTGACGGATGCCGTCTTTGGTCAGGTCGTAGGACTCGACGTACCAGCCCTCGCGCCCGTTCTCCAGCCGGTAGGGCTCGACCGAGCGCTTCGTGAACTGGTCCTCATTCTCCTTGTAGTACTGGATGTCGAGCACGTGCCGGGAGCCGATCGCGTCGTTCACGGCGCGGGCTACCTCGACGTCGCCGCCCCCGCCGGAGGCGATCTCCAACCCCTCCTCGGAGGGATCGTGGCCGAGCGCCGTGATGATCTTCTCGCGGGCGCTCTGCAGACCGCCCTGCGGGAGGTGATTGCCGAAAAGGTCGATCGCCGCGACCAGCGCCTTGGCCTCCAGCGGCAGGAGCCGCGCGGGGCGCGCGAAGTTGTCGCCGTAGGGCTCGGAGTCGACCTCGACCTCATCGCCCTGGATTTCCGCGTAGAGGACGTAGGTGCCGCCGCCGAAGTTGACGACGTTCAACAGGTCGATGTCCTCCTGGAGCTCCTCCCCGGTGAGCTCCAGCCGCTCGCGGAGGTCGGCGACGGCCAGCCGCTCCCCCTGCTTGGCGGACTCGATCAGCAGGCCGGCGAGGGTGACGAGGCGGGCGAAGCGCTCGGGGCGGATCGGCGCCTCGCCGCGACCGTTGGAGCGGGACCTGCTGGCCACCTCGCGCAGCGGCCGCTCAACCGTTTCGGCCAGGGCAAACTCGCCCTCGTGGTGGCCGCGCAGCAGCGTCACACGCCGCTCCTCCTCCTCGCGCAGCTCGTCGGGGCCGAGCACGCTGGCGTTGCGGCGCCAGCGCAGGACCCAGGCGATCAGCTCGCGCGGCGACGCGTAGTCGGTTTCGAAGATCGAGCCCTTGCCGGGCGCGCCGTCGGATTTCTTCGCGGCGCGCAGCTCCCCGTAGCCGCCGAAGTCACGCTCGATCAGCCAGGCGATGCGGCCGCGAACGAAGATCTTCGCGGTGCCCTTTATCTTCCCCAGCTGCCAGTCGGCGCGCTGCCCGTAGTCGCGGCGGTCGAAGTCCTCGGGCGGGGAGAAGTCGTGCTCGGCCTTGGTCGCGTAGCCAACCTTGCCCTGGATGCGCGAGAGGCGGAAGACGCGGACGGCATCGCGCTCGTGGGCGTGGCCGATCAGGTAGAACTGGCCGCTGCGGAAGACGAGGTGGTAGGGGTCGACCTTGCGCTTCTCGGTCTCGTCGCGCTCCATCGTGTAGTAGGTGAAGTCGATCGTCTTGCGGCGTGAGATCGCCGTCTCCACCTTGGAGAGGCGCTGGGAGAGCTCGCGGCCGCCGGCGGAGGCGGTCATCGCCATCTCGACCGGGGCGCGCTCACCCTCGCTGAGCGGGTTGGGGTGCCCCCAGGCGACCTGCTGCAGCGCCAGGCGCAGGGGCTCTGCGTAGGCAAAGCCGCCGTCGGTGAGCAGCGAGAGGGCGGTGCTGAGCGAGGCGAGCTCGTTGTCGGAGAACTCGATCGGGTCGAGGTAGAAGTTCTCCGGCGGCAGCGAGTAGAGCTCGGCCTCGAAGAACCCCTCGCCCGGTTTCTCGACGCTCAGCTCGATGCCGAGGCTTTCCAGCTCGGCGCGATCCGCGTAGAAGCGGCGCGCGAACGCGTCGTCGTTCATGTCGCTGTAGCCCTCGACCTCGCGCTTGATTTCCAGGGCCGAAACGGGTCTGCCCTGGGCCATCAGAAACGAGATCAGAGAGAGCTGGCGGATCAGCTTCTCCGTGTCCTTCGCCACGTTGCCAGGATAGTGAGGCGAGCGTGGCCACAGCCCGCCCAGAGTGCGAATCGGCACGTCTGGAGCCGAGAATCCCGCACTTTGCGGCGCGGCCGGAGCACCACCGGCCTCCTTCCCGCCGACTTGCCCGGCCTCCGGCTTACTTGCCCCGGCCTCCCGCCGACTTGCCCCGGCCTCCCGCCGACTTTGTGTTTCTTCGCGCTGGGCGAGGAGAAACACAAGCTGAGGGGAGGGGACGACCCGGGCGGTTGGGCCGTCTTGGAATCCCAGGGCTAGTCTGGGTCGCGATCAATGAACCTTCTGGGAAATCTGTTCGGCAGCCTCACATCGGGCCTCATTCGGCTCGCGGTCGGCGTGGGGATCGTGTTCGCCTGCTACCTGTTCATCCTCAAGCCGGTCCTCAACACGACCGGCGAGACGATCAAGGCGAGCGGCATCGAGGAAATCGGCAAGACGATCGGCACGGTCAGCCGCCGGGTCCAGCGGGAGATCCGCCACGCGTTCAACACGACGGGCTCACGCGCGGACCGCAAGCGCCTGACCCGCTGCATCAAGCACTCGCACGGGAACGTGAAGCGAATCGAGCGCTGCGCCCGGCGCTTCTGAGACCGCCGGGTCAGGCGGCGGCGCGCCGGCCGGCGAGGAACTCGGTCAGGCGGGGGCGCTCGCCGAAGGGGACTCGGGTCAGGCGGCGGCGCGCTCGCCGAAGGGGACTCGGGTCAGGCGGGGGCGCTCGCGAGGACTGGTCAGGCGGCGGCGCGCTCGCCGAAGTAGGCCGAGCCGGATAGAGCGCGATCGAAGTTCGACCAGGACTCGCCGGCCGGCAGCTCGCGCTCGAGGCGGTCGAAGCTGCCCAGCGTGCCGCCCAGGTTGTCGATCATGTGGACGAGGACGGCCTCGCGGGTGGCGGGGGCAACCGGCGAGCCGTGCTCGAGCGAGCCGTGGTGGCTGAGGATGATGTGGAGGACGGCCTTTGCCAGGCCCGGGTCGAAGCCGGGGATGTCCTCGATCTGGCGGCGCACGCGGTAGTAGCCGAGCGGGATCTCACCCTGGAGGCGGCCGGCGTCGGTGAGGTCGATGGCGAGCGGATCGTCGTTGTAGGCCTCGGTCTTGCCGATGTCGTGAAGCAGCGCGCCGGTCACCGCGATCTCGCGGTCGATCCCGGGGAAGAAGTTGGCAGCGGCGCTCACCGCCCTGGCGACCGAGAGGGTGTGCTCGAGCAGGCCGTGACGGTAGGCCTGGTGGTAGATCTTTGCCGCCGGCGCGTCACGGAACCGCTCCCAGATCTGCGAGTCCTCGCCGAAGAAGCGATCGAGCAGCGCTCGGAGCTGGGGCTCCTGGACGGTGTCGAGCAGCTCCCGCAGGTCGGACTCCATGCGGTCGAACGGCACCTCCGGTTCGATGGCGAGATCCTCCGGGCGGTACTCGTCCGCGGCGGCCTGGCGCAGCTCGGCGAGCTTGATCTTCGCCCCCCAGCGCTCGCTCACCTCGAAGCTTCCCGCAACGAATACAGGCGAGCCGGGTGTGGCAAGCGCGTAGAGCTCCTCGGCGTCCTCCCAGCAGACAGCCTCGGTGCTGCCGCTGCCATCGCCGAGGAGCATGCGCAGCCACGCGTCGCCGTTGCGCTTGCGACGCAGCTCCCGTTCGCGTACCGCGTACACGCCCTTGACCCGCTGCCCGTCCTGCAGGTCGCGCAGTGCGACGTGAGCGGGACTCGAGGCGTCTGTGAGGGTCTGCTGTTCCATCTGTAATCCACGGTAGAGGCACCGGCGGACGGTGAAGATTGCCTCGCGAGCGAGCGCGTTCCGCGCCCTGAACCACGCCTGTGAGGCGGCCAGCAGCGCTCCGCTGGGTGCTGCGGGAGCTTCGCCCCATGGCGCTCCGCTGGGTGCTGCGGGAGCTTCGCCCCATGGCGCTCCGCTGGGTGCTGCGAGAGCTTCGCGCCGCGGTGCTCCGCTGGGTCCTGCGAGAGCTTCGCCCCATGGTGCTCCGCGTCGCTGAGTCCTGCACCGATCCCTCGCCGTCTCCCCCGCCATCCCGGAAGTCTTGCGGCGCGCCTTTCGCACCTCTGAGGTTCGAGTAAGGTGCACCGGAAGCCCAAACCCCCGAACTGCATCAACTTCCCTATCTGGCAGATAGGGAAGTTGATGCAGTTCGGGGGAGGAGGAGGGGGGGTGAAGGGGCTGGGGCGCTGGCGGTCCTCGGCCATGGTGGTTCTCAGCCATGGTGGTCCTCAGCCAGTTTGTGCTCGCTGGATCGACATCCGGCCGGTTCGACCCAGCGGAGCGCGGCTACGGCAGCGGTCTGGCGAGCCGCAAACCGCCCTCGAGATGGCCGCCGGGGCCGCTGATCCGCAGCGCGGGAACCGTCTCGGAGGTGACGAGGCCCGTCTCCTCGGTCACCTCGTCGACGATCTCGAACCAACGCGCGGCACGCGACGGGGTGTCGATGAGGACGGTGACGATCGGGACGTGGCGGCGCAACGCCAGCAGCCGGTCGCCGTGGGGCGCGTGGTCACCGTGGTAGCCCCAGACGCCGCGCAGCGCCGTCGCGCCCGTCGCGCCCTCTTCGCGCAGGCGCCGGATCAGCTCCAGGTGCAGGGCGCTGCCCCGGTGCTCGGAGCGCTCCGAGCAGTAGACGGTCAGCTTCGTCCAGACGCCAAGCCCGGCGCCGTCCGTGTCGGGCAGCGAGCGCGGCCGCGCCAGGCTGCGACCGTCGTGCTTGCAGACCCGGATCGACTCAAGCGTGGCGAGCGGCTGCTCGAGCGACTCGTACAGCTCGGCGAGGGCGACTGAGATTCGCTCCCGCTCGCCGACCGCGATGACCATCGCCGGGACGGCGGCGTTGGCCGCGAAGAAGCGAGCTCGCTGCCGCTGCCCGCGCGCGGTGCCGTCGACGCCAAGCAGGACGGTGGCGCCGGCGACGCCGTGGCGGTGAAGGGTCTCGACGACGCCGACGTGGGCCGGGGTGCGGCCCAGCCCACTCCGCCGACCCAGGTACACGGTCAGTTTCACCTCCTGGTGGGGCTCGTGCTCGGGGCGGCGACCGGCCGGGGTGGCGAAACGGGCGCGCTCCAGGGTGAGCAGGCCGTCACCGGCCATCTCGACCAGCTCCGGCACGGCGGCTTCGATTCGCTCGCGGCTGTCGACGGCGATCGCCACCAGGGGCAGATCCTCGGAGAGGGAGAGGAGGCGATCGGTCTGCAGGCGCTGGCCGGCGCCGAAGCCCTCCGTGCCGCGCAGCAGGACGCTGGTCGCCAGCCGCCGGCGCCCGAAGAGATCGAGGATCGCCTCGGAGAGGAAGCGGCCGCCGTGGCGGTCGTGCTCGCCGAAGTAGAAGCTCAGCTTGAGGGCTTCGCGGCCGGCCGGCGTCTCGCTCACAGCGCTCCTCCCAGCCAGTGACCGAGGGCCACGGCGGCCAAACCGGCGAACAGCGAGAGGCCCACGTTGAGCCAGAGCATCCCGGCGCGGCCCGCCTCGCCGAGCCGCTGGGACTCGAACATCCAGGTCGAGAAGGTCGTGTAGGAGCCGAGCCCCCCGCCGGCGACGATCGTCAGCGCCGTGCCGTGAAGAGCCGCGCCGGAGAGCAGGCCAAGGGCGACGGCACCGCTCAGGTTGACGGCGAGCGTGCCGGCCGGGAAGGGGCCGGCCGGGCGCTCCGAGAGGGCGGCATCGAGCAGGAAGCGGGCGAGTGCCGCGACGCCGCCGAGCAGGGCAACGCCGGCCCAGGCAGGCGCGCTCACCGCGCCATCCTCGTCCGTCGGACGACCACCGTCGCCAGGTGGACGCAGGCAAAGCCGCCGGCGAGGGTGGCGGCGGAGTAGGCCACGGCAAGTCCGAGGTGGCCGACTTCGAGCATCTGGAACAGCTCCAGCTGCAGCGTTGCGAAGGTGGTCAGCGCCCCGCAGAGGCCGGTGCCAAGGAAGGGCCGCGGATAGCTGGATGGCGGCAGCCGCTCCTGCAGGCGGGTGACGAAGTAGCCGAGCAGCAGAGCGCCGAGCATGTTGGCGAGGAAGGTGGCCCAGGGCCACGTGCCGGCGCCGTGCGGCGCGGCCTGCACCAGCCCCACCCGAGCCAACGCCCCGACGACCCCGCCGGCGAAGATTGCCGCCAGCTCGCGCCGGTCATGTCGCGGCAGTCGCATGCAACCAGCCTCCTATCAGCGTCGGTGGACGTGGTAGAGGCCATCAGCGACCCGCGGTCGCGGTTATGGAGCGAGCCTCATCGCTCGGTTTCACAGATTTTAAACGCGACTGCGCAGGGGGCGATTAGGGTCCCGGGCGATGGACGAGCGCCCCGACCTGCCCCGTCGCGCCGCCGCCGAGGCGATCGGCGCCAGGATCGGCCGCGGCGCCCCCGCCCACCAGCTCGTCCGCGGGGAGCGACAGGCCTGATGGCACGCGCGGTCTCGCTCTTTGCCTGCCTGCACAACGCCGGCCGCGAGGAGCGGCAGGCCTGATGGCACGCGCGCTTTTCGTCTGCCTGCACAACGCCGGCCGCTCGCAGATCAGCAAAGCGCTCTTCGAGCGCGCCGCCGGGGGGCGCCACGAGGCGCGCTCGGCGGGCACCACGCCGGCCGAGCAGGTCCATCCCGAGGTCGTCGAGGCAATGCGGGAGATCGGCATCGACCTGAGCGACCGCGTGCCGCGCGCCCTGACGCAGGAGGACGCCGAATGGGCGGACGTCGTGGTGACGATGGGCTGCGGAGACGAGTGCCCCTACATCCCCGGCAAGCGCTACCTGGACTGGGACCTCGCCGATCCCAAGGGGCGACCGCTCGAGGAGGTCCGCGCCACGCGGGACGAGATCGACCGCCGCGTCCGCGATCTGCTCGCGGAGCTCGCCGGGTAGTCCCTATCGCCTCGCCCGGGGATCGATGACGAGAGAGACACCCCCTCCCCGTTTGCCCTCCCACTTGCAGGCGTGGAGGGCAAACGGGGTGGGGCTTGCAGGGCCCGGGTGGTGAGGACCTCGAGGAGGGCCGTTACGCGAGGGACCAGGGGTGACGGCACCCCTCAGGGGGTACCGGTGCTCAGGGGAACGGTGGCCGGCGTGGCAGGGGCGAAGCGGTGCTCGCGCGCCGGGTAGGGCGGCGCTACTTCCCGGCGCTTTCCTCGAGGAAGGTCACAAGCGCTTCGAGTTCGGAGCTCGAGAGCGTGGACCCGAAGGTCGGCGGCATGATCCCGGCGCTGTAGCCCGTTGCCACCTTCGCGTTGGGGTCGACGATCGATTCGCGAATCGAGGCGGCGCTCTGGCCGGGCAGCGTTTCGTCCAGGTTGGGCCCGACGGCGCCGCCCGCGCCGGCCGCGGCGAGCGTGTGGCAGCTGCCACATCCATTTGCCGCGAAGACCTGTTCGCCCTGTTTCACCGCCGGGTTCGCCTTGCCACCGGCTTCTTCCTTCGTGGTCGTCTTTTCGGCGGGGGCAGCCTTCTCCGGCGAGGTCTTCTCGGTGGTGGTCTGCTCCTTCTCGCCGGTTGCCTCCCCGGTCTCGGTCGTGGCCCGGGGAGCGGCTTCGGTGGGATTGGTCGTCGTCCCACCGGTCTTGCCGCCGCACGCCGCCAGGACGAGCGCCACGCCGAGCACCGCGGCGATCAACGAGACCGTTCGGACCATCCCCATGCAGCAGATACTAAAGGGCCGGGGTTGGAGCCGCAGGCCATCCCGTCCGCAAACGCCTCCGACTTTGACCATGCTCTGACCGGGTCAACGTCCGAAGCGTTTCATCGGCGCGACCGGACCGGCGAGAGGGGTCTGTGAAAGGCTCACGGGCACCGTGCTGACTGACCGGGTCGAGCGATGGCGCCGTGCCGGGACGGCCGAGGACATCCTTGGCCGCCGGCTCTACGTCCACCGCCGGGAGGGGGGCACCGACGGTCCCCTGCTGCTCTTCCTGCACGGCTTCCCTTCCAGCTCCTACGACTGGCGCGAGCTCTTCGCGCTGCGCTCCGGAGAGGCCACGCTGGCCTTCGACTTCCTCGGCTTCGGCCTCTCCGAGAAGCCGCGCGACCACCTCTACACGCTCGCCTGGCAGGCCGACGCCGCCGAGGAGTTGGTCCGGCGGGCGGGCTCGCCGCCGGTCTTCGTCGTCGCGCACGACATGGGCACCTCGGTCACCACCGAGCTGATGGCGCGGGACCTCGAGGGCGAGCTCGACATGCGCCTGACCGGAGCCCTGCTGTTCAACGGCAGCATGCTTCTCCACCTCGCCAAGCCGACGATCGGCCAGCACATGCTGCGCAGCCGGTTCGGTCCGCTGTTCGCGCGGCTGACGAGCGAGCGGACTTTCCGCGCCCAGTTCGGCCGGATCTTCTCGCCCCAGCACCCACTGAGCGCCGCGGAGGCCGCCGACCAGTGGTCGCTGATCGCCCACAACGGCGGCCAGCGAATCGCCCACAAGACGATCCATTACATGGACGAGCGCGAAATCCTCACCGAGCGCTGGCACGGCGCGATCCGAGACTGGCCAGGGCCGCTCACCCTCGCCTGGGGCCTGCGAGACCCGGTCGCCCGCCCGGCGGTCCTCGACGGGCTTCGCGACCTGCGCCCGGGCGTGGAGGCAATCGAGCTCCCCGATGCCGGCCATTACCCGCAGATCGAACAACCCGAGTCGATCTCCGCCGCCCTGGACCGGGCGCTGGCGCTGGCCAGCGGCTCTAGCTCGAGCTGAGCTCCGCAGCCGCCGCGTGGAGCGCGGAGCGGTCGACCGCGGCGAGCGAGGTGTGGCCGGTGAGGGCGAGCGCGACGTCGAGATCGGCCGCCAGGACGTCGAGGACGTGGCGCACGCCCGCTTCGCCGCACGCGGCGGCCGCCCAGGCCCAGGCGCGCCCCACCAGCACCGCCCTGGCGCCCAGGGCAACCATCTTGAACACGTCGAGCCCGGTGCGCACGCCGCCGTCGACGAGCACCTCGACCCGATCGCCGACCGCGTCCACCACCTCCGGCAGGGCTCGCACCGTCGAGGGCACCGAGTCGAGCTGGCGACCGCCGTGGTTCGACACGACGATGCCGTCGACCCCGATGTCCGCCGCGCGACCGGCGTCCGCCGGGTCGAGGACGCCCTTCACCAGGAGGCGGCCGCCCCAGTTCTCCCTCACCCAGGCGATGTCCTCCCAGGTGACGCTCGGGTCGAACTGGGCGTCGACCCAGTCGCGGAAGGCGGCCGGAGTGCGGGCGCCGGGGACCGCGTCCTCCAGGTTGCCGAAGATGAGCGGTTTCCCGCCGAGCGCCACGTTGCGGACCCAGCGAGGATGGGAGAGCAGGTCAAACGCGCGGCGCATCCTGGCCCTGGCCGGCAGGCCCTCGCCGACCACCGCGTTGCGCGTGTCGCGGTGACGCGCACCGACCACGGCGAGGTCGACGGTGAGCACCAGAACCGGGCAGCCGACCGCCTCAGCGCGGGCCATCAGCTGCTCGGTGTAACCGCGGTCGCGCATCACATAGAGCTGAAACCAGGGCGGGGTGGCGGTGGACCCCGCGACCTCCTCGACACCGCAGATCGAGACGGTCGACTCGACGAACGGCACTCCCGCGGCCTCCGCGGCGCGCGCGGCCTGCACCTCGGCGCGGGGGGAGAGCATTCCGGCGAGACCCACCGGGCCGAGGACGACCGGCAGGGCAAGCCGCTGGCCCAGCAGCTCCACCGCCGGGTCGCGCTCGGACACGTCGCGCATCACCACCTGGCGCAGGAGCAGCCGCTCGAGGTCGGCCGTGTTGGCGCGCATCGTGCGCTCCTCATAGGCGCCGCCGTCGACGTAGTCGAACAGCTGGCGGGGCAACCGCCGCCGGGCGAGCTCGCGGTAGTCGAGCACCGTCGCGGGCGCGATACCCAGTGGTCGATCAGCGCGATGCCACATCAGTGGCCAACCTAACGGGTCCCGAGCGGGCTGGCTGCCACATCCGCTCTGCGATCCTGCTCAGATGCAGGCCGCCGCCAGACCGCGCCGCGCCGCCATCGCGCTGGGGTTGTGCCTGCTCGCCGCCGCGACGGCGCTCGGGCTCGGCGGCTGCGGCGGCGGAGCGGGCGCGGGCGACGAAGCGGGGACCTCGCGGCCGCTGATCGATTGGCCGCTCTTCGGGCGGGTGCCAGAGCGAACGCACTACCTGCCGGACGACGGGCGGGCACTCGACCCACCGCTGAAGGAAGCGTGGTCGGTCGACACGCACGGGCTGATCGAGTTCCCACCGGCGGTCGCCAATGGGGTCGCCTACCTGATCAACAAGTTCGGCAACGGCAAGGCGGTGCGGCTCAGCGATCGCAAGGTGCTTTGGGAACTGAATCGGCATCGCAACCACGGCAAGCCGACCTTCGTCACCGCGCCCGTCTACCACCGGGGACGCATCTTCGGGGCCTTCCTGGGTGGGACGATCGTCGCCGGCGACGCCGAAACCGGCAAGCTTGTCTGGAAGCGAGTGCTCCACGCCCACCTCGAATCCTCACCGCTCGCGATCGGGGAAACGCTCTACCTGGGCACCGACACCACCGAGGTCGTCGCCCTGCGCACCTCCGACGGCAGCATCCGCTGGCGCTTCGACTCGCCCGGCGCGATCAAAGCCAGCCCGAGCTTCCACGACGGCCACCTGTTCGTCGCCGACTACGAGGGGTCGCTGTTCGCCCTCGAAGCGAGCACCGGCAAGCCGGTCTGGCGAACCAACACGACCAAGATGCCGCCGTTTGGCGAGGGCGGTTTCTTCTCCTCGCCGGCGGTCGGCTTCGGGCGCGTCTACGCCGCCCGCGACGACGGCACCGTCTTCGCCCTCGACGAAAAGACGGGCAAGGTCGACTGGACCTTCGCAACCGGCGGGCCGGTCTACGGCTCGCCCGCCGTGGCGCGGGTGCCGGGCACTCCGCCGAGCATCTACATCGGCTCCGAAAACGGTCGCTTCTTCGCCCTCGACGCGCGCACCGGCAAGCCTCGCTGGAGCTACCAGGTGGGCGGGCCTGTGCCCGGCACCGCCGTGGTGGTCGGCCACACCGCCTACACCTCGAGCTTCAAGACGATGAAGACGGTCGGCATCGACGTGCGCACCGGCAAGAAGACCTTCGAGATCGGCCAGGCCGGCTACACGCCGGTCGTCTCCGACGGGCGCCGCCTCTACCTGATCGGCTACTTCTCGCTGATCGCCCTGGTACCCAAACGCTGAACTCAAGTAGGCATGGGCATACCGAGAACTGAGTTGTTGGTGTACTGAAAATCAGGTAGTCTGCCGCCGTCATGAATCCAGACGGCGTGGCCGCAGCAGCCGCAGGGAAGAGAGACTGGATCCAATCGCCGCGCCCCTGGTCGGGCAGGCGACTGGAGATCGCGCCGGGCGGGTTGTCGCACCCGGTGCCACCGGTGGGACGACTCTTTCTCTGCGGCCGCGACCAATCTGGTCCGCCACCCTCAGACAGCGAGTAGAAGGAGGCTAGATGTTCGCAAGACGGAGTCCCGTCGTTGCATCGCTTGCAGGCGCAGTGGTGGCCGGCGCGTTGTTCGTTGCCGCAACCGGCGCCTTTGCGGGCTCGGGCGGTGAACCGGCCGACAAGATCGTCGCCGCCGGCGACCACACCGTGGTGATGGCGCCGCAGTCCGGTGCCACGTTGATGACCGCGAGGATGTCCACCTCCAAGCCGACGGACCTGGCCCTCCAGGTCTCGCTGGAGTGCTCGATCCTGACCACCGTGGAAAACATTGGAACCAGCACCGCGACCGCGTCGGGCCAGGTGCGAGTCTGGACCGAGGTCGACGGCCAGATCGCGCCGATCGAAAGCAGCAGCGAACCACCGCAGGAAACGCCGGCGGCGGGCACCGACTCCGACAAGGTGGTCTTCTGCGACCGCACGCACACGGTCGAATTCATGCCCACCACGGAGACCGAGACGCTCAAGCAGTTCCAGAAGACCAAGAACGCCGACGCGTTCAACTGGCTGCGCTTCAACGTCGGCTCCGGCGAACACACGATTGCCGTCAAGGCCGACCTCAGCACTCAGGCGGTCAACGGCACCGCGGAGGCGGTCGTCGGCAACCGCACGCTGATCGTCGAACCGACCAAGATGGCAAACAACGCCGTGATCAGCCCGACCGGCAGCGGCTGATGACCCTACGCGAGGGTCGGCATCTGCCGACCCTCGCGTAGGGGGGCGGTTGCCCCCTGCCCGGCCGGCGCCGCCCCCCAATACACCTCCGGCTCTCGAAGCAGCGAGCCGGAGGTGAGCCCCCCCAGTGAAAGGCCCGCCACCCCGGCGGGCCTTTCGCTTTGGCGCTCGAGCCGAGCCGGCACAGAACGCCGGCACGCAGGAGAAGAGAAGGGTGGGCCGGAATCGGGCCGGCGATCGGCGCGGCTGCGTTCGGGCTACTTCGGGCTACTTGGCGAGCTGACGGCTCGTGCCCAGCCAGGCCGCCAACTCATCGAGCACGGCCGGCAGCACGTAGTAGTAGGACCACAGCCCAAGGCGCTCGCACTCGACGACGCCGGCGTCGCGCAGCACCCTGAGGTGGTGCGAGATCGTGGGCTGCGCGAGGTCGAACAGGGGGACGAGCTCGCAGACGCAGACCTTGCCGGCGTGCTTGCGCAGCACGTCGACGAGTTGCAGCCGCACCGGATCGGCCAGCGCCTTGGCGATCGCCGCCATGCGCTGGGCCTGCTCGCGCTCGATGTCCGGATAGGCGACGGGCTCGCAGCAGCGCTGGCCCTTGGCGCGCTTGATCTTCGGCTCCAGATGGAGCTTCTGTGAGTCGCTCATGTCAGCCGCCGTTCCCGCTGGGCGTCCTCTGGCGCTGCTGGCAGGACGAAGCCGCCTATGACCCGGCCAAACACGGCAACTTGCGACGGCTTCAACCCGCGGAGGGTTGACACAGGAAGTCTCATCGTGCCACCTCGAGCTCGGTCGTGGGCTCATATGGCGGCGGCGTTGCGCCGTGCGCCTCGGCAGGCCACCAGCGCCGGCGCAGCCAGAGGGCGACGTAAACGAGGGTGACGAGGACCGGGACCTCGATCAGCGGGCCGACCACTCCGGCCAGCGCCTGCCCGGAGGCGGCACCCCAAACGCCGACGGCCACGGCGATGGCGAGCTCGAAGTCGTTGGAGGCTACGGTGAAGGCAAGCGTGGCGGTTCGTGCGTAGCCGAGCTTCATTGCCCTTCCGACCAGGAAGCCGAGCGCCCACATGGCGGCGAAATAGGTCAGCAGCGGCAGGGCGATGCGGGCGACCGTGAGCGGATCGGCGGTGATCTTGTCGCCCTGGATCGCAAAGAGCAGCACGATGGTGAACAGCAGTCCGTAGAGCGTGATCGGCGCGATGCGCGGGATCACTCGTGACTCGAACCACTCGCGCCCGTGCGTGCGCAGCCCCCAGCGACGGGTGAGATAGCCGGCCGTCAACGGGATGCCGAGGAAAATCAGCGTCGTCCGGCCGATCTCCCAGATGCCCACGTGAAAGCCCTGGTTGTCGAGGCCGAGCAGTTCTGGCAGGGCGTTGAGGTAGAACCAGCCGAGCAGCGCGTAGGCGACAACCTGAAAGATCGCGTTGAAGATGACCAGCACGGCCGCGCGGTCGGTGTCGCCGCCGGCCAGCTCGTTCCAGATCAGCACCATGGCGATGCAGCGAGCAAGGCCAACGACGATGACGCCGGTGCGAAAGGCGGGCTCGTCGGCGAGAAACAGCCACGCCAGGGCGAACATCAGAGCGGGGCCGACGACCCAGGAGAGGAACAGCGAGACTCCGAACATCCGCCCGTCCCCGCGCATCCGTCCCATGTCCTCGTAGCGGACCTTGGTGAGGACCGGGTACATCATCAGCAACAGGCCGAGCGCGATCGGCAGGCTGACGGTGCCGATCTCCAGCTTGTCCAGGAAGTCGTTGACGCCAGGTAGCGCCGAACCGAGCGCCAGACCGCCGGCCATCGCGAGCGCGATCCACAACGGCAGGAACCGGTCGAGGGTCGAAAGACGCCGCACCACCGCCGCGTCGGATTGGCCGGCGGCGACAGGGGTCATC
Organism: uncultured Solirubrobacterales bacterium; assembly: GCA_963747765.1. GTDB lineage: Bacteria > Actinomycetota > Thermoleophilia > Solirubrobacterales > 70-9 > VRUE01. The sequence goes on along the minus strand of CAVVGH010000005.1, from coordinate 156,513 downwards.
GGGTGGCCTGCTTCTCGCTCATCTGATGCGGCAGCCTGACGGATTAGATCGACAACTGCAAATAGAAGTCTGTCGATCGGTCAGGCGCAGGGCGCGAAAACGGTCCGAGGTGGCCCCAAGAAACGACGGAGCCCCAGGGGGATCACCGCCGAAGCGGGAGAGCCTTACCTGGGGCATACGCCAAATAGTCTAGCGCGACCTCTCCAGTTCCCAGGGATCTTCCATGCACCCATCTCAAGCCAAGAAATGGATCACCGAGGCGCGGTTCGCTCCTTACGTCGTCAAGGCCGATGGCGACCACAGCGGGGCTGTTGCGCTCTACGTCTGGAACGCCCGCATCTCCGCCGCGATGTTCGAGACGCTGCATCACGTCGAGGTGATCCTGCGCAATGCCGTCGACTCCCAGTTCGCACCGGTCGAAGCTGACGCGGCACCGCGGGAGACCTGGCTCGAGGACCCGGAGATCCTGAACGATGCCTCCCGGCGCCGAGTCCACGAGACCATCGCGAGGATCTCGCGCGAAGGCAAGGCACCGACCCGCGGACGGGTCGTGGCGGGCCTCTCGTTCGGGTTCTGGCGCGCCCTCTTCGACAAGAAGTACGACGGGCTCTGGGTCTCCCATCTGCACCGAGCGTTCCCTGTCGGCGAGGGAAGTCGAGCCGAGGTCGCCACCTTGATGTCGAAGCTCGTCCCCTTCCGCAATCGCCTCGCCCACCACGAGACGATCATGGGGAGACCGGTGTGTCGCATGATTCGAACGCTGGACACCACGATCGCCACCCGTTGAACGCGAAGATCCGAGATGGTCGTCGATCTCTCCAAGACCGCTCTGCAAGGCCAAATCCATGAGTTTGGCAATCACGGCAACGCGTTCGCCGGAAGCCTGAAGGCGCGGGGTTGTGGCAATGAATTGGTCATCATTGCCACATCGAAGGCCGGCGATCACCGCCGGTAAAGGTTGAAACCTGCTCATTTACAGGGCCAAAGCGATGGCGAGGGCCGGATTTGAACCGGCGACACCTCGATTTTCAGTCGAGTGCTCTACCAACTGAGCTACCTCGCCGCGGAAGAGATACGCGTGCTCGCGCAGGGGAAGGCTAGCGACCGCGGCGCGGAAGGGTTGGTTGGATTGCGGGGTGTTCGCATGGAGGGATGCAGCGCGCGCGACGATCGGGGGTGGCCTCGCGATTGCCGGCGTCGCCGTCGTGCTCTCTGGTGGCTCGCCGGCCGATCCGCGGACGCCCGAGGCGCTGCCGGGGATGCCGGCGCCGTTCCTCGGCGTCGCGGCGATCGGGAGCGGCGGACTGACGGCCGCGGTGGACGCCTACGGAGACATCGTCGACCTGCGCCCCGGCCCCGCCGGCCCGGCGCTGGTCTCCGTCCCCGCCGCGCGGCAGGCGGCCGGGAGCGTGGCCCTCGACAGCGCCCTCGTGCCCCGGGTGAGGATCGGCCGGCGAAGGCCCCTGCCCCTCTGGCGGGCTGACTCGGTCCGCCAGCACTACCTCCCCGGGTCAAACGCGCTGCGCACGGAGGCGCGGATCGGCGCGTCGCGGATCTGGATCACCTGCGCGGCGCACGACGCCTCGCTCGACTGCGTGAGTCGCGCCTCAGGTGGGGCCGACACCTCGATCGAGCTCAGCGGCGAGCGCCGAGTCAGGGCCGTCGTGCACCTCGACGGCGAGACCGGACGGCGAGCCAGGGCCGTCGTGCGCCTCGACGGCGCGGCCGGACGGCGAGCCAGGGCCGTCGTGCGCCTCGACGGCGCAGCCGGACGGCGAGCCATCCGCGCAGCCGTCGCCGGCGACCGGCGCTGGCTGTCGCGTGCCCGTCCGCTCGGCGCGGGAGCGCCCGGTTGGGCGCGACAGATGTACCGGCGCTCGCTCCTGGTGCTGCGGGCGATGAGCGACAGCCGCACCGGCGCCGTTGCCGCCGGAGCGCGAGACAGCTGGGCCTACGTCTGGCCGCGTGACGCCGGCGCGACGGCCATCGCCCTGGCGGCGGCCGGCTACCGCCAGGAGGCGCGGCGAGTGGCTCGCTTCCTGCTCGGCCTCGAATTGCGCGCCGCCGCCCGGTTCCGCGGAACCGGGACCCCGGTCGCGGGGCGCCGGGCGCAGGGCGACGCGTGGGGCTGGGTCGCCGCTGCCGCTCGAGCCACGGGGCTGCAGCCACCGGCCCGGCGACTCGGCTGGCGGGGCCGTGGCGACTACCAGGAGGGCGACAGCGGCAACTACCTCGGCAACGCGATCGCCGCCACCGGCATGAACGGAGCGGGCAGGCGGAGTGCTCGGCTCGCGGCGACGGACAAGCCTGAAGGCCCGGTTCGCGGCGGCGGGCAGGCGTGAGGGCCCGGTTCGCGGCGGCGGGCAGGCGGAAGGCCCGGTTCGCGGCGGCGGGCAGGCGGAAGGCCCGGTTCGCGGCGGCGGGCAGGCTGAGGGCCCGATTCGCGACAGCCTCGGGCCTGGTGCGCGCGGCGGGTAACCCGAACTCGGGGCTCGACTCCGCCGCGGCATGGGCCGTGCGCCCCTTCCCCCTTTCCGCCCTCTCCGGGCCGGTGCGCCGCACCCTGCTGCGCCTCGCGGCGAACGGCGGACGTTTCGGAATCGTGCCCTCCGAAAGCTGGACCGGCACGGACCCGTGGACGGCCCCCACCGCCTGGACGGCCTGGGGACTTGCGGCGCTCGGGGAGAGGCGCGCCGCGCTGCGGCTGCTCGGCGCCCTGCACCGTGCCGCCACGCCGGCCGGGATGCTGCCCGAGCGCGTCGACGCCCAAGCCGGCGCGCCCCGCTCAACGACGCCGCTCGCCTGGTCGCACGCCTTTGCGATCCTCGCGTTGCGGGAGCTTTGGCCGCGACGCGGGGCACCCGAGCGCCCGCTCGGCGGTTGACGCCTTCGGAGTCCGCGCCTCAGATGGCGTCGAGCGCCGCCGCGACGGCCTCCTCGGCGCTGGAGGCCTGGACGACGCCCGGCGCCGACTCCATCGGGCCCTCGCCCTTCAGCGTCCAGCTGCGCAGCGCGATCACGGTCCTGCCGAGCTTTCGCGCATGGCCGATCTCCGAGAGGGTCCCCCACTCGCCGCCCACCGCGATCACCGCCGCCCCGGAAGCCACGACGGCGAGGTTGCGCGCGAAGCCGGTGCCGGTCGCAACGACGTGCGAGCAGTAGCGGTTGGCGTCGCCGACGGAGTCGCCGGGGACGACCCCGATCACCGTTCCGCCCGCCTGCCACACACCGCGCGCAACGGCCTCCATCACGCCCGTGAGGCCGCCGCAGAGGACCGTGATCTCAGCCTCGGCCAATCGCCAGCCGACCTCTTCGGCAAGGCCCCACTCCTCTGACCCCTCCTCGCAGCTTCCGCTTCCAACGACCGCGACCTGTCTCATTGGCACATCTTCACCGATCCCCCGAGGAGGCGATCATCGTCCTCATCAGCTCCAGCGCGCCCTCCTTGTGGAGGGGTTCGTTGAGGTTGCCGCACTTGGGGCTCTGCACGCAGGAGGGGCAACCGGATTCGCACGGGCACTCGGCGATCAGCCGCTCGGCGTCGCCGAGCAGGCGCTCGAACTGCTCATAGCCGCGCAGGGCAATCCCCACCCCGCCCGGATGACCGTCGTAGACGAAGATCGTCGGCTGCCCGGTCTGGAAGTGAACGTTGGTCGAGAGGCCGCCGATATCCCAGCGATCGCACATCGCAATCAGCGGCAGCACGGAGATCTGACCGTGCTCGGTGGCGTGCAGCGCGCCGAGCAGCAGGCGCGAGGGGAGCGAGCCGCTGATCTCCCCGGGCAGGACGTACCAGAGCGCCTGCGTCCCGAAGTTCTGCTCGGGAAGGTCCAGCCCCACCACGTCGATCGCCTTCTGGTCGGAGATCGACACGCGCTGGAAGGCGATCACCTGCTCGGTGACCGAGACCTCACCGAAGTGCAGCTCGACCCCGGCGACCCGGCGCTGCTCGCGGATCCGGTCGATGTAGATCTCGGTGTCCGTCCTGGGGCGCGTGTACCAGTCGCCGTCGAAGCGGGAGACGACCGCGCGGCGGGCCGCCACGTCGAGCTGCTCCACCTCATAGGAGCGACCGAGGTGCAGGTAGACGGCGCCGGGGTGGACCGTCGAGAAGGCTCGCTCCGCCTCGACCAGGCCGAGCATCTCGCCGGAGCCTCGCTCGATCACCGCGAAGGAGTCGATCGACGCCGAGCGCAGTGGAATCTTGGCGGCGACGAACCCGCTGCCGCGCGGCGCGAGCCGGTTGCCACGGCTGCGCAGCTCCCCCGCGGCCTGCAGGCGCCCGGCGCGTTCGCGCCAGCCCGCGCCGAAGATCTCGTCGTCGTCGTCGCTCAGCGGCAGCTCGTACGCGGCGGCGACCAGATGCTGGGAGGCGATCTGGTCGCTCTCGGGATCGAGTATCGCCGCCTCGACCGGCCGCCCGATGAACTCGTCAGGGTGGCGGCAGAAGAACTGGTCGAGGGCATCCTGGCCGGCTACGTAGACGGCGAGGCCGCGCCGCTCCCGCCCGGCCCGCCCCCACATCTGCCGCAGGCTGGCGACCGTCCCCGGAAAGGTGACGCAGATCGCCGCGTCCAGCTCGCCGATGTCGATGCCCAGCTCCAGGGCGTCGGTGGCGACCACCGCGAGCAGCTCCCCGGCCGCCAGCCGCGCCTCGACCTCGCGCCGCTGCTGGGGCGTGTAGCCGCCGCGGTAGGGGGCGATTCGCTCCGCCAGCTCGGGCTTGCCGCGCGCCTTCAGCGCATCGCGGGCGAACCGCTGGATCAGCTCGATCCCGCGCCGGCTCTTGAGGAAGCAGATCGTCCGCACGTTCTGGGAAACCAGGTCCGCGAGCAGCTCGGCCGCCTCGGAGAGGGGCGAGCGGCGCGTCCCGGTTGCCCGGTCGACCAGCGGCGGGTTCCACATCGCGATCTCGCGGCCGGTGCGCGGCGCGCCGTCGTCGTCGACCAGCTCGAAGGGCTCGCCGACCAGCCTCTCGGCCAGCTCGACGGGGTTGGCGATCGTCGCCGAGGTCAGCAGGAAGCGCGGCTCGGCGCCGTAGGCGCGCGCCACGCGGCGCAGCCGCCGCACCACGTTGGCGACGTGGGACCCGAAGACCCCGCGGTAGGTGTGCGCCTCGTCGATCACCACCCAGCCGAGGTTGCTGAGGAAGTCCCCCCAGCTCTTGTGGTTCGGCAGGAGGCCGACGTGGAGCATGTCGGGGTTGGTGAGGACGAGATTGCTGCGCCGGCGGATCCCGGGCCGCGCCTCGCGCGGCGTGTCGCCGTCGTAGATCGCCTCGCGCAGGTTCGGCGGGCGCAGGGCGCCCAGCTTCCGCGCCTGGTCCTGGGCGAGGGCCTTGGTCGGATAGAGGTAGAGGGCGCGCCGCTTGGTGTCGCGGGCGATGCTGTCGAGCACGGGAAGGTTGAACGCGAGGCTCTTGCCCGAGGCCGTGCCACTCGTGATCGCGAGGTTGGAGGAGGGCGCCTTCTCCAACGCCTCGCGCTGGTGGGAGTAGAGGCGCTCGACACCGCTGGCGCGAAGCGCCTCGACCAGGCCCGGGTCCAGCGAGCTCGGGATCGCCACCCGCCTCGCCTTGCGCTCCTCCTCGGCGCCCTCGGCGACAATGCGCCCATCGCGGCGGGCCGGATCGATCGCGATCGCCCAGGGCGTCTCCAGCAGGCTGGCGGCCCCAGGGGGCCCCGTGCGGAGTCCTCCGTCGGCTGCCCGCGGGTCACGCACTAGCTGTGCGCTCCCCTTGCCAGCCTCCCTGCGTTCTTGCCCGGCGACCCCTGGGCCTCGCCAGCGGCGCCGGCGCGGGCGATGCGACCGGCGATTCGCACCGCCTGCAGCGAGCTGCGGTCGTGGATGCGCAGCAGGTCGGCGCCGGCGCGAACCGCCAGCGCCACGGCGGCGACGGTTCCCCACTCCCGCTCGCCGGCCGGCAGGCGGTCCTCCCAGGATCCGGCCAGCACCGCGCCGATGAAGTCCTTGCGGGAGAGCGACACGTAGAGCGGCAATCCCAGCGCCCGCAACTCGCCGAGTCGCCGCAGGATCTCCAGGTCCTGCTCAGTCGTCAGGTCGAAGTCGAGGCCGGGGTCGATGGCTATCTGCTCCTCACCGACTCCAAGGCTCCGAGCGAGCTCGATTCGCCCCCCGAACCAGGACTTCAGATGGTCGACCACGTCCTCGTAGGAGCGCGGCGGCCGATCCTCGCGGGGCGGCCCCTCGATGTGCGTCAGCACGTAGCCGCAGCCGGCCGCGGCGACCAGCTCGAACATCTCCTCCGAGCCGCCGGAGATGTCGTTGACGGTGCCCGCGCCCGCCTCCAGCGCGCGGCGCGCGACCTCCACGGAGAAGGTGTCGGCCGAAACCGGGGCGCCGGTCGCGACCAGCCCCTCGACGGCGGGCACCAGAGCCGCGGCCTCCTCGCCGGCGAGAACGGGCGGCCCGCTGCGCGCCGCCACCGCGCCCACGTCGAGCATGTCGAAGCCCGCCTCCACGAGCGCCATCCCGTCGGCGACCGCCTGCTGGGGCGTGCCGCTGCGCGCCCCTTCGAACATCGAGTCGGTGGTCACGTTGACGATCCCGACAGCCAACGGCTCGCTGAGATCAAGGGCTCGATCGGCGAGGCGCCAGGGCATCCGGCTACGGTAGCGACCCAGCGATGGCATTGAGATGCGTGTACACGGACCTCGACGGGACCCTGCTCGGGCGGGGGAGCTCGCTCTACCGCGACGCCGAGGGGGCCTTCTCGATGGCGCAGTCGCGCGGGCTCGAGGCCTGCCACAGGGCCGGCGTGGAGGTCGTGATCATGTCCGGCCGCCGCGAGGCACAGGTCCACGAGGCGGCCCGCCTGATGGGCCAGACGTCCTACATCTACGAGGCCGGCTGCGCGTTTGCGATCGACGGCGAGACGACGCTCCTGACCGGCGACCTCGTCCCCGACGAGGACGGCACGGTCTACGAGAAGATCGAGCGGCGCGGCATTCCCAAGATGCTGTTCGGGCACTTCGCGGGCCGGCTCGAGTACCACGCCCCCTGGCACCACGGTCGTGTCCTCTCCCACCTCTTCCGCGGCAAGGTGGACGTCGCGGCGGCCAACGAGCTGCTGCACGGCGAGGGCCACGACGACCTGCGCCTGCTCGACAACGGCGCGATCGGCCGCGAGATGCCGGCCATCGACGGCCCCACCCACGCCTACCACCTGGTTCCCAAGATGGTGAGCAAGGCCAACGCGGTCGCCGCCCACGCCCGCGCCCGCGGTTACGAGCCGGCGGACTGCATCGCGGTCGGCGACTCGGTGGAGGACCTCGAGGTGGCCGCTGCCGTCGGACGTTTCTTCGTCGTCGCCAACGGGCCCGAACGCGATCCCGGCGTGCGCGACGCCCTGGCCGCCTGGGACAACGCCAGCGTCACCGAGGGCGCGATGGGCGACGGCTTCTACGAGGCGATCGTCTCCAGCCTGGTCGAGCGGCGCTGAGCCGAACCGGGCCGAGGCGCATACGCACTAGTATCGGAGCCGGTCGAGATCAACGGGAAGGAGCCTCAGTTGTCGCAGGAAGGTGCGACGGTCGCCGAGCAGGAGTACCTGGAGACCATGTTCTGGCTGGAAGAGGCCGGACTGCCGATGACGGGCGCCAACATCGCTCGTGCGATGCAGCTCTCACCTCCCACCGTCCACGAAATGATCGGCCGCCTGATGAGCGACGGCTACGTCGCGCGGGGCGGCGACAAATTGCTCAGCTTCACCGATTCGGGGCGCGAGCACGCGAGCCACATCGTCCGCCGCCACCGCATGATCGAGCGCTTCCTGACTGACGTGCTCGGCATCCCCTGGGACGAGGTGCACGAGGAGGCGGAGCGGATCGAGCACGCCATGTCCCCGGTCCTCGAGGAGCGGATGCGGGCCGCGATCGGCGACGCCACGACCTGCCCGCACGGACACCCCATCGTCGAGGGGATCCGGGAGCAGGGCGCGCTGCTCGCCGACGTCGAGGTGGGCGCCAAAGTACACGTGATTCGCTTCGAGAACGAGGCCGAGGATCTCCTGCACTACCTCAAGGCGGCCGGGCTGAACCCGGGCCTGACCGGAACCGTGGAGAGCTCCGACGAGGAGGACGTCACGGTGGTCTCGGAGGCGGGCACCCACCGCATCTCGCGGAGCGTCGCGGAGACCGTGTCGGTGATCGCCGATCCCTCTCCGCCGGCGCGGGTGGCGATCCCCGAGCAGCTGATCCTCTCCTCCAACCGCTACGGTCGCTGAGACCGCCACAGGACGCAAGCGCCCCAACCGCTCCGGCACCCCCAACCGCTCCGGCGACCCCCACCGCTCCGTTCGTCATTTGTACCGCTCTGCGACACAAAGAGCGAACGGAGTCTCGACCCGGCGACCCCCACCGCTCCGTTCGTCATTTGTACCGCCCAGCGACACAAAGAGCGAACGGAGTCTCGACCCGGCGACCCCAGCCGCTCCGTTCGTCATTTGTACCGCTCTGCGACACAAAGAGCGAACGGAGTCTCGCCCGGGCCAACGGAGCTCGTGTCCGGCCGGTTCAGGCCACCCCAGCGGCCGCAGCCGTGCGTAACGGTCCTCTCCTGACCGCCTGGGCCCTACACAGCCTCTCCCCGTTTGCCCTCCTCACCTGCAAGTAGGAGGGCAAACAGGGAGAGGCTGTTTCTCTCAGCAATCGACGCGGCGTGCGTTTCGGGTCCACCAGACGGCGCGTGGGGGCGGGCGGCCCTGAGCCCGCCGGATACGCGCATCACGCATCTAGACCTTTGCCGTCTCCTCGCGCACCCGGTCCAGGGCGCGGGAGATGCGGGCGACGCCCTCCGGCACCCGCTCCGGAGGGACGCTGGCGAAGGAGAGGCGCAGGCTGTTCTCGCCGCCCTCGAGGGTGAAATCGGGGCCGGCCACGAAGGCCACCCCCTCGCCCTTCGCCTCCGCCAGCAGAGCCGGCGTGTCGGTTCCGGGCGCAAGGTCCAGCCAGAGGAAGTAGCCGCCGCCCGGCACGACGAACTCGGCCTCCGGGAGCTGCTCGCGCAGGGCGTCGACCAACACGTCGCGGCGCTCTCGCAGCGCCCCCTTGACGAACTCGATGTTGCGGTCCAGGGCGCCCGAGCGGCAGAGCTCGAAGACGACGGACTCGGCCAGCATGTTCGGCGAGATGTAGGTCTCGTTGGCGCGTTTCGCGAGCTTCGCGATCTCCGTCCCCGGACCGGCGAGATAGCCGACCCGGACCCCCGGGCTGACGGTCTTGGAGAAGGACGAAGCGTGAATCACCCGTTCGGCCCTGTCGATCGACAGCATCGTCTCGAGCGCCTGGCCCTCGAAGGGCAGCTCCCGGTAGGGATCGTCCTCGAGGACCCAGAAACCGTGCTCCGCGGCCAGCTCGACCACGCGCACCCGCTTCTCCGCCGAGAGCGTGCAACCGGCGGGATTGTGGAAGTTGGGGATGATGTGAGCGAGCTTGATCGGGCCGGCTGCCAGCGCCTCCTCCAGCGCCTCGACGTCGATGCCGTCGGCCTGTAGGGGCACCGGCACCAGCTCCACCCCGAGCCGCTGCAGCAGAAGCAGCGTGCGGTCGTAGCTCGGCTGCTCGACGACCACGCGGTCGCCGGGCTCAAGCAGATGCTCGAAGAGCATCGCTCCCGCCTCCAGCGATCCGTTGGTCACCATCACCTGCCCCGCCTCGAGTCCGCCGTGCCGGTCGGCAATCCACTGGCAGAGACCGGGATGGCCGATCCCAGTGCCGTAGGAGAGCGCCCGCTCCCAGTCCTCGGCGAGGGCCCGGGTCGCGGCGTCGGCCACGGCCTCGCGCGGCAGGATGTCGGCGCTCGGGGCGCCGCGAGCAAAGGAGATCACGTCGCCGGCCATCGCCCCCCGACCCTAGCAAGGAGCGGTCTGTTCGCTTCGCCGCTCAACGACGATTCCAAACTCAGCGCGCGGGCCAGACCAGCTTGACCTGGCGCCTGTGCAGGGTCCGGTTGCCGGATTCGTTCCCGGCCACCACGGCCAGCCTCGCCGTTGCCCTGCCACCCCTGCGCAGGGTGCGCAGCACGGCCCGCCTCGTCCCCCGCGGGACCCGCAGCCCCAGCTTGGCCCAGGCATTGGCGGTCGGATAGGCAACCGCCCGACCGATCCGGTGCCGGCTCCGGCGCTTGCCGTGGCGGCCAGCCACCACGGTCACGACCACGCCTCGACCGCGCACTTCGCACGGTTCCTGCGGGCAGATGGCGAAGACGTTGATCCGACCCCGCACTCGCTGCCGCCTGCCTCCCGCAAGGCGGAGCACGGGCCCGCGGGTGCTGGCCACGGTGATCGTTTCGCTTGCGGCGGCGGCCGTGGAGCCGTTGCAGGAGGCCGTCTGGCCGGTGTAGACCTGGGCGGTGGAGCAGCCCTCGTTGTCGGTGACGACCAGGGTGGCCGTGTAGGTGCCGGGCTTGCGGTAGCGATGCACGCGGGTTGCCGAAGACCCCGCAACGTGGCCGCCGTCGCCGAAGTCCCAGGCGTAGGTCGAGATCTGGCCGTCCAGGTCGGTCGAGCCACTGCCTTGGAAGGTCAGCCTGCTCTTGGCCCGCCTCCAGGTGGGCGACACGAAGAAGGACGCGCTCGGGCCCTGGTTGGGAGCGACCGCCACGCCGGTGGGTGCCGTGCCCACCGGAACCACCCCGGCGGCGACGTTGCGGGCGGTGTCCAGCAGCGTCACCGAACTGCCCCCCGCGTTGGTGACCAGGCCCTGTAGCCCGCCGGGCTCGATGGCGATGCCCGTCGCGCCGGGGAAGCCGCCAAGGACGGGGCTGAGCGGCGAGCTGAGCGAGGTGTCGACCGGCGAGACGGTTCCGTCGGCCGGGCTGGCCACATAGGCGATCGAGCCGTTCTGCTCGATCGCGATCCCGGCTGGATTCGAGCCCACCGTGACGGGGGCGCCAACGACGTTGCCGTTGATCGGGTTGAACGCGGTGACCGAGTTGGAGCCGCTGTCGGTAACGAAGCCGCGGCTTCCCCGCGGCCCGATCGCGAGCCGCGACGGTGCCTGCACATCGGGCACCGAATCGACGACGGCGTTGGTGCCCGTGTCGATCACCGAGATGTTGCCGCCCCGCTGGGCGACGAAGGCGCGGCCGCCGTTGGGCGAGACGGCGACACCGTCGGGTTCCGCGCCGACGGGGATCGTCGCGACGACGGCGTTGGTGCCGAGGTCGATTGCGGAGAGCGTGTTGTCGCCCGAATTGGCGACGTAGGCGTGGCTGCCGTCGGGCGAGATGGCAATGCCGCGCGGTTTGGAGCCGACCGGGATCGTCGCGGCCACGGTGTTGTTCACGATTTCGATCACCGAGACCGCGCCGATGCCCATGTCGACGACGTAGGCTCGCGACCCGTTGGGCAGAATCGCCGCGTCAACCGGTTCCGCGCCGACCGGGATCGTCGCTACGACGGCGTTGGTCGCCGTGTCGATCGCGGAAACCGTGTTCGCCGTGGAGTCGGTGACGTAGGCATTGCGGGCCAGCGCTCCCGGCGCCAGCGCCGCCAGCGCCAGCGCCACCGCGACGACGGGAAAAAGTCCGCGCTTCGCCCCTCGGAATCGACTGGAAAACATCTCGCCCCTTCCTTCGCTTGCTACGCGTGCCTACCTTCGCAGACACGCCACAGAGAGGAGAGTTGCGTGACGGGCGTCAGCCGCGCAGCACTTCGACGGCGATCTGCGCCGTCTCGGTCGGGCTTTCGCCGACCCGCACACCCTTGGCCTCCAGCGCCTCCTTCTTGGCCTGGGCGGTGCCCGAGGAACCGGAGATGATCGCCCCGGCGTGGCCCATCTGCTTGCCGGGGGGCGCGGTGAACCCGGCGATGTAGGCGACAACCGGCTTGGAGACGTCGGACTCGATGTACTCGGCGGCGCGCTCCTCGGCGTCACCGCCGATCTCACCGACCATCACGATCAGCTCAGTGTCCGGGTCGGCCTCGTACAGCGCCAGGATGTCGATGAAGTCAGAGCCGACGATCGGGTCGCCGCCGATGCCGACGATCGAGGAGTTCCCCTCGCCGGCCTGTTTCAGCTCGTTGCCGATCTGGTAGGTCAGCGTGCCCGACTTGGAGACGACGCCGATCTTGCCCGCGTCGAAGAACTGCGCGGGGATGATGCCGACGTTGGCCTTGCCCGGCGAGAGAACGCCGGGGCAGTTGGGGCCGATCAGCCGCACCCCGGCCTCCTTGGCCTTCCAGTAGGTAGCCAGCATGTTGAGCACCGGGATGCCCTCGGTGATCGCGATCACCGTTTCGACGCCCGCGTCGATCGCCTCGTCGATCGACGCGGCGGCAAAGCGGGCCGGCACGAAGATCATTGAGGTGTTGGCGCCCGCCTTCTCCACGGCCTCGGAGATCGAGTCGAAGACCGGCACCCCGTCGACGTCCTGGCCCCCCTTGCCGGGCGTGACGCCGGCGACGAGGTTCGTGCCGTAGTCGCGATTGCGCAGCCCGTGGAAGGAGCCCTCACGGCCGGTCAGGCCGGAGACGACCAGCTTCGTGCTCTCGCCGACGATGATGCTCATGCGGCAGCGCCTTCCCCGGCCAGCTCGACGACCCGCTTCGCGGCGCCGAGCATCGTCTTCTCCTGGTGGAGGTTGGGCAGGTCGGCCTCGGCGAGGATTCGCAGGCCCTCCTCGGAGTTGGTGCCGTCGAGACGGACGACGAGCGGCACCTTCAGCTCGAGGCTCCCTGATGCCTCGACGATTCCCTTCGCGATCTCGTCGCAGCGGGTGATGCCACCGAAGATGTTGAAGAGGATCGCGCTCACCTTGGGGTCGGAAGTGATCACTTCGAGCGCGTCGACGATCGCGTCGGCTTTGGAGCCGCCGCCGGCGTCGAGGAAGTTGGCGGGCGCCCCACCGGCCTGCGCGACGACGTCGAGCGTCGACATGCAGAGGCCGGCGCCGTTGGCGAGGATGCCGACGTTGCCATCGAGTTTTACGTATGTGAGGCCTTTTTCCTTGGCCATCTGCTCCTGGGGATCGTCAACGGTGTCGGCGATCTCAGCCAGGTCCTGATGGCGAAAGAGGGAGTTGCCGTCGATCGTCACCTTCGAATCCAGCGCGACGACATCGCGGCCAGTCGTGACGATCAGCGGGTTGACCTCGATCAGCGTCGCGTCCTCCTCGCTGGCGACCTCCGCCAGCTTCACCAGCGCGTCGGCGGCCTTGTCGAGCGCGTCCTCGGCGAGTCCCGCAGCGGCGACGATCGAGCGTGCGGCGGCGGCGTCGAACTCCCTGGTGGGGTCGATATGGCGCTTGACCAGCGCGTCGGGATCCTCGGCGGCGACCGCCTCGATGTCCATGCCACCCTTGGCGGAGACCATCGCCAGCAGCTTCTTCTCCCCGCGATCGAGGATGACCGAGGCGTAGTACTCCTCAGCGATGTCGGAGCCGCCCTCGACCCAGACCTGCTCGACCCGAAAGGGCCCCTCGCCGTGCGGCCCAACGATGTCCATGCCGAGGATCGCGTCGGCGTGCTCGCGCGCCTCAGCCGCGTCCTTGGCGATCTTGATCCCGCCCGCCTTGCCGCGGCCCCCGATCAGCACCTGAGCCTTGATCGCACAGGGATAGCCGATCCTCTCGGCGGCGGCGACGGCGTCGTCGACAGTGTTGGCCACCTCGCCGCTCGGCACGGGGATACCGTGGCCGGCGAACAGCTGCTTGCCTTGATACTCGAGGAGGTCCATTCAGTGGAGAAAATCTATTCAGCGCGCCCCTGCGGCGCGGCGAGAGCCTATCCAAGATCGAGCCGCGAAGCTCTCTCGGGGGGGTCACTGACATAATGCGCCGCCGCCGATGCCTCTCCCCAGCCTGAAAACCATCAAGTGGGTGACAACCGACTGCTACGGAACCCTGATCGATTGGGAGAAGGGCATCGTCGATGCCTGCCAGAAAGAGGCCAAGAAGGACGGTTTCAGCTTCGACGAGACCGAGTTCCTCGCCCGCTTCATGCAGGTGCAGGCCGAGATCATGGCCGGCTCCTATGAACTGTATGCGGAGGTCATGCGCCGCACGATCGTCAAGGTGGCGGGGGAGATCGGCTGGGAGATCGAGCCCTCACGGGCGCAGTTCCTGCCCGACAGCGTGGCCCGCTGGCTGCCCTTCCGAGAGGCCAACGCGGCCATGGACCGGCTCGCCAAGCGCTACGAGGTCGGGATCATCTCCAACGTCGACGACAAACTGCTGGGCATCTCCCGCCGTCACCTTCGCACCGAACTCGACCTCGTTGTGACCGCCCAGCAGGTGCGCAGCTACAAGCCCGACCCGGTTCACTTCAAAGAGTGCGCGCGGCGGATCGGCGGCAAGAAAGGCTGGCTCCACATCGGCTCCAGCTACGACACCGACGTCGCGCCGCTGCTGAAGATGAATGTGCCGGTGATCTGGGTCAACCGCCACGGCCAGAAGCTCGAAGGCCGCAAAGCGCCGGGCGCCACGGTCAAAAACTTCCGCGACGCAGCGAAAAAGCTCGGCGCCTCCTGAGCGGGCGCACTGCCGCCCGCTTGGCGCCTCCTGAGCCGGGCGCACTGCCGGGCGCACTGCTGCCCGCACGGCGCTGCGCGGCCGGCCCGGCGGCGTGGCCGACTCGGTGCCGGCACCGCAATGCCAGCCTGTCGATCGGCTAGCGTTCGCAACTTCGTCGAGGTGAACGTTTTTCGACCCTCGCGGGGGGCCACTCGGCCCACCCGGCGCTCACCGCAATGCACCGATTGAGCCAAAGCCACCTGCCGCCCATCCTCCGCGTGCCGATCGCCGCGGTCGTTCTGGCGCTGCTTGTCGTGCTTGCCCTTGCCTCGAGCGGAGCGCGGGCCGTGGTGCAGGAAGAAGAAGCAGAAGCGCCCCTCAACCCAAACGCCGAACCGCCCAACTTCGTCGTGATACAGACCGACGACCAGACCCTCGACGGCCTCTACGCGACGTTCACCCCCTATCCCGGCGCTCCGGCGATCCGGGCAATGCCCAACACGCTGGACCTGATCGCCAAACGGGGGATGACCTTCAACCGCTACTACGTCTCCTACCCGCTGTGCTGCCCGTCGCGAGTCAGCCTGCTGACCGGGCGCTACGCGCACAACGACGGCGTCAAAGGCAATGTGCAGCCAAACGGCGGCTACTACGGCTTCTCCTTCCGCGCGGCGATGACCCACAACCTGGCGACCTGGCTGCAGGGAGCGGGGTACCGCACCATCCACATCGGCAAGTTCCTCAACGGCTACGGCGACGCGCCCTACGACAACGGCGCCACCGTGCCCCCCGGGTGGGACGCCTGGCACACGGTGCTGAACGCCGACACCCACCACTACTACTACGGCTACCTCCTCAACAACAACGGTGCGATCGAAGGCCCCTACGGCGACTCCGGCAGCTGGGAAACACGCGAATACGGGCCCCGCGACGACTTTGGCTGCCCCTTCGAACCGATCGAAGGCCATCCGTGCCTGTACCAGACCGACCTCTTCAACTGGATGGCGACGGAAGAGATACGCGCCACGCCGCCCGGCCAGCCCCTGTACCTGCAACTCGACTACACCGCGCCGCACGGCGATTACCGCCGGCCGGCCGGGCCAGAGCCGCCGCCGCGCTACTACGACTGGTTCAAGGGCAAGGGGCTTCCGCACGACCGATCCGAAGGATTCGACGAGGGCAACGTCAACGACAAGCCTCGCTTCATCCGCGAAGCGGAACACCTGACGCCCTCCGACAAGCACATCTATCGCGTCTACTACGAGAAGCAGCTGGAGGCCCTGCGCGGAATCGACGACGGGGTCAAGCAGCTGATCGGCACGCTGGCCACCACGCAGCGGCTGCGCAACACCTACGTGATCTTCACCTCCGACAACGGCTTCTTCTTCGGCGACCACCGGCTGCTGGGCGGAAAGTTCCTCGCCTACGAGCCCGCCACGCACCTCCCCCTGCTGATCCGCGGACCGGGCATCCAGCCCGGCACCGAAACTGGGGAGCTGGCGGCGAACATCGACATCGCGCCGACGGTGCTGCAACTGGCCGGCACCGAAGCCGACAAGAGCATCGACGGGCGGTCGCTGTCCCCGTTCCTGGCGGACCCCGAACTGCGCACCCGCCGCCCGATCCTCTTCGAGTCATTCGTCGAAACCAACGACGTCGAAGACCAGGGCACGATCTCGGGCGCTCAACCGCCGGCGCAACCATCGCCGCGCCGGAAGAAGAGTGGGGCCACGGCCTCGCTGCTGGCGCCGCCCAAGGACTATGCCGGGATCCGCCTCGGCCCCTACAAGTACATCGCCTGGCCGACCGGTGAGAAGGAGCTCTACGACATCAACCGCGACCCCTACGAGCTCAACTCGCTGCAGGACGTCCCCAACTTCTTCCCGATCCGTAACTTCCTGCACCGCCAGATGAAGCGCCTGATCGACTGCGTCGGACGCGCCTGCACCGAAGCGACACCGCCGCTGCCGCCGACCCGCAAGGAATTCCAGCGGCTGCGGGCCAAGAAGCGCCGCGAACAGCGGCAACGCGAACGCGAACGCGAACGGGCGCGTCGCAAGCGCGAACGCCAACACGGCCGCTAGATCAGTGGTGCATATCCGGTTGGCTCAGTGCTGCCCGCCCCCAACGCGCCGCCCCGACCACACCGCTCAGGGCCGACCAGTTCATCCGTTAGAGACCGCCCCGCTTCCTTCGTCACTGGGCTCGAAGCCTCCGAGCCCGCTGGCTCTCTGACGAGGAGCGCGGAGATGGCCCCGGGCCCAGGAGAGCACCTCGTTGACCGATGGAGACCTCCAACCCGAAACGCATCCCTCATTGATTGATGAGAAAGACAGCCCCTCCCTGTGGCGATCGATGAGAGAGGCAGCCCCTCCCTGTGGCGATCGATGAGAGAGGCAGCCCCTCCCCTGTTTGCCCTCCACACCTGCAAGTAGGAGGGCAAACAGGGAGGGGGCCGCAGGCCCCAGACGGGTCAGGGGCTACGGGCGTCGTTTCGCGAGATGTGGCCTAAACGCAGCGGACACGAGCTCCGTTCGCTCTTTGTGTCGCTGGGCGGTACAAATGACGAACGGAGCGGCTGCAATCTCCCGGGCGAGACTCCGTTCGCTCTTTGTGTCGCTGGGCGGTACAAATGACGAACGGAGCGGTGGGGGTCGCCGGAGGGAAGCGGATGCGCCGTACGACGCCGGCCACCGTGCCTTCAAACGGCGGTTCCCCGGCGCCGGCCACCCTTCCCTCAAGCGGCGGTTCCCCGGCGCCGGCCGTTGGGCGGCGACTCCCCGAAATCCCCTCGCTGCTTGGGCCCCGGCACCGCCCCTCTCCCTGTGGCGCGCTACTCGATGACGGCGAGGACGTCGCCGCTGGAGACGGCGGCACCCTCTGAGGCGTTCAGCGCGGTGACCTTGCCGGAGCGGTGGGCGGTGATCTCGTTCTCCATCTTCATCGCCTCGATCACGCAGACCAGATCGCCCTCTTCGACGCTTGCGCCCTGCTCCACGGCGACTTTGAGCACAGTCCCCTGCAGCGGAGACGGCAGCGACTCGCTTGAGGCGCTGGCGCTCGTGCTGGAGCTGCGCTCGCGCTTGGGCGGCCGCCGGCCGCCGCCCGCCGGGGCCGCGCCGCCGCCCGCCGGCTCACCGATCACCTTGACGTCGAAGAGCTTGCCGGAGACCTCGACCTTGTAGTCGCGGGCCACGACCTCGGCGTCCTCGGCCGGCGCTGCCTCCGCCTGCTCGGGCGCGGTCGACTTGAGCCAATCGCGGTCTTCGACCAGGTCGCGGCAGGTCTCCCCCTGAGCCCACTGGTCGGTGGCCAGGATCGCACTGTGGAAGGGAATCAGGGTGGTCAGGCCGCCAACCTCGTACTCGCCCAGGGCGCGCAGCATGCGCCGCGTCGAGTGCTCGCGGTCGACGTCCCAGACGATCAGCTTGGCGACCATCGGGTCGTACATCGGAGTCACCTCGGAGCCCGCCTCGACTCCGGAGTCGACCCGGACTCCGGGCCCGGCCGGCTCGCGGTAGGAGGTGATCGCGCCGGGCGCCGGGGCGAATTTCTTGTGCGCCGCCTCGGCATTGATCCGGCACTCGATCGCGTGCCCGCGCAGCTCGACGTCCTCCTGGGAGATCGAGAGCGCCTCGCCCGCCGCCACCAGGATCTGCTCGCGAACGATGTCGATGCCGGTGACCATCTCGGTCACGCAGTGCTCGACCTGCACCCGGGTGTTCATCTCGAGGAAGAAGTACTCGCCATCCGCCTGCAGCCCCTCGACCGTCCCGGCCGAGCGGTAGCCGACCGCCGTGGCGGCGTCGGTGGCGATCTTGCCGATCCGCTCGCGCATCTCCTCGTCGACGTGCGGCGCCGGCGCCTCCTCGATCAGCTTCTGGTGGCGGCGCTGGATCGAGCAGTCGCGCTCGCCCAGGTGGACCACGTTGCCATGCGAGTCGGCAAGCACCTGGACCTCCACGTGGCGCGGGTCCTCGAGGTAGCGCTCGACGTAGACGCGCGCGTCGGAGAAGAACTTCTCGCCCTCGCGGGCGGCACCCTCGAAGGCCTCCTCGAGATCGTCGGGCGTCGGCGCAACGCGGAATCCCTTGCCGCCGCCGCCGCCGGCCGCCTTGCAGGCAACCGGATAGCCGGCGTCCTCGGCCTGCTGGCGAGCCGCGTCGAGGTCCTTGGCGGGAACGGTGGCACCGGGCACGATCGGCACGCCGGCCTCGGCCATGATCTCCCGCGCCCGCGTCTTCGACCCCATCGCCTCGATCGCCTCCGCCGGCGGGCCGATGAAGACGACCCCAGCCTCAGCGCAAGCACGCGAGAAATCGGCGTTCTCGGCGAGAAACCCGTAGCCGGGGTGGATCGCCTCGGCGCCCGCCTCCTTCGCGGTGTCGATGATCTTGAGGATGTTCAGGTAGCTCTCCGCCGGCACCGCCGGGCCGATCAGGAAGGCCTCGTCAGCCTCCCGCACGTGGGGAGCGTCGCGGTCGATGTCGGAATACACCGCAACCGACCCGATTCCCATCTCCTTCAGGGTCCGCGCGACGCGGATCGCGATCTCGCCGCGGTTGGCTATCAACACCTTCTCGAACACGGCGGCGCAGTCTATTCAGACTGCGGGAGGGGGCGAGGGGCGAGGAGGCGCTCCCCGCCCGGGCTCGCGGGCCAACCAATTTAGTTGGCCCGCTCTGAGTATCCGTCCGTTCGAGGAGCGCCCCCTCGCCCCTCGCACTTCAGCCGTGGACTGCGCCACCGTGATCTTCACAAGAAGCCAGTTGGTGGACCTCCCCGAAACGTTCGACCGGAAACCGGCCATCCGCTCCGCCCCGACAGCGCCCGAGCCCCCTTGCACGGCAGCGCCTCCATCTCCGAGGACAGAGGAAGGCGCACACCTGGGACGCCGGGCGACTTATGGACCACAGGCGGCGATGCTGCGTATCCGCTTTGCCCAGGCCCCCCAGCCGCTCCGTTCGTCATTTGTACCGCCCAGCGACACAGACAGCGAACGGAGCTCGTATCCGCCTCCTTTAGGCCACACCCTCGCGGAACGACACCCGTAGCCCCTGACCGCCTGGGCCCTGCGGCCCCCTCCCTGTTTGCCCTCCTACTTGCAGGTATGGAGGGCAAACAGGGAGGGGCTGTCTTTCTCATAAATCAATGAGGGATGCGTTTCGGGTCCGGGGATCTCCATCGGTCAACGAGGTGTTCTCTTGGGTCCCGTGGCCATCTCCGCGCTTCTCGTCAGAGAGCCAGGAGGCTTGGGATTTCAAGCTCAGCGACGAAGGAGGCGGGAAGGTCGGGAACGGATGGGCCGCTCGGCCTTGAGCGGTGTGGCCTGAGCGGCGCGTTGGGGCGGGCAGCCCTGAGCCAACCGGATACACACCTGCGGCGATATATCGCCCCGCGCAACGGCGGTGGGGCCCAGCACGTGCTCGAGGCTCGAGGTCGAGCTGGTGATCGCAGTATCGGCTCGGGGTTTCGGGTGGAACGTTCGGGGAGGTCCACTAGGGTGCGGGGCGTGTTGGTGGAGTTGCAGAGCCATTCGACGGTGTCCGACGGGCAGCTGGCGCCCGCCGACGTCGTCGGGGAAGCCGTGAAGGCGGGCGTGACGACGCTCGCGCTGACCGACCACGACGCGATCGCCGGCGTCGCCGAGGCGGCCGAGGCGGCCGAGCGGGCCGGAATCGAACTGGTCCCCGCGATCGAGATGTCGTGCGTGCACGAGTACGCCGAAGACCTGCACGTCTGCGGCTACTGGGTGGACCTGGGCACCATCGCGCCAGCCTGCGAGCGCGCCCAGCATGAGCGGGTCGCGCGGGCGGGCGAGATCGTCGAGAAGCTGCGGAGGGAGGGGTTCGACCTTCACCTGGAGGACGCGGTCAGGGAGGCCGGGGACGCCCTCTCGATCGGGCGCCCGCACATCGCCCGGGCGGCCGGTGCCAGCGGCGACCTCGGCCCGTTCTTCGAGGAGTACCTGGTGCCGGGCGCCAAGGCCTTCGTGCCGCGCCACTGGCCGACCGCGGCGCAGGCGGTGGAGCTGATCCACGAGGCCGGCGGCGCGGCGGTCGTCGCGCACCCCTACTGGGACATCTCCGCGCCCCACGAGGTGGACGACCTGATCCGCGCCCTCGACGTCGACGGGGTCGAGGTGTTCTATCCATCCCACAGTCGCGAGCAAACCGCGCATCTGCTCGAACTGTGCGAGGAGCTGGACCTCGTCCCCACCGGCTCCTCCGACTACCACGGCCCAACCCACAAGACCTTCGCCAGGTTTGGCGCGTACGACACGTACGACCTCGGAGAGCCTCAGGTGCCGGCGCGAGAGGCGCGATAGACCCCTTCCTCTTACCCACGTAGGCGATTGATACGGTGGCCGCCTTGGGACAGAGGGTTGGAAGAGGCTTGGCGCTTTCAGCAGCCGCTGTGTGGTTGCTGATTGCACCGGCGACAACCCTTGGGAGCAGCGGTCGGATAGAAGGAAAGGTCCGGGGTGGGACCGCTTTCCCGCGGCCCTTCCGGGTGACTCTCTTCCAGGCGACTCCCGGCGCCGCACGCCCCATCGCCCTCGGCTCCACTCTCACCCAGAAAGGCGGCAGCTTCATGCTGCGCTACCGGGACGCGGCGTCGCGGCACGCGATTCGCTACCTGGTCGCGAGCCGGCCGGGCGGCGTCGCCGAAGCCGGCTATCCGGTTCCCGCCACCTCCTACCGGCTCGCCTCTGCCCTGGGCGCCGGCCGCATACCCGGACAGGCGACGATCGGCGAGACCACGACCGTGGCGATGGCCTATTCGATGGCCCAGTTCTTCCACGGGAACTGGGTGGCCGGCAAGAACCCGGGCCTGCGCAACGCAGCGGCGATGACCACCAACCTCGTCGACCAGCGCAGCGGGCGCCTCGCCAGCGTCCTGCGCCGCTTCCCGAACGGCCGCTCGACCGCCACCCTCGCGACCTTCGATTCGCTTGCCAACCTGGTCGCCTCCTGCCGGCATCCCACCAGGCTCTGTGCGCAGTTCATGAAGGCCGCCGCGGCGCCGGGCCAGACGGCTGCCTCCAACACGATCACGGCGCTCGTCGCAATGGCCCGCTACCCCTCGCACAACGTCCGCACGCTGTTCCAGCTCTCGCGCCAGACACGCCAGGTCTACGAGCCCTCGCTCGGGAGCGGCGATCGCCCGGATGCCTGGACCCTGGCGCTGCGCTTCGAAGGCGACGGGAAGTCGATGAACGGCCCCGGCAACTTCGCGATCGACGCCGGCGGCAACCTCTGGGTCGCCAACAACTACGAATTCAGCCGCGAACGGCTGAAGCCCGTCTGCGCCGCCGAAAACCTGCTCCGCTTCACCCCAACCGGGCAGTACTACCCCGGCTCCCCCTACGAAGGCGGCGGGCTGACCGGAGCAGGGTTCGGAATCGGCATCGATCCCTCGAACCACGTCTGGGTTGGAAACTTCGGCTTCGCTGCCGCCGAATGCACCGAACAGCCCCCTCACAACAGCGTCTCGGAGTTCACGATGTCCGGCGAAGCGCTCTCGCCGGATCTGGTCTACAAGGGAACCCCGTTCGAAAAGGGGGGCTTCGAACAGGGGGGCATCAGCTGGCCACAGGGGACCGTCTCCGACCGCAGGGGCAACATCTGGATCGCCAACTGCGGCAACAACAGCGTCACCCGCTACACCCGCGGCAACCCCGAAGTGGCAACCAACCTCGGTGAAGGGCTGCTCGGCATAACCAAGCCGTTTGGCGTCGCCGTGAACCGCGGCGGCGACGTCTTCGTCACCGGCAACGAAAACTCAAAGGTGGCGGTGATCGGCCCGGACGGCATCCCGGACAGGCCCCCAGTCGAAGGCGGTGGCCTGCACCGGCCAATGGGGATCGCCGTCGACAGCCGCGGCTACGTGTGGGTCGCCAACTCGGGCAAGGTCCCGGCTCCCTGCCCGGTCGACTTCAACCTCATACCCGGAAGGGGCTCCGCGGTGCTGCTCAAGCCCAACGGCCGGCTGGCGCGCAAACGGCCGATCGAGGGCGGCGGCATGACCACGCCGTGGGGGATCGCGGTCGACGGACACGACAACGTCTGGATCGCGAACTTCAGCGGCCAGCGGCTGTCGGAGCTCTGCGGCAAGCGCCCCAAGCTCTGCCCGCCGGGCAAGCAGCGCACCGGGGCATCGATCTCGCCGCGCGAAACCGGCTACGGCTTCAACGGGCTGGTCCGCAACACCGGCGTCGCGATCGACCCCTCGGGCAACGTCTGGCTGACCAACAACTGGAAGCAGGTCGCGATCCAGGCAAACCCCGGCGGCTACCAGATCGTCGCCTTCCTGGGCCTCGCCGCACCGGTCAAGACCCCGCTGATCGGCCCGCCGCGGCGCCCCTGAGCCCGCCGCTTGTCTTCCTGATCTCGCCGCGGTTCCGCTGAGCCCGCCGCGGTTCCGCTGAGCCCGCCGCGGTTCCGCTGATCTCGCCGCGGGTCAGTACCGCCTGCGCCGCAGGACGATCACCTTTTCGTGCCGCCTGGCTTCGCCGCCGAACGGTTCGAAGAGGACGTTGACGCGGACCCGCCCCTTGCCGTGGCGCTTCAGGTAGCGCTTCAGGGGAACTTTCGGCCTGACCGGCAATCGCACGCGCGTCGCCTGTTGCGCCACCCGCTTCAGCGGGCGCACGCCCCGGCCCCAGAGCCGCAGCCTGCCGGGGCCGGGGACCTTGACGAAGAGGATCGCCATGCCGTTGCCTCGATTCAGCCGCAGCCCGTCGAAGCGGAAGCGGTTGGAGGGCGGCTGAACGGCCCGGGTAATTTCCGGCACCACCTGCGGCTGCGCGCAGGGCGGCACCGGCGCACCCGGTTCGCCAAAGCGCTCGACCCGCGCGAACAACGCGGAGCGCTCCACCGCGAAGACGTTGCCGCCGCAGGCGGCGCCCACACCCGAGACGCCTGGCTTGGCGGCGAAGCCGCCCAGGAGGGTGCCGTCGAGGTCGAAGCTCTCCACCCTTTCCGCCGTCTGGTCGGCGACGAGCAGTTCGCCCTTCGCCGCGGCGAGCGCCACCGGCCCGCTCAGCTTCCCCACCCCTTCGGCGCCGATCGAGCCGACGAGAGCGCCGCCTTCGTCGAGGACGGCAATCCGTTCGTTGCCGTGGTCGGCCACGTAGAGGAGGCCGTCCGCCCCGAGGAGCGCGTCGCGAGGCGAGGACAGGACACCCGAGCCGATCGGTTCGACGAACGTCCCGGCGGAGAACTTGGCGATTCGGTCGTTGCCGCTGTCGGCGACCAACACGGTCGACCCGTCGACGGCAACGCCGCTGGGATCGGTCAGTTCGCCGCTGCCAAAAGAGAAGAGGTGAATGCCTTCCTCGGTAAAGACCTCGATTCGATCCTCTCCCGAGTCGGCGACAAACGCCACGCCGCCGGCGAGGGCCACGTCCTGCGGTTCCTGCAGCGCGGCTTCGCCGAACGTCCTCAGAAATGTCCCGTCCGCGGCGAAGACGGAGATCCGGTGGTTGCCAGAGTCGGCCACGTAGACGTCGCCGTTGGCGGCGACGGCGAGCTGCGCCGGTTCGCGCAGCTGTCCCGGCCCTTCGCCGAACGCCCCAAACCCGGCCAGCGATTCAAAGCCCACAGCACTCCCCGGCGGCACGAGCAAGAGCCCCGCCGCGAGCAGCGCGAACCTACATCCCCACCTCATGCTTTGCAGGGTAGCGAGGAGGGGATGGCAGTCCCCTCAACGGACGGATACTCAGAGCAGGCCAACCATTTGGTTGGCCTGCGAGTCCGCGGCGGGGACTGCCGCTCCCTCCTCGCTACGCAGTGACGGCGTGCGCCGGAACCAGCTCGCGCTGCTCGAGGTAGTCGAGCAGCTTCTGCGCCGACTCCTCAGCGGTTTCCGCTTCGGTGTCGCAGATGACCTCGGGGTTGTCCGGCGCCTCGTAGGGGTCGGACACGCCGGTGAATTCCTTGATCTCGCCGGCGAAGGCTTTCGCGTAGAGCCCCTTCACGTCGCGATCGGCGCAGGTGTCGACCGAGGCCTTGACGTAGACCTCGATGAAGCGGTCGCCCATCAGCTCGCGCGCCTCGGCGCGAATCTCCGCGTAGGGGGAGATCGCCGCGGTGATCACCGGCACGCCGTTGCGGGAGAGCAGGTCCGCCACGAAGGCGATGCGGCGGATGTTGGTGTCGCGGTCCTCTTTGGAGAAGCCAAGCCCCTTGGAGAGGTTTTCGCGCACGATGTCGCCGTCGAGGATCTCCAGCTTGGAGCCGCGCTCGCGCAGGTGCCCCTCGAGCAGCCTCGAGATTGTCGTCTTGCCGGCCCCCGAGAGCCCGGTGAACCAGAGGGTGAATCCCTTCTCGCCAGCCATCAGTACGTCAGTCCTCCTTGTAAGCGTCGATCAGAATGTCCGCCACCTCGTTGCGCGAGAACTCCTGCGGCGGCCGTTCGCCGTTGCCGAGCATCTCGCGCACCTTGGTGCCGGAAAGGAACACATGCGCGGCGGAGTCGTGCGGGCAGGTCTTGCCCGATGCCATCCCCTCGCACTCGTTGCACCAGAAGCTGTGCTCGAAGAACAGCGGTTCGATGCCCAGCTCCTCGACATCGATCTCGTCGAAGATCTTCTGCGCGTCGTAGGTGCCGTAGTAGTCGCCGACGCCGGCATGGTCACGGCCGACGATGAAGTGGGTGGCGCCGTAGTTGCGCCGCGCGATCGCGTGCAGGATCGCCTCGCGGGGGCCCGCGTAGTGCATCTTCGAGGGGAAGACGCCGAGGATCACGCGGTCCTGCGGGTAGTAGTTCTCCATCAGCACCTCATAGCAGCGCATCCGCACGTCGGCGGGGATGTCGCCGGCCTTGGTCTTGCCGATCAGCGGGTGGATGAAGAGACCGTCGGTGGTCTCCAGCGCCGCCTTGGTCAGGTACTCGTGGGCGCGGTGGATCGGGTTGCGGGTCTGGAAGGCGACGATCCGGTTCCAGCCGCGCCGCTCGAACTCGGCCTTGGTCTCCGCCGCCGTCAGGTAACGGCGCATGAAGGCGTCCTCATGGCCGGGCAGCGCGTCGGCCTCGATCGGTCCGGCGATGCAGCGGTTGCCCTCCTCGTAGATCGCGGCGACACCCGGGTGGGCCTCGTCGGTGGTGCCGTAGACCTGCTCTGCCTCGCGGCGGGTGTCGCGCTCGAAGATCTCAGAGACGGTGAGGCGGCCGAGCGGCTTGCCCTCGTCGCTTGCCAGCGAGACGACGTCACCGGCCGCGCAGTCGAGGTCGGAGGCCAGCGTTATCGGGATCGGCCAGTAGGCGCCCTCGGCGGTGCGCATCTCGGTGCAGACGCGCTCCCAGTCATCGGAGCCCTGAAAGCCGGCGAGCGGCGCGAAGCCGCCGTTGGCGATCATCTCGAAGTCGGCGGTGTGGCGCTCGGAGAGGGTTAGGGAAAGCTCGGTCACAGTGTCACTCATCGGGTTCTCACCAATCGGTTGGGTAAATGGGCGTGTCGAAGCGGTAGCGGAGCCCCGTCAGGCGGCGTCAGCCGCCCGGTGGGTCTGCACCTAGTTGATCCCGCACTCGTTCTTCGCGAGCCCCGCCCAGCGACCGTCGCGCGGCGAGCCGCCCGGCTCGACCGGCTTGGTGCAGTGCATGCAGCCGATCGACGGATAGCCATGGTCGTGCAGCGGGTTGTACGGGAGGTGGTGCTCACGGATGTAGTTCCAAACGTCGCGCTCGGTCCAGTCCGCAAGGGGGTTCAGCTTCCACAGACCGAATCGCCTATCCCAGCCGAACTTGGGAGCCTTGGCGCGATTCGCGGAGTCCTCACGACGGACGCCAGCGAGCCAGCAGTCTACGGAAGAAAGGGCGCGCCGCATCGGCTCGACCTTGCGCAGACCGCAGCAGGCGTCGGGATCGCGCGCCCACAGCTCGTCGCCGAATTGCTCCGACTGCTCCTCGAGGCTGAGGTTGTGGTAGCGGTCGAACTCGATCCCCAGGTACTCGGCGAGCCGGTCGCGCGTCTCGTAGGTCTCGGGGAAGAGCACGTCGGTGTCGAGGTAGAAGAAGCGCGCCTCCGGGTTGACCTGCGTCGCGAGGTGGGCCGTCACCGAGCTCGTCTTCTGGAAGGAGCAGGCGATGTAGTGGCTCTCGCCGAAGGTCTCGAACATCCACTCGATCGCCTCGTGGGCGGTGCGCTCCTCGAGGTGGGCGGCAACCGCCTCGGCGTCGATGTCGGTCGCCGCCGGCGCCGGCAAGGAGCCGGAAAGTGTCGCGGGCAGAGGCTTCATGTTGAACGGTTGGTCCGTCCCTTTCGCGTCATATCGCGCACTCCCCCTCGCCCCGCTCGACCTTGTAGGGGCTGGAGCGGTTCCAGTCGATGAACTGCTGCATGGTCTCGAGGCTGAAGTCGACCGGCAGCGTCAGATCCTTGATCTCCGCTTCGAAGCGCTCGGCGCCGGCACGCTCAGCGAAGGCGTTGAACTCCTCGCCGTCGCCGCGCTCGGCCTCATACAGCCGCAGCCAGCGCTCGACGGCCTCGGGGACCCGTTTGGCCGGCAGCCGAGACTTCAGCCGCGTGCCGAAGACCACCTCGCCGCCCTCGTAATTGCCGCCGACGTGGGGGATGTAGGCGGGCATCTGGCGGCCGCCCACTTTGAGCGAGGCGCCGTAGAAGCCGATGTTGGCGATGTGATGCTGGCTGCAGCCGTTGGGGCAGCCGCTCATCTTGATGTGGATCCTGCGGGTCAGCTCATCGGAGACCTCCATCTCCTCCAGCCGCTCTTTGATCGCGCGGTTGAGGCCCATCGAGCTGGTGATGCCGAGTTTGCAGCTGTCGGTGCCGGGGCAGCTGACGACGTCGGTCACCTCGCGGGCGCCGGCCTCGCCGAGCGCGATCTCGTCGAGCCGCTGCCAGACCTCGTAGAGCGCCTCGTTGCGGACCCAGCGCAGAACCAGGTTCTGCTGCACCGTGCTGCGCGCGTAGCCACCCGTGAACTCCCGCATGATCGAGGCCAGACCGCGGAACTGCTCGGGTGTCAAGTCGCCGCGCTCGACCTTCACCTCGACCGTCGAGAAGCCCACCTGGCGCTGCGGCTGCACGTTGCCCTCGCAGAAGCGGTCGAACTCGGAGCGGTCGCCGTTGGGGGAGGCGGCCGCCGCGGGCGGTGCGGGGGCATTCGCCTCCTCGTCGTGGTCGAAGCGCAGCCGCTCGAGGCCGAAGTCGCGCTCCTCGACCCAGTCGCCCTGCAGCTCCTCGTCGACCAGCTCGCGGAAGGCGTCGATTCCGATCTTGTCGATCATGAACTTGATCCGCGCCCGGGCGCGGTTGGCGCGCAGCCAGTCCTGGCGGTCGAAGATTCGCAGCGCCGCCTCGGTGACCTTCAGGTAGTCGCCGTTGTCGGCCTCGACGAACTCGAAGAGGGTCGGCGCGACGCGAGCCATGATCGACGTGCCACCGCCGACCCGCATCTCGAAGCCCTTGACGCCGTCTCGTTCGCGGCTGAGGAAGGCGATGTCGTGAATCCCGGTGATCGCCCGGTCCTCGTCGGAGCCGGTGAAGGCGGTCTTGATCTTGCGCGGCATCAGCTGCGTTGTCGGGTGCCGCACGAAGTAGCGGACGTAGGCGCCCGCGTAGGGGGTCGGGTCGAAGACCTCGTCGGCGGCGACGCCAGCCCAGGGGTCGCCGGTGACGTTGCGGATCGTGTTGCCGCAACCCTCGCGCGAGGAGAGCCCGGCATCGGACAGCTCGCGGATCGCCGTGGCGGCGTCCGGAAGCGGCACGTGATGGATCTGGATGTTCTGGCGGGTCGTGATGTGGCCTTTGCCGAGCGGCGCATAGCGCTCGACCACAGCGGCGAAGGCATCCATCTGCTCGGGGGTCACGCCGCCGAAGGGCAGCTTCACCCGCAGCATCTGCACGTCGGGCTGGCGCTGCCCGTAGACACCCTGCTTGAGGCGGAAGCCGATGAATTCGTCTTCGGGTTTCTCGCCGGCCAGGAACCTCTGGGCCTCGTTGTCGAAGTCGTCGAACTCGCGCTCGATGACCGGGATGACGTGGCCGGGGACGTTCTCGTAGGTCTCGGGGTTCTCCAACGAGCCGGGTTTGCCCTTCCCCCGCTGGGCCTTGGCGTTGTCTATGTCCAAGTCCTCGAGGACTGCGGCGGATTTGCTCTGGGGCGAAACCGAAACCGATTCCATGCGCGCGATCCTCCTGTCAGATGCGTAGGGATTGCCAGGTCAGCCGGCCGAACGTTGAAAATAGCAAAACCTGACAGGGATTCAGGTATTTAGGCGTGAGCGGCCGCTGCGAAGCGCTCGCCGCGCCGCTGTGGAGCGCTGTGGCCGGCGATCGAATTCAGGGACGGGCGCGCTTGGACGCCTCGAGAATCGCCGCCGCTTCGCAGGGTCGGATTCAGGGACGGGCGCGCTTGCGGGCCTCGAGAATCGCCGCCGCTTCGCAGGGTCGGATTCAGGGACGGGCGCGCTTGCGGGCCTCGAGAATCGCCGCCGCTTCACCCGAGTCGGCCACGTAGCCGTCCTGCGGTTCGAGCGGCAGGCCGGCCTCGACCCAGGCCTCGATCCCACCGGCCAGCGCCGATGCCCGATAGCCGTCCGCCGCAAATGCCGCGGCGGCCATGTCGGAGCGATTGTCGCCACGGCAGTAGAAGACGACGGGACGCTCCCGATCGACCTCCGCAGCCTGGGCCTCGAGCTCGTTCAGCTCGATGTGGATCGCGCCCTCGATCCGTCCCGCCTCCCACTCGTGGTCGGTCCGCACGTCAACCAGCTGCGCGCCGTCCGCGATCAGGGTGCGCACTTCCTCCGGGGCGATCGACTCCACGGGCTAAATCTAATCGACCTCGGTCCCCTCGACCAGAAAGGCGACCCGCACGTGGGCGCGGTACTCGTCGAGGTTCTCGCCCCGGATGCCGGTCGAGACGATGTCCACGGCGCGCACGTTGCGCAGCGTGCCCTGCGCCTGAGCAAGTGCCTGTCTGGCGGCGTCGTCGGTGGACGTCTTTGAACTGCCGACCAACTCGATGATCTTCACGACAGCCACTTTGCTCCTCCTTCTTCAAGGTCCTCGACCGTTGTCTTTGCGCCAACCCCCTCGATCAGCGCCGCGCGCTGCCACGGGTCGGCCTTCCCCTCGCCGGCTCCCGACACGGCGCCGGTATCCGCGTTGAACCGCTCGATCGCCGCTGCGATCGCGGCCGCCTCCTCGGCTGTGGCGCTCCTGACCATGTCTCAGCCAAGCCTAAATGATCGATTCCCAAGTCCCGCGCGCCCGGGCTGGGAATCGCCGGGCGACACCACTGGCCACCGTTTGAGGTCCGGCACCCGAGCTGCCGTTGTTGAGGGCCGCACCCGAGCTGCCGTTGTGTTGAGGCCCGCTTCACTCCGGCCACCCCAACCGCTCCGTTCGTCATTCGTACCGCTCAGCGACACAAACAGCGAACGGAGTCTCACCCGGGAGATTCCAGCCGCTCCGTTCGTCATTTGTACCGCTCAGCGACACAAACAGCGAACGGAGTTGCGTGCTCCGCCCCTCTGGCCACATCTCGCGGAACGATGCCCGTAGCTCCTGACCGCCTGGGGTCCCACGCAGCCTCCCCCCGTTTGCCCTCCTCACCTGCAAGTAGGAGGGCAAACGGGGGGAGGCTGTTTCTCTCATCATCAATCGACGAGGGGTTCGTTTCGGGGCCCCCTTTGAACACTTCGTTCAGGAGTTCTGAGGATCGCTCATCGTGGTGTCCGGCTCGGGTTCGTCAGGCCTGCGACATCTCAGCGCCCCTCGTTCCGAGGATTTTGAGAATCAGTCATTGAGGTGCTCTCTGAGTCTCGGGGCCATCTCCGCGCCCCTCGTCAGAGAGCCAGGGGGCTCGGGGATTTCGAGCCCCCAGTGACGAAAGAGGCGGGACGGTCTCTAGCGGATGGACAGGTCGGCCCTGAGCGGACGCGTCGGGGCGGGCAGCCCTGAGCCAGCCGGATACCCACCACTGATCTAACCGCCGTTGTTGAGGCCCGGGACCGGCTCCCCGTCCCTGCGGATGGCGCAGGCCGGGCTGGGCGGATCGATCGGGTCGACGAGCACACGCCCTTCCGGATGGTTGGGGCGCCCGCAGCGGATCGACAGGTCGCGCATGCCGTCGCGGGCGTCGATCACGTCTTCCCCACCGCCGCCGTAGAAGCGGTCCTGGCCGGGCTGGCCGAGCATGTTGTTGGCGCGACCGTCGCCGATCAGCACGTCGTTGTCGAAGGAGCCCTCCATGTCCTCGTCGGTCGGCGAGAGGTGGACATGGTCACAGCCCTTGACCGTCGTGACCCAGGCGCTGTGCCTGGGGAAGGAGATGATCAGCAGGCCGGGGTGGGCCTGGGTCTCGGCAAAGGAGGCGTCGTCGCGACCGGGGCCGCCGACCAGCGCTCCGCCGGCGCAGCCGCCGCCGGCCGCCAGCAGGTCGCCGTTCGGCCCCCCATAGAGGTAGGTCGGCCCGGGCCGGTTGCCGACCAGGCCGTCGGCGCCCGCCCCGCCGTAGAGGCGGTCGCTCCCCGGCCCGGACTCGATCAGGTCGTCCTCAGGGCCGCCGTGGATCGTGTCGTCTCCGTAGCCGCCGGCGATCCGCACGCTGCCGACCGCCGTGAGAGAGCCCTGCACGGTGAGCTGGTCGTTGCCGGGGCCCAGATCGGCCATCAGCCAGCGTGCCGGCCCTTTCGGGTCGCAGATCGCCTGCCTGACGTCGGTTGACGGCCGCGTGCATCCGGCGCCAAGCGAGATGCCTTTCGCGGCGTCGATGCCAAAGCTCCCCGTCGCTTCGTCGAAGCTGACGGTGAAGCGATCCTGACCGGGGCCACCGACGATCGCCAGCCCTCCACCGCCTCCCGGGGTGCGGTCGATTTCCACGTAGGCGGACGCGTTGGGTGGCTTTTCGCGGCGGCAGGAACGACTGTGGCCCTTCGCCCCCTTGCAGACGTCGCTTCCCTGGCCGCCGTTCAGCTGGTCGTGCCCGCCGCCGCCGCGAATCGTGTCATCGCCCGCGCCGCCGTCGATTGCGTTGTCGTGCCTGTTGCCGATCAGGGTGTCGGCAAAGGGGGAGCCTTCGATGTCATCGAGGCGGAAGAGCCGGTCGTGGCCGTCGCCGCGGGCTTTGTGAGCGGCCAGCGAGACCCAGACGCCGCCGCGACCGCTCCGCCCGGCCCCGACATCGGTGCCGAAGGAGGCGACGTCGCCCCTGCCCGGCCCACCGTCCATGCGGTCGTATCCGTAATCCCCGTGGACGATGTCGAAGTTGCCCTGGCCGCCGTTCAGGACGTCGATGCCAAGGCTGCCGGCCACCTCGTCGAAGTCGCCGGGGCCGCCCATCACCTTGTCGTCGCCGAGGTCGCCGATCACGCGGTCGCCGCTGCCGGCACCGCCGTCGACTTCGTCGTTGCCACGACCGCCGTGGATCAGGTCGGCGCCCGGACCGCCGCAGATCAGGTCGTTGCCGAGGCTGCCGAAGATCTGATCGTCGCCGGGGCCGCCCCAGATCACGTCGCGGCTCGGCGTGCCGTGCAGCACGTCGGGGCCGTCCGTACCGACGATCGTCGCCCGCCGCCCGTGGCAGCGCGGCACCTCTTCCTTTTCAGGCGGCCCCTCCTTTTCAGGCGGCGCCGCGGCGACGAGAATCGCCACCGCGAGCGCCGCCGCGAGAATCGCGAGTCCCCTGCCGGCTGCCATCATCAATCGAGCGTATCGATCCACCGCGGACGTGCCGCCTCACCGTCAAGCTGACGGCGCCGCTGCTCAAGAAGCGCCGCCACGCGCGCGACCACCTCGTTTGGTTCGCGGCCGAACCGCGGGCCGGTGATCCGGATCATCTCCACCCCGGCCAGCTTCAGGTCCTCGTGGCGAAGGCGATCGCGCTCAAAGGCCGCACGACTGCCGTGGGTCTCATAGACATCGAGCTCAACCGCGAAGCCCTCCGCCTCCCAATAGACATCGAGCTCGTAGCCGACCACGTTGTGGCCGCTGACCGGCGTGGGCAGGCCAGCTCTCTTCAGCAGCGCGAGAAAGCGCCGCTCCAGCCCCGACCTTGTGAATGTGGGGTCGTCGCGATAAATGGCAAGGGCTTGCCGCAGCCGGCCGCTGCCCGGGCGGCCGGCTGCACGGTCGAGGAGCGCGTCCACCGCACGCAGATCGAACAGGCGGAGCTCTTCACTGCGCTCGATACAGCGATCGAGGAGGGCCGGACCGGTGGCAGCGATGTCAAGCAGGACGCGGGGCAGACCGGTGGCCGGGATTCCGTCGAGGACGGTCCGATCGTCATCGGCGAGGTTCGCGAAGTGAACACACACGCCCGCCTTGGCGTGGCGGCGTGTGGGCACGGTGATGTGAATGTCCCCGGAGCGGTTTGGGAGAAGGCCCCACAGGCGTGCGGCAGAGGAGTGGCTGGCGACAGCGTCCGGCCCACAGGCGAGAACCGCCGCGAGGCAATGGCTGCGCCAGACGAGCGACCTGTGTCCGACGGCGTAGACCCCGTGTTTGAGGCGGTGCAGGCGGCCCGCCTGCACCGCGCGCGAAACCGCGTTCCGCGAGTAGCCAAGCTCCGCCAGCTGCCGGATCGAGACGACTCCGTACTGCCGCTCGGCCAGCTCGGCCAAGGGATGATGGGCGCCGGCCACAGGAGCGCGAGCGGTGCGTGCCGCGTCTCCCCTTCGTCCTGCGCCGCCTTCCTGCGTTCGCTGTTTGTGTCGCACAGCGGTACAAGGAGCGAACGGAGGGTGATTCTCCCCCCCAGCCAGGGCGCCGGTTCTCGGTCCGTTCGTCGGCCGATGTTGGCTTTTGGTGCGTTCGCTGTTTGTGTCGCACAGCGGTACAAATGACGAACGGAGCAGTTGGGAAGGCAGGATCGAAACTCCGTTCGCTGTTTGTGTCGCACAGCGGTACAAATGACGAACGGAGCAGTTGGGAAGGCAGGATCGAAACTCCGTTCGCTGTTTGTGTCTCACAGCGGTACAAATGACGAACGGAGCAGTTGGGAAGGCAGGATCGAAACTCCGTTCGCTGTTTGTGTCGCACAGCGGTACAAATGACGAACGGAGCAGTTGGGAAGGCAGGATCGAAACTCCGTTCGCTGTTTGTGTCGCACAGCGGTACAAAGAGCGAACGGAGGGTGGGAGGAGATGGAGCGCCGGCTATTCGAGGTCGACCATGGAAGCGCCGGCTATTCGAGGTCGACCATGGAAGCGCCGGCTATTCGAGGTCGACCATGAAAGCGCCGGCTATTCGAGGTTGACCATGACGTGCTTGATCTCTGTGTAGTCCTCGAGCGCGTACATCGAAAGGTCCTTGCCGTAGCCAGATTCCTTGTAGCCGCCGTGGGGCATCTCGGAGACGAGCGGGATGTGGTCGTTGATCCACACGCAGCCGAAGCGCAGCGCGTTGGCGACCCGCATCGCGCGGCCGACGTCGCGGGTCCAGACCGATGCGGCGAGCCCGTAGCGGGTGCCGTTCGCCCACTCGATCGCCTTCTCCTCGTCGGCGAACGGCTGCACGGTGATCACCGGGCCGAAGATCTCGTTCTGGACCATCTCGTCGTCCTGCTCGAGGCCGGCGACGACAGCCGGCTCGAGGAAGTAACCGGGGAGGTCCGGCTCGGCGCCGCCGGTGACGACCTCCGCGCTGGCCGGCCGCCGCTCGAGGAAGCCCTCGACGCGCTCGCGCTGGCGCTCGGAGTTGAGCGGCCCGAGCGTCGTGTGGGCCGAGAGCGTGTCGCCCAGCACCAGCCCCCTGGCCGCCGTGGCAAGGCCGCTGACCACGTCGTCGTAGACCGCGGTCGAGGCGAGCACGCGGCAGGCCGCGGTGCAGTCCTGGCCGGCGTTGTAGTAGCCGGTGCCGGCGACCGTCTCGAGCACCGCCTCCAGCGAGGCGTCGTCGAAGACGATCACGGGCGCCTTGCCGCCCAGCTCGAGGTGGACGCGCTTCAGGCTGTCGGCGGCGGCCTTGGCGATCCACCTGCCGGTCGGCGGCGAGCCGGTCAGCGAGACCATCTCGACATCGGGGTGGGTGACCAGCTCGGCCCCGGTCGGCTCGCCGTGGCCGCCAATGACGTTGAGGACACCGGGCGGCAGGAGGTCGGCGCACCACTCGGCAAAGACGAGCGTCGTGAGCGGCGTCGTCTCGGCGGGCTTCAGCACAACGGTGTTCCCCGCCGCCAAGGCCGGGCCGATCTTCCAGACGGCCATCATCAACGGGTAGTTCCAGGGGGTTATCTGACCGACGACGCCAACCGGCTCGCGACGGATGAAGGAGGTGTGGGCCTCCATGTACTCGCCCGCGGCACGACCCTCGAGACAGCGAGCGGCGCCGGCGAAGAAGCGCAGGTTGTCGGCCATCACCGGCACCTCATCCTCGAGCACGGCGGCGCGCGGCTTGCCGGCGTCGGTGGCCTCGAGATCGGCGATCTCCTCCCCCCGCTCCTCGATCAGGTCCGCCATCCGCAAGAGCGCCCGGGCGCGTTCCCCCGGCGACGTCGCGGCCCAGCCCCCGAGGGCGTCGCCAGCCGCCTCAACCGCCCGGTCGACATCGGGTTTGGTCGAGAGAGGAGCCTCGGCGATGGCCTTCCCGGTCGCCGGATTGACGACGTCCTCCATGCCGCCCTCGGCGGGGTCGACCGCCCTGCCACCGATGAAGTTCTTCAGTTTCGTCCTGGTCGCCGTCGCCATCGCTTGACCTCCTCAGGGTTGCTCCGGTTGATCCACGATCGACTCCTGGCCCGCTCAGCCCTTGGTCGCCCCGGCCCCGCGCAGCTCGAGGGCCTCCTCGACCGGCACGCAGCTCGTTCCCACGCCCTCGGCGACCGCCGGATGCGTCACCCGGCCGCCCGCCACGTTGACGCCGAGCCGCAGCCCCGGGTCGCTCCGAATCGCCCCGGCAGCGCCCTGGTCGGCGAGGGCCATCGCGTAGCGCAGCGTCGCGTTGGTGAGAGCGTGCGTGGAGGTGATCGGAACCGCTCCGGGCATGTTCGCAACGCAGTAGTGAGTCACTCCGTCGACCTCGAAGGTCGGGTCGTGGTGGGTGGTCGGGCGCGACGTCTCGAAGCACCCACCCTGGTCGATCGAGACGTCGACCAGGACCGCGCCGGGCTTGATCAGCGCCAGCTGCTCGCGGCGCACCACGAACGGCGCGCGGGCGCCGTGCACGAGCACGGCGCCGATCACGAGGTCGGCGCGGGGCAGCATCTCCTCGATCGCCAGCGTGGTCGAGTAGATCGTCGAGCAGCGACCGGCGCAGGCGACCTCCAGTTCGCGCAGGCGGTCGATCGACCTGTCGTAGACGAAGACATCGGCCTCCATCCCGATCGCGATGAAGGCGGCGTTCATGCCAACCGTGCCACCGCCGATCACCATCACGTTCGCCGCCGCCACGCCCGGCACGCCGCCAAGCAGGATGCCCCGCCCCCCGAGCGGCTTCTCGAGCATGAAAGCCCCAGCCTGAGTGGCGATCTTGCCGGCGATCTCGCTCATCGGAGCGAGCAGCGGCAGCTGCCCGTGGGCGTCCTCGACCGTCTCGTAGGCGATGCATGTGGCGCCGGAGCCGCACAGCCCGCGCGCCTGCTCGGGATCGGGCGCCAGGTGCAGGTAGGCGAAGAGGAGCTGGCCGGGGCGCAGCATCTCGATCTCGGGGGCCTGCGGCTCCTTGACCTTGACGATCATCTCCGCCTCGCCGAACAGCTCGGCCGCGTCGGAGACGACCGCAGCCCCCTGGGACTCGTAATCCGAATCCGATATCGCGCTGCCCTCTCCAGCGCCCTTGCCGACCAGCACCTCGTGGCCGCGTTCGACCATTTCGCGCACCCCGGCGGGGGTCATCGCGACGCGGTACTCGTCGTCCTTGACCTCGCGGGGAATGCCGACCCTCACTGGCCCACCAGCTCCCTGGCTCGCAGCGCCAGCCAGAACTCGATCCGATCGTGAGCGCGCGAGAGGTCGCGGCCGGTCAGCTCTTCGACCTTGCGCATCCGGTAGCGCAGGGTGTGGCGATGGCAGTAGACCTGGCGGGCAGCGCGCTCCCACTGGCCGTTCTGCTCGATGAAGGCCTCCAGCGAGCGCAGCAGCTCGCCCCCGTACTCCTGATCGCCCTGCTCGATCGGGCCGAGCACGCTGTCGCAGTAGAGCCGCAGCGCATCGTCGTCTTGGAGGGAGAGCAAGAGGGTGAAGGCACCGAGGTCGCGCCAGGAGGCCACCTCCGGCTCGCTGCCGTTGGCGAACGCCGTCGCCTCCAGCGCGCAGCGGGCCTCGTGGAAGGAGTGGCGCAGCTCCTCGGGCGGCGCCGGGCGGCTGGCGGCAGCGCGCACCGTACCGCGCTCCTTGATCAGCGCCTTGCGGGCTTCGGCCGCGAGGTCGATGGGGTCGCGGTCGGCCGCGTCGACAACCGCGCAGAGCAGCTCGTGGCCACCGCTCGCATGAGGGGCGACGACGGCCGGGCACGCATCGGCGGCGAGGGCGCGCTCCAGAGCAGGCTCAGCAGCAGCCGGGTCGTCGAGATCGAAGACCAGAACGGCCGCCTCGTCGCCGATCCCAAACGGCTCGAGGCGACGGCGGAGCTCGGAGGGCTCGAGGCGGCCGCCCAGCGCCCCGGCGAGGATGTCGCCGGCGAGCCGCCGCTCGGTCTCGCGTGCGACACGGCGGCGCATCATCTCCAGCGCAACCACGGCAACCGCCTGCTGCAGGATGAGTCGCTCGAAGTCGCCCAGGCCGCCGGAGTCGCGCACGATCACGACCCAGGCCTGCGGCGGGCCACCGCCCGGCGAGATCACCGGGTGGGCCAGCGCCCGCCCCGCGATCGACGCATGGGTCGGGACGAAGGGGCGCCCCTCCCTGGTGTGCGTCAGCGCTTCGTCGCGCAGCGCCATCACCGCGTCGGCGGACAGCTGGCGGCGGAAGCCGCGGCCCGCGATCCGCTCCCCGCGGCCGTTGAGGATCGCCACGGTGCCACCGACCGCGGAGGCGATCGTGGCGACGATCTCCTCCAAACCGCGCTCTTCCAGCACCAGCCGCTCGAGGCGCCGCTGCACGGCGATGCCGCGCTGGAGCACCTCGTACTGCTCGTTGACCAGCCGCGCGAACGCCTTCTCGGTGATCGCGATGAACGGGGTCGA
Source organism: uncultured Solirubrobacterales bacterium (assembly GCA_963747765.1). GTDB lineage: Bacteria > Actinomycetota > Thermoleophilia > Solirubrobacterales > 70-9 > VRUE01. The sequence continues at coordinate 118,948 of CAVVGH010000005.1, read as the reverse complement.
GTAGGGGACCTCGAAGAGCGGGAAGTCTCGCTTGCGCGCCTCTTCGACCAGCGCTTTGGGCATCTTCTTGTGGCTGAAGCCGGTGCCAAGGCCGAGGCCCGCGAGGTTGTGATCGGCAAGCAGGCGGATATAGGTGCGCTGCTTGGCCGCGGTATCGAGTGGGATGCCGGTGGTCAGCATCAGCTCGCCGCCCGACAGCCACGGGGTCGGGTCCTCCAACTCGGAGATGTGCACCCACCTGACCGGCGCGTCGGCCGCCTGGGCGCCCGCCACCAGCTCGAGGTCGAGCTCGGCAAGCAGGCTTTGAACGGTGAGCATCGACGTCCCGCTCCTCAGAGCCGCTCCCAGGCCTCGGCGAGCACGGTGTGGAGCACAGCGTGGATTTCCTCGAACTGCTCGGTGTCGGCGATCAGCGGGGGCGCCAGCTGGATCACCGGGTCGCCGCGATCGTCGGCACGGCAGATCAGGCCGCGCCGGTAGAGCTCGCCGGAGAGGTAGCCGCGCAGCAGGCCCTCCGCCTCCTCGTCGCTGAAGCCCTCCTTCGTCTCCTTGTCCTTGACCAGCTCGATCGCCTGGAAGAAGCCCGCACCGCGCACATCACCGACGATCGGCAGCTCCTGGAGGCGCTCCAGCGCGGCGCGGAACTCGCCCTCCTTCGCCAGGACATGACCGCAGAGATCCTCCCGCTCGAGGACGTCCAGGTTGGCCATCGCGATCGCCGACGCAACCGGATGTCCGGCGAACGTGAAGCCGTGGGCGAAGGAGGCGTTGCCCTCCATGAACGGTGCGGCGACCCGGTCGTCGGCGATCACCGCCCCCATCGGCGCATAGGCCGAGGTGAGCGCCTTCGCCACGGTGATGATGTCGGGGACGTACTCGAAGCGCTCGCAGCCGAACCAGTGGCCAAGACGGCCCCAGGCGCAGATCACCTCGTCGGAGATCATCAGCACGTCGTAGCGATCGCAGATCTCGCGCACTCGCTGGAAGTAGCCCTCGGGCGGGACGAAGCAACCGCCGGCGTTCTGCACCGGCTCGAGGATCACCGCGGCGACGGTGTCGGGGCCCTCGAACTGGATCCGCTCCTCGATCGCCGTCGCCGCCCAGAGCGGGTGGCGGTCCTCCGGCCATCGATAGAGGTTGGTGTTGGGAACGTGACAGCCGCCCGGCGCGAGCGGCTCGAACTGCGAGCGCAGCTCGGTGATGCCGGTTGCCGACAGGGCGCCCAGCGTGGTGCCGTGGTAGGCGATCTCGCGGGCGATCACCTTGTGCTTCTGGCCCTTGCCCCGCATCCGGTGGTAGTTGCGGGCCAGCTTCAGGGCCGACTCGACGGCCTCCGAGCCCCCCGATGTGAAGAAGACGCGGTTCAGGTCGCCCGGCGCCAGCGACGCAATCCGCGCCGCCAGCTCGATGGCACGCGGATGCGCGTAGCTCCACAGCGTGTAGAAGTCGAGTTCCTCGACCTGGCGGGCGGCGGCCTCCCCGAGCTCGGAGCGTCCGTGGCCGGCATTCACGCAGAAGAGCGCCGAGAGGCCATCCAGATAGCGGTTGCCGTGCTCGTCGTAGACGTAGCATCCGTCGCCGCGAACGATGATCGGGATCTCGCCGCCACGGCTGTAGGACCCCATTCGCGAGAAGTGCATCCAGAGGTGTCGCTTGGCCAGCTCCTGGAGGCTCGTGTCAACCTCTCCTGTCGTCCGCGACGCAGTGGCCATGCAATGTCTCCTCTCTTGCTACGACGTTATGGATAAAGCTAGACCGGCCATGGCCGGTATGCAATGGTCGTGCAGGTAAGGACTGGCCTGCTACTTATACAAAGAGTACAAGCGGCGGCATTTGGTTTGGCGGTGGCGCCACTTGTAATGCCACCGCCCTGGACATACGGTCTGGAGTGTCAGCTCCACCGAGGCGTGGTCCGAGGTCGAGGAGGAGAATGGAAGCGATGGTTCCGAGCGTCGAGCTCCAGCGCGTCACCAAGCGCTTTGACGATCTGGTTGCCGTCGACGACATGAGCCTCGAGCTGACCGGAGGCGAGTTCTTCACGCTGCTCGGGCCGAGCGGCTGCGGCAAGACCACGACGCTGCGGATGATCGCCGGGTTCGAGCGCCCCAGCGAGGGGCGAATCCGAATCGAGGGGGAGGACGTGGCGGAGCTGCCGGCGCACCGGCGGCCGACCAACACGGTCTTCCAGAGCTACGCCCTCTTCCCCCACCTGAGCGTCGGCGACAACGTCGCCTTCGGGCTGCGGCGCAAGCGGGTGCCGAAGGCGGAGATCCGGCGACGGGTCGCCGCCGAGCTGGAGCGGGTCGGGCTGGCGGCCGAGGCCAATCGGCGCCCGGCGCAGCTCTCCGGCGGCATGCAACAGCGAGTCGCCCTGGCCCGTGCCCTGGTCAACCTGCCGAAGGTGCTGCTGCTCGACGAGCCGCTGGGGGCGCTCGACCTGAAGCTCCGCAAGGGCCTGCAGGTCGAGCTGAAGAAGATCCAGCGCGAGGTCGGGATCAGCTTCGTCTACGTCACCCACGACCAGGAGGAGGCGTTGACGATGAGCGACCGGATCGCGGTGATGAACCGCGGCCGGGTCGAGCAGGTGGGCGTGCCCGAGGACGTCTACGAGCGCCCGGCAACCACCTTCGTCGCCGACTTCATTGGCGTCTCCAACCTGATGCCGGCGACCGTCGGCGGCGGTGGCGAGGTGAAGCTGGAGCACGGGCCGACGGTGCGGGCGGCGACGGACGGGATCGCGGTCGGCGAGCGCTGCTATGCCGTCGTGCGACCGGAGAAGCTGCGGGTCGAGACGCTCGGCCGGGGCGCCGTTTCCGACTCTTCCCGCACCATGGCGGGGACAAAGTCGGAAGCGGTGGAGTCGACGAATGGGCGGCCGCGGGTCGAGGGCGTCGTCGAGTCCTCCCTGTATCTCGGCACCTCGACCCAGATCGCGGTCGAGCTCGGCGACGGGGTGCGGATGACCGTGCTGGTCCCCAACGCCGACGAGGCACAGCGCCAGGCGCTGCCCGGCGGCGGCGCCCGCGTGACGCTGAGCTGGGAGCCGGAGCACATGCACGTGGTGCGCGAGAGCTTCGAAGGGAAAGCAGTTCAAACAGAAGAGGGTGAGTCGGATGGGTAGTGGCAGAGCAAACCCGAGGACGCTCGCCGTGCTGGTGGCGGCACTGACCATGACCGTGGGCCTTGCCGCCTGCGGCAGCAGCGGTGGAGAAGGCGGGGCGGTGAAGTTGGAAGGCAAGCCCTCGGGCAGCGTGACGATCTCCAACTGGCCGCTCTACATCGACCCCGGCAAGAACGGGACGGTGACGGAGTTCGAAAAGGCGACCGGGATCGACGTCAAGTACATCGAAGACGTAAACGACAACGCCGAATTCTTCGGCAAGATGCAGCCGCTGCTCGAAGGGGGCGAATCGGGCGGCCGCAGCCTCTTCGTCGTCACCGACTGGATGGCGAAGAAGATGCACGACCTCGGCTACCTGCAGAGCCTCGACAGGTCGGGGATCCCGAACGTCGAGAAGAACCTGGTGCCCTCGCTCCAGCACCCGGGCTTCGACCCGAACCGCGACTTCAGCGTGCCCTGGCAGAGCGGCATGGGTGGGCTGATCGTGCGCACCGACCTGGCCCCCGAAGTGCATTCGATCTGCGACCTCTTCGACCCCAAGTACAAGGGCAAGGTCGACTTCCTCAGCGAATTGCGAGAAACCGTGCCGCTGGTGATGACCTGCCTGGGGATCGACCCCGAAGAAGCCAGCGAAGACGACTGGATGAAGGCGATCGAAAAGGTCAAGGGCGCGGTCGAATCGGGGCAGATCCGCCGCTTCACCGGCAACGACTACGCGCGTGACCTGACCAGCGGCGACGCGGTCGCGGCGATCGGCTGGTCGGGCGACGCGGTGCAGCTGCAGGCGGACAACCCGAACATCGAATTCCGCAATCCCGAACAGGGCTGCTCGCTGTGGTCGGACAACATGGTGATCCCGGTCGGGGCGCCGAACCCGACCGCCGCCGAGGCCTGGATGAACTACGTCTACGTGCCGAAGAACCAAGCGAAGATCGCCGAATACGTCAACTACGTGACGCCGGTCGAAGGCGTGAAGCGGATCTTCGAAAAGAGCGAACCGGAACTGGCGGAAAGCGACCTGATCTTCCCCAGCGCCGAATTCACCAAGAAGTGCTTCACCCAGGCGCAGCTCAACGAGCAGGAGGAGCAGCCGGTGACGCGGGCCTGGAACGCCGTGCTAAACGGCTGATCGCGATGCCGGCGGCGGACCGAAGTCGGGGCGGCGAGAGCCGATGACTGCGGTTCGCCGCCGGGTCGTTCCCTACCTCCTACTCGGACCGGGCGGGATCTGGCTGCTGCTCTTCTTCGTCGTGCCCCTCTTCTACATGGGGTACCTCTCGCTCGAGTCGGGCGTCGTCGGCAGCCTCGGCTTCAGCTGGAACTGGGGCAACTACTCCGACGCGCTGTCGCTCTACGACACGCAGTTCACCCGCTCGTTCCTCTACTCGGGGCTGGCGACGCTGATCTGCCTGCTCGTCGCCTACCCGCTCGCCTACACGATCGCCTTCCGCGCCGGGCGGTGGCGCAACGCACTGCTCTTCGCCGTCGTGGCGCCGTTCTTCACGACCTACCTGATCCGCACCCTCGCCTGGGAGACGATCCTCTCCGACCAGAGCCCGGCGGTCGACGCGCTGCGCTTCCTCGGCATGGTGCCCGAGAACGGGCACGTGCTGGCGAGCGGCGGCGCCGTGATCGCCGGCCTCGTCTACAACTTCCTGCCCTTCATGATCCTGCCGATCTACGCCAGCCTCGAGCAGATCGACGCGCGGCTGATCGAGGCGGCGAAGGACCTCTACGCGTCCTCGCGGGCGGCCTTCGTGCGGGTGACGCTGCCGCTCTCGGCACCGGGGATCGTCGCCGGCACGCTGCTCACCTTCATCCCGGCGACCGGCGATTACATCAACGCCCAGTTCCTCGGCAGCGCCGGCAACCAGATGATCGGCAACGTGATTCAGTCGCTCTACAAGACGCAGCTCGACTACCCGGCGGCGGCGGCGCTCTCGTTCGTGCTGATGGCGCTGATCATGGTGGTCGTCCTGATCTACATCCGCTTCGCCGGCTCGGAGGCGCTGATGGGAGAGGAGAAACTGTGAGTCCCGCCTGGCGCTGGCTGCGCGAGCACGCAGTCAACATCGTCGCCGCGCTGGTCGTGATCTACATGCTGATCCCGATCGCGGTGATCCTCGTCTTCTCCTTCAACGACCCGGCGGGCAAGTACAACTTCACCTGGGTCGGCTTCACGCTCTCGCACTGGGGCAACGCGTTCGGGATCCCCGAACTGAACAGCGCGCTGCTGACCAGCCTCAAGCTGGCGCTGCTGGCGACCCTGATCTCGACCGCGATCGGGACGCTGATGGCGATCGCCCTGGTCCGCCACCGGTTCCACGGGCGGCGCGCGGCGAACCTGCTGATCGTCGTGCCGATGGCCACGCCGGAGATCGTCATGGGCGCCTCGCTGCTCTCCTTCTTCATCATCCTCGGCGCCCCGGGCCTCGGCTTCCAGACGCTGCTGATCGCCCACGTGATGTTCTGCATCAGCTTCGTCGTCGTCGTCGTGCGTTCGCGCCTGATCGGCTTCGACCGCAACCTCGAGGAGGCGGCGCGAGACCTCGGCGCAAGCTCGATCGAGACCTTCCGGCTGGTGACGCTGCCGCTGATCATGCCCGGCATCCTCGGCGGCGCGCTGCTCGCCTTCGCCCTCTCGATCGACGACTTCGTCATCTCCAACTTCAACTCCGGAACGACGGTGACCTTCCCCCTCTACATATATGGGGCGGCGCAGCGCGGCATCCCGGTCGAGGTGAACGTGATCGCGATGATCCTCTTCGCCGTCACCGTGCTGGCGATGGGCCTCACCGTCTGGCAGCAGCGCCGGGCCGAGAAGCTGGCGTCGGTCCGCCCCGACCAGGAGGCCGCGCCGCCGGTCGCGATTGGCGCCGCCGGGGCCGCCTGATCCTGCTAGGTCCAGCGGAAGCCGACCGGGGCGAGCTTCGGCTCGAGTGGACTGGCCGGTAGGCCGGGCGGCGGGTCAGCTTCGTTGTAGCCGCGCGGCGAGGTGTCGTTTGGCGTGTCGGGATGGAAGAGGGAGGCGAGCACCTGGATCTGGCCGCGGCCAACGCCGAGCTCCCACTGCCCGCCGCCGTAGGCGCCGATCTCCTGCTCCGCGCAATAGTCATAGGTGGCGCAGAGATCGCGGAGGCCGCCGATCCGAGAGGGCTTGACGTTGACCATCTTCGGTGGCCAGGGCAGTGTCTCGATGTCGGCGATCGAGTGGATCGGGGCGTCCCAGGTAAGGCGATCGCGAGCCGGCTCCAGCACCGGTCTGGTCTCCTCGTTCACGTCGGGATCCTCCAGCCAGGCCTCGGGAAAGGCCTCGATCAGCTTGTGGTACAGCTCCGGATCGGTCTCCACGTCGACGACCGTGCCTTTGTAGTAGCCCTTCAGGTCGAGCGAGTCGACGGCGCCGGTGGCGACCAGCTCGGCGATCAACTCGTCCGTCCAGTCGTTGGTCGGGTCGAGCTTGAAGCGCAGCGTGGGGTAGGCGTCCAGCTTGCGCCGCAGCGGCTCGATCGAGGAGGGCTCACCGGAGTTCGGCGGCGAGAGGCGCATCGAGCAGACGAACTCGACCGGTCGCGCCGCACGTCCGAGGGCGGCGGCAATGCCGGTTCCCGCCTGGCGCAGCGCGAGGTCGAGAGCCGCGGACTCGAAGGCCCAGCGGCGGTAGCGCCGCGACACCTCACGCTGGGGCGCGGCGGGGAAGGTGTCGACGCCGGCCATGAAGTCGCAGAACTCGCCGAGCGTTGCCGGTCCGGTCAGGTCGAGCACCGCGCCCGCGTCCTGCAGCGCGACGTGGTCGAGTGCGTCGTAGGTGACGTCCTCGCCGAGCCCCTCCTCACCGCCGCCGTGGATGTGGATCACGGTGCTCAGCCGTTCGAATCCGGGGACCGAGAGCTCCAGCCCCTCCAGCTCATATCCCTCGATCTCCAGCGGCAGGTCCTCAAGTCGCTCGAATGTGCTCACAAGTGTGAGTGTATGGGGACCGCTGGCCCTCGCCAGGCCTCCGCACCACGGACGTCTCAGTCTCATCGCTGCTCTTGCTCGCGTGTCCCACCTGGCAGACTCGCTTTTCCCCATGAAGCACACGGCCCACGGGTACTGGCTGGAGGAGGCCGGCGATGTCCAGGCGGCGGCGCCTTTGGACGGGGAGCGAGCGGCGGACGTGCTCGTGATCGGCGGCGGCTACACCGGGATGTGGGCGGCCTGGCAGGTGAAGCAGTTGGAGCCCGGGGCCCGCGTGGCACTGCTCGAGGCGGACCTGTGCGGGCACGGCCCGAGCGGGCGCAACGGGGGCTTCTGCAACCTGATGTGGCTCTCGCTGCCGAATATGCAGCAGCGCTGGGGCGACGCGGCGGCGCTTGCCGTCGCCCGCGCCTCGCAGGAGGCTGTGGCGGAGATCGGGTCCTTCTGCGAGGAGCAGGGCGTCGATGCCTGGTTCCGGCGCGGTGGCTACCTGCAGGTCTCCACCGCCCCCGCCCACGACCGGGCCTGGGAGGACACCGTGGCGGCATGCCGGAGGGTGGAAACGGTCTCGGCCGGCGCCCTCGATCTGGTGCGGAACCTGAGCGCCGCGGAGGTCGAAACGCACTGCGCCTCGCCGGCCTTCCGCGGCGGTGCCTTCTACCCCTACGCCGCCACGGTGCAGCCGGCGCGACTGGCGCTGGGCCTGCGCCGGCGGCTGCTGGCCGGCGGCGTCGAGCTGTATGAGCGTTCGCCGGTGCGGCGACTGCGCGGCGGTCCCGGCGAGGTGGAAGCGCACACCCCCGCAGGACGAGTCCGTGCGCACAGCGCGGTTGTCGCGATCGGCGGCGCGGCGAAGGCCCGCCGCGGGCCGCTGCGCAGCTCCCTCACCGTCACCTCCTCCCACATCGTCCTCACCGAGCCGGTGCCGGACGTGCTCGAGGAGGTCGGCTGGACCGGCGGCGAGTGCATCACCGACAGTCGCTCCCTGATCGACTACTTCCGCACCACCCCCGACGGTCGGATCGCCTTCGGCTGGGGCGGTGGGCGAATTGCGATGGGAGCGCGGCTGAGGGGACGTGCCGAGCTCGACCCCGCGGTCGTCGCCGCGGCTGCCGCGCGTCTGCGCGCCTACTTCCCGAGCCTTTCCGGACGGCGGATCACGCATGCGTGGGGCGGCCCGATCGATGTCTCGCCCACCCACCTGCCGATGGTCGTGCCGCTGCGCGGTGGCAATGCCTTTGCCGCCGCCGGCTACACGGGCAACGGGGTCGGGCCGTCCCACATGGTGGGACGGGTCCTCGCGTCGCTTGCACTCGATCGCCGTGACGAGCACGCGCGACTTGCGATCGTCGACTCCTCTCCCCAGCGCGTCCCGCCCGAGCCGTTCCACTGGCTTGGCGGCAAGGCGATCCGCGGCGCGCTGATGCACAGGGAGGAGGCCGAGCTTGCCGCTCGCGAGCCCGATCCGCTCAGCTCTCTGGTGGCGCGCATCCCCGACCTGATCGGCTTCCACATCGGCCGCTGAGAGTCGATCCGAAGACCCGCGCGTGCGACTGGCAAGCAGAGCGAGGACGCACACAGGGGGCGCTGTTTGCGTATCTCTCTGAGGAGATTCGCCTGGGGTCCACGAGACCCATTTCGAACGCCCGTCCACGGTGCTCGTCTCCCCGACTTCGGCCATCCGAATTCGGCGTTTCGGCTACGTTCTACGAACCCGACCCGAATGCAAGGAGAGCCATGGCTGACAAGAGCTTTGCCGCCGCGCTGAACGAGCAGATCGCCAACGAGTTTGCCGCCTCCCAGCAGTACGTCGGGATGGCGGTCTACTACGACGCGGAAACGCTGCCCCGCCTGGCCGGCTTCTTCTACCGCCAGGCGCTCGAGGAGCGCGAGCACGCGATGATGATGGTCCAGTACCTGCTCGACGTCGGCGAGGAGGTCAAGATTCCCGACGTCAAAGCGCAGGCGACCAGCTACTCCGACGGGGTGACGCCGGTCAAGCAGGCGCTCGGGCAGGAGAAGCGGGTCGGCGAAGAGATCTTCGCTCTGTTCGAGCTGGCGCGCGAGATCAAGGACTACCGCGCCGAGCAGTTCATGCAGTGGTTCGTCAAGGAGCAGGTCGAGGAGGTGGCGCTGATGGGCGACCTGCTCAACGTGGTCGAGCGCTCGCAGGACAATCTGCTGCTGGTCGAGGAATACATCGCCCGCGAGGCGCCCGGCGAGGAGGGCAGCGACCCCACCGCCCCGCCGGCTGCCGGCTCAGGGGGATAGGGCAAGGCGAGGCAGGGGCGAGGTGTCTCTCGCCCGGACTCCCGGGCCAGCCAATTGGCTGGCCCGGCTCCGCATATCCGCCGCTTCGGGGGACAGCTCCTTCGCGACGCTCAGCGGCTACCCGAGCCAGCCGGCTCCCTTGCGCATCGCAGCGATGCGTCGGTACTCGGCGATGTCCTCGCGCAGTCCTGCCGGCGCGGGCGCCGGCAGGAGGCGGGCGGGCAGCGGAGACTCGATCACGCCCCCGTCTTCCCCCTTGGCGACCCGGTAGGCGCGGGCGCCGCGGCGGGCGGTGACGGCGGAGGGCGCACCCCTGCCCTCCCAGATCAACGCGGCGTAGTCATCGAGACCGTAGCCGCCGGGCATCCCGTTGCCGACCGCATCCAGGTAGGCGGCGCGACGATCCGGTTCGTTGTTGTAGTGCACGCAAAGGCTGCCGCCGAGCAGGCCAAGGCCGGCCCCGCGCTCCAGCCTCCCGGACGACTTGGTGATCCCGGCCTCGAACCAGCACATTGCGCCGGCGCTCTGCCCGGCAAGGACGATCCCCTGCCGCCAGGCGAGACTGAGGATCGCGTCCAGCTCGTGCGCCTCCCAGACGGCGAGCAGGTTGAGCAGACCGCGGCCGCCGACGTAGATCAGGTCCTGGGAGAGAAGGTGGTCGCGCAACGCGGCCGGACGGCGACCGAAACGGAACGGGGAGAGATCGGAGGGCTCGCACGGGCGCTCGCCAAACGCGGCGTAGAAGCCGCTGACCTGCTCCGAAACGGCGGCGTCCGCGGCCGGCAGGATGCAGATCCGCGGCCGGCTCCCCGCTCGCGCCGCCGCCAGGCGCACGATCAACTCGCAGACAGCGCGGTCCGGCGGGTGAGAGCTGAAATCGTGGCCCCCGACAGCGAGAATCCGACCGATCATCGACAGATGGTGGCGGCGGCCGGCTCCACCGTCTCTGTACGGCGGTCCCAAGTTCCCCGCGGCCTGCTCGCCCGCGTGTACAGTGCGATCGATGCGCAAGGTTCGACGCGAGGCCGGGCGGCTCACCAACACGACCTACAGCAGCCGCTACTTCATCGATGAGGTCCCCGCCCACAAGGTCCCGGCTGAATCGATGCCGGCGCGGGCCGCCTACCAACTGATCCACGACGAGCTCAACCTCGACGGCAACCCGGCGCTGAACCTCGCCTCCTTCGTGACCACCTGGATGGAGCCGGAGGCCCAGCAGCTCGCCACCGAGACGCTAAATCGCAACTTCGTCGACCAGGACGAGTATCCGCAGACGGAGGAGATCCACCAGCGAGTCATCAGCATGATCGGCGACCTGTTCAACGCGCCCGCCGAGGGAGAGCCCTGCGGCACCGCGACGATCGGATCCTCGGAGGCGATCATGCTCGGCCTGCTGGCGCACAAGTGGAGCTGGCGCAAGAAGCGTGGCGACGACAGCGCCAAGCCCAACGTCGTCTTCGGCGCCGACGTCCACACCTGCTGGGAGAAGTTCACCAAATACTTCGACGTCGAGCAACGGGTGATCCCGTTGACGCCGGAGCGCCACGTGATCGGCCCCGAAGAGGTCGAGCCGTTGCTCGACGAGAACACGATCGCGGTCGGCGCCATCCTGGGCACCACCTTCACCGGGCAGATCGACGAGATCGAGGCGATCGACGAGCTGCTGCGCAGGGTCAAGCAGGAGAAGGGATGGGACATCCCGATCCACGTCGACGCGGCGAGCGGCGGCTTCATCGCGCCCTTCGCCTACCCCGACCTGAAGTGGGACTTCCGCCTCGAGCACGTGCGCTCGATCAACGTCTCGAACCATAAGTTCGGCCTCGTCTATCCCGGCATGGGCTCGGTGGTGTTCCGCGACATGGACACCGTGCCCGAGGAGCTGGTCTTCAAGATCACCTACCTGGGCGGCGAGATGCCCAACTACAGCCTCAACTTCAGCCGAGCCAGCAACGCGGTGCTGCTCCAGTACTACAACTTCCTGCGGCTCGGCCGCGAGGGATACGTGCGAATCGCCTCCAACCTGATGGAGAACGCGGGCCGGCTGGAGAAGGCCCTGACCGACACGGGCCGCTTCGAGCTGCTCAACGACGCTCGCTACCTGCCGGTGGTGGTCGTCAAGCCGACCGACCGCGACGGCGGCGTCGACGTCTTCGAGCTCTCCGAACGGCTGCGCGAGCGCGGTTGGATCGTCCCCGCCTATCCGCTGCCCCCCAATGCCGAGTCGGTCTCGGTGCTGCGGATGGTCGTCAAGGAGAACTTCAGCCGCGACATGGCCGACATGCTCGGCAAGGATGTCCGGGCGGCGCTTGCCAAGACGGACGGGCGCAGCGCCAGCAAGGCCGGCGAAACGACCGGCAAGCAACGGCGCATCTGCTGATCGGCTGAACAGACCTCGAGCGCGGAGCTGCCAGGCCCGCCGCGCGGCCACGGCGACAGCAGGCCTCGCCAGCAGGCCTCGCCAGCGGGCTCGCCGCGTTCCGGTGTGACCTTTGCACCGCCGCCCTGCGGGTGGCAAACGCCGGAACGAGGGGGGTGAGTTTCCGGCGCCACCTGCTTAGGAGGGTGCACGCAAAGCCGCCCCGGGGGCGGCGCGGCACCGACCCCCGGGGCTAAACGCAGGAGGTACCAGCCCCATGCAGGACCGCCCAAGCTCACCCGGCGAGGATCCCCAGAAACCCGACGAGGCACACGAGGAGGAAGCGATGGTCGGCCGCGCGGTGCTGGCACTTGTCCTCTCGCTCAGCCCAACCCGACTGACGATCTACGAGCTCGCCCGGGAGCTGAGCAGGGGACCCGAGGATCAGGCGGTGGAGAACGTCATACGCGACCTGGTCGGAGCCCAGCTGCTGCGCCTTGACGGCCCGTTCGTGGTGCCGACCAAGGCCGCGATGTACCTGGAGCAGCGCGGCTGGATCAGGGCATTCACAACCGACCCGCCGCCGCCTCCCAAGTCAACCCCCAACGGCGGCTGAGACCAGAGCGCCGGGGCGGAGATCGCCGCGCTGACCGCTCCGCGCGACATCCCCGCACTGGTCATCTGGGGAGAACACGACGCCTACCTGCCGTCCAAGTACGCGGCGCGCCAGCGTGACACCTTCCCCTCGGCCGACGTGCACGTGCTGCCGGCCAGCGGCCACTGGCCCTTTGCCGACGCTCCCGAGACGGTCAAGCGGCTGCTGGTCGAGTTCCTCGGCCGTGTGCGGGCTCAGTAGCGGGCGCTGCGTCAGCGATCAGAGCGCGAGCCTGAACACGAAGCGACCGTGACCGGTCTCGTCGACCGTGTCGCGCCCGGGGACCCGACGGTAGCCAAGCGATTCGTAGAGGCGATGCGCCTCGACCTGGCGTGGCCGGCTCCAGAGTGCGATCGCGCCCCAGCCCGCCGCCCGGGCCCGCTCGCCGCAGAAGACGGCCAACGCCCTGCCAATCCCCATCCCCCGTGCCGAGGAGGCCACCGCCAGCCGCGAAAGCTCCGCCTCGTCTTCCACCGCAACCGCCCGACCAGGCGCACCCGGTGCCAGCAGCGCGACCACCCCGGCGACACCGCGGCGCTCGGGAGCGTCTCCCAGGCCCGCTTCGTCGACGACGAAGACCTCTCCGTTGCGGGCCGCATCGAAGAAGTCCGCAGCGACATAGGGCTTGGAGCGCCCGCCGACGCCGAGCGTGACGTACGCCTCCGTCCAGAGGTCGGCGACGGCTCGGGCGTCCTCCTCGCCGGCCTCGCGAATGGCTGCTGTCGGATTCGATTCCACCATCTCAATGCCACCATCGAGCACGTCCAGCCCTGCCAAAATTCCACCATCGGGCACGTCCGGCCCTGCCAAGATGCTGGCATGAGCCGGGGAAGACGGCGGTGAAATGAGCGCCGGGGGCAGACACGAAAGCATCCATCGCGCGGCGGTGCGCTGGGACGCGGATCGGGACGATCTCCGTGCCCACACCGTCGAGCTCGCCGGGCAGACGCTTGCCGCTTCCTGCGCGCCGGATTTCGGAGGAAACGCGGAGAAGGCCGACCCAGAGGAGATGTTCGTCGCCTCGCTGTCGAGCTGTCACATGCTGTGGTTCCTTGCGCTGGCTCGAGCCGACGGAGTCCGCGTAACGTCATACGCGGACGATCCCGAGGGCAGGATGGACGGCACGAGATTCACGCAGGTGACACTGCGCCCCCGCGTCGCTTTCGATCGCGACGTCGACGAGGAGCAGCTGGCATCGCTCCACCACCGCGCCCACGAGCGCTGCTTCATCGCCAACAGCGTCAGCTGCCCGGTCGAGGTAACACCACAGCAGTGAGCTTCGCGAGGGGCCCCCGACGCGCCCCCCGGGACACCGTCGCGGTCAGGACTCGAGGGTGGGTGTTGGGCGTGGTGAGGGCAGCGCGCCTGACTAAATGAGTATCCGGGTCGCTCCAGGGTGCGCCGGCTTTGCCCGGAATCCCCTCCGATCAAAGCAGCGACGCGGCGGGCTGAGGCCCCGGTTTCTTCATCGAATGGTCTTTTGACCACCGCCCGCGGGGAAAAAGTGACCAGCGGTCGCACAACGAATGGTCTTTTGACCACCGCCCGCGGGGAAAAAGTGACCAGCGGTCGCACAACGAGCGAGTTGGAGCCAACCGGGTACGCAGCACTCATCTAGCCTTCCGGCGGTGTCCAGCGAGTGGTCTGAGCCCGAACGCGTCGCCGATTACCTCTCGCGCGAGATACCGCACAGGGTCACCGCCGAGGAGACGCTGCTGGCAGCGCTCCCCGAGGGGATCGAGCGGTTCCTTGACCTCGGTACGGGCGACGGACGCCTGCTGGCACTGGTCCGTACGCGCCATCCCGATGCGAAGGCGATCGGCCTCGATTCATCCGAGCCGATGCTGGCCCGCGCCGCCGCGCGGTTCGACGGCGATCCCCTGGTCGAGCTCCGCGCCCACGATCTGCGCCGCCCCCTCGCCGAGTCGGGGGAGCTCGACGCGGTCGTCTCCGGGCTGGCAATCCACCACCTCGAGGACGAGCGCAAGCGGGAGCTGTTCGGCGAGGTCCACGCGCTCCTCAGGCCGGGCGGCGTCTTCGCCAACCTCGACCTCGTGAGCGCGGCATCGGAGCGGCTGCACAAGCGCTTCCGCCGGGAGATCGGGCGCGAGGAGGACGACCCGACCGACCGTCTCGCCGGTCTCTCCACGCAGATCGACTGGCTGTGGCAGGCCGGCTTTGCCGAGGTCGACTGCCACTTCAAGTGGCTGGAGCTGGCGCTGGTCGTCGCGACCAGATGACGACTCGGATCAGCGAACCACTGAACGGGAGCGACGGGACTCGAACCCGCGACCTCTGGCGTGACAGGCCAGCGCTCTAACCAGCTGAGCTACGCCCCCAAGGGCTGGGCGCAGACGCCCAGGGGCGGCATTATCTCAGGGTCGCTGGATTGGCAGTTGGAAGCCCGCCCGGCGACGGGCGTTCGATCGCGAGACCCCGCGCGGGCGGCCGCTCAGGGGGCGGGGCCCGGGTCGATCTCGTAGGCCCTGGCCGGCAGCGACGCCGAGAGCGGGCGACTTGGCGGCACAACACGGCTGACCCGCGCACCTCCTCCGCCACGCCGCTTGACGATGCGGGCGGCCCAGCGCGGGCGAACCGGTTCGAAGGTGAGCAGTGCCTGCCAGGTCGCCGTGCCGATCACGCCGTCGACCGGCAGCCCCTGGTCAACCTGGAAGGCGCGCACAGCCGCCCGGGTCAACCTGCCGAATATCCCGCTGATCGGCAGCTGGGGCTGGCCGGCGGCCCGCAGGTGCTCCTGGGCCCAAACGACAAGGTCTCCCCGGCTGCGGCTCTTCAGGACCGGGTGCGAGACGAGCGCCCGGTAGCCGAACACCGGCCCGGCGACCTTCGTGCCGAGCGCCCTCCACCCCCGGCCGCTGGTCTCCTGCCAGTCCCACCAGCTCGGAGCGAGCCCCCCGTAGCTCTCCGCGAAGCGCCGAAAGCGCAGGATCGGCTTGCGTCCCGGCCTTTCGTAGGTCTGCCCCAGCGGGTAGATCGGATGGTTCCAGAGGCGATTGAAGAGATAGGTGTGCTCGTACACCGCGCGCACCGAGGTGCCAATCGCCTTCCAGTACATCTGCGGCTGGTTGTAGGTGGCACCGTCTGGCCCGAAGAAGACCGAATAGGGAAAGGACGGGTGGTAGTCGACGTAGGGGAAGCCCGCCAGCGAGAGCGGGAACGACTCCCCGATGCGAGCCCGCAGCGCGCGGATGTATCGATCGGCGGCGGCGTACCGGCCCTCGTAGTCGCCCTCGGCGTCGATCACCAGGCAGTCGGCGCCGCGATGAACGGCGGCCGCGCCGACCTTGGCCTCGGCGATGGGGCGCTGGCCGTAGACGAACTGCCAGGCACAGACGTCGAGGCCCGCTTCGTGGAGCGCACCGAGCAGCGACCTGTTGAACTGGCTCCAAACGTGCCCGGCATCGCCCGCCTTGATGTAGAGGGTGCCGATCCCGAAGCGATCGGCGCGCGCGACGATCCGCGCCAGGTCGCCGCCGTCGGAGCGGTCGACGTACCAGATCCACATGCCCTGCCTGTCAAACGGGGTGGCGCCCGACTCCGGTGGCACGTCGGTGACCTGCCCGGCCCCTCCGGTCGAGGCAGCGCCAATCGGCACGGTGCAGAACAGCGCCAGCACGGTGAAGATCGCAAGGAGGATCGGGCGGGACCCCCGCATCGCGGTGCCTCTGGATCTCACGTCAACCCCAGACACGTCAGGGGACGATCCGCTCGGTGGGGAACCACCGGAATCCCACGCCCGTCCAAAGCCCGGATGTGCATGCGTGACACGCGGCTAGTATGCAACCGGTGATCGAATCGGTCGCCAGCGACCTTCCCATATCGCGCGCCCGCAAGATCCTGTGCATCTCCCTACTTGTCGGAATCGTGCTCGGTGCCACAGCAAACGGAGCGGCGGCGGTCGGTGCATCTGGCACGTCGTCCGAGAGCAGACCGCCGGACTTGCTGCGGGCTCAGCTGTCCCAGGCCGGGCGCAGCCTGATCTTCTCGCTGAGAACCGCGACGCCGGTCCCGCTGGGCCAACTGGACCGGCTGCCCGAAGGCGGTCGCGCCGCCACCCATTACCTGTGCCTGGCGCTCAGGCGCGCCGGGCGCAGGGGCGAGCGCCGGCTCTGCCTCGGCGGCGCCCGCAACAGCCGCAGGCGGGTCGGCCTGGAGCTGGTCAACGCAGCGGGAAAGACAACCGCGAGCTCCCTGCTGGCGGCTCGAGTCAGGCGGGCGAGCCCGCACAAGCTGGTGCTGGCTCTGCTTCCCGATAGGGCGGGACTTTCGCCTCACCGCTACCGGTGGCGCGTGCTGGAGAGGCGCAGCCACTGCGACGAAGCGCTGCGCGATGCCTGTGAGGAAAGACTGCCGGGGCGTGGATCTCGCGTCTTTCGCCTGCGCCCGGTGCGACCGGTTGGCTGCACAGGCGGCACGGCCGGAGAGCTCCGCAACGGGCCGCGCAACCGCAACGTGGTCGCGCTCACCTTCGACGACGGGCCCAGCGCCTATACGGACTCCTTCCTCGCGGTCCTGCGCCAGAAGCACATCCACGGCACCTTCTTCGAGATCGGCCAAGAGGTCCCCGGGCGCGAAGAGACGATGCGGCACATCCTCGCGGACGGCAATGAGATCGGCAATCACACCACTCACCACGGCTCCCTCCCAAGCTACGACGACCTGGCCGAGACAAACTCGCTGATCCGCTCCGCGACCCATTTCGAGCCCTGCCTCTTTCGCCCACCGGGCGGCGTCATCAACTCCTCGGTCGTGGCCGCCGCCGGCGCCGCCGGCCTGCAAACGATCCTCTGGGACGTCGATCCGAGCGATTGGACCAACCCGGGCAGCGCCGCCGTCTACAGCCGCATCGTCAGCGTCGCGCAGCCCGGCTCGATCATCCTCATGCACGATGGCGGCGGCGATCGCAGCGGCACCCTCGCCGCGCTGCCCCAGATCATCGACACCCTCCGCGCCCGCGGCTACCGCTTCGCCACCGTCTCCCAACTGCTCGGGCACCGGCTCATCTACAGGCCATACGGTTGAGCAGTCCCATCTGAGCGGTCCGGCCGGAGACGAAGCCAACCCCTCGCTGGTTGTGTCGCATCGCATCCCGTCACAAGAGACGAACGGACGGTGGGCACCCGCGATACTTGAGCCATGATCATCGAGAGGACCGAGAACCCGATGTGGCTGTCAAATGCCTACCTGGTCGCCGAGGGGGAAGGCGGCAAGGGGGTGCTGATCGACGGGAACGACGAGTTGGAGCCGCTCCTGGAGCGCGCCGAGCGGGACGGCATAGAGATCACCCACCTGATCGCCACCCACCCGCATCTGGACCACGTCGCCGGACTCTGGGAGGTGCGCGAGCGACTGGGCAATCCGCGAGTGGTAGCCCACCCCGATGCGGCCGCCGAACTCGACCAGGAGGTGGAGTTGACGCTCGAGGACGGCGAAACCCTGACGACGGGCGGACTCGAGATCAAAGCGATCTCCACCCCCGGGCACGCTGCCGGGCACGTCGCCCTGCTCGTCAACGACAGCGACGTCTTCACCGCCGACGTGCTCTTCAAGGGGACGGTCGGCGGGACGATGGCCCCCGGGGCAAGTGGCTTCGCCGATCTTCGCTCTTCGGTGATGCGGCTGATGGAGTTGCCGCCGCAGACCCGCGTCCATCCCGGACATCGCGAGCCGACCACGATCGGGGCGGAGTGGGAGAGCAACCCCTTCGTGCGAATCTGGCGCGATCTCGACTCGGTCGGCGAAGAGGAGTGCACGGTCTGGGGTCGCCCGGCAACCCTGAAGCTGTGGGCACCGGACTACGACGGCGGCAACAAGGCATGGATCGTCTTCGGCGATACCGGTGAGGAGGCGATCGTCGGCGGCTCCCAGGTCGAACGCGGCTGACGCCTGCGGTTTTGCACGGTCGCCACCGCTGGACGTATGTGCGATTGGAGCATTGCTGTATTACCCGGAGACTCCCTCGGGCAGCGCAGAGGGCCACCGCACTACAGAGGGCATCCAACTCATGCACCTGATCCAGGCGCTACAGACGACCGATATCAAGACCTTCTTCTTTGACTGGTATCCCGTCTTCGGGGTCGTCTTCATGTTCTGCCTGCTGCTCGTCTTCGTCACGCTGCTGCGCAGCACGCTGGGCTCGACGAAACCCGAAACCGTCAAGGCGAGCAGGACCAAGCCAGTGCTCTGGGAGGAGGTGCAGGGCGTCGACGCCGCCAAGGACGAGTTGATGGACGTCGCCGCCTGGCTGCGCGATCCCGACCGCTTTGCTGCCCTGGGGGCGCAACCACCGCGCGGCGTTCTGCTGTTCGGCCCCCCCGGAACCGGCAAGACGATGCTGGCGCGGGCGGTCGCGGCGCAGGCCGGCGTTGACTTCTTCTCGGCCTCCGGCTCCAGCTTTGTGGAGATGTTCGTGGGCCGCGGTGCCGCGCGGATCCGGCGACTGTTCAAAGAGGCGCGCAAGTCGGGGCGCGCGGTGATCTTCATCGACGAGCTCGACGCGGTCGGGGGAGCGCGCAGCGGCGGCGGAGACGGCGGCAGCAGCGAGCGCGAGCAGGCGCTGAACCAGTTGCTGGTCGAGCTCGACGGCTTCGAGCGCGACCCGGGGACGGTGATCGTCATCGCCGCCTCCAACTACGTCGACAAGCTCGACAAGGCCCTGCTGCGGCCGGGGCGCTTCGACCGCCAGGTGCTGGTGTCGCCGCCGGACCGCGACGGGCGCGAGGCAATTCTGCGCGCGCACGCGAAGGGCAAGCCGCTCGGCTCCGACCTCGACCTCACCGACGTGGCGCGCAAGACGACCGGGATGACCGGCGCGCAGCTCGCCAATGCCCTCAACGAGGCGGCGATCATCGCCGGTCGCGCCGAGCGCAAGGCGATCGCGCGCGAGGATCTCGACGAGGCTCTGCTGCGCCAGTCGGTCGGCTCCCAGCAGGCGCGGCGCCTGAGCCAGAAAGAGCGATCGATCGTCGCCTACCACGAGGCGGGGCACGCGCTCTGCCGGCGGCTGCTCGGGCTCGACCCGCCCGAGATCCTCAGCATCGTCCCGCGCGGGCCGGCGCTTGGCTTCGTCGGTCACTCGCCGCAGGAGGACACCTACCTGAAGTCTCGCGAGGAACTGCTCGACGAGCTCGTCACCATGCTCGGTGGCCGCGCCGCCGAGGAGGAGGTGATGAACGCGTCCTACTCGGGAGCAGTGGACGACCTCAACCGCGTGCACATGGTCTGCAAGCAGATGGTCACCGAGTTCGGCATGGGAGTGGCGCTGGACGCGGACGGCGCGCCGCCGATCGCGCTGCCGACCGGCGACTACGCGATCTCCGACCGCACGCGCCGCGATGTCGACGTTGCCGCGATGACACTGGCTCGCGAGGCCTACCGCCGAGCGCGTGCGCTGCTCGCCGGAAACCGCGACTGCCTCGATGACCTCGCCGCCACCGCACTCGAGCGCGAGACTCTCACCCGCGAGGAACTCGACGAGATCTTCCAGGCCCACGAGCTGCGCGAGTTCGAGGCGTCGCGCGCAGTCGAGCCGGCCGTCTACCTCACCTCGGAGCCCCCCACGCGCGAGTAGCATCCTCGGTCAGCCGTGACCGAGCCGAGGGCCGACGCTCATCACTTCCCACCGGGTCGCTCCATGGCGCGCCGGGTCCACGGAGAGCGGTCGGTCGGGCTTCTCTACGGCCAGCGGGCACTGCTGATCGGCGCGCTGGAACCGCTCACCTACACGGGCACGATGCTGAGCACTCGCTCCGCCGATCGCCCCTTCGAGCGCCTCGCTCGCACCGCCAAGATCCAGGAGACGGTCTTCCTGGGCACGCGCGAGGAGGCGGACGAGGCCCTTGCCGCGGTCCATCGACTGCACGAGGGCGTCAGGGGAAAGCTGCCGGAGGCGGCCGGTCCTCACGCCGCCGGCACCGCCTACTCGGCCTTCGATCCCGAGCTGATGCTGTGGACGCTGGCGGTGATCGCCGACTCGGGACGGGAGATGTACGAGACGCTGGTGAGGCGACTGAGCGAGGAGGAGCGCGAGGGGCTGTGGCAGGACTACGTGCGCTTCGGCGAGCTGTTTGGCCTGCCGCGCAGCGAGGTGCCGGACAGCTTTCGCGAGTTCCAAGCCTGGTGGGACACGAAACTGGCCTCGCCGGACCTGCAGGCGACGGAGCACGCGTTGGAGATGGCCCCCCTGGTTGCCTTCAGGCAACCGGTGCCGCGGCCCGCCCGCGGCAACCTCGCGATCCAGAACCACATCATCAAGGGCACCCTGCCGAGCCGCGTTCGCGAGATCTTCGGCATCCGCTGGGGCCGCGCCGAGGAGACGGCCTTTCAGGCGATCGCCGCCACCCACCGGCGCGCCCGGCACCTCTTTCCGCGCCCGCTGCGCCGCGGCCGCAACGACGTCTTCTTCGATGTCGTCACCCGTTCCGAGCGCCAGCGTGGCGGCACCCCGACCCCGCGACTTCGCCCGGGTGCGCCCTGAGCAGGCCGGTGAGCGGCTCCCCTGCAAGCGGCGGCGAGCAGGTCCGCTGGTGGGAGATGCGCCCCGCCCACAACCGCAAGCCGGCGACCTACCGCTGCCCGTTTTGCGGCAATCACCTGCCGGCTCTCAGCGAGCACGTCCTGATCGCCCCCGAAGGCGACGGCGCGCGGCGGCGCCACGCTCACACCGAGTGCGTCCTCGCGGCGCGCAAGGCCGGGGGGTTGCCAACCGAGGAAGAGTGGCGCCGCTCCCAGCCACGCCCACCCTCGCTGTGGCAGCGATTGCTGGCAAGGGCCCGGCGCTGAAGCTCGCGGCGCGGCCGTCAACCAGAACGGAGACCGCTCGCCCGGGCGCTATACGGCGGGTGGGCCCAGCCCGTCCTGCAGTGCGTCGAGCAGCGCAATCGGCTCGCGCCAGGCGCGCAGCTGGTAGGCGGCCACGAGAGCTGTGCCACCCATCGCGCTGGCAAACAGCATCGCCTGCCAGAGGTCCAACATCAGCCATTCGGCCCAGGTGAACGCCATCAGGAACGCCAGGCAGGCGAACGAAGTCGCAAAGATCCTCCGGCAGACGCGAACCAAAGTGCGAATATCCTAGCGCCGAAGTCGGAATAAGGTTACCCTAATTTGACCAGCGCAGGCGCACGATCGCCGCACTCAAAGCTTGCAGCTGCACCATCAAGCTCGACGGTGAGTATGGGCGGTGACGGGCTCGAACCGCCGACCCCCTGCTTGTAAGGCAGGCGCTCTCCCAACTGAGCTAACCGCCCGAAGAGACAGAGAAAGCTAGCTGTCAAGCGAAATTCTAGCTCTAAGGCTGTTGAATTCCCTTCGATAAAGAGTTTTCGAGCTCACGCACGAATTGATTTTTTTAGGCGCAGAAAATGCTCTGCGCCAATTGGATCCTCCGAGGTTCTTGGAGAGAACTCTGGCTAGAAATTTCAGGCTCTCCAGAGGACGCTTGGAGAGCTTGACTACAACAGAAACTTCATTACCCCCAAAGATGCGGAAATCCGCGGGGATTCGGCTTGGGGAGCCGAAATCCGAGCGAAGGGCACCTTCAAAAAGAGCCGGATGCCATCAGAAGGGCTGAAATCGAGCCAAACCACACCTTCCCGGCCCGGAAAACAGAAAAAGAGACAACGCCTCCAACATCACAGAAAAACCAACCGCGGGCAACGCGGCGGCGCAGCACTCAAAGTGTTAAATCAACCGCTTGGAGATCCTTCCGAAGCCGCATCAGAGGCGCTCGAAAAAGCACTCGCCAGCTAACGACGCGAGGACTGTTTTTCGGGAGGTGCAACTGCAGTAGGGAAGTCACAGGGAAAGGGAACGCAGTTCCTGTCACTGCAGACGTCGTGCGGATATCGGCACGAAGTGCGATGTCCCGGTGTTGTTTCTCTCGAGAGGTGATCCGGGAGGGCCTGGTTCTCGACAAGGAAGGAAAGAAAAGTTCTCCGGTTCCGCAAGGGGCTAGGGGTGTAGAGGGCAAGGTGGGTTGGGTTGGCGGACCTCTGAAGGCAGGTGGGTTCTTGATCAGGAAGAGTTCGGACAAGAGCCCGTCGGACTCCCTTGCCGCGAGCGTCAACCGCTACTTGGCTCGGTGGTGTTTCCGCTCCTAGGCCCACGCTACACGACCTAATTTGGAACAATAATTTCAAGAGAGATTGTACAAATTGCGTCGGGATCAGTTATGAATCCTGCGTGGCGGGCAGCGCCTTCACGTACCGATCTACAGGACCACGCTCAATTGATGCCGACGAGCGGGACAAGTTCGGACATCGTGATTACGCAGCGGCAGTCGTAAGCGCACTCGGTTCACAACCTCGGGATCCGTCTCATTTCACTCTCGGCCTCTTCGGCCCTTGGGGCTCCGGCAAGTCGACGATCTTGGACGAGGTTGAGAAGCGACTTACAGCCGACACCACGGACGTCAAAACTGCCTTCATCCTCTTTGACGCCTGGCGGTATGAGGGGGATTCACTGCGCCGCGAGTTTCTCAAGGCATCCGCCTCCAGCCTCTGCGGTTCCAATGTCCTTGACGAGACGGTCGCCAAAAAAGTTACCGACACACTCGAGGCGGACACCACAACGCAAGAGGACTCGAGCCTTCGACTCTTCAATCTCGATTTGTGGAAGCGAGCAACGACTGTCGCAGTCATTATCTCCGCGATCCTGATTGGCGTGATAGTCGGCGCACCGAAGTTGGGGGCTGAAAAGGAGACTGTTCTCCAGATCCTTCTCGCAATCTCAAGTGCCCTAGCCGCATTTGGATTGCTCTCACTCCAACCCATCGCCGCCCCCTCACCCATTCAGAAAACCAGACGCCGACTCGAACATCCAGACGAGTTCACCCAAGGGTTCAGAAAGATCATCGAGTCCGTTCAAGTGGAGCGCCTGGTGATCGCGATCGACAATCTCGATCGTTGCTCCCCGACTCTCGTGACGAGAACCCTTGGGACGATCAAGGCTTTTCTCGAGCCTGCGTTCGAGAAGGGCGAGAAACAGGGCATGCTGAAACAGCTCTGCTTCATCGTCGCCGCAGACGACGCCGCACTTCGGCGGCACCTGACGGCACAGGAGATGAACGCAAGCGCATCGCTTGAATCGGCTGAAGGCGCTTCGTCAGGCGGTGCAGACATACACGGTGATATTCCTGACGAAGTACGAGATTCTGTGGAGGAATACCTGCGCAAGTTTTTCGGCGCTAGTGTTCGCATCCGCGACGCCCTCCCGGAGGACATCATCCTTTTCTGCCAAGAAGAATTCGGGGAATTCTTTGCGTGTCACCAGGAACTCTCCGAGTCGGAGCGTCGAGATTTGGTGAACATGACGGCGAGCGTCCTGAAGCGTAACCCTCGTCGCATCATTCAGTTCGTCAACAACTTGGCTCTGCGGCTGAAGGTCCTGGAAAAGCGCAAGACGGAGCGGCGGATTCAGATTGATCCAGAGATTCTTTTCGTGGCAAAGTTGGCCATCCTTGAAGAAGAGTTCCCCGACCATTACAGGCTCCTTCTGCACGATCCTCTGCTGTATGACAGGTGGCGAGCACGAGCTCGGTCGAAAGAGAAGTCGGAGACTGAACCCACCCCACCGGGTGAAAGCGAGCCCAATGATGAACCTCGGGAGAAAACTCCCCGAGAACGACTTGATGACTTTCTCCGCTTCACCGACCATATCCAGAGCCGCCATTTACGTGCCTACTTGAACCTCAAACAGACCCGCGACGAAGTCAAATTTGAGCGCTACGCAGACCTAGTTGACGCGTTGGATGGGGGCGACGCGACCGCAGTGCGCGCACTGCTGGAGGAAGTTGGGGACGAGGCAGGAGGCTATGCGGCAGCCGTCGGTCGATATTTTGACAAGCAGGTGTGGGGCCGCAATTGGAGTTCGGCTCACAACACACTCCGCGTGGTGATTGATGTCTCGGCTCTTCAAGGGAAACGCGGAGATGTCGTGCGCCCCATGCTCGAAACGGCTCTATCTCAGGAGAATCTCAATAATCGACTGTACCAACTTGACTCTGGCCCGCTGCTACACACCGGAACTGAATATTTGCGGAGAGGCGAGTTCAACCAGCTAGTCAGACTCGTCGCCGCTGGCATGCGATCAACCCAAGATTCCGACCTACGCCACCAAATCGCGACGGCAATCGCCGACCACGCCGGGTCTCTTGACCGTCAAACGAAAGAGGAGATTGCATCGGTTCTCAGCGAAGACGGCGTGCGCCAGGACAGCCAGGCCTTTGTGGGATTGGTGGAAGCGATCCCACAGGTAGCTGGAGAAAGGATCGCAGAAGCTGCCCTAGAGCAAATGGAGGATCCGGAGACCGAGCCCGGTGGAGACGATCCTCCGCTGCGGGTTGCGGTTGTGGCAATCGAGCAGAGTCGCAATTCTGATCACGTGGAGAGGCTGCTTGCAACTAGCCAGAGAAAACTTGAGGCCATGCGGGCGCAGGAAACCAATGAATACGGTCATGTTGCTGAGCGGCTGCGTGTTTTTATTCAGCAGCTGCGGACTACACAAGCGGAGACACCCCACTTGCAGGCAGATGGGGCAGCGGTACCGCTCCTGGGGCAGATAGTCGAGAATTGGGAAGCAATTCCAGCGGGGTCCCGCTCGGCAGCATTCCGGCTTGGATATGAGCTCTGCCGCAATGGGAATGATGTAGATGCTCGTTATGGCCGCGAGCGGGCTGGCAAAGTCCTCCAGGTCGAGTTGGAGGTAGATCACGCCAAGTGGCTGACGGAAGAGCTCTCGCATATGCCGGGCGAGTTCGGTAAGGGAGTTCGGGAGGAGCTGTCAGCAGCACTTGCCGGATTGCGTAAGGGGTTTCAACCCGAAGCGGCGGCGCCAGTTGTGGACGCTCTTCCTGCGAGCATTGCGACTTCGATCAGAGCGAGCGCAGTCAGGTCGGCGCTTGGGAAGGAGGACTTTGAGCGAGCTAACTGGATTCTTAAGAACCTCGATGAGCTAGAAACGAAAACGATCCTCAACGAGTCGACGAAGGATCTGGCAGAAAATCTGGCAGGAATTGAGGAACGCAACCCGCAAGCCAAGTTCGTTCTTGGGTCCCAAGATCTCATCGATCAATCCGATCTGGTCGATCTCGCGCGCGCAATGTGCGAGTTCGCAAGGGATAGGCGCAAGCTCGCCATACCCGTCAGTGACCTGATCGCACAGGTTCGAATCAGCGATGCAGGCAAGCGGTCCGAACTCGTGAACCACCTGCTGGACACCGAGGCGGACATGTCCGATGAAGCTCGCAAAGCAGCAATGCTTAAAGCGGCAATCGGTCTCGCGGGTAAGCGGCCAAGCAATGCCAGAGGGGCGGCGATTGGCCGTCTACGGAGACGTCTAGCCACCGGGGTGCGGACGTCGCAAGGGCAGCTCTCGAACTACTGAAGGCTGAAGGAGAGTGGGACAAGTCTCAGGGTGAGTCTCCAAGTATGAAATTTCAGGAGGTATTAGGGCCCATCGTGGACAAGATAAAAGCTACTCAGGGACCCCCCAATAAAGCGGAACTCATCAAGCCACTAATCCTGCTCAGGATCAAAGTGCTGAAAGCGGGCGGCATTCAGGAGTTTGTGTGGCCTGAGTTTATTGAGGCATTCCCGTCAGGTGGTGGTGTACACAATGCGGCCACCCAGGCCTTTCGGAACTATGGCAAAGTGGTGAGATCAAGTGCACAGTCGAGCCGAAGCCTGGACCCTCCGAAGGGTTCGGGGACGGGAAAGTCATCTCTTGGGGGACTGATTCGGCTGGTCATCGTCTGGACCAACAAGGCGCAGACCGTATATCTGAGCGGTTTCGTAGTGCTGATGGCTCCGGCTGACGGGCCAAAGATTTTCGCGAGATAGGCCCCGTTGCCGACCGCGTGGCTCGCCGCGCCAATACGGGGAGCGTCGGGCTACGGTGAACATTTCCGTATCGCCAGACTGCACCCACTTCACAGTACCTACGAGTCACGACCCCTCTCAGATAACGCCGGGTAAGCTCCTCACGACCAGACTCCGCCAGCCCCACTCCTCTTTGAACCGCTTCATCTGCGCCAGGGCCGGCGGAGCGCAAAAGTAAACAGCTGCGTCGTAATCGTGAAGGCGTCTGCGAACCTGCTCCAGCACTTTGGCCTCGGGCCCGACACTGAGTCGGATCTCGATCGCATGGCGTTCATCGCCGATCTCAACGACGGCTTTCGGCACGGACGCATTCCGCCCGTGCTCACGCAGCAGAACGCGGCGGCTGATCCATCTCGCCTCCTGGGTATTCCCTTCGATCATCAAACGCACCTCGTTGGTGGCGCGCATCAGCGCCAGCGAGCCGATCTTGGGCCGAGGAGCGCTCAGGTCAGTCGTTGAAAAACGGGCGCCGCGCTTGGAGAGCCAGATCCACTCGGGCTCTCCGGCGAGCGGCTTCTCTCGCCTCACAAGCCCCGCTTCGTGGAGGCGCTTCACGGTCCGCTTGGCTTTGTCCAGCTTGAAGTCCAGAAATTCAGCCAGCTGGTCTATGGGGATCGCGCCCTGTTCGGAGATCAGGTCAAGGATTGGCATGTCGTCCGATCTTGGCTCGCCCCGCCGCGGATGCACAGAGGCCGCTCTCGTCTTCGGTTTGGGCGGAGAAGACGTCCAATTGGGCAGGGCTCGAACGAAGAGCTTTGGGTTCTCCCCCTCCTCGCTGATCCTCTCCAGCAGGCCCCGGACCTTCGGCGAGCAGAAATAGACGACGGCGTCATGGCGGGCGCTGTGTTCGGCGATGATCCGTCGCAGCCGGGCCTCGCTCTTCGCGGTCAGCTCGACCTCGACTGCGTGGTGTTCGCCTGAGATGCGAACGACGCCGTCGGGAATTTTGGCGCCCGTCGGATAGCCGGGCTTCAGAACTCGCTCGCTGATCCATTCGGTCTGCGGCGTCTGTTCCACGAAGATACGCGCCTCGTTGATCGCCCGGGTGTGGGCCAGCCTGTTGATGGCCGGCTTCATGGCGGCCAGCTCCGTGTTTGCCTGACGAGCGCCGCGGCTGTTTAGCCAGAGCCAAGGCTCATCGCCGGCGACGAGCGTCTTGATCTCAACGCAGCCGGTGTCCCTTAGCTGGTTGACGATCTTCGGCCCTTCGGTCGGTTTGACCCGAAGGAACCTGACGAGCTGATCCACCGGGATCGCCCCCTGCTCGGCGATCAGGCCAAGGACTTCCACCTTCCACTGCGCCAGCTGGAGATATTGACCGCGAGGACCTTTGGAGGAACCGGGCATGTGCATGCTCAGATTCTCGGCGGTAGCCCGCTCTCGTTCAAGGTTGGGGTGAAGGCTTGAAGTGGGTCCCCGGAGGGGGGAGTGCTCACCCCACCCACATTGCAAGTAGGTGGGGGCGAGCACTCCTTACGCGGCTGGTGAAGGGAAAGAGCAGATCGGTGGCCATTTTTCTTCAGTGCCTTGGGAGACGCGTGAGGCACGACATGCGATGAAGGTGTTCCCTATTTGCGGTTATGCGCGCCGCGGGCATCCGGGATCGCTCGTAGAGTCGCCCAGATGGCCGTCG
Source organism: uncultured Solirubrobacterales bacterium (assembly GCA_963747765.1). Lineage (GTDB taxonomy): Bacteria > Actinomycetota > Thermoleophilia > Solirubrobacterales > 70-9 > VRUE01. The sequence goes on along the minus strand of CAVVGH010000005.1, from coordinate 91,057 downwards.
GCGCAGAGCAAGCACGGGAAGAGGAGCATTTCCGCAAGGTCGAGGGTGCGATGCTCTATATCGAGGATGCTGCGCGTCGCCTCCGCGAAACTGCGGAGGAGCTAAGGAACGACGAGGCGCCCGAATACTTAGTCACTGCTCTTGTGACTGCCTCTGAGGCGGCCCGAGCCGACCATGCGCACTTGATGAAATCGGTCTACTGGCGGGCGCCCGCCAGCGACCAGGCGAGTTGAGCGCAACAGAGGACGAGCACCACCGGCTTCGTATTGCCGCAGATCGTGCGGAGCGGGAGCATTGCGTTTCGAACGCGGCGCCCCGGGAGGCGCCGAGCCAGTTGGCAGCCTGTAGCCCAATGGCTCCACGCTTCCGAACGGTCTTCCCGGCCGGTTGATGTCTTGGCCCCGTTTGTTGTGGCTACCGTAGGAGCCAAGGGATAAGTCGGCTTTACGACCGAATTCGGGCCTTTGGCTGCGAGGGCTTTCGGCCCTATCACGTGGCGACCGACGAGGTGCGGGCGGACTTGCGCGCCCAGGCGCGAGCACTCTACTTGAAGGAAACCGAGGGCAAGATCAGCGATGACGCCAAGCGACAGGAGCTGGCCGACTACGCGGGCTCGGCTCGGTTTCGGTCTCGAACTCGCCCGTCTACAAACTGAGGTCCTCGACCCTGCTGAACTCGATGGAATCCCCGTTTTCGCTGCCGACGAAGTTCGGGCCTTCTTCCACGAGCTGCCGGTCGGAACCAAGACCCACGAGGTTGTGACCACCGTTGCGCCGCCCTTCGAGCGCTTCTTCGTCGAGTTTCAGCGCGTCGAGAACCCGCTCGGCTTCAACGCCTGGGGGGTGCTTGTCGATCAGGTCGCTCGCTACGACGAGCCCCAGGGAGACACCGGTTGGCAGATCTTCTTGCGTCTTATTGTCGAGCGTCCGAAGAAGACGCCCCGATCGGGCCCGTGATCAGCATGATCTTCGCCCTCGATCGTGGCGGTCAGCTGATAATCGAGGAAGGTGACGAGCTGGTCTCGGGGATCCTCTTTCCCAAGAATGACGCCCGAGCAGCCGCCCGAGGAGGTCATCAAGCAGACGGGCGACCAGATGATGAATTTCCTCCTGCCGGCATTCATGGCGATCTCGTTCATGCACTGCAAGAACGTTGGGGTCACCGAGGTCGCCCCGCCCCAGCGGCAATCGCGTGGTTGGGCCAAGAAGCGCGGCGAGCCCCTGGTCAGCTACCACGTTCTGGAGATCGGTCCCATGCGCGAAGCCCTGAACAGCGATGGCGAGCTCCAGGGCAAGGGCCTCAAGCACGCTCTCCACGTTTGCCGGGGGCACTTCAAGACCTTCAACGAGGAGGCCCCGCTCTTCGGCCACACCACTGGCACCTTCTGGTGGGCCGATCAGGTCCGCGGCTCTGCCAAGGAAGGCGAGATAGTGAAGGACTACGAGGTCCGGGTTCCCGGGGTCGAGTTCGGTCGCCCCTACGCGCCCGCCAACGATCAGCCCGAGCTCACCCAAGCCGAACGCACCGGCCCCGATCCCGACGCAGCGGGCCGGGGCCTCGCCGCCCACAACCGGACCCAGAACCTCCTGGCCGCTGCAGTAGAGAACGCCGGTTACGCGCCAGCGGCGCCCCGGCGAGGATAAGCCCAACTTCGACCTCGCCTGGGAGAACAACGACATCATCCACGTTGCTGAGGTCAAGAGCATCACCCCAGCCGACGAGGAGAAGCAACTCCGCATCGCCACCGGCCAGGTGATCCGTTACCGCCAGCAACTCGCCCGCGGCGGACGCGGAGACCAGAGCCCTGATCGCTGCAGAGCAGAAGCCGACCGATCAGAGCTGGATCGAGCTCTGCCTGGAGCGAGGGATGACCCTCTGCTGGCCGGAAACGTTCGCAGCGGCGATCCGGCCATCTCCCTCGTGAGGCCGTGCTGCGGGCCCATCTGGAGCGCTGCCTCGCCCTGCTGCTGTTGGCCCAGTCGTCGCCGACATGTTTGTTAGAAATTCGGTCCTGAAGGAGCAAGATGGACGACCCATACATCATCGTCGGCGACGATCCCGGGGGCGATCCCGACACCCGCTACCTCACCGCCGACCAGCTTGGACTGGGCAGGCTGCGCAGGCAGGAGAATCCGGATCTGGAGGGCGAGTGGGTGCTCAGCGCTGCGTTTACCGCCTTCTTCGCGCCGGTCTCCTTTGAGGCCGACAGTCAAGAGGAGGCGGAAAATCAGGCCATTGCTTGGCTATCGGTGCACCTGCGCACCGAACGCCGGGACCTGTTCCACGAGGACGACGAGGACTAGGAGACAACGTTGACTTTCGCGTGATCTTGGCGGCTACTGCTGATCGCGCAAGGCAGGAGCCGGCGCAGGCATCAATCCAGGTCGAGCGCTCGACTGAGGCCCAGGCCAGATACTAGGAGGAGGAGGAGAAAAGCCGAGGATAGGGAGGCGCGACGCTACTCGTTCTGAGAGTTCCAGTAGGCCTCTGCCTCCGCCTCCATGGCGGAGAGGCGGGAGTAATAGTCGGGGAACTCGTTGAGATGCGCTCGGGCGATCTTGGCGGTCACGACGATGTCGTCGTCGGTGACGTTGGTCTCGAGATCCTGCGTGCCGTGCTCGAGCTCTACGTCCATCCCCATACGAAACTGCTCGACATCGAAGCTCGACGAGGTCCAGTCGATCCCGATGCGCTCACCGGTGGAGCGAGCCTCCTCGGCCGTGAAGCGGGCGTTCTCGCTCATGCCCCGGAGGATACGCCCAGTGGAGCAGCGCGACTGCGACCAGAGCGAGAGAGGCCGCGACCCCGGACTACGGTGACGAGTCGGCGGGACGATGTGCGAGCAGTCGGCTGTCCTGCCGCTGCTCGCGCAATGTGGAAGCGCTACGAAGTCAAGACAGCGTATGCCGCTCCTCGTCCGAAGTGAGAGCGAAAACGATCCGCCAGCCTACGCTTCGTAACCTACGCAACCGGGAGCCGCTGCGCAGGCGGCCAGACACGGCGTCCAGTCAGCCCAGGGCTCCACTGAACTGCTGGGATTCCTGAGCGGTCGCTCTACTGATCTCAGGAGGCGACTCTAAGCGTCAATCGTCAAAGCGGCCTGTGCTGTCGCAGTCGAGATTGCTTCGGAGGCTGGTCCAGCTACTTCTGAAGCACAGCCTGCAAAATCGCACCCAACCGCCACAAGCAGCAAACCCCATACGCCACCCAGAATGAACTTGCGCCATCGCTCGTAGCGACTGCCGAGGATCCTTGGGGTCCAGAATCTCCAGACCGGGCACTACCAACGGGATAGTGAAATAGCTGCTGCCGATTGCCGCCGAGATCAGCAGGGCAAGCCCGGAGAGTGTCCACCCGGCACTGCTCGATACGTTCCGTGACACCTCTCCCCCTGAGAAGGCGATCGCAAGTACCGCCAAGAAGCCGACGCTCACTACCCATCTGTTCTTTGGTCGATGTCGCTTGCCTTTATCGAGTTGCTGCCCAAGCTGCTTTACCAGGCCACTGACGGCCACATGGTTGGTCCCCGAAACAGACACGGAGGCCCCCGAGAACTCCCGGTATCTGCCCCGCAGCATGATCATCACGCTTACCGAATCCTTCCACCCCGAGACATGGGCGGTGACCTCCTTGGCAGCCGCGAGCTTGCCCACTTGGCCGTACTCGCGGAACTCCGACGGATCATCGAAGCGAACCTCGTCATTGTCAATCTCGACCGTGACCGATAACGACCGTCCTTCGCCCTCTGGGTCTGCCTCTGTTGCGAGCTGCAATGCACGCTCGAACAGGTCAGCCATTTCGCCCGGTGTGCCCTTCCAGGCATCGAGTTCGTGGGACTCCTTGACAATATGTTTCGGCACAGACAGAGCCTAGCCCGCCCATGCGACAGTTCAATCTTCGAAAGAGTGCCCACTCCGACCGGCGGCGGGCACTCTGCCACACACTGGCTTACCCACTACAACGAGAGCCATCGACACTCAGCTCTTGGCAGTCGCCCACCATGACTCGCGTTCGGAACCTATTGGGGCAGGACATCCTAAGGGGTTGCGGGCATGTCTTTTCTTCTAGGTGTCTAGGACCCGCCGACATCACTGGCAATCCACTGCCAAAGGCAGGATCGAGAGTCGTCCGGCCAGATCCATCGCCATACCTGCTTGCTCAGGGGCCGCAATCCCGGCCCCATCGCGCAGGACAGGAGCGCCGCGAAATTTTCAGCGCTTCCGCTCTTCGCGCGAAGCGGCAGCGCGGTCGCGGTTCTCATCTCCCGCCCTAGCGGTCAGGCGGAAAGGCCGACTGGTCAAACGGCTCGCCCTCGAAGCGTCGGGCGAGCGCCTTTACAAGATCCTCGAACTCGGGCTCGGTGAGGTCCGTCTGCATGCGGTTAACAAGCTTGCATGCCAGAACGACACTGCTCTCGTCGCCCGCCGTGAGGTGCGCCCACTCAGCCGACCTCCGCGTCCCCGCGGCGAGCTCTAGTGGCACGTTTGTGAAGTAGCAGCGGTAACCGTCGATCGACGGGTCGAACTGCCGCTTCATCGCCCGCAGCCGCGCTTGCTTGTCAACGGCCCGCCCGCGCCCCTGGGGGTCCTTGCGGGTCTCTATGCGGCCCATGATTGGCCGGCAGCGGGCACACAGGTATGACCCCGCGACCGACTGCCCGCCGCAGGCGCGGCAGGTCGTGCTGGCTGCCCAGTAGGGGTCCCTCATCACCGCGCTGGAGCCTAAGGCACTGTCACTTTGCCGCCGACGTCCGCTTTCGCGTGGTTTCGAGCGCCTCGGCGGATGTCAGCCCCGCTACCGCAATGGACGAAGCGAGGTCGGTCGGCTGGATCCGGGCGATTATCGGCGGCACGGCGCCCGGTCGTCGTCCGGTGCGGGCATGAGCGGTGCGGCGGTCGGAGTGCTCGCCCTCAGCCGAAAGCGAGAGCGAAGCGGCCTCGCGTAATGGAGACCCTGGGTCATCTGGGCGGCGAAGCTCAGTTGGTAGAGCACTTCGATGGTAAGCATGTCTGCTACGCGCCGCATACTTCGATTTTTGGCTTTGGTACGGGCTTTATCAGTGGCTATGGGTCACTGGCGAGTGATCGCGTAGCCGCTCACTTCTAAGCGTCGACTTCCTTATCGGCCCCGTTCGATGGGACGCGTCAGGAATCGCGATTTGAAGGTCAAGCGAAGTCGTCGTCATCGTCCTTGAGGCCGAGTGCCGCGCGCAGCCGAGCGTAGAGCCCTTGGACCAACGATCGATACTCGTTTCGCAGCAAGGCTTCGCCTCGATCTCTGCCAATGTCGACGAGCTCTTGGGCGATAAACGGCTTGCTCAGAGGATTCATCGACCTCTCCTTGCACCAGTTCTCCATGAACAGAGACCGTCCAATCGATGGAAACTCTGAGTCCACTATGGGGTCATCATCGTAGTCGGGCCGTGTCCTACTCAATACCCGATTGAAAGCCTCGACCAATAGCTCACCGCGAACGAGGTCCTCGAGGCAGAGTCCTGGCTCCTTCTCGTCGCCGAGATCGACTACCCGTCCCTCCTGCATGGCTCTCTCCGAAAGAGCACCAGCATGGCTGAGTCCTCCGTCATCGCTGTCAATGAGATAGGCGACGTTGCCAGCCTCATGTTCGAGGTCGGCCGCGTCGTCAGAGTGGACCTCTGCGACCCCAGGCACTACCTGGAAGCCGAGTCGATCGTACGGATCACTCTCTCTTGCCTCGCGCAGAAGGGTGGGCAGCAGGATCGCGTCGCTTCGACCCTCTCCAATGACGGCGTAGCGCGCCGGAGTGAAGGCAAGGGCGTTAGCCCCCATGGCCAACATCATGGGGGTCAGGCCGACTGCATTGCCAGACCAAAACGAGTTGAGAATTGAACTCGTCGCCCCGTCGGGCGCGACCACTCGGATCGCGCTTCCGAGATCCTCGGGCAGGCAGCCGATTGAATGGGTCGTATAGATGACGCTCTGAGCGGCGGTCTGGCGTTCAAAAACTCTTAGAAGGTCTGCTTGGGCCTCGTAGTGAAGATGATTCTCGGCCTCGTCCACGAGGAGAATCGCTGTCTGCCCTCGCGCGTGGGTCGTGCAGAAGGCGATCAACGCGACAAACGACCGCAATCCAGAGCTTCGCTCCTCCAGTCTCGTGTGCTCATTCGACACCCGGTCGCGCATGTGAAACGTCAAACCATCGGGATCAGCGCGTAGCGACACGGCCAGTTTGGATTGGTGCCATGCCTCGAAAACGTCTGCAAGTTTCGCATTGGCGTTTAGTTCGACGGTCGCGAGCTCGTCTTTTCTGTCGGGGTCAAGTGCCAACTCCCGCAGTTCGCCGTAGGTGAGATCTGCGAGACCTAGAAGGTTGCGAAGCGCTGGAAGCGAATCTGCGTTTTCTTCCATGTATACGACGAGGCGAGATTGCGCTCGGCGTCGCCGAAAAGAAGAAAGATGGGGCGATGGCGTCGTAGATCGCTGCCAACTATGTCGTTCGGAGGTCGCGTGTCTTCTTCGTCACTGAAGTCAATCAAGAATGCCGGCAGCTTCTTAACAGTCGCCCGGCTCTCATTCTCAACGCGGCTCTCCAACCGTCGAGCGAAATCTCGAAGATTTGAGATCGTTTGTTTAGAGAGATTCTCTGCGGCCCCCTCTAATTCAACGAGCAGTTGCTCTCCGGTCCCTTGAAACGTCGGTGCGTCCGTCGGATCCTCGGGGGCCTCCTCATCCTCGCCGCGAAACTCCTCGGGATCGGTCGACAGCCACCCCTTCTCGACGATCTGCCGAAGCTTGGCTATGGCTCGCTTTCGGGACTCGAGTCTGCGCTGCGGCCGAGGTTCGACGATGTGCTTGATTTCGCCGTTTGCTCGCTTCCTGAGCTCGAATACGTAGTCGACATCGTCCTCGATCAGATCTCCGAGGCGTTGCCGATCATCCGCCTCGAGGGAAAACCGGGCAGAAACAATGATCGGATTGTCGTCCCCGTCCCGGGTCCCAGGGTCCTTCCGACCGCTGTACTCCCGGCGCGAAAAGCGTCCTTCTCCGCTTGGATTCTCGGGATCGTCATCGGCCGGGATTTCGTTCGAGAGGTGCGCGACTGCTTCGAGCAGCGAAGTCTTCCCCGCCTCATTCGGACCGACGAACGCGACCAGTGGCGCCCGTATGTAAGCGACGTTCGCGTTTGCGAAACGCTTGTAGCCATGCACAAATACGGACTGGAGGCGCATAGCGGCTGGCCGTAACAGCCCGGACCCACCGTCGGGCTAGGGCTGGGAGGTATCTCCTCCCACGGAATCCGAGTCTGTCAAGCCCCTGCCAAGGGGATCACCCTTGGGAAGATCCATGGGATACCGCCCCAACGTGTCCAGCACGGTGTCGAATGCCCTGCCGCCCGCCGCGAGTATGTATGCCGAGGACGATGCGACTGCGTGCATCAAAGGGCCATCGAAGCCAACCGCAGAGTCGAACTTTGGCGGAAAACCTACTGTCGTGGCGAGGGGTCGCTCTCCCAGCTGCTGTAAATGCGCCGGCTCCGTGGGAGCGACGGCGTAGGTTCCCCGAAGTCCGCAACGACAACGAAGGGAGACCTGCGCCGTGAGACGCACCGTACCGCCGTCGGCGGAGATAGAGCAGCAAGATCGACGAGCTGCTGGCCTCGGGGATCGCCGCCGGCGACGCCGAGGGACCGCTGTCGGAGCTCGCCCGGCTCGGCGCGAGGCTGATCATCCAGCGCGCGGTCGAGGACGAGGTCGACGCCTTCATCGGCCGCGCCCGCTACGAACGCAAGCCCGACGCGCCGCCCGGCAAGCGCAACGGGTGGCGCGGGCGCCGGGTGCAGGCCGCGGAGGGTGAGATCGAGGTGGAGGTGCCGCAGCTGCGCGAGGCGGCCGAGCCGTTCACCTCGAAGCTGTTTCCGCGCGGCAAGCGGCTGCTACGCACCGAGCCGCTGAAGGCGATGGTCGTCGGCGCCTTCGTGCGCGGGCTCTCGATGCGCGACGTCGAGTCGCTGTGCGAGGAGGCGGGGCTCGGCCAGGTCGCCAAGTCGACGGCGTCGAGGATCTGCAAGGAGCTGCGCGACCGCTTCCGAGCCTTCAAGGCGCGCGACCTCTCGGGCATCCGGCTCGTGGCGCTGTTCCTCGACGCGATCTACCTGCCGGTCCGCCCCCAGGGCGCGAAGGAGGGCGTGCTGTGCGCCTGGGGGATCGCCGAAGATGGCGGGCGCGTGCTGCTGTCGGTCTGCCTCGGGATGCGCGAGTCCGAGGAGGACTGGCTCGCGCTCGGGCGCGACCTGACCGCGCGCGGGCTTCCCGGCGCCGCTGCTCGTCGTCTGCGACGGCGCGCCCGGGCTGATAGGCGCCGTCGAGCAGCTCTGGCCCCAGGCCGACCGCCAGCGCTGCACCGTTCATCGCCTTCGCAACGTGCTCGCCAAGCTGCCCGAGTCGGAGCGCGAGCGCGTCCGGCTCGCCTGCTGGCGAGCGCTCGACGAGGCCGAGTCGCGTCGGCGACGGCGAGCGGCGAATGCGGCGCGCTGATCGGCGAGCTCGACCGCGCCGGCTATGCCGCCGCTGCCGCCTGCCTCGCCGACGACCTCGACGCGCTGCTCGTCCACCTGCGCTACCCGCTGCGCCACCGCCGCCGCTGGCGCAGCACGAACCTGCTCGAGCGCTCGCTCGGCGAGGTGCGCCGACGGACGAAGGTGATCGGGCGCTTCCCCGGCGAGACGAGCTGCCTGTCGCTCTGCTGGGCGGTGCTCGACCTCGTCATCAGCCACTCCAACGGCATCACCTTCACCGAGCTCGACCGCCAGCAGCCCATCGGACCTCCTCCGAGCGCAAGCGGCCCGGGCGGGCGACCGGAGAGGAGGTGATCGCCGCATAGAATGACCGCCACCGGGAACCTGCGCCGGGCGAAGTTACAGCGGCTCAGGGACGCGACCCCCGCGAACTTAGCGCTCCCCAGTTGGGATGCACGAACTCAGTCAACGGGCCGTAGTCGATATTGATGACTTCAGCCGCGTCGAAGTGCTCCTCCGGGGGGAGCGCATCGGCCATCTCTTTGAGCTCTGACCGTGCCGAGTGAATTAGCGCTTTCACTTTTACCGGTCGGATGTGCCCCTCACCGAAGATCCCAATCGAGCCTAGGGTGGAGCGGAATACCAGCTCATGGACCTGCCCTACCTTTCCCTTTTCAAGGCGGGGGAGTAGCTCCCGCTGGAGGTAGATCGGAACCCAGCAGGTCTCAAAAAGCGCTCGAGCCACGGCCGGGGCAGCGTGAGGATTGTCCTTATTTATGAGGGCCACGACTGCTTCGGCAGAGCGTCGTACCCGTATCGTCAGCCCTGCCGCCATGATTGAGATGAGGAACTCCACGTTGTTCTGAAGCTCTTCATTTGCTCGGATTTCGCCGTGGCTGACTGAACTTCGAGCCGAATCCAGGCGCGCTCTCCAGCTATCCAGCTCGTCCTCGATGGTGTCGAAGTCTTCGCCGAACTCAGAAAACTCTTGGCGGATTTTGGTCGAGATCTTGGCCATTTGCTGACTATGTGGAGCCCCGCGTACAGGGCACCATTCCAACAGTTTTCATTGCGTGACGGCGCATCTTCTTGGCGGGCGCCGAAATCGCTGCTCTGTCGGCAACGCTCATCAGTTAATTTGTGTGATATACATGTGTTTTGCACCAAACACATTGAAGGATAGAAAAAGTGGATCCAAAACTTGACGACCTTGGTCCTGTGCTCGGGCGTTGGCTTGCCCCCTTCGTCGCCGACGAGCTCGAACGACGCCAGGCGGGCGTCACCTCTCCCTTGTCAGCAACGTTCGGCGACTACGACGATGACGCCTGCGAGGCGTTTGTCGCGGGGCTGCGGACGCCGACTCTGACCAAGTCCCGCACCCTTTTTGGTCGCCTGAGTCACGACGGTAGCGTCGACTCCCTCGCCCTCGCCGCAGACCTCTCGCTGGACTCTCCGCGCAACCTGCCTGGGCCGCTGACGACGCCGCTGAAGCGGCGGGCGAAAAAGCTCGGACTGGATCTGCCGTGGAGCGAAGGCGTTAGCGACTCTGAGCGCACAGTGTGGAGTGACCGCGACGGGATCGCCGCCCGGATGCTGGTGGCGATCGACGCGGAGACCGCGCGCCGCTCGCGCTGATCAGAGATGAAGAACAGGCCCACCTATAGGCTCGACCAATCGGCCCTGGATCAGCGCGAGTTCGTCTTCCTGCGCGAGGCGCTCTCCCGAAGTCACCGTATTGATGCCAAGGGGCTTCTGATCGACGCCGACCGCCTGGCCGAGATCCGGAAGCTGATGCGAAACGACTCCACCGGGCGCAGTCGCTTTTTCGGCTGGCACCTGCAGGACTGCACCTTCGGCCCGGGCTGTGACTTTAGTCAGGCCGACTTTCGGAGCTGTTGGTTTGATGGCAGCGAGTTCGGCGACGGCGCGAGCTTCTGCGACTCCGTCTTCGACTACGCCAACTTCAAAGGCGTGCGCTTCGGCAATGACGCTCTCTTCGAGCGAGCCCATCTCAAGACGAAGGCCGAATTTCACGGCGCCCGTTTCGGCGATCGCTGCCGCTTCGCTTATGCGCGCTTCAAGGCCTCTCAGTTCTTCGACGCCCGCTTCGGCGCCGATGCCGGCTTTGCCCGCGTCGTCTTCACTGCTTCGGCTAAGTTCCATGCTGCACGCTTTGGCCCGCGCGCCAACTTCGCCGAAGCTCAGTTCCCGACCAGTGTCGACTTCGCCGGGGTGGACTTCGGTGAGAAGTTGCAAATGGTTTCGGTCCGCTTCGCCGGCAGCCCAACCTTCGTCGGAGCCTCCTTCGGGACTAGGGCGCGTCTGACCCGCTGGCGGGTAGCGGGCTCGCTGGTGATGCGGGCGGCGCGCTTCCTCGGTGAGATGTCCCTGCACGGGTTGAGAGTCGAGGGTGATGCGATCTTTGAGCACGCCCACTTTTACGGCTACGTCGACCTCGGAGATATCGCGATCGGCGGCGGTGGGTACTTCCAAGGCGTCGGCTTCACCTCCGCCACCCGGGTCGGCCCGATCGAGTCCAGCAGAGAGTTGCGGATGGCAAGCCTTATGACCCACTCCGCATGCCTACTCGAAATGAGCGCCCCGCGGGTCGACCTCTCCGATTCCCGTTTTCTGGCCCCGACGCGGATCGCGCTTGCGCGCGGCGATGCCGTCCTTGATCGCGTCGATCCAGACTCGCGGCTATTGATCACGGCCCCGATGGTGCCGGACCACGACCACCCCGCCAGACTGGTCTCGGTTCGGGGTGCGGACCTCGGGACGCTCGTCGTCTCCGGCCTTGACGTTAGGGCCCTGCGCTTCGAGGGGGCGGAGGGGATCGATGGGATGAAGATAGAGAGTGGAGCCAGCTTCGAGCCTTCGCCGCGGGGCCCACGCACTCACCGCGAGGCGATTGCCGAGGAGCATCGCATGCGCAGCGAGGGGCACTGTGGTGGAAACTGGCTGGGGCCCGCCTGCGAGGACCCCGCGGTCGGGGAATGGCCTCTAGTGGGGAAGCGCGAGCTGGCGCGCATCTACCGAGGCCTTCGCAAGGCCCGTGAGGATGCCCGAGACCGTCCCGGCTCGGCCGACTTTTACTACGGCGAGATGGAGATGCGGCGCCTCGACGCCCGTGGCCGCCTCGGGCAGGGCGGCGGAGCAGCGGTGTGGCTCCTGAACGCTGGCAACCTCCTTCTCCTCGAGCTTTACCGGCTGATCGGTGGCTACGGGGTGCGGCCGAGTCGCTCGCTCCTTCTCTTCGTCGCCCTCGCCCTTGGGACCGCTGCCGTTGTCGATGGGCATTCACTTATCCACACGGAGATCGCGAGGCTTGGCAAGCTGCCGCTGCTAGAAGAAGTCGGCTTCGAGCAGTCGCTGGTCTTCGTCCTTCGCAGCGCGCTGCTATTACCCACCAGTTCCGGACTCGCTTTGTCCACAGGCGCTGAGTGGATCCAGATAGGCGCTCGCCTGCTGGGGCCTGTTCTGCTCGGGCTCTTCGCCTTCGGGCTTCGGGCCCGCGTGCATCGGTAGCTAGGTGAGCTCCGGTCACCCGCGGTAGGTCGAGCACTTCCACGCCACAGAACCCCAGGCGACCTCTGACATTTGCGTCGCAACTTGGGTCGACTGCTCAAGCCAGATCGCCCGATTGCCGCCCGCCCGACCTGCCAGCGCCCCCTATAGGGCTTGAAGAAGCAGCCGCTTTCCCTCAGTGTCCCCAAGCTGCCCGGCATGGAGAAGCTCAAGAGGCCCGCCGTAGAACTGCGGCCTGGACCAGGCAAGCATCCTCGCCTGCTCCCGCGTGAATGCAGAAGTACCGGGGGTAACCCCCAAGCCGAATCCCCGCGGATTTCCGCATCTTTGGGGGTAATGAAGTTTCTGTTGTAGTCAAGCTCTCCAAGGTCCTCTGGAGAGCCCTAGATTTCCTAGCCAGATTCTCTTCAAGAACCTGGAGGATCCAATTGGCACAGAGCATTTTCTGCGCCTAAAAAAATCAATTCGTGCGTGAGCTCGAAAACTCTTTATCGAAGGGAGTTCAACAGCCTTAGGGCTAGAATTTCGCTTGACAGCTAGCTTTTTCTGTCTCTTCGGGCGGTTAGCTCAGTTGGGAGAGCGCGCGCCTTACAAGTGCGAGGCCGGCGGTTCGAGCCCGTCACCGCCCATCGAAAAAGCCCCGCAAATGCGGGGCTTTTTCGAGCCGTTGCTGAGATTTTGGAGGGTCCCTTTCAGCCGAATTCGTCCTCCGAATCGCCCTCCGATTGCGGCCAATCTCCGGGGGACAGAAGCCCGTCAAGAGCCGCTCCGTGATCGGTCTTGGACGTGATCACCTGCGCGTAAATACCCAGGGTCATCCTCGGATCGGTATGCCCAGCCTGCGCCATCACGTAAGGGACGTCGGCGCCCGCCGCCAGCAGCAATGAGATGAAGGTCCGCCGCAGCGAGTGCGGGGTGATCTTCCCGATCTCCTGATGGCCGGCCTCCCTCAGCTTCGCGTTGGCCCGCCTCACGGCCGTCGCAAGGAAGCGATTGCGGATGTTCGACGGGTTGTCCGGCCGCCCGCGCCGGGTTGGAAACACCCGGTCGTTGGGCCTGGTGTGACGTGCGCGCTTCAGATATTGAGACAGCAATTCCTGAAGCGCCGGGGTCAGGTCCACCTCGCGGACGCCGGCGTCCGTCTTTGCCTGCTGGACCCGCAGCTTTCGCTCGGTCAGGTGGACATCGCGCCAGCGCAGATCAAGGGCCTCACCGATCCGGAGCCCAGCCAGCACCAGAACCGCGAACAGCGGGTGGCGGCGACCGTCGTCTCGTTCATCGATCTCAGCGGCCGCCTCAAGCAAGGCGGTCACCTGCACCGGCTGCAGGTAGGTGCGCTGCGGCTTTGACTCCCGCAGGAAGCGCTTCTTTCCTTTGGCCGGATTGCGATCGATGTAGCCGTACTCGAGCGCGAGCTCCAGGATCGTCCCCAGCAGGCGAATCGATTTATTGATCGTTTCGTTCGAGAGGGGCCGTGGAAGGCGCTCGCGCTCTGTCGGTGGAAGCGCCAGCTGCTCCTGACGTTCCTTTTCGAGCTTGTTGCGCTGGCGGACCCTGTGGCGCCGGTAGCGGTCGACCTCCTGGACGGTGATCGCCGAGAGGCGGTGCTTGGCGAAGAACGGCATCAGATGGCTGTCGAGTCGCCAGCGGTACAGTTCTTCCGTTCGCGGCCTCCAGTCCTGGCAGGCCCCGTCGAACCACTCATCGGCGAACTCGCCGAACACCGGCTCGAGCTGTGCCTTCGTGGGCTCGGGCTCCGGCGCCGAGGGCTGCCAGATGCCGCGCCGGACGTCGGCCATGACGTTCGCCAGCTCCGCCTCGGCGCGCCGACGATTCCAGCCGTCCTCCGGGCGGCCGAGCGCCACGATATACCGCTTGCCGTATGCCGGAAAGCGGATCGCCCAGCTGCGACGATCTGCCCGCCGGTGGGACCACCGTCCCCTTCGCTCGGCGGCCCATCAGTGCCGCCCTCCGCCAGGCTCGGACTCGAGCCGATCGAAATGCAGAGCGGCGCGAGTCGGCAGAACGAAGGCGCCGTGCCTGTGGAGCAGGCCAACGCTGACCAAGTCGCGCACGCCACGCTCCACGGCGTCTCGTTCGGCGAAGTCGCCGGGGTCTTGAACCAGCTCGCGAACGACCTCGGACGTCGTGAGCTGCGTTGGGTGCTCCGCAAGGACGAATGCCAACAGAGCGCGTTGGGCCTCGGCGTCCTGCGAGTCGGGTGAGAGAGATGAATTGCGCGGCGAAGAGCCACGCGGACTACGCTGATCATGCATGGGAGCTAGTACCTCCTGTGCCGCGCCCCCGGCTGTTCCACCAGCGCGGGGGCACTTATTTGGATGTGATCTGTCTTAAGCGCTCAGAAGGAAAGTTTCGCCCCCCAGAGATTGCGAGGATGGACTGAGCGCGTCTTGCGAATTCCTAACCCGCAGCGTGCACGAAGGGTAGCATTCAGCTCTGCAATCTCCCAGCTTAATTTCCTACAATATTCCAGCTAACTCCCTTGCGATCTCCCAGTTATTTCCCGAACAGTCGATACTGAGAGCTCGATGCCTTCGCATCGCGAATAGCGGACCAAGAGCTACAGAGACTCCTTAAGGCGGCCGGCGCTGTCCTCATTGAGGGGGCAAAGGCCTGCGGCAAGACGGAAACTGCCCGCCAGGTTGCCAACAGCGAGGTGCTCCTAGATATTGACCAAGACGCCCGAGACGCCGCGAGCGTGAACCCCGCTTTGATCCTCGAGGGAGATGTTCCGAGGCTGATCGACGTGTGGCAGCTCGAGCCGGCGATCTGGAATCACGTTCGTCGTGCTGTCGATGACCGCGGCGATACTGGTCAGTTCATTCTTGCCGGCTCTTCTCAGCCGATGGACGATGAGACTCGTCATACCGGCGCTGGTCGGATTAGCCGCTTGAGGATGCGCCCTATGTCTCTTTCCGAGTTGGGTGTCAGCAATGGCGCGATATCACTGGCGGACTTACTCAAGGGTCAATCCGCCGAGGTAGGCGATCCCGGCCTTGAGTTCGAGGATCTTGCGGCGACGATCTGTCGCGGGGGCTGGCCGGGCTTTCGGGAATTGGATCTCGCTGACGCCCAAAGGCGCGTCCGCGATTACCTCAATGAGATTCCTCGTGACACCCAGCGTCTAGGGAATGGCCACAGGCCTGAGCGAGTCTCGCGACTACTTCAGAGCCTGGCTCGCAATGTCGCCACCTCTGCTGCTGCAACAGTCTTATCCGCTGACGCCAGTCGACCGGAGGATTCTGTCTCCGACGACGCCGTCGCTGCCTATCTCAGCGCTCTAACACGGCTTTTCGTCGTCGAGGACCAACCCGCTGGCAGCCGCATCTGCGCTCGCGGTATCGCCTCCGTCGTGCAGCCAAGAGACACTTCGTCGACCCTCTTTGGCTGTAGCGGCACTGCAGGGTGGCCCCGAGGCATTGGTCCGCGACGTCAACTTCAGGGCCTGCTCTTCGAGTCGCGGTCGTAAGGGATCTCAGATCTATGCGCAGCCCCTTGACGGCCATGTGTCGCACTACCAGGACGACAGTCCGCTTGAGGTCGATGGATCGTCCAGACAGCGGACTCCTGGGGAGCCTTTGAGATCAAACTCGGGGGAGAGAAATGGATCGAGGAGGCCGCGACAAACCTGGCCAAGTTCAAGGGGAGGGTGGATACCGCTAAGTCAGGCGATCCGGCGGTGCTGGCGGTGATCGTGGGGACCGGTACGGCTATGTGCGCGAGGACGGAGTCCAATCATCCCGATCGGGTGCCTGGGCCCATAGCGCTGCTCCCGACGGACCGAAATGACCTCCGATATAGGCGCAGCAGTGGCACACAAGAGGAAATTCGGCTGAAAGGGACCCTCCAAAATCTCAGCAACGGCTCGAAAAAGCCCCGCATTTGCGGGGCTTTTTCGATGGGCGGTGACGGGCTCGAACCGCCGGCCTCGCACTTGTAAGGCAGGCGCTCTCCCAGCTGAGCTAACCGCCCGGATTTGAAATTCACCGCGGAGGATAGTCCTCGGCGGGCTCCGCCAGATTGCGATGAGTTTCTCTTGCTCGGCGGGTCAAAAGGGGCAGAATCGGTAGCGGAGAGCCCGCCAAGCGAGAGGAGGCAGCACCCCATGCAGCAGAAGATCGTTCCGAACCTCTGGTTCGACACCGAGGCCGAGGCAGCGGCCGAGTTCTACACCACCGTCTTCAGGGACTCGCGGATCCTGAACGTCACCCACTACAACGAGGCCGGGCCGCGGCCGGCCGGCATGGTGATGACCGTGGAGTTCGAGCTGAACGGCCAGCGCTTCGTCGCCATCAACGGCGGGTCCCAGTTCAGCTTCAACGAGGCCCTCTCCTTGGCAATCGAATGCGAGACCCAGGAGGAGATCGACCACTACTGGGACAGCCTCTCGGAGGGCGGAGAGGAAGGGCCCTGCGGCTGGCTCAAGGACCGCTACGGCCTGTCCTGGCAGGTCGCACCGACCGGAATAGGGGAGCTGTTTGCCGACCCGGATCCGGCCCGGGCCGAGCGCGCGATGAAGGCGATGCTTGCGATGGGCAAGCTCGACATCGCGGCGCTGCACAGGGCCGCCGACGGCACAGCGGCGAGCTGAGGGTGGCCAGCAGCTCCCCGTGACAGAATCGCCGCGTGGACTCAGAGATCCTCTGGCGGGTGGCGGTCGTGCAGGTCGTCACGGTGGCAGCGCTGTCGCTGCTGCTCGGACTGCTGCTGCCGCACAGCTTCTTCGAGGTGCTGGGCTGGCTGGTCGGACCGCTTGCCTGGATGCTCTGTGCCTGGTTCACCGCCCGAGTCGTGGGGCTGGCGGTCGCGCCGGTGCTGGCCAGAGCGGCGTTGGCGGGGATCCCGAGCGTGCTCCTCATGCTCCTCGGTCTGCACTGGCTGGGCGCCGCGGTCGCCGTGGGCCTGCTCGCCGCCTGGTGCGCGACGCTGCCCCGCCCGGGACAGCCCGCTCCGCGCTGAGAGCCGGGTGGCGCTTTCCCTCGGGAGGCGCGCCGACGCCGATACAGTCACCGCTCGATGTGGCCTAACGCGCGCTGGCTTCTCGCCCTCGCGGTCGCGACCGCAGTCCTTCTCAGCGCATGGCGCCTGGGTCCCGTGCCGGCTCCGGCAGATCCCGGCCGGCCCGACCCGAACTCGCCCGCCGGGGGGCTTTACGCCGCCGACGGCCCGCTCAACTCGCCAATCGCCGCCGATGCCCGCGCCGACCCCGCATCCGCGTCGATGGTCGACCTGCTGGCGCGCGATCGCAGGCGCGGCGGCTTCTTCGTCCTGCGGCGGCGCTGGACCACAACGGTCTTCTTCGCGAATCGCGCCACGCCCCGCCGCCGTGTCCGGCTGACGGCGAGCTGGGCTGCGGCGCACTGGATACTCGGCGTCCCGATCCCAAAGCGCGCCCGGCCCGACCCGTCGGGGGATGGCTCGATGGCGATCATCGACCCGCGTACGTCGTGCGAGTACGACTTCTGGCAGGCCAGGCGGGGCCGCAGCGGATGGTCGGCGAGCTGGGGCAATGCGACGGAGAGCGACGGGCCCGGCGTTTTCCCGAAGGGCCTCTCCGCGCGCGGGTCGGGCTTTGCCCTGCCTGCCGGGGTGATCTGGCCCCAGGAGCTGGCCGCTGGCCATATCGACCATGCCCTGATCTTCAGCTACTCATGGCCGAGCGGCAGGGGCGCCGTTCCCCCGGCGACGGAGAGCGACGGGCGCAGCGGCAGGGCCGGTGCGATCCCCGAGGGGGCGCGGCTCCAGCTCGACCCGCGCCTCGACCTCCGCTCCCTTCACCTCACCGGGTATGAACGCACGATCGCGAGAGCCCTGCAGGAATACGGCATGTACCTCGCCGACTGGGGCGGCCCCGGGATCACCCTCTACGCGGTGCACCCCGCGAGCTTCGTTGGCGATGCCTACCGCGGCCTGCTCCCGGATCGCGCGTACGCGCCCCTCGAGCACATTCCGGTCACGCGGTTTCGCGTCCTCTCCATGCCCAAGCCCACGCTCGACCGCAGGCTCCCCAAGAGGATCGTCGCAACCGGCTGCGCCAGACTTCGATAGCCACCACCGGAAGCAACCGCCACAGGCAGAGGAGAAAGATGCGCCCGGCGAGAATCGAACTCGCGACCTTCGGCTTGAAAGACCGACGCTCTTTGGAACCCGTAAAGGTTCCGTTGACCACTGAGCTACGGGCGCACTGGGGTGGCACTTTAACGAGCGGGATGGGTCAGGGCATCCCCTCGGTCGCAATCGTCAGACGCCCGCAGCCGATGAAAGAATCGGGGGACATGTCCGCATCGATCTTTCGGTGGCAGCGATGAACCTGGGACTCGAAGGACGGGTTGCCCTGGTGATGGGCGCAAGTCGCGGGATCGGTCGCGGGATCGCGGCCGCTCTTGCGGGGGAGGGAGCCAGGGTGGCGACCGCCAGCCGTTCTCGGGAGCAAATCGAGGCGGCCGCTGCAGCGATCGACGGCGAGGTCTCGCCCTTCGTCGCCGACACGAACGACCTGGAGCGGCTCGCGCAGCTGCCCGGAGAGGTCGAGGCGGCGCTTGGGTCAGTCGAGATCCTGGTCGCCAACACGGGCGGCCCACCGCTCGGCGGCGCTCTCGATCACGATCTCGACGAATGGGAGTCCGCCTACCGCTCGCTCGTCCTTGCCCCACGCGTGCTGGCCGGAGCAGTCGTGCCGGGGATGCGGGAGCGCCACTGGGGACGGATCGTCAACGTCGGCTCCAGCGCCACGCGCGAGCCGATCCCCGGGCTCAACCTCTCCAACGCGCACAGAACGGCCGCGGTGGGCTTCTTCAAGACCCTCTCGCGCGAGGTGGCGGCAGACGGCATCACCGTGAACACCGTTGCCACAGGGCGTTTCGCAACGGAGAGGCTTGCCTCGAACGCCGGCTCGATGGCGGCGGCCGAACAGGCGGCAGGCAGCGAAGTGCCGGCCGGGCGCCTCGGCACGCCTGAGGAGTACGGCGATCTGGTCGCCTTCCTGTGCTCCGAGCGCGCCGCCTACCTCACCGGCACGGTGATCCCGCTCGACGGCGGGCTGCTGCACTCGGCGTTCTAGGGTTGGGGGCGATGGGCCACTCCCACGCAGGGCACTCCCACGGAGCCAGCGCCGACGCAGACCGCGGCAAGCTCTCGATCGCGCTCGCGCTGATCCTCGGCTTCATGGCAGGCGAGGTGGTGACGGGAATCCTCGCCCACTCCCTGGCGCTGCTCTCTGACGCAGCTCACATGCTCACCGACGCAGCCGCGATCGGCCTCTCGCTGGTCGCCCTACGCCTCAGCCGCCGCCCGGCCGAAGGATCGATGACCTTCGGGCTGAAACGGGTCGAGATCCTCTCGGCGCAGGCGAACGGAATCACCCTGCTGGTGCTGGCCGCGCTGATCGGCTACGAGGCGGTTCGCCGGCTGATCGCGCCTCCCGCCGTCCACGGCACCCTCGTCCTCTTCGTGGCGCTGGCCGGCATCGTCGTCAACCTGACCGCCACCGCGGTGCTCGCCCGGGCCAACCGCGAGAGCCTGAACGTCGAGGGCAGCTTCCAGCACATCCTCACCGACCTCTACGCCTTCGTCGGCACCGCCGTGGCGGCGACGGTGATCATTCTCACCGGCTTCGACCGAGCGGACGCGATCGCCTCGCTGCTGGTCGCCGGCCTGATGCTGCGCTCCGCCTACGGCCTGCTGCGGGAGTCGGGGCGGATCTTCCTGGAGGCCTCGCCCAGGGGCCTGGACCCAGAGCGAATCGGCAGGCGGATGGCCGAACAGCCGGGCGTCGTCGACGTCCACGACCTGCACGTCTGGGAGGTCACCTCGGAGTTCCCGGCCCTGGCCGCGCACGTCATCGTCAGGCAGGAGACCGACTGCCACCGCACCCGGCTCGCCCTCGACGAGCTGCTCGAGCGCGAGTTCGACCTTCACCACACGACGCTGCAGGTCGAGCACGAGCCCGAACGCCTGGTGCAGATCGAGTAGCGCGCTGGTGCGTATCCGGCTGGCTCGATGATCGATGAGAGAAACAGCCTCTCCCTGTTTGCCCTCCTACTTGCAGGTATGGAGGGCAAACAGGGAGAGATTGTGTAGGGACCAGGCGGTCAGGAGCTACGGGCGTCGTCCCGCGAGGGCCCAGAGGATGAGGGCTCCGGCGGGAGCAGTTACGCAAGGGCGCGACCGACAAAGGCAGGATCGAGGCGGATACGGACTCCGTTCGCTGTTTGTGTCGCTGGGCGGTACAAATGACGAACGGAGCGGTTGGGGCGGCCTGGGGCGAGACTCCGTTCGCTGTTTGTGTCGCTGGGCGGTACAGATGACGAACGGAGCGGTTGGGGCGGCCTGGGCGATGCGGATACGCATCAGCCGGCTCGCCCAGCGTCACCTCTTCTTCACGAGGCTCTTGGCGATGCCCATCGTGCTGCCGATGGCGAGCCCGACCTTCCAGCTGCCGCCTTCCAGCCTCATCGGCATCGAGTAGAGGTCGGCGACGCCGTAGTAGCCGCCGCTGTCGTAGTCGGTGCCGTGGTAGATGAGGAAGGCCTGGTCGCCTTCGCGGCGCAGGCTTGCGGCGTCGACTTCCGTCAGTTGGTGGCGAACCTCGCCCGACCGCTTTCTCGCCCCGTACAGCGCCGCGAAGCTCTCGGCGCAGGTCGTGCTCTTCGAACCCGATGCCTGGGCCCCAAAGCGTTCGAGGCTCTCGGCCAAGCTCTTTGTCATGTAGGAGCACGCCTTTTCCCAGTCGTCCCCGGCAAAGGCGACGTAGTAGTCGTGCAGCGCCGTGGCGGCTGCGGCGAGTTCTGTTTCGCCGCCCTCGTTGCCGTAGGTCTGGATGCTGTTGTCGCCGCCCTTGCTGCGAAACGGCTTCGAACCGCCTCCTGACACGCGCAGCGGGGAGACCTTCACCTGGACCTTCTTCGCGCTCGGAGACGACGCGTCGGCGCGGCTGGTCTTCTTCCCACCCTCGCTCACCGCGCGGCGCTTGGGCTGACCGGATGCTGCCTTCGATCCGCCCTGTCCAGAGCGCGTATCGGCTTCCTGCGCACCGGTTGCCACGCTGTCGGTCGTCGAGCCCGACCCCCCGCAGGCGGACAGCGAGACCGCCAAGATGGCGGTGGCGACTGCCGTGCCGGCTGTTGCTGTGGACTTCATCGCTTCACGCGAACGCGAGCCATTGCGAGACCTCCGTCCCCAACCCTGCGCTCCCGACAGTGAAAATAACGGCACCCGGCCCCGCCGCGATGGATCTTTAGGGACGTTTTATGTGCCTACTCGTCGGCCGGGCGCTCGCGCATCGACGGGAAGAGAATCACGTCGCGCAGGTTCTTCGCGTCGCTGAGGATCATCATCAGGCGGTCGATCCCCAGGCCGCAACCGCTTGCGGTGAGCATCCCGTATTCGAGCGCCCGCACGAATTCCTCGTCGTGCTCGTGCGGCGTCTCCTCCGCCCCGGCTTCCTGGCGCTGGCGCTGTTCGACGAAGTGCTGGCGCTGTTCGTCGGGATCGTTGACGTCGGTGCCGCCCCCGACGATCTCCATCCCGGCGACGATGCCGTCGAAGGCCTCGCCGAGCAGCTTTGGATGATCGCGCTGCGGCTTGACCAGCGGCCACAGGGCGAGGGGCAGATCGACGATAAAGGTCGGCTGGACCAGCTTTGGCTCGACCAGCTTTCCCTGCAGCGCGTCGACCAGCCCGGCCCAGTCGTCGTCGGGGTCGGCGTCGTCGCCGAGCAGCTCAGCCAGCTCGTCGCGACTCGCCTCGACGATGTCCACTCCGGTCTCCTCCCTGATCGCGTCGCGCAGCGTCACCCGGGCCCAGGGTGTGGCGAAGTCGATCGTCTGGCCGTTTCGCTCGACCTTCGTCGTCCCCAGGACCCGCTCGAGGACACCGGCCACCAGCTCCTCGGCGAACGCCATCACGCCGTTGTAGTCGGCGCAGCTCACGAACCACTCGAGCATCGTGAACTCGGGATTGTGTTCGGGCGACATCCCCTCGTTGCGGAAGAAGCGGCCCAGCTCGTAGACGTCCTCAAAGCCGCCGACGATCGCGCGCTTCAGGTAGAGCTCGGTCGCGATGCGCAGGTAGAGGTGGCGGTCGAGGGCGTGGTGGTGGGTTTTGAAGGGACGCGCAGCGGCGCCGCCCGTGAGGCGCTGCAGGATCGGCGTTTCCAGCTCGACGTAGCCGCGTTCGTTCATGTGCTCGCGAATCGCCGCCAGCAGCTTGGCGCGCATCACGAAGATCTCGCGGGAGCGCTCGTTCGCCATCAGGTCGAGTTCGCGCTGGCGGTGGCGCGTCTCGACGTCGGAGATGCCGTGGAAGAGGTCCGGTGGGTCGCGCAGCGCCTTGGCGAGCAGCGCGCACTCGCGCACGCTCAGGGCGAGCTCGCCGCGCTTGGTCACGTGAAGATCGCCCTCCACCCCAACCAGGTCGCCGATGTCGAGCGCTTCGATCCGCTCGTAGGCCTCCTGCCCAACCGCATCGAGCCGCGCGTAGGCCTGGATCGAGCCCGACAGGTCGCGGACGTCGAAGAAGGTCGCCTTGCCGTGGATGCGCTGGCCGGTCAGCCGGCCGGCCACACGGTAGGTCCACTTCGGATGCTCTCCGGGACCGAGCTCCGCAGGGTCGTGCGCCGCGTGGATCGCGGCGATCCTGGTTCGATCCGGAAAGGAGCGCGGGAAGGGATCGACGCCCTCGGCGCGCAGCCGTTCCAGCTTCGCGAGGCGCTCCGCCTCGGTGGAGCCCGCTGCGGGCGCGGACCGGCTTGGCGCGTCGCTCATGGCCCGCTGGCTCGCTCCGCGCTCAAGGCGCGAGGCCGACTGTTACCCGCTCACCGTCCATATGGTCGCGCATGGTAGTCGCGTCGCGCAGGATCCCCCGCATCGCCGGACCGTGGTGGGTGTCGTGCTCGAGCGCCATCTTGAGGCCGCTGGGCGTTTCCTCGATCAAGCCGCGGATCACGCCCAGCCCATCCGCTCCGCAGTCCCCCGTGACCGCGATACGCGGCTCGCGCTGGATCTCCGGCGAGCGTTCGAAGATCGTCTCGTCGGTCACGTAGGGAAGGTTTGCCAGGACCAGGTCGACGTCGTCCTCGAGCGAGTCGGGCAGCCCGGCCGCGACCGTAACGTCCAACGCGAGGTCGAGTCGGGCGGCATTTTCGCGAGCCACCTCGGCTGCCTCTGGGGAGATGTCGGATGCGGTGACACGCAGATCGGGGCGCTCGCTGAGCAGGGCAAGGGCGACGGCGCCCGAGCCGGTGCCGACCTCATGCACGCGGGCGCCCTCCGGAAGCTCGTTTGCGGCATCGACCAGCAGTCCCGTCTCGCGGCGCGGGATCAGCACCCGCGAATCGACCGCCACGTCGATTCCGCGAAACGGCTCGTGGCCGAGTATGTAGGCAAGCGGCTCGTGCCCCGCCCGGCGCCGCACCCAGGCTTCGATTTCCTCGATGGCCTGCGGCGAGGCCTCGGTGGTTCCGTCGGCCATCAACTGCTCGGCGGATATCTCGAGTGCCTTCGCAACCAGCGCCTTCGCATCCTCGCCGGGCGTCTCACAACCGGCCGCCGCGATCTCCTCCGTGGCCCGATCCAGCACGGTGCGCGCGATCGTCACGGGCAACCCTCCTCCACTGTGGCTTCCACGGCTACAACCCCGGTGGGGGCCGGATCGGATCGGTGGATGGACTCTGGCATCGAGTAAGGCGTCCTCGGCTGGTAACTCTCAGGCAATCGGCCGGGAGTCAGCCACCCTCAAGGCGGGCGGGCCCGACAGGCTACCGCGTTGGCGCCTCACGACGCCCAGCCACACAGCTCCGATGGCCAGCATGCCGAGGCTCTCGAACTGGGCGGCGGTCAGCCCCAGCGCAACCTCGCTGTTGCGGCGGATGAACTCCACGAGGAAGCGCTCTGCCCCGGCGTAGACGAGATAGATGGCAAAGAGAACGCCGGCCCTGAAGCGGTCGCGGAGCTGCCACAGGACCCAGGCCCCGAAGCCCATCGCCAGCGTCTCGTAGACCGGCGTCG
This sequence comes from uncultured Solirubrobacterales bacterium, assembly GCA_963747765.1. GTDB lineage: Bacteria > Actinomycetota > Thermoleophilia > Solirubrobacterales > 70-9 > VRUE01. The sequence continues at coordinate 67,010 of CAVVGH010000005.1, read as the reverse complement.
GGTGAACGGTGCGGTCGGTCGGCACCGTGCCGTTCGGGTAGGACATCGCCCAGAGACCGTTCCAGGGCTTGCCATAGTCGCCATCGCCGGAGAGCTGACAGCCGACCCGGCCGATCGCGTAGCCGAGGGCCAGAGCGGGCGCGACCAGATCGAGCAGCGCGAGGCGAAGGAAGTCGCGATACCAGGCCCAGAGCACGACCCCCAGCGCGCCGCCGATCACGCCGCCGTACCAAACGAGCCCGGAGCCCGAGAAGATGTTGGCGAGCAGGTTGTCCTTGATGCTGTCGTAGTTCTGAACGATGAAATAGACGCGCGAGCCGACGACGCCGCCGATCAGGGCGGCGAACCCGATCTCATAGGCCCAATCGACGGGCCTGCCGATCTCCTTCAATCGCTTCGCGATCAGCGCACCGGCGCCCAGGAAGGCGAGCGCGAACATCAGACCAAAGGTCTGGATGGTCAGCGGTCCGAGGTTGATTTCCGGGTACACGTTCGCGCGGCTCGATCGATCCAGTCGCTAGTCGCCAAGCAGCGTAGCCAGCAGCGCCTTCTGGGTATGCAGCCGGTTCTCCGCCTGGTCCCAGACGGCCGATCGCGACCCGTAGAGCAGCTCCGCGGTGATCTCCTCGCCCGGATGGGCGGGCAGGCAGTGGAGGACGACGGCGCTGTCCTTGGCCGCGGCGAGCAGGTCCGCGTCGATCTGGAACGGCGCCAGAGCGGCGCGGCGGCTCGCCGCCTCCTCCTCATCGCCCATGCTCACCCAGACATCGGTGTAGATCGCATCGGCGCCAGAGGCGGCGGCGCGCGGGTCGTCGGTCAAGGTGGCGCCATGCGCCTCCTGCAGCTGGTAGCCGGCGGGGGCGGCAATCACGACGTCCACGCCGGCGCGCTCGCCCGCGATCGCCAGCGAGCGGGCGACGTTGTTGCCGTCGCCGACGTATGCGAGACGGAGGCCGGCGAGCTCTCCGAACCGCTCGCGCAGGGTGAGTAGGTCGGCAAGCGCCTGGCAGGGATGGTGAAGCGGGGTGAGTGCGTTGACGACGGGCACGTCGGCCTCCGCCGCGAGCTCGCTGACCGCCTCGTGCGAGCCGGAGCGAATCACGATCGCGTCGACGTAGCGCGAGAGGACGCGCGCCGTGTCTGCAATCGACTCGCCGCGGGCGAGCTGCAGTTCATCGCCGCGCAGGACGATCGGCGTACCGCCGAGCTCGGCAACGCCAACCTCGAAGGAGATCCGCGTTCGCGTCGAGGGCTTTTCGAAGACGAGGGCGACGCTGCGGCCCTCCAACTCGCCCGCTCCAGCACCTTCCCGGCGTCCCGCTTTCAGGTCCAGAGCCCGGTCGAGCAGCTTGCCCAGCTCAAATGCCGCCAGCTCTTCGCCCGTGAGGAAATCGCTCTTGTTCAAGACGGAGATACTAAGCGGGTGGAGATCTGCGCGATCAGCTGGAACCTCTTCCATGGGCGTGATTTCCCACCCGATCCGGAGCTCTTCACGTGGCGGTCGCGACTGCTCCGAGTCACGGAGCGAAATGCGACGCACGTCCAGGTCAACCGCGACCTGCTGCCGGAGTTCGGCGCCCTGCTGGCGGGCGCGGCCTGGGACATCGCCCTCCTTCAGGAGTGCCCGCCGCGCTTCGCGGTCCGGCTGGCGCAGGAGTGCGGCGCCGAGGCCCACCGCGTGCTCACCTCTCGCAACTCGCTCGGGGCGGTTCGCGCTGCCGCCGGCCGTCTCAACCCGGACCTGGTCGCCTCGGCCGAGGGCGGCTCCAACCTGACGCTCGTCCGCAATTCCTTCCGGAGCGCCCTTCATACCTCTCAGGTACGAAAGGCGCGCCGGAGGCCAGAGGCGATCGTCGAGCGGCGGGAGCTGGCCATCCACACGGGCAGACCCGAGCGACGGGCGATGGCCCTGACCCGGACCGACTCGGGCCTCTGCATCGCCAACCTCCACGCCACAAACGACCATCCCGAGATGGCGACCGAGGACGTGCTGCAGGCAGCCGCGGTTGCGGTCGAGTGGGCAGGCGACCAACCGCTGCTGTTCGGCGGCGACCTCAACCTGCGGCCCGCCGAGAGCCCGGCTGCGTTCGAGGCGCTGGCGGCGCGCTTTGGTCTGGGGCCGCCCACCGCACTCGATGCGATCGACCATCTGCTGTCCCGGGGCCTGGAGATCGTCGAGGCACCGCAGCGGTGGCCACCCGAGCGTCGCGAGATTTGCCAGGACGGTCTCGCCCTGCGCCTCTCCGACCACGCTCCCGTCGAAGCAAGGCTCGCGACCCGCGGAGAGACTGTTAGCCCGGAGTGAGATAGTCCGTAGGCACGCGCACCGACACAGGAGGCAAACGAACATGGCCGCAAAAAAAGAAACGACTGGCAAAGCCAAGAAAAAAACCAAAACCGGTGCACGGGCGAAAAAAGCCGCCCCCCGGAAATCGACTGCGAAAAAGGCCAAAGCGGCCAAGAAACCCGCACCGAAAAGCAGCCGCACCACCGGCCTCGACAAGAGCGTCGAGCAGTTCCGCGAGAGCCTTGAACACAGCGTCACGCTGAACCTCGACCGCGTGCAGGAGGTTGTCGACGACGCCGTGAAACGGGGCCGGATGACCCGCAGCGACGCCGAAAAGATGTTCTCCGACATCGTCAAGCGCGGCCGGCGGCAGTCCGACACGCTGCTGAAGGAGCTCGAACGGCTGGTGAAGCAGGCCCGCAAAGGGGTGGGTGGGCGAGCCGCGCCGGTGCGCAAACAGGCCACACAGGCCGCGCGGCGGGCCCGCAAGAAACTGAAGTAGGTGACGCAGACAACCGACGAGAAGCCAGCGGCTCGGCCGCGCCGCGGCGAGCTGCTGGAGGTCGAGATCGACTCGCTCGCCTTCGGCGGGCGGGGCGTCGCCCGGACGGATGGATACGTCGTCTTCGTCGCGGGCGCGCTGCCCGGCGACCGGGTCCGCGCCGAGGTTACGAAGTCCAAGCGCCGCTTCGCAGAGGCGAGCGCGGTCGAGCTGCTGCGCCCCGCGGCCGACCGAGCTCCCGACCGCTGCGCCCACGGCGGTGAGCCCTGTCCCGGCGCCCCCTGGCAGGGCCTCCCCTACGAGCGCCAGCTGGTCCACAAGCGCGAGCAGGTCGACGAGGCGCTGCGACGGATCGGTGGCCTCGATGGCTTCGAGCTCGAGGAGATCGTGCCCGCCGTCGAACAGTGGCGGTACCGCAACAAGCTCGAATACTCGTTTGGAGACAGAGACGGCGAGACGATCCTCGGCTTTCACGAGCGCGGCCGCTGGGACCGGATCGTCCCGGTCGAGGATTGCCTGCTGGCCTCCGAGCGCGGCAACGCCGCCCGCAACGAGGTGCTCGCGTGGGCCCGGCGGGAATCGGTCCCCGCCTACGACCGCCGCGCCCGCAGCGGCGCGCTCCGCAACCTCGCCGTCCGGGAGGGGCGACGCACGGGGCTGCTCCAGACCCGCCTGGTCACCGCGGCGGCCCGCTTCCCGAAGCCCCCGGTCGACCTGCACACCGTGATCGAGGGGGACTCCGGCGGCACCGCCGGACCGACCGGCGTGCTGGGCCGCGAGCGCCTTGCGGAGGAGCTCTGCGATCTGCGTTTCGAGATGTCACACGATGCGTTCTTCCAGACGAACACCGAGATGGCCGAGCGGCTCTACGCGGTTGCCGGCGAGTACGCGGGGCTGGACGGCAGCGAGCGCGTCTTCGACCTCTACTGCGGGATCGGCACCATCGGGCTGACCCTGGCGGCGCGGGCGGGCGAGGTCTGGGGATTGGAGCTCGTGCCCAAGGCGGTCGCGGACGCGGAGCGAAACGCAGAGCGCAACGGGATCGGCAACGCCCATTTCAGGACCGCGAGCGCGCGCACGGGTCTGCGACCGCTGCTGGAGGAGGCCGGCAAGCCGGACGTCGTCGTGCTCGACCCGCCCCGCGCCGGCCTCTCGCAGAAGATCGTGCGCCGGGTGCTCGAGTGCGAGGCGAAGCGGATCGTCTACGTCTCCTGCAACCCGACGACGCTCGCTCCGAACGCCGCGCAGCTGGTCGAGGCCGGCTATAGGCTGCGGCGCGTGAGGCCCGTCGACATGTTCCCCCAGACCCCGCACATCGAGTGCGTGGCGCTCCTGGAGAGGACCGCATGACTCGCGGCTTCGGGGTTGCCGCCGGGCTCGACCCCGAGGTGGCGAGGCCGCTCGCGGCCCGCTGTGCCGAGCTCGGCTACGCGTCGATGTGGTCCAACGACCACCCCGGCGCCAAGGGGCTGGAGACGCTGGCCGAGTTCGCGGCCGCGGCGCCCGAGATCGACCTGGGGGTCGCGGTGATTGCGCTCGACCGCACCCCAGCCGAGGAGATTGCCGCGGACATCGAGCGGCTCGAGCTCGACCGCTCCCGACTGTGGCTTGGGGTCGGCGCCGGCTTTTCGGAGAAGCCGCTGACCGGGATGCGCGAGTCGCTGCTCAAGCTCCGCGAGTCGCTGCCCGGGGTTCGCCTCGTGCTTGCCGCAATGGGCCCGAAGATGTGCGAGCTGGCCGGCGCCGAGTTCGACGGTGTCTTCTTCAACTGGATGACGCCCGAGTTCGCGACCGGGGCCCGCGGCCACGTCGAGGCCGGCGCGCAGGGCGCCGGGCGTCAGGCGCCACCGGTCTTCGGCTACGTGCGCACCGCGGTGGGGGACGATGCCGCCGAGCGCCTTGCCAAGGAGGAATCCTTCTACCGCGACCTGCACGACGGCTACCGCAACCACTTCGCCCGACTCGGCGAGCCCGAGGGCACGGTGGGCGTCGCAGCCGCCGACCGCGAGACCGCCCAGCGGCTGCTCGCCACCTACACCCCCCTGGACACCGTCGTCGTGCGAGGCCTGGCAAGCGCCAGGGTCGAGGCGATGACGGCTCTGGCCGGGGCCGCCGCGCCCTGACGAAGCAGCCGTATGCCATTGTTGGACCGTGGGGAACCGGGCTCGAGAACCGCGTCACCCGCCATGGTCGAAGGCCCTGTCTGCACTCGCGATGCTCGCGGTTACCAGCCTGGTTGCCGCCTCGAGCGCTGCCGCATCCTTCTGCGCGACTGGCGTCGTCCGCAACTATCTGAAGCCACTCGAAGAAATGCCGCGCCTGCACAGCGTGCCCCTCACCAACGACCTCCCCTTCGGGCCCAGCGGCCTTTTCGTGGGCGAAAGGGCGGTTGGCCCGCTCGTCAGCGACGAGACCATCGCCGGCTTTTCGCTGTCCTTCGGGTCGCGCTCGGAAATGCCCAGCCCGCGGCTTGACTGGACGGTCGTGGCAAGACTCGTTCGCGTCGCGCGCCGGGAACGGAAGCGCCGCCTGATCGAAAGGCGCGTCGAACGCGTTCGACGCCTGGGCCCGCACGACAACCGCCGCTTCACCTTTCGGGTCTCCCGCAAGCCATCCCTGTACCGGCTCGAAATCGAGCTTCGCGGCAGGGACGGAAGGCGACTTGGCCGCTTTGGCAGGTACCTGCGTGTCCTGCGTCCGCGCCGGGACGCCCGCCTCGCCCTTGCCAAGACCTCGTTTCGGCACGGGGAGACCGTCTCGCCCAGGCTCGAGAACTTCGGAACCGAATCGCTGCTCTACGGCCTGGGGTATCGGATCGACTCCTACGACGGCCCCAGCTGGACGCCCTCGCCCAGCTTCCCGCCCCGGCCCGTCCCATTGATCGGCCTGCGGACTGGTCCAGGCGAAGCGGGCTCCTGCTGGCGCTTCAAGATCCCCGACGAAGCGCCGCCCGGGCTCTACCGGTTCGTCTGGTCCGGGAGGACGTCGAGGGGGACGATCCCGGACCGCAACGCCAGGCTCACCCTGACCTCCGAGTTCCGGATCCTGCCCTCCTCCTGACGCACGCCGCATTTGGCCCGCAGCGCTTACCCGCCTCGCTCGCACCACATCTCGCGGAACGACGCCCGCAGCTCCCGACCGCCTGGTCTCTACGCAGCCTCCCCCTGTTTGCCCTCCTCACCTGCAAGTAGGAGGGCAAACGGGGGGAGGCTTGTTTCTCTCGTCAATCAACGAGAGGTTCGTTTCGGGTCTTCCGAGCCTGCTCGAACACCTCGCCCCCCGGGACGATTCCGCGCGCCGCTCGTCAGAGCCGGTAGCGCGCCGCTCATCAATGCCGCTCATGCCTATCCGGTTCGCTCCAGAGCGCGCCGGCCTCGCCTCGCCGGCCGCGTTCGATCAGGGCGGCAACACGCGGAGCCGAGGCCCCGATCTTCAATGACTGGTCTCTTAGACCACCCACGTATTTGGGGGCAAGGGGTTCAGCCGTGCACAGAGGTCGCGTTGGAGCGAACCGGATAGCCCGTATGCCGCTAGTACGGGGGGAGATCCTCGTACCAGGCGCCGAGTGTCTTGAAGGCTTGCCAGAAGCGGCGCTTGGCGCCTTCCTCGTCGAGCGAGTCGTCGATGTCGGCGGTGAAGAGCGCATCCGTTGTCGGCGTGAACGCCTGCACCTCTCCCTCGCGCGGCTCGATCGTGCGCGACAGCGGCACATCGAGCCGGTTCAGGACGCGCAGCGCCGGTTCCCCCATGACCACGACGATTTTCGGCTGGACGATCGCCATCTCGGTGACCACGCGCCGCAGGCACTCTTCGGCAGCCAGGTCGGGCTCGGCGATCGGGCACTTGACGCAGAGGGTGCCGTAGACGACCAGCGGGTCGATCCCCAGCCGCTTGAAGCTTTTCATCAGCGCGTTACCCGAGCGCCCGTAGAAGGCAACCCCCTCTTCGATCTCGGCCGCCCCCGGGGAGTGCTTGATCATGAAGACGTCCGCCTGGGGATGACCGGAGCCAAGCACCGGCATCAGCTTGCCGCGCGGGCAGTGCGGGCATTCCTGCAGCTCGTGCGTCAGCTGGTTGAGCTCGCGGATCGCTCGCTCGAGGTACTTCTCTCTGATCTCATCGTCGGTTGCGGGCACGCTCGCCGATCTCTTTGACGGAGCGGGCGCGGCTCCTTTCGCCGGGCGCTGCTGCATCAGCTCTTGCTCGCCGATCGTCCCCTTCGCGGCCGTCCGCCCCGCACCGGCTTGGCGTCGGGAACGCTTCTCTTCGGCGCCTTCGGCCGCCCGGTCGTCTGCAGCAGCTTCAGCGCCTGCACGTAGACGAGGTTCTTGTGCTTGCGCGTGATGTCGGCGTCGCGCATCGCCTCGAGGAACTCCTGCGGACCCTCGAAATCGTGGATCCGCACCCGCACGCTGCCCAATCCCTGCGCGACGTGGCTGTCGGAGCCGGCGCCGGGCACGATGCGGTACTTGCGCGCAAACCGCTCCGCCTCCTCGTTGAAGGCCGTCAGCGCCACCCGTGGGTTGAAGACCTCGAGCACGTCGATCTCCTCGACGATGTCGAGCAGGTGCTCGTAGTCGGGGACCGAGTGGAAGCGATCGAAGGGGTGCGGCACGTAGACAAGCCCTCCCTGCCCGCGGATCGCGGCGATCGTCTCGGCCATCGTCATCCCCCGTGGGATCTTCTCCTCGAGGAAGAGACCGATCACCTCACCCTGTTCGGCGGTCTTCACCTCCTCGCCGACGATCACCTTGATGTCGTCCATTCGCTCCGCGATCCGCCGCGCCTCCAGCGCGCCGGAGATCTCATTGTGGTCGGTGATCGCGATCGCGCCGAGGTCCCGGTCGCGCGCCGTCTCCAACAGCACCTCGACCGGGGTCGCGCAGTCGGGCGAATGGTCGGTGTGCATGTGGAGGTCGACCTCGATCAGGGGCCGCTCGACGATGCGACTGCGCACCTCGGGATTGCCGTCGGCGTCGTGGCGCCGCGCCACAAGGCGGCGGTAGATCGCCTCGAGCTCGGCCGCCACCTCTGCCCAGTCGCGCCCGGTCCCGGCCGGTTCGACAAGTTCGTAGGGGCCGGGGAAGTAGCGTTCCAGCAGGTCCGCCGTCGCCGGGGCGGCGACCGTACGGGCGTCGATCCGGCCAAAGAAGATCTCGACCAGCGGCCGGGCAACCTGGGTGGAGAGGACCCTTTCCTGCGGAGCGTGGAAGGTGGCCACGTTGAGGGCCGAGGAGTGGCGAAGCGCCGCAGAGGAGACGCTGGGCGCGAAGGGGTCGTGCACGTGGACGACGTCAAACGGCGTCGATGCAAGCAGCCGCTTGACCTGTTCGCCCGCGCCCGCAACCACGACCCGGTGGCCGCGCCGCTCCAGCTCGTCGGAGACGCGGTTGACGTATTCGTTGAGCCCGCTGCCGACGCCCTTCGCGAAGGGCGTCACCTGGGCTATCGAGAGGTGCTCGGACGACACGACGTCAGCATAGGAGCCCGCGCTGGCGGGCTCCTCGCTGCGAACCCGTCTCGCTAGTCCGCCGCACCCTTGGCCGCGGCCTTGGCCTCCGGAGCGGAGGGCTTTGCCGCGCCCGGCACGGGGCTCGCGCTCAGCGCGTTGGCTGCGATGAACTCCTCGGTCTGCTCACGCGCCTCGTCGTCGGGACGCTGACTGTGGGGCGACTTCATCAGGTAGCTCGACGGCCCGTCGAGCTGGCCCGCGATGCCATTGTTGAGCGCCAGCTTGACGATCCGCACCGCGTCGATCACGACGCCCGCTGAGTTCGGGGAGTCCCAGACCTCGAGCTTCAGCTCGACGTTCAGCGGCACGTCGCCGAAGGCCTTTCCCTCAAGGCGGATGTGAGCCCACTTGCGGTCGGTCAGCCAGGCGACGTAGTCCGAGGGGCCGACGTGCACGTCCTCGTCAGGCAGCTCGTGGCCCATGATCGACGTCACGGCGTTGGTCTTCGAGATCTTCTTCGAGTCGAGCCGCTCCCGCTCGAGCATGTTGAAGAAGTCCATGTTGCCGCCGACGTTGAGCTGCGAGGTGCGCATCATGCGCACGCCGCGGTCGTGGAAAAGGCGAGCCAGCTGGCGGTGGACGATCGTCGCGCCGACCTGCGACTTGATGTCGTCGCCGATGATCGGCAGCCCAGCCTCCTCAAAGCGCTTGTCCCAGTAGTCCTCGCGGGCGATGAAAACCGGCAGGCAGTTGACGAAGCCAACGCCGGCTTTGAGGGCCTGTTCGACGTACCACTTGGTCGCCTCCTCGGAACCGACCGGCAGGTAGCAGACCAGCACGTCGGCCTTGCTCTCCTTGAGGATGCGCACCACGTCGGCGGTTTCACCCGGCGCCTTGGTGATCCTCTGCTTCAGGTACTTGCCGAGCCCGTCATGAGTCATGCCCCGCTCGACCTTGACCCCGATCTCCGGCACGTCGGCAAACTTGATCGTGTTGTTCTGACCCGACCAGATCGCCTCCGAAAGATCCTTGCCAACCTTCTCGGAGTCGATGTCGAAGGCGGCGACGAACTCGACGTCGCGCACGTGGTAGCCGCCGAGATCGACGTGCATCAGACCGGGCACCTGCTCGGCGGGATCGGCATCCCGGTAGTAGTGGACGCCCTGGACGAAGGAGTTGGCGCAGTTGCCGACTCCGACAATCGCCACCCGGACCTTGTCGTCCGTGCGGGCGGCGCCGTTGCCGCCGGTTGCCCCGTTGGTTTCACTCATGAAGTTCGCAGTCCTCCTAGATCTTGCTGGCCGGCAATGCACACCCGAGAGCCGGCCCGGTTACACGCCGGGCGGACCGGAAGCCTCGGTTGAAAGCTCGTTTCTGACATGCCATACGCGCTGAATCGCGGTCACGATGGTCAGGGCCGCGATCGCGTAGATCGCAGGCGCCAGAAGCTCAAAATCGCCAAGTCCAGCGCCCTTGGCGAAGACCAAGCCGATCGAAAGTACCACTACCCTGACCGGCCGCGTCGCCAACCCAACCTTGCACTCGACCCCGAGCGCCTCCGCCCGCGCTCTCGTGTAGGACACCATCAGGGAGCCGAGCACCGCCACCACGCACATCGCCGCCGCGAAGTCGTGGCCGGTCGCGGCGAAGTAGCCGGCGACCGCCGCCAGCACGATCCCCTCCTCGATCCGGTCCAGGGTCGAGTCCAGAAAAGCGCCGAACAGCGTGCCCTTGCCCGACATCCGCGAGTAGCGCCCGTCAAGCGTGTCCATCGTCGAGCCGACGATGAAGGCGATGCCCGCCAGGAAGAAGAGGCGCTGGGTGACAAGCGCGGCGGCGACCAGGTTGAGCGCCAGGCCGACCATCGAGATCGCGTTCGGTGTGAGGCGCGACTCGATCAGGCGCTCGCGCGCATAGGCGCGAAGCTCCTGTGCATTGCGCGCCTGGCGCCCGTTGCGGCGACCGCCGGGGGGCCCCGAAGGTGGCGGTGAATCCATCAGGGGCCCTCGGGCCCGGCGCTCATCCGCCATTGCGGCTCATCGATCCCGGGCGGGGCACTAAGCCTCAGCCTCTTGGGGCGAGCCGCCGCGCCATGACCATGCCTCCGGGCGCGCGCGCGCGAGAAGCCGCTGGGCGACCAGGGCCGACGTCGCGGCGACCGCGACGCCGAGGGCCGCGTCGACCCAGTAGTGGTTGGCGGTGACGATCACGACCCAGGCGATCAGGAGCGGCCAGCAGGCCCAGAAGGCCCTGGTGTACCAGTGGCGCGCAACCCGGATCCCGGTGCCGCCGATCATCAGGGCGAAGGCGCAATGCATGCTGGGCACCGCCGCGAAGGGATTGATGAAGATCTTCGCCACGGCGGAGTCGTGGTTGACGTTGGAGAAATCGACGATCGTGTCGACGAAGCCGAACTGGGGAAAGAGGCGCGGCGGCGCCGTCGGGTAGAGCGTGTAGCCGACCAGGGCCAGCCCCATGGCGACCACAAACATGTTGCGAACGAAGTAGTACGAGTCGTTGCGATAGAGGTAGAGCCAGATCAGGAAGGCGAAGGTGACCGTGAACTGGCTGTTCAGATAGATCTGGTTGGCGATGTCGATCAGCAGGTGGACGGGCAGGAAGAACGACTGCAGGGTGGGCTCGAAGAACGTGTGCGTGGACCGCTCGAGGTCGATCAGCTGCTGGCCGTGCGCGAAGGCAACAGCGCGCTCCCCGTCCGCGAGGCCGCGCACGGTCTCGTAGGCAACGTCGACACCGACCAGGATGCCGAGCTGCCGGCCGAGGTCGACCCACCCCTGGGGTAGGCGTGAACTGACCGCGGCGAGGGCCCGAGACATCGGGTCATTGTAATCGGAGCGTTGACGGCGGTTGCTCCCAATAGGGTCGAGTGCAATGGAATGGAAGCGACCGCGCAAGGCACGAGTGAGGGCCATCAGGGACCGGCTGCGAGAGATGTACGGGCAGCCGGTAAACCGACCGCACGGCCACCCGATCGCCGAGCTGATCAAGACGGTCCTCTCTCAGCACACCAACGATCGCAATCGCGATCGCGCCTTCGCCCGCCTGCGCGAGCGGTTCCCGACCTGGGAGGAGGTGCGCGACGCCCCCGTCGAGGACCTGGAAGAGGCGATCCGGCCCGGCGGCCTGGCGCGTCAGAAGACGCCGCGGATCCAGGCGATCCTCTCCCAGCTCGGCGAGCATCCCGATCTCGACTGGACCGAGAGGGCGCCGCGCGAGGAGTCGCTCGACTTCCTCCTCTCGCTGCCGGGCGTCGGCCGCAAAACGGCGGCCTGCGTGTTGATCTTCACCTGGGGAATCCCAGAGACCCCCGTCGACGTCCACATCCACCGCGTCGGCGGCCGTCTCGGCCTCTTCCCAGCGGACGCGTCGTTCGAGCGAGCGCACGATGAGATGCTCGCCGTCGTCCCGCCCGAGGACGCCTACGAGCTGCACATGAACCTGATCCGCCACGGTCGGGGCCTGTGCCGGCCGAGCCCCCGCTGCGGGGAGTGCGCGCTACACCGGATGTGCCCTTGGTACCGTGCCGGGCGCAAATGAGCAAACGCACCTTCATCCTGTTCGGGTTGCTGGTCGCCGTCCTGGTGGCCCTGATCCCCTGGCTGGCCTTCCGCTCCGACGGCGACGCGGCGCGGGGAGCCGAGGCCGTGCCGGCCAACCTGAAGGGCGGGCAGAGCCTCTTCCAGACCAACTGCGGCGCCTGCCACACCCTCTACGCGGCTGGTACCGACGGTAACTTCGCCCCCAACCTCGACGAACTGCTGGCGCCGACCGGCCCCCCAACCGGGGCAACCGCCGCCGAAACGATCGACGCTGCCAAGGGTCGCGTTCTGAACGCGATCAGCAAAGGGGTCGACAGCAGCACGACCCCGGGCCGGATGCCGGGTGGCATCCTCGCCCCCGAGCAGGCCGAAGAAGTCGCTGAATTCGTAGCTCAAACCGCGGGCCAGGGATAGGCAAAGGGGGCGGGGGCGCCCCCCTTGCTCCAAAGCACCGCCACCGGCCCGGCGCCGCTTCAGCCGGGTGCGCGAGGCGGGATCGCGTCGCGGATTCCAAAGCACCGCTGGACTCCTAACCGGTGCCGGAGCCGATCGGTATCGGCAGAGCGGAACCGGAGACAGCTTGCAACGCGGGGCGAAGATCTGCCATACTCCGACTCAGATTTTTGAAGTCCGCAGGCGCGTGTAGGCATTTGACCGCCCGATCGGCGTTCAAATCGACCACACGCCCCAGTCAAAAGACGAGACCTGGAGGTAGGCAACAAAGTGGGAAAGACGATCGGCATCGATCTGGGCACGACCAACTCCTGTGTCGCCGTCATGGAGGGCGGCGAGCCAACCGTCCTGGAGAACTCCGAGGGCGGCCGGACGACACCGTCCGTCGTCGCCTTCAGCGAGTCCGGGGACCGGCTGGTCGGCACCGTTGCCAAGCGGCAGGCGGTGATGAACCCCGAGAACACGATCTTCTCGATCAAGCGCTTCACGGGCCGTAAGGAGGCCGAGGTCAAAGAGGAGGAGACGATCGTCCCCTACAAGGTGGAGGCCGGTCCCAACGGCGATGTCCGGGTCGACGTTCGCGGCAAGCAGTACAGCCCGCCGGAGATCAGCGCGATGATCCTCCAGAAGTTGAAGACGGACGCCGAAGCGAAGCTCGGCGAAACCGTCGACAGCGCCGTGATCACCGTCCCGGCCTACTTCAACGACGACCAGCGCCAGGCGACCAAGGACGCCGGCAAGATCGCCGGGCTCGACGTGAAGCGGATCATCAACGAGCCCACCGCGGCCTCGCTCGCCTACGGGCTCGACAAGGAGACCGCCGACCACACGATCCTGGTCTTCGACCTCGGCGGCGGCACCTTCGACGTCTCGGTGCTGGAAATCGGCGACGGCGTCTTCGAGGTGAAGGCCACCGCCGGCGACAACCACCTCGGCGGCGACAACTGGGACAAAGCGATCGTCGAGTGGCTGGTCGCCGAGTTCAAACGGGACCAGGGCGTCGACCTCGCGCAGGACAAGAACTCGCTGCAGCGCCTCTACGAGGCGGCTGAGAAGGCGAAGATCGAGCTCTCCTCGGCGCAGGAGACGCAGATCAACCTGCCGTTCATCACCGCCGTCGAGGGCCAGCCGAAGCATCTCGACATGAAGCTCAGCCGCTCGAAGCTGAACGAGCTGACCGGCGATCTTCTGGAGCGGGTGGTCGGGCCGGTGAAGCAGGCGCTCGGCGACGCCGACGCCTCGATCGACCACGTCGTCCTCGTCGGCGGCATGACCCGCATGCCGGCGGTGCGCGACAAGGTCAAGGAGCTGACCGGCAAAGACCCGCACCAGGGCGTCAACCCGGACGAGGTCGTCGCGGTCGGCGCCGCGATCCAGGCCGGCGTGCTGGCCGGCGACGTCAAGGACGTGCTGCTGCTCGACGTCACCCCGCTGACGCTTGGCATCGAGACCAAAGGCGGCGTGATGACGAAGCTGATCGAGCGCAACACGACGATCCCCACCAAGAAGTCGGAGATCTTCTCTACCGCCGACGACAACCAGCCCTCGGTGGAGATCCACGTGCTGCAGGGCGAGCGCGAGATGGCGAGCGGGAACAAGAGCCTCGGCAAGTTCCAGCTGACCGGGATCCCACCGGCGCCGCGCGGGATGCCGCAGATCGAAGTCACCTTCGACATCGACGCCAACGGCATCCTGCACGTCACGGCGAAGGACCTGGGCACCGGCAAAGAGCAGAAAATCGAGATCAAATCCGGCTCTGGGCTCTCCGAGGACGAAATCCAAAGCATGGTCTCCGATGCCGAGACGCACGCTGAGGAGGACAGCAAGCAGCGCGAACTGGCCGAGGCCCGCAACCTCGCCGAGAACGCCGCCTACCAGTCCGAGAAGCAACTCGGCGAGCTGGGCGACAAAGTCGAGAGCTCCGCGAAGGAGGAGATCGAGGCGGCGATCAAGGACGTGCGCGAGTCCCTGGACTCCGACAGCGCGGAGGAGATCAACGCCAAGACACAGGCCCTGACGGCAGCCTTCCAGAAGGTCTCCGAGCAGATCTACGCCGCTGCCCAGGAGCAGGCCGCCTCAGCCGACGGCGCCTCAGCTGAGGGAGACTCCTCCACGGAAGAGGAGGAGGTCGTCGACGCCGAGGTGGTCGACGAGGGCGACGAGTCGTGACGGCGCCTCAGGAAGGCGACCAGCAGGGCGCTCGGGCCGCGGGTCCTGCCGCGGGGGAGGGGTCCCAGGCTCGCCCGCCTGGGACGGAGCGCCCGCCCGGGGGTCCTGCCTCCCAGGCTGGCCCGCCTGGAAACCCAGACCCCGCGCCATCCGCGGGAGATACGCCGCCGACCCCCGCCCCAGACACCAACGCGCCCGCCGACGAGTCGCCGGCACAGGGCTCGGCTGACGTGGAGCAGGTGGAGCACGATTTGGACGCGCTGCTCGCGGAGCGGGATGAGTACCTGGACCTGGCAAAGCGCACGAAGGCGGACTTCGAGAACTACCGCAGGCGGATGAGCTCGGAGGTGCAGGCCGCGTCCACGCGGGGGAAGACGGAGCTGATCCGCGAGGTCCTCCCCGTCCTCGACGACCTGGAGCGGGCGATTCAGGTTGCCGGGCTCGATCCCGAGGGGGACTCGCCGGACGGGCTTGCCCACGGGGTGCTGCTCGTGTTTCGCAGCCTGCGCGACGTGCTGACCCGCAACGGGGTCGAGTCCGTTGATCCGCAGGGCGAGAAGTTCGACCCGACATCGCACGAAGCGCTCTCGACCCAGCCGGTCGAGAACGCCGAGCCGGGCACCGTGGTCGAGGTGATGCAGAAGGGCTACCGTCTGGGCGAGTCCCTGGTCCGCCCGGCCCGCGTCGTGGTCGCGGAGTAGGAGAAGCGGTGGCCGAGGATCTCTACAAGACACTCGGAGTCTCGAAGCAGGCGTCTGCCGAAGAGATCAAGAAGGCCTACCGGGAGCTGGCGCGCAAATACCACCCGGACCGCAATCCCGACGACCCGCGGGCCGAGGAGCGCTTCAAGGAGGTGCAGGGCGCCTACGACACCCTTTCGGATCCAGAGAAGCGCGAGCAGTACGACGCGGGCGGAATGTTCGGCGGCGCCGGGGGCGGCCCGTTCGGTGGCTTCGAAGGCGGACCGGGGGCCGGCCCGCAGTTCGGCGGCGCCGGGGCCGGATTCGGCGACATTCTCTCCAACCTGTTCGGCCGCAGCGCGGGCACCAGGCCGCAGCAAGAGCAGCGCGGGCGTGACCTCGAAACGGAGGTCAACCTCAGCTTCGACCAGGCGGTGCGCGGCACCCAGATGAGCGTCACCGTGCCCAAGGCCGAGCGCTGCCCGACCTGCCACGGAAGCGGGGCTAAACCGGGCACCAGCCCGATCACCTGTCCGCGCTGCGAAGGCCGTGGGATCGACGCCCAGAGCCAGGGCTTCTTCTCGATCAGCCAGCCATGCCCCCAATGCGGCGGAGCCGGTCAGATCATCGAGGACCCCTGTCCCACCTGCAGCGGCTCCGGATTGACCCGCCAGACGAAGCGCTACCGGGTGAACATCCCCGCCGGGGTCAAGAACGGGACGAGGATCCGGCTTGTCGGCAAAGGCGAGCCGGGACCCCGCGGCGGCCCCCCGGGCGACCTCTACGTGACGACTCGCGTCGCCGCCTCGCCGGTCTTCAAACGACTCGACGGCGGCAATCTCGAGGTGACGGTTCCGATCACGATCGCGGAGGCCCTGCAGGGCGCCACGATCGAGGTACCCACCCTCGACGGCACGAAGAAGATCAAGGTCCCGGCCGGGACCAGGCACGGCACGATCCAGCGACTGCGCGGCGAGGGACCGCCGAAGCCGCACGGAAAGGGTCGCGGCGACATCCGCTACCGGCTCGAGATCGATGTGCCGCAGAAGCTGACAACCGAGCAGCGCGAGGCGGCGGAGAAGCTGGCCGAGACCCTGAACGGCTCCGATCCGCGCGCCGAGCTGCTGGCAAAGGCGGGGATCGAATGAGCGACGGCAACGCACGACAGGTGCAGCGCCGGACCGTCACGGCGTCGGTCGACGCCGAGCGTGGCGTCTTCATGATCTCGGTCGCAGCCGAGCTCGCCCACATGCACCCCCAAACGCTGCGGATGTACGAGTCGCGCGGGTTGATCGAGCCAAAACGCTCGCCGAAGAACACGCGCCTCTACTCGCAGCGCGACGTCGAGCTCCTGCGGCACATCCAGCGGCTGACGTCGGCGGGGCTGAACCTGACCGGTGTCGAGATCGTCCTGGAGATGGAAGCGGAGGTGGAGAGGATGAGGGCCAAGCTGGAACGGATGCGCCGCCACGCGGCTGAGCTCGAACGCCGCATCTCAAGGGAAGGAATCTGATGCAGCCGGACCGGTTCACCGTCAAGTCGCAGGAAGCCGTCGCCGCCGCGCAGGCCCTGGCCGCCGAGCGGCGCAACTCGGAGGTCACGCCGGCACACCTGCTGGTCGCGCTGCTGCGCCAGGAAGGAGGGCTGGCGTCCCCTGTCCTGCAGAAGCTGGAGGTCGACGTCGCGGCCACGACCGCGCGCGCGGTCCAGAAGGTCGAGGACCTGCCGAAGCTGGCGGAGACGGCCGAGGTCCGTCCCTCCTCCCAGCTCGTCGCGGTGCTGCGCGACGCGGAGCAGGAGATGACGCAGGCCGGCGACAGCTACATCAGCGTCGGTCACCTGCTCCTGGCGCTCGCCGGGGACGGCTCGGGAGTCGGCGATCTGCTGCCCGAGCGCGACCCGCTGCAGAAGGCCGTCGTGGAAGTCCAGGGCCCTGGCCACGTCACCTCGCCCAATGCCGAGGACAACGCCCAGGCGCTGGAGAAATTCGGCGTCGACCTGACCGCGGCAGCGCGCGACGGGAAGCTCGACCCGGTGATCGGGCGCGACGAGGAGATCCGCCGCGTGATCCAGGTCCTCTCTCGCCGCACCAAGAACAACCCGGTGCTGATCGGCGACCCCGGGGTCGGCAAGACCGCGATCGTCGAGGGACTCGCAAAGCGGATCGTCGACGAGGACGTGCCGGAGAGCCTGCGCGACCGGCGCGTGATCGCGCTCGACATCGGCTCGCTGCTGGCCGGCTCCAAGTACCGCGGCGAGTTCGAGGAGCGGATGAAAGCGGTGCTCGCCGAGGTGCAGGAGGCGGAGGGGCAGATCGTCCTCTTCCTCGACGAGCTGCACACGATCGTCGGCGCCGGGGCCGCGGAAGGCGCGGTCGACGCCGCCAACCTGCTGAAGCCGATGCTGGCCCGCGGCCAGCTGCGCGCGGTCGGCGCCACCACGCTCGACGAGTACCGCAAGCACATCGAGAAGGACGCGGCGCTGGAGCGCCGCTTCCAGCCCGTCCTGGTCGGCGAGCCCGACATAGGCGACACGATCGCGATTCTGCGCGGGCTGAAGGGCCGCTACGAGGAGCATCACCGCGTCGACATCAGCGACTCAGCGATCGTCGCCGCGGCGACCCTCTCGGAGCGCTACATCGCCGACCGCTTCCTGCCCGACAAGGCGATCGACCTGATCGACGAGGCCGCCTCGCGGCTGAAGATCGAGATCGACTCGGTGCCGACCGAGATCGACGAAGTGCAGCGGCGCGAGCAGCAGCTGGAGATCGAGAGGGCGGCGCTGAAGAACGAGAAGGACGAGGCCTCGAAGAGCCGGCTCGAGGCGCTCGAGGCGGAGCTGGCCGACCTGAACGAGCGCTCGGGAGAGATGCGGGCGCGCTGGCAGAACGAGAAAGAAGCGATCGAGGCGATCACCGACGCGAAGGCGCAGTTGGAGGAGGCCAACCTGCAGCTCGAGCGTGCCAACCGCGAGGCCGACCTCGAGCGGGCGGCGAAGCTTCAGTATGGAGAGATCCCGGAGTTGGAGAAGACGGTCGCCGAGCAGGAGGCGCGCCTGGCCGAATTGCACACCGATAGCGGCTCGATGCTGGCAAACGAAGTGACCGAGGAGGACGTGGCCGAGGTGGTCGCCAAATGGACGGGCATCCCGGTCAGCCGCCTGATGGAGGGCGAGGTGGAGAAGCTGATCCACATGGAGGAACGCCTGCACGAGCGGGTGATCGGCCAGGACGAGGCGATCGCCGCCGTCTCCAACGCGCTGCGCCGCTCCCGCGCCGGCCTCTCGGACCCGGACCGGCCGATCGGCTCCTTTCTCTTCCTCGGCCCGACCGGGGTCGGTAAGACCGAGCTGGCCAAGGCGCTGGCCGAGTTCATGTTCGACTCCGAGCAGGCGATCGTCCGGCTCGACATGTCCGAGTACATGGAGAAGCACACGGTGGCGCGGCTGATCGGCGCGCCGCCCGGCTACGTCGGCTACGAAGAGGGCGGGCAGCTGACCGAGGCGGTCCGGCGGCGCCCCTACGCGGTCGTGCTGCTCGACGAGATCGAGAAGGCCCACCCCGACGTCTTCAACACCCTGCTGCAGATCATGGACGACGGTCGGCTCACCGACGGCCAGGGGCGCACGGTGAGCTTCACCAACACCGTGCTGATCATGACCTCCAACGTCGGCAGCGACCGGATCGTCGCCGAGTCGGTCGACGAGAAGATCCGCGAGCAGATCGAAGAGGTCCTGGCCGCCACGTTCAAGCCCGAGTTCCTCAACCGCATCGACGACACCGTGATCTTCCACCGCCTCTCGAAGGACGACATCGGCCGGATCGTCGAGCTCCAGGTCGAGCAGTTGGTCGGTCGGGTCCGCGAGCGGGGGATCGAGGTGGAGCTGACGGACGGCGCGCGCACGCTGCTCGGCAACCTTGGCTACGACCCGACCTACGGCGCTCGGCCCCTGAAGAGGGTGATCCAAAAGCAACTGGTCGACAGGTTGGCGCTGAAGATCCTCGAGGGCGAGTTCGGCGAGGGCGACGTGGTGCGCGTCGACGCGGTCGACGGCGAGTTCGGCTTTGAGAAAACAGCCGAGCCGGGCACCGCGGCCGCCCGGGCGCTTGATTCCTGAGCGCATATCCACCTCACCCGAAAAGCACCCCTCGTGCAGGGAAAGAGACTTCCTCCGCAGCCCCTCCCCTGTTTGCCCTCCTACTCGCAGGTGTGGAGGGCAAACAGGGGGAGGGCTGTCGCGGGTGAGGGGCCGTTACGCGAAAGCGCAGCCGGGGATGGCAGGGTCGGGCGGATGCGAACTCCGTTCGCTCTTTGTGTCGCAGAGCGGTACAAATGACGAACGGAGCGGGTGGAGGCGGTCTGGTCGGGGCGGATGCGAACTCCGTTCGCTGTTTGTGTCGCTGAGCGGTACAAATGACGAACGGAGCGGTTGGAGGCGGTCTGGTCGGGGCGGATGCGAACTCCGTTCGCTCTTTGTGTCGCTGAGCGGTACAAATGACGAACGGAGCGGGTGGGGCGCTGAGTTGGAGATCAGCGATCGGCGCGGCGGTGAGCCAGGCACGACGGCCTGTACGATCGCCGGGCGTGACCGTCGAATCGAGTCGAGCCGGTGCCGCCCAGATTGCTCTGCTGGCCTGCCTCGTGCTGCTGGTCGCGCCGGCCACCGGAAGGGCGCTGATCGTCCCCCAGCGCGGCATCGCCGGCATCTCCCTGAAGATGACCCGGGCGCAGGTCGTACGGGCAAAGGGCAGGCCCAACGCGGAGCGGCTAGTCCACAACGAGCTGATCGGCCGTCAGCGGACGATGCGCTACGGGAGCACGCGCGCCCTCTTCGGCGGCTTTCGACCGACGGCAAGCGTCGTCACGATCAATACCCGCGATCCCGCCGAGCGGACCCGGAGCGGGATCGGGGTCGGCTCCACGGTGAGCGAGGTGAGGCGCGGGGTCCGCGGCATTCATTGCCGGCAGGCGTTCGGCGTCCGCAGCTGCTTCAAGGGAAGCTTCCGGCCCGGTGAGCGGGTGACCGTGTTCGACGTCTCGTCGGACACCGACCGTGTCAGGCTCGTGACGGTCGGCTTCGTGATCGACTGAGCTTCGCATCGATTGGCGGCCCACCGGGTTCTTTAGGTGCGCCTAAAGATGTGCTGTTATGCACCCTGGAGACGGACTGGTATACGCAATCCAGCCCGCTGGGCTACAGGTTTGGGGCCAGATTCCGACGTAAGCTTCTACAAGCCCGCGAATCGATGCTGACAAAACGCGACATCAATGCCGACTCGGCAGCGCCGCTGGCGCGTTACGCGCATGCGGTTGCCGGCGCCGCGCGCCTGCCGTTCGAGCGGCTTGCCTGGTTCCTGGAGAGCCGGGCTCTCTGGCCTGCGGTGGACGTGCTGCGGGTCGCATTCGACGCCATCAAGTGGCCGTTTGAACGAATCGCATGGATCGGCGAGCGGCGGCTGCTCTGGCCGGTGGGCCAGCGGCTTGCCGGCTGGGGGCAGGCGACTCGTCTGGCCGGTGCCGGCGCGCTGGCGGCGATCGTGATCGCGGCCGGGCTGGTCGCAGTCCTGTCGAGCCTCTCCGGCGGCGAAACGACGCGCCCGCAGAGCGCGGCGCCGCCCAGAGTGGTGGTCGCCTCCGCCCCGGCGCCGACCCCGGTCGCGGCACCGGCCAAGCCGGTCCTTCAGGGGGTCCCGCCGTCGTTCAAGACCCCGCAGGACACAGGAAACAGCTCGACGGCCGGGAGCGATGCGACGGAACCGACCGCGAGCGCAGCGACTGCCGGTCCGGACGGTGAAGGCGCGGGGGCCGCCACCTCGCGCGCCAAGCCGGTGCCGGCCGGCCCGGTCGCGATGAAGGTTGCCCGCCGCTTCGCGGAGGCGTTCGTCTTCTACGAGATCGGCCAGCGACCGGCGCGCGCCCGCACCGTCTTCGGGGAAACGGCGACGCCGCGCCTCGCCGAACAGCTGGCGGAACGACCTCCCCGCCTACCGGAGAAGGCCAAGGTCCCGCAGGCTCGCGTGTTGAACCTCGTGGCGGGGCCACGGCGCGGAAAGGCCTACACGGTGAGCGTTTCGCTGCTGCGGGTGGGCGTGACAAGCGAGCTGCGCCTCGAGATGAAAAAGCAGAGCGGTGCCTGGCTCGTCACGGATGTGAGGGGCTGACGCGATGACCCATCGCATGCGACAGGCGCTGCAGCAGACCCTCTTCGGCGTCGTGGTCCTGGTCCTGGCGCTGACCGCCACGGCGGCAGCCGAAACGGCCCCACCCGTTGCGGCGGAACCAGGGCTCGGACAGACGCGGGAAGCGGCCGGCGAAGGGGAACCGGCCACGCCGCAGGCGCCAACCGCAGCCAGCCAAACCCAGGCACCGGCGCCCACCACGCCGGTCGAGCGAGGCGACACGTTGGCACCGCCTCCCGACCAGAGCCAGGGAGGGATCGGGCCCGAAGGAGAAGGCGGTCAGACCGAAAAGCCCGCCCCGGCGAAGCCGAAGCCAAAGCCGGATACCAAGCAAACCCCGGAAAGCAGCGGAGGCGCCACGGCGATTCCGCCGACGACGTTCACCGTCCCCGTGCTGCCCAGCTCGAGCTGCGCCCCGGCCGGCGTGCCGGCGTCGCTGATCCCGATCTACCAGCGGGCCTCGGACGCGTACGGCCTGGGCCCGCAGGGCCCCAACGTCCTTGCCGCGATCAACGGGGTCGAGACCGCCTTCGGGACGAACCTCAACGTCTCCTCGGCGGGTGCCGTCGGCTGGATGCAGTTCATGCCCGAAACGTGGAGCGTCTACGGCGTGGACGCCAACGGCGACGGCGTTCGGGACCCGTACAACCCCGAAGACGCGATCTTCGCCGCCGCCAAGTACCTCAGCGCCGCCGGAATGCCCGCCGACACCGCGGGCGCGATCTTCTCCTACAACCACGCCGACTGGTACGTCGCCGAGGTCCTCGCCAACGCCGAATGCTACGAACAGCTGGGCGGAGCGATGGCGACGGCCTTCGACCTTGCTCCGAAGCTGCAGGTGCTCAGCTGCGACCCGGCAAAGCCGTGGCACGGGCGCATCCCGGCCCAGTACATGGGTGCCTTCGAGACCGCCGCGGCGCGCTACGGGCTCGGCCGGCGCGGAGTGTGGGTGCTGGCCGCGGTTGCCCGCCTTGAGTCGAACTTTGGGCGCGGCATGGACAAGGGCGAACTGCAACGGCACGGACCGCTCGGCCTCTCGGGAGAGGAGTGGAAGCGCTTCGCAGTCGACGGCGATGGCGATGGCCACATCCGCCGCGCCGACCCAGACGACTCCGCCGCAACCCTCGCGCGGCTGATCTGGTCGCGGGGCGGCCTGCAGGCAGGGCTCTTCAGCCACAACCAGGCCCAGTGGTACGTGGAGGCGGTGCTCGCGGAGGCCGCGCAGATGGAAGGCCCCTGCGAGACGAGCAGGGTCGACTGGGCCCTGTCCCTGCCCAACGTGGTCATCGCGCCCATCAACTGGGAAAACCTGACGCTCTCCAACGAACTGGAGAAGCGCGACCTCGACAGCGGCGCAATCGACCCCCGCATCGTGGGATTGATCGGGGCAATTACCCAGGGGCATCAGATAACGCTCTCGGCGCTTCGCTCCGACCACTCCATGTACACGACCGAAGGCAACGTCTCCAACCACTACTTCGGACGAGCAATGGACATCGCGGCGGTCGACGGGGTCCCGTGCACGGAAACCGCGCCGAGCGCTCCCTGTGGCACGCTGGGCCGCACCCTGGCCTACCTGCCCGCCCCGGCGAAGCCCACCGAGCTGATCTACTGCTTCGACCTCGATGGTCCCGGCCCGGCGTTCGCCCGCTCCGATCACTGCGACCACCTGCACGTCGGCTACGACGGCTGACGTCGTAGTGGAGTGGTTCTACGGCCAGACACGCCTGGATGACGCGTCCCGGTCACGCCTCGCCGTGAAACTGCGCATCCGCTTCGCTCCGGCCCCCAGCCGCTCCGTTCGTCATTTGTACCGCTGAGCGACACAAGCAGCGAACGGAGTCTCGCCCGGGCAATTCCAGCCGCTCCGTTCGTCATTTGTACCGCTGAGCGACACAAGCAGCGAACGGAGTCTCGCCCGGGCAATTCCAGCCGCTCCGTCGTGTCCGCTTCGCTCGGGCCACACCCTCGCGTAACGGGGCCCAGTTCCCGGCCGCCTGGTCCCCTACCGGCCCCTCCCTGTTTGCCCTCCTACTTGCAGGTGGGGAGGGCAAACAGGGAGGGGCTGTCTCTCTCATCGATCGATGAGGTGTGCGTTGCGGGTCCCCCAGGCCTTTCTTGACTCTGTCGTCGCTGGGACCGGTCGGGCCTGAGCGGTGCGGCCGGGGCGGTGCATGGGGGCGTGCAGCCCTGGGCCAACCGGGTGCGCATCGCTCATCTAGACAGGGTTGCGCTCGCTGGCGTAACGTAGGCACGTCATCCCCGAGAGGAGCGAGCATGCCCACCTACGTGATGCTGACCAACCTGACCGCCGACGGCGTTCGAACCCTGAAGAACAACCCGGGGCGGGTTGCCGAGGTCAACCGCGAGGTCGAACAGATTGGCGCCAAGGTCGTGACCCAGTACGCGACCCTCGGCCAGTACGACTTCGTGACCATCGTCGAAGCTCCCGACGAGCAGACGATGGCCAAGGTTTCGGTCGAGCTGGGATCGCGAGGGACGATGACCAGCCAGACACTGACCGCGATTCCGTCGGACCAGCTGTCCAGCTCGCTCTAGAGGCCGGCAAGAGATGAGCGAGATCTCAGAGGAGCCCCAGACCGCCGCGCCGACGACAATGCCGGCGGTCGAGGAGGCGTTCGAGGAGATCAACGTCGATGAGCCGCTGGTCGGGATCATCATGGGCTCGAAGAACGACAAGCCCAAGATGCAGCCGGCCGGGGCGGCCCTACATGACGCCGGCATCCGCTACGAGGTGCGGGTGATGAGCGCCCACCGCGATCCGGAGCTGGTACGCGACTACTGCACGAACGCGCGCATGCGGGGCCTGAAGGTGATCGTCGCCGGCGCCGGGATGTCGGCGGCCCTACCGGGGGTGGCCGCCGCCCACACCGACCTGCCGGTGATCGGCGTGCCGATCCTCGGCAAGAGCCTCGGCGGCCTCGACGCGCTGCTCTCGGCGGTGCAGATGCCACCCGGCGTGCCGGTCGCCTGCGTGGCGGTCGACGGGGCAAAGAACGCCGGTCTGCTCGCGGTCCGGATAATCAACGCGTGATAGCCCGCTACACGCGACCAGAGATCGGGGCCGTCTGGTCCCAGCAGCGCAAGTTCGAGTGCTGGCTCGAGGTGGAGCTGGCTGCGACCGAGGCCTGGGCGGAGGAGGGCGTCGTACCGCGCGAGGCCGCGGACGCATGCCGGGCCAGCGCGGCCTTCACGGTCGGGGCGGTCGAGGCGCGCGAGCGGGTCACCGACCACGACGTCGCCGCCTTCGTGGATGTCGTTGCCGCCTCGGTCGGCGAGCACGGGCGCTGGGTCCACTACGGGCTCACCTCCTCCGACGTACTCGACACGGCGCTGGCACTGCAGCTTCGCCAGGCCGGCGAGATCGTCCTCGCCGGTGCCCGCGCCTACCGCGACGCGCTCGTCGAGCGCGCTCTGCAACACCGCGACACCCTCTGCGTCGGGCGCACTCACGGCGTCCACGCGGAGCCCACAACCTTCGGACTGCGACTTGCCGGCTTTGCCTTCGAGGCGGATCGCAATGCGGCGCGGCTGCAGGATGCGTTCGAGCAGCTCGCCGTCGGCAAGCTCTCGGGAGCGGTCGGCACCTATGCGTCCGTGCCACCGGCCGTCGAGGCGCGGGTGATGGAGCGACTGGGGCTGCGCCGCGAGGACGTGGCGACACAGGTGATCCCGCGAGACCGCCACGCCGCGCTGACCTCGCAGGTCGCGGTCGCCGGTGCCGGCCTGGAGCGCTTCGCAACCGAGATCCGCAACCTGCAGCGCACGGAGGTTCGCGAGGTGGAGGAGCCGTTCGCCGCCGGTCAGAAGGGATCCTCCGCGATGCCCCACAAGCGCAACCCGATCCGCACCGAGCGGATCACCGGCCTGGCGCGCGTGCTGCGCGGCTACGCTCAGACCGGCCTCGAGAACGTCGCGCTCTGGCACGAGCGCGACATCTCCCACTCGGGCGCCGAGCGGGTGATCCTCCCCGACTCGACCATCGCGCTCGACTACATGCAGGACCTGGCGACCCGGGTGGTCGAGGGAATGACGATCCACACCGAGCGGATGCTCGAGAACCTCGAGCTGACCCACGGCGCCCTGTTCAGCCAGCGCGCCCTCACCGCCCTCGTGGAGTCGGGACTGAGCCGCGACGATGCCTACCGGATCGTCCAGGAGAACGCGCAACGCGCCTGGGACACGGGAACCGACTTCCGCGACCTGCTCGCCGAGGCTGCCCCAGACCTCGATGCCGACGCGGTCTTCGACTCCGGCGCCTACCTCACCCACGTCCCCGAGATCTTCAAGCGTCTCGAAGCCCTGCGGGACTGAGGGCCCAAGCTACTCGTCTAGGATTGGGCCGTGGTTCTCTACACCTGCGGCCAGAAGAAGACGGGACCGGCGCGTATGCATCCGTGCGCGAAGGCGGCGAAGGCCCTCGATGACGCCGGATATGACTATGAGATCAAGACCGTGAAGGGCTACCGCATGATGCCCTGGACCTGGGGCAGCCGCGGCGATGACCGCGCCGAGGTGAAGCGACTGAGCGGCACCAACGAGGTGCCGATCCTCGTCCTCGATGACGGTGAGGTGATCTCGGGCTCCGGCACGATCGCCGGTTGGGCGCGGGAACACCCGGCAGCGCGCAGCCCAACCGCGTAGGGGTTCCACTTAGAACGTGTTCTTAGGGCTCTACGCAGCGACCGGTTCCCGCACCGGGTGGCGAGCGGTCACAACCACCGGAGTGCCGAGCTTCGGCGAGAGGGTGATGTTGCGGCGGGAGACGCGCTCGGGCGCGGGATCGGCCTTCTCCAGCTCGCAGCGGCCGAGCACCTCGCGCAGCGCGATCCGCATCTCGAACTCGGCGAAGGAGGCTCCGAGGCAGCGCCGGACGCCGCCGCCGAAGGGAATCCAGGCGTAGGTGTCGGGGCCCTCGTCAAGGAAGCGCTCGGGGCGAAAGGCAAACGGCTCGGGGTAGACGTCGGAGCGGGTGTGGGTGAGCCAGATCGCCGGCGTGACATCCGTTCCGGCCGGCAGGGTCAGTTCGCCGACGCTCAGCTCGCGGGCAAGGCGGCGGCCGGCGATCGGCACCACGGGCCGCAGGCGCAGCGACTCCGCGACGGTTGCCTGCAGGTAGTCGTCATCGCCCTCCTCCAGCGAGCCACGCAGGCGCTGCAGCACCTCCCGGTGGCGCAGCAGCAGGTCGAAGCTCCAGGCCAGCGCCGTGGCGGTCGTCTCGTGACCGGCCAGCAGCAGCGTCATCAGCTGGTCGCGCAGCTCCGCGTCGCTCATCGGCTCGCCGTCCTCGAAGCGAGCCAGCATCAGCGCGGCGAGGATGTCGCTGCGCTCCTCGAGGTCGGGATCGGCGCGACGCTCGGCGACCAGCGAGTGGAGCTCCGCGTCGACGTCACGCAGCATCCGCTCGAACTTGGCCCACGGGCCGCGCCCGTTGAAGCGGCGCGTCGCGAGAGCGAGAAGCTGCGTTGCCGGCGAGGCCGTCTCGCTCAGCACCCGGCCGAGCATGCTCCGCAACCGCTCCAGCCGCGGTCCGTCCGTGACGCCGAAGACGACCCGCAGGATCACCTCGAGGGTGACCGCCTGCATCCGCGAGTGGATCGCGAAGGGCTCCCCCAGCGGCCACGAGTCGACCTCCGCGTTGACGATCTCCTCGACGATCGGGCGGTAGGAGCGCATCCGCTCACCGTGGAAGGGCGGCAGCATCAACTTGCGCCGCGCCAGGTGATCGTCGCCCTCCAGCAGGAGGAGGGAGCGGGGACCCATGATCGGCTCCAGCACGAGGTTGCGCCCCGGCGGCAGGCCGTGGGCACGGTCCGTGTAGAGCGCCTTGATCGCGGCGGGGTCGGAGATCATCACCATCGGCGAGTCAAAGCCCAAGAACATGACGCTGAACGAGTCGCCGTACGCCTCCCGGCACTCGTGCATGAAGGGCAGTGGCCGGAAGACCCAACGCAGGGTCTGACGCAGAGGGCTCGAGGATGGTCCGGGGGGCAGCATCCACCAATAGGTTGGCAGACATTCGAGGTCGAGAGAAGCAGCCGCGGGGCGACGCGCCCTGCTCCTCGCCCCGCCTCCGGGGCAGCTAGCATCGGCCCCGTGACCGTTGCCGTCTCAGATCTCAAACTGCATTCGTCCGGAAAGGTCCGCGACATCTACGAGTGGAACGACGACCTGCTGATGGTCGCCTCGGACCGGATCTCGATCTATGACGTGGTGATGCCGACGCCGATCCTCGACAAGGGGAAGGTGCTGACCCAGATGTCGCTCTTCTGGTTCGAGCTGACCGGCGACATCGTGCCCAACCACCTGATCTCCGAGGACGTGCCGGAAGAGGTGGCGGGGCGAGCGATGCGAGTGCAGAGGCTTGAGATGTACCCGGTGGAGTGCGTGGTGCGCGGCTACCTCTCGGGATCGGGATGGAAGGAATACCGCGAGAGCGGCGCGGTCTGCGGAATCGAGCTGCCCGACGGGCTGCGGGAGTCCGACCGGCTGCCGGAGCCGATCTTCACCCCGGCGACCAAGGCGGAGATCGGCGACCACGACGAGAACGTCGACTTCGAGCGCGCCGCGGAAATCGTCGGCGACCGGGCACTGATGGAGGATCTGCGGAGGGTCTCGATCGAGGTCTACTCGCGCGGCGCCGAGCACGCCGCAGAGCGGGGGATCATCCTCGCCGACACGAAGTTCGAGTTCGGCCGCCACCCCGGCGCGGAGGTCGTTCTCGCCGACGAGGTGCTGACGCCCGACTCCTCGCGCTTCTGGCCGGCCGACCGCTACGAGCCGGGGCGCACCCAGCCGTCCTTCGACAAGCAGTACGTCCGTGACTGGGCCGACGAGGCGGGTTGGGACCACACCCCGCCGGCACCGGAGTTGCCGCCCGATGTCGTGGAGCAGACCCGCGCCAAGTACGTCGAGGCCTACGAGCGGATCACGGAGCGCAGCTTCTAGTGCCGGCACGACCCTGCGAGAAGGGGCGCTAGTGGCTCGGGTGCGGGTCCTGATCCGGCCCAAGGAGGGGATCCTCGACCCGCAGGGCAAGGCGGTCGAGCGGGCGCTACCGGCGCTGGGCTTCGAGGGGATCGGGCAGGTGCGGGTCGGCCGGATGGTCGAGCTCGAGGCCGAGGATGCCGAGCGCGTCCCGGAGCTCTGCGAGAAGCTGCTCGCGAACCCGCTGATCGAGGACTTCGAGATAGAGAGCATGGATGGGTAGTTCCACGACCCCGCACGCCTGGATGGCGCCCCCAGTCACACGCGGCCGTGGAACCACCCATCCAGACGGCGCCTGATGTTGTGGGGCGTGCTCCAGTTCCCCGGGTCCTGCGACGAGCGGGACGCCCTCCACGCCTGCGGACTCGCCGGCGAGGCGCGGCTGATCTGGCATGAGGAGCGCGACCTGGACGGCGTCGACGCGGTCGTCATCCCGGGCGGCTTCTCCTACGGGGATTACCTGCGGGCCGGCGCGATTGCCCGC
Organism: uncultured Solirubrobacterales bacterium; assembly: GCA_963747765.1. Classification (GTDB taxonomy): domain Bacteria; phylum Actinomycetota; class Thermoleophilia; order Solirubrobacterales; family 70-9; genus VRUE01. The sequence goes on along the minus strand of CAVVGH010000005.1, from coordinate 38,237 downwards.
TTCTCCCCGGCGCTGGAGTCGGTCGCCGAGCTCGCCGCCGCCGGTGGCCCGGTGCTCGGGATCTGCAACGGCTTCCAGGTCCTCTGCGAGGCGGGCCTGCTGCCGGGAGCGCTGCTGCTCAACGACGACCTGCGCTTCGTCTGCCGCCAGGTCGAGCTGATCGCCGCGGGAGCGCCATGCGGTCACTTGAGCACAGAGGACTGTGCTCAAGTGACCGCATGTTCGCCGTTCCTCGCCGGGATCGAGAGCGGCGAGCGGCTCTCGATCCCGGTCAAGCACGGCGAAGGCCGCTACTGGGCGCCACCGGAGCTGCTCGACGAGATCGAAGCGAACGGTCAGGTGGCCTTCCGCTACCCGGCCGGGAAGAACCCGAACGGCTCCGCCCGCGACATCGCGGGCGTCCTCAACGAGGAGGGAAACGTGCTCGGGCTGATGCCCCATCCGGAGCACGCTGTAGATGACCTGAGCGGATCGACCGACGGCCTGCGCCTCTTCGCGGGCGTGGCGAGGAGCCTCGCGTGAGCTCCGCGCCGACGCGTCGAACCCAGGAGCGGAGCGGCTGATGCCCCGCTCGCAGCCCCCGCCCCAATATGAGGTTCTGGGATTGACCGGCGCCGAGTACGGGTTGATCTGCGAGAAGCTCGGGCGCGAGCCGAACCCCGTCGAGCTGGCGATGTTCAGCCTGCTGTGGTCCGAGCATTGCGCCTACAAGCACTCGCGCAAGCTCCTGCGGCGGCTGCCGACCGAGGGGGAGCGGGTCGTGATGGGCCCGGGTGAGAACGCCGGCGCGGTCGACATCGGCAACGGCTACGCCGTCGCCTTCAAGGTCGAGTCCCACAACCACCCGAGTGCCGTCGAGCCCTTCCAGGGAGCGGCGACCGGGGTCGGCGGGATCCTGCGCGACGTCTTCGCGCTCGGGGCGCGCCCGATCGCGATGCTGGACTCGCTGCGCTTCGGCGAGCTGGACTCGGTTCGCTCGCGACATCTGCTGGACGGAGCCGTGCGTGGGATCGGCCACTACGGCAACTCGATCGGCGTCCCGACGGTCGGCGGCGAGATCTACTTCGAGGCGTCCTACGGGCACAACTGCCTGGTCAACGCGATGTGCGTCGGGCTGGCAAAGCAGGAGGAGATGGTCCGCGCCGCCGCCGCGGGAGTCGGCAACGCGGTGGTGCTGATGGGGGCTTCGACCGGGCGAGACGGGATCGGCGGGGCCTCCGTCCTCGCCTCCGCCGAGCTGGGCGACGGCGACGATGCGAAGCGCCCCACGGTGCAGATCGGGGACCCATTCGAGGAGTCCAAGCTGATGGAGTGCTGCCTCGAGCTGCTCGGCAGGGGGCTGCTCGTCTCGCTGCAGGACCTCGGTGCCGCCGGCCTCACCTCCTCGGCTGGGGAGATGGCCTCGGCGGGAGGCGTCGGGATCGACATCGACCTGGCGCGGGTGCCGCTGCGCGAGGCCGACATGGAGCCCTTCGAGATCATGGTCTCCGAGTCCCAGGAGCGGATGCTCGCCGTGGTCGAGCCGGCGAAGGTCCCCGAGGTGCTGGCGACCTGCGAGCGATGGCAGACGGGCGCCGCGCAGATCGGCGCGGTCACCGGCAGCGATCGGATCCGCGTGCTGCGCGGCGCGGAGGTGGTCGGCGACCTACCGGTCGAGGCGCTGGTCGACGGCTGCCCGCTGTACGACCTGGCGCCCGCCGAGCCCCAGGGATGGCTCTACGGCAACGCCGATGTGCTCGCCGAACGGGTCGCGACCGCGACAGGCGGGGTCGGGGATCCCGGCGACCCCAGCGCGACCCTGCTCGCCCTGCTCGGATCCCCGAGCATCGCCTCGAAGCGCTGGGCCTTCGAGCAGTACGACTCGATCGTTGGCTCTCGCACGGTGCGCGGCCCCAACAGCGGCGGAGCGACCGCAAGCGACACCGCCGACGCCGCTGTCCTCGCGATCCCTGAGGCGGGCAACGCGATCGCCGTCTCGATCGACGGCAACGGGCGACGCGTCGCCTGCGATCCCCATGCGGGGGCCATCGAGGCCGTGCTGGAGTGCGCCCAGAACCTCGCCTGCGTCGGGGCCGAGCCGCTGGGCCTCACCAACTGCCTCAACTTCGGCAACCCCGAGAAGCCGGCACCCGCCTGGCAGCTCGACCGCGCCGTCACAGGCCTCGCCGATACATGCCGGTCGCTCGGCGTTCCGGTCGTTGGCGGCAACGTGTCCCTCTACAACGAGGGCCCGGACGGGCCGATCTACCCGACGCCGGTGGTCGGCATGGTTGGCTTGCTGCCGGACCCCGCTCGGATCGCGCCCAGCGGCTTCGCCCGCGCCGGCGATGCGGTTGCCCTGCTCGGGCCCTTCGCCCCTTCCCTTGCCGGCTCGGAGCTGGCCAAGCTGCGCGGCGAATTGGGGCCCGGACTGCCCCAGCCAGACGTCGATGCGGTCGCCGCCGCCTGCGCAACCGTCCGCGAGGCGGTGCGCGCCGGCGAGCTTGCCTCGGCCCACGACGTCAGCGATGGCGGGCTGGCGTGCGCACTTGCCGAGTCGGCAATCGGCGGCGGGCTCGGTTGCCGCGTCGACCTCTCCGCCCTGCTCGAACGCGGCGCCTCACCCGAGGAGGCACTGTTCGGCGAAGCCACCGGCGGCTTCCTGCTGAGCGGAGACCGTGCCACTCTCGAGTCGCTGGCGAGCGACGACGTCGAAGTGCTGATCCTCGGCGAGGTGAGCGGCGAGGCGATCGAGATCGCGGCGGGAGCGGCGCAGCTGTCGGTCCCGCTGGAGCAGGCCGGCCACGCCTGGCGCTCGCTCCCGGAGCGGTTCGCGCTCGCCGCATAGTCCAGGCGCTCGCCGCAACCACCTCATGCAGGGCAGCCCGGGATCTTGCCCGCGTGGCTTCGCAGCACCTTCTCAGGCCAGCAATTGCATCAATAGTTATCTATGTAACTGCTACAGTGCCGGGGCAACTTTATCGATGTTTATCGATCTAATTAGGAGGCACTGTGAGCGAACTGGCTGACACCGAGACCGAGGTCCGCGAGCGCTATGCCGCCGCGGCTGCCTCCGAGACCGAGATCCGCGAGCGCTATGCCGCCGCGGCTGACACCGAGACTGAGATCCGCGAGCAGGTCCGCGAGCGCTATGCCGCCGCGGCTGCCGCCGTTGCGACCGAGACGGCGACGAGCTGCTGCGGAGGAACGGGAGACGAGGAGAACGGAGAGACCGCCACGGTGGAGAAGGCGCCCCAGACATTCGGCGGTGGTCTCTACGGCGAGGAGGCCGAGTCCGCCCCAAGGGGGGCCGTCAATGCCTCGTTCGGCTGCGGAGTCCCGACCGCCGTCGCCGATCTGCGCGAGGGAGAGACGGTGCTCGATCTCGGCTCGGGGGCGGGTGCCGACGTGCTGATCTCAGCGCGCCGGGTCGGGCCCACCGGGAAGGCCATCGGTCTCGACATGACCGACGAGATGCTCGAGCTGGCCCGCGCCAACGCCGCCGAGGCGGGCGTCGAGAACGTTGAATTCGCGAAGGGCTACATCGAGGACATGCCGCTGCCCGATGCCTCGGTCGACGTCGTCATCTCCAACTGCGTGATCAACCTCTCCGCGGACAAGCGGAAGGTGATGAGCGAGGTCGCGCGGGTGCTCAAGCCCGGCGGCCGGGTCGCCGTCTCCGACGTGATCGCCGACCCCGACATGGACCAGGCCACCCGCGCCGACATACAACAGTGGACAGGCTGCATCGCTGGCGCCCTCACCCGTGAGCAGTTCGAAGACGCGCTTACGAGCGCCAATCTCGTCGAGATCGAGATCGGCGAGACCCACAGGGTGCACGAGCACGCCAGCTCGGCCATCATCCGCGCTCGCAAGCCGCAGGCTGGCTGAGAGTCGATCCGCAAACTCAGCGTCGACCGGCCATCCCCGCCCCGAGCCGGCAGGACAACGGGCAGTCAGGAGCTGGGGGACGTTACGCGAGAGCCGGGAAGGGGCTTGAGGTCAAGGGTGCGGCGGACGGCGCGGGCGACTTTTCGGGTCGGCTCTAACCGGACGGCGCGGGCGACTTTTCGGTTTGGCGCGAAGCGGGCGGCGGCGCTGCTAACGTCGCCGCGTGGGCCGGATCTACGAGAGCATCGACGATCAGCTGCGGATCTGGATAGACGGCCAGGCTCTGTTTTTCGTCGCAACGGCGCCGCTGGCCGGCGACGGCCATGTGAACGTCTCGCCGAAGGGCCCGATCGGCACGCTGCGAGTGCTTGACGACCGCACCGTCGCCTACCTCGACGTGGTCGGCAGCGGCGCCGAGACGATCGCCCACCTGCGGGAGAACGGGCGAATCGTCGTGATGCTCTGCGCCTTCGAGGGGCCGCCGCGAATCCTCCGCCTTCACGGCCGGGGCGAGGTGGTGACGCCCGACGAGGACCGTTTCGCCGAACTGTTCGAGCGAGCTCGATTCGAGCAGCCAAGTGCCGACGAGGCGCGGCGGGCGGTGATCGTGGTCGACGTCGAGCGGATCGCCGACTCCTGCGGCTACGGCGTGCCGCTGATGAGCTACGAGGGGCGCCGTCCCCACATGGAAGCGTGGGCGGAGAAGAAGCTCCGGGTCGGCGGCCCGGAGGCGATCGACGCCTATAAGGCGGAGAAGAACACGGCCAGCATCGACGGCCTTCCAGCCCTCGACTGAGCTCAGCGCACCTCGAAGGAGCCGAGCCCTTCGGGGCTCTCCTCGCTCACCTCGACGCGTTCCACCACCGCACCGCGCGGCCCCTCGTGGCAGAAGGCGAGCAGCGCCTCGACCGCCTCTGGGTCTCCCTCGAAGACGGCCTCGACGGCGCCGTCCGGGAGGTTCTTGACCCAACCGCCGACGCCGCGCGAGGCTGCCTGCCGGCAGGTCGTGTCACGGAAGAACACACCCTGCACGCGCCCGCGGACGATGGCCCGCCTGCGGATCAAGGCGTCGCTGCGTGAGGATGGCTCGTCATCGCCGACATCCTGCGCCGAGCCGGCGGCACTGTCAACCGGAGACCGGCGTCTCGGGCATCGGGGCCGCAGCCGGCGGTTCGGCCAGGCCGGCCCCCGCGGCGGCCTGAGCCAGGCCGGGGCCGCCCAACGCCTCGGCCGGTTCTCCGACCGGGCGCAGCGCCAGCGTCACGACCCCGGAGGCGAGCCCGGCGAGGATCGCGAAGAGGTAGGCGTCGTCGGAGACCGCAAGGGCCTCGTCCAGCGAGCCGGGATCGCCGACGACCGCGACGAGGATCGCCGTCCCCAGCACCGCGCCGATCTGGCGGAAGGCGGCGTTGACGGCGCTGGCCGTGGCAAAACGGTCGACGGGAACGTCGCGGACGGCCGCCGAGCCGAGCGTTGGGAAGGCCAGCCCGATGCCAATCCCGGTCAAGCTCGCGCCCGGCAGCCAGAGGCCAAACCAGTCGGGCTCGGCGCCGGCCGAGCGCAGGACCCACACGCCGGCGGCGAAGAGCAGCGCGCCCGGAACGACGACAGCCCGCTGGCCGAAGCGATCGGCGAGCTTGCCCGCCGGCCCCGAGACGACCGTCGTCCAGACCGGTCCGGGCAGCGTCGCGAGGCCCGCCTGGAGCACCGTGTAGCCCCAGATCGAGGTGAGGAAGAGGACGTTGCCGAGGACGATCGAGAAGAAGGCGGCGGCGAAGAGGAGCGTGCCCAGGTTGCCAATCCGAAAGGAGCGGTGGGCGAAGAGATCCGGTTCGACGATCGGCCGGGGATGGGTGCGGCTGCGCAGCACCATCGCCACGAGCAGGACGGCGCCACCGCCAAACGAGCCGAGGGTCAGCCCGGCCGTCCAGCCCCAATCGTTGCCCTCGACGATGCCCAGCGTGACCAGCGCGAGGGAGAGCGCCAGCATCGCCGCGCCCGGCAGGTCGGGCAGGCGGTTGTCGCGGATCGGTCGCTCGGCAAGACGGCGGCGGCCCGCCCAGACGATCGCCGCGCCAAGCGGCAGGTTGACAAGAAAGACGAGGCGCCAATCGTTGAGCTCGACCAGCGCGCCGCCGAGGGTCGGGCCGGTCGCCGCCGCCGCCGCCGCCGCGGCGCCCCAGAGTCCGACACCCGTCGAGCGCTTCTCCAGCGGGAAGCTGTCGAGCACGATCGCCAGTGAGGCGGGGGCGATCAGCGCCGCCCCGACACCCTGCAGGACGCGGAAGAAGATCAGGAGGGGGAGCGTCGGCGCCGCCGCGCACAGGGCGCTTGCCGCGGTGAAGACGGCAACGCCCAACAGGAAGATCCGCCTGTGGCCAAAGCGATCGGCGAGGCCGCCGGCCGGCACCAGCAGGGCCGCGATCACGACGAAGTAGCCGTCGAGCACCCAGGAGAGCGCGTCGCGGCCTGCGCCGGCGAAGGACGCCGAAATGTCGGGGAAGGCGATGTTGACGATCGTCGTGTCGAGAAAGGCGACGAAGGCGCCACCGCAGGCGATCAGCACAGCCGCTCTATGACCGCGGTCATACATCGCTGCCGCGGACTATACTATGTCCGTGGGCATAGCACGGCTGGAAGACGCGAGAGCGATCGAGCCGCCGCGGCGCGACGGGCGCGAGCGGCTGCTGGGCGGCGCCCGGCGGCTGCTTGCCGAGAAGGGCTACGCCGGCATGGAGCTGCGCGACGTCGCCGCCGTGGGCGACGCGCCGCGCGGCTCGATCTACCATCACTTCCCCGGCGGCAAGCGCGAGCTGGCTGTCGAAGCAGCCGCTCTGGAGGGGAGAGAGATCCGTGCCGCGATCCAGCGGTCGCTGACGGAGCGCGGCCTCCGCGAGACGCTGGCGATGTTCGGCGAGATGTTCCGCCGCCGCGTCAAGAACCAGCCCGAGCGGCTCGGTTGCCCGGTCGCCGCGGCCGCGCTGGCCCGTCCCGAAGACCCGGCGCTGGCCGCCACCGCGACCGCCGCCTTCCAGAGCTGGGAAGAGCCGATCGCCGCGGCTCTGCGGGCGGAGGGGGTCGCCACAAGACAGGCGGCGATCTTTGCCGGACTCGTCGTCTCGACGATCGAGGGCGCCTTGATCCGCGCGCGGGCGGCGGGCGACGAGGCGCCGCTGGAATCGGCGATCGAGGGGCTCGGCCAGGCACTCGACAGCCTCCTCGCAGACGGATAGTCCAGGCGCACAGCGGGCCGATCTTGCGCCGCTGGTACCCTGCCGGGGTAGGCAGTTCGCCTGCGCGTCCGTCCTTCTAGAGGCGAGGAAGCGCGCTTTGACTCCCCCTGAGGGGCATCTGACAGATCGCGACGGCCCGCACGAGGAATGCGGGGTGTTTGGCGTATACGCACCCGGCCACGACGTCGCCCGCCTCTCCTACTTCGCCCTCTACGCGCTGCAGCACCGCGGCCAGGAGTCGGCCGGGATCGCAACGTGTGAGGGCGGCAACATCACCACCCTGCGCGACTCCGGCCTCGTCTCCCAGGTCTTCGATGAGGAGAAGCTGCGGGCGCTCGAGGGCAGCATGTCGATTGGCCACGTTCGCTACTCGACCACCGGCGGAGGCTCCTGGGAGAACGCCCAGCCGGTCTGGCGCGACGACGGTCGTGAGCTGGCCCTCGCCCACAACGGCAACCTGACCAACGCGGTCGAGCTGTGGAACGAGCTGCGCGAGGAGGGCATCTCCTTCCGTGGCACCTCGGACTCGGAGATCATCGCGGCGCTGCTCTCCTCGACCGAGGGCCGATACATCGAGGACGTTGCCGCCGCAGTGATGCCGCGCCTCTGCGGCGCCTACTCGACCGTCGCGATGACCAAGCACGCGGTGATCGCCTTTCGCGACCCGCACGGCGTGCGGCCGCTCTCGCTGGGCCGGCTGGGCGAGCGCTTCGTCGTCGCCTCGGAGAGCTGTGCCTTCGACATCATCGGCGCGACGCTGCTGCGCGAGGTGCGACCGGGCGAGATGGTCTCGCTCACCGAGCGGGGACTCGAGACGCGCCAGGTCGTGCGCGCCGGTCGTCCCGCGACCTGCGTCTTCGAGCACATTTACTTCTCGCGGCCCGACAGCCGCCTCGAGGGAAAGGTGCTGCAGCAGGTGCGGGGGCGGATGGGCGAGAACCTCTGGGGCGAGGCACCGGTCGACGCCGACCTGGTGATCGCCGTGCCCGATTCGGGCAACCCGGCGGCGGCCGGCTTCGCGCGTGCCTCCGGGCTGCCCCGCGACGACGGCCTGATCAAGAACCGCTACGTCGCCCGGACGTTCATCCAGCCCGGGCAGGAGCTGCGCAAACACGGGCTGCGGCTGAAGTTCAACCCGCTGCCGGAGATCGTCGCCGGCAAGCGAATCGTCGTGGTCGACGATTCGATCGTGCGCGGCAACACGACCCGCCAGATCGTCGGCATGCTGCGCGACGCCGGGGCGAGCGAGGTGCACCTGCGGATCTCGGCACCGCCGATCCGCCATCCCTGCCACTACGGCGTCGACATGTCGACCCGCGAGGAGATGATCGCGCACAACCGCACGATCGAGGAGGTGGCCGACGAGCTCGGCGCCGACTCGCTTGCCTACCTCTCGATGGAGGGTGTCTACGAGGCGGTCGGAACCCCACCCGAGGATCACTGCGACGCCTGCTTCACGGGCCGCTATCCGCTTGGCGACCCGGAGGCGGCGAACGGCAAATTCGCTCTCGAGAACGTCGTCGTGACGCCGCCGTCGCGATAGGCGGGTGTGTTCGTGGGCAGCTTCCGCCTGGTTGTGCTGGCCTCCGGAACGGGAACGAACCTGCAGGCGATCCTCGACCGGCTGCACGGGCGGCAGGGGGTCGAGGTGGTCGGGGTCGGCTCCGACAGACCTGGCGCCAGGGCGCTTGAGCGGGCGCGAGCGGCAGGCGTCGAGACCGCGGTCTTCCCGCGGGAGGACCACGCCGACCGGGAGTCCAGGGACGCCACGATGGGAGACTGGATCGAGTCGCTCGACGCCGACCTGATTGTCCTCGCCGGTTACATGCAGCTGCTGAGCGCGGCGTTCGTGGGGCGCTTCGCCAACCGGATAGTCAACATCCACCCCGCTCTGCTCCCCGCCTTCCCGGGCCTCGACGCGGTCGGCCAGGCGCTGGCGTCGGGTGTCGAGACGACCGGAGTCACCGTTCACTTCGTCGACGAGGGCGTCGACACCGGCCCGCCGATCGTGCAGCGCGAGGTGCCGGTGCCGGCGGACCGGGACCGCGGGCGGCTGGAGGCGTCGATCCACGCCGTCGAGCACGAGCTCTACCCGGAAGCGATCCGCATGATCGCGCAGGGCCAGGTTAGGATCGGCGCGGACGACCAGCGCGTCGTCGTCGATGAGTGAGGCCCCTGCAGACACGCGAGCCGATGCCGTGAGCGACGGAGCGATCCGGGTGCGCCGCGCCCTGGTCTCGGTCTCCGACAAGACCGGGGTTGCGGACTTCGCGAAGACGCTGACCGGGCTGGGAATCGAGATCCTCTCAACGGGGGGCACCGCGAGCGCCCTGCGCGAGGCTGGGCTGGAGGTGACCGACGTCTCGGCGCTGACCGGCCAGGAGGAGATCCTCGGCGGCCGGGTGAAGACCCTGCACCCGCGCCTCCACGCGGCGCTGCTGGCGCGCCGCCAAGACCCGGAGCACATGGCGGTCCTGGAGCGCGAGGGAATCGAGCCGATCGACCTGGTCTGCGTCAACCTCTACCCGTTCGAGCAGACCGTGGCGGCCGAGAAGGTCGACCCCGACGTGGCGGTCGAGAACATCGACATCGGCGGGCCGACGATGATCCGCGCTGCGGCGAAGAACCACGAGGGCGTTGCCGTCGTCGTCAAACCGGAGTCCTACGACGCCGTCTGCGCCGAGCTGGAGGAGTCGGGGGGCGAGATCTCGGCCTCGACCAGGCACTGGCTCGCCAACGAGGCCTTCGCGCAGACCGCACGCTACGACGCGGCGATCAGCCGCTGGTTCTCGACCTCCTATGAGGACTTCCCCGAGCACCTGACGATCGCCTATGAGAAGGAGCTCGACCTCGCCTACGGCGAGAACCCCCACCAGCGCGCGGCGCTCTACTCCGAAGCCGGCGTGCGCAGCCACATCCTCTCCGGGGTGGCGAAGCTGCACGGCCGAGCGCTGTCCTTCAACAACGTGCTCGACCTCGACTCCGCGCGGCGCCTCAACGACGACTTCGACCCTCCCGCCTGCACGATCGTCAAGCACAACAACCCCTGCGGGGTGGCGATCGGCGAGGACGCACTCGACGCCTACCGCAAGGCGCTCGCCTGCGACCCGCTCTCCGCCTACGGCAGCGTGATCGCGATCAACCGGGCGATCGACGTGCCGCTGGCCGAAGCACTGCACGAGAACTTCGTCGAGGTGCTGATCGCCCCGGGATTCGAGGACGGCGCGCTGGAGATCCTCCAGCAGAAGGAGGCGATCCGCATCCTCTGCGACGAGGAGCGGCGGCTGCGCGACCCCTCCGAACGCGACGTGAAACGCGTCTGCGGGGGCCTGCTGATCCAGGACCGCGACGGAGACCCCGAGCCGCGCGAGCTGATGGAGACGATGACCAAGGCCGAGCCGAGCGAGGAGCGGTGGCGCGACCTGCTCTTCGCCTGGACCGTGGTCCGCCACGTGCGCTCCAACGCGATCGTGGTCGCCAAGGGCGGCGCCACGCTGGGCATCGGCGCGGGTCAGATGAGCCGTGTCGACGCGGTCCGCCTCGCCGTGGATAAGTGCCGCGACGCCCGCCAGGCGGAGGCCGGGGAGCTGCTCGCCGGCGCGGCCGTCGCCTCGGACGCCTTCTTCCCCTTCGCCGACGGGCCCCAGGCGGCAATCGACGCCGGCGCAACGGCCGTGATCCAGCCCGGCGGCTCCAAACGGGACGCCGAGGTCATCGAGGCCTGCGACGCCGGCGGGGTCGCCATGGTGTTCACCAAGCACCGTCACTTCCGCCACTGAGGTCGGCTCCGATCTGACGGGTTGCCGGGCCGGCGGCCAGCGTCTACGCTGGCTGTCGCAACGGGATTTGGCGAGAGCCCGCTCGTCCGGATTGCACAGGTGGAGAGACAGCCCTTGTGCTCAGGTTGCCGGGTGCGTATCAGCGGGCGTCATCGCTGGAGGCCAGTGCCAGCAGAGCGACCGACACCACTGATCATCGTCATCCAACTGGTGTTGCTGTGCGCCGTCGTCGTGGTCGCCGTTCTGGATGCCCCGCGCGCTGATTGGGACCTCGTCCTGTTCGGGCTCCTGCTGGGCCTCGCGGTGGCCAGCGACATGGTGGCAATCGAGACCGAGCCAAACGTAAAGGTGTCCGGCAGCTTCCTGGCCGTCGTCCTGGCGATGGTCCTCCTCGGCGGCCCGCCGGCTGCCCTGCTCGGAGCGCTCACCATCCTCACCGGCTGGCTGCGGTGGCGCGAGGCGGCTGACAACTTCCTCAACAACCTCGTCACCTATGCGACCTTCCCGCTGGCCTGCGGCCTTCTCTTCCACGCGCTGACCGATGCGGCTGGGGTCACCGCCGGCGACGCCTACTTCTACACGTTCGTCTTCGCGACGGCCCTGCTGGCGCTCGCGATCAACTTCACGATGATCTGCTCCTACACGTGCTACGTCGCGCGCAGCAGCCTCAGCTCGAAGGTGCGCGAGACCCTGATCCCGCTCCTGCCTTCGGAGCTTGCGGCGGCGCTGATGGCGGTCGGGGTCGTCTTCGTCTACCACGAGATCGGCCTGGCGGCGGTCGTGCTCTTCGCGATGGCGCTGGTCACCTTCCAGTACCTGCTCGGCGCGCTGCTCCTCTCCCGGGAGCGTGCCGGTGAGCTGCAGGTGCGCACGGAGCAGCTCGAGGTGCGCACCAAGCAGCTGGCGAGCTTCCAGGTGGGAGTGCTGAGTGCCCTGCTTCGCACGCTCGACCTGCGGGATCGGATGACCGCCCGTCACAGCGCCGCGGTCGCCTACTACTCGCAGGCGATCGCGAAACGGGCCGGCTACTCAACCCGGGAGGGGGAACTCGTCCACATCGCCGCCCTGCTGCACGACATCGGCAAGTTCATCCTTCCCGACCGAATCCTGAAGGCAGACGCTCCGCTCAGCGAGGAGGATTGGATGCTGATCCGCCGCCACCCACAGCAGGGGGCGCGAGTGGTCGGCTCGCTGGACGGCTACGGGCCGGTTGCCGAGGTGATCATCGCCCACCATGAGCGGATTGACGGGAGCGGCTATCCGCGCGGACTGAGGGGGCATGAGATCCCCGAGCTGGCACGGATCATCTCGGTGGCCGACACCTACGACGTGATGACAGCTCGCGACTCGTATCGATCTCCCGTCTCCACCTACGAAGCGATCAAGGAACTCCGCCGCGCCGCCGGCACGCAGCTCGAGCCCCGCTTCGTGGCGATCTTCATCCAGCTGCTCGAAGGCAGAGATGTCGACTTCTATCCCGAGGAAGCGGCGGACTTCGAGAAAGAGCTGGCGCTGGAGGCGCGGGTTGCCGAAGCCGCAAATCCCACCATGGGCGTGAGCCGCTTCAGCGTTCTCGACGTCAGGGCCGGGACCGGAGCGCCGTCGGTGGGCGGCGCCGAGCGCCAGGCCAGCGCCAGCTGACAGCGGGCGGGCCTAGCGTTCCGTCGCCGGCAGCGGCTCCCCTCAGGCGAGCGTGCGCTGTGCGGCGCTGGCCCGGCGGACGTGGTTGCAGACTTCCTCGGTGGTGTCGGCGGTGACCAGGAGGCGCATGTCGGCGCGGTCGATCAGGCCGTTGTCATCGAGGCCGGCGTCGATCCAGCGCAGCAGTGGGGCCCAATGGTCGCTGTCGACGAGGATCGTCGGGAAGTGCTCGATCCGTTCTGTCTGGATCAGGGTGATGCTCTCGAACAGCTCGTCCATCGTGCCGAAGCCGCCGGGGAAGATGACGAAGGCGCGGGCGTAGCGAACGAACATCAGCTTGCGGGCGAAAAAATAGTGGAAGTTGAGCCCGCGGTTGACGTAGGGATTGACGTGCTGCTCCTTCGGCAGCTCGATGTTGAGCCCGACCGAAAGGCCTCCCGCCTCCGCCGCGCCGCGGTTGGCCGCCTCCATCAGGCCCGGCCCACCGCCGGTGATCACGCTGAAGCCATGGTGCACGAGGCAGGCCGCGGTCTCGCGGGCGAGCTCGTACCAGGGGTGGTGCTCAGCCACCCGGGAGGAGCCGAAGATCGAGACCCCCTCCTCGATGTCGCGCAAAGCCTCGAAGCCACGCTCGACCTCAGCGTGGATCCGCTCGAGCCGCAGCTCGTCTTCGTCGGCAACGTCGCAGGGCTGGCGCAGCAGCTCGCGGTCGCGGCGCGCCCCCGGTGAGGCGGGGCCTTCGAGGATCCGCTTGTCGTCACCCGCTCCCGTAACGCCCTCAGTAGAACACAAGACGAACTTGATCGCCCGAATCGAGGCTGACCCGGTTTCGCTGGCACGGCAGGGCGCTTTCGCGGCAATGGTTCGATCAGCAGGGGTGGCGTCGCCGGCCCGCTCTTGTTACCGTCGTGGACGTGGTTTCCTACCCGCACACAGGGGGTGCGCGTGGGCTGCGCCGTCTCGTGCTCCCCGTCTTCGCGGTGGCAACGCTGCTCTTCGCGCCGGCGGCCCTGGCTCACGACGCCTATCTCACCGACTCCGGCTCCGAAAGCGTCTCGGTGATCGACACCGCAACTGACGAAGTCGTCGGAGAACCGATCGCGGTCGGCTCCGGGCCAGGCGGGATCGCGATCACCCCCGACGGCGGACGCGTTTACGTCGCCAACCGCCTCTCCGGCACGGTCTCGGTGATCGACACCGCAACTGACGAAGTCGTCGGAGAACCGATCGCGGTCGGCCTCGGGTCCAAACCGCGCGGAGTCGCGGTGACTCCGGACGGCAAGCGCGTCTACGTCGTCGCCGAAGGGCTCGACACCGTTCAGGTGATCGATACCGCCACTGACGAAGTGGTCGGAGAACCGATCGCGGTCGGCTCCGAACCGTTCGGGATCGCTATCACCCCCGACGGGACGCGCGCCTACGTGACCGACTCCGGCTCCGAAAGCGTCTCGGTGATCGACACCGCCACCGACGAAGTCGTGGGGGAACCGATCGCGGTCGGCGCCAGTCCGTGGGGGATCGCAATCGCCCCAGATGGCGGGCGCGTCTACGAGGCCAATCTCGCCTCCGGAAGCATCTCGGTGATCGACACCGCCACTGACGAAGTGGTCGGAGAACCGATCGCGGTCGCCGTCCCGACGGGGATCGCGATCACGCCGGACGGGAGCCGCGTCTACGTGGGCAACCACGGCTCCGCCACCGTCACGGTGATCGACACCGCGAGCGAGGAAACGGTGGGGGAACCGATCGCGGTCGGCACGAATCCGCTGGGGCTCGCGATCACGCCGGACGGGAGCCGCGTCTACGTCGCCTCCGGCAACACCGAAAGCGTCTCGGTGATCGATACCGCCACTGACGAAGTGGTCGGAGAACCGATCGCGGTCGGTACGACTCCGCTGGCGATCGCGATCGTCCCCGACCAGCCACCGCTTGCCTCGCTCGCGGCTGCCGTCGGCGATGCCGGCGGGTCCGTTCAGCTCGACGCCTCCGCCTCCCACGATCCCGACGGCCAGATCGCTCGCTATGCCTGGAGCTTCGGCGACGGCCAGACGGCGCCGGATGCCGGACCCACGCCAACCCACACCTTCAGCGCGCCGGGCACCTACCGGGTGACCGTGACCACGACCGACTCCGAAGGCTGCTCGACAAGCTTCGTCTTCACCGGTCTGACCGCCCTCTGCAACGGCTCCTCGCTCGCCAGCGCGACGCGCATGGTCGAGGTGGCAGCGCCACAGCAGAGTAAGCCCGCGCCCCCGGTCGTCATCCCCTCCAACGCCTTCCTCATCCGCAAGCTGCGCCACAACAGGCGCCGCGGCATCGCGAAGCTGAGGGTCTGGGTGCCCGGTCCCGGCGCGCTGCTGCTGCGCGGCAGGTCAGTGCGGACCGTGAAGCGCGCGGTCGCCGGGAGGCGGGCCCTCACCCTGACGGTGCGGGCCAAGCGCAAGGAAATGAAGGTGCTGAAACGCCACGGGCACCTGTGGGTGTGGGTGCGGGTCACCTTCCGCCCCAACGGAGGAGTCGCCCATACGCTGGCCAAGAAGCTGAAGCTGATCCGCAGGAGCAGCCGGCCGGCGCACCGCCATCACCGGCGGTAGCTCGACCCGCTACACGTCTGCGAGCCTCGGCAGTGCCCCCGCCGGGACTCGAACCCGGGCCGCGCGGCTTAAAAGGCCGCCGCTCTAACCAACTGAGCTACGGGGGCAGAAGGCTAGATTTCGGCTCTAGCTAGCCGTTTCCTCGACCACGTTGTCTACCACAGCCGACGCCCCGAATGGCTCATTGCCCGCTCCGCTGCCCATTGCTGCCCATTGGAGGGCGGCATCGAAGGCTTCGCGGTGCGCTCCAGAGAGTCGGTCGCGGCGTTTCACCGCCTTAGCGTAGACCTTGATCGGAAACGCGGGGTCCGCCCATCCCCCTTGTTCGGCGACGTAGACCGGGTCGTCCCCGCAAGCGAAGCGCAGCGAGGCGTAGGTGCGTCGCAGGGAGTGCGGGGACACCCGCTCGCTAGATCGAGGCGATACCGGCCTCCTCAAGCTGGACGTTGGCCTTGTCAATCGCCGACTTGAGCCGCCGTCCAACGTTGTCGGGGGTCTGCCGAGTCGCCACGCCTGCCGACGAAGACCGGATCATCGGGAGCAGTCTGCGGAATTGGTCGCCGCCAAGTTCCATAGCTCGGTGACCAAGCCCGGATGGCAGATCGACTTCCCGTCGCCCGGCCGGCGTCTTCGACTCCTGCACGGTCAGCGTGCCGGTGGCGAGGTCGAGATCGCGCCAGTCGAGCGCGCACAACTCCCCCACTCGCAGGCCAGCCCCGGCCAGGGTCGCAAGGACTGCACGGTGCCTCTTTGGGCGCGGCGTCGAGCAGCGCCATTAGCTGCTCAGGCTCCACCCAGGTCCGGCGCGGGCGCAGGCTCCTTGACCCGTCGCCGCCCACCTTTCGACGCCGCCGGGTTGCTCGGCAGGTGGCCGTAATCGACCGCAAGGTCGAGAATCTGAGAGAGCCGCTTGAGCGACTTGTTGATCTGCGGAGCCGCGAGCTTCCCCTCCCGCACCTTCGCCTGCTTGTAGCGGTCCACCTCGGCCACAGTGATCTCCGGCAGCAGGTGACCTTTGAAGAAGGGCAGCAAGTGATAGCTCAGCGCCCATTCGTAATCCTTGATCGTCCGGGGGCGTAGCTCTGGCCGTCGAGCCGCCATCCACTCCGATGCAAACTCGTGGAATGTCGGCACTTCTGCCGGAGCCTCGACAGCCGCCGCCGGTTCATGCGGTTGCCAGATGCCCCGCTCTACGTCCGCCAGTACGTGCCGCAGCTTTTCCTCGGCCTTCTCGCGGTTCCAGCCTTCCCCAGAGCTTCCGAGCGTGACTGACCGGCGCTTGCCGTAGGCGCGGAAGCGGATCGCCCACCCCCGTCCGTCCTTCGGCTCTATGACGCCGCCAGTCGCTTTGCGCGCCATCAGTCGTCGCCCCTAGGATGCGAAGCGCTGACTCCGCCCTCCACCTGCTCTGCGCCCTCGCAGACTTGCCTGCGCAGGCCGAGCAACGCCGCGTGCTCGGCGACGACGCGGGCGTATTCGTTCTCGCGGTCGATCATCACCGCCAGATCGCAGAGCACGCAGCGCGTGTCGTCCCTGACGACGACCGAGCCGCTATCGAGCGCCGCCAGCAGCGTCTCGTAGACGGCTTCTTCTCGCCGCAGAGAGCCCGGGTCGGCGAGCACGTCCGCGTACTCGGCGAGGTCGTCGCGGATGCCGCCGAGCGCCATCCCGAAGGTCCGCCTCAGAAAGCCCGCGTCAGCGGGCGGGATCGTGAGAGCGACGGCAGAGCCGCCGCCCGTAGGATCAAGTCTAGCCATGAGGAGCACTGCCTCCTTGTGGTCAGGCTCCCGGTTGGCGTTCACCCGCCGCCGGGAGCCGCTTCTCTCAGACAGCGCACAGTTCCACGCAGCCCGCCTACCGCGCCACGGTACACACTTTCCCACCCTTCACAACCTGCCTATCCGTCCAACAGTAACAGTGTGACTTACCGCCGTCATGGTGACACCCCGCGAATAGGTAACAGTGTTACTCCCCGCCCCCTACAAACGGGACGAACGGCGGCTCGTTTGGGTCCTGACTCACCCTCTGACGAACTTCGTAACACCTCGGCTACCTTGGTGGGATCGAACCGCAACCGTGCCTTCGGACCAGAACCCAATCTCACTGCTCCAAGTTCGTCAGCGTGGGCGTACACGTAATCGCGCGAAAGGCTGAACCGGCGAGCAACCTCAGCAGTGTCGATCAACTGGGAGCCCATAGACCTATCGCGAAGCAGTTCGACCACTCGCTCAGCAACGGCATTCACAGAGTCATCGTCAAGGTGAACGGTTGCGCGGGATGCGCCGTGCGAGGCCGAAGGCATTCTCACGACCCCCCGCTTGGGTGACAGGTTCCGCAGAATCGTTTGCCCCCTGCCCCGAGGTAGTCCGTTGGCCGGTCGCTGGCATAGCGGCAAGGTGCATCGGCTCCGCCAGTCGCGCCAGGGTCCACTCCCTGGCGCGACTGGCTGCGAGCCTCATCGGATTCCGGCTCTATAAAGCAGGATGAGCGGGTTGCGCCAGACGCCCCAGGTTAGCTGCGCCGTCCTTCCCTGGCGCGACTGGCAAGCGCCATTCGGAAACGGCGGGGTAGCCCTCGCGGCGGTCCTCCACGCCGAGCCGTTGCTTTGCTCGCTGAAGCGTGCGCTCCGAGATTCCAACGGCCTTCGCTGCCGCCTTGACGGCCCGGCTCTGCCGCCACTGGCCGTCCGCCAGCTTATCCGTGAGCCACTCGGCGGCGATCTCGACCTCGCTGCGATCCGTCGCAACCGGGGACACAAGCAGATCGCTCGCGGTGAGTTCGCACTCGCCGTTGGATACGAGTCGCACCGTTCGCACCTCGCAGCCGTCCCACTCGACCGTGACAGGCTCGACGCGGTATGAAAGCGAGAGGGCGACTGGGCCAAGGTTCGACTTCGCGTGCGCCAGAATTCGATCTGGTGAGTCATCAGCCGCGTCGGGGTCCTGGCCGAATGCAAGGACAGAGCGTGCCGCCGCCGTGAACGCAACCGAGCCTGAGATTCGATCCAAAGCCTCAGCCGCCCCGCCCTTACGAAGGTGGAGAACTCCGATAACGGCAAGGTCGGCCTCCGCCGCAAGCTGTACGAATGGAGCGAGCGCCCGCCGCACATCCTGATCGCGGTGCGAATCCACCCGGCCTGCCAGCGCGGCCATTACGGGGTCAACGATCACCGCCTTCGCGCCGTGTTCCTTAACGGCCTCCGCAATCAAGCCCGCGTCCGCCGGAAGCGTGAGCAGGTCGGGTTGACCGGCCTCGGCCAGGCCAAGCTCGACAACTCTGTCTCCGTCGGCGTCGGCGGCAAGCAACCGTGCCGCCACGGTCGAGGGGGAATCCTCGAAGCTCGCCATGAGGACGGTCGCTGGCTCACCATGCAAGTCCCCCGGCAGTCGCCCGCGGGAGAGATCGGCGGCAATGCTGGTCAGGAGCGTGCTCTTGCCCAGCCCCTGCCGACCGGCGAGCAGCGTCAGCGCCCCGAGCGGAATGCGATCTCGCCAAGCCCAGCGCGTGTCCTCAACCTTGACCTTGCTATACGGTCGAAGGGTCAGCCTTCGCGCATCGTCAGCATCGCCGTTGCGTTCGGCCTGACGCGCCAGATACTGAGGATCGGTCGTCACTGAACCGCTCCCGCTGTGTCCCCGACGACCGGCGGGAGACGATGGTCGTCGGGGTCAGATTCTCCGGGGTCGTCGTCGGAGCCGCTTGACCTACATCGCGACGGGCGGCGGCGGGTGCGGTGTGCGCTCCTTCGTGAAGACGCCCGTCCGCGCCGCTCGCGAGGCCGAGAGCAAACAACCGTGCGCGAAATTGTTCGCCGGGAAGCATCGCTGGTGTACTCCGCAAGCGCTCGGGTCAACTCCTCGACTTCCCGCGCCTCGCGCTCCCGCGCCTCGGGGCTTGGCGGCGAGCCGGGAATCGGCGGAGCATCCGGTCCTTCCCATACGGAAGGGGGGGCCATCGTTACATGCGGAAGACCGTTCTCCCCTGTCAGTGAAAAGCGGGAGGTGCTCAATGTGGGCTTTCAGGTTGACGCTGCACTGTTTCGGAATCGACGGTAGGTGGAAGATCGGACGGAAGCACACGGGCCGCCCCGGAGGCGGCCCGTTGAAACGGTGCGAGCCTGAAAGCTCTAGCTCGGAATCTTGCCGAAAACACCGGACGGAAGCTCCGCTTCATGTCGTTTTTGCGGAATGCGCCGGAATCGGCTCTACCCCGCCGAATTGATGAAGCGCGGGGTAGCCCCGGTCCTGGTGGACCGGGGGCAGGTCACGCACTGCTGCACTCGCCCCTTCGCGGCCGGACACCCCCGCTCAGGTGCGTTGGGGTCCGATCCGATGCAGACAAAGCCTTTAGTCTCTGTCCGGAGTTGCCGATAATCGGCGCGTGACCTTCGTGCTTCGCCACGTCTCCCTAGCTCTGCTGGCCGGCATAGCAGCCATCGCCTTCAGCGGATGTCTGTCTGACGACCTCGCGGCGAAGGATGCCTACTGCAAAGAAAACCCCTACGCCACGCCCTGTCCTCTTGGACAGGCCAGCGACAACGACGCAGGGACGACCACTATCGAAATTCGGCCGGTCCCGTAACGAGGAACATCAATGCTTGATCGCAATGCCGACCACCGCAATCGCTCCAGCGAGCTAGGACTTTCATCGCGGCTCGGGACAAGGCTGTCTGCGTTGATCGTCGGGGTGCTCCTCATCATGGGAGTCGTCCAAGGGTGCGCGGATTCGAGCGCCGAAGGGTTGGAACAAGCAGAACAGCAACTCGACCACAGTGGGCCACCGACCTACCAGGAGACGAAGGAATACCTCTGCCAGACGGCGGAGTTTCGCGACGATCCGTCCTGCTAGGACCGCCCGGCCTCAACCATTGTCAACGGCCATCGACCAGGGTAGATTCGCAATGCAGCAATCAACGCCACCGCCCCAGCCACCCCCTGCCGGTTGGTACCCGGACCCCGAGGGATCGGAGCTGCGCTGGTGGGACGGAGAAAGGTGGACGCAGCACCAGTCTGAGCGAGGAACTCCGTTCGCGAAACCCACGCAGACGGAGTGCGACGTATATCAAGGGATTCTCCGGATAATTGTGGTTCTGGCCCTCGCGGCTATCTTGATATACGCGGCGGCTCATATTACCGACAAGACCGATCGCATCCAGGCAGAAAGCGAAAAGCTAGAGGTCCCCACGCGTATATATGAAGGCCCATAAAGCAATGTGAGGGTGTGCCATGCCACCATCAACCCCGCCCCCGCCGCCCGCCGGTTGGTATCCCGACCCGGAAGGGACCGATCTGCGCTGGTGGGACGGCAAGCTCTGGACAGATCACGTTCATGCGGACCCTGCGTCGGGGAACTCTCCCGATCCCATGAGGCAAGACAGCCTGAGCGTGCGGACTGGGCTAATTGCACGGTGGCCGTGGTTGGTCGCCGCTGGAATTGTGATTGCTATTGCGGCACTCGCTTTGAATCAACGCAGTGGGGGGACGCACGGAAGCAGTGGCCCTGAGCAAATCGCAAATCCTCAGACCCCACGCGATGCTCATTCCATTAAACCGGCGGCGGTCACGCCAAGTCGGCCGGAACGCTTGAGCACCGGAGTGGCGGGCGACGTGTATTGGGTAAGCGAAGCTCTAGCGGATATCCATCTCGCGTGTGGCGGGGCAAGGGAAGCCGAAGTGGCAGAGGCGGAAATGGGCGTGAGCGGCGTCGGCAACGGCAACGTCAAGCGCGCGACCGAAGGAGCCATAAATCAGTCCGTGTACGGGGGGCTTGTCGAAGAAGAAGACATAGACCACCTGATTCGGATCTATCGCGCACATCCGCATGCGAGGTACGGCACCAAGCCGATGAAGCTAGTGATGCTCGACGCTGCCGCCGACCTTGGCAACGGCTCATGTGATCAACCGGGGGCGGAACGAATCGAGCGTGAGGTCGAATTCGATTCCGTTCCGTGATGCGGTCCCCTTCGCCTGACTCCAGCGCCCGTCTTGGGCGCAGAAGTCCCAACGCTCGTTACGACTTCCCGCCGATTTTCAGGTGTAGCGTGCGCATGGGTCCGTTGTGCGCGCAGGGTCGGCGGCGCGTTTCCATCCGAGAAGGGGGAGGGGGTCAATGGGCAGCGGGACCGGCCCGCTGCCCAAACCCCTCCGAAACGGGCCGAATCCGACCGAATCCGCCGCTGTTGAAAGTGGCTCAATCCCACTGCTAGAGCCAAATCCGGGAGTAGCCTCAACGCTTAAAAGGCCGCCGCTCTAACCAACTGAGCTACGGGGGCGAAGGGGCCCATCGTAGACGCCGATGGGCCGAGAGGTCCACACGCCGGGCGCCCTCCGAGCCGGGCGAAGATCAGGACAGCTCGGGCAGGCCCTGCTGAGGAGTCGAGGCACTGGCGTGGGTGCGGCGCGGGATGCGACCCGCGCCGCGGGCCGCCCGGCCGGCGGCCACCGCGCCGCGCATTGCGACGGCCATCGCAGCCGGGTCCTCGGCGCCGAAGATCGAGCTGGCCACCAGCACGGCGTCGCAGCCCAGCTCCATGGCCAGCGCCGCGTCGGAGGCGGTCCCGATCCCCGCGTCGAGGACGACCGGGACCTCGGCGTGCTCGGCGATGATCGCGATGTTGTAGGGGTTGTTGATGCCAGCCCCCGATCCGATCGGCGAGCCGAGCGGCATCACCGCGGCGCATCCCGCCTGCTCCAGGCGACGGGCAAGGATCGGATCGTCGTTGGTGTAGGGGAGAACGGTGAAGCCGTCGGCGACAAGCGTCTCGGCCGCGTCGAGCAGCTCCACCGCGTCGGGGTAGAGCGTGCGGTCGTCGCCGATCACCTCCAGCTTGATCCAGTCGGTGCCAAGCGCCTCGCGGGCGAGCTGCGCAGTGCGAACGGCGTCGCGCGCCGTGAAGCAGCCGGCCGTGTTGGGCAGCGCGAACAGCCCCAGCCGGTCGATCACATCGAGAACCGATCCGCGGGCGCCGGGGTCGACGCGGCGCAGCGCGACGGTGACGATCTCAGCGCCGGTGGCGGCCAGCGCCTGCTCCATCTGCTCGAGCGAGCGGAACCCTCCCGTCCCGGCGATCAACCGCGACGACCACTCGCGCCCGCCCAGCTCCCAGGATTCCGCTCCGCCCTGGATCGCCGCCAGCACCTCGACCCTGTGGCCGTCCGCCAGCTGAGTCGAGCCCCACTCGCCGCGGGGAACCACCGCCCCGTCGAGCGCAACCGCGACGCCTCTCGCCTCGTCGTCGACGCCACTGGCCCGAACGGCGTCGGCAAGCGTCGCGCCGTCGGCCAGCTCACGCCGCTCGCCATTCAGATCAACCCTCATCGCGTCGCCCCCGAAGCGTCCCGCGCAAGCCGCTCGGGACTCGCGGCGGCCGCCATCTCGGGCAGCTCGCCGCCATCCAAGAGCGCCGCGACGGCGTCGGCGGTGAGCGGGGCGAGCAGGACACCGTTGCGGAAGTGACCGGTGGCCCAGAGGAGCCCGTCAAGGCCGCCAGAGCCGATCAGCGGCAGGTTGTCGGGCGTCCCGGGTCGCAGGCCGACCGCCGGCTCGAGCAGCTCCAGCTCCGCCACCTCGGGCAGCAGGCGGTAGGCCTCGCGCAGGATCTCATGGACGGCCCCGGCGGTGGCCCTGGTGTCGAAGCCCTGCTCCTCCATCGTCGCGCCGGCGATCAGGCGTCCGTCGGCGCGCGGAACGAGATAGACGCGCTCGGCGCCGATAATGCGCTCGCAGGGGGCGGGGCCGTCGAAGGCCCGGAGCTCGACGATCTGGCCCTTGACCGGGCGGACGGGCGGACGGGCATGCTCTGGCAACCACTCCACCTGGCCGGACCACGCGCCCGCCGCGAGGACGGTCGTGCCGGCCCGCAGCTCCTCCCCTCGATCGGTTCGCACCCCGACGATTCGCTCGCCCTCGAAGAGCGCCTCCGCGACCTGCGTGCCGGTGCGAATCTCCGCGCCCGCACCGGCGAGCGCTGCGAGCAGCGTCTGGGCGAGCAGCCGCGGATCGACGACCGCCTCCCCCTCCGCGTACACGCCGCCGGCGCAGGCGGGGCTGAGGCCGGGCTCCAGCTCGCGACAGCGGCGGGGGGACAGCCACTCGGCCTCAAGGCCGAGCGAGCGCTGCAGCCGGTGGATGCGCTGCAGCTCGGCCGCCTCGTCGCGATCCAGCGCGACGTGGAGAGCCCCCTGGTGGCGGTATCCGGTCGACATCCCAGTCGCCGCCTCGAGCTCCGCGACGAAGTCCGCGTAAAGCTCGCGCGAGGCAAGGGTCATCCGCAGCAACTCGGGCTCGCCAAAGGTCAGCTCGCCGATCGGCGCCAGCATCCCGGCGGAAACCCGGGTGGCCCCGGCAGGGGGCTCGGCCCGCTCGATCACGGCGACGCGAGCGCCCCGCTGGGCCGCCCGCCAGGCGCAGGACAGGCCGATGACCCCGCCGCCAATCACAATCGAATCGAAACTGCGCTCTGTGCTCATGGTTCCTCCGCCGGCATTACCCGGATCAGGTCCAGACGGTCGGCGGCGCCCTAGCCGCCCTCTCAGCCTGTGCGCTTACAGGCTCCCGCTTGCTCGACGCCGATGGTACCCCGTCGCAATAATCGAGGTATGAGCCTTGCACCCCCAGAGGCAATCGGGCCGCTGCGCCGCGAGCGGCTGCGCACGGCGCGGCTCTACTTCGTCTGCGAGGCGCTGCCCGGCGGTGGCGACCCCGAAGCCGTTTTGCACGCCGCCCTGAACGGCGGCGCCGACATCGTCCAGCTGCGCGAGAAGGAGCTTGGGCGGCAGGCGATCGAGCGCTCGGCACAGATGTTCCGGCGTCTGTGCGACACCTACAGCTCGCTGTTCATCGTCAACGACGATCCCTACCTGGCGCAGTCCTGCGGTGCCGACGGCGTCCACGTGGGACAGGACGACGTGTCGCCCGAGGAGGCGCGCGAGATCCTCGGACCCGAGGCGATCATCGGCCTCTCCACTCACTCCGAGGAGCAGATCGCCGCTGCCGCCGAGCGGCCGGTTGACTACATCAGCGTCGGCCCGATCTGGGAAACGCCGACGAAGGAGGGGCGACCGGGCGTCGGTCTGGAGCTGGTCGCACACGCCGCGGCCAACGCCGCGCACCCCTTCTTCGCAATCGGCGGCATCGACCCCTCCAACGCCGAGAGCGTGGTCGAAACCGGGGCGCGGCGCCTCTGCGTGGTGCGGGCGATCCGCGACGCGGACGACCCCGCCGCGGTGGCCGAATCGCTGCGCGGGGCGCTGGCGGCCGCCGGCGAGGCGGCGCCGGGTGGCTGAGGGGCGCCAGAAGCGCAAGCAGCGGGATGCCAAGCCAAGCCCGCGTGAGCGCATGGAAAAGGGCTACGCGCGAAGCGAGCAGCGCAACCGCGAAGTCCGCGAGGGACTGACACCGCTTGCCGAAGGCGAGCGGCCCCTGGTGGTGACGATCGGCGCGACGGTGGCGGCGCTGATCGCCGCCTCGATCGTGATCGGCTATGCGCTGCTGGGCCTCGGGGTCGATGGCGAAAAACCGAAGCTGGTGCAGGTGGTGGTGCCAACGCTCCTGATGGGCGTCATGGCCTGGGGGATGTGGCGCGCTCGCTACTGGGCCGTGCTCGGCTTTCAGGTGCTGCTCGTCCTGCTCATCTCCAGCGCCGTCTTCGGCCTGGCCGTCCAGGCCGCGACCGTCACCCAGGTGGTCGCCACCCTCGGCCTGCTCGCCGTGTCCGGCACCTTCTTCTACTTCATGGTGAAGGCGATGGCCCGCATCCAGATGCCCACCCGCAAATAGCGCCCGCCCCGCCCCCCCGGCCGCGGCACCGCCCCCACACCCCCAACCGAACTGCATCAACTTGCCTTGCCAGCAGATAGGCAAGTTGATGCAGTTCGGTTGGGGGGTGGCGGGTCTGGCTGTTCTATAGGCTGAGCTGCGATGGCCGATTCGTATGACGTGATCGTCATTGGCGGGGGCCCGGGCGGCTACGTCGCCGCGATCCGCTCGGCCCAGCTTGGAAAGAAGACGGCCGTCGTGGAGCGCGACAAGCCGGGCGGGCGCTGCCTCAACTACGCCTGCATCCCGGCCAAGACCGTTCTCCACACCGCCGAGGTCTACGACCAGGCCCGCAACAGCGCCGAGCTCGGGGTGACGGTCGAGGGAGCATCGCTGGATTGGGACGCCCTGGGCAAGCGGCGAGCCGCAGTCTCCGACTCCCTGTCGAGCGGCGTCAAGATGCTCTGGGACAAAAGCAAGGTGACGAGGATCGAGGGTGACGGTTCGCTGACCGCGGAGGGAAACGTCAAGGTCGGCGACGAGGTCCACGAGGCGGGCACGGTGGTGCTCGCGACGGGCTCAGTCGCGCTGCCGATCCCCGGAACCGAGTTCGGCGGGCGCATCGTCGACACCTGGGGGGCCTGGTCGCTTGCCGAGCAGCCGAAGAAGATCGCGGTCGTGGGGGCCGGAGCCTCGGGCTGCGAGATCGCCTCCGCCTACGGGCGCTTCGGCACGGAGGTGCTGCTGATTGAGATGCTCGACCAGATCCTCCCGGCCGAGGACAAGGACCTGGTGCGTGTCGTGGAGCGCGCCTTCAAGAAGCAGGGCATCGCGGTCTCCACCGGTACCCCGGTCGAGAACGTGGAGGCGGGCGCGGACTCCGTGAAGTTCAGCTATGGCGACAGCACCGCGGAGGTGGATTACCTGTGCGTGGCCGGCGGCCGCGCTCCCGACGTCGAGGGACTCGGCCTCGACGAAGCCGGCGTCGAGCTCGAGGAGAACGGCAAAGTCAAGGTCGACGAGTTCGGGGTCACCTCGAACAAGAAGATCTACGCGATCGGCGATCTGGTCAACGCCAAGGCGCTCGCCCACAAGGCCTCAGAGGAGGGTGTGGTGGCGGTCGAGCACGCGGCCGGAGCGCCGACCCACCCGGTCGACCAGAACCTCGTCCCAGGGGCCACCTTCTGCCAGCCACAGGTGGCGAGCGTCGGGCTGACCGAGGCCGCCGCCAAGGACGCCGGCCACGACGTAAAGATCGGCAAGCTGAAGCTCGGCGGGGTCGGCGCGGCCACCGTCTACGACGACAAGGACGGGCTGGTCAAGCTGGTCGTCGACTCCAAGTACGGCGAGATCCTCGGCGCCCACGTGGTGGGCAACCGAGCCTGCGACATGATCGCCGAGCTGGTCGCGACGATGGCGCTGGAGGGCGGCTACCAGGAGCTGGCCCGCATCGTCCATCCGCATCCGACGATCTCCGAGGCGATCCTCGACGCGGCCCGCGCCGTGGACGGCTGGGCGACCCACGCCTGAGGGTCGCAGCCGCCGATGAGCCGAGCGACCTTCTACTTCGATCTCGGCTCGCCGTACGCCTACCTGGCCGCCGAGCGGATCAGCCCGCTCTTCTCCGAAGCCGGGCTGGAGCAGCCGGAGTGGGAGCCGGTGCTGCTCGGGGCACTGTTCAAGCGCTTCGACCGCGACTCGTGGGCCAACGGCTCCGAGCGCGAGGCGAGGATGGCCGAGGTCGAGCGGCGGGCCTCCGAGTACGGGCTGCCGTCCCCGGTATGGCCCGACCCCTGGCCGGGCAACACGCTGTTCGCGATGCGCGCGGCGACCTTCGCCAAGCAGACCGGGCGCACGGTCTCCTTCGCCCTCGCGGCCTTCCGCCAAGCCTTCGCGGCGGGCCGCGACCTCAGCGAGCCCGACAACGTCCTGATCGCCGCCGCGTCGACCGAGCTTCACCCGCGGGCGATCCTCAAAGCGGTGGAGACGGAGGGCGTCAAGCGCGGCCTGCGGGAGGCGACCGACCGCGCGGCGGAGCGCGGTGTGTTCGGGGTCCCCTCGCTGGTCGTCGGCGACGAGGTGTTCTGGGGCGAGGACCGGCTCGAAGAGGCTCTCGCTGCCGTGTAGACCGAAGTCCGCGGGAACTTCGGTCTAGCTACTTGCCCCGGAAAAAGTAGCCGCTCCCAAGCCTGATCCGTCCGGCCTGATCTCGAGAATGCCCTGGTAATGGGCATGTTTCAAGATCGAGGAGGTATCTATGCTGACCCTGCGAGCGCCGCAGGCCGAGACGCTGTGGGACGAGGTGCTGCCGATCGAGGCCAAAGAGTTGCCGGAGGACCTGGGGAAGATCGACGCGCTGCTCGGCGATCCCGAGCTGCTGCGGCCGATCGCGACGCATTGGGAGGAGGAAGCGAGCGAGACCGGGCGGGCCATGCTGAGCGAAGGACGGCCGACGATCGCGATGGAGACCTACGTGCGCCTGATGGTGCTCAAGCAGCGCACCGGCTGGGGCTACGAGACTCTGGTCAAGGAGGTCTCCGACTCGATCCACCTGCGCCGCTTCTGCCTGATCCCCCTGCACGAGCGGGTGCCCTGCGAGTCGACGGTCCGCAAGCTGACCCGGCGCCTGGGGGCGGAGACAGTCGCGGAGCTGACCCGGGCGCTGATCGCAAAGGCGCAAAGGGAGCGGCGCTTCCGCGCGCGGGCGGCACGAATCGACTCCACCGTGGTCGAGGCCGACGTGCGCTACCCGACCGACTCCGGCCTGGCCGCCGACGGGGTCAAGGCGCTGGCACGCGAGGCGCGCAAGATGCTCTCGCTGGCCGGCAAGGAGACCAAGGCGGTGCGCGACCGCTCCCGCGCGCTGGGCAAGCGGCTGCGGGCGATGTCGCGAACCCTCGCCCGCCGCTCGGGCGAGCGCAAGGCCGAGGTCCTGCGCCTGACCGGGGAGTGCGGCGAGCTTTTGCGCCGCTCGGTCGGCGAAGCCCGCAGGCTGGCCGCTGCGGTCAAGGGGCGGGCGCGCGGCCGTGGCGCCCAGGCCAAGCTCAGCGCCGCGCGGCGGCTCACCGAGCTGGCGGAGCGCTGCGAGAAGGTCAGCGAGCAGATCGCCAAGCGCATCGCCGGCGAGCCGATCTCCGACCGGCTCGTCTCGCTCTCAGACCCCGACGCGCGGCCGATCCGAAAGGGCAAGCAGGGCAACTCGACCGAGTTCGGCTACGTCGTCCAGCTCTGCGAGCTCACCGCCTCGACCAAGCCGGGTCAGCGCGGCCTTCTGCTGCCCCCCGCCTCGCTGCCGGGCTCCCCGAACGAGAACGAGCTCCTGCCGCAGACCGTCGCCGAGCTCACCGGCTTGGGGATCTGCCCGCGCGAGTTCGCCCTCGACGGCGGCTTCGGCCACCTCCGTACCGACGAGCAGCTCGCCGCGATCGCGCCCGAGCGGACCTTCATCGCCGGTCGCAAGGAGCCGGGGCGGTCACGGCGCACCGAACGCCGCCTGGCCCGCTACCGGGTCGGGGCCGAGGGTCGCATCTCCCACCTCAAGCGGGGCTACGGGCTGCGGCGAGCGAGGCTGAAGGGTGCCGAGGGAGAGCGCATCTGGACAGGCTGGGCGACCTTCGCCTATGACCTCGACACCGTCGCCGTCCTGCCCACTTGAGACGATCGGCGGGCTCGCAAGAGCAAATGCCCATTGAGAAAACGGCCGCGCTGAACCTCCTGCGCGGCCGTTTTCATGCCCGGGGGTTTTTCCGGGGCAAGTAGCTAAGGTGGCTGCGATGGCAGATCTGCCAGACGCCGCAACCTGTTACCAGCTGCTTGCGCAGATGTCGCTCATCCGCCGCTTCGAGGAGGAGGCGGGACGGCAGTACCAGCGCGCCAAGGCCGGCGGCTTCCTGCACCTGGCCATCGGCGAGGAGGCGACGATCGTCGGCACCGCCTCGGTGATGCGCGACGAGGACTACCTGATCGGCACCTACCGCACGCACGGCCACGCGATCGCCCGCGGCACGGACCCCAAGCGCGTGATGGCCGAGCTGTTCGGCCGCGTCGATGGCTGCAGCGGCGGTCGTGGCGGTTCGATGCACATCTTCGACGGCGAGCACCGCTTCATGGGCGGCTACGGCATCGTCGGCGGCAACCTGCCGATCGCCGCGGGCCTCGCGCTCGCATCCGAGTACAGAAGCGAAGACTCGGTCACCGTCTGCATGTTCGGCGACGGGGCGTCGAACGCCGGCAACTTCGGGGAGACGATGAACCTCGCGGCGCTCTGGAAGCTGCCGGTCTTCTTCCTGGTCGAGAACAACCTCTACGGAATGGGGACGTCGGTCGAGCGCCACTCCGCCCAGACGGACCTCTCCAAGAAGGCGGAGGGTTACGGCATCGAGGGCAAGCGGGTCGACGGGATGGACGTGATCGCCGTCCGCGAGAGCGTTGCCGAGGGAATCCGCCTCGCCCGCGAGGAGCGCCGCCCAACGCTGATGGAGGCATTCACCTACCGCTACCGGGGCCACTCGGCGGCCGACCCGGAGGTCTACCGCAAGCGCGAGGAGGTCGAGGAGTGGCAGGAGAAGGACCCGATCGAGACCTTCGCGAAGCGCTGCCTGGAGGCCGACGTGCTGGGCGAGCGTGAGATCGAGGAGATTCGCGAGCAGGCCGACAAACGGGTGAAGGAGGCGGTCGAGTTCGCCGATGCCTCGCCCGAGCCGCCGCTTGACTCCCTCTACGAGAGCCTCTACGTGCTCGACAGCGCCGCGGGCTGGTACGCCGTCGACGAGCGCAGTCCCGAGCCCCACCGGGGAGAGCACGAGGAGGCGATGCCCGACGCGGCTCGGGAGCTTGCCGAGGCGGGCGCCGCCTACGGTGGACAGCCGGCCGTGCCGGGCCGCGCCCCGGCACGGCCCGGCGATGCCCAGGAGGGCGACGCGCCGGAGGTGGCGCGGGAGGCCAAGGACTGATGGCACCGCTGCGGATGCGAGAGGCGCTGCGCGACGCGATGGCCGAGGAGATGCGCCGCGACGAGTCCGTGTTCGTAATGGGGGAGGACGTCGGTGTCTTCCAGGGAGCCTTCAAGGTGACCGAAGGGCTGCTCGAAGAGTTCGGGGAGCGGCGAGTTCGCGACACCCCCATCTCCGAGAACACGATCGTCGGCACAGGCGTCGGCGCCGCGATCGCGGGACTGCGTCCCGTCGTCGAGCTGATGACCGTGAACTTCTCGCTCCTCGCCCTCGACCAGATCATCAACCACGCGGCCGCGATCCCCTACATGTTCAACGGCCAGGCGCGGGTCCCGATGGTGATCCGCATGCCGGGGGGCGGCGGCCACCAGCTCGGCCCCACCCACTCGCACAGCTTCGAGGCCCTCTACCTGCAGGTGCCGGGCCTGCTGGTCGCCTGCCCCTCGACCCCCGCCGACGGCAAGGCGCTGCTGAAGGCCGCAATCCGCGACGACAACCCGGTGGTCTTCATCGAGCACGAGAGCCTCTACGGGCGGCGCGGCGAGGTTGGCGACGGCGAGTCGCTTCGTTTCGGCGAGGCCGCGGTGCGGCGCGAGGGAAGCGACGTGACGATCATCGGCATCCTCAAGATGGCCCATGTGGCAGAGGACGCGGCGCGCACTCTCTCGCACGAGCACGGGGTCGAGGCCGAGGTGATCGACCCGCGCACGCTGCGCCCGCTCGACCTCGACACGATCCTCGGGTCGGTGCGCAAGACCAACCGAGCGGTGATCGTCGAGGAGGGCTGGCCGCACGGCGGCGTCGGCGCCAACCTTGCGACGCTGATCACCGAGCAGGCCTTCGACCATCTGGACGCCCCCGTACAGCGGGTGACCGGAGCCGACGTCCACATGCCGTACTCCAAACGACTGGAGCAGGCTGCGATCCCCCATACCGAGCACGTGGTGAAGGCGGCACTGGCTGCGCTCGAGGGGTCGATCTGATGCCGGACGTGGTGATGCCGCGGCTGTCGGACTCGATGGAGGAGGGGACGATCCTGCAATGGCTGAAGCAGGTCGGCGACGAGATCGCGGTGGGCGACGAGCTGGTCGAAATCGAGACCGATAAGGCAAACATGGCCTACGAAAGCGATGTAGCCGGGACGCTGACGGAGATCGTGGCGCAGGAGGGTGAGACGGTGCCGATCGGCGCGCCGATCGCCCGGGTCGGCGAGAGTGACGGCGGAGGCTCAAGGCCAGCTGTGGCAGAGACCGCGCCCGCGGCTTCTGTCGGTGCCGGGAAGGAGGGAGCAGAGAGACCGCCTGGGGGTTCTGTCGCACGGGGCGCCTCCGCGGCTCGCCCGCCGGGAGCCCCGCCCCCGGAAGATGCGGCTGGCACAGCCGACACCCCGTCCGCGCAGACTGAGCCGCCGAAAGGCTCCGGCGACGGGGGCCGGGTGAAGGCGTCGCCGATTGCCAGGCGAATCGCGAAGGAAAAGGAACTCGACCTATCGCACGTGAGTGGCTCGGGACCCGGCGGACGCATCGTCAAGGTCGATGTCGAGAAAGCCCAGGCGAAACCCACCGCCGGCCCCGCGAAACCCACCGCCGGCCCCGCCGGTCCCGCCACCGGGGCAGTGGCCGCCCCCCCGGCCGAAAAGCCGGAGACGGCGAAGGGGCAGATCGGCTACGAGGAGCTCTCGAAGCTGCAGGCAACGATCGCCAGGCGAATGGCGGAGTCGAAGGCGACCGCACCGCACTTCTACCTGCAGGCCGAGATCGACATGAGCCGCACGGTCGAGGCGCGGGCGCGCCTGAAGGCGACGGGCCGTGAGGGCGACGTGGTGCCGTCCTTCAACGACATGGTCGTCAAGGCGTGCGGTCTGGCGCTGCGCGAGCATCCGCGCGCCAACGGTGCCTACCGGGACGGCCGCTTCGAGCTTCACTCGCGGATCAACGTCGGCGTGGCCGTCGCCGCCCATGACGCGCTCGTCGTACCCACCGTGTTCGACGCCGACCGCAAGGGACTGCGGCAGATCGCCTCTGAGTCGCGCACCCTCGCGCAGCGCGTTCGCGACGGCCAGATCACCCCGCCGGAGCTCTCCGGGGCGACCTTCACGGTCTCCAACCTGGGCATGTACGGAATCGACAGCTTCTCGGCGGTGATCAACCCTCCTCAGGCCGCGCTCCTCGCGGTCGGCGCGATCAAGGAGCGACCGATCGTGCGAGACGGTGAGCTGGTGGCCGCGCACATGATGTCGGTGAACCTCGCCTGCGACCACCGCATCCTCTACGGTGCCCCCGCCGCCGAGTTTCTGGCTGGTGTCCGGACCCTATTGGAGGAGCCACTCTCGCTCGCCCTCTAGATGATTGGTGTGTATCCGGCTGGCTCAGGGCGGCACGCCCCACGCGCCGCTCAGGCCCGACCGGCCCACCCGTTCCCCACGGTCACGGCTCCGCAGGCGGGATCTATGCCATCCGGAGCGCGATCACGACACGAGCCGGGTGGACCCGAAACGAGCATTTCGTTGATTGATGAGGAGAGAAACAGCCTCCCCCTGTTTGCCCTCCTGCTTGCAGGTGAGGAGGGCAAACAGGGGGAGGCTGTGTGGGGACCAGGCGGTCGGGAGCTTAGGAGAACCGTTCCAGAGGATGAGGGGCTGCGGCCGAGCAGCTACACGAAGGGCGCGGCCGCCGGGAATGGCCTGAGCGAGGCGGACACGAGCTCCGTTCGCTCTTTGTGTCGCAGAGCGGTACAAAGAGCGAACGGAGCGGTTGGGGTGGCCGGAGTGAAGCGGATAGGCATCCCTCATCTGGTGTCGGTCAGCAGGTCTTGCGAGCGCGAATGACAGCGTTCCAAGCCCGTTGCAGCGAGAAGTCAACCGCCACCCGGAAGAGCCCGGCGTGGCTGGCTCGAGCCACGGTCCAGTCGCCGTGGCGCAGCAGGCAACCGCTGCCGCGAGCGATCGACCAGTATGGGGTGAAGCTGATGCGGACTAGGAACCTGCCCGGGCGGGTGACGTCCAGCGCGAATCCCTGCCGGCCGATCCAACGGGTGCGGGCCGCTCCGTCGCCGAGGGGCTGGACGAGCGGCGCCGGGTTGCGCACCGCGTAGACGCGCCAGTGAGCGGATTGCCAGCGAAGGCTGAGATAGGGAGGTTCGCGGAGGATCAGCCGCCTCTCCGCGATCGAGGAATAGTCGAGCGAGGCGCCGGGAAGGGCCACGTAGTGGATCGCGTTGTTGCGCAGCCAGGCGCTGTAGGCGCGATCGGTCAGCGAACTGTCGTCCGTGTAGAAGATGCCGTCCCGGGTCCTGTCCAGCTGCCGCAACCAGCCCCTGGCAAGCTCGAAGCTCGGCGCCAGGTAGGCGGACTCCCAGTGGTTCGCGGTCGGTGGCACCTCGACCCGCACCTCCCGCCCACCGTGCTCGCGCAGCCAGTGGGCGACCGGCGCGAAGTAGGAGCGGCTGGTGGACGGGTCACCGACGCTTCGGGCGATCTGATTGACGCTCGCAGTCAGCTGCCAGTAGAGGCCGCCGGTCATCGTCACGGCCAGCACCGCGACAGCGAGGCTCGACAGGTGTGGACGGCGCGCCAGAACGACCGCGGCGAGAACCGGGCCGCCGAAGAGCGCTCCGAGCCGAGCCGCGTTTCCTCCGATTGGGTTGGGCACCAGCCAGAGCACGGTCGCCGCGAGCAGGTAGGCAATCAGGATGAGGCGAAGCTGGCGCTCCTCCTCGCGCAGTCCATGGGTGACGATCAGCGCACCTCCGCACCACAGCGGGACCGCGATGTACGCGGAGGGGGCAAAGGGGAACTGGCCCGACTCCGGGAAGGCGAGATTCGACCCGACGATCAGGCCGAGAGCCAGACAGGCGATCCAGATGGCGGGCGGGCTGATCCGGCGGCCCCGCTGCAGCGAGCCGGCCAGCAGGACACCGGCCAGGAATGCTCCCGCGACCGGGCTGGACAGCGTGCAGGCCGCTGCGGCGGCCACGGCCGGCCCGCGGCGCTCGACCTGCAGGAGGCGCAGCGTCGCGAGGCCGAAGGCGACGCCGAGCGCGAAGGTGAGCTGCCCGTCGGCGAGCAGGGTGACGACCCCGGCGCCGAACCAGAGTGTCGCCCAGCGGGCAGCCACTCCCCAGCGATCGCGAACGAGGCGATCGAAGAGGTACGAGGAGGAGACGACCGCCAGCATGCCGACCACCTGCGGCCCGAGCAGCGCGGCCAGCGGCGGGAAGAGGACGCTGTAGGTGAGGGTGTAGTGACCGGTGTACCAGCTGCCGTTCCAGATCGCCAGGCCGCCGCGCTGGAACAGCTCGGTGCGAAAGACCTGGGCGGCGAGATCGCCGACCCGCGGATCCCAGGCAAGCAGGACGGCGGCGAGGGCGGCGCTCAGCGCCACGGCCGGAAGCCAGTCCGGCCGGAGAGCCCTAGCGTCCCGTGTCATGAGTCGAGGGCCATGGGAGCGGCGCCAAGGATAGACCTCCACCGTGCAACGATTTCAAGGGTGAACCCGGAAATCCTCGTATCCCGCTGCGGCCTGGTTCCCTATGAGGAGGCTCGCGAGGCACAGCGCCGCCTCGAGCTCGCTCGCCAGCGCGGGGAGCTCCCCGACGTCCTGCTGCTGCTCGAGCACCAGCCCGTCTACACCCGTGGCCGGCGCTCGACCCCGGCCGAGCTGCCGATGGGAGTCGAGTGGTATGAGATGCAGGGAATCGAGGTCCGCGACACCGACCGGGGGGGTCGTGTGACCTACCACGGGCCGGGCCAGCTGGTCGCCTACCCGATCGTCTCCCTGCGGCACTACCGCGACGACGTGCACGACTACGTGCGGCGGCTGGAGCAGGTGGCGATCTCCGCGCTCGCGCAGCACGGCGTCGAGGCAACCACGATCGAGGGGCTCACCGGTGTGTGGACACAGGGCGAGCCACCCGGCTCATCCGCCCACCAGGCGGCGAACGGCGTGTCCATGGGGCTCGAAGGGGACGGGGGAGCGGCGGTTGAAGCGCGGAAGATCGCTTCGATCGGCGTGCACGTCAGCCGCGGCGTCACCACCCACGGTCTGGCCGTCAACGTGAACAACGACCTGCAGCCCTTCGAATGGATCGTGCCCTGCGGGATCGAGGGCGCTCGGGCGACATCCGTTGCCCGCGAGCTCGGCGCCGAGCAGGACCTCGATGGCTTCGCGACGACCGTCGCGACGCGCTTCGGCGAGCTGTTCGAGCGCAGCGTCGTGGAGGTCGGCCAGTCCGAGCTGCTGGCCGGCACCGAGCCAGTACGGTAGGGCGATGAGCGACACGAGCGCAACCCAGGGCGACGGCACGACCGGGCGTGTCCACGTGACGCGATCCCGCGCCAAGCCGGGTGGAACCGCGGCGGCGGCCGACGGCACGATCCCGTTCCGTCGTGCCCGCAAGCCGGAGTGGCTGAAGGTCCCCGCCCCGGGTGGTCCCAACTATCGGCGCCTCAAGTCGACGATCGGCGGCGAAGCCCTGCACACCGTCTGCGAGGAGGCCAACTGCCCCAACGTGGGCGAGTGCTGGGAGAGTGGCACCGCCACCTTCATGATCCTTGGCGACGTGTGCACGCGCCGCTGCGGCTTCTGCAACGTGAAGACGGGGGTTCCCAGCTGGAACGACCCGCTGGAGCCGCTGCGGGTCGCCAACCAGGTGAAGCGGATGGGGCTGCGCCATGCGGTCATCACCTCGGTCGACCGCGACGATCTCCCCGACTACGGGGCGAGCGCCTTCGTTGGCGTCATCCGCTCGATCCGGATGCGGGCTCCCGACTGTCGGGTCGAGGTGCTGACGCCCGACTTCCGCGGCCAGGAGATGCCCCTGGCTAAGGTGATCCACGAGCGGCCCGACGTCTTCAACCACAACGTCGAGACGGTCCCTCGCCTCTACCCGAAGGCACGTCGCGGATCGCAGTTCATGCGCTCGGCCCGTGTGCTGCGGCTCGCGAAGGAGATGGGCGGCGATCGGGTGGTTACGAAGTCCGGGCTGATGGTCGGCCTCGGCGAGTCCTTCGAGGAGATGGTCGACGCCTTCACCACCCTGCGAGAGCATCGCGTCCAGGTGCTCACCGTGGGCCAGTACCTGCGCCCCACCGTGAACCACCTGCCGGTGGTCCGCTACTGGCACCCGGAGGAGTTCGAGGCGCTGGAGAGCGCCGCCTATGAATTGGGCTTCGAGTCGGTCGCGGCAGGGCCGCTGGTGCGAAGCAGCTACCACGCCGATCAGCACCTGCCCGTCAGGGTGGCGTGACGGTCGCAGCAGGTGCTGACGCAGCGCAGCCCGGATGATCCCGCTCAAGGACAACGTTCCAACCCTGCGCTTCCCGCTCGTCACGGTCGCGCTGATCGTCGTCAACGTCATCGTCTTCGGCTGGCAGCTCAGCTTCTCCGACAGCAAGGACTACTCGCCCGCCTACCCCGGGGTGAGCGAACGCGACGAGAACACCCTGCAGTACGGGGCGATGCCCTACCGGCTACTCCACCCGAGCGACGAATGCGCACTCGGTGCGGTCGCGGTGTCCGCCACGCAGGCGGAACCGGCGGTGGTCTGCCAGGGAACCGCCGAATACCGCGAAGCGCGTGCCCTGCACGCGGAGAACCGCAGCTCGATCCCTGCCCCCCGACCACTCGACGCGGTGCCGTGGTTCGTGACCATCTTCACCTCGATGTTCATGCACGGCGGCATTCTCCACATCGCCTTCAACATGCTCTTCCTGTGGATCTTCGGGAACAACGTGGAGGACGCGATGGGCCGGGTGCGGTTCCTGCTCTTCTATCTGGTGGGCGGGGTCGCCGCCGTCTACGGGCAGGCGGCCCTCGACCCGAGCTCGACCGTGCCGACGATCGGTGCCAGCGGCGCCGTCGCCGCGGTCCTGGGCGCCTACCTGGTGCTGCTGCCGCGCGCCCGCGTTGTCTCGCTCATCTTCCTGCTCTTCTTCATCACCGTGATCGAGGTGCCCGCATACGTGATCCTGGGAATCTGGTTCCTGCTCCAGTTCCTACCGGCGATCGGTCAGGTCTCCGCCCAGGACGTCACCGGCGGCGGCGTCGCCTACTTCGCCCACGTCGCTGGCTTCCTCTTCGGCCTGGCCGTCGTCAAGCTCCTCGCCCAGCGCCAACCGGGTCAGCCCAGATCGAGCTTCTCGGGCCTGGCTGGCCCATAGCCGACCTCGAGAATCCGATGGAGCCAGCCGGGCTCGAACCGGCGACCTCCGCCTTGCAAAGGCGGCGCTCTTCCAGCTGAGCTATGGCCCCGCACCCGAAAGTGTAGGCGCCGCGGGATCAGTCGTCGAAGTCGAAATCCTTCGGGGGCCGCTGCTCGAACCACAGCCGGTCGTCCTCGGGAGCCTCCTCGAGGAAATCGGGCGTCTCCTCGAGCAGGTCCTCCTGATCGCCCCGGGCCTCAGGCTCCTCCCCCCGCTCCTCGTCGGTCTCACCCGCCTCTTTGCCGTCCTCCTCGGATGTCTCCAACGCTTTGCCGCCCTCATCGGACGTCTCCAACGCCTGGTCGAGCTCATCGGACAACCGCTTCTCGTCGAAGAAGTCGTCGTCCTCTTCCTCGTCCAGATCGACCTCAGCCGGACTTGCGTCCTCGATCCCCTCGGCCTCCACCACGTCGTAGAGCTCGGTCGGCTGCTCGCCAATCGCCTGGCGCTCCTCCGTGCTTGGCCCCGGGGAAGGCTCCTCGGGCTGCGGCCGGGTCTCAGCCGGCGGTTCCTCGACATCCTCCGGCCGGATCGCCTCATGTTCCATGGCGGGCGCCTCCTCGTCGGCCGGCTCCTGCTGCTGCTCCGGTGCCTCCTGCAGGTCGGAGATCTCAGCAGCCGGCTCGCGGCGGCGGCGCGCGGGCTCAGCGGCCGCCTCCTGCGCTCTCTCGCCACCAACCTCGGGCTGCTCTTCGACCGGAGCCTCCGCCTCCACCCCCTCCGGCTGCGCCATGAATTCGGTCGGCGCCTCGGCGAGCGCGTCCGACGGCTCCTCCTCGTCGCCCGGCCTCCCAGGCGAACCAAAAGCCTCGTCCTCGAGCTGCTTAAGCTCGGGCTCACCGGCGCCGTGCTGGCGCTTCAGTTCCAGATGCTCCCGGATTGCCTCGTCGAGAATGCCCATTCTGCGTCCCCCAGGGGAGGCTAAAGACTATGCGGTTATCCCTGCGGTTGCGAGGGCGCCGGGGACGATCCTCCCAGTCTTCCCGCCGGCTATGGATCAGTTGGCAAGAGACCTGGGCTGGGCTCCCGATTCGCCCCCAAATGGTCCAGCGCACGCTCGGCAGCGGCGTGCTCGGCCTCTTTCTTGGTGCGTCCCTTGCCTTCTCCGATGCGTTCGGAGTCGATGACCGCCGCCACCTCGAACCTGGGGGCGTACGTGGAGCCGGTTTTGGCGATCACCTCGTACTGCACATGCGTCCCGCGGCGGGTAA
>CAVVGH010000004.1:0-11754 GCA_963747765.1 uncultured Solirubrobacterales bacterium | reverse complement strand
TGCAGGGCTTTCGCCGCATAGCGGGGGCAGGATTCGAACCTGCGACCTTCGGGTTATGAGCCCGACGAGCTACCTGACTGCTCCACCCCGCGGCGGTTGCTGAATGCTAGCAACGAGAGCGGGGCGGGCGAGGGACGCGTGGGGCGCGAACGCGCGCTTGCGGCGGCGACCTTAGAGTTCCCATCTCATGACAGGGGATGCCCAGAGGGTGGCGGTGATCGACATCGGCACCAACTCAACCCGGCTGCTGATTGCCGACGTGGACGGGGGTCGGGTCTCCGAGGGCGAGCGGCGGAGCCGCGTCACCCGACTTGGCCGCGGCGTTGACCTTTCCGGGCAGCTCTCCGCCGAGGCGATCGAGGCCGTCTGCAAGGCGGTGGGCGACTATCTCTCCATCTGCCAAGAGGCAGACGTGAAGACGGTCGATGCGATCGCCACCAGCGCCGTCCGCGACGCTTCCAACGGTGGCGCCTTCGTCGCGGAGCTGCGTGAGCGGTTCGCGCTCTCCGCACGCGTGCTGGACGGCGAGGCGGAGGCACGGCTCACCTACCTCGGCGCCAGCTCGGACCGGCGGCTGACCGAGCCCGCCCTGATCGTCGACATCGGCGGCGGTTCCACCGAGCTGATCGTCGGCGTGGGCTCGGAGATCTCATTTCACACCTCGCTCCAGGCCGGCGTCATCCGCCACACAGAGCGCCACATCTCCTCCGACCCGCCCACCGCCATCGAGCTTGAGGCTCTTGCCACGGACGTCAGGGGACTGATCGATGCGTCGGTCGCCGGTCAGCCGGAAGCAGCCGCGGAGGAGGCGATCGCCGTGGCCGGCACGCCGACCTCGCTTGCCGCCATGGACCTCGAACTCGATCCATACGACCCGCAGCGGATTCACGGCTATGTGCTCTCGCTTCGCACGATCCAGCGATTGCTCTCGCAGCTCGCCTCGACCCCCCTGGCCGAGCGCAGCCAGATCACCGGCTTGCACCCCGACCGCGCTCCAACGATCATTGCCGGCGTCGTCATCCTGATCGAGGCGATGCGGACATTTGGCCTCGAGCAGGTCGAAGTGTCCGAGCACGACATCCTCTACGGCACGGCCATCGCCGCCGCATCCCACGCCAGCAGCGTCGACGCACCCTGATATCGAGGCGAGAAATGCGTGGGACCGGCTGTATAGCTTGAGTTCAGGCACCCGTACACAGTGGCAGAGAGACCACTCGAACCAATAAAAGTTGGTAACACGCGATTACCCTGTTATCAGTAGTCACACAAGTAGCTCCTAGACGCACCGGATAGGTGAGCGCATAATCGCCTCACTGGGTACGGGGTGAGGAAACACCCCACCGCGAACCCGGATCACAGGGTTTGGACGCTTGCCACATCATGGCGCCTCCCGCCGTCCGAGCCCATCGAATAAGACCGGTCCCTGAAGACGTACCCCTGCCCGTCCTGAGGGGCCACCTGAATCGACCGCCAGAAATGGCGGTCGATTCTCGTTCGCTGCACGAGCGCCTCCCGTGGCCGAGCCGCACAGCGCTCGAAGCCCTGCTCTCAGGCCAAATTCGACTTGCGCGGATAGACGACCTCGGGGTCGGTGATGACGTTCACCAACGTCGGTCGGCCGGATTCGAAGGCTCGCTCAAGTGCCGGCCGCAGCTGCTCGGGGTCGTCGACCAGCACACCGTCGCACCCCAAGGCCTCGACCATCTCGTCGTAGCGCGTTTCCGGTCGCAGCTCCGCCGCCACCGAGTAGCCGTAGAGGAACTTCATCGGATGATGCTCAAGGGCCCAGATCCCGTTGTTGCCCATCACCCCCACCACGCCGAGGCCGTGACGCGCCATTGTGTCGAACTCGATGCCCGCGAAGCCAAAGGCACCGTCGCCGAGCAGCAGGCAGACCTGCCGGTCGGGGTGGGCAAGCTTGGCGCCGATCGCCTGGCCCGGGCCGGCGCCCAGGCAACCGAACGGTCCCGGATCCATCCAGCACCCGGGCTGATAGGTGTCGATGAAGCGGCCCGCGTAGGAGACGAAATCGCCGCCGTCGCCGACGACGATCGCGTCGCGGTCGAGCACCTCCGCCAACTCCTTATAGATGCGAACCGGGTGCAGGGGCGAGCGCGGGTCGTTCAGCTCCTGGCGCTCGGCGGCGCGCTTCTCCGCCTCGACCGCTCGCAACTCATCAAGCCAGGCACCTGAACGAGGCGACCCGTCCTCAACCGATTCGCGAAGCGCAGCCAGGGTCGCCGCGACATCCCCGACCAGATCCACATCGGGCGTCCGGTTTGC
The DNA here is from genome assembly GCA_963747765.1 of uncultured Solirubrobacterales bacterium. GTDB lineage: Bacteria > Actinomycetota > Thermoleophilia > Solirubrobacterales > 70-9 > VRUE01. The sequence continues at coordinate 9,471 of CAVVGH010000004.1, read as the reverse complement.
CGTCAGGGCGTTCGGGGCGGCATCGAGCCGCAGCAGCTTCGTCTCCTCGCCGAAGCTCTCGCCGAAGCCGAGGCGAAAGTCGATTGGGACGCCGATGACCAGCGCCACGTCGGCACCCCGCAAACCGGCTCCGCGTGCCCGGCTGAATGCCAGCTCGTGATCGGCGGGCAGACAGCCACGGCCGAGGCCGTTGAGGAAGACGGGGATGCCCAGCGCCTCGGCCAGCGCCCGCAGCTCGCCCTCGCCGTGACCCCAGTAGAGACCGGACCCGGCCATGATCGCGGGGCGCTCCGCGGCACCAAGCAGTGCCGCGGCCTCCTCCACCCCGACAGCCGGCTCGGCCTCCGTCCTCGAAACGGGCGGAATCTCGGGCTCCGCCTCGCTGAAGACGACGTCGAGCGGATAGTCGACGAACGTGGGGCCGCCGGGGGCCGCAAGCGCCAGGTCAAGTGCCGCCGCGGTGCTGGCGGCTATCCGGCCCGGTTCCCTGACCGTCTCAGCGGACTTGACCAGCGGTCGGATGAAGGGCAGGTGGTCGATCTCCTGCAGCGAACCGGAGCCCCAGCGCAGCTCTGGCGCCCGCCCGCCCAGAACGCAAACGGGGGAGCCGTTGGCCTGCGCGCCCGCAATTGCGCTCATGCCGTTCGTCACACCCGGGCCGGCTGTCAGCGCCGCCACCCCGAGCCGCCGGGTCGCCTTCGCAAAGCCCTCGGCGGCGAAGGCCGCGGTCTGCTCGTGGCGGACATCGACGATGTCGATGCCCTCCTCCCTACACCCGTCGTAAATCGAGAACAGGTGTCCTCCCGAAAGCGTGAACAGGTGGCTTACGCCCCGTGAGCTCAGCGTCTTGGCGACGATCCTCCCCCCGTGGTCCATAGAAACTGGAGCCTATGGGACGCCCACTCGCGCGGGCGGCGCGGGTGACAGCCGTGGACGGGTGCCCACCAACCCGGCCGCCGCGGCGCTCTACGTGGACGGGTGCCCGCCAACCCGGCCGCCGCGGCGCTCCATCAGGAAAGGAGCTTCGGCGGCCGGGACGTCAGCTTGTCCTGACTCATAGCCACAGACAGGCGACTCTCGTCGCTCGGCGCTGGACGCAGGATGAGTACCTCGGCCGGCGCTCTCTCCAGCAGCCAGATCAGATCCTCGCCCGAGAGCCCCACCTCGCCCATCGCGGTCGCCGGGACCACGACCCGGTCGAAGCTCTCTTTGCCGAGCAGCCGTCGCAGCGCGTGGCGGTAGGAGCGGCCGCGCTCGACGCGGGCGTCCACCGGCACTCCCTGGGCTGCCGCTCTCTGTTCGATCGCCTCCAGCATCGGCATCGCCGTCGCCGCCTCGGTCGGGATCGCGCAGTCGAGGGGAAGCGACTTCGAGACCGTCGCCAGGTAGGCAGGCATCAGAGTGGCGTGCTCCGCTCGGGCCAGGCGAAGCGCCGCGTCGACCGCGCGCCGAGAGATCTCGGCTCCGGTGAAGGGCAGCAGGATGTGATGGACCGGCTGGGGCTGTTCGGCCTGTCTGTGCCGAAGAGAGCGCACGAGGAGCAAGGCGCCGGCCATCCCGACCGATACGGCAACGACTACGACCAAGAGGGCGCTCACCCGTCCTCCTCCTTGACCCCCCGGTGGGCGACGATCCGCACGTCCACGCCAGGCGGCGTGCCCTGCATCAGGCGCTGGGCCAGCGGTTCCTGCAGCCGCGCGAGACCACGCCGCGGCACTGACTCGCCGATCATGATGTAGGTGATCGAGCGCTCGCGGACAACCCGCGCGGCGCCCGCCACGACGTCCTCGCTCTCCTCGATCAGGAAGCTCGCACCGAGCACGGAGGCGAGGTGGCGCAGAGCCGTCACCTGGCGCTCCACCTCCCCCTCGATCGCCACGCGCGGGGACTTCACCCAGAGCAAGTCGAGGGGGGCCCCGAGGCGCTGCGCCGAGCGCCAGGCCCGGCGCACGAGGCGCTGGGAGCTGGGCCGGGGGCGTACCAGCGCGAGCAATCGCTCGCCGACCGCCTGCGGCACCTCCGCCGCGATGCGCTCCTCGCGCGTGCCCAGCGGCTCCTCTACCACCAGCCGCTTCGCTTCCACCTCCGCGGCCACCTGGCGCAACGCCACCTCGCGCAGCGCCAGCAGGTTTTCGACCGTGAAGAAGTTGGCGAGTGCCGCCTCGATCTGCTCGCCCGGGTAGACCTTTCCGGCTCGCAGCCGCTCGACCAGCTCCTCGGGGGTCAGGTCGACCAGCACGACCTCGTCGGCCTCGGCGAGCACGGCGTCGGGGAAGGTCTCGCGCACGTAGGTCCCGGTCAGCTCGGCGACCTGGTCCTTCAGCGACTCCAGGTGCTGGACGTTGACCGTAGAGAAGACGTCGATGCCGGCCGCGAGGACGTCAGCCACGTCCTCGTAGCGCTTGGGGTGCTCGAGGTCGGGCGAGTTCGTGTGGGCGAGCTCATCGATCAGGGCCAGCTCGGGCCGACGTTCGAGCAGTGCCGGCAGGTTCATCTCCTCCAGCTCGGTGCCGCGGTAGCTGACGCGACGTCGCGGCGCCGCCTCCAGGCCCTCTGCCAGCGCTGAGGTCTCCGGCCGTTCGTGCGGCTCCATGTAACCGATCACCACGTCGCGGCCGGCTTCGCGTTCGGCGCGGCCCTCCTGCAGCATCCGGTAGGTCTTGCCGACCCCGGCTGCCATGCCGATGAAGACCTTGAGGCGCCCGGCGCTCGCAGTGCCCACGCCCCGATCGTCCGCCGCGTTCTGTGCGGCGCACATCTCAGGCCCCCAGCAGGTTGTGGATCATCAGGTCGATCAGCTTGATCCCGACGAAGGGGGTGAGCAGCCCGCCCAGGCCGTAGATCAGCATGTTGCGGCGCAGCAGCGCCGTCGCGCCGATCGCCCGGTAGCGCACCCCGCGCAGGGCGATCGGCACGAGCAACGGGATGATCAGCGCATTGAAGACGATCGCCGAAAGGATCGCCGAGAGCGGCGTCCCCAGCGACATCAGGTTGAGTGCGTCGAGCGGGCCGCGGCTGTGCTCCCCTGTGGCATAGGTGAAAGCGAAGATCGCCGGCAGGATCGCGAAGTACTTGGCGACGTCGTTGGCGATCGAGAAGGTGGTCAACGCGCCGCGGGTTATGAGGAGCTGCTTGCCAATCGCAACGACCTCGATCAACTTGGTGGGGTTCGAGTCGAGGTCGACCATGTTGCCCGCCTCGCGCGCCGCCTGGGTGCCCGTGTTCATCGCCACGCCGACATCCGACTGGGCGAGGGCAGGCGCGTCGTTGGTGCCGTCGCCGGCCATCGCCACCATCCGCCCTTCGGCCTGATGGCTGCGGATCAGCTCCAGCTTCTGCTCCGGGGTCGCTTCGGGCAGGAAGTCGTCCACCCCAGCCTCCTCGGCGATCTTCGCCGCAGTGAGGCGGTTGTCGCCGGTCACCATTACGGTCGCGATCCCCATCCGCCGCAGCTCCTCGAAGCGGGCCCGCATGCCCTCCTTGACGATGTCCTTGAGGTAGACGACGCCGAGCACGTGGTTGTCGCGGCAGACCGCCAGCGGCGTGCCTCCCTCGCGGCCGATCCGGTCGAGCTCGCCCTGCAGCTCAGCTGGCGGCCGTCCCCCCTGCTCGGCTATGTAGCGAACGATCGCGTCGCCGGCCCCCTTGCGGTACTCGTTGTCATCGACGTCGACGCCGCTCATCCGCGTTTCCGCCGAGAAGGGGACGAACCTGGCCTCATGGGAGGCAAGCTCACGCTCGCGGATGCCGTAGCGCTTGGCGAGCACGACGATCGAGCGGCCCTCGGGGGTCTCGTCGGCCAGCGAAGAGAGCTGCGCCGCCTCGGCCAGCTCGGCCTCCCCAATCCCCGGCATCGGCACGAAGGCGGTCGCCTCGCGGTTGCCGAGCGTGATCGTCCCCGTCTTGTCGAGCAGCAGCACATCGACATCGCCCGAGGCCTCCACCGCGCGCCCGGAGCGGGCGAGCACATTGTGGCGGACGAGGCGGTCCATGCCGGCGATCCCGATCGCGGAGAGCAGGGCGCCGATCGTGGTCGGGATCAGCGCGACCAGGAGCGCCGTCAGCGTGACGATCGAGGCGTCGGTGTCGGAGAAGTGGGCAAACGGCCGCAGCGAAACAACCACGGTGAGGAAGACCAGGGTCAGACCGGCGAGGAGGATGTTGAGGGCGATCTCGTTCGGCGTACGGCGCCGCTCGGCGCCCTCGACGAGGTCGATCATCCGGTCGAGGAAGCTCTGCCCGGGCTCCTGCGTGATCTCGACCACGATCCGGTCCGAGAGCACGCGAGTGCCGCCGGTAACGGCGGATCTGTCACCGCCGGACTCGCGCACGACCGGTGCCGACTCGCCGGTGATCGCCGACTCGTCAACCGAGGCGATCCCCTCGATCACAGTGCCGTCGCCGGGGATCGTCTCGCCCGCCTCGACTACGACCACGTCGCCGCGATGCAGCTCTGCGGCCGGCTTCTCTTCGCCGTTGCGCAGATGGGCGACGGTTTCGGTTCGCATCGAGCGCAGCGCCTCGGCCTGCGCCTTACCGCGCCCCTCGGCCAATCCCTCGGCGAAGTTCGAGAAGGCGACGGTGAGCCAAAGCCAGGCGGCAATCGCGAAGGCGAACCAGGCCGGGTCGCTGCCGCCGCCGAGCGGCGGGCCGCCGAAGAGCTGGATCAGCCAGCCGGCGGTGGCGACCGCGGCGCCGACCTCGACCACGAACATCACGGGGTTGGCGAGCTGGTGGCGGGGGTCGAGCTTGCGCAGCGAGTCGAGCGCCGCGCGGGCGAGGATCGCCCGGTCGAACATCGAGCGCGGCTCGTTGCGAAGCGGCTCGCGGCTCACCGCTGTCCGCCGTCGTCGAGCGCCAGGTTCAGCTCCAGCACGTTCACTCCCGGCTCGCCGAAGAGACCGAGCCCGCGCCCTTCGGTGTGGCGGACTATCAGGTCGAGCACGCGTCGCAGCGGCAGGCCGCGCACGGCGGCGACACGGTGCGCCTGGATGCGCGCGTTGGCCACCGAGATCTGCGGGTCGACGCCGGAGCCCGAGAAGGTGACCGCGTCGACCGGGGCCTGCGAGCGCGCGAGGCCGCGGTCGTAGGGGCGCTCGCGCCGCAGGTAGGCGCGCAAGTTGGCGGCCAGCGCCCGGCGCAGGGCAGCGCTGTTTGGACCGAGATTGTCGAAGGAGGTGGCGGCGGCGGCGTATCCGGTCGCCGAGGGGCGCGGCTGGAAGTAGCGCGGGAGCCCGGCGAAACCCTGGCCGATCAGGCGCGAGCCGATCGTCCTGCCGTTGCGCTCGACGAGGCTGCCGCCGGCCCGGCCGGGGAAGAGCAGTTGCGCCACCCCGGTCGCGGCAAGCGGGTAGGCCAGGCCGAGCACCACGCTGAGGACGAGGACGGCGAGGGCGGAATTGAGCAGGTCGCGTCGCATCTCAGAAGAGCCGCTCGGTGAACGCCTCGGAGATCGGCCCGAGCAGGAGGGCGGGGAAGAAGGTGAGCGCGGCGACGATCGCGACGACGAAGACGAGCAGGAAGGCGAAGGTGGGAGTGTCGGTGCGGAAGGTCCCGGCGCCGGGAGGCGCGACGCGCTTGGTCGCCAATGACCCTGCCACGGCAAGCGCGGCCAGCATCGGCACGAAGCGGGCGCCGATCATCGCCAGCCCGCCCGCCAGGTCGGCGAAGGTCGTTCCTGCGTAGCCGGCAAGGGCGGAGCCGTTGTTGTTGCCCTGCGAAGCGTAGGCATAGAGCGTTTCGGAGAAGCCCTGCGGTCCGGCGTTGAAGATCGAGGCCTTGCCCGCCGCGGTCGCGACAGCGAGGGCGGCCAGCGCGAGCACGGCAAGCGCCGGATAGAGCACGCCGATCAGGGTCAGCTTGATCTCCCGCGCCTCGATCTTCTTGCCCAGGTACTCAGGTGTGCGACCGACCATCAGACCGGCAATGAAGACGGCGATCAGGACGAAGAGCAGCATCCCGTAGAGGCCCGAGCCGACGCCGCCGAAGATCACCTCGCCGCTCAGCATGTTCGCCATCAGCACGGCACCCGCGGCGCCGCTGTAGGCATCGTGACCGGAGTCGACCGAGCCGTTGGAGGCAGCCGTTGTGCTCGTCGCCCACTCGGCGCTGGCGGCGATGCCGAAGCGCTGCTCCTTGTCCTGCAGATTGCCGCCACTGGTCCCGGCTGCCGCCGCGGTCTCGATCCCGGCGGCGCGCTCGACGGGCGTGCCGTGCTGCTCGGCGCCATAGGTGACGGCGATCCCCGCCACCAGCATCGCCGCCATTGCCCCGTAGAGCGCCCAGCCCTGGCGGCGGTTGCCGACCATGCGGCCGAAGGTCGCCGTCAGCCCAGCCGGAATCAGCAGGATGAAGAGCGCCTCGACGAAGCCCGAGAGCCCATTCGGGTTCTCGAACGGCATCGCGCTGTTGACGTTGAAGAAGCCGCCGCCGTTGGTGCCGAGCTGCTTGATCGCGACCTGCGAGGCCACCGGGCCGAGCGCGAGGGTCTGCTTGGCGCCTGCCAGGGTGGTGTAGGTGAGGTATCCGGAGAGGGTCTGGATGACGCCCTGGGAGACGAGGAAGAGCGCGGCGAGGAAGGAGAGCGGGAGGAGGATGTAGAGCAGGGTGCGGATCAGGTCGCGCCAGAAGTTGCCGAGCTGCGCGCCGCCACGACTGGCGAACCCTCGGATCACCGCCGCCAGCACCGCCATCCCGACCCCGGCGGAGACGAAGTTCTGCACCGCCAAGCCCGCCATCTGGGAGAAGTAGGAGAGCGTCGCTTCGCCGCCGTAGAACTGCCAGTTGGTGTTGGTGGCGAAGGACGACGCCGTGTTGAAGCTGAGGTCCCAGGGGCCCGAGCCAAGGCCCTGCGGGTTGAAAGGCTGGATGCCCTGGGTGCGCAGGATCAGGTAGAGGACGAGCCAGGAGAGGGCCGTGAAGACGACCGCCGTGCGCGCGTACTGCCTCCAGTCCTGCTCGATCGCGGGGTCGGCGCGGATCGCGCGGTAGGCGAGCCGCTCCACCGGCGCCATGACTGGGCTGAGGAAGGTGCGCCGCCCGGTGTAGACACGCGCCATGTGGGCACCGAGCAGCGGCGTCAGCGCGGTCAGCACCGCCAGGTAGACGGCAATCTGAAGCCAGCCCTGAGCGGTCACAACCGCTCGCCTCGCAGCAGGGCGTAGACCAGATAGACGGCGAGGAGGGCCGCGACGACCAGGCCGGCCAGCTCGGCGGGGCTCATACGCGATCGAGGGCGCCGACCAGCGCGTAGATCAGCCCGAAGGCGAGCAGGGCGAGCGAGATGGAGACGAGGTCCACCCGCCGATCATGCGACGGGACGCGTCAAGGCCGCATCAACGATTACCCCCTCCGTATACAGATGCTGTGAAGGCTCGGCTACGCCGCGAAGCGGTAGCCGACGCCAGGGTCGGTGCGGATGTACATGGGGCCGTCGGGCGGCTCGATCTTGCGGCGCAGGTTGGCGACGTGGGCGCGCAGGACCTGGAAGTCATCGGCGTACTCGGGCCCCCAAACCTCGACCAGCAGGGAGCGATGGGTCATCAGGCGGCCACGGTTCTGCGCCAGCGCCCGCAACAGCTCGAACTCAGTCGGGGTTAGGTGAACGGGCTCGCCGTCCCGCCGCACTGCGCGAGCGGCGAGGTCGATCTCCAGGCCCTCGGCGCGGATCGTCGGCTCCGATGCCTCGGGCCTGGCGCGGCGCAGCACCGCCTCCAGCCGCGCCACGAGCTCCGGCGGTCCGAACGGCTTCGTCACGTAGTCGTCGGCGCCGGCCGCGAGGGCGCGGACCTTGGCCTCCTCCTCGCCGACGGCCGAGAGCACGATGATCGGCATCTCGCTCCACTCTCGCAGTCGCTCGGTGACCTCGACCCCGTCGATATCGGGCAACATCAGGTCGACGATCGCCGCAGCCGGAGGCTTCACAGCGGCGAGATCGAGCGCCTCCTCGCCGCTGGCGGCCGGCACTGCGTCATAGCCGGCGTCGCGCAGGATCACCTTTAGCGCGCGCAGGATCTGCGGCTCATCGTCGCAAACGAGAACCCGCGGCGAGCCGTTCACGCTGGAGATCCCGCCTCGCAGGGCAGTGAGACAACCAAGCTGGTCCCCTGGCCCGGAAGCGACTCGACGCCGATCTCGCCACCGTTGGCCTCGACGAAGCCTTTGGCGATTGCCAGTCCGAGCCCCGAACCGCCCCCCGCGCCGTTCGCACGGCCGTGCTGGAACGGCTCGAAGATGCGCTGCCAATCGCTCTCAGGTATGCCCGGTCCCTGGTCCACCACGCGGACGACGATCCTCTCACCGACCAGCTTCGACCTGACCAGGACAGGCCGGCCATCGCCGTGGCGGATTGCGTTCTCCAGCAGGTTTGCGAAGGCGCGCTCCAACTGGGCTGCGTCTGCGTGGACAGTCGGCAGGTCGGTCGCGATCGCGAGCCGCACCCGCCCGGGTTGCGCGGTGGCCTCCCGGGCCGCTTCGAGAACCTCGGACATGTCGATCTGCTCCCGGTGGGGCTCCGCCTTGCCGGCCTCCAGACGGGACATGTCGAGCAGGTTCTCGACCAGGCGAGAGAGCCGCTCGCCCTCGGCGACGATCGCTGCGCTCAGCTCGGCGCGCTCCTCGTCGGTCGTCGTCGCCGAACCGAGCGCGGCGCCGCTGGCGATCATCGAGGTGAGTGGCGTGCGCAGGTCGTGGGAGATCGAGCGCAGCAGCGCGGTCTTCAACTCGTCGCTGCGGCGCAGCGCCTCGGCCTCGACCATCTCCGCCTGCATCCGGTCGCGCTCGCGCGAGAGCTCGGCCGACTCGGCCAGCGCGCGGTCGGCTTCCTCGCGGCGCCGCTCGGCCTCCACCGCCTGGGCGCGGGCCAGCCCGGCGACGGCGCTGCTCGCCAAGGCGACGATCACGAAGGCGATCAGCGCGACCCAGTTCTGCTCGGCGGCGATGGTGAAGCGGTACAGGGGAGGGATGTGGAAGAAGTTGAAGGCGACAGCGCTCCCGACGGCGGCCAGCAGCCCGAGGCGCAAACCCCAGACGATTGAGATCAGCAGAACCGCAGGCAGGAATACGACGCCGAGCGAGACGACGGGAGCCGCCGCCTTGAGCGGATAGACGACCAGCGTCCCGGCAGCCACCGCGGCCAGCGTGGCAGCCAGTCCGAGCCAGATCGAGGGCGGCTTAGTGCCGAGTGCGAAGGGGAACCGACGCCGTGGCATCTGCACCAGGGTACGGCGGATCGCCCGCTTCGACCCGCTGTGTCCTCCTGCCGGCGGGCAGGCGCCGAAGCCTGGTCCCGATATCGGTCCCCCCGTCCACGGACCCCAGCCGAACTGCTTGGATGCGAATCGCCCTACCAAGGGGGATTCTGTTCATTCGTTTGATCGCCACTTCCGCGCCTTCGAGGAGGGCACGATGCCCGAGTCCGCCTGCGGCCCTCGGATGTTCGACCACGGGGACGGTCAGTCAATCAGTGAGGTC
>CAVVGH010000003.1:0-77569 GCA_963747765.1 uncultured Solirubrobacterales bacterium | reverse complement strand
GGTCAGCCGGACCAAGTGGGCTCGGCATGGTGGGCTCGGCCCGATCGTCAACCACTCATGCGATCCGAACTGTGGGGTCGAGGTGAACGAGACGGGCGCCTGTGATTTCATCGCCCGGGAATCGATCTCCGCCGGGGAGGAGATCACCTTCGACTATGCGATGCGCAATTACTCGATCGAGCATTTCCCAGGCGGGTGCCTTTGCGGAGCCGATAGGTGCCGCGGTTCTGTAACCGGCTGGAAGGATCTGCCTGCCGAGCGGAAAGCCGACTACGAGGGCTTGGTCGCGCCCTACCTGCTGGAAATCGACCGCGAGCTGGTGGGCAGCTCGGTATAACCTCAAGCCCGCTCGCCGGCACCCCGGCACCACTCGGGCGCGCATGGCCAGTGGGTCGGTAGTAGGGAGCGACTCATCCTCCGGGTCGCTTTGGATCCCGTCGGGTCGCTTTGGCTCGGGCTGGCTTGAGAGCCCCGGAAACCCAGGGTGACAACTCCTGCTTGCACCTCGAAGATCTTGTCCCGGAATTCGTCCCCGACTCCCGGAAGCTCAGCCGAACTCCCCGGACAGGATCGATTCTGTCGGGCCAGATTCGGCTCCATAGACAGCATCCAGCCCGACTCATAATCCGTCGGTCGAAGGTTCGGGTCCTTCCCGCCCCTTCTGCGGGTCGTCGAGGCGTTTCGCCGGTAGCCGGCGCGTTGGCCAGAAGGACGCAAGGGTGAGGAATGCGGCCACCAAGAAGGCCAGCTTCAGCGCCGATAGCTGTGCGTCTTCGTAGTGTCCGACCAGGGTGACGACGGTACTGGGCGGGAGGCCGGCGGCGGTCGCTCCCTCTTCCACTTGAGCTGCGGCGACGAAGCTGCCGCCTGCGCTGAGGTGGACCTGCACCTGTTCGTTGACCTGGTTGGAGATCGTCGGATCGGTGGCGATGTTCGACGTGAAAGCGCCGATCAAGCCGGTGATCACGATTGCACCAAGCAGGGCGGTGCCAAGCGAGGAGCCGAGCTGCTGCGCTGTGTTCTGGAGCCCGCCCGCCTCGCCGCGGTCGACATCGTCGACCGCGGACTGGACCACATTGCCGAGCTGGGAGACGACGAGGCCCATGCCCAGCCCGAGGACGCCCATTGCCACCAGGAAGGAACTGTTGTCCAACTCGGGCTCGACCGTGCCCAACAGCATCAGTGTTGCCGCGAAGACCGTGCCCAGGCCGACCCGCACCAACAGCCGTGGCGAGAACCGCGAGGCGAGGGCCGAGCCGGCGATCGCGCTGAGGAAGAGCCCGACCGAAGCCGGGAGCATCCGCACGCCGGTCTCGAGCGCGTCCAGCCCAAGGACGATCTGCAGAAAGAGTGGGACTGTGAAGAAGATGCCCATCAGGACCAGGTTCTGAGCCAGGAGCATCGAGATGCCGCCCCGCAACGACGAGACGCGGAGCAGGCCCAGGTGCACGAGCGGATCGGATCCCCGCTCTTGGTGCCTGCGCTCCCAACCGGCAAAGCAGGAGAGCAACAGGCCCCCGGCGACAGCCATGAACGGGGTCAGGGAGAAGCCGAAGGGCTCGATCGGTGAGTTACGCGGCTGTATCCAGCCCCAGTTGCTGGCCTGCAATACCGCGAAGACGACGAGTGCAAGTCCTGCGGCCGAGAGCACGCTCCCGACCCAGTCAAGAGTGGGCCTATCCGCGGGCCGCTCAGGCTCGCGGATCAGGCGCGTGCCGGCAAGGATGCCGAGTGCAGCCAGGACCTCGCCGACAAAGACCAGTCGCCAGGTGAGCTCGGTGGTGACCCAGCCGCCGAGGATCGGACCGACCGCGATCCCCGCCCCCGCCACCCCACCGAGGACGCCGTAGGCGACGGCTCGCTCGCGCCCCCGATAGGAGCCGGCGACCAGAGCGACGAGGGCCGGCAAGACGAGAGCCGCGCCGATTCCCTCGAGCAACGACCAACCGACCATCAGGCTCGGCACACTCCACGACGCGGCGGTCAGACCGGAGCCGACACCGTAGATGCAAAGACCGACTGCAAAGGCACGCCGGCGTCCTCAGATGTCGCCCATCTTGCCGCCGGTCAGCATCAGCCCCGCCATCACCAGTGCGTAGAGAGCGATCACGATCTGGATGGTGGTGACGGTCGTGTCGAAGTCCTCGACCAACTGGGAGATTGCGACATTCATCACGGCTTGGTCGAGAACCATCAGGAACTGTGCCGTTGCAAGGACGACGAGCACTCCCCATTTCGCCATGACCGTCACCGTACCGCGTGCGACGGCACGAGACGATTGACCAGACAGCGTCCGAAACCGCTCAGATGGCGAGCCAGCGCTTCGGGTTGTCGACCATCATCGTCTCGATCTGCTCCTCGGTCGCGCCGGCCTCCCTCAACGCGGGGATGACCTGTTCGAAGAGCAGGGTCATGCTCCAGCCGCTGGAGGCACCCGAGGCCTCGAGCTGTTCGATGACCTCGGGCGGGTACCAGTCGAGTCCCGCTGCGATTGGGATGTCGAAGTCCTGGGAGAGGAACATCCGCTCCGCGTAGCCGCGGCTCAGCAGCTCGATCACGGTTGCGTTGCGGCGCTCGGTGGGCAGGAATATGTCCAGCCCGTAGCGGTCCATGCCGATGTACACACCCATCTCCAGCAGCTCCTCGATGTAGTCGAGGTCGTCGGTGTCACCGGTGTGGGCGATCTGGATCTTCTCCGGCGCAACGCCCTCCTCGAGCAGGATTTCCACCTGGCGCGGGCCGGTCTTCGAGGCGGGGCGCGAATGGGCCATCACCGGCGCCCCCGTCCTGACGCTGGCCCGTGCCGCGGCGCGGTGAATCTTCTCGATTCGCTCATTGACCCCCGGCTCGTCGGCGGCGCACTTGATGAACGCGGCCTTCACCTCGGTGCCCTGTATACCCTCTTCGATGTCGTGCTCGAAGAGACCCGCGATGAAGTCCTCGCTGCGGAAGAGCAGGAAGTTGGGCAGGTGGTCGTAGGTGTAGATGCCGGTGCAGGCAACTACCTGCAGGCCGGTCTCAGCCGCCAACTCAGCAAGCGCACGTACGTCCCGCCCCAGCATCATGGCGGTGGGATCGACAACGGTCTTCACCCCATGCTGCATGACCGCCTGCGCGGACTCGATCGAGAGTCTGCGCTCGGTGTCGGCGTCGCGCAGATGCGGCCACTGCACTCGCACAGCCTCGTCGGAGGAGAAGAAGTGCTCGTGGATCAACGTGAGCCCGAGCTGGTCGGCATCGATCGGTCCCTCTACACCCTCCACTGCGGCCATCGGTGGCTCCTCTCCGCGTTGGTTACCCGCGGCGCCTCGAAGGCACCTTGGCGGCAGACCCTACCGGCAGGGAATGCGCGACCCGTCCACGAACGGAACCGGAAAGCGCACCTCACAACGGGTGTTTGCGCACCCCGTCGAGCCGCACTATGCCGCCAACCTCCACGCGGTCATTCGGGGCGGGCCGGGTGAGCAGCACCGAGCCGCGCCCCTGGTGGATCACAAGGGGCCGGCGCAACTGAGCACCGAGCGCCACCGCGGCTGACCCAGTCGCCTCATCCTCGGAGATGCCGGCGGCGGGTACGAAGGAGCGAGCGCGGAGCGTGCCGGCGGCCTCGTCGATCCATGCCCAGGCGTACACGTTGCCCGCGCCGCCCAGCGGTGGCGCCATGACTCGCACCTGGGCGGGAGACTCGAGCTGTCGGTACTCGAACGCCGGTGCCCACTCAGGACGTGCGGCCACATAGGTCATGCCGTCGGTTTCGCGAACCGTCACCTCGCCGGCCGGAAGTCGCAACGCCTCGAGCGCCGTTCCCGTGTGGCGCAGCAGCCACGCCGCGCCAACCGACGGATGTCCGGCGAACGGCAACTCGACACTGGGGGTGTGGATGCGCATTCGACCCTCGGCGCGGTCGTCGACGAAGACGGTCTCGCTGAAGCCGAGGTCGGCAGCCACACGCTGTCTGACCCCCGCCGGCACTTCGGCGCCCTCCAGGAAGACGGCAAGTGGGTTGCCCCATTCGCCGTCCTCGTTTGCGAAGACCCGCAGGAGATGCAGCTCTGGCATGCGACGATCTTAGGAAGGCTGTGACCGCCGGTCACAGCCGGCAGTTCCGGCAACTGCGATGATCGGGTCAGCTTCACGCGGTTGCGAGCGAGAGGAGTCAAAGTGTCCAAGAGTGGCTTGAAGAGGAAGTGGCACCACCGCACGGAGGCGATCGTCGTTGCGCTGGCGATCGGGCTTGCGGCTGTCGCATGGTCCGGATGTGGGGGCGACAACGGTGGGACCACCGGCGCCCAGGAAGGTGTCGAAAAGGGCCTGGAGGAAGCGAAGAAGGGCATCGAACGGGGCAAGAGGGAAGCCGAAGGGGGGCTGAAGAAGGCGCGGGAAGAAGCCCGGAAGGGCATCGAACGGGGCAAGAGAGAAGCCAAGAAGGGCATCGACAAGGGTGTCGAAGAAGCCGAAAAGGGCGTTCAGAAGGGGCAGGAAGAAGCGGAAAGGTATTCGCCCTAAGGTTCGGTCGGTGCCGGAACCGGGGGGGCCTCTTCCGCGAGATCCTGGCTGAGTGCTTCGACCACGCGACGGTCGAATTGGGTGCCCGCGCAGCGGCGCAGCTCGGCGAGCGCTTCGGCCGCGCTGCGGGCGACCTGGTACGGCCGGTGAGACGTCATCGCGGCGTAGGCAACCGCGACCGCGATGATTCGCGCGCCCAATGGAATCGCCTCGCCGGCGAGCCCGTCGGGATAGCCGCTTCCGTCGAAGTACTCTGAGCTCGCTCGGACGAGGCGGGCGACGGGCGCAAGTCCCTGCGCCGCCGCGATGATCTTCTCGCCCTCGACCGTATGGCTGCGGACCATCGCCGTCTCGGCTTCGTCCAGCGGGTGCTCCTTCTCCAGCACCGACTCGGGCACTGCCAGCAGGCCGATGTCCTGAAGCTCGGCGGCAAGGGCAATGTCGTCGATTTCTGCGACGCCGAGTCCGAGGCGTCGCGCCAGCGAGATCGCCCGGTAGGTGACGATTCGCAGGTGTTCGCGCAGGTCCGGCCGGCGAACGCCGAGGACCGCCATCAACACCGCGTGTGCCTGTCGCCGGGCCGAGCGGTGCTGGCGCTGCTTGTGGGCGGCAAGTCGTTGGCCTGCGATCTGCAGGGCGAGCTCCGATTGGGCTGCCTCATCGGGAATCGCGACGTCGCCATAGGCGCGGCTGATCACCGGGTCGGCCGCGTCGTCGCGGAGTGAGGCCGTCGCGGCCAGCACGACCTCCCCAAGCTGCCGTTCGCTCAGGGGAACGAGTGCGGCAAGGCGGTCCGTGTCAATCTGGTAGGCGACCCCGGCCAGCGGAGCGACCGCCTCGACGAGACTGGATGCCGAGCGCCGCAGCAGGTCTTCGCTTGCCGCGTAGCCGAAGCGATCGCTGTAGGTCTGAAGTCCGTCGAGCTCCAGCATTACGAGAACCCGGCGGTCGTTGGGTGTCGCCAGCGCCACGTCCATGTCGTGGGTCAGCTTGCGGCGGTTCTCGAGGCCGGTGACCGGATCGCTGAGCGCGCTTCGCTCATGCTGTCGGAGCGCCCCCGACTGCCTGCGGACCGTTTCGATCATCCGCGCGAATACTGCGACGATCAGGGTCAGGGTCAACCAGAAGACGAGCTCGGTGACCCGTCGATTGATGTGGTCATAGATCAACAGTGCAATCGCCACTAGGGCGAAGACCGTTGGACCCGCTGCCGATCTCCAACGAAGGCGTCTCACGTGTCCCTTTCATCGGCTGTACTAGTGCATACGACAACCTTCACGGACGTTTGATCTAAGGACTGCTGGGAAGGCCGGGATGGGGGCTGAGCTGCCTTCGCTCATACCCTTCAGCTGTGAAGGCAGAGCGAGGGCAGAGCGGGCGGACCGAGACCTCTGTAGGCGTTGCGCTCCACCTCGCGCCCCATCCGGACGACGAGCTGATCGGAGCGCCGGCAACTCTGATGGCGCTCCGTGATGCCGGCTGGACGGTGGTCAACGTTCCCTGCAGCCTGGGCAGGCCGGAGCGAAGCGCCCGGCGTGGGGCGGAGTTGCGTGAGGCCTGCCGGCTCGCCGGGTTCGAGTTGCGAGTTCCGGGTCGGCCCGCTTCGATCTCGCTCGATTGCGATCCGGCGGTCGCGCATGCCGAACTGACCGCACTGGCGGTCGGGGCGATTCAGGATGTCAGGCCGAACATCGTTGTCTCACCCGGCCCAGGGGATCGGCATCACGGGCACCGGATGGTCCACCTGGCGACTCGCGACGCGATTCGCCACAGCGCGCCGGAGCCGCCGCGATGGTGGATGTGGGCACTATGGGGCTCACTCCCGCAGCCAACATTGGGCACGATTTTCGGAGCGCCCCGCCTCGCGGAGATCCTCACCGCGCTGGCCGCGCATCGAGGAGAGGTCGACCGGAACGACTATCGCAGGCTGGTTCGGGCCAGGGCCGAGATGAATGCGCTGCTCGCCCCGGAGCTGCTGTTTGGCTTCGGTGGCCCCGCGGTGGAGGGTGCACGATTCGCTGAGCTCCTCACCGAGGCGGTTCTCGTCGACCGTCGCTGGTACCTCGGGCGGCCTCGCTGGCTCGACGCCGCCGAACCTCTCTGCGATCCAAGCCGCAACGCGGTGCTTTTCGACTAGTGACCTCCCCGAAACGTTCGGCCGGCAACCGGCCATCCGCTCCGCCCCGACAGCTCCCGAGCCCCGTTGCACCGGCAGCGCCTCCATCTCCGAGGACAGAGGAAGGCGCACACCTGGGACGCCGGGCGACTTATGGGCCACAGACGCCGATTTATCGCCCCGCGTGGAGCAGTTCGTGGGGACCTCCCAGCGCCGGGCGACCTATGGACCACAGGCGGCGATGCTGCGTATCCGCTTTGCCCAGGCCCCCCAGCCGCTCCGTTCGTCATTTGTACCGCCCAGCGACACAGACAGCGAACGGAGTTCGTATCCGCCTCCTTTAGGCCCAGACACAGCGAACGGAGTTCGTATCCGCCTCCTTTAGGCCACACCCTCGCGGAACGACACCCGTAGCCCCTGACCGCCTGGGCCCCCTACCAGCCCCCTCCCTGTTTGCCCTCCTACTTGCAGGTAGGAGGGCAAACAGGGAGGGGCTGTCTCTCTCATCAATCAATGAGGAGTTCGTTTCGGGTTGGAGGTCTCCATCGGTCAACGAGGTGCTCTCCTGGGTCCCGGGGCCATCTCCGCGCTCCTCGTCAGAGAGCCAGGAGGCTTGGGATTTCAAGCTCAGTGACGAAAGAGGCGGGGAAGGTCGGGAACGGATGGACCGCTCGGCCTTGAGCGGTGTGGCCGGAGCGGCGCGTTGGGCCGGGCAGCTCTGAGCCAACCGGATACACACCTGCGGCGATATATCGCCCGCCGTCCAAGGATTTCAGGGGAAGCCCTGGCGCCGGGCGACTTATGGGCCACATGCGGCGATATATCGCCCGGCGCAAGGGCGGTGGGGCCATCACGTGCCCGAGGCTCGAGGTCGAGTTGGTGATCGCAGCATCGGCTCAGGGTTTCGGGTGGAACGTTTCGGGGAATCGAGGCTAGAGCGCGGCCTGGCCTGGCCTGGGCCGCTGGGGGTCCACTCGAAAACCCGCGCGTGCGACTGGCGAGTGCCGCACCGAGCCGGGTCGCGCTTCCCCTTTGCCGTCCACATCGGAGTGCGGATCGCCGCTTAGCGAACCCGGCAATTGCGCCTCAGTGTGGTGGTCAGCCGCTGACCGCCGGCGAAGCTGAAGCTGCCCCTCGCGAAGCTGAAGACCGCGCCTGGGAAGCCCAGCGGTGTGGCACATCTTGCGCTGAGGAAGCTGCGCCGCTTGCCGCCGTATGAGTAGCGGCGCCCGAACGACATCGAGACGTCTGTGACGTAGCCGAGGTCTGAGGCAAGCTTGGGGATCTTTGCGGTGAGCACGGTGCCAAAGGTGCCGTGCCTCGGGTGGGTGACCGTGAAGGTCAGGACGAACGTTGCCTGGACTGGTCGCCAGCCGTGGATGTGCATGAGGATCGCCTGCCGATGGCCGACCCGGCTGTTGAAGGCGAGCATCTTGCCTTCGACCGGAAGCGCCGTGGTGGTCGGGAAGTCGATGTTGGCACCGAAGCGCCCCCGACCGACAAGGGCACCGGCACAGCGTGCCAGAGCCTCCCGGGTGGACGTCTGCTCCAGCTGGCTGGCTGAGCAAACCGGCAGGCCCCGCGTGAAGAAGCTGCCGTGACGGTTGACGGCGATCGAGATGCGCCTCAACTGCGGCGGAGGCTGTCCGTCGGCTGTTGCGACCGAGCCTGTGAGGTTCACCGTCACAGGGGCGGGCCTGTCGCGGGGCAGCGACTGCGGCACGAAACGCCCGTTGAAGGCCAGGCGCAGATCACCCTGCTGGGCAAGCTCGCCGCGGGCGATTCCGGCCCCGGCAAGAGCAAGCAGCGCAATCGCCGCTGTGAGCAGGGCGCGTCGCATCGTCCCTGGAGTGTAGGTCCAGGCGCGCTTGCGTCCGTGGTTTCCCGCAATTCGCCTGCGGGTTTCCCCGGATATCCACATCGTGCAGTTGGGCCGATACCCATGAAACCGCGCGATGGCTTCCTCCCAGGCAGACAAACACCCGCAGGCAATCCTGCCCGGGCAGGCAGCCGAGCTGGCGTCGTGGTTGCTCTTCGGAATCGCGGCGATCCTCCAGGTGGCGTTGCTCGTGATCGGCGTGTTCGGGTATGGCGCGGTGCAGCCAGAGGCACCAGAGGTGCTGGTGACCGCCACGGTTCTGGCGGCCGCGGCCGCCACGCTCCTCCGCGGTATCGGCGGACGGGATGGTCGGGTGCGGCTCCCGTGGCTGGTGCTCGGCGCTGGGCTTCTGAGCTATGCGGTGGGCGAGGGCTACTTCTTCTTCGTTGAGAGAGCCGTCGACAGCTTTCCGTCGGTTGCCGACCTGTTCTGGCTCGCGGCTTATCCATGCATCCTCGCGTCGATTGCGTTGCTCGTCAGGGAGCAGCGCGAGGACCACCGACTGGGCATCTCGCTCGACGCCGCGATCATCGCCACAGCACTTGGCGCGGTGGCCTACGACCTGCTGTTCGATTCGCTGGTCGAGGTCAGCAACGCCACGGACCCGCTTGGTTGGCAGCTCTCGTACTCGGTTCTCGACCTCGGCATCGCAATTGTCCTCGTCATCCTCGCTATCCAGAGCCGCTGCAGGGTGGGCGGCGCCTACCTGCTGATGTTCCTGGGTGTCGCGGTCCTGCTCGCCGCGGATTTCCTCAACGTCAATCTCCTCACCATCGACCAGATGCGCGCGCCGGGCAATGCTCTCGACACCGGCTGGTCGGCTGGGCTGCTGTTGATCGGGCTGTCCTGCCTCCTGCCGAGCTCGCTGCGCGAGGTGCGGGCGCTGCGCGGCTACCCGCTCTACGTGACGACCGTGGTGTCGTTCGGCATCGCACTCGCGCTGTTACTCGACGAGGCGTATGCCAGCGGCAGCCAGGATCCTGGCGTGATCGTCGTCGCGGCGCTGGTGCCGTGCCTGATCATGATCCGCTTTCTCCTCTCGATCAGGGAGAACGAGCGCCTGGCACGAGACAACGAGGGAATCATCGGCGCCGCGGGCGAGGGCATTTTCCGCACCGATCTGGCGGGTAGGGTCACCTACGCCAATCCGGCCGCGTTGAGCATGCTCGGCTATTCCCTGCAGGAGGTTCTCGGTCGGTGCGCTCACAACCTCTTCCACCACAGCCGGGCCAACGGCTCCCCGTATCCCAGCTCACAGTGCCCGACCGCGAGGTCCCTGACCGAGGGCGCCACACAGCGGGTGACCGACGAGCTGTTCTGGCGGAAGGACGGTTCCTCGCTCGCCGTTCACTACACGGCCGCTCCAATTAGAGAGGGCGGCCACATCGCCGGCGCGGTCACCGTGTTCGACGACGTCACTCACTTGCGCAAGCTGCGCGAGCAGCTGCGCCACCAGGCCGACCACGACAGTCTCACCGGGCTTGTCAACCGGCGTCGCTTCGAAGAGGAGGTCTCGAATCAGCTGAGCTACTCGATGCGCTATTCCCGGCCCGGTGTGCTGATGCTGGTCGACGTCGACTCGTTCAAGTTCGTCAACGATTCGTATGGGCACCCGATCGGAGACAAACTGCTCTGCGACATCGGCACGGTTGTGCGCGGCAAGGTTCGCGAGACAGATGTCGTCGCGCGGATCGGCGGCGATGAGTTCGCGGTGCTGCTGCGAGAGGCCGACAAGGCGGGCGGGCTGGCGTTGGCCAACGAAATGATCGCCGCGATCCGCGCCCAGACGAGCCCGAGCGTCGGGGCCAGCATCGGCATTGCGACCTTCGACGGCGCGAGCGAGCGCAACCCGGACGAGCTGGTAGTTGCCGCCGACGTTGCGCTCTATGAAGCGAAGGAGGCAGGGGGCGGGACGGCGGTGGCCTACTCGGGCCGCAACGCCCACGCCCTGAGCTGGGTGGAGCGGATCCGCCGCGCGATTGACGACGACCGGCTGGTTGTCTACGCGCAGCCGATTGTCGATGTGAGAACCGGCAAGGCGGTTCGCGAGGAGTTGCTGGTGAGGATGCTGGATGACCATGGCGACAAGATCCTGCCGGCGTCGTTCCTGCCCCCCGCGGAGAGATTCGGCCTGATCTACGAGATCGACCTGCTTGTCCTGACCAAGGCCATCGAGCTGGTGCGGCATCGTCGAACGGTTGCCATCAACGTCTCGGCGCGCTCGCTGACCGATCCGCGCTACATCCAGGCCCTGGAGAAGGCGGTGCAGTCCGGTCTGGATCCCTCTTTCTTCAACTTCGAGATCACCGAGACGGCGGCGGTTGCGAACATGGGAGACGCGCAGGATTTTGCCCGGCGTGTAAGGGATCTCGGCTGCAGTTTGTCGCTGGACGACTTCGGGACCGGCTTCAGTTCGTTCACCTACCTCAAGCACATTCCGGCTCAATATCTGAAGATCGACATCGAGTTCATCCGCGACCTGAAGCGAAATCCAGCCGACCAGCAGCTCGTGCGCGCCATCGTCGCGATTGCCCGGGGACTGGGTCAGCAGACCGTCGCCGAGGGGGTCGAGGACGGCGAGACGTTGGCGCTGGTCAAGGATCTCGGCGTCGACTACGCCCAGGGATTCCACGTCGGTAGGCCGGTAGCGAGCGAGCCCGAGGCGTCCGGCTCGGACCCACTGACGCTCGCCGGCGCAAGCGACTGGTCGTCGGACCCGGCCTGACCCGGGACGGCCTGTCCGAGCGGAGTGGCTCGTCACCGACGCTCTTCCCGAATCTCCGGCGGCAATCGTCTTTGGGCTTCGTCCCGACAGCTTCGTCATGCGGCGACTCGTGGCGACCGCGGGCAGGGCTGTGCGGTGGCCCGATTCCCCGAATCGGCAGGCCGCGAGGCGCCCCCGCAGGCCGGTACGGCCAGCGCCAGGGCCATGACGAGCGGTGAGACCAGGTAGCGCAGGGGGCGATCCTCGCACTTAACCCGGGCGCGAGCGGGGCGCCAACGGCTCGCCGGAGCCCTGCTTCGCGGATCGCGCCGAATTAGTCGCGGAGATAGCGCGGAAGACGCGCGCCGAGGGGCCGGTGGCATCTGATCCGCTTGACATGATCGAGGCACCCGATGAGCAGGCCGGTTGCAGCACATCTCCATGCCCACAGCGAGTACTCGCTGCTCGATGGCGCCTGCAAGATCGATGCGATGGCGGAACGGGCCGCGCAGCTGGGACAGCCGGCGCTCGGACTGACTGACCACGGGGTGATGAACGGCGCGGTCGATCTCTACAAGGCATGCAAGAAACACGGGATCAAGCCGATCATCGGGCTCGAGGCCTACTTCGTGGACGACCGCGAGGCGGTCAAGGGGCAGCCCCGGTACGAGCGCAACCACCTGACGCTCCTGGCTGAGAGTCGGATCGGATTCGAGAATCTGGTCCAGCTCACTTCGGCCGGATTTCTCGAGGGCTTCTCGCGCGGCAAGGCCAACGTCGACCTGGAGCTGCTCGGTAGGCATTCGGAGGGGGTCATCGCCCTGACCGGGTGTCTGCAGTCTCGCTTCTGCCGGCGTCTCGTGGAGGAGCGTCCCGACGATGCACGGGCGCATCTGGACGATCTGAGCCAGGTGTTCGGTCCCGAGCATGTCTACTTCGAGGTTCAGAAGAACAAGCTCGCCGAGCAGGACAAGGCAAACGAGGGCATCGTTCGTTTCGCCCGAGAGCTGAACCGTCCCCTTGTTGGGACGGCTGACGTCCACTACCTGCGGCGCGAGGACTTCGACAATCACGCGGCGCTGCTCTGCGTGCAGACGAAGTCCACCATGGAGTCACCGAAGCTGAGCTTCGACACGAACGAGTTCTACCTGAAGAGCTCCGAGGAAATGGCTGAGTCGTTTGCCGAGTGGCCGGAGGCGGTGGCGAGCACGGTGGAGATCGCGGAGCGCTGTGAGGTGGAGATCGAGCTGGGCAAGCTGCTGCTGCCGCGCTATCCGACCCCGGACGGTTCGGAGCCTGAGGAGATGTTGCGACGGCTTGCCGGCGAGGGTCTGCGCGCCCGCTACGGCGACCCCCCTCCTGCGGACGCCGTCGAGCGGCTCGACTTCGAGCTCGGCGTGATCGAGGAGATGGGCTTCTCCTCCTATTTCCTGATCGTTTGGGACTTTGTCCGCTTCGCCAAGGAGAACGGAATTGCGGTGGGTCCCGGGCGCGGCTCGGCCGCCGGCTCGATCGTCTCCTACATCCTCAACATCACCGACCTCGATCCGCTGGCCAACGACCTGCTCTTCGAGCGCTTTCTCAACCCCGGCCGCAAGTCGATGCCCGATATCGACATCGACTTCTCGGTGCGGGGACGCGAGCGGGTGATCCGCTACGTGGCTGAGAAATACGGCCGGGAGTCGGTTGCGCAGATCATCACCTTTGGCACCATGGCCCCGCGCGCGGCGACCCGCGACGCAGCCCGTGTGCTCGGCTTCGACTACGGCAGCGGTGACCGCCTCGCCAAGCAGATCCCGGAGCCGATCATGGGCCGCAGCCCCTCGTTCGGTGAGTGTCTCAAGCCCGGCCAGGAGCTGCGCAAGACCTACGATGCCGAGCCGGACGCAAAGCGGATCATCGACGTCGCCAGGGGGCTGGAGGGGATCATCCGCAACAACTCGATCCACGCGGCAGCCGTGGTGATCGCCGACCGGCCGCTGCAGGAGATCGTTCCCCTGCAGCTCGCGGAGGATCGCAGTGCCCCCGCCGGTGTGAGCGAGAACGGGAACGGGAACGGGGGCAAACCTGAGCGCCAGTACAAGATCGTCACCCAGTACTCGATGGGCCCGATCGAGGAGATCGGCCTGCTGAAGATGGACTTCCTCGGTCTGCGCAACCTCGACGTGATCGAGGACGCGATCGACATCATCGAGCGCTCGCGCGGCGAGACGGTCGACATCGAGACGATCCCGATCGACGACGCGAAGACCTACGCGATGCTCGCGGAGGGCAACTCGACCGGGGTCTTCCAGTTCGAGTCGGAGGGGATGCGAGATGCCCTGCGCAGGGTCGGCCCAACCGAGTTCGCGGACATCGTCGCGCTCGGTGCTCTCTACCGGCCCGGCGCGATGGCGTACATCCCCGCATACGCGAGAGGCAAGAAGAACCCCTCGAGCGTGCGCTATCCAGACCCCCGGCTGCGGGCGATCACCGAGGAGACGCATGGCTGCGTGATCTACCAAGAGCAGCTGATGGCGATCGCCCGCTCGATGGCCGGCTTCTCAGGTGCCGAGGCGGACGACCTGCGCAAGGCGATCGGCAAGAAGAAACGCGACCTGATGGCGACGATGAAGGACAAATTCATGCAGGGGCTGGCCAAGTCGGGCACTGCCCCCAACGTGGCGCAGGACCTCTGGAAGCTGAACGAAGCCGCCGCCGACTATTCCTTCAACAAGTCCCACGCGGCCTGCTACGGGCTGACCTCCTACCGCACGGCCTATCTCAAGGCCAACTATCCGGCGGAGTACATGGCGGCGGTGATCTCCTCGGTGATGAACACCAAGGACAAGGTCCCCTTCTTCGTGAACCGCTGCGAGGAGATGGGCATTGAGGTGCTGCCGCCCGACGTCAACTCGTCCCACCACGGCTTCGTCGTCAGCGAAAACGCGATTCGCTTCGGGCTCGATGCGGTCAAGAACGTGGGCCGCGCCGCGGTCGACGCGATCCTGCGGGCGAGGGAGGATGGCCCGATCACCTCGATCTGGGACTTCTGCGAGAGGGTCGATGCGCGGGCGGTGAACAAACGAGCGATCGAATGCCTGGTCAAATGCGGCGCGCTCGATTCCACGGGGGCGACCCGCAAAGGCATGCTGGAGACGCTGCTGGCGGCTCAGTCGGCTGGGCAGAAAGCGCAGGAGGACGCGCAGCTGGGCCAGGGCTCGATCTTCGACGTCGGCGGCGAGGCCGGGGGGGAGGGAGAGGGACCATCGCGCTCGCATCACCGTCCGCCGATCTCCGCTGCCGAGTTCGACCGGCGCGAGCTGCTCGCGATGGAGAAGGAGACGCTCGGCACCTTCCTGTCTTCGCATCCGCTCTCCGAAGTCCGAGACGCGCTGCGGGCGCGCGCCGATTGCACGCTCGGCGAGCTGGGCGCCAAGCCCGACGGGGCCTGGGTGACGGTGGGGGGAATTGTCGTCGATTGCAAGAAGGTCCGGACGAAGAACGGCACCCAGATGATGTTTGCGACGCTCGACGATGTCGAGGGCCAGGTCGAGTTGCTTGTCTTCAAGGCCGACGAGGCTTCAAGTGCCGCGGCGATCGCACCGGACGCGGTGGTTCTCGTCAGGGGCCGGATCGACCACAAGGAGCGCGGTGAGACAAAGTTGGTTGTGCAGGAGGCCGAGCGGTTCCAGGCCGACGAGACAGAGATCGCCCGCGCCAAGACGATGAGCAGCGCCGCACTGGAGCCGGTGCGACTGACCATCGACGCGGCCGACCTGGGCCGGGCCGGCATGGTCGACCAGCTGAAGGAAGTTTTCGAACACCATCAGGGAGAAGCCGACGTGCACCTGGTGATCCGCAACGGGGGCGGAAAGCTCACCGTCCTGAAGCTCGGGGACCGTTACAAGGTGCGGGCTTCGAGCGGTCTGCGGGCGGAGCTGGGACACGTCCTGGGCCCCGAAGCGCTCGCTGCGTGAAGGTGTCTGACGCGGCTAGGCGGGTCCCTAGACTTTTCATATGCCGGTGACGCGCGAGAAGGTCGGTGAGTGTCGTCAGTGCCGCTCATTCTGCGACAAGATGGTCGAGCCGCGTGGCTGTCTTGAGATGGGCTGCCGGTTTCTCTACAGCTTCAGCGACGTTCTGAGCGGCACCCAGTACGTGGGATGTATGCAGCAGGTCTTCCGCGCGACGGTTGAGCTGGATGCGGTGCTGCAGGTGGGTGGGTTCGGCGGCGTCAAGATGACGGGTAGGCCTCTGCCCCACTGTCCATTCACGGTGGAGCGGGCCTATGACGGCGGCGGCGAGAAGTACGGCTGCGTCAACCGGCGCTTCTTCGACTGCGTGGACGAGGGGCCCGAGGGTCTCAGGGCGTTCGACCTCCGCGACATTTCGTCGGGCTCGGTCGGCGTATAACAACGACATCGTTCGGTGTAATATCGCCTGCCATGAGCGATACATCGGCAGTGGCAGAGGCAGAGCAGCTAGTGGAGAGTGCGACCGGCGACAGCGCAGCATCGGGCGGTGGCGGGTTCACGCTCGAGTTGAACCAGGACCAGAAGGACATCCAGGAGTGGGTGCACGGCTTCGCAGAGGGCGTGGTGCGACCGGCGGCGGCGGAGTGGGACGAGCGAGAGGAGACTCCCTGGCCCGTCATCCAGGAGGCGGCCAAGATCGGGCTGTACGGATTTGAAGCGCTTGGCCAGTTCTGGGCCGATGAGACCGGCCTGACGCTGCCGCTTGCCAACGAGGAGCTCTTCTGGGGAGACGCGGGCATCGGGATGGCGATCATGGGCACCTCCCTCGCGGTGGCGGCGATCTTCGGGCAGGGGACGCCGGAGCAGATGGGCGAGTGGATTCCGCAGTGCTTTGGCGATGCGGACGATCCCAAGGTGGGGTCGTTTTGTGCGTCGGAGCCGGACGCCGGATCGGACGTGTCGGCGATTCGCACGACGGCCAAGTACGACGAGGCCAAGGACGAATGGGTCCTGAACGGCCAGAAGGCCTGGGCGACGAACGGCGGCATCGCGAACGTGCACGTGGTTATCGCCTCGGTCGACCGCGAGCTGGGATCGCGTGGCCACGCCGCGTTTGTTGTCCCGCCGGGGACCAAGGGCTGCGAGCAGGGTGCCAAGGTCAAGAAGCACGGCCTGCGCGCCTCGCACACCGCCGACGTCCACCTGGACGATTGCCGGCTTCCGGGCGCCTGCCTGCTCGGCGGCAAAGAGAAGCTCGACGAGCGCCTGGCGCGGGTGCGAGAGGGCAAGCGCTCGAAATCGCAGGCGGCCATGCAGACCTTCGAGGCAAGCCGGCCGACGGTCGGCGCGCAGGCACTGGGCATCGCCCGCGCCGCCTACGAGTACGCGCTCGACTACGCAAAAGAGCGCGAACAGTTCGGTCGGCCGATCATCGACAACCAGGCGATCGCCTTCGCGCTTGCCGACATGAAGCTGGAGATCGACGCCGCCCGGTTGCTGGTCTGGCGCGCCGCATGGATGGGTCGCACCGGGCATAAGTTCGAGAACGCCGAGGGTTCGATGTCGAAGCTGAAGGCGGGCGAGGTGGCCGTGTGGGCGACCGAGCGGGCCATCCAGATCCTCGGCGGCAACGGCTACACGCGGGAGTACCCCGTGGAGCGGATGCACCGGGACGCCAAGATCTACACGATCTTCGAGGGCACCTCGGAGATCCAGCGACTGGTCATCTCGCGGGCGATCTCCGGCCTGAAGATCAGGTAGCGCTCCTGCGCTGCTTGAGCCCCGCGCGACGGAGCCGCTTCGCGGCCTGGATCTCCTTGCGGTCCGGCCCTTTCCTCTCGGGCCCGGGAGTCTCCAGTGTCGCGGGAAGCCCCTCGAACCTTGGCTCGGAGAGAAAGGCCGCGAGGCCCCGTTTGCCCATCTCGCCCCTGCCGATGTTGGCGTGGCGATCGCGGCAGGAACCCAGCGGAGCAGCGGCGTCGTTGACGTGGACGCAATGAAGGCGCTCGAGACCAACCTTCGCGTCGGCTTCGTCGAGAACCGCCGACAGGCGCTCGGCGTCGGTGATGTCATACCCCTGGACGAAGAGATGACAGGAGTCGAGGCAGAGGCCGAGGCGCTCGCGCCCGCCGGCGAGCTCGATCAGCCTTGCGGTCTGGTCGAAATCCCGCCCCAGCATCCCCTTGTGGCCGGCGGTCTGCTCGAGCAGCAAGGGGCATCGGTCGCTGTCCTTCAGCGCGGCGGAGATGGTTTTCGCCGCCCGCTTCATCGACGGGGCGAGCGGCTCGCCCTTCTGCGCGCCGGGGTGCAGGACCACACCGGCGGCGCCGATCGCGTCGCCGATCCGCAATGCATGGGTCAGGGAGGCCAGGGATTTCCTGCGAAGTTCGGCGTCCTTGGAGGCACAGTTGATCAGGTAGACGGCGTGGATCACGACCGCTTCCACCGGCGAGGCGTCCATCGCTCTCCCGAAGGCGGCGAAGTCGTCCTCGCTGTAGCGGGTCGGCCGCCACATCCGAGGGCTCTGGTGGAAGATCTGAATCGCCTCGCAGCCGAGGTCGGCTCCGCGCACGATCGCTCGGTCGAGTCCTCCCGCTGTGGAAACATGCGCGCCGATCAGCATCGTGTCTGAAGACCCTTCCATCCGCTTGAGGTTCGCACCCTCGCCGACCGGAGCCCTGCACATCGGCGGAGCGAGGACGGCACTCTATAACTGGCTTGCGGCGCGGGGATCGGGTGGCTCC
Source organism: uncultured Solirubrobacterales bacterium (assembly GCA_963747765.1). GTDB lineage: Bacteria > Actinomycetota > Thermoleophilia > Solirubrobacterales > 70-9 > VRUE01. Next base: position 59,664 of record CAVVGH010000003.1, on the reverse strand, counting down.
CTGGTTCTGAGGATCGAGGACACCGACCGCGAGCGCTCGACCCAGGAGAACGTGGATCAGATCCTCGACGCGCTGCGCTGGTTGGAGCTTGACTGCGACGAGGGGCCGGTGTCCCAGGCTTCCCGGGCCGATCGCCACGAGACGGCGCTGCGGCGGCTGCTGGACACGGGAGCCGCATATCGCGACTCGGCGACGGCAAAGGATGTCGAGGCATGGAAGGCCGAGCACGGAGCCGATCGCGGTTACCGGGGGAAGCCAGTGGGCGATCCCGGCGCTGCAGTCCGGCTCCGCGTGCCGGACGACGGGGAGACCGTCGTCCACGACACGATTCGCGGCCCGGTTCGCTTTCCCAACCGCAGCTACGACGACTTCGTGATCGCCCGGGGCGACGGATCGGTTCTCTACAACTTCGCCGTCGCGGTCGACGACGCCGAGATGGCGATCACCGATGTGGTGCGGGGGGACGACCATCTCTCCAACACGCCCAAGCAACTGCTTGTCCTTGCCGCGCTCGGGCACGAGCCGCCGCGCTACGCGCACCTGCCCCTTCTGCACGGCCCCGACGGCCGCAAGCTCTCCAAGAGACATGGCGCCGCGTCCGTGCAGGAGCTGCGCGAGGCGGGCTATCTGCCCGCTGCGGTTCGCAACTACCTGGCGCTGCTGGGGTGGGGCGCCGACGATGACACGACACTGATGTCGACCGAGGAGCTGGTCGGTCGCTTTCGGATCGAGGACGTTGGTCGTGCGGCGGCGATCTTCGACGAGCGAAAGCTGCGCTGGGTCAACGGACGGTTCATGCGAGAGATGTCGGTCGACGACTACACGAATGCGGTCGCGGGGCACCTGGGTCGCGCCGCCGACGAGCGGCTTCGCGTTGCCTGCGCGATCGTCCAAGACAAAGCCCAGACGCTGGCTGAGGTGTGGCCACTCATCCGCTTCCTCTTCGAAGTGCCGGAAGTCGACGAGAAGGCCTGGCGCAAGGTCATGAAGGGGGATGCGCAGGACCTGCTCGTCGTGGCCCGGGAGACGCTGGGATCCGCCAGTGGTTTCGACGCGGAGGCAGTGGAGAGGGCTCTGTCGCCTCTTTCCGAGCGGCTCAAGGTCAAGCCAGGACGGATCTATCAGCCGATTCGAGTTGCAATAACGGGTGGCTCTGTCTCACCCGGGATCTTCGAGTCCCTCGCCGCGCTGGGGCGCGAGGAATCCCTGACGCGCATCGACGCGGCGATCGAGCGCCTTGGTGGCCAACGATCGCCAGTTTGAGCGCCGCTCAGGCACACATTGAAGAGTCTCCCACTATTGAGGAGGCGGAGCGCTAAACCGAACGTTGTCAGCTGCCGATGACGTGTTGCAGGACAACTCTCATCATGGCGGCGATCAAGACACAGAGCAATGGAAAGGTCCGGCCCGAGCAGATCCAGAGCAAGCGGCCTGACGTCCCGGCCGCTCCAGGTGCGCGCCTTGCAGCGGCGTTTGAGGCTGTCGAGCGCTTCCCGGCTCTGGTCGAGTCGCGCTCCAGGGTGATGCGGGCAGCAACCGCGGACGCCCCTCGCGTCGGTGAGCTGGTCCGAGCCGTCGAGGCTGACGTCGCCCTGACAATTGCGGTCCTGCGAGCCGCAAACCGCTCCCGCTCGACCTCGGACACCGGGATTGGAAGCGTGCCTGAGGCGGTGGACATCCTGAGGCCGTCCGGTGTTCTGGCGGTTGTGGGGACCGCGCCGGTTTTCGATTTCTTCGAGCCCAACGGCGGCTGGGAGCTGCGGCCGGAGCGATTCCGGGTCCATGCGCTTGCCACGCAACAGGCCGCGGAGCAACTGGGCACCGCGATCGGCTGGGAGGATCGCGACGAGCTTGCGGTCGCCGCTCTTCTCCACGACATCGGTCGGCTGGTGATCTCGAAGCTGCACCCGGGACACCGCACATACTTCGATGCCACAGCGCACACCCCCGAGCAGCGGATCCGCGACGAACGCGAGCAGCTTGGAATCGATCACGCCCTGGTGGGTGGGGTGCTGGCGCGGCGTTGGAATATGCCACATCGGATCGCCGTGGCAATCGAGCGCCATCACGCCGAGGAGGTCGATGGCCTGACCGCGATGCTCGCCAGCGCCGACATGGTGGCCCACTACGCACAGGGAGAGGTCGTGACGCCGGACCGCCTACGCTCGGTTGCGCGCCGCTGCGGGCTCGGCCCGGATGCACTTCGCGACCTGCTCTACGAACTTCCCTACAACCGGCAGAATGGCCACCGAGTCAACGAGCCGTGCCCGCTGTCGGGCCGGGAGCTTGAGGTGCTCAAGTACCTGTCCGAGGGGATGGTCTACAAGCAGATCGCCGGCGAAATGAAGCTATCCGTTTCGACGATCCGCACGCACCTGCACAACGTCTACGGCAAGATCGGCGCCGTGGATCGGGCCCAGGCGGTCCTCACGGCGCACGATCGAGGCTGGCTCTAGAGCCCGAGCCGTAAATTCGCGGCCGCTTCGCAACGTCTGATCGCGCCAGGCACCATTCCCGCAAAGAACCAGCGTCGAATCTCAGAACGAGGGCGCCGAAAAAGATCTGGTGGAGCGAAAACGAACCGCTCGTTGATTGATTCTCGAATTCCTGGACGAGGCACTCCCCTCTCTGCCAACGTCACGTGAGACACGCATGATTCGGGAATTACTGAACCCCGAGGGCGTGAATGGAGCACGTGATGTCGTTGATCAACCGAGACGAAGCCGCCGGCCGCGAAACGGAGCGAGCCGAAGGCGAGAGCAGTGAAGCGGCCGGCGGGAGCGCCGCGCCGAAGGGGGTCCCCGACCCCGAGCTGACCGAGCGTCCCAAGCGGCGCTCCTTCAGCGCCGAGTACAAGCTGAAGGTCCTCAAGCAGGCCGACGCCTGCAAGAAGCCGGGCGAAGTGGGAGCCCTGCTGCGTCGCGAGGGCCTCTACTCCTCCCACCTCGCAAGCTGGCGCCGCCAGCGCGACGCGGGCGAGCTGGGGCGCAAGCGCGGGCGCAAGGGGGCCGAGCCACTGGAGACCGAGAACGCCGAGCTGCGCCGCCGTGCTGAGCGCGCCGAGGCCGAGCTGGCCAAGGCGCGCAAGGTGATCGAGGTGCAGGGAAAAGTCTCCGCGCTCTTGGAGGACCTGCTCGGGACCGAGGGCGCCGAAGAGAGCACCGAGCGATGATCGAGGCCACCGTCGAGGAGCTGACCCCGATCATCGGCACAAGGCCCGCCTGCCGGGCGCTGGGGGCCTCGCCGGCGACGATCTACCGTCGCCGGCGCCCGCCCGAGCCGAGGCCGAAGAAGCCGCGAACCCGCCCGGCCCGGGCGCTGAGCGAGGCCGAGCGCGACTGCGTGCTGGAGACCCTGCACGACGAGCGCTTCCTCGACTCCTCGCCCGCCGCGGTGTGGGCGACCCTGCTCGACGAGGGCCGCTACCTGTGCTCGGAGCGGACCATGTACCGGCTGCTGGAGGCCAGCGGCGAGTCGCGCGAGCGCCGCGACCAGCTCACCCACCCCGCCTACGCGAAACCCGAGCTGCTCGCGACCAAGCCGAACGAGACCTGGTCGTGGGACATCTCCAAGCTGAAGGGCCCGGCGAAGTGGACCCACTACCACCTCTACGCGATCCTCGACATCTTCAGCCGCTACGTCGTCGGCTGGACCGTGCAGCTGCGCGAGTCCGCCGCCCTCGCCGAAGCACTGATCGCCCAGGCCTGCGAGCAGCAGGCGATCCGTCGCGACCGGCTCACCCTGCACGCCGACCGCGGCACCTCGATGCGCTCCAAGCCGGTCGCCTTCCTGCTCGCCGACCTCGGGATCACCAAGACCCACAGCCGCCCCTACACCTCGACCGACAACCCCTACTCGGAGGCCCAGTTCCGCACCCTGAAGTACCGGCCGGCCTTCCCGGCGCGATTCGACTCGATCGAGCACGCCAGGGAGTTCTGCCGCTCCTTCTTTCGCTGGTACAACCATGAGCACCGCCACTCGGGCATCGGCCTGATGACACCCGCGAGCGTCCACCACGGACGCGCCAAGCAGGCTCACGCCGCCCGCCAGGAGGTGCTCACCGCCGCCTACGCGGCCAATCCCGAGCGCTTCGTGCGTGGGGCACCGACGCCGCCCACGCTGCCCGGGGCAGCGTGGATCAACAAGCCCGATTCAGAGGAGGTTGCTCACTAAATTCGACCGGCAGGTGTCTCATTTTCGTTGACAGGTACCGCTCGCAATGGGCCTGGTGGACCACGAAACGAAGATTTCGTTGATCGATGAGAGAAACAGCCTCTCCCTGCTTGCCCTCCTCACCTGCAAGTAGGAGGGCAAGCAGGGAGAGGCTGTGCAGGGACCAAGCGGTCAGAAGCTTTGGGGGACTGTTCCAGGGGACGAGGGGCTTCGGCGGAGCCGTTGCACGAGGGCACGGCCGCTGAAGGCGGAATCGAGGCGGACACGAACTCCGTTCGCTGTTTGTGTCGCGGAGCGGTACAAAGAGCGAACGGAGCGGCCGGAATCTCCCGGGCGAGACTCCGTTCGTTGTTTGTGTCGCAGAGCGGTGCAAATGACGAACGGAGCGGCTGGGTTGGCCTGAGCGAGGCGGACACGCGTCAGGTCAGTGCGCCCTACTCGATCAGCGACGCTCTGATTGCCATGGCTACCGCGTGGGTGCGGTTGCGGGCATTGAGGCGAGCCACTGCATTCTTCGTGTGGGTCTTGACGGTTTCCTCGCTGAGGCCCAGCTCGCGCGCGGCCAGCGCCGTCGATCCACCGTCAGCGATCAGCTGCAGGATCTCTCGCTGGCGCTTGGTCAGCTTGCCGCGGCTGCCTCGCGGGGGGACGGCGCGGTCGATGAACCGTTCCTGGGCAAGCGCCGCGTTCACCGCCTGGCGCAGGTCCGCGGCACTTGCGGTTCGCGCGACATAGGCCGTAGCGCCAGCCTGCAGGGCAGCGCTTGCGATATGGCGCTCTGCGCGCTCCCCGTGGGCGACGATTCCCAGGCCGGGTTCGGTCTTGCGCAAGCCGCGGATCGCCTCGCTCCAGCTCAACGAACCGTCGGCTTCGCTCGGGTGCCGGCGCAAATCGACGATGGCGACATCGATGCTGCCGATGTCGCGGATCAGGTCCAGGGCTTCCTGGCGGGTCTCGCTCTCGTGGATATCGAAGTCTTCCTGCAGGGTTTCGCGCACCCCGAGGCGAACCAGGGGGTGACTGTCGATCACGAGGCAGTGAGGGCGATCGCTCAGGACTGCGTTCCGATCTGCTCGGGTGTCCACCTAAAGGGCACCAGCACCAAATGCGGTGCGCGGAACCCGATCCTAACCGAGCCGAGACCCCGTTGTGCGGTAGAAAGGTTTGCGTGATCTCGATCACCTCCAAGTCGCGCTACGCCGTGGTCGCCATGGCGGAGCTGGCTCGTTCGGGCCAGCGGCCGGTGCCAATCAAGGAGGTGGCCGAACGCCGCGAGATTCCCGAGCAGTTCCTCGAGCAGCTCTTCTCCACCCTGCGCAGGGCCGGCCTGCTCACCAGTCATCGGGGAATGAAGGGCGGTTACACCCTGTCCCGGCCGGCGGACGAGATCACCGTGCTCGAGGTCGTCCAGGCTCTCGACGGCAAAGTCGGTCAGGAGGCTGACGAGGCCGGCGGGATATGGGCGGACGGCGTTGCCGCCCTGCGCGGTGTGTTCAGCCAAACCACGATCGCCGAAGTCGCCCGCCGCGAAGCCGAGGACGCCGGCGCGGGGATGTACTTCATCTGATGCGCATCGGGGATGAGGCGTCCGCCGTAGTGGGAGAGACGCCGCTGGTCGCGTTGCGGCGGCTGGCCGACGGCTTGGGTGCGGAGGTCTGCGCGAAGCTCGAGTACTTCAACCCCGGCGGTTCGGTGAAGGACCGGATCGGAGTGGCGATGATCGACGCCGCGGAGCGCGATGGGCTGATCGAGCGGGGGCGCTCGGTGATCGTCGAGCCGACCAGTGGCAACACCGGGATTGCACTGGCGATGGTTTGCGCGGCGCGCGGCTACGAGTTGATCCTGACCCTGCCGGAGGGGATGAGCCGCGAGCGCGCCAAGCTGCTGCGCGCCTACGGCGCCGAGGTCCGCGAAACGCCGTCGTTGGGGGGCATGGACGAGGCGGTTGGGCTGGCCGAAGAGATTCGCGACCAGCGCAAGGCGTTCATGCCGCAGCAGTTCGCCAACCCGGCGAACCCCGAGGTGCATCGTCGCACCACCGCCGAGGAGATCTGGCGCGATGCCGGCGAGCAGGTGGGCGCGTTCGTGGCCGGGGTGGGAACGGGTGGCACGATCACCGGCGTCGGGACAATGCTGCGCGAACGCAGCCCCGACTCGCTGGTTGTCGCGGTCGAGCCGGCGACCTCCCCGGTCCTTTCGGGCGGTGCGCCCGGCCCGCACAAGATCCAGGGGATCGGCGCCGGCTTCCTCCCCGAGGTCCTCGATCGCGCCGTGATCGACGAGGTCGTTGCGGTCGCCGACGAGGATGCTCTGGAGATGGCGCGCCTGACGGCGAGGAAGGAGGGCATCCTGGCCGGGATCTCCTCCGGAGCGAACATCAAGGCGGCGCTGGACGTGGCCGCACGTCCCGAGCTGGCCGGCAAGCGGGTTGTGACGATCGTCTGCGATTCGGGCGAGCGCTACATGTCCCTACCCTTCTTTGCACCATGAGCGCAGTGAGTCGGGTGATCGACGAGGTCAGAGCGGACGTGGCCGCGGCGCGGGACCGCGACCCGGCGGCCCAGGGGGTGTCGACCTTCGAGATCCTCGCCAGCTGGGCTGGAGTGCAGGCGCTTCTCGCACATCGCGTCGCGCATGCTCTGACCGAGGCCGGGGTGCCACTCGTGCCACGCGCGATCGCCTATTGCAGTCGCACGATCACCGGGGTTGAGATCCATCCGGCGGCTGAGATTGGAGCCCAGTTCTTCATCGACCACGGTTCGGGCGTGGTGGTCGGCGAGACCGCCAAGATCGGCAGGCGCGTGACGCTCTACCAGGGTGTGACGCTCGGTGGAACGGGCTTTCAGAGGGGCAAGCGCCACCCCACGGTGGGGGACAACGTCACCGTTGGCTCGGGCGCCAAGCTGCTGGGCCCGATCTCGGTTGGCGACGGTGCCAAGATCGGCGCAAACACGGTCGTCGTCGAGGACGTGCCCCCCTGCTCTACGGTGGTCGGCAACCCCGGGCACCCGGTCAGGGTGGAAGGGAGGCGGGTCGAGGGCCCCGACGCCGATTGGATCCACCTGCCGGACCCGATCGCCGATGCGATCAAGAGCCTCTCGGAGCGGATCGCCGCGCTCGAGGAACGGATCGCGGCCCTGGACGGGGAGAAGCGCCCGGCGGGCAACGAGGCGGAGCTGCGACCGCGCACCGGCCGCTCGTCGGCCGGCGGCTGAGCTGGCGAGGCCCCGCCGCGCTCGCCTCTATTCTCGGCGGGTGATGTTTCAGGCCCAGAGAGAGACGCCGGACGGCCCGACTTCCACCCCGCGGGGCGCGCCCACTGAGCCCGGCGCCGATCGCGCCGAGCGGTTGTTGGCCGACCTCAACGAGCCGCAGCGAGACGCCGTGCGGCACGGCGACGGGCCGCTGCTGGTGCTGGCTGGCGCAGGGTCCGGGAAGACACGCGTCCTGACGCACCGGATCGCCTATCTGCTGGCGACGGAGGCGGCGCGCCCGGGCGAGATCCTTGCGATCACCTTCACGAACCGGGCGGCGAGAGAGATGCGCGAGCGAGTGGAAGCGCTGGTCGGCCGGTCGGCGCGTGCGATGTGGCTGAGGACCTTCCACTCGGCCTGCGCGAGGATGCTCCGCGCCGATGCCGAGCGGCTGGGATATTCCCAGGGCTTCACGATCTACGACGACGCGGACTCGCTGCGGATGCTGAAGCGGTGCATGGTCGAGCTGGGAATCGACCCGAAGCGCTTCCCGGTGCGGGCGATCAACGCGCAGATCTCGGGCGCGAAAAACCGGCTGATCGATGCCGGCACCTACGGTGAGGAGCACTCGGGCGCCTTCGAGGAAGTCGTGGCGGGGGCCTACACGCTCTACGAGAAGCGCATGCTGAGCGCCAACGCGATGGACTTCGATGACCTGCTGGTCTGCGCGGTCCGGGCGCTGGAGCGCTTCGATGAGGTGCGCGATCGCTGGCGACGCACCTTTCGCCACGTGCTGGTCGACGAGTACCAGGACACCAATCACGCGCAGTACAGGCTCCTGCAGCTGCTCACGGACGGGCATGGAAACCTGATGGTCGTCGGCGACGAGGACCAGTCGATCTACGGCTTCCGCCACGCCGACATCCGCAACATCCTCGACTTCGAGCGGGACTTCCCCAGCGCGAAGCTGGTCAAGCTCGAGCAGAACTATCGCTCGACGCAGACGATCCTCTCCGCGGCGAATGCAGTGGTCGAGCGCAACCGCGACCGGCGACCGAAGCGGCTCTGGACCGAGATTGCCGGCGGGGAGCCGGTCCAGCTCTACGAGCTCGGGGACGAGCACGAGGAGGCGCGCTGGGTGGCCGGCGAGATAGAGCGGCTCAGCTCCGAGGAGGGGGTGAGGCGGGAGGACATCGCGGTCTTCTACCGGACCAACGCGATGAGCCGGGTGCTGGAGGACACGTTGGTGCGCTTCGAGCTTCCCTACCAGGTGATCGGCGGCATCAAGTTCTACGAGCGCTCCGAGGTAAAGGACGCGATCGCCTACCTCAGCCTGCTCGTCAATCCCGCCGATCAGGTGTCGTTTTCGCGCGTCGTCAACTCTCCCCGCCGCGGAATCGGGAAAACCAGCCAGGCACGACTGGTTTCCTACGCCAACACGACGGGTCTGCCGATTTGGGACGTCGCCGGCAGGGCTCGACAGGTACCCGAGCTCAGCATGGCCGCAACCAAGGCCATCGCGCGATTTCACGAGACGATCGAGGAATTGCGCGAGAGGGCTCGCACGGCGCCCGTTGCCGAACTGTTGGAGGCGACGCTGCAGGACACGGGCTATATGGACGCTCTGATCGCCGAGCGCACTGTCGAGGCCGAGGGTCGGGCCGAGAACCTCGAGGAGCTGATCGGCGTGGCTGCGGAGTTCGACGTCAACCACGAGCTCGAGGGAGAAGGCAGCGGAACGCCGCTGGAAGACTTTCTCCAGCAGATTTCCCTGTACACCGAACAGGACGGCATGCGCGACGAGTCCGTAGTCACGCTGATGACGCTTCACAACGCCAAGGGCCTCGAGTACGAGGCGGTCTTCATCGTCGGTTGCGAGGACGGCGCTTTTCCCCACATGCGCGCGCTCGAAGAGGGTGGCGAAGAGGAGGAGCGCCGCCTCTGCTACGTCGGGATAACACGCGCCCGGCAGCGCCTGTACATGACCTGGACGCGGGAGAGGCGGCTGTTCGGGCGGCCCCAGCACAATCTGCCCTCTCGCTTCGTCGACGAGCTGCCCGCCGAGCTCGCCGAACGCCACTCGAACCGCCCCGGTGCCGGGATCAGCTGGCCGACCAGCGAGGCGGGCTCCCGGCAACCCGTCGAGCCCGGCCCGGCGCTGGAGCTGAAGACAGGCGACGACGTAGTCCATGCCAGCTTCGGCGAGGGGGTCGTCACGGCGGTGGAGCCCGGTGGAGTGGTCGCCGTGCGGTTTGCGCGCGATGGCGCGGAACGCAAGCTGATGGCCGATTACGCGCCGATCAAGAAGCGAGAGGGCAAGTGACGGCCAAGCCCATCGACGGCAGGGAGATTGCCGCCTCGGTGCGCGAGCGGGTGGCCGCGGAGGCGGCCTCCTATGAGGCGAGCGTCGGCCGCCCGCCGGCACTGGCGACCGTACTGGTGGGAGAAGACCCCGCCTCGCAGATCTACGTCAGCAACAAGCACAAGGCGTGCGCCGAGGTGGGCATTCGCTCGGTCAATCACGAGCTCCCGGCGGAGACCGGCGAGAACGAGCTGCTGGAGCTGGTCGGCGAGCTTGGCCTGCACGACGAGGTGGATGGCATCCTCGTGCAGCTGCCGCTTCCGGAGCGAATCGACCCCGATCGGATCGTGGCGGCGATCGACCCCGGCAAGGATGTCGACGGCCTGACGCCGGTCAACGCCGGCCTGCTCGCCCACGGAATGCCCGGCCTGGTGCCCTGCACTCCCGCCGGGGTGATGGAGCTGCTGCGACACGAGGGCGTCGAGCTGGAGGGTGCAGAGGCAGTTGTGGTGGGGCGTTCGAAGCTGGTCGGGATTCCCGTCGCGCGCCTGCTGCTCGCCGCCAACGCGACGGTGACCGTCTCTCACTCGCGCACGCGCGATCTACCGGAGGTGTGCCGGCGCGCCGATGTGCTGGTTGCGGCTGCCGGCGTCCCGCGGCTTCTTGGCGCCGACGCCGTCAAGCCGGGGGCGGTCGTGATCGACGTGGGTATGAACAGAACCGCCGACGGGTTGTGCGGCGATGTGGACTTCGAGCCCGTTGCCGAAATCGCCTCAGCCCTGACACCGGTGCCCGGGGGAGTGGGGCCGATGACGATTGCCATGCTGCTCGTCAACACCCTGGCTGCCGCCCGAGCCCAGGTGTAGGGTCCGGGCAACCCACGGCCCACGGAGGGATATGTAGATGAACATAGACAAACTGAGCAAGGGTGAGAAGACCGCTGCCGCTTCGGCGATTCTCCTCTTCATATTCATGTTCTTCGATTGGTTTGGAGTCAAGGTGTCGGGGGTTCCAGGGTTTTCGGGCAATGTCGCCGGATCCGGAGGCAGTGCCTGGGATGCCCTTGACGTGATCCCGATCTTCTTGATGCTGGCGATAGTGGCGGCGGTCGGCGTCGCCGTGGTGCGTCTCACCGATGCCGACCTCGAGCCGCCGGTGTCGCTAAATACCATCGTGACGGCGCTAGGGGGCCTGGCCGTCCTGCTGATCCTCTACCGGATCGTGTTCCCTCCGGATTTCGCGTCGTTTGGGGGCGTCACCGTCGACGCAACGCGCAAGCTTGGGATCTTCCTCGGCCTGATAGCAGCCGCCGGCATTGCCTACGGGGGTTACATCGCAATGCGCGAGGAAGGCGCTAGCTTCGGCGACACGGCCGACCGCCTCTCGGGTGGCTCTGGGCCGAGCGGAGGCTCGCCCCCTCCACCCCCGCCGGCTTCGGGCAACGAGCCGCCGCCTCCGTCGCAGGCGCCTCCGCCGCCACCCCCGCCGGCTTCGGGCAACCAGCCGCCGCCACCCCCGCCGACCGCCCCGGGAGGCTGAGAGGGCAAATCGAGGTTCGCTGGGACAGTTGACCACCGCTTGGTGGTCAACTGTTGCCTTCGCATGAATCAACCGTCGGCGAGGCCGCCGGAGATCTGCTTGGCGAAGGCGATGATCGTCATCATCGGATTGACGCCGACGGAGGTGGGGAAGAGGGAGGCGTCTGCCACATAGAGATCCGTGACGCCGTTGACTGAGCCGTCGGCGCCGCACACACCGTGCTGCTCGGTGGCGGCGATCGGCGTCGTGCCCATCGGGTGGAAGGCCTCGAGGCGCAGCTCCGAGGGCTTGAATGAGGCGGCCTCGAAGTCGGGCACCTCTCCACGTCGCAGCACCGGAACCCTGCCGATGTTGGGGTAGACCTCGGTTGCTCCCGCGGCAAAGTGGACTTCGGCAGCTCGTGCTATCCCGAAGGCGAGCCGCCGCCCGTCCTCCTCGGTCAGTCTGTAGCTGGTGCGCAGCATGCCGTCGCGAGTCAGCCCGACCCTTCCGGACGATGCGTCGGATAGGTGCACTCCAATCGAGCCGATGTTGCCGAAACGGAGCATCGCCCGCTGGTGCTCACGCCCGGCACCCAGCAGCCACGCACCCCCGAAGGGCAGCGGCGTGAACGTTGCCTCGAGCAGTATCCGCTCGGACTCCCACTGGTCTATGTAATAGCTCTGCATCACCCCTTCCCAGCCGCGAACCTCCTCGTCGTAGCGGGCGCCGACCCAGCAGGCCGGGTGGATGTGGAGGTTGCGACCGACCCGATTGCCGCCCAGGCCGGAGTGCAGCAGCAGCTCCGGAGTTCCCATGGCGCCACCGGCGACGATCGTGGCGCGGCGGGCGCGCACCGTGTAGGGGCGGCGACTGCCGTTGCCCGCGGCGTTCCCGGTGGCGACGCACCGCACGCCGACCGCGCGACCGTCCTCGACCAGGACGCGACGTGCCTCGACACCGGCTCGCAGCCGCGCTCCCGCTGCAACGGCGCGGGGCAGGTAGCTGACGTGCATCCCGCGCTTGGCGTCGATCCGGCATCCGAACGGGCAGGAGCTGCACTGCACGCAACTGCCGGCGTTGCGCGAGATCGGCGCGCCGCTGGCGCCCATCGCCTGGGCGCCCTCCATCGCCAGCTGGCCGTTGCGCCCCATCCGGTCGGGGTCGAGCGGGGTGACGCGCAGGAAGTCCTCGGCCTCGGCGAAGTGGCGGTCGAGGTCGTGTGCCCAGCTGACGCCATGGCCCTCTTGCCAGCTGTCGAGGACAGAGGCGGGAGCGCGGAAGCACGTGCCGGAGTTGATCACGGTCGTGCCGCCGACCGCCCGCCCGAGCGGGATTGGAATGGATGGGCGTCCTTCGGCCATGGTCAGGCCACCGTCGCGGTAGAGCGATGCGATCGCCTCGAGCGGGTGGTCTGGATAGCTGTCCCGGTTGTAGTGCTGGCCGGCCTCGAGCACGAGCACGTCGAGCCCCGCCTCGGCAAGCGTCGCGGCGGCGACGGCGCCGCCGGCGCCGGAGCCGACGATCACCACATCGCATTCCTCAGCGTCCCCCTCGGGGGTGGTCTCGCCAAGCGGCTCGGCCGGTTCGGGAGTCGATCCGTCGGCCAGGCGACAGCTGGTCTGCAGGTCGAGCCGCGCCTCGACTCGGGAGTCGATTGCGTAGCCGATCGTGGTAAAGGTCTTCGCCATCAGGATCAGCTCGTGATGCAACCCGGAGCGCGAGTGCTCCATGTGGCGCAGGAAGTCTTCGCGAGCACCGAGATCGAGGTGGCTGAACCGCCAGGGGAAGGGCAGCCACTCGAAGATCCTCATGCCGAGCCTGATGCGGAGCAGGAGGCGGGGTGAGAGCGAGGTCAGGAAGCCGCTGACCGGACCGGATACATCAACTTCCCGCTCCGCCGCGGGCAAGCCGTCCAGCCCGGGCGCCATCGCTTCGCATATCGCACTCAGGGTCCGCTGCTCGGCGGCTGATAGCCCCGGCGCGCGCTGTCAGCCGGGCGCCGCCGGTCGGCCGACGCGGCCGGCGAGCGACCAGAGCCAGAGCGTGGCAAGCGCCAGGAAGCCGTCGACCAGGAAGTTGAGCAGGTAGATGAAGACGTCCTGGTCGAAGACGAAGAAGCCGAGCGAGCCCAGTGAGGAGGCGGTCTTGCCCGCCGCGAGGACCAGCAACAGCGGGCGATAGCGGACGACATCCGACTGCGCAACGAGGCAGATCCCCGTGATCACGACCATGTAGGCGAACCCGAGGGCAAGCCAGAGCTGCTCCTGGGTATGCGGGGCACGGGGGAAGCTTCCGATTGCATCGCCCAGATCGGAGATTGTGTCGAGCACCCCACTGGGAACGGCGATGAAGAGGACGCCGACGACCGCGAAGCTGAGGGCGAGCAGTCGCAGGGTCAAGACGACAAGCGCCTCTGCTTTCGCACCCCGCATCGTGGCCGGGACAATAACTGGCTGGGCAGCCAAACGCATCGGAGCGGTCGCAAACCTAGAATCACGGCCGTGATCGAGCGAGAGCAGGTGCTTCACGTGGCGCGGCTGGCACGGCTGCGATTGAGCGACGCCGAGCTGGAGAGGATGGCCGGAGAGCTGTCGGGGATCCTCGAGCACGTCGATCGGATCGCGGAGCTCGACCTCGATGACGTGCCGCCGACCTCTCATGTGGTCGAGCTGGAGAACGTCCTGCGGCCCGACGAGCCCCGACCCAGCTGGCCCCGCGACGCCGTCCTGGCTCAGGCGCCCGACCCGGCCGAGGGGGCATTCCGAGTCCCCTCGCCGCAGGCCGAGGCCTGATGGCCGGGCTCCTGGAGCTGAGCGTCGCTCAGGCGGCGGCGGGAATTGCGAGTGGCCAGATCTCGCGGGAGGAGTACTTCGAGGCGTGGCGCGAGGCGGCTGCGGGCGATGAGCTGGGGGCCTACCTCTGGCAGGCCGATGCTCCGGGCGCGGCGAGCGGCGAGGGCTCGCTGGACTCGTCGGCGATCCTGTACGGAAAGCTGCGGCAGGCCGCGCCGGACGAGTCGCCCCCCGGCATCCCGATTGCCGTCAAGGACATCTTCTGCACCGAGGGTATTCCGACGACGGCAGGCTCTCGCATCCTCGAGGGATACCGGCCGATCTACACCGCGACTGCGGTGCGACAGCTCGCCGAGGCAGGCTTCCAGATCCTGGGCAAGACCAACATGGACGAGTTCGCGATGGGTTCCTCCAACGAGAACTCGGCCTTCGGGCCGGCTCTCAACCCATGGGACCGGGAGCGCGTTCCGGGTGGCTCCTCCGGGGGGTCGGCAGCGGCGGTCGGCGGTGGCCTCGCGCCCTGCGCGATCGGCACCGACACGGGCGGCTCGATCCGCCAGCCCGCGTCGCTCTGCGGGATCGTCGGTTTGAAGCCGACCTACGGCGCGATCTCGCGCTACGGGATGATCGCCTTCGCGTCCTCGCTCGATCAGTGTGGGCCGCTGACCCGCAACGTCACCGATGCGGCCCTGCTGCTCGGAGCCCTGCAGGGACGGGATCCCTGCGATTCGACCTCGGTCGGCATCGAGGGCGGTGTGGAGCCACCAAGTCGGGAGGATCTGACCGGCTTGCGCTTCGGCGTCCCGGCAGAGCTTGCAGACGATGCCGTCGAGCCGGGTGTGCGGGCTCTCTTCGATGCGACGCTGGCGAGGATCGAGTCACTCGGGGGGGAGATCGGCGAGGTGCCGCTGCCCCATGCCGAGCACGGCATCTCTGCCTACTACGTGATCGCACCCGCGGAGGCGTCCTCGAACCTCGCTCGCTACGACGGGGTTCGCTACGGGCTCCGCGCCGAGGGCGCTGGGGATCTGATCGAGATGTATGAGAGCACCCGCTCGGCGGGTCTTGGAACCGAGGTCAAGCGTCGCATCATGCTCGGCACGTACGCGCTGTCATCCGGCTACTACGAGGCGTACTACGGCCGCGCACAGAGGGTCCGGACGAAGATCGCAGCCGACTATGCCGCCGCCTTCTCCTCGTTCGACTTCGTCGTCACGCCGACCTCGCCCTCGGTTGCCTTCGGTCTGGGCGAGAAGACCGACGATCCCCTGGCGATGTACATGAACGACTTCTTTACGGTGCCGATGAGCCTGGCGGGCATCCCGGCGATCTCGATTCCAGCCGGTCTCGCCGAACCGGAGGGAGGAGGTCCGCAGTTGCCGGTCGGATTCCAGATTGCCGCCCCGGCATTCGCCGAGCAGCGACTGCTCGAGGCCGCCTATGCGTTGGAGCAGGCGATCGGATTCGACGCCAAACCGGGAGGCGGTGGCGGTGGCTGAGCTGGAGGCCGTGATCGGCCTGGAGATCCACGTGCAGCTCTCGACGCGAACCAAGATGTTCTGCGGTTGCGAGCTCTCCTTCGGCGATGAGCCGAACGTCCACACCTGTCCGGTTTGCCTTGCGCATCCCGGGGTCCTGCCGGTGCCCAACGAGGAGGCGATCCGCTTCGCACTGAAAATTGCCGCGGCCCTGGAGTGCGACGTTGCGTCCGGCTCGATTTTCCACCGCAAGAACTACTTCTATCCCGACAATCCGAAGGCGTACCAGATCAGCCAGTACGACATTCCGCTTGCCAGCGGCGGCCGGCTCGGGGGAGTGCGCATCCACCGCGCCCACCTCGAGGAGGACGCCGCGAAGATGATCCACGTTGGCGAGTCGGGCCGAATCCATGGCTCGGGCGCTTCGCTTGTCGACTTCAATCGAGGCGGTACGCCGCTTGTGGAGATAGTCACCGAGCCGGATCTGCGAAGCGCGGCCGAGGCGGCCTCCTGGGCACGGCTGCTGCGGACGACGGTGGGCCAGCTGGGCGTGTCCAACGTCAACATGGAGGAGGGCAGCCTGCGGGTCGACGCCAACGTCTCCGTGCGCCCCGCCGGCAGCGAGGAGCTTGGTACGAAGACGGAGTTGAAGAACATGAACAGCTTCCGGTTCCTCGAGCGCGGGATCGATGCGGAGCTGGAGCGCCAGCGGCAGCTGATCGAGGGGGGAGGGAGGGTTGAGCAGGAGACCCTTCATTTCCATCCCGAGGACGGCAGCCTGCACCCGTTGCGCTCCAAGGAGGAAGCTCACGACTACCGCTACTTCCCCGAGCCCGACCTGGTCCCGCTCGCACCGACCGAGGAGATGCTGCGGGAGGCCCGGGAGTCTCTCCCGGAGCTCCCGGAGGCCCGGATGGAGCGCTATCGGAAGGAGCTGGGGTTGCCGGTGGACGCCGCGGCGCTGCTGGTTGGCGACCCGGAGACCGCGGCATACTTCGAGCGAACGGCTGCGGCGGCCGCGGGGGTCGCGCCGCGGGCCGTGGCCAACTGGGTGACCGGCGAGCTGGCTGCGGCGCTGCGCCAGAGCGAGGGTGGGGAGGAGGCCGCCGACTCCAAGGTTGGCCCGGAGGCACTCGCCGCCCTGGTCGTGATGGTCCAGGAGAAGAAGATCTCCCACGGCAGCGGCAAGCAGGTGCTTGCGGCGCTGGTCGCCGAGGGCGGCGAGCCGGCGGCGATCGTCGAGCGGGACGGCCTGGCCCAGATCGCCGAGGGCGGCGAGCTGGAGGCGATTGTCGCCGCGGCGGTCGATGCCAATCCGGAGGCTGTCGAGCAGGTTCGCTCTGGCAACCAGAAGGCGATTGGGGCGATCGTCGGTGCCGTCATGCGGGAGACCAAGGGGCGCGCCGACGGAGGCGAGGTCAACCGCCTGATCCGCGCGCAGCTCGGCTTGTAGCCGAGGAGTCGGGCAGGCCCCCCGGAGCAACAGCCGTGGAGGCTCCTTCGGGGACTGTCCGACCCTTCGACCAGGCCCGCCGGCGAACCGTATGTGCGGAATGGTGCTTTGTAACAAGTTGTTACAAAGTGTCATAATCGGCCCATGGCTTGGAACGTCGTCATCGCAGGCGGGGGTTTTGGAGGGGCGATGGCGGCGCGTCAGCTGGAGCGGATCGTGCCGCGCCAATCGGTACGCCTGGTCCTGGTCAACGACGCCAACTTCCTGCTCTACACGCCGTTTCTGCCCGAGGCGGCAGCCGGCACGTTGGAGCCGCGGCACGTCGTGACGCCGCTGCGCGAGATCCTCGCCCGCACCTACCTGAGACTGGGGACGATCGAGGCCCATGACCCGGCAGCCCGCACGGTTGAGCTACGGACCCGCGACGACGAGGTCGAGCGGCTTCCCTACGACCAGCTCCTGCTGGCGCTCGGCTCGGTTTCCCGCGCCCTTCCGATTCCGGGTCTCGCCGAGCATGCAATCGGCTTCAAGAGCCTGGCGGACGCGATCTGGCTGCGCAACCATGTGATCGACACGCTGGAGGCAGCCAATGCGACCGAGGACCCGGCGAGCCGCGACAGGCTGCTCACCTACATATTCGTCGGCGGCGGCTACGCGGGCCTCGAGGCGCTCGCCGAGCTGCAGGACTTCGCCACCGACGCGATCGAGAGGTACCCACGGGCTCGCCTGCACGGTATGCGCTGGATCCTTGTCGAGGCAACGGGCCGGGTCTTGCCCGAGATCGACACGGGGCTGGCCGAATACGCTCTCCGGGAGCTTCGCGGCCGCGGCATCGAGTTCCGTCTCGATACCACGCTGGAGGTGGTGACCGGCGAGAGCGCCCAGCTCTCGAGCGGAGAGACTCTCGCCACTCGAACCGTGGTTTGGACGGCCGGCGTCGCACCGCAACCGGGGCTGCGACGACTCTCGGTGCCGCTTGACGTGCGCGGTCGCGTCCCCGTCGACGAGTTCCTGAAGGTGCGCGGAATGGAGTCCGTATGGGCGATCGGCGACTGCGCGGCCGCTCCCGACCCGCGCGGCGGGCTCTGTCCGCCGACCGCCCAGCATGCGGTTCGCCAGGGCCGGGTCGTGGCCAGGAACATCGCCGCCGAGCTTGGCGTGGGCGAGGCCCAGCGGTTTCGCTACAGGGGTCGCGCCGCCTTCGTCAACCTCGGTCGCTACAAGGCCGTGGGACGACTCGGGGGCCGCACCTTTCGAGGGTTTCCCGCATGGTGGCTGGCGCGGACCTACCACATGAGCCAGATCCCGGGCGTCGCCCGCAAGGTGCGCGCGGTGATCGACTGGACCGCGAGCCTGCCCTTTCGGCGCGACACCTCCGAGGTCGGCTCCATTGGGCACCCGAAGCCGTTGGAAGCGACAATGGTGCCATGGGATTCGAGTACCTCGTCATCGCCTTCTTCTTCGGCCTCGCCACCGGAATAGTCGGGCGCGGCAAGGGAAGCTCCTTCTGGCTATGGCTGTTGATCGGCACCGCTGTGCCGCCGTTCGGTCTGATCGCGGTGATCCTCTACCGCTCCGAGAAGCACGAACCCGAACGGCGCTGCCCGGCGTGCGGCAAGATCGTGAAGCTCTACGTTCAGGTCTGCCCCCGTTGCGGCACGGACCTCTACCTTCCCGACCCGGCCGAGGTGCACCACCCGGGCGCCGCTACCTGAGCCAGGTGCGGACGATCGCGTTTGCGAAGCCGAGCCCGTAGCGGACCACCGCGGGCTTCTTTGAGTGGCCGTGGAGGCGCTTGGCGACGGTCACCGGGATCTCCCTGGCCGGAATGTTTCGCTTGATCGCCTCGATCATGAACTCGGAGGTGTGAAACTGCTCCTGGCGGAGGACCAGCTGAGGAAGGACGGTTGTGCGCACGGCGCGGTAGCCGTTCGAGCAGTCGCTGACCTTGGTGCCGGTGATGAAAGACACGAGGCGGTTGAAGAAGACGATCCCGAGCTCTCGGGAGAGAGTGTTCTTGTCGGCCTCGCCAAGCACTCGCGATCCGTGGGCGACATCCACCTCCCCGTCTAAGACGGGTTGCACGAGGCGTGGCATCTCGGAGGGCAGGTGCTGGCCGTCGGCATCGAGCGTGACCACAATCGCGGCCCCGGATTCGACCATCAGGCGGTAGCCGGTGCGCAGCGCCGCCCCACCGCCGCGGTTGATCACGTGGCGGGCGACGATCGCGCCGTGCTCGGCGGCAACGTCGCCCGTTCCATCGCGGGAGCCGTCGTCCACCACGAGCACCGCGGTTTCCATGCCGCAGACCTCGCTCGGCATCAGGTCGAGCACCTGCCCGACGCTCTCCGCCTCGTTGTAGGCGGGGATGAGGATTGCGATCTTGCCGCGGAAGCGTTCGGGCAGCTTTGCCTGGCGGAACTCTTCCCAGGCGAGGCCCTCGAGAACGGCGGAAAGCTGGCGCGCGTTGCGGGCCGTCTGCGACAGCGCGCGAAGGATCAGCACGAAGAGCACGAAGATCGAGAAGACCGCGAGGCCGAGGATGCGGCCGCCGTTGCCCTTCTCGAAGGAGAAGGCGGAGAGTGCCCTGTCGGTCAGCTCGGTGCCGGAGACGATCGCCAGACCCAATCCGACGAGAAGCAGGATCAGCACGTCGACGTTTCGCAACGTTCGCCTGCGGAGAACCGCGAAGGCCACCGTCGCGACCGCGAGGAGCAGGCCGACGGTGCGGAGCGCGGTCAGCTCTGAGGGGAAGATGCCTGCCTCGGGGACCATGATCGGCTGGAGGATATGACCGCGCCGGCTCGTGCAAGCGCCACACCGGCAAGCGGAAACACCAGTGTCATGAGGATCTCGTTGCGGCGGGGGGCGGCAAGCGAGACGGCGCCAACCGCGGTGACGAGCACGATCGGGGTGCTCATCGCGATCAGTGGCCACCATCGCCGGCGCGAGGCGAGCACGCCCAATCCTCCCAGCCCGAGCAGCAGGATTGTCAGCTGCACCAGGCGACCGGCGGTGGCGCTCATCGCTTCGCCGATTCCGGCGCTCCACATTCGCCACACCTTGCGCACTGTCATCGCTGCATATCCGAGCGGGTCTTCGCCGAAGAACTTGTTGAAGTTCTGCCTGCCGATCCTGCCCAGGGCGGCGTCCCGTGGAAGCCCTGGATAGCGCGCGGTGACGCGGTTGAAGAGTGGTGTCGGGTCGAGACGATCGAGGGCCGCCGAATCGAGCTTCAGGTCACGGTGCAGATAGCGTCGCGCGAGCAGCGCCTTGACGCGCTGGTATTCGCCGTCGCCGGGAAGGTAGGTGCCAACGTAGAGAGCCTTGCCGGCTCCCGTTGAGATCGGCACGAAGCGTTCGAGCGAGATCGCGTTCCTCACCGTCCACGGCACGATTGGAACGAGCAGGCCGAGCGCCACCGCGGTTGCGCCCGCCAGACCCGGGCGCCAGCCGCGGTCCCTGCCGACGCGAATTGCCGTCAGCACCACGAAGGCGGCACCGACCAGCAGGTACTCGGGGCGGATCAGGGCCGTCAGGCCGAACAGCAGGCCGGGGACCAACCATCGCGCCGTGCGGGCCCGGGTGAGGGGCCGGATGGTGGCCTCACCCGGCCGAACCCCCTCCTCACCCGTGTCAGCCGCGCGAGGGGTATTTGGGGCTGGGTTCGCTGCCCAGAGGAAGGCGAGCAATGCCGCGGGGAGGGTGAAGATGGCAGGGGGCTCGCTGAACAGCGCCCCGGTCGAGTGGATGAAGGGGGGGTAGACGGCCACGGCGAAAGCACCGATCAGCCCGGCGGGCCGGCAGTTGAGCCGCTTACCGAGCAGGTAGACGACGACGATCGCGGCGAGCCCGAGCAGGAGCTCGACGATTCGGGCGGTTCCTTCGCGCGCGCCACCGGTCGCGTAGAAGGAGGTCGCGTAGAGGAGCGGTGCGCCCGGCGACCAGTCGTCGGGGTTGTGAAAGCCGAGCCCGCCGTAGCTGCCTTCCTCATACAGCGCCTTGGAGAGTGCGTAGTAGGCATGGGCGTCGTCGCCGGGAGTCGGCAGCGGCTCCACCACCCGATAGGCGCGCAGGCCGAAGCCCAGGACCAGGATGGTCGCGAGCAGCGTCAGCGTGATCCGCCCGTGCCGCTCGACAAGCGAGCGCATCGAAATGCTCAGCGATGCCATCGCGCCAGGCTATCCCTGCACGCTGTCGCTGCCACGCCCGCGAGGGCCGCGACGAGCGGAACAGCGACAAGCACGCGCCGCGGCGAGGCGACGAGAAGGACTCCGATCGCGCTGGTCGAGATAAGAACCGTGGCAAGCAGCGCTGCCTGCCAGGGACGGTGCCGGACAAGCAGGCCGAGGCCGACCAGGGCCAGCGCGACAAGCAGCCAGTGCATGGTTGCCCACAGCGGCTCGCGCATCACATCCCGGGGGCCGTGCCACCAGATCCGGACCAGCTTGGTCGCCAGGAAGCCTGTGTAAGACAGGGGCTGTTCGGCTATGTCGCGCCAGAGCCGTTCGCGGCCCATCCGCGCCAGCGCGCGGTCCGTTTCCATGCCCGGGTACCGCTGGGTCGCAAACGCGGCGAGGATCTGCTCGAGGCGGACGTTGGCAAGGACGGCGTCGATTGGCGGAGCGGGTCGTGGCTTGGGTCGTTGGCCGGCGGGCAGGTGGCGAAGGGCCAAGGCCCGGGTCAGCCCGGGATGGCGCTCCAGGACCTCGCGGCCGACGCGTTCGGGATTTCCGTCCGACGGCATGTAGGCGCCGGCGAAGAGCACCTGCCCGCCGCCGGTGGATACCGGAACGAACCGGTCGAGCGCCACCGCATTGCGAACCGTCCACGGGGCGACGACCACCACCAGTCCCAAGAGCAGAGCTGCCGCCTGGGTCAGGCCGTTGCGCCACACATCTCCTCCCTGACGCGCGAATACGACGATCGCGATCGGCAGCGAGATCGCCAGGTACTCGGGGCGAACGAGCGCCAGCGCTCCGAGCAGCAGGCCCGGGACCAGCCAGCGCAGCGCGGCGGCTCTTCGCGCGGGCGGCACGGGGGAGGGGGGGTTCGGACGGGTGAGTCCGCTAGCCCCCCTTCCCCGTGACAGGACCCGCGCGGCGACCGGCAGGAGGTGAGTGGCTGCGCGCGGGTCGGATGCCCAGAGGATCGAGAGGGTCGCCCCGGAGAGGAGGGTGGCGGCGAGAGGCTCGCCCATCAGCATCCCCTGGTACTCGAGCAGCGCTGGGTAGACGGCCACGGCTGCCGCGCCGATCAGGCCGGCCGCTGGGCCCGAGAGGCGGCGGCCGATCAGATAGGTGAAGAGGACGGACAGGGATCCGATGACGGCGAGCGCAAGGCGAGCCAAGCGTTCGTGAGGGCCTCCGGTCAATCTGTAGAGGGCGGCGACGAAGAGCGGCAGCCCGGGCGAGTAGTTGCTCGCGGGCTGGGTGGCGGTCCTTCCCTGCGTGAAGCCCTCCCCGCGATCGAGGTGTGCGGCGATCCGCGCATAGGCTGCGGCGTCGAAGACCGGTGCCCGGCCGTCCCAGGCATAGCCGACGCGCAGCCCGAGGCCCAGCAGGAGGATCGCCACCAGGGCGATGACCCCGGCACGCTCCCCGTTTCGCGCAACCGCTGCGGACGCCATCGCCGCAGATGCTATGGCGCTGCCGGGTGGTCCCGGTTGCCCGCGATCGCGCCCCGTTCGGTACTCTGCCGCGACCTATGCGCGTTCTCATCCTCGGGGGGGACGGTTACCTGGGCTGGCCGACCGCGTTGCGCTTTTCGGCCAAGGGCCACGAGGTGGCAGTCGTCGACAACTTTTCGCGCCGTCGCTGGCATCAGGAGCACGGGACCGATTCGCTCACTCCGATCGGCACTCTCGACGAGCGGATCGATGCCTGGCGCGAGATAACCGGCAAGCAGATCCGCCGCTACGTCGGCGCGGTCGAGGACGGTGACTTCCTCGACGAGGTGGTCGCCGAGGTTCGCCCCGAGGCGGTCATCCACTACGGAGAGCAGCCCTCGGCGCCCTACTCGATGATGTCCCGCGAGCGGGCGGTCGAGACCCAGCACACCAATGTGATCGGCACGCTCAACCTTCTCTTCAGCTTGCGCGACCATGTTCCCGACTGCCACCTGGTGAAGCTCGGGACGATGGGTGAGTACGGCACTCCGAACATCGATATCGAGGAGGGGTTCATCGAGATCGAGCACAAGGGGCGCACCGACACCCTTCCCTTCCCGAAGCTGCCCGGCTCCCTCTATCACTGCTCCAAGGTCCACGACTCGACGAACCTGCATTTTGCCTGCCGGATCTGGGGGCTGCGCGCCACCGATCTCAACCAGGGAGTCGTCTACGGAATCGAGACCGACGAGACGGCGCGCGACGAGCGCCTGATCACCCGCTTTGACTACGACGAGGTCTTCGGCACGGTGCTCAACCGCTTCTGCGTGCAGGCTGTGATCGGCCACCCGCTGACCGTCTACGGGTCGGGGGGGCAGACCCGTGGCTTCCTCAACGTCCGCGACACCCTGCAATGCGTCGAGCTGGCGGTCGCCAACCCGGCCGAGCCCGGCGAGTTCCGCGTCTTCAACCAGTTCACGGAGCAGTTCTCGGTCGGCCAACTGGCCGAGCTGGTCAAGCACGCCGGCGAGCACCTCGGCTACTCGGTCGAGATCAATCACGTCGACAACCCGCGCGTGGAGCTCGAGGAGCACTACTACAACGCCACGCACACGAAACTTTTCGACCTTGGCTTGAAGCCGACCCTGCTCCGCGAGGAGCTGATCGAGTCGGTGCTGCACGCCATCGAGCGCTACAAGGGCTTCGTGATCGAGAGCTCGATCGATCCCCACACTCGTTGGGACCCCTCGAAATCCCCTGCAGGCCAGGCATAGGTTCGCTGGTACCATCGCGAGTCCGATGAGAGCCGCGGACGCGTTGATGGAAAGCCTCAAGGCCGAGGGTGTCAAGCACATCTTCGGTATTCCCGGTGGCGCCAACCTGCCGACCTACGACGCGCTGGTCGACAGCGACTTCCGCCACATCCAGGTTCGCCACGAGCAGGGAGGGGGTCACGCGGCCGAGGGCTATGCGCAGGCCTCGGGGAAAGTCGGAGTCGCGTTCGCGACGTCCGGCCCGGGGGCGACCAATCTGGTCACCGCGATTGCCGATGCGATGATGGACTCGGTGCCGACGGTCTTCATCACCGGCCAGGTGCGCACCGAGCTGATCGGGACCGACGGCTTCCAGGAGGCCGACATCCTTGGCGCGACGCTGCCCTTCGTGAAGCACTCGTTCCAGGTCGCGGATCCCCGCCAGATTCCGGAGTACGTTCACGAGGCGTTCCACATCGCCTCGACCGGGAGGCCGGGACCGGTGCTGATCGACGTGCCCCAGGACCTCTCGCGCGCCGACATCGACTACGTGACCCGCACCGAGTCGGTCGAGCTGGCCGGCTACAAACCGTCGGCGGAAGGCAACATCAAGCAGGTCAGGATCGCGGCCAAAGCACTCGCCAACGCAAGGCGGCCGGTCCTATATACGGGTGGCGGAGTGATCAACGCCAACGCCTCAGAGGAGCTGCGCGAGCTGGCCGACTGCGACCCCTTCCCGGTCACCTCGACGTTGATGGGGCTGGGCGCCTTTCCAGCCTCGCACGAGCGCTGGTTGGGAATGCTCGGCATGCACGGGACCCGAGCCGCCAATTACGCGATGGACGAGGCCGACCTGATCGTTGCGATCGGCGCCCGCTTTGACGACCGGATCACCGGCAAGCTCGCCGAGTTCGCGCCGGGCGCCAAGTTCATCCACATCGACGTCGACCCGGCCGAGATCTCGAAGAACATTCCGGCCCACATCCCGATCGTGGGAGACGCCAAGCGGGTGCTGCCTCAGCTAACCCGCGAATATCGAGCGCTGCAGACGGACTCCTCGCGCCTCGACGGCTGGTGGAAGCAGATCCACGCCTGGCAGAAGGAGTACCCGCTCAGCTACGACCCCGGTAAGGACGGCGAGATCAAGCCGCAATTGATGATCGAGGCAATGCACCGGGCGACTCAGGGCGACGCGATCGTCACTTCCGACGTCGGCCAGCACCAGATGTGGGCCGCGCAGTACTACGGCTTCGACAAACCCCGCCACTGGATCAACTCCGGCGGTCTGGGAACGATGGGCTTCGGGCTTCCCGCGGCAGTTGGGGCCAAGGTCGCCTGCCCCGACGAGGCGGTTGTCTGCCTGGCCGGCGATGGCAGCCTGATCATGACCTGCCAGGAGCTGGCAACCTGCGTCACCGAAGACATCCCGGTCAAGGTCTTCCTGATGAACAACGGCTACATGGGCATGGTCCGTCAGTGGCAGGAGCTGTTCTGGGACCGCCGCTACAGCTCGGTCGAGCTGGGTCCCAGCCCCGACTGGGTGAAGCTGGCGGAGGCCTTTGGTGCGACGGGGATGCGCTGTGAAGACGCCGCGGACCTCGAGGAGACGATGGTCAAGGCGCTGGAGACAGACGGCCCGGTTCTGCTCGACGTGCGGGTCTCCAAAGAGGAGAACTGCTTCCCGATGATCCCGGCGGGTGCCGCGGCACGGGACATGGTGGGCTAGTGGAGGCCGGCACTCCAGAGCTCGTCAAGCTCGAGGACCTGCGCGTGTCCGGACAGCTGAGCGGGCGCAAGCACATCCTCTCGATCCTGGTCGAGAACAAGCCGGGGGTGCTGGCGCGCATCGCGGGCCTGTTCTCGCGGCGCGGGTTCAACATCGACACGCTCGCCGTCGGTCCCACCGACGACCCCAGCATCTCCAGGATCACCCTGACGCTCGACGGCGCCGTCCATCCGATCGACCAGGTCACCAAGCAGCTCCACAAGCTGATCAACGTGTTGAAGATCCGCGACATGGAGCCGGAGGACACCGTCGCCAGGGAGATGGCGATGTTCAAGGTGTCGGCCGCCGTGGAGAACCGCGCGGAGATCATCCAGTTCGCGGAGATCTTCCGGGGGAAGATCATCGATGTGGCGCGTCGCACGATGACCATCGAGGTGACCGGATCGGCCGACAAGATCGAGGCCTTCGAGCGGATGGTCAGGCCTCACGGGCTGATCGAGATGGTGAGGACCGGCGAGATCGCCATTGCTCGCGGCAGCAACTGAGCGTTTGATCGCGGGCCTGCAGGGGGCCGCAGAGGGGGCCGGGCGCCGCGAGCGGCGGACGCTCGTCAGCGTGACGGTACCGGTTGAGGGGCTCGACCCGTGCGCAGCGATATTCGCCTCGCGACTGGCGTCCGATCGGTGGTTCTGCTGGGAGCAACCAGACCGGGACTTTGCGCTGGCGGCGGTGGGTGTCGCGCACGAAGCCACCTCGCGGGGCGATGACCGGTTCGCAGATGTCGCCCGCGAGTGCCTGTGTCTCAACGAAGGCGCGGCGCTGGACGAGCCTCCGGGATTGCCCGCCGGTGCGGGCCCGGTATGGACAGGGGGGTTTGCCTTCGATCCGAACGGCGCGGCATCGGCGGTCTGGTCGTCGTTCGCGCCCGCGTCGATGATCCTGCCCGAGCTCTCGCTTTGCCGCAGTGGGGGTGCTGCGTTCCTCACCGCGAACGCCGTCGTTGCGGCCGGTGGAGACGCCGCGGTAGCCGTGAACCGAGCCTGCAGGAGACTGGCGGGCCTGCGGGACGACGGGTTCCCGTTGCTCGATCCGCATCCCACCGGCCGGCCCGAGATCCGCAGCACATATCCGCCCGGTGACTTCGAGGCGGCGATCGCGGCGGCCGCCGCGCGCATCGAGGCCGACCAGCTGCGCAAGATCGTGCTGGCCCGCGAAGTCGTGGTGGCGGCGGTGTCTGCGCACGACCCGGCGGCGATCTTCGGGGCGCTTCGTGCCGAGTTCCCATCCTGCTTCTGCTTCTGCTGCGGCACCCCGGAGGCTGCCTTCCTGGGGGCCAGCCCGGAGCTCTTGGTGCGGCGCTCGGGGGCCAGCGCTTCCACGGTTGCCCTGGCTGGATCGACGCGGCGCAGCTCGGACCCGGCGATCGACGATCACCTCGGGGAGCAGCTGCTGCGCAGCGACAAGAACAGGCGCGAGCAGCGGATAGTCGCCGATCGGATCGTTCGCGCTCTGCGCCCTCACGCCGTCTGGGTGGAGAGCGCCCCGGAGCCGGAGGTGGTCAGGGTCGCCAACATCCAGCATCTGGCGACCGCGGTGATCGCCCAGCTCGCAGAACCGCGATCGGCGATTGAGCTTGCCGGCCTCCTGCACCCGACCCCCGCCGTTGGCGGCGAGCCCTGGCCGCTCGCGGCAGCGGCGATCGCCGAGCTGGAGCGGATGGACCGCGGCTGGTACGCGGGGCCAGTCGGATGGATGGACGCCACCGAGGACGGTGAGTTCTGCGTAGCCCTGCGCAGCGCCCTGCTGCGCGATCGAGAGGCTCACCTGTATGCCGGCGTGGGCGTTGTCTCGGGCTCCGACCCGTCCTCGGAGCTGGCCGAGACCGAGGTCAAGCTCGGCGCACTGCTGCCGCTGCTGAGCTAGCGAGGCGAAGGTGCAACTCCACGTTCGCCTGTCGGTCGACGGGCACCTCGATCAGACCGGTGTTCGCGGTCAGCGCGTCTGACAGATCGTCAAGCGACGCCACCCTCCGATGGCTGAGTCCGAAGAGCGCTGCGGCACGGGCCACGTCAACGCTGCGCGGCGTTGCCAACAGGGCCTCGAACTCGTCGCGCCCGAGGGCGGACTCCTGGGGGAGGAACTCGAAGATGCCGCCGCCGCCGTTGTCGATGACGACGATCCGCACCGGAGTCGAAACGTCTCTCAGGGCGGCCAGGCCGCCGATATCGTGGAGAAGGCCAAGGTCGCCGGTGACGATCGTGGTTGGCCGGCCGGTCGCGTGGGCGGCCCCGATCCCGGCCGAGAGGAGACCATCGATGCCGTTGGCGCCGCGGTTGCAGAGGAAGAACACATCGGCCTGGCCAGTGGGCAGGAAGGCCTCCTGGTCGCGAATCGGCATGCTCGAGGCCGTATAGAGGAGGTCGCCGTCGCGGTACAGCGCACCGAGTGCGAGCTGCAGGCCGGGCTCTGTGGGGGCGCTCAGCCCACGCAGCTCCGCATCGATTGCCGCGCAGACCGCGCGCTCCGCGCTGAACCAGGGTTCGGGCGCCGCCGGGGGGTCGCCGCTCAGGCGGGCCGCCCAGCCGGCGGCGAGCTCGGTCGGGTCGGCGCGCAGCAGCGCCGCCGCACGGCGGTTTGGCTCGTTCCAGCCGCCGTGCGGGTCGACGACGATTTCCTCCGCGCCGCAGCCTGCCAGCCAGGCCCGCAGCGGTTTGCTGGTCGGCATCTCCCCGAAGCGCAGCACAAGATCGGGCGTCACGCTCCGCCCGAACTCGGCATCGCGAAGCAGCAGGTCGTACGTGGTGACGACGTGCGAACGATCGTGCGGGCCGCAGCGAAGCTGGGAAGTCGGCTCAGCGAGGATCGGGAAGCCGGTGGCAGTGGCGAGGCGGGCGAGGGGATCGCGCAGCTCGACGTCGCGCTGGCGCCCGGCCACAATCACTCCGGCGTTCGCCCGGGCAATGTGCCCGCCCACCTCCTCGAGCAGAAACTCGGAGGGCTCGGTGTCGTAGGCGGTCACGGCGGTCAGCGGCCGCTCCCCGCGACCCTTGAGTGCCAGCGGGTCCGTGGCGCTCACCGCTGACTCCACCGGCAGCGGCGCCAGGGGCTCGCGCCAGGGCAGATTGAGGTGGACGGGACCGGGGCGGGGCTCGCCGCGCGCAGCGGCGAAGGCGCGGCAGGCGGTCGACCGGTAGTGGAGAAGGCCATCGTCGGTCGCCTCATGGGTGCCCACTTCGCAGAACCATCGAACGGCCGAGCCGAAGAGCTTGACCTGGTCGATCGTTTGGCCGGCACCGATTCCCCGCAGCTCCGGCGGTCGGTCGGCGGTCAGGAGGAGCAGGGGCACCGCTGAGAGGTCGGCCTCGCAGACCGCCGGATGGAAGTTGGCGGCTGCCGTTCCCGACGTGCAGAGAATGGCGACCGGAGACCCGGTTGCCTGTGCCGCGCCCAGTGCGAAGAAGGCGGCCGAGCGCTCGTCGACGATGACCGTGGTGTCGAGCGCCGGCTGGCGCCAGAGGGCGATCGCAAGCGGCGTCGAGCGCGAGCCGGGCGAGATGACCGCCTGACGCAGCCCGCAGCGGGCAAGCTCGTCGGCGAAGGCCGAGGCCAGCGCGGTGTTGGCATTGGTCGAGTCCACGCCGGGCAACCTAAAGCCGGTGGGCGTTGAGTGCGGCCTCGTCGATCTCGACACCGAGCCCAGGTCCGTCGGGTGGGTGCAGCAGGTCGCCGCGCAGCTCGCACTCGATCGAGGCCACGCTCGACGCGAAGAGGCGCTGGGTGGCGAGACCGTGTGCGATCCCAAGATCGCCGCGGCCGGCCGCCTCGTCCAGCGTCTCCGCCACCTGGGCAGCCGCGGCGATGCCCACCGGCCCGTCGAGCGCACTGGACAGGTAGGAGGGCAGGACCTCCGCGATCTCGATCGCCGCCTCAGGGCCACCCACCTTGGAGAGCTTCAGGCCGGTGAGCTCACAGGCGCCCATCGCCACCGCCCGCTCCGCGTCGGACCGGCTCTCGACGCTCTCGTCGGCGGCGATCGGAATCGAGGTCGCGCGGGAGAGCTCGGCCGCCTCCTCGAGGGTGCCCACCGGCTGCTCCGCCAGCTCCACGTCGAGGGGCTCCAGCTCGGCCAGCGTGCGCCTGGCCGTGGCAACGTCCCAGCTGGCGTTGGCGTCGACCCTGATGCGGGCGCCGGGCCCGAGCGCCTCGCGAACCGCGCGCACCTGTCCGACATCGTCGCCGGCGCCCAGCTTCAGCTTGAAGGTCGAGAAGCCGGCTTCCGCCCAGCGCTCGGCTTCGGCCGCCACCTCAGGTGGAGGGCCCGCGATCAGCGTGGCGTTGCAGCGAACCGGTTCGGCTGCCGCGGGAGGGGGCTCGGTGCGTTCGGCGGCAGCCCGCCGGCCTCGCAGGTCGAGCAACGCGGTGAGCGCCGCGCAGCGGGCGGGCGGAGAGAGCCCGGCGGCGTCGCCGCGCAGCGAGGCCTCGTCGAAGCTGTCGCGGCGGCCGAGTTGCTCCAGCTCGGCCACGACTCGGGCCAGGGTCGTTCCGCCTCGCAGGGAGAGCGGAACCCCTTCCCCGAGCCCGAGCAGTCCCTCCGCGGAGCGCAGGCGCAGCAGGACCATCTCACGGCGTCGCAGCGTTCCGGCTGCCGTGACGTACGGCTTGCGGAAGGGAAGCGCGTAGGGGACCACCTCGACCGAAGCGATGCGCATCTGGACAGCTTCTCATTTGGCGCCTGAGCGCCGTGGCCTCTCTCGGTCAGCCGGCGATCAAAAGGCCCGCGGCGACCAGGATGCTGAACGCACCGAGCAGGCTGCCGGTCGCCGCGAGCGCCCGGTTGAGCGAGGGGCCGTCGGTGCGGTTTGCGGTGGTGCGAAGCGGGGGAACGGCCAGGGGCAGCGACGCGAGGCCGATCAGCGGCAGCATGCTGCCTTCGCCGGCGATCAGGGCGATCGGCAGGACCACGTAGGCGCCCAGCACCAGCAGGCGGTAGAGGGCAACCGCGTTGTCGTGCCCCATGCGAACCGCCAGGGTCATCTTGCCGGCCCTTCGATCGGTCTCGATGTCGCGAAGGTTGTTGACGACGAGGATCGCGGTCGCCAGGAACCCGACCGAGATCGAGAGCCCGAGCGGCAGCGCGTCAAGCTGCTCCACCTGGACGTAGTAGGAACCGTTGACCGCGACCAGACCGAAGAAGAGGAAGACGAAAACCTCACCGAGGCCAGCGTAGCCGTAGGGCCGGGGGCCACCGGTATAGAGGACGCCGGCGGCGATCGACACGGCGCCGATCAGCAGGATCGCGAGCCCCGCAACCGCAGTGAGGTAGATGCCACAGACAACCGCGACGCCGAAGGCGACCCAGGTGGCGACCAGCACCCGGCGCGGTGTCACCAGTCCGGCCGAGGTGACCCGCAGGGGGCCGAGGCGATCTGCGGTGTCGGCTCCCCGCTTGGCGTCGGAGTAGTCATTGGCGAGATTGGTTCCGATCTGGATGAAGATCGAGCCGACCAGCGCTGCCAGGAACGCTCCGAAGCGCGGCAGCCCCCCGGACCATTCGACCGCGGCAGCCGTGCCGACCAGCACGGGCGCGATCGCGGCCGGCAGGGTCCGTGGCCGCGCGGCCATAACCCAGATCCTCATGGGCGTCTCGGGAACTTCGAGAAGTCGGGCATGCGCTTCTCCTTGAACGCCTCGCGGCCCTCACGTGCCTCCTCGCTGCCGTAGAAGAGAAGGTTGGTGTCGTGGGCGAGTTGCTGGATTCCCGCGTAGCCGTCCTCGTGTGCGTTGAAGCTGGCCTTGACCAGGCGCAGGGCGAAAGGCGAGAGGGCCAGCATCTCGCGGCACCAGGCGACGGTCTCGCGCTCGAGCCGGTCGAGTGGAACCACGGCGTTGACCAGCCCCATCTGCCGGGCCTCCTCGGCGTCGTACTGGCGGCACAGCAGCCAGAACTCCTTGGCGCTCTTGGTCCCGACGAGATCGCGCAGCAGCGAGGCGCCGAAGCCGCCGTCCCAGGATCCGACCCGCGGGCCGGTCTGTCCGAAGCGGGCGTTGTCGGCGGCGATCGTCAGGTCGCAGCAAACGTGCAGGATGTGGCCGCCGCCGATCGCGTAGCCGGCGACCATCGCGACAATCGGCTTCGGCAGCCGCCGCATCTGCACCTGCAGGTCGGTGACGTGGAAGCGGCCCACGGAGGCTCCCTCGGCGAGGTAGCCGGTGTCGCCTCGGACCGTCTGGTCGCCGCCCGAGCAGAATGCCTTCTGCCCCTCCCCGGTGAGGACGATCACGCCAACCTCGGGGTCCTCGCGGGCCAGCTCCAGGGCAGCGGAGATCTCGATCAGCGTCTGCGGGCGGAACGCGTTGAGCACCTCGGGGCGATCGATTGCGATTTTCGCGATCCCGTCGGCTTTTTGGTAGGCGATGTCGTCGTACTCGGCTGCGGTTTGCCACTCGACGGGGGCGTAGAGCTGTTCCTCGGGTGGGGCGTCCTTGTGGCGTTGCGACAAGCGATCCTCCGGGGTCTGGCGGCTGGTGACCGCGCGCTGGCTGGCGGCCCGCAAGAATGCGGAGGGCAACGATAGCCAGGGACGCCTGGTGGACGTAACCACGCGATGAAACTCGACGACTGGCTCGCCCAGAGATCACAGAGCTGTCCGAACCGTACGGCCCTGGTCGCCGACGGCTCGGAGGTCACCTATGCCGAGCTCGAGGCGGAGGCGACCTGGGTGGCGCGACGACTGGCGGCGCACGGCGTGCGGCGCGGCTCGACGGCGGCACTGACCATGCACGCGCGCCGCGAGCAGGTAGTGCTCGTGCACGCGCTGATGAAGGTGGGGGCGGTGCTGCTGCCCCTCAGCCCGCTGCTGAGCGCTGAGGAGCGGACTGCGGTGATCGCCGTCGAGGAGCCCGCCGTCGACCTCGACGATCCCGGTGAGCTGACCCAGACCGAGGCGGACCTGCCGCTGCTCGGCGAGCACGACATGGACGACGTCTGCGCCCGGGTGCTGACCAGCGGTAGCAGCGGGGACCCCGACCCGGTGGGACTCACCTACGGCAACTTTCTCTGGAGCGCGGTGGGCTCAGCTTTCAACATCGGCGTCGACCCCCACGACCGCTGGCTCTGTTGCCTGCCGCTCAGCCACATCTCGGGACTGGGGATCGTGATGAGATCGGTGCTCTACGGCACCACAGTGGTTCTGCACGACGGCTTCGACGTCGAGCGGGTGGCAGAGGCTTTGCGACGCGACGACATCTCGGTTGTCTCGCTTGTCACGACGATGCTGACCCGGCTGCTCGAGGCGAACTCCGAGCTCTCCGCCCCGCGGGCGATCCTGGTGGGTGGTGGCCCAGTGCCGATCGAGCCCCTCGAAGAGGCGGTCGGTCGCGGGGCGACGGTCGTGCAGACCTATGGCCTCACGGAGGCCTGCTCGCAGGTGGCGACCCTCGCCCCGGCGGACGCGCGGCGCAAGCTCGGGTCTGCCGGCCGGCCGTTGCTGACGACCCATTTGCGAATCCAGGAGGGCGAGATCCTCGTCCAGGGCCCGACGGTCGCCCCCGGTCGCGTCGATGCCGACGGCTGGCTGCACACGGGCGACCTGGGACGGATCGACGAGGAGGGCTTTCTGTACGTCGAAGACAGGGTCGACGACATGATCGTCACCGGAGGCGAGAACGTGGTTCCGGCCGAAGTCGAGCAGGTGCTGCTCAGGCACCCCGACGTCGCCGACGCGGCGGTGGTCGGGCGCGAGGATCCCGAGTGGCAGCAGGCGGTCACCGCGATCGTCGTCCTGCGGGACGGCTCGCAGGTCACGCCCGACGAACTGAGGCGCCACTGCGCAGAGGCCCTTGCCGGCTTCAAGGTTCCAAAGCGGGTCGAGCTGGCCGCGGCGTTGCCGCGAACGCCCTCGGGGAAGCTGATGCGACGGGCGCTCCGATAGCCTGCGCGCATGCGGACCGACGACATCTACTACGACAAGGACGCCGACCTCTCGAAGCTGGAGGGGAGGACGGTTGCCATCCTCGGATATGGCTCGCAGGGCCACGCCCACGCGCTCAACCTGAAGGACTCTGGCATCGATGTCGTTGTCGGCCTGCGCCCCGACTCCGCGAGCCGCGCCAAGGCCGAAGCGGCCGGCGTCGAGGTGCTTGACGTCGCCGAAGCCACGAGCCGCGGCGACGTTGTGATGATCCTCCTGCCCGACGAGAAGCAGGCGGAGATCTGGGAGGCGGAGATCGCCGACGGGATCGCCCCCGGGAACCTGCTCCTCTTCGCGCACGGCTTCGCGATCCACTTCGAGCAGATCGCTCCCCCGCCGGGCGTCGACGTCGGCATGGTCGCCCCCAAGGGTCCCGGGCACCTGGTTCGTCGGCAGTACGAGGAAGGGCACGGCGTTCCCTGTCTGATGGCGGTCCACCAGGACGCCACCGGCAGCGCCCACGACCTGGTTCTCGCCTACGCGTCCGGGATCGGCGGGGGCCGAGCGGCGATCATCGAGACGACCTTCAAGGACGAGTGCGAGACGGATCTCTTCGGTGAGCAGGCGGTGCTTTGCGGGGGCGCCAGCGAGTTGGTCAGGGCCGGCTTCGAGACCCTCGTCGAGGCTGGATACGACCCGCGCCTCGCCTACTTCGAGTGCCTGCACGAGCTGAAGCTGATCGCCGACCTGATGTACGAGAAGGGGATCCAGGGGATGCGCTACTCGATCTCCAACACAGCCGAGTACGGCGACATGACCCGTGGCAAACGGGTGATCGGCGAGGAATCGCGAGCGGCTATGAAGAAGATCCTCGCCGACATCCAGTCGGGCGAGTTCGCCCGCGAGTGGATCGCCGAGAACCGCGCCGGCGGCGAGAGCCTCGCCCGCATGCGCGAGGAGGGCGCCAAGCATCCGGTCGAGGAGGTCGGTGGCGAGTTGCGGCAGATGATGCCCTGGATCGACCAGGAGTTTTAGCGGCGGCGCGTATCGGAGTTGCCGGTCCGAGTGCCTCGCTCACGCACGAACGGTGCCCTCGCTCGGCGTTCTCCCTGCGTCCGCCGATCGGCTTGCCGTCAAAGCTCCAGGATGTTGCTTTACCTTTGGGTCTCGCCCTCGGGTTGACGGCCGTCGCGACCGACGTAGCCGTCCTTGCCCCCGACGATCACGTAGACGGCCTCCTCTGAATCGCTGAGGTTGCGGATGCCGCGCACCGTCGGTGCATCGACCCAGGCAAGGCCGCCGGTCTCCAGCTCGTGAGTGGAACCGTCCCCGAAGCGCATCTCGATTCGGCCGCTGTGCACGAAGTACAGCTCCTCCTGCTCCTCGTGGTAGTGGCGACCGGTTTCGTAGGAGGGAGGCAGCACGATCGCGTTGACGCCGAACGCCGTCACGCCCAGCGACCCGCGGATCTTGCGGAACCCAGGGCCCTCACCGAGATCGGCGAGATTGGCGAGGGCATAGCCCTCGCCCTTGGTGACGGCGTCCTCTGTCGGCTCGCTCACGGCGAGGAGCCTAGCGGCTTGCGGTCTCCCGCTGCGAAGGCGTCAGCTCATCGCCGCGTGTTCTCTGCGACCTCCTCTGCCGCGTCGCGGATCTTGAAGGCAACCACGATCAGCTCGAGATAGAGCCGGATCACGATCAGGTAGATGAGCGCCACCAGCGGCGCCAGGATGAGGGTGAGGATGCCGCGGCCCGCGCTGTCGGTAAAGGCGGCGACGATGAACACGAGTGCCCCGATCCCGAGCACGACCATCCCCACGACGTAGAGAAAGCGAATCAACATAGGCGTGATCAGGCTGTTGAACCGCGTGTCCATCAGCGACTCGAAGAAGCCACGCTGCACGTGCCCAGGCTCGCTGGGCGGAACACTTGCCTCCATGCTTAACCCTCCATCTCGTTTGCAACCGATGGGACGAACCCACCCTATCCGCGGACTTCCGGGGTGTCAGCAGGTCGAACCGCTCAGCCTGTCAATAACCTGTCAGCGCGATGGCCCTCTCGACCAGCTTGCAGATCCCCGCCGGGCTCCGGCCCGAGGACGGACGGTTTGGCTGCGGGCCGTCCAAGGTGAGGCCCGAGGCTCTCGCCAGGCTGGCCGAGCAGGCCCACATCATGGGCACGTCACACCGCCAGGCTCCCGTCAGGGAGCTGGTCTCGCGCGTCCAGGGGGGGCTCGGAGACCTGCTCGCCCTGCCGAGCGGCTACGAGATGGCGCTTGGCAACGGTGGCACGACGGCGTTCTGGGACGCGGCCGCCGCCTGGCTGGTTCGCAGCCGGGCGCTTCACCTCAGCTATGGGGAGTTTTCGCAGAAGTTCGCGCGGGTTACGACGACGGCGCCGTTTCTCGAGGACCCGCTCGTGATCGAAGCGGAGCCGGGCGATGCCCCTCTCCCGGCAGCCGACCCCGGCGCGGACGCGATTGCCTGGGCGCACAACGAGACGTCGACGGGCGTCATGGTGGAGGTGCGCCGGCCGGCGGGCGCCGACGATGCGCTGGTGCTGATCGACGCGACGTCGGGTGCCGGCGGGCTCCCCGTCGACCTCGCGGAGGCCGACGTCTATTACTTTGCGCCGCAGAAGGCCTTCGGCGCGGACGGCGGTCTGTGGCTGGCGGCGCTCAGCCCGGCGGCGGTGCAGCGAATCGGCGAGCTGGACGGAGCCGAGGGCCGCTGGCAGCCGGCCTTCCTGTCGCTGCAGACCGCGATCGAGAACTCCCGCAAGGGCCAGACCTACAACACCCCGGCGCTGGCCACGCTGTTGCTGCTGGCCGACCAGGTCGAGTGGATGCTCGGCAACGGTGGGCTGGACTGGTGCGTCGGCCGGACCACCGCTTCGTCGG
This sequence comes from uncultured Solirubrobacterales bacterium, assembly GCA_963747765.1. GTDB lineage: Bacteria > Actinomycetota > Thermoleophilia > Solirubrobacterales > 70-9 > VRUE01. The sequence continues at coordinate 23,355 of CAVVGH010000003.1, read as the reverse complement.
GGCACCTGTACGGCTGGGCCGAGCGGGCCCAATTCGCGTCGCCGTTCGTGACGGACGCCGCGAAGCGCTCGCTGGTCGTCGGCACGATCGACTTCAGCGACGCGATCGATGCCGCCAGCGTCGCCGCGACGCTGCGGGCGAACGGGATCGTCGATGTCGAGCCGTACCGCAAGCTGGGCCGCAATCAGCTGCGGGTCGGCCTGTTCCCGGCGGTCGAGCCGTCCGACGTCGAAGCGCTGACCGCCTGCGTCGATTGGGTGATCGAGCATGGGGCGGGGTGAGTCGATGAAGGTTCTCGTCAAGGAGAAGATCGCCGATGCCGGCGTCGAGCTGCTGCGAAAGAACTTCGACGTCGACCTCGGGCTTGAGATGTCGGAGGACGAGCTGCGCGAGGCGATCGCCAACTACGACGCCATTCTGGTTCGCTCGGCGACGAAGCTGACCGCCGACCTGATCGAACGGGCGGAGCGACTGAAGGTGATCGGCCGTGCGGGTACCGGCGTCGACAACGTCGACATCCCGGCGGCGACCCGCCGGGGCATCGTGGTTGCCAACGCACCCGAAGCAAACTCGGTCGCGGCTGCGGAGCACACCCTGGCTCTGATGCTTGCGATGTGTCGGACCATTCCGCAGGCCCATGCGACTCTCGTGGGCGGAGCCTGGGAGCGCTCGCGGTTCAAGGGGGCAGAGCTGTACGGCAAGGTGCTCGGCGTGATCGGTTTCGGCCGCATCGGGCAACTCGTGGCGAAGCGAGCGCAGGGGTTCGAGATGGAGGTCCTCGCCTTCGACAAGTTCGTCTCCGCGGAGCGGTTTCGCGAGCTCGGCGTCGAGGGAGCGGGGAGCCTGGAGGAGCTGCTGGGCACCGCCGATATCGTGACGCTGCACGTCCCCAAGACTCCCGAGACGGCCGGATTGATCGATGCCGAGGCGATTGCCGCCATGAAGGACGGGGCGCGCCTCGTCAACTGCGCCCGGGGCGAGCTCGTGGACCTCGAGGCGCTGGTCGCGGGCCTCGAGGCGGGCAAGCTGGCCGGGGCGGCGCTTGACGTCTTTCCCTCGGAGCCGTTCACCGATCACCCGGTGTTCGCTCGCCAGGACGTCGTCGTCACGCCACACCTCGGCGCCTCGACGACCGAGGCGCAGGATCGGGCGGGCGTCGTGACGGCCGAGCAGGTGAGCGCGGCGCTGACCGGAGGGGTGGTCACCAACGCGGTGAACATCGCCGCCGTGCGCCCCGAGGAGATGGAGGCTCTGGCACCGTTCGTCCCGCTTTGCGAAAAGCTCGGTCGCCTCGCGGAGGGGCTCGGCAACGGCTCGGTCGAGCGCGTCACCGCGGAGTTCCGCGGCCGCATCGCCTCCCACGACACCCGTCTGCTGGGCATCGCGGTGCTGGTCGGCATCCTCTCGGGGCATACGGAGGAGCCGGTCAACCTCGTCAACGCCCCTCAGATGGCCGAGGAGCGGGGCATAGAGCTGATCGAGACCAAGGACTCAGGCTCCGAGGACTTCACCGAGTTGGTTACGGTGCGGCTCGGGTCCGGCGACGAAGCCGTCGAGGTTTCCGGGACCGGCGTCGGTCCGCGCAACGAGCCCTATCTGGTCGCCGTCTGGGGAGAGAGCTTCTATCTGCCCTTTGCGGAGCACCTCACCGTGTTTCGCTATGCGGACCGCCCCGGGATGATCGGCCGGGTCGGCACGATGCTCGGCGAGGAGAACGTCAACATCGTCTCTGCGGCCGTCGGCGCGGAGGCCGATGGCGAGCGGGCGGTGATGGCGCTCACCACGGACGCTCCGGTGCGCGCCGAGACGATCGACCGAATCCTCGAGCTGGACGGATTTTCGGTCGGCAGGTCGGTTGATCTCTAAGCTCAGGGTAGGGGGCGCAACGTAGGGGGCGCCACGCTGTTCTCCTATTGAGCGCTGCGACCGAACGGCGGCGGGGACGACATGCAGATGCCAATCAAGAAAACCATCCTCATCCTGCTTGCCGCGCTTATCGTGTCTGCGGCGCCCCCGGTGCACGCGCAGAGCACGCAAAAGTCCTACAACGTGGTGTTGGCCGGGGGGGGCGAAGCGAACGCGATCCACATCTGGCTCAGCGCCGACGGCCGCGACTACGTCATCGATTCGATCGTTCCCCTCGAGGTGGGAGGTTCGATCTGCGCGAACCCGGCGGGGAACCCGAACGAGCTGATCTGCCAGGCGCCGTCGATCAGCGGCTTCGAAGTGAACGCCGGCGGCGGCGACGACGAAGTCTCGGTGGCGCAGAACATCTCGATCGCAGTCACCATGCGGGGCGGAAGTGGGAATGACGTTCTGATCGGCGGCGCGGGGCCCGACAAACTGATTGGCGGGTTGGGCAACGATCGGCTGATCGGCAGGCGCGGCGCCGATGTCCTCTACGGCGGGCCCGGTGACGACGTGCTGTTGGGTGGCTTTGGCAACGACCTGCTGCTGGGCGGCACCGGCAACGACCTGCTGCGCGGCGGTTCGGGCGCCGACGACGTGCGCCAGAGCCGCGCTCCACGCCACCGCCAGCAGGCGCGGCACCGAAACGGCTCGCCGCTCTCGGCTCACTAGATAAGGATGCCTATCCGGTTGCCTCAGGGCCGCGCGTCCCCACGCGCCCCCTCTCTGCCAACGTCACGTGAGACACGCATGATTCGGGAATTACTGAACCCCGAGGGCGTGAATGGAGCACGTGATGTCGTTGATCAACCGAGACGAAGCCGCCGGCCGCGAAACGGAGCGAGCCGAAGGCGAGAGCAGTGAAGCGGCCGGCGGGAGCGCCGCGCCGAAGGGGGTCCCCGACCCCGAGCTGACCGAGCGTCCCAAGCGGCGCTCCTTCAGCGCCGAGTACAAGCTGAAGGTCCTCAAGCAGGCCGACGCCTGCAAGAAGCCGGGCGAAGTGGGAGCCCTGCTGCGTCGCGAGGGCCTCTACTCCTCCCACCTCGCAAGCTGGCGCCGCCAGCGCGACGCGGGCGAGCTGGGGCGCAAGCGCGGGCGCAAGGGGGCCGAGCCACTGGAGACCGAGAACGCCGAGCTGCGCCGCCGTGCTGAGCGCGCCGAGGCCGAGCTGGCCAAGGCGCGCAAGGTGATCGAGGTGCAGGGAAAAGTCTCCGCGCTCTTGGAGGACCTGCTCGGGACCGAGGGCGCCGAAGAGAGCACCGAGCGATGATCGAGGCCACCGTCGAGGAGCTGACCCCGATCATCGGCACAAGGCCCGCCTGCCGGGCGCTGGGGGCCTCGCCGGCGACGATCTACCGTCGCCGGCGCCCGCCCGAGCCGAGGCCGAAGAAGCCGCGAACCCGCCCGGCCCGGGCGCTGAGCGAGGCCGAGCGCGACTGCGTGCTGGAGACCCTGCACGACGAGCGCTTCCTCGACTCCTCGCCCGCCGCGGTGTGGGCGACCCTGCTCGACGAGGGCCGCTACCTGTGCTCGGAGCGGACCATGTACCGGCTGCTGGAGGCCAGCGGCGAGTCGCGCGAGCGCCGCGACCAGCTCACCCACCCCGCCTACGCGAAACCCGAGCTGCTCGCGACCAAGCCGAACGAGACCTGGTCGTGGGACATCTCCAAGCTGAAGGGCCCGGCGAAGTGGACCCACTACCACCTCTACGCGATCCTCGACATCTTCAGCCGCTACGTCGTCGGCTGGACCGTGCAGCTGCGCGAGTCCGCCGCCCTCGCCGAAGCACTGATCGCCCAGGCCTGCGAGCAGCAGGCGATCCGTCGCGACCGGCTCACCCTGCACGCCGACCGCGGCACCTCGATGCGCTCCAAGCCGGTCGCCTTCCTGCTCGCCGACCTCGGGATCACCAAGACCCACAGCCGCCCCTACACCTCGACCGACAACCCCTACTCGGAGGCCCAGTTCCGCACCCTGAAGTACCGGCCGGCCTTCCCGGCGCGATTCGACTCGATCGAGCACGCCAGGGAGTTCTGCCGCTCCTTCTTTCGCTGGTACAACCATGAGCACCGCCACTCGGGCATCGGCCTGATGACACCCGCGAGCGTCCACCACGGACGCGCCAAGCAGGCTCACGCCGCCCGCCAGGAGGTGCTCACCGCCGCCTACGCGGCCAACCCCGAGCGCTTCGTGCGTGGGGCACCGACGCCGCCCACGCTGCCCGAGGCAGCGTGGATCAACAAGCCCGATTCAGAGGAGGTTGCTCACTAAATTCGACCGGCAGGTGTCTCATTTTCGTTGACAGGTACCGGCCGCTCCGACCACACCGCCCAGGGCCGCCCGCCCCCAATGCGCCGCTCCGACCACACCGCTCAGGGCCGAGCGGTCCATCCGTTAAAGACCTTCCCGCCTCTTTCGTCGCCGAGCTTGAGATCCCGAGCCCCCTGGCTCTCTGAAGGGAGTGCGGAGATGGCCCCGGGCCCAGGAGAGCACCTCGTTGACCGGTGGAGACCTCCAACCCGAAACGAACCCCTCATTGATTGATGAGAGAGACAGCCCCTCCCCTGTTTGCCCTCCTACTTGCAGGTGAGGAGGACAAACAGGGAGGGGCTGGTAGGGGGCCCAGGCGGGCAGGGGCTACGGGCGTCGTTTCGCGAGATGTGGCCCAAACGCAGCGGACACGAGCTCCGTTCGCTCTTTGTGTCGCAGAGCGGTACAAATGACGAACGGAGCGCCTGGAATCTCCCGGGCGAGGCTCCGTTCGCTCTTTGTGTCGCAGAGCGGTACAAATGACGAACGGAGCGGCTGCAATCTCCCGGGCGAGGCTCCGTTCGCTCTTTGTGTCGCAGAGCGGTACAAATGACGAACGGAGCGGCTGGGGGGACCTGGGCAAAGCGGATGCGCAGCACTCATCTGGGCTTCGGCCTTGCGATGCGTGCACCCTACGCTAAGCTGCGGGGACGAATGACGCGACCGCATCACAGCCTGGCGCTCCTCCTTCTCCTCCCCCTTCGGGGGGAATAGCGCTGGGCGGCGCGATAGCCGCAAGAGACAAGGTCATTCGATTCGATTGGAGAAGGAGGTAAGTCCCGTGGGACCCGCAACTGACGCAAACCGCGTCCACATCTTCGACACCACGCTCCGCGACGGCGAGCAGTCGCCTGGTATCTCGCTCAACACGGCCGAGAAGGTCGAGATCGCCCAGCAGCTGGCACGGCTCGGCGTAGACGTGATCGAGGCTGGCTTTCCGATCACCTCGCCCGGCGATTTCGAGTCCGTCGAGGCGATCTCGCGCCAGGTCGAGGGCCCGATCGTCTGCGGCCTGGCCCGCACCCACAAGGCCGACATCGATGCGGCCTGGGGGGCGGTCCGCGATGCGCAGCGGCCACGCATCCACACCTTCATCTCGACCTCGGACATCCACATCGAGCACCAGCTGCAGACCGATCGGGAGGACGTCAAGGGCCAGGCCCGCGCGGCGGTCGCCCACGCGAAGTCCCACTGCGAGGACATCGAGTTCTCGCCGATGGACGCGACCCGGGCCGACATCGAGTTCACCGCAGAGGTCTGCGCGATCGCCGTGGAGGAGGGCGCGACGGTGATCAACATCCCCGACACCGTCGGCTACACGACACCGGAGGAGTACGCGGGCTACTTCAAGCGCCTCTACGAGCTGGCTCCTGCGCTGTGCGACGTGGAAACCTCGGTGCACTGCCACGACGACCTCGGCCTGGCGGTGGCGAATTCCTATGCCGGGCTGCTGGCCGGCGCCCGGCAGGTGGAGTGCGCCGTCAACGGGATAGGCGAGCGAGCCGGCAACTGCTCGCTGGAGGAGATCGTGATGCTGATTCGCACCCGCGAGGACGTTCACCGGCTGACGACCGGCATCCAGACGCGGGAGCTGGCGCGAACCAGCCGCATGGTCTCGCGGCTGACCGGCTACCCGGTTCAGCCCAACAAGGCGATCGTTGGGCGCAATGCGTTTGCGCACGAGTCGGGCATCCACCAGGACGGGGTGCTGAAGGAGCGCACCACGTACGAGATCATGGACGCGACCGAGGTCGGGCTCGAGTCGAACTCGATCGTGCTCGGTAAGCACTCGGGGCGCCACGCGCTTCGCGACGCACTGGAGCAACTCGGCTTCAAGGTCGACGGCAATGCGCTGAACGCCGCCTTCAAGCGCTTCAAGGAGATCGCCGACCGCAAGAAGCAGGTCACCGCGCTGGACCTGGAGGCGATCATGTCCGACGAGATGCGGGAGCGGGCAGATGCGCACGAGCTCGCCTGGTTCGAGGTCGAAGCCGGATCGCGCCGCGACCCGATCGCCCGCGTCGCGGTGAAGCTCCCGTCCGGGGACGAGACCGTCGCCGAGTCAAGCGGAGACGGTCCGGTGGACGCGATCTTTCAGGCGATCCAGAAGGCCGTGGGGGCGGAGTGCGATCTGCGCCAGTACAACGTCGAGGCGGTGACCGGCGGAGAGGACGCACTGGGCGCGGTCAGCGTGATGCTGCGCGTCGCGGGCCGGCTCGCGACGGGCCAGGGGGTGGCGACCGACGTCCTCGAGGCATCGGCGAGGGCCTACGTTCGGGCGCTCTCAAATGCCCTTGAGGGTGCGGCGATTCGCGAGGCTGAGGCGGCAACGGCCGAGGCCGCTGTCGAACGCACCCCAGGCCCGTAGGGGCAGGTCAGTCCAGGTTGAGTCGGTGGGTGAGGTCGATCTCGAGGCTGGCGATCGAGAGGTAGAGAGCGGTTGCGGCGAAGGCGGCAAGCGGCCAGGCCGCGATGCCCGGGATCAGTCCGATCAGCACGGTTGCGCCGAACGCGGCCCCGATCGCGAAGATGTGGATCATCCCGGCCTTGACCAGATCGCCGCGCTGGGTCGGCAGCGGTCGTGTTGCGAACCGCTGTGAGAGCAGGGCGAGTGCGGCGAAGGCGGCAATCGCGCCGCCCACGAAGAGCAGGATCTCGAAGACGGTCGGTGGCCCGTGGCTATGGGAGACGATGCTGTGGCTTGAGAGGACGGTGAGCGTGTAGCCGTAGGGCACCGCGCTGCCCCGCATCACCGTGGCGAGTGCCTCAAGCGGCTGCCAATCGGGACCGGGTCTGGGGTCGGTCGAGCTCAAACCGTGGCGTTCGCGTCGGGACGTCGCGGTGGCCGGTGGGCGATGCTCGGCCGCCGCGAAGCCGCGTCGTGACGGGCTCGATCCTGTCTCATTCGCTGATCGTAGACGCGCAGGATGTCGCGATGGGAGAGCCAGCCGACGACGCGCTCCCCTGTCTCGTCGAGGACCGCGAGGCCGGGGCTGTCCGCTTGCACCAGCGTGCCGGCCGCTTCGGCGAGCGACTCGTTGGTGCGCAGGGTCGGCAGCTGTCGTGCCAGGTCGCCGGCCTCGGCTCCATCCGCTCCCTCTCGGATCGCCTGCTCGAGCTCGTCCTGGGGCAGCACACCGACAAACCTTCCCTCCAGGTCGACGACCGGCAGGTTGGGCTCGTTGCTGCCGCTGAGGCGCTCAAGGATCTCCCGCAGCGGCGAGTCGATGCGAGCCGGCTCGGGAGTCGGTTGCATGGCCTCGGCGACCGTCAGGGCTTCCATCGGGGTCGCCGGCCGGCGTCGCAGCAGGTCGATGCCGCGACGGGCCAGCTTCAACGTGTAGATCGAGTCGGGCGAGAGGCGGGTGGCGATCGCGGTTGCGATCACCACCGCGAGCATCAGTGGCAGCATGATCCGGTAGTCGCCGGTCAGCTCGAAGATGATCAGGATCGCCGTCATCGGAGCACGCGCTGCGGCAGCGAAGACGGCGCCCATCCCGATCAGGCCGTATGCCCCGGTCGGCCCGGCGATCTCGGGGACGGTGGCGTGGATGGCGAGTCCGTAGGCGGAGCCGAGCATCGCGCCCATGAACAGCGAGGGGGCGAAGACGCCTCCCGAGCCGCCAATCGAGAGGGTGAGGCTGGTGGCAAGGATCTTGCCGGCGAGCAGCGCAAGGAGGAACAGGAGCGCGTAGCGGCCGTCGATTGCGCCTTCGAGCACGTTGTAGCCAACCCCGTACATCTGCGGCAGGGCGAGTAGCAGCAGACCGAGCAGGAGACCTCCCGCCGCGGGCCGCCAGGCCTCCGAAAAGCGCCAGAGGCGGTCCACCCGGTCCTCCATTCCGTAGAGGAAGCGGATGAAGGCGACTCCGACGACGGCCGCCAGTAAGCCGAGCACCAGATACAGCGGGTAGCCGCTCACCGGGCCAACTCCCAGCCTTGGCAGTTGCAGGAAGGCTTCGGAGCCGAAGGCCGCTCGCCCGATCACGTCTGCGGTCACCGAGGCGACGACGACCGCACCGAAGGAGCGCGTCTCGAAGTCGCGCAGGATCACCTCGAGGGCGAAGAAGACGCCGGCGATCGGGGCGTTGAAGGTGGCCGAGATCCCGCCGGCTGCGCCGCAGGCAACCAGCAGACGCATCCGTGCCTCGGGCGAGCGGGTGAGCTGGCCAATGCTGGAGCCGAGCGCCGAGCCAATCTGGACTATCGGTCCCTCGCGGCCGACCGAACCTCCCGAGCCGATGCAGAGGGCGGAGGCCAGGGACTTGACGAGGGCCACGACCGGTCGGATCCGACCGCCGCGGCGGGAGACGGCGAACATCACCTCGGGAACGCCGTGCCCGCGCGCCTCGCGTGCAAAGCGCTCGACCACGGGCCCGTAGAGCAGGCCTCCGACGACCGGGACCAGGGCGACGAACCAGATTCCCAGGCCGGGAAGATGGGGATTGGCCTGGTGCCCGGCGGCGCCGTAGCTTTCGTAGCCGGTGAACAGGTACGTGAACCCGACGATCAGATAGCGGAAGGCGACGGCGCCCACTCCCGCGCCGATGCCGACCAGCAGGGCCAGCGCGAGGAGGCCACTCGGTCCCGCCATCCAGACGCCGATCCGGATCGAGCCCGAGGTTGGCAGGCGCAGGCGGCTCGGCGTCGGAGTCCCGCCGCTCATGAGGCGGAGATCCCGACAAGCAACTCGTCGATGGCGCGCCGGATGTTCGACCAGCGGAAGGCGCTCGGGTTGAGCGTCGCGTGCAGCACCAGCCCGTCGGCCATCGCCAGCAGCATCGAGGCCAGGGCGTTGGCCGGCACCTCGCGCAACTCGCCGCGCTCGATGCCCTCGTCGATCCAGGCACGGAGACGGGCACGGTGCCGGGTCGCTGTGCTCCCGAAGTGCTTGCGAAGCGCCTCCTCGCCGAGCACTGCGGCCCAGAGGTCGGCGCGCACCTGCGCTCGCCCGCGATCGTCGGCGTGCGCGAGCATCGCGCGGGAGAAGCGTCGCAGTCGCTCGACCCCCGAGCTCTCGGCTTCGCCGATCTCGTCCAGCATTCGATCGACCGCCGCCGAGTCCTCGTCGAGAAGGCCGGCAAGGAGCTCGTCCTTGCTTTCGAAATAGCCGTAGAAGGCACCCTTGCTGAGCGAGGCCTCGGCGCAGACGTCGTCGACGGTCATCTCGCCAAAGCGCTTCCGACCGGCGCAGGTCCACGCCGCCTCGAGCAACTGCCGTCGCCGCTCGTCGCGAACCGCTGGTTTGAGTTTGGGCAGGGTGTCTCCTTGCGCTTGAAAACCGACTGGTCAGTTTTTATAGCAGGTCGACAACCTGGTAACGAATGTACGTGATAGCGTACAACGATGAGCGCGGCCACTCGATCGCGACCCACAGCGCGGCAAGCACGGTCGCTCGCCGCTGGCGTGAGGGTTCACGCCCTGCGAGAGGCGATGGGTCTCTCTCTGCGCGATCTCGCGGAGCGCAGCGGCGTGAGCGCGCCGATGCTCTCCCAGGTGGAGCGGGGAGAGACAAGTCCAACGCTGGCGGTCGCCGAGAAGATCGCCGCCGGCTTGGAGCTGAGCCTTTCGCAGCTGCTGCGGCTTGACGAGGGGGAGCACGTGGCGATCAGCCGAGCAGGCAGACGACGGCGTTATGAGCGGGGCGGGCACCGCTTCGAGGAGCTCACACCGCCGCTGCCCGGGCAGCGTGCCGACGTCTCCCTGCACACGCTGCGCCCGGGTGCGGCTACCGGTGGGGCGGCGGATCCCCCTATCCACGAGCCGGGCAGTCGCGAGACCGCCGTCGTGCTGACCGGCGTGTTGGCTTTGACCGTGGACGGAACGCGTCACGAGCTGCGCGCAGGCGACAGCGTTACCTTTGACGCCGATCTGCCACACCACTTTGAGAACGACGGGACGGAACAGGCTAGGTTCCTCGCCGTGATGGCAGCCGGCCTGAGGAGGAGCTGACGATGGCAAGGACGATGTTCGACAAGATTTGGAGCGAGCACGAAGTCGGCGACGGACTGCTCTACATCGATCTGCACCTCGTCCACGAGGTGACCTCGCCGCAGGCCTTCGACGGGCTGCGGCTGGCCGGGCGCCCGGTGCGGCGCCCCGACAAGACGCTGGCGACGGCCGACCACAACGTGCCCACCGATGGCACGACGGCCGCCCGGCTGATCGCTGACCGGCTGTCTCGGGTCCAGGTGGAGACGCTGGAGCGCAACTGCGAGGAGTTCGGCATTCCGCTGTACTCGCTGGGTTCCGACCGGCAGGGGATCGTGCACGTGATTGGGCCCGAGCTCGGCGTCACCCAGCCGGGGACGACGATCGTCTGCGGCGACAGCCACACCTCGACCCACGGAGCCTTCGGGGCGCTTGCCTTCGGCATCGGCACCTCCGAGGTCGAGCACGTGTTGGCCACCCAGTGCCTCGTGCAGAAGCGGCCGAGAACGATGCGAATCGCCTACGGCGGCGCACTGGCGCCAGGGGTGACGCCGAAGGACCTGATCCTGGCAACGATCGGCCGCCTGGGGACCGGGGGCATGACCGGCCACGCGGTCGAGTATGCGGGCCCGGCGATCGAAGCGCTGTCGATGCCTGGCCGGATGACGGTCTGCAACATGACGATCGAGGGTGGCGGCCGGGCGGGAATGATCGCGCCCGACGAGACGACCTTTGAGTGGGTGCGCGGCCGCTTGGGTGCGCCCGCCGACTTCGATGCCGCGATGGAGCGCTGGCGCCGCCTGCCTTCCGATCTTGACGCGGAATTCGACACCGAGATTGAGATCGACGCGGCGGGCATATCGCCGATGGTCACCTGGGGGACGAGCCCCGGGATGGTGGTCGAGGTAACGGACTCGGTTCCCGACCCAGCCGCGATGGACGGCGCCGCCGATCGCGAGTCGGCCGAAAGGGCACTCGCCTACATGGGGTTGAGGCCGGGCACGCCGATGACGGAGATCGCCCCCGAACGCGTCTTCATCGGCTCCTGCACCAACTCCCGGGTCGAGGACCTGCGCGAGGCGGCCGCCATGGTCGACGGCCGGCGGGTCGCCGACTCGGTACGAGGGATGGTCGTCCCCGGCTCCCAGCAGGTGAAGGCAGCGGCCGAAGAGGAGGGACTGCATGAGGTCTTCCGGGCGGCCGGCTTCGAATGGCGCGACGCGGGTTGCTCGATGTGCCTGGGCATGAACCCGGATGTGCTCGCCGAGGGGGAGCGCTGCGCTTCGACCTCGAACCGCAACTTCGAGGGGCGCCAGGGGAAGGGTGGCCGCACCCATCTGGTCAGCCCCAGGATGGCTGCCGCGGCGGCCATCGAGGGACACTTCGTCGACATCAGGGATTGGAGCTAGCGATGTACGCGATGAGTGCGTTCGAGGATTGGGGTTGCCGATGAGGCCGCTGGATGCGTTCGAGGATTGGGGTTGCCGATGAGGCCGCTGGATGTGATCGAGGGCAGGGTCTCCGTGCTCGACCGGGCCGATGTCGACACCGATCAGATCATTCCCAAGCAGTTCCTGAAGCGGGTCGAGCGCAGCGGCTTCGGCGAGTTCCTCTTCTACGACTGGATTCGGTCCGGTGAGATCGAGCTGGAGTCGAACCCGATCCTCGTCGCGGGGCGAAACTTCGGCTGCGGGTCCTCCAGGGAGCACGCCCCGTGGGCGCTTGAGGACTTCGGCTTCGAGGCGATCGTCGCCCCATCATTCGCCGACATCTTCTATGCCAACTGCACGAAGATCGGGCTGCTGCCGGTGATTCTCGACGAGGAGCACTGCAGAGCGGTGGCCGAGGCCGGCGAGGCCCGGATCGACGTCGACGACGAGACCGTCACCTGCGCGGCGGGCGTCTTCGAGTTCGAGGTCGAGCCGGACCTGAAGTACCGCCTGCTCAACGGTCTCGACGATATCGGCATCACGCTCGAGAACTCCGCCGCAATCGACGCCTTCGAGGCCTCCGGTGCCGCCGAGCGTGGGCCGGCGACAACGGCTCTCTGAGGGCGCGGCGGTGACCCGGCCGATCAACGTCGGTCCGCGCGAGTGGGACGCGGAGAGCTATGACGCGGTTTCCGATCCCCAGTTCGAGTGGGGGGTCGAGGTGCTCTCGCGACTGCAGCTGCGGGGGGACGAGATCGTGCTCGACGCGGGCTGCGGGTCGGGACGCGTCACGGCCGAGCTGCTGGAGCGCCTGCCCGAGGGACGGGTGATCGCGGTCGATGGCTCGGAGGCCATGATCGCCAAGGCGCGCGAGCGGCTGGGGGAGGAGAGAGCAACCTACGTCGTTGCGGATCTCTCCGAGCTGCAGGTGGAGCGGCCCGTGGACCTGATCTTCTCGACGGCGACCTTTCACTGGATCGCAGATCACGAGCGACTCTTCGCGCGCCTTCACTCGGCCCTGCGGCCGGGTGGGCGACTGGTCGCCCAGTGCGGTGGGGAGGGCAACGTCGCCGGCTTCGCGAGGGCGATCGCCGCGGCGGCGGCGGCACCGGAGTTCGCGCGCCACTTCGAGGAGATGAGCCGGATCTGGAACTTCGCCGCGCCGGCGCAGAGCGAGGAACGGCTGCGCAATGCCGGCTTCGGCGAGGCGCGGTGCTGGCTTCAGCCGAAGCCGATGAGGCCGGCGCAACCTTTTGAGTACGCCGCGACGGTCACGCTCGGCCCCCATCTCGCGCGGCTCCCCACCGAGCTTCGACGCCCCTTCACCGAAGCGGTTCTCGAGCAGGCGGGTGAGCCGCTGCAGCTCGACTACGTGCGCCTCAATATCGAGGCAGGCGCCTGATGCAGCGATGACACTAGAGTGGGCGCCGCATGGGTGACGTGCCGCGCATAGTCCTGCTGCCCGGCGATGGGATCGGGCCGGAGATCGTCGCCGCCGGGCGACGGCTGCTCGACGCGCTCGGTGAGTTCGCCTTCGAGGAGCGGTCGATGGGCGGCTGTTCGATCGACGAGCACGGCGTCGCCCTGACCGAGGACGTGCTGGAGGCCTGCCGGGCCTCCGATGCCGTTCTGCTGGGCGCCGTCGGTGGTCCGAAATGGGACACGACCGATCCGCATGCGCCCCGTCCCGAGCAGGGTCTGCTGGGGTTGCGCAAGGGGTTGGGCCTTTACGCAAACCTGCGTCCGGTGCGACCAAGCCCGGCGCTTGTCGCGTCGAGCCCGCTTCGCGCCGAGAGGATCTCCGGGACCGACCTGCTGGTCGTCCGCGAGCTGACGGGCGGCATCTACTTCGGTGACAGCGGCCGAAAGGGCGACGCGGCACACGACACGTGCGAATACACCGAGGCGGAGGTGGAGCGGATCGCCCATACGGGCTTTGAGGCGGCCCGGCGACGCGCCGAGAGCGCGGGCCGGGCGGCCCGGGTCAGCTCGGTCGACAAGGCAAACGTCTTGGAGACCTCACGCCTGTGGCGCGAGGTGGTGAGCCGGGTTGCGGCCGAGTACCCCGATGTGGAGCTCGAGCACCTGCTGGTCGACAACGCCGCGATGCAGCTCGTCTCACGGCCGGTCGAGTTCGACGTGATCCTCACCGAGAACCTGTTTGGCGACATCCTCAGCGACGAGTCGGCAATGCTGACCGGCTCGCTGGGCATGCTGCCCTCGGCCAGTCTCGGGGAGGAGGGCACGCCGGGCCTCTTCGAGCCGGTGCACGGTTCGGCTCCCGACATTGCAGGCCAGGGAATCGCCAACCCGCTCGCGACGTTCCTAACGGTGGGGATGATGTTGCAGCACGGTTTCGGGCGCGCCGCCGATGCCGCCCGAATCGAAGCCGCCGTCGACGCTGTGCTGGACGACGGCCTGCGCACACCCGACCTGCTGCGTGGCACGGTGGGCACGCCCCCTCTGGCCGAGCACCCGACAGCGGAGACCCAGGTCGGCACCGCGGAGATGACCGACGCCGTGCTGCAGGCGCTGTAGGGGGCTGCCCTCGAACCCGGTCGCCGCATCGGGCATACTTCCGCAGGATGGAGACTGCGGAGCTGATCTGGCAGAACGGCGAGTTCGTGCCCTGGGCAGATGCCAAGGTCCACGTCCTCAGCCATGGACTGCACTACGGCACCGGGGTTTTCGAGGGAATCCGGTGCTATGAGACCGAGCGCGGTCCGGCGGTGTTCCGTCACCGCGACCACCTCGAACGGCTGGCGAAGTCCGCCGAGCTCTACTACTTCGAGTTGCCGTACTCGACCGACGAGCTGCGCGAGGCAACGCATGAGCTGATCCGGCGCAACGGCCTGCGGTCCTGCTACATCAGACCGCTCGCGTTTCGCGGCTATGGCGAGATGGGCCTCTACGCCAAGGAGGCGCCGATCGAGGTGATGGTCGCGGTCTGGCCCTGGGGCGCCTACCTGGGCGAGGACGGCAAGCGGCACGGCATCCGAACCAAGGTGTCCTCGTGGCGGACGATCTCCGGCGACAGTCTGATTCCCCACGCGAAGGCATCGGGCCAGTACCTGAACTCGATCCTGGCGAAGACCGAGTCGGCAAATGCCGGCTACGACGAGGCGATCCTGCTCGACCAGCACGGCTGCGTCTCCGAGGGCTCTGGCGAGAACGTCTTCCTGGTCCGCGACGGCGTGCTCTGCACGCCACCGCACACGGCGGCGATCCTCGACGGCATCACCCGGAACTCGGTCGTCCAGATCGCCCGTGATCTCGGCTATCGGGTCGAGGAGCGCGATATCGCGCGCTCCGAGCTCTACCTGGCTGACGAGATGTTCCTCACCGGGACCGCCGCCGAGCTGGTGCCGGTGCGCGAGGTGGACGACCACCCGCTGGGGGAGCCGGGGGAAATCACCCGGGTCATCCAGGCGCGGTTCGAAGACGCGCTGCACGGCGGCGCCGAGGAGTACCTGGAGTGGCTCGATTTCATCGAGGTGCCGGCCGGTGCGGATGAACCGAGTAAAGTGAGTTCCTGATGCGAAGCAGCTTCGAGGCAATCGGGCGAATTACCGCAGCCGCCTAGCGGCTGGCGCGCCTGCGCGCGGACGGGCCGGAAGGCCCTCTCCCCGATCCCTCGAATCGAAAGGCATCAGATGGAACAGGTAACGCTCTACGACACGACCTTGCGCGATGGCATGCAGGGCGAGGGGATGTCCCTCTCGGCCGCCGAGAAGGTGCGCGTGGTGCAGGCGCTCGACACGCTCGGCGTGCCGCTGATCGAGGCCGGCTTCCCAAGCTCGAACCCCAAGGAGGTGGAGCTCTTCGGCCTGCTCTCCGAGCTGCAGCTGGACCAGGCGCAGGTCTGCGCGTTCGGGATGACCCGGCGGCGCGATACGGCCCCCGAGGACGACCCGGCGCTGCGCACGCTGGTCGAGTGCTTCGCCCCGCTGGTGACGCTCGTCGGCAAGACGTGGAGCCTGCACCTGGAGAAGGTCACGCGGGTCTCCCGCGAGGAGAACCTGGCGATGGTTCGTGACTCGGTCGCCTTCTGCCGGGAGCGGGGCAAGCGCGTGATCTACGACGCTGAGCACTTCTTCGATGCCTACCGCGACGATTCGGGCTACGCCCTCGAGTGCCTGGGCGCGGCGATCGACGCCGGCGCGCAGAACGTGACCCTCTGCGACACCAACGGCTCCAGCCTGCCGGATCAGGTCTCCGACGCGACCGCGGCCGTGGTCAATGCGCTGGGCGGTCGGGTGGAGGTGGGGATTCACGTCCACGACGACGCCGGGTGCGGTGTCGCCAACTCCCTCGCGGCCGTGCGGGAGGGCGCGAGGCTGGTTCAGGGGACGATCAACGGCTACGGCGAGCGCTGCGGCAACGCCAACCTCGTCTCGATCCTGCCCGCGCTGCAGCTGAAGATGGGGTTTCGCTGTGTCACGGACGACCAGCTTGCGAGCCTCGCCGAAACCGCCCACTTCGTCGACGAGCTGTGCAACGTGACGCCGAACCCAGACCAGCCCTATGTCGGTCGCAACGCCTTCGCCCATAAGGGGGGCATGCACGTCGCCGGAGTGGCGACCGACGCTCGCACCTTCGAGCACATCGATCCCGCCGCGGTGGGCAACCAGCGAACCGTGCTGCCCTCAGAGCTCTCCGGCAAGGCGACGATCCGCAGTCAGGCCGAGCAGGCAGGACTGGAGATCGGCGTCGAGGGCGCGGAGCGCGCGATCGAGCGGCTCAAGGAGCGCGAGCACCGCGGCTACCACTATGAGGCTGCGCCCGCCTCATTCGAGCTGCTGTTACGACGCGAGGCGGGAAGCTACGAGCCCCTGTTCGAGCTGGAGAGCTTTCGAGTCACAACCGAGAAGCGCGCCGACGGCAGGGTTGAGACGGAGGCAACCATCAAGGTGAAGCTGGGCGGCGAGCGCTACGTCCGGGTGGCCGAGGGGAACGGTCCGGTGAACGCCCTCGACCGAGCTCTGCGCGCGGCGATCGTGGATCGCCATCCGCATCTCGCGGACATCGAGCTGACGAACTACAAGGTGCGGATCCTCGACGAGAGCCATGGCACCGGAGCCGTGACCCGCGTTCTGCTCGATTCCTCCGACGGTGAGCGGGAGTGGGGGACGATCGGCGTGTCGGAGAACATCATCGAGGCTTCCTGGGAGGCGCTGGTGGACTCCCTCGAGTACGCGTTCCAACCGCGCGACGGCAAGGGCACTGGATAGGCTGGCTGCCACGATGGGGCCCTCGCCGGAGACCGATCCGATCCCACTCGCGCGACCGGAGATCGGAGGGCGGGAGGAGGAGCTCGTGCTCGAGGTGCTGCGCTCGGGACAGCTCTCGCTCGGCCCGATGGGCAGGAGATTCGAGCGCGATTTCGCGGCTTGGCTCGGGGCCGGGGACGCGGTCGCCACGTCGAGCGGGACGACGGCGCTTCACCTCGGTGTGCGGGCACTGGGCTGGGGAGCGGGCGACGAGGTGCTGACCAGTCCGTTCAGCTTCGTGGCATCGGCCAACTGCCTGCTGTACGAGGGCGTCAGGCCGGTCTTCTGCGATGTCGATCCCGAGACTCTGAACCTCGACCCCGTGGCTGCGGAGGCCGCTCTGGGAGAGCGCACGGCCGGCATCCTGCCGGTCCACATCTTCGGCTACCCGGCCGCGATGCCCGCCCTGGAGGCAATTGCCGACAGGCGCGGCCTGACGCTCCTCGAGGACGCTTGCGAGGCCCTCGGTGCGGTGGATGCCGAGGGCCGCCGGGTGGGAACGCGCGGCAATCTCGCGACCTTCGCCTTCTATGCGAACAAGCAGCTGACAACCGGGGAGGGCGGGATGATCGTCGCCCCCGACGAGGACATCGCAGCCCGCCTGCGCTCCGAGCGCAACCAGGGCCGCGCGGCCGACATGGGATGGCTCGACCACGGCGGGTTGGGCTTCAACTACCGGCTCTCCGACGTCTCGGCGGCGCTCGGCGTTGCGCAGCTCGAGAAGCTCGACGCGCTGCTGGCGCGGCGCGCCGCCGTCGCCGCCGCCTACGAGGAGGCTCTCGCCGGGATCGACGGCCTGCGGCTGCCGATCGCGGGCCGTGGCTCTGAGCGACGCAGCTGGTTTGTCTACGTCGTGCGGCTGCCGGACGGCGCCGATCGTCACGCGACGATCTCGCGGCTCGCCGAGCGGGGGATCGCCGCCAAGGCATACCTGCCGTGCATTCACCTCTTCCCGCACCTGCGCGAGCTCGGCTACGGCGAGGGCCAGTTCCCGGTGGCCGAAGCCGCCGCGGCTCACTCGCTCGCGCTGCCGTTCTTCCCGTCGATGACGGAGTCCCAGGTGGTGCGCGTCGGCGAGGAGCTCGGCGCCGCCCTCGGTCAGCCGGTCGGACAGGGATAATCGCCAGGCTCATGTCCCGCTTCCGCAAGGACCCCGACCCGCGTTTCTGGCGCCTCAACCGCTCGATTGAGTTCGATTGGCGGCTGGCGCCCTACGACATCGACCAGTCCCAGGGCCATGCGCGCGCCCTGCGTGACATCGACGTGTTGAGCGACGAGGAGCTGGAGACGATCTGCGCGGGCCTCGATCGGGTGCGCGAGCGGATGGGCGAAGCGGGATTCGAGTTCGCCGAGGCCGACGAGGACATCCACATGGCGGTCGAGCGACTGCTCGGCGAGGAGATCGGGCCACTGGCCGGGAAGCTGCACACGGGCCGCTCGCGCAACGACCAGGTCGCCACCGATGTGGCGATGGTGGTGCAGGCCCACGCGCTGCGGGCGATCGAGCTCGCCGGAGCGACGATGGAGACGTTGCTCTCGCTGGCGGAACGTCACCGCGACTGGGCGATGCCTGGCTACACGCACCTGCAGCGCGCGCAGCCCGTCTACCTGGGTCATCACCTCCTTGCGTACTTCTGGATGCTTGCCCGGGATGTGCTGCGATTCCAGTTCGCACTCGACAGCGCCAGCGTGATGCCGCTTGGCTCCGGTGCCCTGGCGGGCGTCAATTGGGAGATCGACCGCCGCGCGGTTGCCGCGGACCTTGGCTTCGAGCACGTCAGCGCCAACTCGATCGACGGCTCTTCGAACCGCGATTTCGTTCTCGACTACCTGGCCGCTGCATCGACCTGTGCGATGCATCTTTCGAGGCTGGGCTCCGAAATCGTGATCTGGTCGAGCTCGGAGTTCGGCTTCTGCGAGCTCGACGAGTCCTTCTCGTCGGGCTCCAGCATCATGCCCCAGAAGAAGAACCCGGACTCGGCCGAGCTGCTGCGTGCCAAGAGCGCGCGTGTCGCGGCCGACTACGCCGCACTGCTTGGCACGATGCACGCGCTGCCGCTGACCTACGGGAAGGACATGCAGGAGGACAAGGAGCCGCTGTTCGACGCGATCGACACGATCGAGACGACGCTTGAGGTGGCCGACGGGATGTTGGCGGGCATCGAGTTCGACCGCGAGCGGCTGGCGGAGGCCTCGGGCGACGAGATGCTGGCGGCGACCGAGGTTGCCGACCTGCTCGTTCGCCGGGGTGTGCCGTTCAGGGAGGCGCATGGCATCGTCGGCGGGCTGGTGCGCGAGGCGATCGAGCAGGGTAGGCAACTCTCCGACCTGAGCGAGGCGGAGCTGAAGCGGCACTCCGATCAGCTCGACGAGTCCTTCTATGACTTGCTGCGGCGCGACAGCTGGCTGGAGTCGAAGCGGATTGAGGGAGGGACCGGTTCGGCGGCCCTGGGGAAGCAGCTCGATCTTGCTCGCAAAACCCTTGCGGCCGTCAAGGCACGGGTGGTGGCGGAGCGCCGGTGAGCCGGCAAACGGCATCTTGAGCGCCGGCGCCACAGCGACGTCCGACCGCCGTCTGGGGACCCCCTTCTTCGAGCGCTCCGTGCACCGGGTGGCGCGCGACCTGGTCGGCTGTCAGCTCCTCCATCGCGATTGCGGCGGAACCATCGTCGAGACCGAGAGCTATGAGCGGGACGATCCGGCGTGTCACGCTTACGTGGGGCTCACCAAGCGCACCGAGGTCCTGTTCGGGCCGCCCGGTTGCGCCTACGTCTACCTCTCCTACGGCATTCACAGCTTGCTGAACGCCGTCGCCGAACCGGTCGGCGAGGCAGCGGCGGTGCTGATCAGAGCCCTGGAGCCGACGAGCGGACTCGAGGAGATGCGGGCAAGGCGGGGCGAGCGCCCCGACACGGAGCTGTGCTCGGGGCCCGGGAAGCTCACCGAGGCGCTTGGGATCGGCCTCGAGGCCAACGGCACCGACCTCACCAGTGGCGAGCTGGTTCTCCTCGCGCGCCGGGACGGCTGGTGCGAGGAGATCGTCGCGAGTCCCCGCGTCGGGATCACGAAAGCCGTCGAGCGCCCATGGCGCTTCAGCGTCGCCGGCAATCCATTCGTATCGCGTCCCAGGCCCAGAGCGAGCGCGCTGGCGCGCACCGCTTCCTGACCAGGCGCTATCCGGCCGTGATGCCGCCGCCGCTGCTGGCGCCACCGCCGGGTTCGGGGGGCGAGCTGGGAGTGGGGGACTGGGGGGCGGCCGATTCGGGTTCGGGGGACGGTCCCGGCGCGGGTTTCGCTTCGCTTTCCGCCGAGGTCGAGGGCGTTGGTTCGGACGGAGTGGCCGGCGGGACCGGCGTCGAGGACGCCGGCGGGGTGCCTTCGCGACTCTTACCGCCCGATTCGGCGGCCTTCCGGGACGCCGCTTCGGCTTCTCGATCGGATTTGATCTGCTCCACGGAGGAGATGACACTGGCCCAGATCAGCGCCGGGAACGTGCCGCCCTGCACCGGCCCGCCGTTGTAGAGGGTGGTCATCGGCGTCGTTGTGTCGGCGTAGCCGACCCAGACGCAGGCCGTAACGTCCGGCGTGGCACCGCAGAACCAGGCGTCGCCGCTGTTCTCGGTCGTGCCGGTCTTCCCCCACTGGCCGGAGATCCCGAGGTTTGCGTGAACGCCGGTGCCTCTGGAGACGACCGTTTCGAGGATGCTCTTGGCCTCCCGGGCGGTGCCTTCTGAGATCACCCGGTGGTGTTCGACCCTGTTGTCGCCGCCGCGGATCGTGTGACCGTCCTGATCGGTGACCCGCGTGTAGGCGACGGGACTGTCGCCGGGCTCCGGCGAGAGCGTGCCACTGACCCTGTCTCCGTCGTTTGCCAGGGTCATGTAGGCATAGGCCCAGCCAAGCGGGGTGACGCCTTCTCGCAGGCCTCCCAGGACCATTGCGGGATTGGTCGAGATCGGCCCCGAGTAGCCCATCGCGTGGATGGTCGCCGCGATCGAGCGAGTGCGGTCCCTCGTCGTCTTGCCCTTGAGGCCCTCCAGGGCCAGCTGCGCGTAGATCGTGTTGTCCGAGTAGGTCGTCGCACAGACGATGTCGCACGAGCCAAGATAGGAGTCTTCGTCGTTGTGCACGACAAAGGTTTCCTGCCCGTGCCTTCCGAAGTGGAATTCCTGGGGCGCCGATTCGTACGTCGTGTAGGGCGAGATTCCCTCTTCCAGAGCGGTGACCAGGGTGAACGGCTTGATCGAGGAGCCCGGCTGGCGGTGGCCCTGGGTCGCCAGGTTGAACGGCTTCGTTTCGTAGTTCGAGCCTCCGACCATCGCCTTGACCGCACCGTTGCGGTTGTCGAGGACCACGACGGCGGCGGTCGGCGGCAGCCAGCCGAGATACGAGCGAACCGCTTCTTCGGCGCTGGCCTGGAAGCGCAGGTCGAGAGTCGTCTTCACCCGGAGGCCTCCGAAGAAGGCTTTCGCGGCCCCGAAGCGGTCGACCAGCTGCTGGCGCAGCCAGGACGTGAAGTAGGGGGCGCGGGAGTCCAGTTTTGGCGGTTCGATATCGGCCTGAGAGGGGAGGGCGTGCCGCGTTCCTTCGCGGTACTGGGCCTGGGTGATGTAGCCCTGCTCGAACATCTTTTCGAGTACGAGGTTGCGCCGGGAGAGTGCGGTTTCCGGGTAGATCTTCGGGTCGTAGGCCGATGGCGAGGCGATGATCCCGGCCAGGGTCGCGGCCTCCCAGGGCTCCAGCACCGAGGCGCAGGGCTCGGTCGGGGTGCCGCACCCGGTGTGCGCCTTGCCGAAGTAGGTGCGAGCCGCGGCCTCGATCCCATAGGCGCCCTCGCCGAAGTAGATGGTGTTGAGGTACTCGGTGAGGATCTTGTCCTTGCTCCAATGGCGCTCGAGCCGGTAGGCGAGCGCGGCCTCCCTGAACTTCTCGAAGATCGTCCGGCTGCCCTGAGCGGCAAGGGCGTTCTTGACGAACTGCTCGGTGATCGTCGAGGCCCCCTGCGCGGCGCTCTGGCTGAGGATGTCCTTGACGAGAGCTCGCCCGATTCCCTCAAAATCGATTCCGCTGTGCTCGTAGAAGCGCGCATCCTCGATCGCGACCACGGCGTTCTTCGCGTTGGGGGAGATCTGCCCGGAGTTGAGCAGGATCTTGTTTTGGTTGCTCGTCAACGTGCCGAGCGGTTCGCCCGAGGAGTCAAAGAGCTCACTGTTCTTGGCGGCCTTGTATTGGGCGAAGTTGTAGATGGCCGGAAGGTCCTGGGAGACCGCCATCATCATGCCGAAGACCATCGAGACCAGGGCCAGGACACCGAGACCGAGCAGGACAAAGAGGATGCGCAGCTTCTTGAGCCGAGGCTTAGAACGCCGCCCGTCGGGGATTGCCGGTACCGACGGCGGGACTGCGCCGCCCGTCCGGCGGGGCTTTGTTCCCAAGGGCGCCATCGATTTCGAGCGTCCGGCGGGGCACGGCCCGCCGGGAAAGAGGCGGCAGTCTAGCATTCCGCCCTTGACCGGCAGCCGAGCAAGCTCCCATTCTTTGGCCCTCACTCGACGGGAGAGGTGGGGGCGTCGATGAGTTCGGAGCTGACACGCAACGCGGTGGACGCGCTCCCCAAGGGGATGCTCCTCGAGCAGCTCGCCGAGCGGCGCCCGCTGCGTGTCAAGCTCGGGATCGACCCAACCACGGCCGACATACACCTGGGCCACACGGTGGTGCTGGAGAAGCTGCGCGAGTTCCAGGAGGCGGGTCACGCCGTTGTGCTGATCATCGGCGATTTCACCGCTCGAGTCGGCGACCCAAGCGGCCGCTCGGTGCAGCGGCCGGTGCCGTCGGCCGAGGAGATCGAGGCAAACGCGGCGACCTATCAGGAGCAGGCCTTCAAGCTCCTCGACCGCGATCGCACCGAGGTCCGCTTCAACAGCGAGTGGCTGCGGATGGAGCCGGAGGCACTGCTGGGGTTGCTTGCCCACACCACGGTGGCCCGCCTGCTGGAGCGCGACGACTTCCAGAGGCGGATGGCCGCCAACGCGCCGATCGCGGCCGTCGAGCTCCTCTATCCGCTCCTGCAGGGCTATGACTCGGTGGCGGTCGAGGCCGACGTGGAGCTGGGCGGGACCGACCAGAAGTTCAACCTGCTCTTCGCGCGCGACGTGCAGTCCGCCTACGGTCGGAAACCTCAATCGATCATGACGATGCCGATCCTGGTCGGGACCGATGGCGTGCAGAAGATGAGCAAGTCGCTCGGCAACTACGTCGGCGTGGCCGACTCGCCGGAGGAGATGTTCGGCAAGCTGATGAGCATTCCCGACGAGGCGATGCCCGAGTACTACAGGCTTCTGCTGGGCGCCGATCAGCCATCCGGGGCGCCGAACGAGGCGAAGCGGTCCCTGGGGAGGAGCATCGTCGATCGCTTCCACGGAGAGGGCGCCGGCCAGCAGGCGGAGGCGCGCTTCGATCAGATCCACGTCCTGCATGGCGTACCCGACGACGTGGACGAGGTCGAC
>CAVVGH010000002.1:0-151194 GCA_963747765.1 uncultured Solirubrobacterales bacterium | reverse complement strand
CTACAGCTCGAATCGCCAGAACAAGCGACTCGCTTGCACCTAGAAATCTACCTTTCCGCTTGTCCATGCGGGTTCTGGGGACGGGGCGCCAGCAGGGCACCAATGAGTTCAGCGGTCGCCCTTTTTTTGTGCCCGACCGCGACGCCGCCGACCGTCTGATCTCCTGCTCCGCTTGACCGGCTTGCTGGCCGAGGCTGGACCCCACATGAGGCGGGCGCCCCGCTTGCTGATCGGATCATTGACGATCACGCTCGGACAAGTCTTGCCCGTCTTGGGATGCTTCCATTGGTACGTCAGAGCATCAAGGCGGCCGCCGAAGCGTTCCCGAATGTCCAAGTAGCCGGACTGGCAATGAGTGTTCCACTTCTCGTATCTGCCCGCGTAGACCGCGCTGGCGGTGGGCGCCAAGATCGCTGAGCAGAGCAGATCTGCGATCTGGAGTCCAGCGTGGTTGTCGCTGTGACCGAATACCGGCATATCGACCAGCCCCGAGTGTTTCGGGTGCTTGCCAAACCGCTGGGTGAAGATGGAGTGGGCCAAGCGGTGGTTGTGCTGGTAGGTCTGACTGTCAACGACCACCATGCCCCGCTCGTCCTTGGGCAAGCTGGCATCAAATCCCCGGCAGATGAACTGCAAGCTGCTTGCGTGGATGCCCATGTCGTCGTTCTCGGTGTCCAGGCGCTTCATCCAGACGCGCCCGAGGATCTTCGCGTCGTACTTCTCTAGCAGCTTCAGGGTGCCGTCAATCACCCCGATTGCCCGCTTCCGCTGCCGCCTTGAAGCTTTGGCGCGGAACCCCTTGCGGAGGTTGGCGCCCTTCACTTCGTGAAGGATCGCGTCGAGCCACCCGTGCCCGGTCTTTGCCAAAACTGGGTCGAACCGCTTCTTGAGGGCGATCCAGTCATGGGTAATCGCGGTGAGATCGCACTCGGGCAGGGATACCCCCGCGATGACGATGACGGGCTGCTGGTTAGGGTCGGCTTCAACCAACATCTCGGCCGTGCCCGACTCATCCACGTAACAGAGCCGCATTTCAGGCCCCTGAAATAGCCAAGGCCGCTCTATGGCGGCCTTGGAGGACGGGCGACCAGCTACGGGCCGCCCAAGTGCTGGCCTTGCGGCCCGCACGATTTGTATGTCTCCAGGCTACCGAAATCAGGCCAGTAGTCAATGGGCAGTTCATCGAGCAAGAACGTGTGCCGGACAACTCTACGCGCATTTAGAGAATGCAATCAGACGCCCCCGATGCCATTTGGCCCGCCAAATCGGCCCTCCGGCTGCGTTGAGACCCTCGCCCACCTCCGCGCCGGGGCGAAGCCTTCGCTTGAAGACTTGCTTCCAATACACGGTGGCTCAGAGACTGCACAATGTCATCGCATGAAAGCGGGCGACAACCTTGGTCCCTGGAAGCTCACCAGCCGCCTCGGACGCGGGGGTAACGCCGAGGTCTGGAACGTCGAGAACGGCGAGGGACGGACTGCCGCCATCAAGGTGCTCCGATCAGACCGCCAGAGTCGTGACCGCCTGGCTCGATTCAAGGACGAGATCAAATTTCTTCAACGTCCAGATCCTCATCCCGGCGTCCTGCCGATCCTAGATGCCCATCTTTCGAATGCCGATAGCGACCCACCGTGGCTGGTCATGCCGGTTGCCAAGGCGCTCAGGACATCACTCGGAGATTCGCCGCCAGTGAGCGCAGTTGTGCGGGCAATCGCTGAAATCGCTGAAACGCTAGCCGCCCTGGCAGCTGACGGAATCGGCCATCGGGACATAAAGCCGGAGAATCTCTATGAGCTAGAAGGGCGATTTCTTGTGGGTGATTTTGGCCTGATCACCTACCCGGATAAGGATCCGATGACTCGCTCCGGTCGAAGACTAGGCCCTATTGACTTCATGGCTCCGGAGATGCGAGACGCCGCCGATGAGGCCGCAGCCGAGCCCGCCAACGTGTACGCCCTCGCGAAGACTTTTTGGGTTCTTGCCGTCGATCGCGAACTCCCACTGCCAGGGACTCATCGCGTTGATGATGCTGCTTACAGCCTTGCCAGCAACCTCACCGGGGAACACTTGCCCCACCTCTCGACCTTCTACTGGAACGAGCAACACGCACGATGCCTGCCGATCGAGTCGTCCTTAGTGAATTTGCAGGTGAGTTGCGCTCGTGGCTTGGCATTGGCAAGTCAAAACGATCAGCTCTGCCCGATGTAAAGGAACTAAGAAACTATCCACAAACTCGCTGACCACGGCAGGAGTTATGTAGAGCTGGCCTGAAAAGGCAAGGCACAACCCTCGCGAAAGGAGAGTGCCTTGCCAGCTGCCGAGACTACCGCTGAGCCCCTGCCCACGATCTGGTCCCTGCCGGACGAGCTCTGGGGACGGGTCGAGCCGATCCTTGAGCACCGCTACCCCCCGGCCGCCACCGGCCGGCCTCGCGCCGACCTGCGGCTGATGCTCGACGGGATCGTCTTCCGCATGCGCACCGGCTGCCAGTGGAACCAAATGCCCGAGCGCTACGGGCCCGACTCGACCGTCCACAAGTGGTTTCAGGCCTTCGTCCGTGACGGCGTCCTTGAGGAGATCTGGGCCTGCCTGGTCTCCGAGTGCGAGCAGCTCGGTGGGGTCTCCTGGGAGTGGCAGGCCGCCGACGGGGTGATGGGCAAGTCGCGCTTCGAGGGCGACAAGCGAGGCCCCAATCCCACCGACAGAGCCAAGATGGGGACCAAGAAGCACCTGCTGGTCGAGCAGGAGGGCGGACCGCTGGGGTTGGTGGTCGCTGGCGCCAACGTCAACGACCACAAGCTGCTCGAGGAGACAATCGAAGCGGTCGTGATCGAGCGCCCCGACCCCAAGGAGGTCGTCCAGCATCTCTGCCTCGACAAGGCCTACGACAACAAGACCGGCGATCGCGTCTGCGGGGAGGCGGGCTACGTCTCCCACATCCGTCGGATCGGCGAGGAGAAGCTCGACGAGCTCGGGCTGAAGCGGCGCCCGGCCCGCCGTTGGGTGGTCGAGCGGACGATCGCCTGGTTGCAGAAGTGCCGGGCGCTGCTGATCCGCTACGACAAGAAGGCCGAGAACTACCTCGGCCTGATCCAGCTCGCCTGCGCGCTGTTGTGGTCGCGGCGGCTACACCGGCTCGGGTGGGGCAAGGGGGTTTGTGGATAGTTTCTAACGACGAGGCTAGGCGCGGCCGTTCAGCCGGCGTTGCGGGCAGAAGAGCGCCAGGGCCATCTGAACCGTGCCGCAAACGCCGGGTTCGAGGAGCTGCGAGAGGGGGCCCTGCGCGAGGTTATGGAGCGATTCCAAGAGATCGAGGGGGGGAACGCTGGATGGGGCACCCGTAGCGATATTCCGACTCCCTTCTTTTCTCCGCCGATGGTGAGACGGAGAGAGATGCATCGCAACGAATGGTCCGCAATGCTGGGGATTCCCGGCCCAAGATCACTTCAACTGGTTTGTATAGCCGGACTTCAGCTCTTCAATGACGAAACGGCGCGATTCGGGGCCGCATATGTCCTTTGTATCGACGGGGACTGGCTCATTTTGTGGAAAGGCGCAAAGGAGATTCATTGTGGTTCGGCTGCCCAGGCGATTGCAATCTCCGAACTAGGAGATGCAATCCGGCGCCAAATTGTTCCTTGCCTTCAAAGCCTGGCCCAGCGAGTAGAGAACTCCGATCGGATCTAGACTCGTGGCCATCAAGAAGTGCTGCGGCCTCCACCACGAACCCCGCGTCAGGTGGCCGCGAAGAGGTCGCTGGTTCGAGCCCAGCCGCGCCCATCATCGACTCAGCCGTCCAGTCCCCACGGCAAAGACCGGGCGTGGCGAGGCGCGATACTAGATACTTGCCCCGGAAAAAGTAGCCGCTCCCAAGCCTGATCCGTCCGGCCTGATCTCGAGAATGCCCTGGTAATGGGCATGTTTCAAGATCGAGGAGGTATCTATGCTGACCCTGCGAGCGCCGCAGGCCGAGACGCTGTGGGACGAGGTGCTGCCGATCGAGGCCAAAGAGTTGCCGGAGGACCTGGGGAAGATCGACGCGCTGCTCGGCGATCCCGAGCTGCTGCGGCCGATCGCGACGCATTGGGAGGAGGAAGCGAGCGAGACCGGGCGGGCCATGCTGAGCGAAGGACGGCCGACGATCGCGATGGAGACCTACGTGCGCCTGATGGTGCTCAAGCAGCGCACCGGCTGGGGCTACGAGACTCTGGTCAAGGAGGTCTCCGACTCGATCCACCTGCGCCGCTTCTGCCTGATCCCCCTGCACGAGCGGGTGCCCTGCGAGTCGACGGTCCGCAAGCTGACCCGGCGCCTGGGGGCGGAGACAGTCGCGGAGCTGACCCGGGCGCTGATCGCAAAGGCGCAAAGGGAGCGGCGCTTCCGCGCGCGGGCGGCACGAATCGACTCCACCGTGGTCGAGGCCGACGTGCGCTACCCGACCGACTCCGGCCTGGCCGCCGACGGGGTCAAGGCGCTGGCACGCGAGGCGCGCAAGATGCTCTCGCTGGCCGGCAAGGAGACCAAGGCGGTGCGCGACCGCTCCCGCGCGCTGGGCAAGCGGCTGCGGGCGATGTCGCGAACCCTCGCCCGCCGCTCGGGCGAGCGCAAGGCCGAGGTCCTGCGCCTGACCGGGGAGTGCGGCGAGCTTTTGCGCCGCTCGGTCGGCGAAGCCCGCAGGCTGGCCGCTGCGGTCAAGGGGCGGGCGCGCGGCCGTGGCGCCCAGGCCAAGCTCAGCGCCGCGCGGCGGCTCACCGAGCTGGCGGAGCGCTGCGAGAAGGTCAGCGAGCAGATCGCCAAGCGCATCGCCGGCGAGCCGATCTCCGACCGGCTCGTCTCGCTCTCAGACCCCGACGCGCGGCCGATCCGAAAGGGCAAGCAGGGCAACTCGACCGAGTTCGGCTACGTCGTCCAGCTCTGCGAGCTCACCGCCTCGACCAAGCCGGGTCAGCGCGGCCTTCTGCGTTTTCGGGGGGTAGATGTGGTGTCTGAGATGAGTTCGGTGACCCGCACGGATCGACCTCGACTCGAGCTGGCTGACTCGCCGTCGCCCGACCGAATCGACGCCCTGGCGCGCGAGGCCGACCGCATCGGGTTTGGCCAGACCAGCGGCGGCGGGCAGACGTCGCCAAGTGGATTCCGGCTGCTCAAGTGGCTGGCGATCGTCTTGCCGGTCGTCTTCATCGCCGGCCTCAACTACCTGCTGCACACCGCCCTGCACAGCTACCACGACTTCCCGCGGCTGTTCTACATGCTTGCTCTGCTGGTGATCCTCACTGCGGCGTTCTCGTTCGTCGTGTTCGGGATCGTCGAGCGGCTGGAGCGGCGCGTCCTGGAAAGAAACGCGATGCTCGCGGCCCTGGTGGCAGTCGGCCGTGAGGCAGGTTCTTCGCTCGACCTCGACGAGTTGCTCGACAAGAGCCTTGCCGCGATCCTCGACATCACGTCTGTCGACGCGGCAGAGGTCTGGCTGCTCAACGAGGGGGGCGACCTTGAGCTCGCGCACCACAGGGGCGCGGCACCCGAGGCTTTCCGGGAAAAGGTGCGC
Organism: uncultured Solirubrobacterales bacterium; assembly: GCA_963747765.1. Classification (GTDB taxonomy): domain Bacteria; phylum Actinomycetota; class Thermoleophilia; order Solirubrobacterales; family 70-9; genus VRUE01. The sequence continues at coordinate 145,649 of CAVVGH010000002.1, read as the reverse complement.
CTGCGGCTCGGCGAAGGTCTACCGGGCCTGGTCGGCGAAAAGGGGTTGCCAATCGTCGTCCGTGACCTGTCAGCCGAGTCGCGCTTCGTTCGACCAGCAGTCCAGCGCCAGGGGTTCGAGAGCTTCTGCGCGCTTCCGATCCGTCACCGCGGTGAAACGTACGGCGTGCTTTGCGTGGCCGCGATCGATTCCGAGGCGATGCAGGACGAAGCCGAACTGGGACTCCTCGAGGGCATCGCCGAGCGCCTCGCCGCGGCAATCGAGAGCTCCCGCCTGCACGAAAGGGTCCTCGACGCGGCGGTGCTGGAGGAGCGCGAGCGCATCGCGCACGAGCTCCACGACGGTCTCGCTCAGGTCCTCGGCTACATCAACACGCAGACCCTGGCGGTGCGGAAGCTGGTTGCCTCCAACCGGACCAACGAGGCGGTCGTGCAGCTGGAGGCAATGGAGGAGGCCGCAAAGCGCGTCTACGCCGACGTCAGGGAAGGGATCTTCAACCTCAGAACGCCGCCGGTGGGCAGCGACCGCCTCTCCGACGCGGTCCGCAAGCACCTCCGCAACTACCGCGAGATGCCGGGTGTTCCCGCGACGCTGGAGGTGATCGAAGACGGGGAGTTGCCGCGGCTGTCGCCGGCCACGGAGATCCAGTTGATGTGGATCGTGCAGGAGGCGCTCAACAACGTTCGCAAGCACGCCGAGGCGGACAATGCCACCGTCAGGTTCTCCACCGAGGACACCGGGCTGGTCGTATCCGTCGAGGATGACGGCCGCGGGTTCATGCCGGAGAGGCGGGCGCGGACGGGCTGGCCGCACTTCGGGCTGCAGACGATGCGAGAGCGTGCCGAGGCGGTCGGCGGCGACTTCGACATCCAGGCCAGTCCGGAGCGGGGAACCCAGGTGCGTGTCCGCGTCCCACTCCCCCAGTCGAACGGTGTGGCGCGGTGAGGGTTCTGCTGGCCGACGACCATGCGCTCTTCAGGGCCGGCATTGCGAGTCTGTTGCAAGCCGCTGGGCACGAGGTCGTGGGTGAGGCGGGCAACGGGATCGAGGCATTGGAACGCACCCGTGAGCTGCACCCGGACCTGGTGCTGATGGACATCACGATGCCGCGCTGCGGCGGCCTGGAGGCAACGCGGCTGATCAAGGCGGAGATGCCGGAGACGAAGATCGTCATCGTCACCGTCTCCCAGGACGACGCGGACCTCTTCGAGGCGGTCAAGAGCGGCGCGGAGGGCTACCTGCTGAAGGACATGTCAAACGACGAGTTCGAGCGCATCCTCGACGGGATCGCCGAGGGCGAGGCGCCGCTCTCGCAGGGCCTGGCCACCAAGATCCTGGACGAGTTCGCCCGCGTCTCGCGCGGCGGCGTCACCGAGGGCGATCGCGACACGCTGACCGACCGCGAGCAGGAAGTCCTGCAGCTGGTCACCGAGGGCAAGACCAATCGGGAGATCGCTGAGGCGCTGTTCATCGCCGAGAGCACGGTCAACTTCCACATGAAGAACATCCTGTCCAAGCTCCATCTGCGCAATCGCGCCGAGGCGGTCGCCTACGCGTTGCGCTCGGGCTTGGTCGAGGTCACCTCGCCCGAGCCCTGATTGCCGGGGCCGGCGGCCCATCGACATCCGCTCGTCCCCTCGCTCCTCTATCGATCGGCACAGGCCCGTCCCCCCAGATATGGGGGGACGCCCTCTCCCCTGCGGGAGGCTCAAAGACTGTCCATTCGGACACCGGAAAACCCCTGGTCCTGGCGTTGTGGAGACCCGGCTGCAGGCAGACAATTTCAGGTGTCATTTCATGAAGATTGGAGGAAGTTCCCTATGAGCAACCCACTAAGCAAGAACCGCTTTGGAAACGCCCGGTTGCTGGCGCTCCTTAGCCTCGGCGTCTTCGCGATCATCGCGATCGGGCTGAGTGCCTGCGGCAGCAGCAGCAACGACAGCGGCGAAGCGGCCGCGGCAACCGCCGAATCGGCTCCCGCGCCCGAAACCGTGAAACTCGTCATCAAGTCAGACGAGGAGAAGGGCAAGAAGGGCTCTGACGGGCAGTGGCACGACGCCTTCCTGCCGGCTGATTTCTCAGTCAAGGCCGGCGCCACCGTGCAGGTCACCGTCTACAACTACGACGACATGCCGCACAGCTTCACCTCGCCGGGACTGGGCACCAACGCGAAGATCGCGTCCGGAACAGAGGACAAGCCAAGCAAGACCACGTTCACCTTCACGGCACCCGACAAGGCCGGCAGCTACGAATGGCTCTGCGCCATTCCCTGCGACCCCTGGGCGATGGCCCACTACGGCTTCATGAAAGGACACGTCACGGTTGCCTGATCCTCAGGCACGACGGACACACATGAGGACGCAATCGGTCGCCAAATGGCGGCCGATTGCGGTTATGCGGTCCGGGACCCCTTGCGCCCTCCCCCGCCTCGTCCCTTCGCCTTCTTGCCCTTCGGGATCATCTGCACGAAGTCGCCGAACTTCTCCGGCCCCTCGAGCCTGCACGACCAGATCAGACGGCCGTTCCATACTGTGATGTCCGGGCACCCGTCGCACATGTTCTGCCTGCCGTCCTCATAGACGTCGGCCGGCTGGATGACCATCACCGACTGGAAGCGCAGCTTGTCGGAGGCGATGCCCGGATCGCGTCCAACGGCCCGCGCATAGCGCCGGGCAATCTTGCGAAGCTGCCTGTCGAACGGCGCGAGCAGCAACATCGCCCGTCCCCGCGAGAGCGCCTTCGGGCCGGTGTAGGCGAGGTACCGCCCGGTGGTCAGGTGGTGATACGTCTGCGCCAGCTCCATCGAGCGCGGACCGACGTAGCCGTAGATCCTGTCGCTGGTCCCGAGACGGCCGGCGAGCAGCCACTTGAACGTGTCGGGCCGCGTGAGTAAGGGCACCCTAATACCGATGGGTAGCCGGGCGTGGCGAGCCGCCATGGTGCGTCACTGTCCCCGGCGCTTCAGTCGTCCTCGCCTGGGGGGCGGCGGGCTCGCTTGCGCGCGGCCATGCGACGCTTCTCCTCCAGGCGTCGTTCCCGAGCAGCGCGGCTTGGCTTGGTTGGGCGGCGGCGTCGCGGCACCAGCAGAGCGGCGGCGAGCTTCTCCGCCAGCCGCCCCAGGGCCAGCTCCCGGTTGCGCGCCTGGCCACGCGCCTCCTGGGCGACGGCGGTGACCACCGGCCCGGCGCGCTGCAACAGGCGCGCTCGCTGCGACTCGCTGAGGGCGCTCGACGCCCGCACGTCGAAGACGGCTTCGACGCGCGACGCGGTCACGTTCGCGTGCTGCCCGCCTGGCCCCGAGGAGCGACTGGCGCGCAGCTCAATCTCAGCGAGCGGGATCGCGAGCTTCTCGTCAACTGTCAGCTTCTCCGCCACCCATCAACGGTAGCGGCGACCGGCTCAGGCCAGGGCGTCGATCTTCGCAGCGAGCTCGAAGTCGGCTGCCGTGACGCCACCCTGCGAATGGGTCGAGATCGAAACCGTGACCCTGTCCCAGGAAACCTGCAGGTCGGGATGGTGGTTCATCGCCTCGGCCGGGTTGACGAGGCTCTCGACGAAGCGCACCGACCCGACGAAGTCGCCGCAGCCGAACGTCTTGGCAATCGCATCGCCCGACCGCTCCCATCCAGGGTGTTCGGCCAGCCGGGAGTCGATCTCGGCGTCGGCCAGAAGGCTCATGGCAACTCCGTGCTTAGACACCACACTGAGGGTAGCGCGCTGCGCCCACGGCGCCGTCCAAAAACGGGGCTCAGGGCGTCAGAACGATCTTCAGCGGCTCAGGGCGTCAGAACGATCTTCAGCGCCTCGCGCCGGTCGTAGATCGCGTAGGCATCGGCCGCTTCCTCGAGCTTCATGTGGTGCGTGACCAGCGGCGAGGGGTCGAGCCGGCCCGCCTCGATCAGTCCCAGCACGCGGTCCACATGAGCGATCACGTTGGCGAGGCCGAGGCGCAGCGTCAGCCCCTTGAGCCAGGCAAGCCCGAGCGGGACCTCACCTCGACCCGCGTAGGCTCCGATCCCGGACACCGTGCCGGCATCGCGGGCCAGGCTGATCGCCATCGCCAGCGGCGCCGGGTCCCCGACCGCGTCGACGACAACGTCAACCCCACGACCATCCGTCGCGGTCCGGACCGCCCGCTTGGGGTCCTCCTCGGTGAGATGGATGGCGACCGCACCGAACTGCGTTGCCATTCCCAGCCGCTGCTCCACCGAATCGATTGCGAAGACACGTGCGGCGCCGGCTGCCAGCGCCGCCTGGACCGCGCAGAGTCCGACCGGGCCAAGTCCCAGCACGGCCACGCTGTCGCCCGCCTGGACTCCCGCATGGGCGACCGCGTGGTACCCGGTTCCCATCACGTCCCCGGCGAACAGCGCAACGTCGTCAGACATGCCGTCGGGAACCCTCCGCAGGGTGAGATTGGCGCGGGGCACGAGCAACTGCTCGGCCTGCGCACCCTGCAGATCGCCCAACTTGGAGCCGTGGCCGAAGGTGCGGCCGCGCTCGCAGCGATGGTAGTCGCCGCGCAGACAGGCGGTGCAGGTCGCGCAGGCGACGTGGAAGCAGCCCAGAACGCGGTCGCCAACCGCGACCCGCTCCACCGCCGGCCCAATCGCCAGCACGGTGCCGACGAACTCGTGCCCGATCGTGAAGCCGGGCTCAACCGGCACGCGCCCGTGGTAGATGTGGAGGTCCGAACCGCAGATCCCGCTTGCTTCGACCCGCACCACCGCCTCGTCGGTGGCGATGATCTCGGGGTCTGGCTTCTCTTCGAGCCTGACCTCACCGGGGGCCTGAAATGTGACCGCGCGCATCGAGGGCGAACCGTATCCGACCCGTCGTCGGCGGACGGCGCTCGTGCGCAAAGTGGAGGGGGAGCCGTCTACCCGAAGTGGAGGAGGAGCCGTCTACCCGAAGTGGAGGGGGAGCCGTCTACCCGAAGTGGAGGAGGAGCCGTCTACCCGACGCTGACACCAGGAGCCTGGAAGCGCCCCAGGTGGACGACGGGGCTTGCCGTCTCGGCAATCCGCGCCTCGAGCGCCAGCTCCTTCTCGAAGTCGACCGCCGCGTCATGCTCGAAGCTGACGTCCCTGCCTTCGAGCAGCTCGATGAAGATGTCGACGAAGCGGGCGTCGAGCTGCGTACCGGCGACCCGGCGCAGCTCCTGGATCGCATCGTAGTTCGACATCGGCTTGCGGTAGGAGTCGCGAGCGGTCATCACGTCGTAGGTGTCCGCCACGGAGATGATCCGCGCCAACTCGGGGATCTCCTCGGCTTCGAGCCCGCGCGGATAACCGGTGCCGTCGATCCGCTCGTGGTGAGCGAGGATGATCTCGGCGACCGGCCCGTACGCGTCGAGAGAGGAGACGACCCGGGCCCCCTGCTGTGGGTGGCGCCGAATCAGCATCCAGTCCTCCTCGGTGAGCGGAACGTTCGCCTTGAGGATCCGATCGGGGAGGATGAACTTGCCGATGTCGTGCAGGAGCGCCGCGATGTGCACCAGCTCCTCCTCCTGCCGCGAGTATCCGGCCCGCTGCGCGATCGCGCGCGAGTAGCGGGCGACGGCGGCGCTGTGGCGGGCGGTCATCTGGTCTCGCAGGTCAAGGGTGCGCAGCAGGGCGCTCAGAATCCCGACCTGGAAGCTGGCCAGCTGCTTGGTACGCACCTCGAGCTCTCCGGCTCGCTCCTGGGAGAGGAGCAACGCGCCGAGCAGGTACTGGAAGGTGATCAGCACGATGCCGAACAGGGCAACGGCCGCCAGGCCAACCTCGTGGTAGATGAAGGCGACGCCGCAAGCCATCATCGCCGCCGCAAGCTCCGAGGGCAGCACCGGGACGAGCACTCCACGCACTTTCGGGAGGAAGGCGTCGCGCTCTACATAGCACCGATATGAGCCAGTCATCGTGAAGTTCAGTGCCAGGGCCACCAGGAACGTGGCGAAGACAAGCGTGTAGAACGATGCATCGGCTGCCGTCACCCCGCCGGCATTGGTCACCGCGTGGAAGAAGACGCCACCGACCAGCGGAAAGGTTGCGTAGGTGAGCAGGTTGTTGAGAAGGTAGTGCGGTGCATCGCGCCAGCGCGCCCAGCCGGCAAGGATCGTCAGGACGCCGAGCAGGGCGGCCGGCGGACCGCCGAGAAGAACCATCGCGAGGACGAGGGCGAGGAAGCTGCCAGAGGTCTTCAGCTTCGACTTCGTTTCGATCGCGGTCAGATCGCTGAAGACGGTAAATCCCAGCAGGATGCCAAACAGGGCGAAATCCCAATCCGCGCTCGAGGCGGTCAAACCGGCGACAACCGCGACCCCGCACAACAGCAGGACTTGGACGGTGATGATCAGCGGTGTCGGTCGCTCTGCTGGCATCGTCTTCCGGCCGGTCGGCCTGTCTGCAAGCCCAGGGAGACTTCCAGCACGGAAGACGCTTCCCTGCGCCTGGGCGACTGGGCCCTTACGGCACACGCTCGTTGCTGCAAACACGGTAGACGGTCAGCAAAGGCTCAGCAACCCGTCTAGATCAAGTGGCCAAGACTTTGCAATTTGCGGAAATGGGGCCTAGTCGGACCCCAGACGCACGAAAGGCGTCCCCTGTGGAGACGCCCCTCGAAGAAAGAAAGCGATACTCGCAACGAGCGTTTGCTTTCTCAGAAGAAGATCTAGTTGCGCCAGCCCATGCTGTTCCTTTCCGTTGAAGCCCTAAAAACTCGTGCACTACTTCCTGAAACTGCTCAATGAACTTGGAAGATTTGTAGCACAGCTTGGCGAAAAGTTGTGCATCTGCAGGAAATCTTGTGCACAACTACTAGGAACCCATGTGCAGAACTACGTAGAACCTGCGGTCAGCCATGCCTAGCGCGGACATGCTGGACCCCCTCCGCAGGCCGACCTTCCGGCGACTTGCAACCTCCTACGCGGTCAACGAGCTGGGTGACTGGATGGGGATCGTGGCCCTCTCGGTCCTCGTCTACGACCGCACGGGCAGCGCTCTGGCAACCGCTGTCCTGTTCCTCGGCACGAGCTTCCTGCCGGCGGTCCTGGCGCCGGTCCTGGTCGCGCGAGCCGAGCAACCGCCTCCCCGCCTCGTGCTGCCCGTTATCTACGCCGGCGAGGCCGCCGCCTTTGGGGGCTTGGCGCTCCTCTCAGCGCACTTCTCGCTCGCCGCGGTCTTCGCCCTGGCGGCGGTCGACGGGGCGCTGGCGCTCACCGGGCGCAGCCTCACCCGCGCCGTCGCCGCGGCGATGCTCGAGCCCTCCGGCGAACTGCGGGCCGGCAACGCGATCCTCAACTTCGCCTTCACCGGAGCGGCCGCCGCCGGCCCCGCAATAGCCGGCCTGGTGGTCGCGGGGTTCGGCGTGCAGACCGCGCTCCTGCTGGACGCCGTCTCGTTCTACGCGATCGCCTGGATCCTGCTGACCGCTGGCCCGCTGGCCCAGGCAACTCCCGACCAGGGACGCATCTGGGAACGCCTGCGCGCCGGGGGTGCCTACATCAAGAAGAACGTCGCACTGCGCAGGCTGCTGACCGCGGAGGGGATCGCGTTCGTCTTCTTCGCCGCGGTCCTCCCCGTGGAGGTGATCTTTGCCAAGGAGACCCTCGGCGCGGGCGACTCGGGCTACGGACTGCTGCTGGCCAGCTGGGGGGTCGGCATGGTCCTGGGCAGCCTGGTGTTCGCCGCCCTGCGGAGAGCCCGCCTCCAGTACCTGCTCTTCTTCAGCACGCTGACGGTGGCGGCGGGCTACCTCGGGATGGCGGTGGCGCCCACGCTGGCCGTCGCCTGCGTGACAGCAATGGTGGGCGGCATCGGCAACGGGGTGCAATGGGTGGTGATGGTCAGCGCGGTGCAGGAGTTGACCGCGCAGAGCATGCAGGCACGGGTGATAAGCGTGCTGGAGTCTCTGGGGGCGGCCACGCCGGGGATTGGGTTCATGGCGGGGGGCGTCATCGCGACGCTCGGCAACCCGCGACTGACCCTCGCAGTCGCCGGCTGCGGGATCGTCGCCATAGCGGCCGTTGCCGCCCCCCTTCTGCGAGGTGTGTGGTCGGGGGACGAGGGCCATGCCGATCCGGCCGGCGACGACGAAGTCATGGTGGAGTTGCATGCCGGGTGGCGAATATGGGGTAATGAGAAAGCTCCGTAACCCACCCGGCGACCCGAAAGGCATGGGCGAGGCTTGAGCAACGGGGGCACCACAGATGCGGTCGCACCCTTCCAGGGGCCGGCGCTGCCCGAGGCCACACCGGGCACGCACTCAGCGGGGCGACTCTTCTGGCGACGATTCCGAGAGGACAAGCTGGCCCTCGCGGCCCTCGTGTTCCTCGTCCTGCTGACGCTGACGGCGATCGTCGCGCCGCTCATCGTCACGCTGATCGGCGCCCCAGGCCCGAACGTGCTCGACAGGTCGGCCCTCGATTCGTTCGGGACTGCCACCGGGCCGAGCTCGAGCCACTGGTTCGGCGTCGACGAGCTGGGACGCGACGTTCTCAGCCGCACCATCTACGGAGCGCGCGTTTCCCTTGTCGTCGCCTTCCTCGCCACCGGCATCTCGGTGCTGATCGGCGTCGCCCTCGGGTTGATTGCCGGCTTCCGCCGCGGTTGGGTGGACACCGTCGTCTCCCGCTCGGTGGATGTCCTGCTTGCCATCCCCTATCTGCTCCTCGCAACCGGGCTGGCGGCATCGTGCTCGTTCGGCAACGGCTGCTTCGGGGGCACGTTGAAGCCCGGGCTCGGCGTGGTCATCTTCGTCATCGCCGTCACCAGTTGGACGTTCATCGCCAGAATCGTCCGCGGCGAGACCCTCTCGCTGCGCGAGAAGGAGTTCGTCGAAGCCGCGCGCGCCGCCGGTGCCTCCAACAGCCGCATCGTCTTCCGCGAGATCCTCCCCAACCTCGCAGCGCCGATCATCGTCTACGCCTCGATCCTGATCCCCCAGGTGATCCTCTATGAGGCCGCCCTCTCCTTCCTGGGGGTCGGCGTGCAGCCCCCCACGGCGAGCTGGGGGCAGATGATCGCCGACGCCACGGGGGTCTTCGACTCGGCCTGGTGGTACATGCTGTTCCCGGGCCTGGCGCTTCTCTTCACGGTCCTCGCCTTCAATCTCGTCGGGGACGCCCTGCAAGATGCCCTCAATCCCAAACATCGGAGGTCTTGATCTCGATGGCTCATTTGCCGATCAGGCAAACGTTCACCGCAATTGGACCAGAGAAAGGAAGCTCGATGGGAATCCAGTCGTTGAGAATCGCGTCGCTCCTGCTGGCCGTGGTCATGGCCTCGATTGGCCTCGCGGCGTGCGGGGGCGGGGGCGAAGGCACAAGCGCCTCCCAGAACCAGTTCCCGCCGGTCAATGAAGCTCCCGCCGATGCCAAGAAGGGCGGGACCCTGACGGTTCTGGCCTCCGGCGACGTCGACTACCTCGACCCGGGTGCCGGCTATTACCAGTTCACCTACATGGTGGACTTCGCCAACCAGCGCACGCTGGTCTCGTGGCCCCCTGATGAGATCGAAACGCCCCAGCCGGATCTCGCCGAAGGCGAACCGAAGGTCACCGACGGCGGCAAGACGGTCACGTTCAAGATCAAAAAGGGCATCAAGTACAGCCCTCCGGTCAACCGCGAAATCAAAGCCGAGGACTTCAAGTACGCGATTGAGCGCGGTCTTCTACCGGGTGTGGCGACGGGATACCTCTCGCCCTACCTGGGCGATTTGACCGGCTTTGCCGCGGCCGAAGAAGCCGCCGGCGACAAAGGCGCCGAAGCGCCGGACATCCCGGGGATCACGACGCCCGACGACCGGACACTGGTTCTGAAATTCACCAAGCCGGTCGCCGCAATCGCGTTGCAGGCGCTCTCCCTGCCGGTTGGCGCACCGGTGCCCGAGGAATACGCCAAGCCGTTCGATCAGGAAAGTCCCTCGACCTACGGCCAGCATCTCGTCGGGACCGGGCCCTACATGGTCGAAAACGACAGCTCCGGCAAGCTGACCGGGTACACACCGGGCAAGGAGATCAAGCTGGTCCGCAATCCAAACTGGGATCCCGCGACCGACTATCGCCCCGCCTATCTCGACGCGATCGACATTCAGGAGGGGTTCAACGACACGGCGTCGGCATCGCGCAAGATCCTCAGCGGGGAATCGCAGGTGAACGGCGACTTCCCGCCCGACCCACCGGTGCTCAAGGAAGCGTCGCAGAAGTACAGGAACCAGCTGATGCTGGCGCCGCAGGGCGGCAATCGCTACATCTCCCTCAACACCACACTGCCGCCGTTCGACAACATCAACGTCCGCAAGGCGGTGCTCGCGGCCTCGGATCGCGAAGCCCTGCGGCTGACCCGCGGCGGAGAACTGGTGGGCCCGATCGCGACCCACTTCATCCCGCCCGAAATGCCCGGCTTCGAGCAGGCGGGCGGCTATAAGGGGACCGGCTTCGACTTCCTGGCCGATCCCGGCGGCAACCCGAAGCTGGCCGCCAGCTACATGAAGAAGGCCGGATACCCGAGCGGCAAGTACACCGGCAAGGAGAGCCTGCTGATGGTCTCCGACGACACCGGGGTCGGCCGCAAGACGGCTGAAGTGGAGCTCGACACCCTCCAGAAGCTCGGCTTCAACGTCACGTTCCGACCGGTCACCCACGACACGATGTACACAAGGTTCTGCAACGTGCCGAAGGCCGACGTCGCGATCTGTCCCAACGTCGGGTGGTTGAAGGACTTCAACGACCCGCAGACGATCCTCGACCCGACCTTCAACGGGGAAGCGATCCAGCCGGTCAACAACAGCAACTGGCCGCAGCTGAACGTGCCGAAGATCAACGCGGCGATGGACCGTGCCAAGTTGATCAGCGACCCCGCGAAGCGGGCACAGGCATGGGGGGAAATCGACACGATGGTGACCGCGCAGGCACCGGCGGTCCCATGGATCTGGGATTACTTCCCGTCGATCTCCTCGAAGAACGTCAACAACGTGGTCAACGCGTTCAACGGCGACACGGATCTCTCATTCACGTCGCTTACGACTCCATAGCCAAAGGGCTGATCCACTCGATCAGAGGCCCCGCCGCCCCCAAGCGGGCGGCGGGGCCGGCCCTTGACGATCGCCGGCCACGATGCGCCGCTACATAGCTCGCAGGGTTCTCTGGGGAGTCGCGCTGCTCTTCATCTGCAGCGCCGTGATCTTCGTCATCTTCTACGCCTTCCCGTCGGCCGATCCGGCGACCCTGCGCGCGGGTCGCGCCGCCACGCCCGAACAGATCGAACGAATCCGGCACAGCCTCGGCCTGGACGAGCCGATCTACACGCAGTACTGGCTCTACATGAAGAACCTGGTCCTCCACTTCGACCTCGGCTTCAGCTACCAATCGAACCTCCCGGTCACCACGCTGATCTTCGACCGGCTCCCGGCGACCGCCTTCCTGGTCGCGGGCGCAGCAATCCTCTGGCTCGCGATTGGGATCCCGGTGGGCATCGTCTCCGCCGTGCGACCCCGCTCGCTCCTCGACCGGACGACCATGGTCACCACACTCGCCCTGATCTCCGCACCGGTCTTCTGGCTCGGCCTGGTCTCCCTCTATCTGTTCGCCGACGACGTCGGCCAGCTGCTGCCGATCTTTCCGGGGATCGGCAGCTATATCGAAGCGGACACCTTTCTCGCCAAGGCCGAGAGCCTGATCCTGCCGTGGATCGTGCTCGCCGCGGCGTCGGCGGCGATCTATGCCCGCTACATGCGCTCGAGCCTGATCGACACGATGTCCGAGGACTACATCCGCACCGCCCGCGCCAAGGGCCTCAGCGAGCGCCGAGTCGTGATGCACCACGGAGTGCGCAGCGCCGTGACGCCCATCGTGACCCTGCTGGGACTCGACATCGGAACCCTCTTGGCCGGCAACGCAATCCTCACCGAGACCGTCTTCAACATCCCCGGCGTCGGCCGACTCGTGGCGACCTCGATAGAACGCGCCGACCTGCCGGTGATCCAGGGCGTGGTGCTCTTCGGCGCCTTCTTCATCATCACCTTCAACCTGATCGTCGACATCGCCTACGCCTACCTCGACCCGCGGGTGCGCTACGGATGAGCCTGCTCGAAGTCTCCGACCTCCACGTTCACTTCGACACCGACGACGGTGTGGTCCAGGCCGTCGACCGGGTTTCCTTCGAGATTGCGAGCGGCGAGACGCTCGGCATCGTCGGCGAGTCGGGCTGCGGCAAGAGCGTCGCGAACATGACGATCCTCGGCTTGACGCGTGGGCCGCACACGACCATATCCGGGCGGGTGATGTACGAGGGGACCGACCTGCTGCAGATGGGCGCCGACGACCTGCGACAGGTGCGCGGCAACGACATCGCGATGATCTTCCAGGATCCGCTCAGCTCGCTGCACCCGTTCTACCGGATCGGCGATCAGATCGTGGAGGCCATCCGCATCCACCGGAACACCTCCCGGGCGAGCGCGCGAGCCAGGGCGATCGAGCTGCTCGGCCTGGTCGGCGTGCCCGAGCCGAGCCGGCGCGTCGATGACTACCCGCACGAGTTCTCGGGCGGCATGCGCCAGCGCGCGATGATCGCGATGGCCCTGGCCAACGAGCCGAAGCTGTTGATCGCCGACGAGCCGACCACCGCGCTCGACGTGACCACCCAGGCTCAGATTCTGAGCCTGCTCGACGATCTGCAGAGCAGGCTGGGAATGGCGGTGATCCTGATCACCCACGACCTCGGGGTGGTCGCCGAGAACGCCGACCGGGTGCTGGTCATGTACGCGGGGCGGGTCGTCGAGGCGGGCAGCATCGACCAGATCTTCTACGACCCAGGGCACCCCTACACATGGGGCCTGCTCGGCTCGCTGCCGAGCCTCGACCTGCACCGCCACGACCAGCTGCCCCAGATCGCCGGCGTGCCCCCCTCCCTGCTGGCGCCGCCGCGAGGCTGCCATTTCCGCGATCGCTGCCCGCATGCGTTCGATCGCTGTCTGAAGGTTCCGGCGCTGGAGTCCCGCCTGCCCGACTCGCCAGACCACAGAGACCGCTGCTGGCTCGGCGCCGAGCAGAAGCGCGAGCTCCGCACGGTGGATGGGCGGATCGGCCTGCGGGCACCGGAGGCTCGAGCAAGTTGACCGCCACCTCCCCGCTGCTCGAGGTGACCGACCTCGTCAAGCACTTCCCGATCAAGGCCGGTGTGCTGTTCGACCGCGAGGTCGGCCGCGTGAAGGCGGTGGACGGCGTCAGCTTCACGGTGGCGAAGGGCGAGACCCTGGGGATCGTGGGCGAGTCGGGCTCGGGGAAGTCAACGCTCTGCCGAGCCGTCCTGCAGCTGATCGAGCCGACCTCCGGCTCGGTTCGCTTCGAGGGCCGCCAGCTCGTCGGGCTCGGCCAGCGCCAGATGCGCCCCCTGCGACGCGACATGCAGATGATCTTCCAGGACCCCTTCTCCTCGCTCAACCCCCGCCAGCGCGTGGTGCAGATCGTCGGTGCCCCGATGAGGCTTCACGGGATCGCCTCCGGCGCGGACCTGAAGCGCGAGGTGCAGGAGCTGCTCGACCGGGTCGGCCTCTCGCCCGAGCACTACAACCGCTACCCGCACGAGTTCTCGGGCGGCCAGCGACAGCGAATCGGGATCGCCCGCGCGCTGGCGACCCGGCCGAAGCTGATCCTGGCCGACGAGCCGGTGTCCGCGCTCGACGTCTCGATCCAGGCCCAAATCATCAACCTGATGAGCAACCTGCAGCGGGAAATGGACCTTGCCTACGTCTTCGTCGCGCACGACATCGGCGTGGTCCGCCACGTCTCTGACCGGATCGCCGTGATGCACAACGGCAAGATCGTCGAGCAGGGGCCCGCGGACCGGGTCTGCTCGAATCCGAGCGACGATTACACGCAGGAGCTGCTCTCGGCAATCCCGGTCCCGGACCCGCGCCACAGACGGTGACTCTGCCACTCTCCCCCCCGCTGAAGCCGCAGCTTGCCCTGACCCGCAAGGAACTGCCGCGCGGCGAGGGCTGGGCATATGAGCCAAAGCTCGACGGCTTCCGCGCGATCGTTTTCGTCGACGGTGCCGACACCTACATCCAGTCGCGTGGCGGCAAAGCCCTCGTCCGCTACTTTCCGGAGCTGCACTTCGAGCCCGGCCACTACGTGCTCGACGGCGAGCTCGTGATCCGAGATTCCGAGGGCAACCTCGAATTCGACGCGCTGCAGAGCCGCATCCATCCGGCCGAGTCGCGGATCGCGCTGCTCGCGAAGGAGATCCCAGCCGACTACGTCGCCTTCGACCTGCTGGCCGAGGGGGACGAGGCGCTGCTCGAGCTCCCGCTCGCCGAGCGCCGCGCCCGGCTGGAGGCGCTGGCCAAGCGCCTGAAGATCGAGCTGGCGCCGCATACGACCGACCCCGCCCAGGCCGAGCAGTGGCTGCGGCGCACCGAGGGGGCGATGGCCAAGCAGCTCGACACTCCCTACCAGACCGGCAAGCGACGGGGGATGGCAAAGGTCAAGCGCGAGAGGACGATCGACTGCGTGGTGATGGGATGGCGGCCGGGCAAGGAGGAGGGCACGGTCGGCTCGCTGATCCTGGGTCTCTACGACGGCGAGGAGCTGCGCCCGGTCGGCCACATCTCGGGCTTCAGCGCCGCCACCAAACGCGGGCTGCGCAAACTGCTTGCCCCGCTTGAGTCCGGTGAGCGGGGCACCGCCGAGCCGAGCCGCTGGACCGGTGGGCGCGACCTCGAGTGGGTCGCCCTGCGTCCCGAGCTGGTGATCGAGGTCGGCTACGACCACGCCAGCGCGGGACGCATCCGGCACGGGGCGCGATTCCATCGCTTCCGCGACGACAAAGACCCGCGCGAGTGCACGTTCGCGGAGCTCGACGAAGGGTGAGCGGGACCCGCCAGATCAGAACAGGCTGGTTTGCGCGGCGGGGGGATCTGGAAGGCGATTGCGCAGCGGCGACGGCCGTCTCCGCTTGTCGCGGCTCATCGCGCGCCGGCTTCCGTCGGCTCGGCCCCGCCCCCAGCCGCGGACGGCTCGCGTGGTCCTCTTGCGTTGCTCCGGTCGCATGTAGGCGCGATCGCGGGCGTATAGCTGTTCGTATTTGGGGAGCAGGTCGGGGCGTTTGGCTTCCAGCCAGGCAAAGAAGACGTCTTTCACCTCGTCGCGGAGATGGAGCGCGACGCCGCCCAGGAAGGTGGCGCCTGCCTCCCTGGCCCGATCGACTATCGGCTGGACCTGCTTGGGATCGTCGTTGATGCCCGGCATCAGAGGCGCGATGAGGACACCGGAGTCGATCCCGCGGCGACGCAGCTCGGCAACCGCGTCGAGCCGGGCCGCCGGGCTCGGGGTGTGCGGCTCGGTTGCCCGCCAGACCTTCTCGTCCAGGGTGGGGACGGAGAGGTTGACCGAAACGGGAAGGCGCTTCGCCATCCGCTCGTAGATCTCGATGTCGCGCAGCACCAGCGGCGACTTGGTCAACACCGAGACCGGCGTCTGCGCCTCCTCCAGAGCCGCGAGGATCTCGGGCATGAAGCGGTAGCGGCTCTCAACCCACTGGTAGGGGTCGGTGTTCGTCCCCAGCGCCACCAGCTCCCGCTTCCAGCTCGGCCTTGCCAGCTCCGCCCGCAGCAGCTCCGGCACGTTGACCTTGACGACGATCTCCCGCTCGAAATCCCGTCCCGCGTCAAAGCCAAGGTAGGGGTGCGTTCGGCGAGCGAAGCAGTATCGATAATCGGCAGGCGTGGGTGCAGCCACGGAACGGATTGATCGTCCACTCGAACCCGTAGCGACCACCCGGCACTCGGTTCAGGGCCGACTTTGCGCGGACCTCATGAAACCGAATGCCAAGTGCCTCGGGTGCGTCGAATGTCCGCACCACCGCATCCTCGGCCAGACCGAACAGCCTGCTCGAATCCTCCTTCTCGACTCGTTGCTCGTCCCATCGCACGAACACATGTTCGCATAACTCCCGGACGCCATTGCTGCGCGTGGCGGCTGTGATCGAGGAGCAGGGCGAACAGGTCCCCCAACGGGCGGATGCTCGAGCTCGAACCGATTGGCGAAGCACGTGTGCGGGCAGCGGACTGCCGCCCTTCGCCGTTACGGCAACTCGCCCCTGATCACGTAGCGCAACACGGCCACGACCTGCTCGGCGGTGCGCGCCGTCGCCTGCGCAGCGCGGTCGACCTCCTTCAGGGCGTGATCGAAGTCGGCCTCGTGCAGGGTGACGTAGGGCTTGTCCAGCGCGGCGGCATAGCCGGCGTCGAAGGCTGCGTTCCACTGACGGTATTTGTCGCCGAAGCGAACGACAACGATGTCGGCGTCGCGGATCAGCGTCTGCGTGCGGATCGCGTTTACGCCAGCACCCATGTGATCGCGCCAAAAGGACTCGCTCTCCTCCCCCAGCGTCCCGACCCCGGCGTCGTCAGATGCCGCGTGGTCGGTAACCGGCGCCGAAAAGGAGACGGGGAGCTCGGCCTCGCGCGCCCCGGCCTCGATCCGCTCGCGCCAATCGGAATGGATCTCCCCGGAGAGGTAGACGTTCCAGGTCCGCTCGGACATCGACCCCATCCTAGTCGCAGATTCGGGAGCAGCGTCGCGAGTGGCTGGGTGTAGCTGACCTGGGAATCCAACCGCAAGCCCCGTGCGACTGGCGAGCGCCGTGCCGCCCTGGTCCGAGCCGACCCCTCACCCCTTGACCCCACCAGCGCCCTCCCCTGTTTGCCCTCCTACTTGCGGGTGAGGAGGGCAAACGGGGGAGGAAGCTGTGTGTATATCTCTCTGACGAGTTGGTCTTTCCGGGTCGCAGGCCTTTTCGGACACCTCGTGCAGGAATTTCGGGGGTCAATCAACGAGGGGAACGGAACGGTGGCGGTCCTCAGCTAGGTCGCCGCCTGCTCCTCGAAGTGCTTGCTCAGCATCGTCACCTGGCCCTGGTAGTTCGAGCCAAGCTCCTTTCCGTAGAGGCGCTCGGCCGGGGCGCTGGTCCACTCCAAGGCCAGCTTGCAGACCGGCTGGCGGTGCTCGACCATGAAGGAGACATCGCGAGCCCGCACCTCAAGCGCGGCGCGACTGCCCTGATGCCCACCGACCGGGTCGTAGCCGAACCCGGGGTCGAAGAAGCCCGCGTAGTGGGTGCGCAGCTCCCCGGCGGTCGGGTCGTAGGCCATCATCTCCGCGGCGATCTGCGGCGGGATGCAAACGCCCTCCGCCGAGAGCAGCAGGTAGAAGATCTCCGGCTCGAGGACGATGCGGCCGCCCTCCTCCGGGAACACCGGGTCCCAGTAGTCCGTCCAGTGGTAGGCCCGCGTCTGCGAGAGGTCGATCGGCAGGCTGTTCTTCTTCGCCCGGTAGCCGACGATCCGATCGCCGGGGCCGGAGAGGTCGACGCTTAGGAAGAGTCCCTCGGCAAGGGCCAGTTCCGACTCCTGCAGTGGCTCGGAGTCCAGGTAGAGAAGCGGGATCTCGCCCTGAAGGCTGCGAATGTCCGCATCGCTGAGCCGGACCTCCCCGCGGGCCAGCCGCAGCTGGTTGAGCGAGAGCCCACTCTTTACCTGGATCGCGAAGGAGCGCGGCACGACCTCCAAGTAGAGGTTCCCGTGGTAGCCGGATCGGATCTCGTCGAAGCGATGGTGGCGGTCGGTCAAAACACGGGTGAAGACGTCGAGGCGACCGGTCGAGCTCTTGGGGTTGGCCTTCGCCCGCACGTCCTCGGGAAGCGCGAGCTCCTCGAGCAGTGGAACCAGATAGGGGCGATCGCGCTCCAGCACCGCGCCGTCGCGCAGGTCGATTTTCTGAAAGGCAAGCCCCTCGATCTTCTCCTCGACCGCCGAGTCGACATCCGGCAGGAAGCTGCAGCGCAGCGCCCAGGCGAAGTCGCCGAGCCGAAGGTCGATGCTGGCGGGCTGGATCGCCGAGGGAAGGATCCGATAGTCGCCCGAGCTCACCCATTCGGCCTCGATCGCCCTGCTCAGCTCCTGGGATGGCAGGACACCCGCGGCCGACGCAGACACACTCCCCCCAGCCACGCCGCCGGCTGCTGTCGCCGCGTCGCTCATGCCGCGGAGATTATGCGGCGCGCCTGGCACGGACCGACGTAGGGGGTCAGCGCAGACTCCGCAATCTCGGGAAATAACTCCTCGAGTCCGTCGGTTTCGCGTCCCTGGATGCGACGGAACAACAACGGGGCAAGGTTATGACGGCCACGCGGCACTGTCTCCACCAAGACCGGAAGTGTTGCAGCAGCCGCCGAGGGCCGCGCGGCATTCGCCACAACGTCGGCCGGGACGCTGCCACGGAGGAACTGCAGGACACGGGTCCGACGCAACGTCGGCCGGACGCTGCCACGGAGGTGTCGCGGGGCCCGGACCCCATGGAGGCGCTACCCCCTGCGGCGGCTTCGCTTTTGATCCGTGCGCCGCGCCGCCAGCTGCAGCGTCCGCTCGCTCTCTTTCTCGGTCGCTTCGCTCATCGCGATCTGGAACATCGCCAGCACGGCACCTGCCGCAAGGGGGCGCATCCTTTCGAGCGCCTCGTTCACCTTCGGCCAATCCCCCTCCGGGCGACCGGCCGCCTCGAACGGCCTCCAGACCTCCTCGACGAAGAGCTTGATGAAGGCATGGGCCGCGCCGTCGGCGTGCTGCCGCAACTTCTCCGCCGTCCGCAGCGCCGCCGACGCTCCCACCCCCAACTCGGCCAGCTCGCCGGCTGCCTCCAGCAGGCGCGGACTGATCACCTCGATGCGGCCGTCCGGGAGTGCGCGGAGAATGTCGAGCTTCTCGGCGCGGCGCAGCAGTCTGGCATCCGGCTCCGCCCCCCAAAGGCTGGCCAGCTCAGCGGCCTCGATGATCTCCGGCACCTCCTGTTCGAACGGTGCTCGCAGGGCGCGTGTGAAGTCGAAGATCGCGGCTGCCGATCCCTCACCGCTGTCCAGAACGCGACGGATCGCCTCGAGGTTGAGGCCGTCCGCCTGCATTTCGCGCGTCAGCACAACCCGTGCCAGGTGCTCCTCGTTGTAGTAGCCGGTACGACCCCGAACCACGGGCGGCGGCAGCAACCCACGGGTCTGATGGGCGCGAATGTTGCGCACGGTCATCCCGGTCCGCTCCGCGAGCTCGCCAATCGTCATCTCGCCCTTTGCCGCCTTGCTCATGTCCGTGATCCCATCTCCGTCGTCCTGCCCGCGTCAGCCGATGGTAAGTGGAAGGCGCTGGCCGTTCATGCTCGCCCCCGCGTCCGAGCAGAGGAAGGCGATCGCCTCGGCGATGTGCTCCGCGGGCGCGAAGGTCGGAAAGTCCTTGCCGGGGCTCTCCGCCCGCATCTGCGGCGTGAGAATCGCCTCGACGACGACGATGTTCGCCGTGGCGCCGCGCCCGCCGAACCCGTCGGCCAGCGCGAGCGTCCAGGCCTCCGCGGCGGCCTTGGCGGCGGCGTAGGCGGCATTGGAGTTCGACGGCGCCTGTGCCTGTCTTGCCGAAACGAGCACGAAGCGGCCCCTGCCGGAGGCGAGCAGCGTGTCGTGGAAGGCGCGGGTGGTGTGCTGGACCGTGCGCACAAGCAGGTCGTGAAGCAGCTCCCAATCCGCCAGCGGGGCTTCGTGCAGTGGCTTCCCGCCCCGCCAGCCCCCCACCAGGTGCAGGAGCCCGTCAACCCGGCCGAACCGCTCGGCGAGGTCCGCGCACCATGCGCGTGTCGCAGTCTCGTCGAGCAGGTCAACGGCGCGTCCGTCCCAGCGATCCTCGGGCAATGCCAGCCCGGTGCCGAGCTCGTCGATTCGGCCCTGGTCGCGATCGGCCCCGGCGAGAGTCGCCCCTTCCGCGGCCAACCGCTCCGCCACGACAGGACCCAACCCCCCAGCGATCCCAGCGATCGCAATCACCCGGCCATCTAGACGGCTTGAGTTCACAGGCCCATCATTCCATCCAACTCGCCCACGTTCCGACGGAGCCCCGATTCAGCCCTCTAGAATCGCTGCTCCAAACCGGGGGAGCGCCGGAGTAGGAGAGCCGGGCCGGTCTGTAAAATCGGTGGCACTGCCTGAGTGAGTTCGATTCTCACCTCCCCCACTCGCAGCCGCGCAGTTCTCGACCGCGCCGCGCAGTTCTCGACCGCGAATTGGAGTTGACATACTTCCGGCGTGCTCGGGGACAGCTTCTACGCGCGAGCCTCGATGGCGATCGGCGCCACCGGCCTGCGCTGGACGGGCAAGCTGAACGTGCCGCTCTATCGGCTCACCGGGGGCAGGATCGGCGGCCGTGTCGCCAAGGCGCCCGTGCTGCTGCTGACGACGACCGGGCGCAGGTCCGGCCAGCTCCGAACGGTGCCGGTCGTCTACCTGACCGACGGAGATCGACTGGTCGTGATCGGCTCCAACGCCGGCCACACCCGAGTACCAGCCTGGTCGCTCAACCTGCAGGCGAACCCCGATGCCGAGGTCGAGGTGGGGCGAGAGCGACGCCGGGTTCGCGCCCGGGTCGCCGCCGGCGAGGAGCGCGCCGATCTCTGGCGCAGGCACAACGAGCAGTATTCGGGCTTCGACGAATACGAGGCGCGCACCGACCGCGACATCGCGCTCTTCGTCCTCGAGCCCGCATCCGACTGACGAGCCGGAGGCGCCTCAGCCGGCGCTGCGGAGCATCTGCGCCTCGGGCAGGCGCTGGAGCTTCTTGAGGGTGTTGTTCTCGATCTGACGAATCCGCTCCCGGGTGACGCCAAAGGTGCGTCCCACCTCCTCCAGGGTGAGCGGTTCCAGGCCGGTCAAGCCGTAGCGAAGCTCGATCACCTGCCGCTCGCGCTCGGGAAGCGCGTTGAGCGCCTTGCGCACACCCTCCTTTTGGAGATGTTCGCTCGCCTCCTCGAAGGGCTCGAGCACCCCGTCGTCGGCGACGAAGTCGCCCAGCTCGGACTCGTCCTCGTCCCCCACCGGTTTCTCGAGCGAGACCGGCAATTGGGCGACCCGCAGGATCTCCCGCACATCGCTGACCGGCCAGCGCAGTTCGACGGCGATCTCAGCCGGCTCGGGCTCACGGCCCAGACGCTGCACCAGCTGCCGCTCCACGTGGGCAACCCGGTTCAGCTTCTCGACCATGTGCACGGGGATGCGAATCGTGCGCGCCTTGTCGGCGATCGCCCGCGTCACAGCCTGGCGAATCCACCAGGTCGCATAGGTCGAGAACTTGTAGCCGCGCCGGTAGTCGAACTTCTCAACCGCGCGGATCAGTCCCAGGGAGCCCTCCTGGATTAGATCGAGGAAGCTCAGCCCACGGCCCAAATAGCCTTTGGCGATCGAAACCACAAGCCGCAGATTGGCCTCGACCATCTGCCGCTTTGCGAGCATGTCCCCACGCTCGATCCGCTTCGCCAGTTCGACCTCTTGCGCGGCGGTCAGCAGGTCGACCTTTCCGATCGAGCGCAGATAGAGGCGAAGCGAGTCGAGGCTCGGTTCCACGGTGAGGTCCAGCTCGGGCCTCTTCGGCTGGCCGTTGGTCGACTCGCTGCGCTGTTCTTTGTAGGCGTCGACGCCATCCTCGGCGATCACTTCGACGCCCTGCTCGACCAGTCGCGCGTGAAGCGCGGCGACCTGCTCCTTGGTCACCTCCACTTCCTCGAGAGTCGAGGCGATGTGCTCGAAGGTCAGAAAGCCGCGCTCCCGCCCCAGCGCGAGCAGCGCTTGGAGCTCCCCGGGCTCCGCGAAGGGCTGATCGCCCGAGCCCTCCTCCAACCCGCTCGGGGTTGCCTCCAACGACTCGATCTCGCTGCCTCCGTCCAACCCAGTCTCTCTTCCGCGGCCAACCCCAATGCTGCAGCCAGAGGCGAAGTATAGGGACGACAAACTCCCGCCCTTGAACCCCTTTGGACGACCCGACGATCTCGGTCACCTACGCTTCATGGCGCGATGGCGAACCAGACGACAACCATCCCCACCTCGGCACCGGACGTGCAGTCCTCGACCCCGGCAACCCAGGTCAGCCTCTCGCGCGTCGGTGTCACCGGTGTGGAGAAGGTCATTCGCGTCAAGGCGAACGGCAGTGAGGATCTCTACCACGCCGACTTCGAATGCTTCGTTGACCTCAACCCCCGTCAGGCCGGTGTCCACATGTCGCGCTTCGAGGAGGTTGTCGGCGAGGCAATTGACGAGGTGGTGCTCGGCGAGGCGTTTCGGGCCGAGATCCTCGCCGCTCACATCTCCCAGCGCGTGCTGGAGCGTCAGGGCGGACTGCGTGCCGAGGTGTCGGTAACGGCGCGCTACCCCGAGACGGTCAGCACGCCCGCCAGCGGCCAGCTGACGCAGGAGATCTATGTGCTGTTTGGGACGGCGGTCAGCTCGGCGCGCGGAACCCGCACGCTGACGGGAGTCCAAGCTCAGGGGATGACTGCCTGTCCGTGCGCACAGGAGATGGTCGGTGGGCTGGCGCGTGAACGGCTCGCCGCGCAGGGCTTCAATCCCGAGCAGATCGAGCTGGCGATCGAGGCGGTCCCAATCGCAACTCACAACCAGCGCGGGATCGGGACCCTTCACGTCGGCTGCCCGGAGGGTGGGCCGTCGTGGATCGACGCGCCGGAGCTGCTGCGCATCGTCGAGCAGTCGATGAGCTCGGAGATCTACGAGTTGATGAAGCGGCCCGACGAGCTCGCGGTCGTTGCCAAGGCCCATGCCCAACCCCGCTTCGTGGAGGACTGTGTCAGGGAGATGGTGCGCCGCGTGGTGGAGGGCTATCCCGACCTGCCCGGCGACGCATTCGTGATGGCCCGCCAGGAGAACCTCGAGACCATCCACCGCCACAACGTGATCGCGGAGCGCTATGGAACGCTCGACGACCTCCGCTCAGAGCTCAAGTCCGACGAGCATCGGCGCCAGCATCTGAGCGTGCGCGAGTGGCTCGAGACCCCGGCCGCCTGATCCTCCAGCGCCCCTGCCGGACCACCGGTCGAGAAATGCGTCACCTGCCCGGCGACGGGCTCAGCCGGTCCTGGCCTTGACCTGGGCGCGAGCTTCGCGCTCCGCCTCGATCCTGCGCCGCAGTCCAAAGAAGTAATCGGCACCGCTGATCAGGGTCGCGGCCACCGCGACGTAGACGAGAGCGTTGACCCAGGCCGGTGCCGGATTGGCGGCGATCAGCGCGATCACGGCCGCAATCTGGAGCACCGTCTTTGCCTTTCCCATCCAGCTCGCGGCGATCACGATCCCGCGCTCGGCCGCAATCGCGCGCAGGCCCGTCACCGCGATCTCCCGAGCGATGATCACCATCGCCACCCAGGCCTCGAGTCGATTCAGCGAGACCAGGGCGACCAGCGCCGCGGTGATCAGCAGCTTGTCGGCGAGCGGGTCCATCAGCTTGCCGAAGGTGGTGACCGCGTCGCGCGAGCGAGCGAAGTAGCCGTCGAGGCCGTCGGTCAGGGCGGCCAGCGCGAAGACAGCTGCCGCCAGTGCGTCGCCGTTGGGCGTCTTGCCCAGCAGCGCGACGACGACGACCGGCACCGCAAGGATGCGCAGCAGGGTGAGGGCATTGGCGAGGTTCAGCGGGAACATCGCTGCTCAGCCGGCTCCGTCAGGTCGATGTGACGATCCCATGTCACCCATTGTTGGGGCCCCGGTCACCCCGCGCCATTCCCCTGGGAGGCCGGAATGCCCGGCGGCGAGACCTCACCGCCGTCAAACGCCTCGGGCACCGAGCCCACCAGGCCGGTGCCCAGGCCCTGCCTCAGCACGACCAGGTGCTGAGCGTGGCCCGCGGCAAGCGAGGCGGCGAGGGTGCGGGGCGCATCCGTAGACAGCCGCGGCGCCGCGTCCAGGTCGGCGGCAAGCGCCGTGCTCTCCAGTCGGTAGGCGAGGTCGAGAACGTCCGCCTGGGTCTTGACTTCTGAGAAGTCGAGGTCGGCCCGCTCGGCGTCGGTTTCTCCTCCCAACCCGCGAATCGCCTTGGTGAGAGCATCGACGTACTCCTGCTCCTGACCGCGGAGCCGGCGCGCCAGCGGGTGGAGCGGGCGATGCAGCAGTGGAATACCGCGTTCGTAGGCGTCGATCATCGTCAGCTCCTGGCCAAGTGCCGCATTGAGGATCGCGGCATCGGACCCCTTTTCGGGATCCGTCTCGGCCCCGTGGCCGCGCTCTCCGCAACCGGTCACGAGGATCGCCGCGGCAGCGGCGAGCACCGCGACAGCACGGAGGGCGCGGCCGTCGAGTCGGTCGATCACCGCTTGGTTTTCGACGCGGCTTTTCTCTTTGCCTTCTTCTTCGAGGGGCTTGCCGCCTTGCTCCGTGGCTCCGGAATCTCGAACCCCGTCAACGATGCCGACACCGTGAACCCGGCCTCACCGGACTTTTCGAGCCGGCTGGAGCTCTTGGTCTGAACTTGGTCCACCTGCGCCTGCGCGCGTTTCAGCACGTCGATCAGGTCCTTCCAGCCGCGGTCGTCGACGATCAGCAGGGTCCTACTCATGTGCCTGTCCTTGCGAGCGTCGAGCGTCCCCGCCTGCGATGCCGCCGCGGCGTCGCCGACGATCAGCTTCAGCAGGTCGGCGCTCAATCCGGGGCGGATCGAGTCGGGAAGCCGCTGCCAATCCCGATCGGTAAGGAAGGCTCGCGACGTCGCACGGTAGTAATGCTCGACCGCGCCGCGGCGTGGCTCGGTCTTGACGAGCTCGATGCATTCGTAGTCCCTGAGCACTTTGACGTGGTAGCTGACCTGACTCAGGCCTTCGTTCAGCTCGTTGGCGAGTTCGTTTGGACTGGCGATCCTTTCGTTGAGGATTCCGAGGATTTCGACGCGAAGCTCGTGCGTCAGGGCTTTCACGAGGCGCTGGTCGATCGCCCACCGGCCCTTCGGTTTCGGTTTGCGTTTGCCTTTCTTCCCCTTTTTCTCTGCCAAAACGCCTCCTCCGATCGTTGTGCAGTTATTCCTTCACTCGATTGTATTCAGTGCAAAGCCCACTGCGCAACCTCGAGCTGGATTCCCTCCTTCGCCACTCCGCTTGCTGATAGAACGCATCGAGGTGACCCGGCCACAAAACTCGCCCTCCAGCGGTGTCGAGGCCCTCCCCGGACTCGCTGCCGAGATCCATGCCTGCAGGCGCTGCCCCCGACTGGTGGCGTGGCGAGAGGAGAGCGCAGGCACCCCGCCGCGCCGCTTCCGCGACGACGACTACTGGTCGCGACCGCTCGCCGGCTTCGGAGACCCAGCCGCTCGCCTGGCGATCGTCGGCCTTGCCCCGGCGGCCCATGGCGGCAACCGAACGGGCCGGATGTTCACCGGCGACCGCTCCGGCGACTGGCTCTATGCGGCGCTGCATCGCGCCGGCCTCGCGACCCAGCCTGAGTCGGTCAGCCGCGAAGACGGGCTGCGCCTCATCGACGCGTATGTCACCGCCGTCGTGCGCTGCGCACCTCCGGAAAACAGGCCAACGCCGGCTGAGCGGGACAACTGCCTGCCCTACCTGTCGCGCGAGCTCGCGCTGCTTGAGGGGTGCCGGACGATCGTCGCACTGGGTGGCTTCGCCTGGGATGGGACGCTGCGCGCCCTGCGCTCGCTCGGCTGCGAGCCACCCCGGCCAAAGCCCCGCTTCGGCCACGGGATCGAGGCGTCGGTGGACGACTGGGCGCTGCTCGGCTGCTACCACCCGAGCCAGCAGAACACCTTCACGGGCAGGCTGACCGAGCCAATGCTCGACGAGATCTTCGTGCGCGCGGCCAGGCTGGTCGAGGAGAGGAGTCGTGCAGAGCGCTCGCCACCGGGCCCACCGAGGTAAGTTAGGCAGGGATCCGATGAAGACCGCACTGCCGACGAAGACCGTGCCGTCACTCCTACTCGTTGTCGTTCTCGCGGTCCTGCTTCTGGCGGGCTGTGGCTCCGATGGGTCGAACGACTCTGCGGCAACCACTCAGGGCCAACCCACAACCCAAGCCCAGGCCGACGAAGAACCAGCCACGCCCTCGCCCGCCGGCGCCTCGGCCCGCAGCTGCACAGGCGGGGAGGCCGGCATCGAGGGTCTCCGGGTGACTGGGATCGACTGCGGCGACGGCCAGGCCGTCGCCGCCGCCTGGAGCAGCCAGGGCGGCTGCGCCTCACCCGCTGACAGCTCGCGCTTCTCCTGCAGCGTGCGCGGCTACCGCTGCCTCGGCACCGTCGCCGAACACGGGATAGCGGTCAGCTGTGCGCGCCCGGGACGCTCGATCGCCTTCCTCGCAAGGCGCGGCTGACCCGACCCTCGCTCCAGCACCGCAAACCCGCCACTCCTAGAATGGAGCCATCCGGCCGGCGTAGCTCAGTTGGTAGAGCACTTCACTCGTAATGAAGGGGTCAGCGGTTCAAATCCGCTCGCCGGCTCTGATCTGGGGTCGATGTCGCCCGCAGGCACGGGCGTCGGGCGCATCCACATGAGAAATGCGGGCTTCTACTGACGAGGTCGTGTCCAGGTGGGGCTAGGATCGTTTGGATGACGACTGCGGCTGGTGCCAGCAATTCCGCGGCGGTCGATGCGAACGCACGGGAGCTCACCACAATCGTGATCGCGGACGATCACACCGTGGTTCGGCGTGCCCTGCGGCTGTTGCTTGAGGAAGAGCAGTGCTTCAAGGTCGTTGCGGAGGCGGAGGATGCGGAGTCCGCTGTGCGCTATGTGCGCGGCCACAAACCCACCATCCTGATCCTCGACCTCAACATGCCCGGGCAACCGAGCCTCGAGGCGATTCCCGAAATCCTGGAGGCGTCACCGGAAACCCGCATCGTGGTCCTCACAATGCAGAAGGAGCCCGGATTCGCCCGCCAGGCGCTCCAGCTCGGTGTTCTCGGCTACGTCCTCAAGGAGGCCGCGGACGACGAGCTAGTGCAGGCCGTGCGCAGCGCGGCTGCGGGAGAGACCTATCTCCAACCCGCGCTCGGAGCTCGCCTCGCCGCCGAACCCGAACCCAGCAAACGCGACCTCAGCGAGCGCGAGGTGGATGTCCTTCGCCTGATCGCCCTCGGGCACACGAATGCCGAGATCGCCGAGAAGCTCTTCATCAGCGTGCGCACGGTCGAGACCCACCGCGCGCACATCCAGCAGAAGCTCGGCGTCAGCAGCCGCGCGGAACTCGTGCACAGCGCGCTCGTCCGCGGCCTGATCGATACATAGGCAAGGCGCTATCGCCCAGACTGGGCGCCGCGCGATCCCGTGTCATCGTCGGGATCAGCCACCTGCACTGGCTCCACCCCCTCCGCCTCCACGTCCGCGAGCGGGATCGACGCCATGACGCGCGTTCCGGACCCCGGCCTCGATTCGATCCGCAGATCGCCACCTGCCAGCTCGACTCGCTCCCGCATCCCAACCAATCCGAACCCGCCATGCTTCACAGCGGCATCGAAACCGCGGCCATCGTCGACCACGCACACCTCCAGGTGCCCATCGCCTTCGGCAACGTGAAGGGTCGACGTGGAAGCTTCGGCATGCTTGACGACATTGTTCAGCGCCTCCTGCACAAGCCGGTAGGCAACCGTCTCGAGCTCCGGATCGAAGCGTTCGCTGCGAATCGCGAAGTCGGTTGCCAGCTCCATCCCGGACGCGCTGGCGACCCGATCGGCGAGGTCCTCGAGCGCTGCAGCCAGGCCGATCTGGTCGAGGGTTGCGGGTCGAAGCTCGGTGATCAGCCCCCGCAGCTCCTCGATGTCCCGGCTGAGCTCGTCGACCACCTCGCGCACCACCTCGACAAGCTCCGGCCCGGCTCCCCGCTTCACGACCGACGCCAGCAGCACGCGCCGCGACCCCAGCCCCTGCAGTGTCGAGTCGTGCAGTTCGCGCGCCCAGCGCGCCCTCTCGCGCTCCGACGTTCTCAGGCTGTGGCGCAGCCGGTCCTCGGTCACCGACTGCACGGTCGCCACCGCCGTTGCGGCGCTCGCCGAGGCGGCAACCAGCAGGCGCTTGTCTTCCGCAAAGAACACCGGGCCTTCCTCCAGCCGGTCGAACGCGACGATTGTCCCCAGCGTCCTGCCATGGAAGCGGAGCGGTGCGAGCAGTGCAGCGCGGGCGTCGATGCCGAGATCGCGGGCCGCCCGCACGGCGTCCTCCGGCGTGGAGGAGTCAAGCGCCAGGTGACTGCCGACCGCCTCGGCGTCCATCTCACCCGCAGCCGCCGCCACCTCCAGCCGCTCGCCGTCGCGCAGCAGGACCAGCAGCGACCGGGCACCCACCAGCGCCCGCGTCCGCTTCGCAATCGTCTCCAGGACTCGCGCCCGGTCTGTCTCGCCCCCGACCGCCCGGGCGATCTCGGTTGTCGCCTCGAGCGCGTGCACCGCCCTCTCCAGGGCGCCGCGTTCATCCTCCAGTTGGCTGTGGAGACGGACGTTGAAGATCGTGACCGCCGCCCATTCGGCGAGGATCGTCGCGGCTTCCTCGTCGGCGTCGTCGAACTCGTCGGCGCCCATCTTCTCGGCCAGGTAGAGGTTGCCGTAGGCCTCGCCGCGAACGACGATCGGCACACCGAGGAAGCTGTGCATCGGCGGATGGCCGGCAGGGAAACCGTAGGAGCGGGGGTGCTCGCCTACCTCGCGCAGCCGCAGCGCGACCGGGTTGCGAGTCAGCTCACCCAGCACGCCGCGGCCGCGCGGAGGCTCGCCGATCGCCGCGCGGGTCTCATCGTCGATCCCCACCTGAATGAAGCGTTCCAATTCGTGGCGGTCCTCGTTGAGCACACCGAGAGCCGCGTACCGAGCCCGCGTCAGGTCGCGGGCGACATCGACGATTTCGCGCAGGACAGTCTCAAGATCAAGCTGGGCGACGAGACCGCGGCCGACATCCATGAGCCGGCGTAGGCGATGCTCATCCAGCGCATCGCGTTCCACAATCTAAAGATACCGGTGGATCCCCAGATCTTCGCTTGTTAGAGGGCATTTCTTGCCTTCTTAACGCGGTCCCGCGGCTTGCCGGACGCTCTTCAGAATGCGCAGCCGGGGTTAGAAGGCCGTCAGAAAATGCTTAGCCGCCGTTTACGAGCCGCTTCAACACTTGCGGGCATGCGCACATTGCGGCCCGGCGTCGCCCTCCTCCCCCTGCGACTCTTCCTTGGGATCACCTTTGTCTATGCCGGCATTCAGAAGCTGAGCGACCCCGGCTTCCTGCACCCCGGCGCCCCCACCTACATCGGATCGCAGCTGCACGGTTTCGCAGGCGGCACGCCGGGGGGCTTCCTGCTGCGCACCTTCGCCATCCCCCACGCGGCGCTGGCCGGAGTTGGCGTGGCGATCTTCGAGATCCTGGTTGGGCTCCTGGTGGCGGCCGGCCTGCGAACCAGGCTTGCCGCGGCAGCGGGCCTGAGCCTGAACCTCATCTTCTTCCTCACCGCAAGCTGGCACACCAGTCCCTACTTCCTCGGCCCCGACATCGTCTTCGTGTTCGCCTGGCTGCCTTTCGTGCTGGCCGGTGCAGCTGACCAGCCGGCACTCGACAACGTGCTAGAGAACCCGCCCGAGTCACTGACGCG
The DNA here is from genome assembly GCA_963747765.1 of uncultured Solirubrobacterales bacterium. Taxonomy (GTDB): domain Bacteria; phylum Actinomycetota; class Thermoleophilia; order Solirubrobacterales; family 70-9; genus VRUE01. The sequence continues at coordinate 116,236 of CAVVGH010000002.1, read as the reverse complement.
GCGCACCCGGCTCCGCCCCCCAAGTCCCGAACAGGCGCCGACCCAGGCGGAGGCGACGAGAACCAGACGCGTGCTGCTCGGCGAGCTGGCCACGGCGGGCCTGACGATCGCGGGCATCTCAACGCTGCTGAAGGGCCCCTACACAGGTCCGATCGCATCCGCCCGAACGCTGGTCGGAGCCGGCCAGGGCCAGGGGCGACCCAAGCAGGGCTCGGCCAAGGCGCCCGGGCTTCCCGGGGGTGCGGTCAAGCTCGGGCCAGGGCGCCAGCTTCCGAAGGGACAGGCAGCGACCTACTCCGACCCGGCCGATGGCTCTCCGGACATCCTCATTCGGGAGTCCAACGGCAACCTCAAAGCATTCAGCGCCGTCTGCACCCACGCCGGCTGCACCGTCGGCTACGACGGCAGCCAGATCTACTGCCCCTGTCACGGGGCCCAATACAGCGCCGCGACCGGCGAAGTGGTCGGCGGCCCGGCGCCCAGCGGCCTGGCGCCGAAGCGAGTGGTGGAAGCGGACGGACAGATCTACGCCGTGCCCAGCTGAGCGACGCACAGGGCAGCTCACTCACCGTGCGCAGTCGGGGCAAACCCGCTCCCAGAGTCAAGTCGAAGCCTCGGGGGAGCGTCAGGGGGAACGAAATCGATTGGAACACCGGGCGGGCGCGATGACTCAGTCGCTTGCCGGCCCGTCACCCTCTCTTCCTCCGGTCGCTCTCGCGGCATCCACGCCATTGCCGCGAGATCCCAGCAGCCATCCGCCATACCGGCCAGGACCGGCTCGATGCGTCGCCCGGCGCTGCTCATGGCCGATTCCAAAATCCCGCTCTTCGAGTTCGGCGCAGCTCGTCGGCTCCAACTGACGCGCTGTGCGCGAATGCGACCAGAATGGATGGCCGGATCCGCTGAACGGAAAACCGCTCTAGCAAGCCAAATCTCTTTCAAAAACGGAGGGGGTGGGATTCGAACCCACGGTAGACCCTAAGGCCCACAACGGTTTTCGAGACCGCCCCGTTCAACCACTCCGGCACCCCTCCGGGAAATCGGACCTCGGGGCTGATTCTAGGGGTGTGTGCCGTTGAACGATTTGGCAGCGATCGGCGCTTTTCGAGTCGCGGAGGCACCTTTCGCATCAAGGGACCAAAGCTCAAGGTCGCGACGGTCGGAACCGATGCAGGCGACGTGCGGGACAGCGAACAGACTCGATTCGGTCGATTCTTCGACCGCCATCCCCTGCTGCTGCGCTCATTTGCGCTGCTGGCGCTGCTCTGGGGAATCGCCTACCTCACCTGGCGGATCGGCTGGAGCGCCGAAGGGACGAGCCCGGTCCTCTTCGCGATGCTCTTGCTCACCGAGGTCTATGGCCTCTGGGCCCTCGGGACTCTCGCCTGGTACTCGTGGTCACAGCCGCCCACCCTGCGGCCCCTCGCGACGCCGGGGCGGAAGATCGACGTCTATATATGCACCTACGACGAGCCGGTCGCGGTCGTTGCGGCCACGCTGGCGGGCTGCCGCGCGCTGAGCTACCCGCACACAACCTGGCTGCTCGACGACGGCCGGCGGCCGGAGATGGAGCAGCTGGCCAAGCTCGCCGGAGCCCGATACCTGACCCGCCCGGACAACTCCAACGCCAAGGCAGGCAACATCAACGCGGCGCTGACTCGCACCGGCGGCGAGCTGGTGTTGATGCTCGACGCCGACCATGTGCCAATGCCGGACACCCTCGATGCGATGGTCGGCTACTTCGACGACGAGCGCGTGGCCCTGGTGCAGAGCCCACACGACTTCTTCAATCACGACTCCGTCCAGCACTACGTCGTCGGGCGCCATGAGCAGTCGCTGTTCTACCGCGTGATCTGCCCCGGCAAGAACCGTCACGGAGCTACCTACTGGTGCGGCTCGGCGGCACTGCTGCGCCGTCAGGCATTGCTTGACATCGGCGGCATCGCCACCGAGACGATCGCCGAGGACTTCCACACGACGATCCGCCTGCAGCGACACGGGTGGACCACCCGCTACCACAACGAGATCCTCGTGCAGGGCCTGGCTCCCCACGACCTCGACGGCTACCTGTTGCAGCGCGACCGCTGGGCCCGCGGCAATCTCGCCGTCTTCACCCTGCCCGAGTCCCCCCTGCGCGCCCGCGAGCTGAAGCCGTTGCAGCGCCTCTCCCACTTCGTCAGCCTCGCCGCCTATCTGGCGCCGCCAATGCGGCTGCTTCTGCTGACGACCCTGGCGGCCGTGATGTGGACCGGCGAGCTGCCAATGAAGGTGAGCGTCCTGGCGCTGGCGGTCCTCTGGCTGCCCTCGGTCTCGCTGAACCTGCTCTCCGGCTCGGCGCTTGCGCGCGGCTACATGAAGATCGGTGAGACCGCCCACTACGAGCTGTTGACGATGGAGATCTACACGCGAGCGCTGCGCTGCATCGTGCGGCCGGGAAAGACCGCATTCAAGGTGACGCCCAAGCAGGGCACCGATGTCGGCGGGATCGCAGCGGTGCGCAAGCTGCGCCTGGTCGTTGCCTCAGCGGTGATCCTGACCGCCGGCACCGCGATGCGTCTCCTGGACCTCGTCGGAGTCGGGCCCCTCCCGGACATGCCCGGCATCGCAGCGGTCATCGTTCCACTGCTCGGCCTGGTCGAGCTGCGTCGCGTCCTGCGCACGCTGCTCGTGGTCGGTCGCCGCCAGCAGCGCCGCGAGGTCTACCGCTTCGAGGGTGAGGCAGCGGCGCACTGCTTCTCGGAAGCCGGTCACGTCGGCGGCCGTCTCATCGATGCCAGCGCTGCCGGGGTCGGGCTGGTGCTGGACGGCGAGCTTCCGGTTGGATCCCACTGGACCACGTTGCTCGCGCTGCACGACGCCAACGGGGTCGCGCATGAAGTCGCTGCAAGGATCGCGGTCCGCTCCTGCCGCGAATCCGACGGTCGCTACCTGGTCGGCGCCGAGATCGAGGCAATCGACCCGCAGTCCCGGATGAGGCTCATGGAGTGGTGCTATGTCGTCTGCAGCCATGAGCGGCTGCGCGGTCACCGGCCGGTGGTACCGCCGACAAAGGTCATCTCGATCGAGATGCCCCTCGGCGCGCCCCGCGCCAGTGCCGTCAGGCAGAGCCGCGAGGCCGCCTGAGAAGGCGCTCCTTCGCCGCCGGCCACTCGGAGCGCAGAATCGAGTAGTGGACGCTGTCTCGCCAGCTGCCATCGCGTCGCCTCATCTCATGCCGATGGATGCCCTCCCGAACGGCTCCGAGCTGCTCGATGGCACGCTGCGAGCGCTCGTTGCGGATATCGGTGCGGAAGGTGACACGCTCCAGGTCGAGAGTCTCGAACGCGTGCGCCATCAGCAGCAGCTTCGCCTCGGCGTTGCGCCCCATCCCCCACCACGCACGGCTGAGCCAGGTTGAGCCGATCTCGACGTGGGCGTTGCGAGCGTCGAAGTCCCAAAAGGACGTGGAACCGATCACCGAGCCGTCCTCGGCATCGAGAACGGCGAACGGAAACCGCCGCTCAGCGCGTCGATCGGCGAGTGCGCCGTCGATCCAGGACCGCGCCTGCTCGAGGTCTGCCGGTCGCGGATAGGGAAGCCAGGCGAAGACCTCGTCGTCGTCTGCCGCGGCGAGCAGACCGGCGGCGTGGTCGGCACTCAGCGGCTCGACGGCAACCAGGTTGCCCTGCAGCTCAACTGGCTCCAGCGGGTACATGGGTCGATCCTGTCAGGAAGGCCTGCTTGCCGAGCCGGGCATCAGGTCGCGCAGGGAACGCAGCTGCTGCCCGCCGGCGTCGAAATTGCCCGGCGCAAGCCAGGACTCGAAGCCGTTGCGAATCGCTGGCCACTCGTCGTCGGTGATCGCAAACCAAGCCGTGTCGCGACTGCGGCTCTTGATCACCATGTGCTTGCGGAAGATGCCCTCGAAGGTGAAGCCGAAGCGCTCCGCCGCACGCCGTGATTCGACGTTCAGCGCATCGCACTTCCACTCGAGACGACGGTATCCGAGGTCGTCGAACGCGTGGCGGGCGAGCAGATAGATCGCCTCGGTGGCCGCGGTGGTGCGCTGCAGAGCGCCGGCGAACAAGATGGCGCCGATCTCGATCGCCCCGAACTCCGGCGTGATCCGCAGGTACGCCGCCCTTCCCAGCGGACGCTCGTCGGCGAGGCGAACCAGGGTGAAGAAGAGCGGGTCCTCCGAGGACTCCGCCCAGCTCAGCGCCTGCCTCATCTCCTCGATGCTCCCGTACGGACCGTCGAACAGATAGGTCCAGAGCTTCTCGTCGCCCTGCGGAGGGTGGGAGACGGTGTAGAGGGGTTCCGCGTCGAGGGCCGCGTCGACCGGCCGGACCAGGATGTGGGAGCCGACCAGCGGCTCGCGCCGCGGCGGGGCAACCGGGCTCCAGTCAACGGGAGTGCCGAGCGGAAGATCAGCCAAGACGATCGGAGCGTTCCAGAGACGCCGGACCTGCGAAGCCCGGGACGAGACTCGAACTCGTGACCCCTTCCTTACCATGGAAGTGCTCTACCAACTGAGCTACCCGGGCGACTCTGTCCCGATTTTAGTGATGGGACGCTCGCCGAGCCCGGTGCGTCTTGTCGGTGATGAAGGACTCGCTCGTGCGCTCGTCGCCGGCTCCAGGAGCGCCTGCGCTCCAGAACCTGAGCAACCTGACCGATGGGGCCCCACTTGTGCTGGGGATGATCATCCTCGGCGCCCTGATTGGGATCGGATGGGCGATGTACCTGCGGCGACGCGGCTGGGCCTGGACGGCTGCCCTGCTGGGCCTGCTGCCGGTGGCCGTCAGCGCGGCTGTGCTGGCGCTCGGCGTGCTGCAGATTCGCGACGCTCTGGCGCTACTGGGCTTCTCGGTCGGAGTCTGCGCCGCCGCTCTGAGCTGGGGAATCTACGTGCGGCTGGAGGACCGTCGTGCCGGCGGCGACCGGGAGATCACTGCGACGGAGCGCCGTCGCCTGCTCGACGCCGTTCGTCGCCACTGGACCGAGCACGGTGTGGTCGGCAGGCGGGTTCTGGCAAATGGCGTCCCGGTCGGGCGGACAATTCGAGGCGAGCTGGCCATGGTGGGGCGGGGCAGCGACCGGTCGGGGAGCCATGTCCTGATCCCGGGCGCCACCGGGGCGGGCAAGACGACCTCGCTCGCGGCCCTGCTCGTCGACTACGTGGCCCGCTCGGGCTTCGGCGCGGTCGTCCTCGAGGCGAAGACGGATCGAGGCCTGCGAGAAGCGGCGGAGATGGCGGCGAACAGGCGTGGCGTTCCCTTCCACCTGTTCTCGCCCACCGGTCCCAAAGGATATGACCCGCTCGCCCATGGCTCGGTCGACGAGCGATCCGAGCGACTGATCGCCGTCGAGAGCTGGGGCTCGGGAGACGCGGATTTCTACCGGCAGGCCGCGTCCCCGTTCCTGCGCCTGGTGTTGCGCGTTCTGGACTCGACCTCGGAGCCGGTGACTCTTGCGACGGTCGCCTCGCACTGCGATCCCGACGAGCTGGAGAACCTGGCGCTCTCCAGCGAGAACTCGAGCGTCGTCAGCGAGATAGCCGCCGCTGCCGCGGCGGGGTTGCGCACCGATCAGCTGCGGGCGATCGCCGGTCTGCGGGCTCGCCTGGAGAACCTGGCGTCATCGGATTTCGCGCAGTCATGGCTCGACCCGACCCGCGAGGGCGCCCCGATGTTCGACCTGCGCGAGGTGATCAAACAGCGCGGTGTCGCCTACTTCCGCTTTGACACGGATCGCACCGGAAACGTCGGGCGAGCGATCGCGCAGATGGTGCTACTCGACCTCGGCGCGGCGGCCAGCGCATGGATGGGCGAGGGTGCGGGCACGTTTGTGGCGATCGACGAGTTCGGCGCGCTGGAGGCGCCGGCGCTCGACCGGCTGTTCGCCCGGGGCAGGGCGGCCGGGTTCAGCGTCGCGGTCGGCACCCAGACGCTCGCCGACCTGCGGGCCGCGGGCCCTGCCGTGCGCGAGCGGATCGGCGCGACCGTCTCCGGAATCGTCTGCCATCGGATCGGCGAGCAGGGCGATGCCGAGTGGGTGGCGGAGCTGATCGGAGCGGTGCCGACATGGCAGAGCACGATTCGCACCGACTGGCTGGGCTGGCCGACGTCCCACGGCACCCGCACGCGTGGGTACCGCTTTGAGGTCAACCCGTCTCAGCTGCAACGGCTGAAGGCGGGAGAGGCATACGTGGCGCAGCTGGACAGAAGCGCATCTCGACGCGCCTCCCGAGTGCGGGTGGTGCCTGCATGGGAGCGATTGGCGACGTTGGGGCACAGAGGTTGGGCTAGCAATGGGGCCTGACGGGTCCCGGAAAGAGAGGTAGGCATGAATACGGTGACGCTGATCGGGGCGCTGACCAGAGACCCCGAGCTGCGGAAGCGCGGGGAGAGCAAGGTGTGCGATATCCGCGTGGCCGAGAGCAACGGTCGGAAAGACTCACCGCTCTTCGTCAACGTTTCGGTGTTTGGGCGCCAGGCGGAGATCTGCAACGAGTACCTCTCCAAAGGACGCCAGGTGGCCATCACCGGGCAGCTGCGCTTTCGCGAATGGAAAAACGACGACGGTCAGAAGCGGTCGGAGCACACGATCGCCGCCGATCGGATCGACTTCCTGACGAGCGGCGGCAAAGGTCGCGGCTCCGGAGGGGGCGAAAGCAAGGGGGACTCCTAAAAAGATCTCAACGGTCCGTCCAGAGTGACCCGGTTGCCCTGGCGCCGGGTCACACTGGCGACTACCGTGGAATCCGGGTTTCGATTTGAAGGTTGGCCTATGAGAACGAGCTGTTCTGGAGCCGTGAAGTAATGGAGGCCGCCACCGCCATACGCCTACCGATGCAGATGCGAATGCGGCGGTTCGAGCGGGAGTGCGAGCATTTGCGTCCGCTCGGCGAGGCATACGTGATGCGGCGGTTCGGCGGATCGCTGAGTCGCGCAGACGCCGAGGACGCCGTCTCCGAAGTGGTGATCCGCCTGCATCGGAGGATGGTGGACGGAAGGGCACCCCAGAACCTGCGGGCCGCGTTCTTCACCAGCGTGCGCAATGCGGCAATCGACCAGCTGCGGTCGCGCTCCGCGCGACCGACGGTTGCGTTGGAGGCGGCGGCGGACGCCCACACCGACCGGGCGATCCCGGCCGAGTCTGCAGAGGAGCGCGAGGACGGCGTCCGGCTGCAGGAGGCCCTGGCCCGCATGCGCGACAACTACCGCGAGGCGATCGTCCTGCGCTTCGGCCTGGGGCTGACCGTGCCGGAGATCTCCCGGCACCTGAACATCAGCCTGCCGGCCGCAAAGAAGCTGGTGCTGCGCGCCAGCCGCCAGGTGAGGAAGCGACTCGAATCGATCGAAGATGCTGAGTTCTGCCCGCAGATGCGAGAGCTGGCCCAGCAGTCGCTCTTCGAGAAGCACGCAAGCGGTCTGGCCAGCGAGACCGAGGCCGAGATCCTTCGCGCTCACTTCGCACACTGCGGCCCGTGCCGCTCGTTCCTCTCGAATCTGCACGACAGCCTCCACGACCTCGGCTCGGCGGCCCTCCTCGGGCTCACGGTTGCCGATGGCGCCAGTCGAAGCGGGATCGTCGACCACGTGGCGGGCTTGGCGGAAGCGGCCGCAAATACGGCCACCGCGGGCGCCGACAAGGCGCGGCACGCCGCGTTCAAGCTGAGCGGCGTCCTGCAATCCGGCGACGGAGCGGCCAGCGGGGCTCTGATGGGAACCGGGCAGAAGATCGTTGCGGTATGCACGGCGGGGGCTGCGGCGACGGCGACCTGCGTGGCCACCGGCATCGTCGGCCCGGGCATCTCCACCCCGCTCACGCCGGGACCCCCCCACAAGGAGTCGCATCCGGCCCGCGCCAAGCAGGCCTCCGCTCCCATAACACCGACGCCGGTGTCGGTGACCGTACCCGAAGCCGCGCCGGCGCCCACGCAGACATCCCGGTCCCACTCCGAATCACGCTCGGCCAAGGCCCGCCACGCCTCGAAGCCCGCCACGTCACAGCGCGCGGAAAGCAGCGCTCAACAGCAGGCCGAAAGCGGCGAGTTTGGCTTCGAGGGATCCCCCGCACCCGAACCCTCCTCGTCCTCCACCGCCACGAATTCGCCACCCGTGTCGCTGAGCTCCGCAACCGCCAGATCGACGCCCACCACCACCACCTCACCCACCAGCGGAGGAGCAGGCGGTGGCGGCTCTTCCGGCGGTGGAGGCGGATCGAGCGGTGGCTCGTCGGGCGGTGGTGGTGGCTCCGGTGGCGGCTCTTCCGGCGCTGGCGAGACCTTCGGCTTCGGCGGCTGAGCCACCGCCACGCCAACGCACGAGGCGCAGCCCACCGCCACTCCGTCACGCGAGGCGCAGCCCACCGCCACTCCGTCACGCGAGGCGCAGCCCACCGCTACGCCTTCACACGGCGCGTCCGAGCTCAGCACCACGCCGTCACGCGAGGCGCCTGAGCCCCACAACACCCTCACCATCTCCGGATTTGGCGCATCGCGCACGGGCGAGGGCGCGGGGTATCGAACGGTGGAATCCCCTCGTCACCCTTGCGAGGGAACAAACCGATGGGACGCAAAGAACACGACGTGTTCGTCCTCGGCGATGAGACACTGGTCGCCGAGCCGAACTGCACAACAGACGCCAGTCTGGAGGGGGACGACGCCGCGCGCCATATAGATGCGGAGTACGTCGAGTCACCCATATATGTGACTCCGACGACGATTCGCAACGGCGCGGCATCTGTCCCACGGCGCCTCGCAGTGCTCGGCCTGGGTGTTGGCGCGGCCACCGTCATAGGTGTGTCGGTGCTCAGCACAAGCAGCGGTGGTCACACTCCTCCCCACCCGCACCGGTCGACGTCATTGGTGTCGTCTCCATCCCTGCAGGCGACCCCGCGAGTGACGGCGCCTTCCCCGCCGTCACTCCACCGTGTGCACCATCGGAAGCGACGTGCTGGTCCATCGGAGCGCCAAGTGAGGAGTCGTAACAGTCACATGCCGGAGCGCGAAACCAGAATACGCAAGGCGCCCGTCGGCTCGACTGTCGCGATTCCAGCCGCGGTCCCCCCGGCGCCGTCGCCAGCTCCCATGACGATCCCAGCCCCTCCGCAACCGTCACCGTCCCCCCACGGCGGTGGCGGTTCGGGGGGCGGGGAGGAGTTCGGCTTTGAGCGGTGATCCCGGAGGTCGAAGACGACGCGCGGTTGGGCGCCATGTTCTCGGCCCTTAGCGACGGCGGGGAGAGCGTACGACTCGCGCGCCTCAGGGCTGTGGCGCCTCGCTATCTGGCGATCGCAGTGCTGGCCGTGCTGCTGCTCCTGGGCCTGCGCTCGCTCGTCTCCCCCCCGCACCCGAGCACGCCGTCGCTGCCCGCGAGCGCCGACCTGCCAAGCAGGAGCTTCGCCCTGCAGTTCGCCCGCGCCTACCTGACCTACGACTCCAACCGGCCCGGCGTCCGGCTGCGCGAACTGGCTGCACTGGTCCCCGACAACCTCGACCGCAACGGCGGCGCGCTGCCGGAATCCGGCCGGCAGAAGGTGCTCTGGGAGGAGATAGCCTCCGATCAACCCTCGATCGCCGGCGGACGCGTCATCACCGTCGTCGCCGGCCTATCCACACAGCGACTGCCCGCATACCTGGCGATTCCGGTGCGCCATCCCCACAACGGGCGCGTCTCCCTGGCCGACTATCCCAGCTTCGTGGGAGCCCCGCTTGTGAACACCGCCGCGCAGTCGTCGTCGCTGGAGGACGTGTCGAATCCGGTGATCTCCGAAGTGGTGGCGCGCGTATTGCGCAACTACCTCCTCGGCTCGGCGGCGAATCTCAGGGCGGACCTCTCCGACGACGCAATCGTGACCCTTCCCACCGTCTCGCTGCATCTGGAACGCCTGGTTCGACTGGCCTGGCTGGGCGGTGCGAACTCCGGCGCCGTTCTCGCAACCGTTACGGCCCGCGACTCCAAACATGTGACTTACACACTCACATATGAAGTCGGGATCGTCCACGGAGACCGGCCGTATGTGAACTTCATCGAGGTAATTCCAACAGGAAGTTGAGACCCCATGAACGGATTGGAAGGAGGTAGGACATGAAACGCAGGATGACTATTGCCACGGTGACGAGCACGATGGCTCTGATGATGGTCGGTGCCGCCTGGGGTACGTCGCCGAACGGTGCGGCGTCGCCGGTCGGGACGGTGGCGACGGCCGAGGCGGCGGTGGCGAAGTCGGCATCCGGAGGCTCGGGTGGCGGTGGTGCGAATGGAGCAGGCCAACGGCTCGGGGGCTGGTTGAGCGACAACGCCGTGCCGGTGCTGATCGCCTTTGCGGGTTGCGCGCTTGTCAGCGTGCTGTTCTCGCGGAACCTCGGCGCGGGCGTTGGGATCGTGCTGGTCACGCTTATGAGCCTGATGTTCCTGCTCGCACCTCAGTCGATTGCGTCATTCGCCAAGGGTGTCGCGAACATCATCTTCTGAGGGGCGGCAATGTCGTCGGATGCCCCACGCAAGGTGGTGCGGTCCTACCGGTCTGTGTTCCGTGGCCGCTGGCGGATCTACAGAGTCCAGAACTGGCGGGTCCCCCTGCCGGGGGGCCTGGAGCTGCGCAGCATCGCCTACTGGGTCTGCTGCCTGGCGATCGTCGCGGCGCTTGGCCGCATGCCGGTCCTCGCCAAGGTGCTTGGGACGCTTCCGCAGTCGTTTCGCCTGATCGCACTGCCGCTGATGGGTGCATGGGTGCTGTCCCGCTGGGAGGTCGACGGGCGGGCGCCGCACCGGGCGCTGCTCGGGATCGTCGCCTGGTGGGTGAGGCCTCGGGTGACCGCCGGATTGCGCCGCTGCCCGCGCGTCGGCAGCGTGATGGTGCCCGTCGGACAGGTCGCGATGGCGCCCGACCTGTATGGATCGCGCTACCCGCGCGGCCGCGTCGTGGGACCGGCGAAGATGCTTCTCCGCTACCCGGTGCGCGTATCGCTCGAGGGCGTCCCCCTTGGCACGGGCTCGGATAGAGCGCAGCGAGTGGCGGCGGCGAAACGCTGGCGAGTGAAGCCAACCGGCGGCCCTGCGCTTCACCGTGGAAAGACGCTCACGGTGCCGGCCGGGCGAGTGGTGATATTCGAGGCTGGGTCGGGGCGCCAGTGAGGCCGCCGCACTATTTCTTCTGGGGCAATCTGGTGTTGCGGACCCCGCGCGAGGCCTGGGCCGTCTACGAGCTCGAGGGGCAGAGCTATCCGGGGTTATCCGACGGGCGAAAGATTGAGGTAGGCGAGCGCCTGGAGGCGCTCGCCTACACGATCGGGGCCGACTTCCAGATCCTGCGCATCTCGCGCGCTTTCGACGCTGACGCCTATATGGAGCGGGCCCTCGGCACGCTCGACGCGCGGCACGGCCAGCGCCAGCGGTTTGAACAGCACCTGGCCGAACACCGAGCCGAGTTCGAACGTCGCGAAGTGCTGCGGCCCGAGATCTACCTGGCCGTGCGCCTCGTCCCGGGCGCCGCCAGGCGGGCCTTCGGTGGCCTCTTCGACGTCGGCGCGCAGCTCTGGGACACCGTCTCCGAGCGACTCGGATTCGACGAAACGCGCGGCGTGGGCAAGCGGCAGGTCGCGGCCATGCGCCGCGAAGAGGAACAGGTCTTCGAGCGGGTGCTGGGCTACCTGGAATGCACGCGCGTCGGCGCCCAGCGGCTGGCCGGGTTGATCCGCCGCGCCTACACCAGAGGGCTGGGCGAACCGGACGACAACGGGGGATTCGCACCGCAGGCGCTGAGCTTCCTGGACGGCGAGGGAGAGGAGCGCTTCGAGCCGTACGGGTACGACATGCTGCGCCTGCACGAGAGTCGCGTCACCGTGGACCGTCGCTCGCTTGTGGTCGACTCCGAGCGAGGCCACGCGCACCAGACGATGCTGGTCGTCGGCGCGATGCCCGACGAAGCGATCGTCCCCGGCCCAGCCGCCGAGCTGATGTTCGCGCCGCTCGAGGTTGGCTTTGGCGTCGACGCGACGCTCTCGGTCGAGGTTATCGACAACCGCGACGCTCGCAAGGAGGTGGCCAAGCGGAAGATCGACGCCGACCACATGGCTCACGAGGAGTCGCAGGGCGAGCACGGGCCGTCGGTGGAGTCCGCCGAGAGGCCGGTGGCGGCGCGCGAACTGGAGGCGGTCCTGGGCAGTGGAGATCGGCCGCCCCTGCTGCGCACCGCGCTCTCACTGGCGGTCGCCGGCCGCAGCCCCGACGAGCTCGAGGACCGCGTCGAGCGCCTGCGCGAGAGCTATGGCCGTGTACAGCTCCACCGGCCGGGCGGCGAGCAGCACCGGCTCTTCATCGCGTCCCTGCCGGCGACGATCTTCCCGCTCCCCGAGTACAAGGAGCACCTGCTCCCCGACCAGCTCGGCGCGATGGTGCCGCACGCGATCTCACACGCCGGATCGCGCATCGGCCCCTATCTGGGCCACACGCTGACCGGCTCGCGGCAGCCCGTGCAGTTCGACGCCGCCGAGGCCTGCCAGCAGAACCGGCCCCCGACCTGCCTGTTCACCGGGGCGCCGGGCTCCGGCAAGACGATCGCCGTCCAGATGGTGGAGTGGCAGGCCGCCCTGCAGGGCTCGGGAATCGTCGACATCGACCCCAAGGGCGACCACCACCTCGAGCGGCTGCCCGGCATTGCCGACCGGATCGAGACCGTCGAGCTCTCCGGGGACGAGCGCTACAGCGGCCGGCTCGACCCGATGCGGATCGGAACCGAGGAGACGCGCGAGGACCTCACGTACAACTTCCTCGTCTCGATCCTTCCGGCGCCCGTCAAGCCGGAGTGGCAGACGCAACTGCGGCTCGCCGTCTCGGAGGCGGCCGCGGCCGGTGCGAGCAGCTGCCGCGAGGTGCTGGAGAGGATGGCGGCGTCGGGCGAGGCGGATGCCGTCGAGGCGGCCCGAGCGGTCGAGGTCCACTGCTCGAGCGGGCTGGCGAAGCTGGGCCTCGGCACGCCGCGGACCGAGCTGGCGGAGGTCGGCGACGCACAGGTCGTCTCGCTGCGGATCCGAAACCTGACCCTGCCGCTGATTGGAACCGCGCGCGCCGAGCTGCTCGAGGAGGAGCGGACGAGCCTCGCGGTGCTGCGGCTGCTCGCCGCCTACGCGCTGCGGCTCTGCGCGACCGACACCTCGCGCCACTCCGTCCTGGCGATGGACGAGGCGTGGGCGCTCACCTCCGATACGCAGGGCCGGGCGCTGCTGGAGCGCATCAGCCGGCTCGGCCGCAGCCAGAACATCACGCCGATCCTTGCCACGCAGATGCTCGGCGACACCGCCGAGCTGGAGCCGCTGGTCGGAACGCTCTTCGCCTTTGGGGTGGAGACCGAGGGCGAGGCGCGCAAGGCGCTCGCCCTGCTGCGGCTCGACGACGACGACGAGATGGCGATCCAGAGGCTCCTGGGCTACCGGGAGGGCCGCTGCTATATGCGGGACTTCACCGGCCAGGTGGTGCCGATGCAGATCGATCCCCCACCGTGGCTGCTCAGGGAGCTGGACACCACACCGCACTCGGGAAACAGCGACGGTTCTCGCGCCCGGGTGTCCGAGCCGGTCGAGGAGCAGCGCGGTGCGCCGGTGGTCTGAGACAGGTCGCTGGGTCAACCTGGCCCTTCTGGCCGCGGCTCTGTTGGTGGTCTTCGCGTGGTTTGCACCCGGGGCGGGCGCAGTCCGGCGGGGCGGTGGTGGTGGCGAACGGGCACCGCCGCCGCCGCCGCGCAACCTGGGCGCCCTGACAAACGTCAAGGAGCTCGGGGGGTCCGGGCAGGTGGACCCAATCGCGGGCCTTGGACTGCGCAACCCGGTGTGCGACTTCCCCGGGCAGATCCGCTCCCACCAGACGCGCATCAGCTGCCAGGTGAACGGCACGCCTGAGAGCCAGTACCCGGCCGCGAACTACGGCTTCGACATCTTCATCGACACGGGCATCGACGCGCCGACCGGAACCTTCGCCAAGGGCTTCGTGATGATCCTCAACGGGCTGTGGCTCGGCCTGATCTTCGTGTTGAAGCTGGTGCTGGAGCTCCTCGGCCTGGCCTTTGGCCTCAACCCGTTCGCCGAAGGGCACGCGATGAGCCAGGTGGTGGCCGCGCTCGGTCGGATCTACCGGGGAATCACCGACCCCTGGCTCAGCGCCGCGATCGTCGCCGGGGGAATCTGGTTCGCCTACAAGGGCCTGCTGCGGCGCGAGCTCGCCGCCGGCCTCGGTGGAACGCTGGCGGGGATCGCGATGCTGATCGTCGGGCTCTGGATCGTGCACCAGCCGGCGGCATCAGTCGGGAACCTGGCAAGGATCGCCGACAAGGTTGCGGTGACCGCGATCAGCGCCCCGCAGTCGGGGTCGCTCTCGCGGCCGATGGGCACCTACGCGGAATCGATGTCGAGAACCTGGTCGCGACTGGTCGAGGTGCCGTTCGCCGGCCTGGACTTCTCGGACGTGCACTGGGCGCTCGGCCATCCGCCGGCAGAGGCCGTGAAGCGTGCCAACGAAAAGTTCTGCGACGACGTCGGAGCGCTGACCCTGCTGGCGGAGGCGGCACACCTCGGCAACGACGAAGCGGCCGGTGTGTGCGAAAAGCTCGCTCGCAAGCGCTACGGGAAGCCACGGCGCGTCATCGACCTCTACCTGCGCTCCTCGCCGGGCAGCCCGGCCCGGCAGGAGCTCTGGAACTACTTCAGCAAGGACGAAGCCGACACCTACGGGGCGAAGGTGGCTGCCCAGGGTGGCGATGGCGTGCTGACGCGCCTGTCGATGCTGGCGCTGTTCGCCATCGGCCTGCTCGGCGCCGTGCTGCTTCTGGCGTGGCTTGCGATCCGGCTGTTCACGCAGGCCGCGATCGCCTTCGTGCTGCTGCTGGCGGCGCCTTTCGCGCTGTTCTTCCCGATGCTGGGAGACTCGGGGCGCCAGGCGTTCAAGACCTGGGGCCTGACGTTGATCGGAGCAACGGTGGCGAAGGTCGTGTATGCCGCCTTCCTCTCGGTGGTCCTGCTCGGGATGGCGATCTTCGGCAGCTTCGGCGATGCGACCGGATTCCTGCTCACCTGCGCGTTCGCGTGGGCTGTCTTTCTGAAGCGGGTCAGCCTTGTTGCCTGGATGAGCGTCGGCGACGTCGAGGGCGGCCGAGCCATCTCGCCGGTTGCCCAGATCGCCGCTTACGCAATGGGACGGCGGCTGACCAAGGGAGTCAGCGGCACGATCCGCGGCACCGGCCAGAGGACCGCCCAAGCGGTGCGACGGGGGTTCGGCGGCGACGACGACTTCAAGTCACAGGACAGCGTCAAGCGCAGGCTGAACGAGAGCGCCCGAGGGCTGGCGGAGCTTCGCCATCGCGAAGCCGCGCAAACCGTCGCTGCCTACGAGGGCGCCGCCGGGGCGACTCGCTCGGCTGGCAGTGGCGCGACGGTAAGGGCGACCACCGCGGCGGCGGCGGCCGACGCCTCGCGCCGGCAGGGTGCCGGCGACGCCCGGAAGGCCGCGCCCGGCACAGCAGGCGCCGCCGCCGGACAGGCGCCTAAACCGGCCACCGAAAGGGAGCGCCAGCAATACGAGCAAGCCAGGGAGCTGCTGCGACAGGTCGATGCCAACGAACGTAAGTTGGGCCGCCGTTGGAGCGACCGCGATCTGGAGCGATTCAGCGCCGAGGACCGGGAGCTGCTCGCGGGCTCGCGCGACCCGGCCGACCACGCGCACCGAGCCGGCTACGAGCGCGCCCAGTTCGAGAGCCTGCGAGGCGAGGACCGCGAACGGGCCGAAGGGGCGATCGCGAAGGCAACCAAGCGAGACCGCGAACAGCTGGTGGCGGCCTCCGAAAGGCCGGAGCGGGTTGTCGGCACCCGCTACGAGCCGGTCGAGCGGATGCGACGCACCACCCAGGGCCCGGCCACCGTCCAAGCTCGCGACGGCTCCAACCGCCAGTCCGCAAACGGTGGCGCTCGCACTTCCGGTGGCGCTCCGGCCGCAAACGGCGCTGGCGCAAACGGCGCTGCCGGTGGCGGCGCTGCCGGTGGCGCCGCGACCGGCGGCGACGCTCGCAGCGGCGGCAAGGCCGCAAGCCAGGGTGAGCCAACCGCAGGTGCCGACAACCAGGACCGCCTGGCGACAACGACCGAGCGGGTGCGTCGACATCGCCGTGAGACGGCTCAGCGCGCGCACCGTCGCAACATGAGCCGGGGGACGTAGGCCTTGGAGCACCCCACCGCTGGGCGGACAGCGCTCTTCGTCCTCGTCTCGGTGGTGCTCGTCGCGACGGCGATCGCGTTTCGCAATCCATCCGAACCGAACGGGGCGACCGGTCCAACCGGCACAACCGACTCGAACGGCGTGGTGAGCGCCCCGCAGGCGGGCGGTGGCGTCGCGCAGGGCGGTGGCGTCGCGCAGGGCGGTGGCGTCGCGCAGGGCGGTGGCGTCGCGCAGGGCGGTGGCGTGGCCGAATCGGCACGAAGGGTCGTTGGAGACCTCCGGCGGCGCCAGGCAGAAGTGAGGACGGCCGCGCACCGTTTCCTGACCGCGTTCCTCCGCTACGAGGTGGGCGAGCTGAACCCGTCCGTTCGCCGCGCGCTGCGCAGCACCGCGACCGGACGGTTCGCACGCCGCCTCTTGGGCGACCCGCCGCGCCCGCCGGCGACGGGCAACTTCCCACCGCAGGCCAGGCTGCGGAGGGTCGACATCGGGTTCGTCTCCCCCGCCGCGACGCGCGCCGTGGTCAGCGGTGCGGCCCAGCGCGGCCGGCTGTCTGAGGAATTCTCATTTGTCTTTGCCCGTCGCGGCGCGACGTGGCTGGCCAGCGGCCCGGGGGAGTGACGCCGGGCATGGGCCGCGATTGGAAGGTCGCGCTCGGCGTACGGAAGCTGGTGCCGATCGCGCGCATCGGCGTGGGCGCGACCGGCGGCTGGAAGATCGCCCTGCTTGTCGTCGCGGCGGTCCTCGGCCTGCTCTTCTTCGTCGCGCTGTTCGTCGCATCGATCAGCTCGGCGGTCGGTGAGACATCGACCTGCACGGTGACGGGGGCCAATGGCGACGCAATCCCGGCCTCCTACGTGCCGTGGCTGGAGCGGGCGGCGACCAAGTACGACCTCGGCCCCCGCGGCTTCTCGATCGTCGCCGCGGTGCACAAGGTCGAGTCCGACTTCGGCCGCTCGACCGAACCGGGTGTCCACTCCGGCGAGAACTACGCCGGAGCCGGGGGTCCCGGCCAGTTCCTGCAATCCAGCTGGGAAACCTATGGCGTGGACGCCGACGGAGACGGGATCGCGAATCGCTACTCGATTCCGGATTCGATCTTCGCGACGGCCAACTACCTGCACGCCGCGGGGGCGCCGGCCGACTGGTACAGCGCGATCTTCGCCTACAACCACGCGGATTGGTACGTGCAGGAGGTGCTGGCGACCGCGACCAACTACAGCGCCAAACAGGTCTGCCAGCCGGTTGCCACCCAGCTCGGCGACCTACCGAGCGACGCGGCCCAGCGCATCGAATACGTCGCACGCTGGATCGAGTCGCGGCGGATCCATTACTGCTGGGGTGGCGGGCACGCGGCCAAACCCGGGCCCTCGACGGGGACGTACTGCTGGACGGCGAGCGGCCAACGAGTCTACGGCTCGGGCGAACGGGGCCTCGACTGCTCGGGGGCGGTGCGCTGGCTCCTCGTCCTGGCCGGCTACCCCGACCCCGGGCCCCTGGTTTCCGATGGCTTCGCCACCGCGTACGAATCCGGGCCCGGCCAGCACGTGACGATCTGGTCGAGCGTGTCCCACGTCTTCGTCTCGATCGACGGGCGCAGCTGGGGCACCTCCGAATCGAACTTCGCCCACGGGCCGGGGTTTGCCTCCCACTCGACGGCCGGCTTTGTCGCCAGCCATCCGCGCGGCCTCTGACCGACGCTGCGCTTAGACGATTGATTCCCAGGCGCAACTCCTAGACGAGGTGCTCTGCTGGGCCGGGAGGACCCAAAGAGCACTCCATTGATGATTCTCGAAATTCTTGGATGAGGTGCTCGAATCGGGCCTGGTGGACCCGAAACGAACCCCTCGTCGATTGATGATGAGACAAACAGCCTCCCCCTGTTTGCCCTCCTACTTGCAGGTGAGGAGGGCAAACAGGGGGAGGCTGTGTGGGGACCAGGCGGTCGGGAGCTGCGGGCATCGTTCCGCGAGACGTGGCCAGGGGGCAGCGGACACGAACTCAGTTCGCTCTTTGTATCGCCGGGCGAAACAAATGACGAACTGAGCGGCTGGGGTCGACGAACTGAGCGGTTGGGGTCGCCGGATCGAGACTCCGTTCGCTGTTCGTGTCGCTGAGCGGTACAAATGACGAACTGAGCAGCTGGGGTCGCCGGGTCGAGACTCCGTTCGCTGTTCGTGTCGCAGAGCGGTACAAAGAGCGAACGGAGCGGTTGGAGAGTGGCCTGGGCGAAGCGGATCCGCACCAGGAATCAATCGCGAGGGAAGAAGGTCGGTATGGTCGGCCGGATGAGCGACAGGGACATCTCCGTCGTCGTCTTCGGCGCAACGGGCGTTACGGGGCGCCGCGTCGCCGCCTATCTCGCCGAGCGCGCGGCGGAGGTGGGCGCGAGCTGGGCGGCAGCGGGGCGGGATGCCGCCAAGGTCCAGCGGGTCCTCGCCGAGATCGGCGTCACGCCTCCGGAGACGATCGTGGCCGAGGTCGGCGATCCGGCATCGCTGGCCGCAATGGCGTCGCGAGCGAAGGTCATCCTCGACCTGGTTGGCCCCTACACCCTCCACGGCCGGCCGGTGATCGAAGCCTGTGTCGCAAACGGGGCGCACTACGCCGATCTGACCGGCGAGATGCCGTTCGTGCGGCGCATGATCGACGCCTTCCACGACCGCGCCGCCGCCGCCGGCCTGAAGATCGTCCAGGCAAGCGGCTTCGAGGCGCTGCCGCCGGACCTGGGGGTCCTGCTCGCCGCCGAAACGGCATCGGAGCGATGGGATGAGGACCTCGACGATGCCAGCTTCGAGGTGGCCTTTCGACGCCCGGCGGGACGACTGAGCATGGCCGACGTGGTTTCCGGCGGCACGATGCAGGGAACCGCGGAGGTGCTTGGCGGCGAGGGAGCGGCGGAGATCGCCGATCCGGCGGTGCTGGTCCCCGATCCCGATCGCGCGGCCGAAATCCGGCAGCGCAGCCCGATCTCCCTGGCTCCCCGCTCCAACGGGCGCGGCGACGTAATCGCGCCGATGACACCCGCCGCCTTCATCAACCCGGCCGTCATCCAGCGGACCGGAGCGCTGCTCGCGGCCGAGCGCGGCAGCCGGGTACCGCCCCTGCGCTACCGCGAGGGGCTCGCCATCCCGGGTGGAGCCGCCACCCTGCCGCTGCGCTACGGGGCGGCCGCGGCGCTCGCCGCGAGCCAGGCCGGGTTCCGCGCGCTGACCCACACCCGGCCGGCGGTAAGGCACCGCCTCGCCGGCGCCCTGCGCAAGGCCCTGCCGTCCTCGGGCTTCGGACCCTCCGGGGAGCGCCTCGAGGACTGGGCATGGCAGGCGACCGTCGATGCCCGCACGACCGGCGCTCATCGGGTTCGCGTCGACATCGATGCCGACGGCCATCCCGGCTACCTGGCCACGGCTCGAATGCTCGGTGAGGTCGGCCTGCTGCTCGCCGAGGGAGCGACGCCGGACCGGGCCGGGTGCCTGACGCCGGCCACCGCGCTCGGCACCGCGCACCTGGATCGCTTCGCGCGCGCCGGAGTGCGCTTCTCGCTGGCCTCCTGAGCAAAGCGCGCGTGCCGCCGGCCGGGCACGGCGCTCAATACCCTGAAGACCATGTCCGCGACTCCCCGTGTCGAGCTGCTCTGGTGGTCCGGTTGTCCAAGCTGGGAGCGGGCCCGCCAGCTCGTTCGGGAGGAGATGTCAGCCGCGGGACTCAACCCCGATCGGCTTGAGATCCGCGAGGTCAACACCGACGAGGTGGCCGCGCAGGAGGGATTCCCCGGCTCGCCGACGATTCGCGTCGACGGGCAGGATGTCCAGCACCCCGGCGATCAACCGATCGGCCTCACCTGTCGCGTCTACCGGTTGCGCGACGGGCGTATTTCGGCGCTCCCCGATGCCGCCGACGTGCGGGACGCATTGAAGGAAGGACAGAGATGACCCGGGACCCGATTGGGCTGGGCGACCTCGCACCGGCCCTCGAGCTCCCCGACACCGAGGGCCACGTCGTGACGCTGCCGGCACCCGGCGCGGCCGCGGCGACGGTCGTCGTCTGGACCTGCAACCACTGCCCCTACGCGCTTGCCTGGCACGACCGCATCACGGCCACCGCTCGCGAGTACGCCGACCGCGGCGTCCGCTTCTTCGCGATTAACTCGAACGACGCGGAGCGCTACCCGGTCGACTCGCCCGCGGCGATGGCCGAGCGCTACGACGCAGCCGAGTGGGGCATGCCGTACCTGCACGACGCCACCCAGCGGGTTGCGAGGGCGTACGGGGCTCGCACCACTCCGGATGTCTTCGTCTTCGACACCGACCTGCGGCTGCGCTACCGCGGCGCCCCCGACGCGGACCACCAGGACCCCGCGCAGGGAGCGGCTTGGCTGCGTGGGGCCCTGGATGCCGTGCTGGCCGGGTCCGAGCCGGACCCGGCCGCGACCGAGCCGATCGGCTGCTCGATCAAGTGGCGGGCATAGCTCCCGCCCTTGCGGCGGGCGACATCAACCTCCCAACGGCGATCGGCTGCTCGATCAAGTCGCGGGCTCGGCTCCCGCCCTCACCGCCTCGGGGCATGGTGGTGGTGGCGATGGCGCCGCTTTGAGCGACACCCCTTGCGCCTCTGGCGGGGCTTCTTTGGATGGGAGGCGCGGCTGGTGTGCGCCCGCTTTGCCCGCCGGGCCTTCTTGGAATGGGGGGGCTTTGCGCAGTGGCGCTTTGAGGAGGACTTCGGTGGATGCTTGCCGGAGGGCAGCACCATCAGCTTCAGGGGGCTTGAATTGCCCTGCAGGTAGGGGTAGCCCACTGTCTGTCGCACCTGGGCGCGCATCACGTAGCGCGTCCTTTGGAAGGTGTGGCGGAAGCGGTAGGCGAGGTTAAAGCGCCCTCCCTGGCGGGTGCGGTAGCGCCGGAAGGCGGTCCAGCCCTTGCCCACCCGGGCCTGCAGGACGATCACCACCCGGTCGTTGTGGGGGCCGGGGATCTGCCCCTTAAAGCGGGCAAAGCGCTTGTTGTAGATGACCCTGCGCCTTGCGGTGAAGGTCGGGTGAACGACCGTCTGCAGCGTCGCGTGGCTTTGCAGTTCGCGGTGGTCTGTGCGCTGCACGGCGTCAAGCTCGCGCGATGCCCCCGCCCCCACCGAGAAGCTGTAGGAGCCGTCGGGGCCGGTGACCGCATAGCCCAGGAAGTCGCGATCTTGATCTGTGATCACCCGCGAGAAGACGCAGACGGGCGTCTTTGGGACCGCCTTGCCATCGGGGGCCTTGAGCGTTCCGTGCAGGGTCGAGCCCTCGCCTTCCTTAACGACCTGCTCTGCGGCAGAGCTCGCCCCAAGGCCGGCGCTGAGCGAGCTGGCGGCGTCGGTCTCGGCGCGCACGCAGCGGTAGGAGAGCGGCACGGTGGCCGGGGCGCCGGCGTTGCCCTCCGCGTCAGAGAGCCACATGCGCAGGCTGTAGGTGCCCGCCAGCTTGGGGCTTTGCAGGGCGGCGATCGAGGAGACGTTTGGGGCGGCGATCGACTGGGTGGGGACCGAGACCGCTCCCTTTGAGTCGAGCACCTGGTAGTGGACGGCTGCGATCGGGGAGCCATCATCGGTGATGTTTTGCCAGTGCACGTCGAGGGCCTCCTGGCTCCTGCTGGTCGTGGTCGGGGCGACCGTGACGTTCTGGGGGGCGGCGGGAGGGGTCGTGTCGAGGGGCAGGGCGACGCTCGCGGGGGCGCCCATGTTGCCCTCTTGGTCAGAGAGCCAGACGCTCAGGGTGTAGGGGCCCCTCTGGGCGGGTGCCTGCACGTCCTTTAGCGCTGCGATCCCATCTCCGGATACCGACTGCGCGGGGCCGAACGCCTCGCCCTGGGCGTTTTGCAGCTGGTAGTGGGCGGCTGTGATCGGCGAGCCTTCGTCGGTTATGTCGTGCCAGGCGACGTCTAGCTTGTCGACCCAGTGGGCGGTGGTGGGCCCGGTGACGTGGAGGTCCTGGGGGGCCGCGGGGGGGACGGTGTCGTGGGGGATCGCCACCTGTGAGGAGGCGCCCTGCAAGCCCACCTGGTCCTCGAGCCAGAGGCGCAGGGTGTAGGGGCCGGGGGCGTCTGGGCCTTCTATGTCGGCCAGCGAGGTCGGGTTGTTGGCCGAGACCGTCCGCGCCGGGACGACGACTTCGTTTGCGGAGTTGACGATGTCGTAGTGGACCTTGGCGATCGGGGAGCCCGAGTTGGGGGGCAGCGACCAGCTCGCCGAGAAGTGCTTTAGGTAGCGGGCGGGATTGGCGCTCGTCACCCCCAGGGAGGCGGGCTTGCCCGGTGCGTTGTTGTCGGTGTAAATCGTGCGACCCACACAGCTTTGCGTGCCCGAGTACCACTGGCTGTAATCCTGCGTACACGCCGTCATATTGTGTGCGCCGTCGGCAAGCGACGCAGTATCGAACGTGTACGAACGCCCGATTCCCAACGCCTCAGGACACGGCCGGAAGTCCCTTGCGAACTCCCCAACCCCGTTCCAGAAATCGCGATTGCACTCACCAGTCGCCTGATGGTCGACCGTCCAGCGACGACCGCCGTCGATATCGAGCCACTCCATCCGGATGCCGGAGCCGAGCTCGTTCCATGTGAACGTCGCCGTCTGGCCGCCACGGGTCCACTGACTCTGCATGAAGGGCGTGTTCCCGCTCCAGCCAATCTGCGAATCGAAGCGATCGGCAAGCGTGAGGATCATCGTGTTCGCATCGACCGCATTGAAGTTCGTTCGATCGCAACCAGCGGACCTAAAGCAGGTCATCTCAAAGACAAAGCGCCGATAGTCCCCGTATCCAGAGAAGGGCCACAGGTGGGAGCAGAACGCACTGCAGTTGGACCAACAGACCCCACCGCAGCTGCCGTTGGCGACGCCCGATCCCTGCATCAAGATGTTGTTGGTGCTGCCGTCCCAACCTTCGACCCAAAACCGGCCCCGCCAGCCGTCGTTGAAGGAATAGGCCTCGCGTGTGTATCCACCGCCGGCGATGATCGCCACCCAGGGTGGAACGGTCCACGAAATGCTTCCGTAGGCCGTGTATCCGGCGTTGCCGCCGCTCTGGTTCTCGGCGATCCTCAGGAATGCGCTATTGCCCGCTGGGAAGGGCGCCGGGCCGCAATAGTTCTCCAGGCTGAAGATGCCACCCGGATTCGCCGAACTGGCCGTGTTCGTCGCCGTCGCATAGCCGTTCGAGCCGTTGTTCGCGGCGCACAGAACCATCTGGTAGTTCGCCGCCTCGGCGCGAGGCGCCAGCAGAGCGCAGGATGCCAGCACCACCGAAAGCACAAGGAAGTGGATGTATCCCAACTCCGGGGTGCGTGAGTCCAGCCGACACTGTCGAGCTTCCATCAAGCCCACTCCTTCCCTGAATAGCCCGATTGCGGGCCTATGCCGGGGCCCCCTCAGGGCCCCTCTCACCCCAAAGACGGAGGGGTCACATCTTTCGCTACCCCTACTGGGTGAAAAACCTCTGTGGGAAACCGAGCGTAGTCACAGCTCCGGGGAGCCGCAACACCAAAAGTTGGTGTTTGCCCTCCCCCTCCTCGTCGGCTCGACAAAAAGCCGATGCGAGACCGATGCTCGAACCGTACAGCCGCTGACTGAATGGGCCTTCTGAGGCGGTGTGTCTCTAAACGAACACCGTGAACGTCTATATGCCGAGATGAATCTGCGCACTGAGCCTGTTCATCCCTGGATGGATTTCAGTGCGGAGCCTGTCCTGAGTTCGCAAACCGAAGGGTGTTGGGAGTCAAATGGGCGATAGGCGAAACTCTGCAGCCGCCGGTCGAAGGAACCGCAGCAAGAGAGATCTGACGTTGCTCTTCGAAATGGGCCGGGAACGCGCTGCGGCCTTCGAAGAGATCGGAATCAGGAAGCGCGAGGATCTCGATACCTGCGATGTCCAAAGCGTTGCCGCGAATCTGCGGGCGATCGGCGCGAAGGTCTCGCCGGCGCAGATCGAGCAGATGCGCTTCCACGCCCAGAGCTACAGGGAGGGACGGGCGATTCTCTTCGGATCGCCGCTCGACATCGGCGACGAATTCATCGCCCTCGACCTCGAGTACGACCTCTTCAAGCCGCGCATTTGGCTGATCGGCCTCCACATGATCGACGGAGAGCAGCGCGAGCACGTCACGCTGTGGGCCGACGACGCATCCGATGAGCGCAAGAACCTCGAACGCCTGGCAGAACTGCTCGCCGAGCGACCCGAGCTTCCCGTCGTGACGTGGGGCGGGAACTCCGCCGATCTCCCGCAGCTCAGGGCAGCCTGCATCCGCCTGGGCACCGAGCGCCTGCTGGACGGCCTCGGCGATCGGCACGTCGACGTCTTCGTCCATGCGAGGCGAAACCTGCGCCTCCCCATTCCCGAGCTCGGGCTCGGCGAGGTCGCCGCGTTCTTCGGCGTGGCGAAGAACAGCTCGATCTGCGACGGCCGCGAGGCGCAGGCGCTGTACGTCCGTTACCTGTCGAGGTACAGCCCCAGGGTGAGAAGGATCATCCGAGACGAACTGATCGCCTACAACCGGGACGACCTCGACGCCCTGGTGGAGACGGTGAGGGTCGTCCAGCGACTGCCGGTCGAGACGGCGCAGCCGGTCGGCTGACCCGGCCGGCCACGGCGCCTGCGAGCGGCGGGCGCGACGACCCTCGCGCCTCGCGATCTGCGAGAGTCACGCGGCGATGAGGCTCTGTCGATTCAACTCCGACGGCGCAGCGGCGCTCGGCCTCCTCGACGCAGAGGAGATCGTCGACCTCTCCGGTGCCGGCCTCGGCTCCGAGCCCGCCACCGCCCTGGCCGACACCGGAGAAGCGGAGCTGAGACAGATCGCCGAGACGGCGCCGCGCCTGCCGGTCTCGGACACCGAGCTGCTGGCGCCGGCCACGCCGCGCAAGTACCTGGCGATCGCGCTCAACTACCGCGACCACATAGCCGAGATGGGCATGGACGCCCCGGAGGTCCCGGTCTTCTTCAACAAGCAGGTGACCTGCGTGGTCGGTCCGCGAGCCGACGTCCACATGCCGAAGGTCTCCACCTTTCTCGACTACGAGGCCGAGCTGGCCGTGGTGATCGGCAGGCGCTGCCGGCACGTCCCGGTCGAGCGCGCCCACGAGGTAATCGCCGGCTACACGTGCGCAAACGACGTCAGCGTGCGCGACTGGCAGGGCCGCGCGCAGACGATGACGATCGGCAAGTCCTTCGACACCCATGGCCCACTCGGCCCCTGGCTCGTCACCGCCGAGGAGCTGGGCGATCCACACGACCTTCGCATCCGCTGCTTCGTGGGCGACGAGCTGCGCCAGGACGCGAGCACCTCAGAGATGGTCTTCGACTGCTTCCAGCAGGTCGCCCACCTCTCCGAAGCCTTCACACTGGAGCCCGGCGATGTGATCGCCACCGGCACCCCCGCGGGGGTCGGGCTCGGCCGCAAGCCGGTGCGCGAGAACCTGCTCCACGTCGGCGACACCGTGCGGGTCGAGATCGAGGGCATCGGCGAGCTGGCCAACACCGTGGTCGAGGAGCCCGACGCCTTCGTCGCCAGCGCACCCTGATTCGACCGGCGATCCCCGGTCGCGCTCAAATCAGAGGCGGCCGATCGCGACGATGGCCGCCACACAGCCGGCGGCGAGCAGCGTCAGCGCAGTGTTTTCCCTGCCCCGCTTGGTCAGCACGTACTCGATTAGGTCGTCCATGCGATAGCGAATCATTGTGCTTTTTGTAACACGCGAGGGCCCCAATCCATGCGGCCTCCCAAGCGAACCCCTGGTACGGTCGGCTCGGTGGAGGGCTCACAGGCACAGACGGAGACGGTCCTCGTCACAGGAGGCTCGGGCTTCCTCGGTGGCTGGTGCCTGATCGAGCTCCTGCAGCGCGGCTACCGGGTGCGCACCACCGTGCGCGACCTCGAGCGCGAGCCGCAGGTCCGTGTCACGGTCGCCTCTCGCGTCGCGGCCGGCGACCGGCTGACAGTGCTCGCCGCGGACCTCCGCAGCGACGACGGCTGGGCGGAGGCCGCGGCGGGATGCGACCACGTCCTCCACGTCGCCTCTCCGTTCCCGCCAGCCCAGCCGAAGGACCCCGACGAGCTGATCGTGCCGGCGCGGGAGGGAACGTTGCGCGTTCTCGGCGCGAGTCTCGACGCCGGCGTCGACCGCATCGTCCTAACCTCCTCGGTGGCCGCGATCACCGGCGGCCCGAAGCCCGACTCCGCACCGCTCACCGAGGAGAACTGGAGCGATCCCGACAACCCCCGGCTGACCCCCTACGCGAAATCGAAGACGATCGCCGAGCGCGCGGCATGGGACTTCGTTCGCGACCGGAACGCCCTTGAGAGGCTGGCGGTGGTCAATCCCGGCGCCATCCTCGGCCCGGCGCTCAGCGAGGACCGCTCCTACTCGCTCGAGGTCGTCGAGCGAATGCTCAAAGGGATGCCCGGCGTGCCGCGAATCGGGTTCAGCTTCGTCGACGTGCGCGACGTCGTCGACCTGCACCTGCGTGCGATGACCGCCGCCGAGGCGGGTGGCGAGCGCTTCATCGCGGCAACCCAGTTCATGTGGATGGAGGGAATCGCCGAGGTGCTGCGCGAGCGGCTTGGGGACGCGGCCGCGAAGGTGCCGACACGAGCCGTGCCGAACCTACTCGTCCGCGCGATGGGCATCTTCGACCCGAGCGTCCGCTCGGTCACCGGTCAGCTCGGCGTCAGGACCGAGCTGTCGAGCCAGAAGGCCAGAACGCGCCTCGGTTGGTCGCCGCGGCCGCTCGAGGAGACGATCGTCGACTGCGCCCGCAGCCTGATCGACACGGGCGTGGTCGGGGCCGAGGCTCAGGCGGCGTAGAGCTTGCCGGCGCGGATCCGCGCCACCATGTCCTTCGATTCCTCGCGGTAGACGTTCCCGTCCTCAAGCTCGATCGTGGGGTATTTCCGCTGCCCCGAGACCCTCTCCAGGTCGTCGCGCTTGCTCGCTCGAAGCGGGCCGGTGACGACCTCGTACTCGATCCCCTGCTCGTCGAGCGCCTTCTGCACCCGCCAGCAGGGATGGACATCGAGCTTGAGCCACGTGGCCGAGCAGCGATGGAGCTTGACCGCCATGGCGCCAACCCTAACCCGCGGGCACCCGCGTGGCAACCGCTCGCGTGGCATCGCGCGGTCACAGCCGCAACTCCCGCATGGGGGATCTGGGTCGCTCGGTCGTACACGGAACAAGAGAGACCCCTCGACCGGTGCCGCGATGACAGACACAGAGAACATCTTCGACACCTCGACGAACCTGATGGAGATCGAGGAGCCCCCTGGGGCGAGACCGACGCCCGCCCCGCGAAGCGCCGGTGCCCGACCTGGGGAGCGAACCCGACTACTTCGCGCCCAACCCGGCGGTTGGGCATGTCGACGCTCGCCGCCGGGCGCTGGCCGTCCTCGGCCTGGTCGGAGGCGGAATCTTCATGGCGATTCTGATCAGCGCGGCGACCGGGTCGGGGAACGACAGCGCGCCCTCGATGCTTCGCGGACCAGCCCACAGGGACGAATCGGTGCCAGGCCAAACAGCCACGATCGTGGGACCCGAACCGGCCGTGCGCACCGGGAGTGCGCACGCAAGGGCAATCGCGCATCCACATCCGAGCCCGCCTGGCGGCGATCGCAGCCAGGCCAAGGGAGAGACCGGCTCGGCTGCTGGCGCCCATCGGTCGCCGCAGCGCCACCGCCGCCCCAAGCACACCACGCCCAGCCCGGCGCCCCCACCCGAACCGGTCTACACGCCCGAACCGGAAACCACCTACGTCCCCACCGAAGCAGAACCGCCCCCGTCATCCACAGCGCCGTCTCCCCCGCCCTCCTCCTCATCAGGCGGAGCCCAGCAGGAGTTCGGCATTGAGCCCTAGGCGGATGAAGGAGGCCGGCGCGCGATGACCCGGGATGAAGGAGGCCGGCACGCGATGACCCGGGATGAAGGAGGCCGGCGCGCGATGACCCGGGATGAAGGAGGCCGGCGCGCGATGACCCGCCTCGTTCAAACATGGTGGCGCTGGCGAACTCGCCGGGCACGCCTCATCGTTCGCTCGCGGTGGCTGCGGCGGATCGCCGTCGAACGGCGCGCCCGCGCCGAGCGCGCCCTGCGCGAAGAACCGAAACTGGCGGGCGAACTGGTCCAGATCCTCGCCCCCAACGAGGACCTGGGCGAACACTTCGTCATGGGATTCACCGCCAGACCGGACCCAACCTCACCTCAGAAACGTCTTGGTGATGGTTTTGCCGCGATGGCGCTGCGTTGTGGACAGCTTCGTGCAGAGACGCTCTTGCGCCGGCGGCTCGAACTGGAACACAGCGCGAGGACCGCGACTTGAAGTTCTCGGCTCGCGCGCAAGTGAAAGTGAGAGCGAGCAATGGGTACGGCAGTTGCCGCACTGCCCGACGCGATCGAGGAATGGACTCAGGAGCAGCGCGACTCGCTGCTCGTGGTTGCCAAGCGAACGCTTGCCGGCTACTGCAGGTCCCGCTTCTCGCACGAGTTCATCGCCCGCCACATCGACGACCTCGTTCAGGACGCGCTGCTGCAGGCGTGGGTCAGCCAGCAGGACCCTGAGCCGGACGCCCCCCGCGTGCACAACCCCGCCGGCTTTGTCTCCTTCAAGGTTGTGCAACTGGCACTCGACAAGGCAAAGGGTGAGAGTCGGCGGCTGGAGCGCATGGCGCCCGAGGGAGCCGGCGACGGCAATGGGGAGCACGAATCGGCAGTCGAACGCGTCTGCGATCCAATCCTCACGGACGAGATGCTCGAGCTGGCAGAGCGGCTGCAGACGACCAAGATGGCGATGGCACAGCTGCCCGAGCGCCAGCGCCTTGCCTTTGTCAGATGCCAGATAGAAGGTCACAGCCAGGCTGAGGTGGCGAAGGAGCTGAGCGCGGACGGCGGGCGGCCCGTCACCCGCAAGGCCGTCGAGAGGCTGGTGGCAAACGCCCGGGTCAACCTCTCGGTCGCCTTCTCCGAGATCGCCTCGGGCTCCTGCCCCCCCTCAGCCGACTGAATGCAATGAAGGAGGGCTTCCTCGGCGGCACGCTCAGAGCCTGTCTGTCACCGAATCCACCAAAGGAGGCCCCTTCAAATGTTGCACGCAGGACTCGACCTCAGCCGCAAGCGCATCGATTTCCACGCGCTTGGCGCTGATGGAGGCGGCGGTCGGGCCTGCAAGAGCCCGGTCTACCGCGGGTGCTACCAGAGGACCAAGCAGAGACTGGGCAAGCAGCGCGGCGCCAAGGTCGCCCTCGCCCGCCGGCTCGCCGAGGCGATCTGGCACATGCTCTCCCGCAATCAAAGCTTCGCTCCAAGAGGTGCCGCGAACGCTCTGGCAGCATGACGGCCCCTGACTGAGATGCACCCACGGAGCGAGGTTCCGATCCCACCTGATCCTTCGAGCAGAAGGCGATAGAGAGATGAGCGTTGCTCAAACCCGAGACCGATTCGCGGACCCTGATCAGCTGCGCGAACGGTCACTTGACATCCGGCCCCCTTCAACTTGACATCCGGCCCTCCTTTATAGAGAGCGCTGCCTGCGGTGCCGGGCGATTTATGGTCGCATGTGGCCCATAAATCGCCAGGCGCCAGGGGATTGGTGAATTGGCCGGGTGGCGGGCGAGAAATGGTCGTATGTGGCCCATAAATCGCCCGGCGTCGCGGATCTGCCTCCCTATCCGCCCTCCTGCCTGCAGGTGTGGAGGGCAAACGAGGAGGCGACCCTGGAGCGATGACGAAAGTGCCGGCGAGTCAGTTGCACCACAACTCGCGACTTGACCATGCACCACAACTCGCGACTTGACTAAGGGGTGAGTGGCGCGGGGTCCGCTGCTCGCCTGTCGCCGGCCCTCGAGTGGGTCTGGGCACCGGGCGGGGTTTTAGGTGGGTCTGGGCACCGGGCGGGGCTTTGGGTGGGCCCTGGAGCCGGTGGCGGGCGGGGCTTTGGGTCGTACAGACGTCTCTTTTCGCCCAGCAGCAGGGGAGTTTGCCGGCGGGTGTGGGGGATTTCGAACTGCCGGTCGTACACCCCGTGCACGTTCACCAATGGGCCACGCCCATTAGCAAAGGAGGAAGGCACGATGAGCCACGCAGAGAAGAGGCGGAGGGTTAGGGACCGCTTGGGGCCCGTCCTTGCCGCGGTGCTGGCCACGTGGCTGGTCCTGCAGGTCGCCAGCGCCAACGTCATTCTCAAGGCAGCCGGAATTCACCCGGCGCACAAGGGCAAATGGAGCGCGATCACGGACGTGGCCGAGCAGCTCCAGGACCCGCTGCTGGTGACGATGGTGGCCGCCGTTCCGCTGGGCATCCTCGGCGGCGGGATTCTGATGGCGATCGGTCACCGGAACGCCGCGAAAATGCTGGGGCAGGTTGTGGCCGGAGTGGTGGTCGTGGGCATCGGCACGACGCTCGCCAACTAGCGGACGTAGATGGCGCCATCCCCGAACATCCGGCCCGATGGCCCGGATCGAGCGCCCGCCGGCGCCGGCTCGGCCGAGCCGCGGCCCGTGGGTGCGCAGCGACGATTTCGCACGTTTGCGGCGGGGTCGCTGCTCGCCATCCTGATCGCGATATTCCTGAGCCTCGCTTCGCCGTTCAACGCTCGGGCATCGCTCAATGGCGACCTCAAGAACCTGCCGCCGGACACGAGCCCGAAACAGGCGTGCCGGGTGTTGATCAGGAACAACGCGATCAAGCCCGCTCAGGAAGGGACCTGCCGCAAACTGGTCGCGGAGGGATTCGCCGCCGCCAAGACCGTGTCCGACAGCGGCACCGTGACGATCGCCTCCGCGGCTGCCTGTGCGATCCAGGCGCTGAACGGCAAGCTCAAACACAGCCAGATGGGGCACTGCTCCAAGGCCGTTGCCGAAAGCGCCTCGAAATCGAAGGACAGCGGTGGCGGTGGCGGGTTCGATCCGATCGGCGCCGTCGGCGGCGCGATCGGCGGCGCGGTCGGCGGCGTCGGCGACTTGATCGGTGGTGCGGTCACCGGCACGCTTCTGGACGGATTCAAGGCAATCATCGACCTGCTGTTCGGCGGCCTGCAGTCCGCGATCACGGTCGCGCTGGTCAAGTGGATCACGACCATCCCGAATCTCTCGGGCGGGCATGTCGGCAATCTGGAGGCCAGCGTCGCGGTCGGCGCCGCCGGGCTGCTGGCCGCAACGATGACGATCTCGATCGTCCGCTTCTGGAGCTCCGGCCTGACCGGCAACGGCGCCTGGGCGGGGGCCGAGGGAGTTGCCCGGGCCGCGGTCGCCGCCGCGCTGATCGGCCTCTGGCCGCAGATCTTCAGCCTGGTGATCCGGCTCGCCAACGCGCTTCAGGCGGGCATCCTCGGCGGCGGCGTCCAGGCCCAGCTGAAGGCGCTCTTCCGCGACCTCGACGTGATCGGTCTCGGCGGGGGGGCGCTGACCGGCGGGATCGTGCCGATGTTCCTGGCGATCGTCATCGCCGTAGTCGGCATCCTGATGCTGCTGGCGCTGGTCGCGATGAAGATCGTGATCACCGCGCTGACCATCGTGCTGTTCGTCGCCATGCCGCTGGCGCTCGTCGTCTGGCCGATTCCCGAGCTGGCGGGCATCGCACGGTTCTGCCTTCGCTCGCTCGTCGCGGCGGTGTCGATCCCGGTTGTCTGGTGCCTCATCTTCGGGTCCTTTGCCGCGATCGGCGCGGACACCTTCTCCTTCCACAACACCGGCAAGGACCAGGGCATCTTCGGCACCACCCTGAACGTGACGATCGTCCGTCCGCTGGTTGCCATCGCACTGCTCTACCTGGCGCTCGTGCTGCCCCGGCGACTGCTTCAGATGGCGCCCTTCTTCAGCGGCAAGCCGGGGGCGATAAGCCATATCGGCACGGGGATGGCCGTCCGCGCGGGCTTCAGCTACATCCCCCGGGTCGGCGCCGCGGCGGCCGCGGGCTGGCAGGGCAATGCCAGCCAGCGCCTCCAGGTCTTCGGCAGCTCCGCCGAGAAAGCCGCCGCCGCGGGCGGCACGAACGCGCGGGGATCGTTCAACGCGGCAAAGGAGAAGGGCAAGTCGGTCGCTTCCAAGCTTGCCGGCCAGACCTCTCAGGCTGCCAAGGGCGCCGGGCGGGCAAGCGATTCGACCCCGCCCAAGGCGCGCCAGCAGGACGGCGCAGACCGGCGCGTCGCCGGCCGCGCTGGGGGCGAGGAGAAGGGCACCGCCGCCTCAACGGCCGGCATGCGGTTGGGAAGCGCTCCCTTCCATGGGCCGCGCACGATGCAGGCGACCATCCCCCACAACGAGAAGATCGACGATCGCCGCAAGGAAATGGAGGTGGCCTCCAGGTCCGGAAGAGCCGTGACCGACGAACAGGCCCGCGAGGCGGCGGAGACCCTGCAGGGGCATCGCTCACCCGATCGCCAGCTCGAGCTCGGCAGCGGGCCCGTCCAACTCGGCGGAGCGAACGATCCCACCCTCTTCAAAGCAGCGAGCAGGGCTGCCCTCCACGACGACCCGAAGCAGGCGACGGGCGCCTTCGCGGAGTGGTCGCTGACCGACAACGAGCACGTCTCCAAGTCGGAGAAGGACGCCTTTTGGACGCTCGGAAACGCTTCTCCAACGCAGCGCGAAAAGGCCTTCAAGGGCCTTGAAAAGACCGCCTCGGCCTCCGGTGCCGGTGCCGGTGCCGGCGGCGGCGGCGGCGAGCGCAATCGCCCCCCGAAACCCGACATGCCCAGCCGGCCGAAGGTGTCCGCTCCGCGAGCCCCCCACAGCCAGCCACGCCAGCGAGGGGGTATCTGAGCCATGAACGTCCCCTATCGCCATCTAGAGGACAAGCTTCGGATCTGGAATCTGACGATCACCCAGTGGGTGCTGGTGCTGCTGGGAGCCGCCTCCGCATTCGTCTGGGGCTTCTACATAAGCCCCTTCGGCTGGACGGTGACGCTCTTCACCGCCGTGTACGTGGCCGGGCTGCCGGGCGTGGCCGCGCTGGTCGCCGGCGTCAGCGAGTTCGACGCGTGGCTCTTCATCCGCTCCGCCTGGCGGTGGTGGCGGGTGCCGGGCCGCTACCGCCCCGGCCCGGGCCCAAGGCCCGCCGGATACGTGATCACACCCCCCGCCCAGACGGCGCGCGAGCGCCGCTCGGCGGTCAAGCCAATCGACGTGGAGGCACTGTGGGAGTCCTGAGTCGCAAGCGAGATCTGACGACCGACGAAATGCGCCAGGCCGGCGAGCTGCTGCCCGTGGAGGCGATCGACCGCAGCGGGCTGATGATCACCTCGAACGGCTCGTTCGTGAGGACGATCGAGGTGACACCGCTGAACCCGCTGCTCCTCTCGCGCCAGGAGGCGGCGCAGGTCGCGGCCTCCTTCCAGCAGATGATCTCGCGGCTCAGGCCGGGCCAGACAGTTCAGTTCCTGGTCGATTCGCGCCCGGTCAACCTGGCCGAGGTGCTCGAGGCCTCGCGCCGTGAGGTGGCGGCGCACTCCGGGGAGCTGCCGAAGTCCGGGCAGGCCTCGAGCGTCGACCCCGTGAACCTGTCGCGCTGGCGCCTCTACGCGGCGATGGAGGAGTCCCTCGACGAGAACTCCGAAGAGCAGGCCGCCGCGCAGCTGCGCGCCTTCGTCGTTGTGCCGTTCTCCCCGCCGGCCGACAAGCGATCCGAGCTGCTCGCCTCGCTGCCGTTCGGCTCGCGCCTCAACGGCGGGGATCTGGAGCACGACCTGCCCTCGCACCGCCGCCTGATGCGCCAGTCGCTGGCCCACACCGACGCGATCCGCTCCGAGGTCGAGGCGAGCGGCCTGCCGGCGCGGATCCTCAACGGCGAGGAGGTCGTCAAGAACCTCTGGTCCTACTTCAACCCGAGCT
Organism: uncultured Solirubrobacterales bacterium; assembly: GCA_963747765.1. Classification (GTDB taxonomy): domain Bacteria; phylum Actinomycetota; class Thermoleophilia; order Solirubrobacterales; family 70-9; genus VRUE01. The sequence goes on along the minus strand of CAVVGH010000002.1, from coordinate 82,209 downwards.
CGGCCGACGCGGGCGTGCGGTCGCGCGGCGCCGGCCCGGAGGTGCTCGTGGATCTCGACACGCCGCGTGCGCAGAAGAGCGCTGAGCGCGCCGCCGGGCGCCTGCGGGAAGCGGTGGCGCAATCCGGGATCGACTTCCGCAGCTCGGACAAATGGGCCTACATCGACCGCGACGTGGAGCAGACGATCTACGTCTCCAACATCGTCGAGGCCAGCGAGTGGGGCTGGCTGATGGCGCCGATGATGACCCGCGCCTCGTTTCGCATGTCGGTCTTCGTGCACGCGATGGACCGTCGCCGCGAGCGGGCGCGGATCAAGCGCAAGTACAACCGCACCTTCTCGGTGAACCGCGGCGCCGAGTCCAAGGGGCGCCCGCCCGACGTGGAGCGCTACGCGCAGGAGGACGAGCACCTCGAGGCGCTCGGCGAGCTGGGCGGCAAGGTGCGCGCCTCGGTGTTCCAGGTGTCGATCTACCAGACGCCCAGGGTGCCGGGGCCCGAGCCCGACCTCGACTTCCTCAGCGAGTCGGTCGATTGGGCGGCCAACGAGCTGGAGACGGCCAGCGACTGCCGCGTCAACCGAGGGGAGTTCCAGCAGGAGACGCTCTGGCGCTCCACCCTGCCGCTGGGCATCGACGTCGCGCACCACACGAAGCGCTACGTGACGCGCAACGCGGCCGACATGGTGCCGCTGGTCGGCACCGCATGCGGCTCCCCGAGCGGCGTGCCGTTCGCGTTCTCCGAGCCGCTGCGCACCCTGGAGCGGATCAACGTCTACGACCGCAGCCACGAGAACCACTCGATGGTCCTCACCGGCAAGTCGGGGAAGGGCAAGACCCACACGGCAAACGTCCTGCTCTCCCGGCACATCGCGCACGGGACGCGCGCCTTCGTCATCGACAGAGCCGGGCATTTCGAGGTCCTCACCCGCCTGCTCGACGGTGCCCAGCACATCACGATCGGCGCCGAAGACACGAGCTTCGCGATCAATCCCTGGGACGTGGCGGACCCGACCAACGTGAGCCAGGAGAAGATCGGCTTCCTGCTCAGCCTCCACGCGACGATCATGGGCGAAGAGGGGCTGACGATGAGCGAGCGCTCTCACCTGGGCGCCGCGATCCGCCAGGTCTACCTGCGCTCCTGCCTGCCGACCGAGGACATCGAGCCCGGCGAGTCGGCCCTTCGCGACGAGCTCGAGCGTCGCGCCGACGACCACGCGAGCGGCGCACCGGAGATGGCGCTCGAACTGCGCAACATGGCCACCCGCCTCGGCGAGTTCTGCGGAGAGGGCAGTTACGCCTACCTGATGGACCGCAAGACGTCCGTGCCGACCGATGCTCCACTGGTCGTGTTCGACACCCGGCGCGTCCCCAAGGACGTGCTCCCGGCTGTCACCTTTTCGATCGCCGAGTTCGTGAAGCGACGCGTGGAGGTCCACGCGGCCGAGTGCGAAGAGGAAGCCGCGCGGCCCGATGCACCGCTGTTCGCCGGCCGCTCGATCCTGATGATCGACGAGTGCTGGGCCCTGCTGGAGACCGCCGACACCGGCACCTTCCTGAACGAACTCGCGCGGCGGGCAAGGCATCTCGGGATGTGCCTGCTGGTCAGCTCCCAGGCCCTTAGCGACTTCGACACCGAGCACGGCCGGGCGCTGCTTCGCAATTGCACCCAGCAGATCCATCTCGCCCAGGAGGCGGCGGAGATCCCCTTCATCCAGGAGACGGCGCGCCTCTCCGACGAGGAGGCAGCCCTCCTCGCGCGGCTGCGCACGGTGAAGGGCCAGTTCAGCGAGATGTTCTGGATCAACGGCACGCGCGGGCGCGGGAAGGTGTCGCTGCGCCTCGGCCCCAGCGAGTACTGGGCCTTCACCTCCGACCCGCATCGCGACGTTCCCCGCCGCAACCAGGCGATCGCCGAAAGCGGCGGCGACGTCTGGTCCGCAATCCACCAGCTGTCCCGTGAGACCCGTGCCGGTCGCGGGCCCACCGAGGAGCAGGCGGCCTAGCCGGCCGCGGAGGACGATGGCGCGTGCCTGGACCCGGAGCAGCGGCCGGCGCGAAGGCCGCCAGCACGGCGGCGGGACGGGTCGGCGGGACGGCCGCAACCCGTTCGGGCACCGCTCAGGCCGCGAAACGGGGCGGCACGGCGGCGGCCGGTCGCTCGGCCGGCGGCCGCGGCGGTGCGCAGGGCGGCGGCCGCGGCGGTGCGCAGGGCGGCAGCGGCGGCGGTGCGCAGGGCGGCGGTGGCGGCGGTGCGCAGGGCGGCGGCCGCGGCGGTGCGCAGGGCGGCGGTGGCCAGGGGCGAACGCTTGGCAAGCTCGCCTCGTTTCGGCCGCGGCGCAGGCGCGAGGAGGAGGACGAGCATCAGGCGCTGTTCGGCTCGACCGCCCTCCGGTTGATCGCGATCGGGGGCGGAGCGCTGGTGTTCTTCGTCCTGGTCATCGTCGCACCGCTGACCCTGTTCGACGCCTCGGCGAGCGGTTGCGGGGAAGGCGAAGGAGAAGCGGTCCCGATCCAGACCAACCACCGCTCCGATCCCGAAGACCTGAGCCAGACCCAGATCGAGATCCGCATCTACCTGGTCGGCGTCGTGATGCATATGACGCCCCGCCAGATCGTCACGGCCTATGACGTGGGATTTGTGGAGTCGACCATGCGCAACATCCACGGAGGCGACGCGGACAGCACGGGGGTCTTCCAGCAACGGAACTTCAGCCCCTGGACCGACGGCGGGCGGAACCGCGACAACGTGATCGACGCGTCGATCTCCTTCTTCCTACAGCTGCGCAAGCTCGACCACGGCCAGCCGATCCCGGTGCTGGCCCAGGACGTCCAGGTCTCGGCCTATCCCGAACGGTATTTCGACTGGGTCGACGACGGCGTCAACGCCTACAACCGGATCCATCGCCTGATCGGCTCGGCGAGCGGCGTCAAGGGCATCCAGAGCCTGCAGGGCGTGACGATCGGCGGCAACGGCCTGGACTCGCTGAGTCTCGGTGCCGCCTGCAGCGGCCTGACCGCGACGGGCCCGGCAAACCTGAAGCAGGCGGTGACCGTGTACCAGCCTCGCTCCTACAAGGCACTGCCCGCCAACCTGTGGGCCGGGGGCGGGGCGCCGGAGGAGGTCGACACCCGGATCTGGGCGGACGCCGTCTGGGTGCTCAGCACCTACCACCTGAAGGCGACCGCGGCACGCGAGACCGGCCACCACACGCACGGCGACGGCACCGCGATGGACATGGTGCCGGCGGACGGCAGTTCCCAGCAGACCTGGGACTCGAGTGCCCGCCAGCTGGCGCTCGACATGGGCTGGACCTCCGGCTGCGGGGCAAACGGCCTCAGCAAGTCAGCCGGGGGGCTTTGCGACCTGGTGCCCGCGATCATCTTCATCGGCTACAACGGCTACGAAAGCCACGGCGACCCCGCGCACGCGGGAGACAACGCGCACATCCACGTCTCCTGGTACAGCAGCTGCTACGGCTGCGGAGGAGGAGCGCTGGTGCCGCCGCGCGCCTGGCTGAAAGCCTTCCCGGTCGGCGCCGGGGCGGCTAGCGCCTCGAAGCACAGGGGGCGAGCGTGACACGGCGTCGAACCCGGCTCGCTCTCGCCGGCGTCTTCGCCGTGCTGGTGAGCATCGGGGCTCTGGCTATTGCCCTGGGCAGTCAAACGACCGGCGGGGCCGGCCTGCTGCCCCCCTCGTCCGAACGGCGCGCGGCGGCGGCGGCCCAACCCGAACCAGGGCCGGCCCACTCCCCCAAGGCGCCCCCATACAGCGAGGAAGAGTTTGGAGCCGCACCGATCCCGGGCGCCGCGAGCCTCGCCGGCCCGCCGGCCTCGGTGGTGCGGCGCTTCGCACAGGACTGGGCCAACCGCGACACGCTGCTGACCCCCGCGACCAAGCGCGAGATGGTGGGGCTCAGCGCCGGCGCCTGGGCCGGCGCCGTCTCTCGCCAGGCGCGGTTGGCGCTGCCGGCAATCGAAGGAATCCGCGCCGAAGGGGCGCTGGTGATGATGAAGGTCACGGCCGTCGCGCCGCAGAGCAGGACGGCTCTGGTCGTGACCCGGGAGCGGTTGCGAAGCCCCGACGGGTCCCTCACCCCGGCGCGCTACGCGCTCTACCTCGCCCGCGTCGATCTGGTCAGCCCCGATGGCTACGCGATCACCGCCTGGGAACCGCAGCAATGAATGTCGAGACGGAGACAGCCCTGGAGCGCAGCAAGCCGGTCGCGCCCGCCGCCCTGCTGGCCGTGTGCGGGATCAACGGCGGCGCCGGGACCAGCACGCTTGCCTTCCTCACGGCGATGCACGCGCAGCGCTCGGCGTCCGGACCGGTGCTCCTCTGCGACACGGGCGGCCCCGGCGCGTCCCTCGCGCTTCTGGCCGGCAAGGGGTCGCCGCTCTCCCTCCCCCACGCCGCCACGGCGATCGCCGCCGATGCCCTGGGCGTGCCTCTCTTCGTGCCGCTGACCGGCAGGCTGCGCCTGATCGCTCGCGCGCCCGACCTCGACGATCCGCCCGACCTCGACGGGCTGGCGCGCCTCCTATCCGACGCTCGCGACGCCCACCCGATCACGATCGTCGACTGCGGGACGCTGCAGCGCCCGGTGGAGCGGGCGGTCGCCGAGCAGGCCTCGTCCATCCTCTGGGTCGCCCGGGGAACGGCGGCCGGCGCGAGGCGCGCCAACGCGGTGCTGCGCTCGCTTCCGCTCGGAGCGGACCGGGAGATCCTCGCCGTCTGCACCGGGGAGGAGCGCGACACGGCGGTCGAGCATGAGCTGATGCGCACGGCCGACCTGCGCGGCGCCTCGCTGGTCTTCGTGCCGCCCCTGCCCGACGTCTGCAACGCCGGGCTGGACGCGGCGCTGGCGACGGGGCAGGTGGCACTCGAGGCAATCAAGGCGCGGCTGACATGACGGCCGGGATGCGACACACCGAGCGGCGACTGCTCCTCGCGGCACTGGGAGTCCTCGGCGCCAGCACGGCGATCGGAGCCGCGCTTGGAGCGTCGCGATTGGGCCTGGTCGTGCCGCCGGCCAGCTCCGGCTCGCCTCGCGACGTCGCCGTGATCCTCGTCAACAACCTGGAGATCTGCGTGCTGCTCACCGCGCTCGCCCTGCTTCAGCCGCGTGGCGTCGCCAACCTGACGCGCGGCTTCCTCCCACTCTGGCTGACGGACCTGACTGCGGCGCTGGTCGTCGTCCTCAACCTCGCCGCGATCGGTGGCGTCGTGGGCGCCCTCGGCCTGCATGCGCTGGCCCGGATGGCTCCCCACGCGCCGTTTGAGATCGGCGGGTATCTGGCGCTGGTCGTCGCCTACCTGCGCGCCCGCCGGGGCGCACTCGGGCGCCGCGAAGCGCTGAACGTGCTCGGCCTTGCGGTTGTCCTGCTCAGCTGCGCCGCGGTCGTCGAGAGCTACGTATCGGGGGCGCTGTTGTGAGGCAGGCTCTGCCCTCCCGCCTGCGCCGTCGCTGGCTCGCCGCCTGGTGGACTCTGTTCGCCCGCTCGCTTGCGGGGGCGGGACTGCTGCTTGCGACGCTGCTCGCGGGGGCCGCCCATCGCGGGCCGGTCTGCCTGGCGTTCGTGACGGCCACGGCGGTCCTGGCGGTCGCCGTCGTCCGCGCCCGCCGTGCGACCCGCTTCGCCGCCAAGGCCCTGCGACTTCACCGCACCGTCGAAGGCGCACTGCACGTGCTCGACCCGCGCGGTTGGCATCTGAACCACGGGGTGTGCCTGACAGCCGGCGATGGGCACCTGGCAACGATCCCGTCCGGCGAGTTGGGGTTCGCGATCAGGGACTGCCTCGGGGCAGCCGACGACTTCGACCTCGCCCAGGCGCAGGAGCTCGCCACCGCCCTGGGCGAGACCGGGTGCCCCCACATCCCGATCTGCGTCACGGTGGAGGCCGGCACGGAGCCGGTGTCGAGCCGGGGCGTCATCTGCTGCGCCCCCGAGCGACTGGCAACCGAGCTGCTCGATGCCGAGCGGGCCTTCGAGGCAAGCCTGCTGGACGAGGCGGTGCAGCACGAGCTGCTCTACAGCGCGCCGGAGGGATAGCCGATGCTTGGTCGCGCGGCCATAGTGCTGGTCCTTGCCGTCACCGCCTTTGGCGCTCTGATCGGAGGCCTTGCGGCAATCCGCTCGTCTGTCGACCCGCCCGCTGGGATGTCCGGCGAACCGGGCTCCGCGACCAGGGCAGTTCCCGGCGCTCCGACGGGCTCTGCGCCGCCGGCGCCGCGCGCTCCTGTCCGCACCGCCGCGGGCACCGCGGAAGCCGCGAGCCCCGTCGAATCCTCGCGCTCCGCAGAACCCTCGATCCCCGCGGAAGCCGCGAGCCCCGTCGAATCCTCGCGCTCCGCAGAACCCTCGATCCCCGCGGAAGCCGCCAGCCCCACCGAATCCTCGAGCTCCACAGAACCCTCGATCCCCGCCGAAGTCTCGAGTCCGGCCGAAGCCGCAAGCCCGGCGAATTCCCAATCCGTCAAGCGGCCCGAAGCCGAACCGATCGAAATCCCAGCCAACCCACTCGCCCGGCCCCTGGCGATGCTCTGGCTGGGCATCCGCCTTGCCCTGGTGATCCCGCTCGGCATTTGCGCGATCGCGCTCTGGACCCGCTGGTATGACCGCCGTCGCCGTCGCTACACCGTGTTCCAGCTAAAGGCCTACCGCGACGAGGGCGTATCGATGGAGCAGCTGCGCTCCCTGATCAGCTCCTGGTCGAACCTGATGTTCGTCCGCAGCCGCCGCATCCAGCGCTTCTTCTGGGGCGCCCCAACCCTCACGCTGCGAGTATTCGCGACACCCGAGCCGCTGCGATCCGACGATGCAACGGAGGCCGAAGCGTCCTCGGACGAGCACAGCCCAACCGAGGTCATGTGGCTGATCCAGATGCCGCGCGACCCCACGCTGGAACGAACGTTCATGGAGGGCTTCGTCGACGCCTACAAGGACACCCGCCTGGTCAGGGTCGACCGCAACCACCGCTGGTCGCGGGAGATCACCCGCCTCAACCGCCAGGTGGTCCGGCTGAAGAAGGTCCGGCCGATTCCCTTCACGCTGCTGGCTGCTGGCACCCGGAACGCCAGCGACACCCTCGTCGAGGGCTTTCAGGCCCCGCTCAGCGATCGGCTGGCCGCGTCGATCAGCGCCCACAAAGAACCGGTCGAGCTGCAGCTGGCCCTCACGGTGGTTCCCCGACCATTCGATCGGTTCCTCCACACGCTCAGCCGCATGCAGGGCTCCTCCTCGACATCAAAGAGCATGATCGACGCAGCCGAGGGACAGAACCTCGCCAAGGCGTCCGCCAGCGAGTCCCACTTCTTCGTCGACATGCGGGTCGCGGCGCGGTCCTATGAGGTTGCCCGCGACGTGGCCGCGAGCTTCTCCGGGGCCGCCGGTGGAGACACCCAGCTGAAGGAGCGCCGTCCGGTGCTGCGCCGGTCCATCTACCGGCGGCGCTTTCGCGAGGGCGCCGCCAACCCGATGCCAAGCTGGCTGCACAGCGTGTACTCGGTCAGCGAGGTCTCGCTGCTGTGGCAGATGCCCTCCCGCGACCTGAAGGGAGTGGCGATCGAGCGCACCAACATGCCGCGCGTCCCGGCGCCGCCGGCGGTCTGGAGGCCCAAGGACCCCGACCTCGCGGTCGTCTACGACGTGGTGGGAACCCCGCTCGCGCCCAAGTACGGCGACCTGCCGATGAACATCGGGATCAGCGGCAACCAGGGGATGGGCAAGACGGCGCTCGAGGCGGCCGTCGTCTCGCTCGTCGCCCACAACCCGAACTTCGCGATGTTCCTCCTCGACCCCAAGGGCGACCTTGCCGAGGCCGCCCTCTCGGCGATCCCCGGCAACCGGCGCGTCCACTACATCGACTTCCACGCTCCCGAATGCGGGATCGATCCCTTCCTCGTCTCCGGGGGCCGCGACTTCGACGCGATCGTCGATGTGATCAACCAGGGGATGATCGACGTCTCGCGGACCGAGGACGACGAGTCCCAGATCCTGGCCTCCTCCCTCGATCTGCTCACCAATGCCAACCTGGCCACGCTCGCCACCACGGTCCCGTTCGGAATCCGGCCCACGCTCCACCACTTCGGCCAGTGGCTCTCGACCTCCGACGGGGCGATCGAGTGGCGGGAAGCCCTGATCGAGAAGGTGCTGAAGCGCCGCCCGGACATGCACGCCGTCACCACTGCCTACCTGGAGCTCCACTCCAACCTCAGAAAGGCGACCTCGGCCTTCGTCCAGCGCACCTCCGCCCCCTACAACAAGGTTCGTCGCCTCACCCGGGCGAACATCGACAAGGTCCTGCGCCATCCAAACGCACTGGACATCGGGAAGATCATCCGCAATCGCGAGATCCTGATCGTCAACGGTCAGCAGATGGGTGACCGCTACACGGTGATGCGCTTCCTCGTGCAGATGATCTCGCACGAGCTGGGCAACCAGCAGGCGCTGCCGGAGTCCGAGCGGGTGCCGGTGTTCCTCGGGGTCGACGAGGTGCCGCCGCTGCTCACCCCCTACACCGCCGACATGATCGCCCAGCGCCGCAGCGCCGGTCTCTCCTTCATGGCCGCCTACCAGCATGACGCCCAGATCGAGAACGAGCGGGTGCTGGAGACGATGACGAGCCTGCTGCAGAACTGGTTCCAGCTTCGCTGCGGGATGACCGACGCGCGCAAGCGCGCGAACCTCTTCCAGGCTTCCTACGGCGACAAATACGAAACCAAGCTCAGCAGCCTGCGCTCCTACCGCTTCGGCCCGGCAGCGCTTGCCAACCTGCCCCGCTACGGAGTCGCCGCGAAGCTGGTCGTCGACGGCGAGCCGGTCAACGCCGCGGGTGCCTACACCAAAAGGATGGAGGTGAACCCGCAGCGCATCGAGGAACATCTCTCGCGCCAGCGCGAGGCCGGCGGCTACGTCCCGCAGACCCTGCGTGCCCCGGATCTGCCCGGCCAGCAGAAGACGGTGGTCGCCGAGGCGGCGGTGAAGACGGTCGTCGAGCCCGCCGAGGACGCCGACCTCTACATCTGGCAGCGGGAGGACCGCAACGGCCACGCGCCGACAGCCGCAAACGGCGAGGCGAGCCATCTGCTTGCGGCGGACCCGGCGGCGGCCGAGGAGCCGGTGCCGGTTGCGCAGGCCGAAGGGCCAGCCGTTGGGCCCGCAGCGCCGCCGGTCGCCGAGGGCGCACTCGCACCGGTCGCCGAGGGCGCACCCGCACCGGTCGCCGAGGGCGCGATCCCCGATAGCGCCGCGCCGGTCCCCGATAGCGCGATCGCCGAGGGCGCGATCCCCGATAGCGCCGCGCCGGTCCCCGATAGCGCGATCGCCGAGGGCGCGATCCCCGATAGCGCCGCGCCGGTCCCCGATAGCGCCGCGCCTCCGGCTCCCGCCGCAGAGGAGCCGCCGACCGCCATCGAAGCCCCCTCGCTCACCCCCGACGAGCGCGATCTCGAAGCCGCGGTGATCGCCGCCGGCGCCGCGGGGGGCGACCCCGCCGAGACCGCGCGGCAGGTTCGGAGGCGTCAGTCGGTGGTCGGGCCACTGGGCAAGCCGATGCGGGTGCCGACCAGCCAGCTGCTGGAGGACCTCGACGACTTCGAGGAGCTCGATGACTCCCAGAGGGCTCAACGCCTCGAGAGCAAGGCCGACCTGCCGGGGCGCTCCCGCTCCGCCCTGGAAGCTCGCGCCAAGGCACTTGCTTCTGGCTCGGAACTGAAGGAGGAGCACGTGCGGGCCCTCCGCTGGATCTACGAGTTCAACTACGCGACGAGCCAGCAGCTGGCGACGATCATGGGCACCAGTGCGTCGACCGTTTCGCGCCGCGCGAAACGCCTACTCGACCAGGGCCTGATCCGCGGCCTGACCTTCCGCAAGCACGGCGGGCGGAAGCGAGTCTGGCACCTCACCGACTTCGGCCATCGAGTTGGCCAGCACTTCCACACCCGCCACGGCTCCATTCTCCCGGCCGACCCGGACTGGCGGGAGCGCAGCGCGGACGCGGCGCTCGGCATCGGACACGACCTTCACGTCATTGCCTACGTCCTGCAACTCGCGGGGTTGATCGACGGCCCGGGCGACGTGCTCGCATCCAGCCAGGGACTGATCGTCGACGTCAAGGGCTCGCGCGGGGCGACGCTCGATCCTCCCAAGGAGTACGACGGGCGCCGGCGAGTGCCCCTCACCCCCCAGCTGATCGCCACCCTGGAGCCAGACATGGTCCTCGACACCCCCTTCGAGCTCGACGACTTCCGTTCGCTCGTTCCCGATGCCGCCGTGTTCCTTCAGGACCAGCGGCGGGGCGACAGCAAGGCCCGTCACCAGATCCTGCTCGAGTTCGACCGCTCCGGCCACCGCCAGAAGCTGGTCGGCAAGCTGCGTCGCTATGACGCCTTCTACGCCGCCTGGGCGCAGCGGCATCCCCAGACGCGCCGTCGCCTGCCGGTGACGCTGTTCGTTGCCGGGGACGAAAAGACCCTCCGCCGCCATCTCGCGATCGCCGATCAGGTGTTGTGCATCCGGCGCGGCACCTCTCGTACGCCACCCGCCGAGTGGCCGTCGCCCCCCTCGCGCCGCCGGATCTTCTTCGCCCTCGAGCGCGACCTGCACCAGGGGACGCTGCGCTGCTACAGGCTCCCCGAGCAATCGACCGAGCTTCGCGAGGCCGGTGCCCGCAACGACAGCGATCGAGAAGCCGCGCGCCGCTTCACCCCGGAGAGCATCGACCTGCTGCCGGCTCGCTTCCTGTTCGAGCAGCGCCAGTAGGCGCGACCGTCGGCGACCATGCCGATCACGGTCGCGACCGGGATGCGCAGGCCTCGAACGAAGGGAACGCGGCCCATCTGATCCGCTCGCACGGTGATCCGCGTGAAGGTCATAGCGAGACGATCGCAGAGCTTGCGGTCGAGGTCGACTCGGTTGTGGGGACCAGAATGGAGCCGGGCCTGTCGGCGGTGCTTGGCGTGTTTTCGCGTTCGAAAACGGGCACAGCTGCAACGCTGGGGGAGATTCGGACATGTTCAGGTGATGGGCCGAAAATCCACGCTGCCCGAGGCGCTCCAGCGCGAGCTGGCGCAGACGCGCTTCTCCAGCCTCTACCGTGAGCACGGGCGGGAGATCATGGGCTACGCCCTGCGGCGAGCAGCCGGGCCCGAGGACGCAGCCGACGCCCTTGCCGAGACCTTCCTGGTCGCCTGGCGGCGCCTCGCGGACGTTCCAGTGGGAGCGCAGGCGCGACTCTGGCTCTACGGCACCGCGCGCAGGGTTCTCGCGAATCAGCGCCGCGCCGAGCGCAGGCGCACGCGCCTGGCCGAGGCTCTTGGCGAGGCGCTGTGGCAAGGGCCCGACTCCCTCTCTGCCCCCGACCGCGACCGGGCGGAGCTCATGAGAGCGCTGGCCGAGCTGAACAGCGCCGATCGCGAGCTGTTGATGCTGATCGGCTGGGAGGAGCTGACACCGGCCGAGGCCGCGCGGGTCCTCGAGATCTCTCCGCTCGCGGCCCGCACCCGCCTGCACCGTGCTCGTCGCCGCCTGCGCTCGCTGCTCGCCGACCAACACACCAGCGAATCCAGAGCCAACGAACCCGAAGTCGAGGAGGCACGATGAAAGCGCAGCAGATTGACACCCTCCTCGCGGCGGCCAACCCGGTCGACCGGCAGACGCTGGCGGCGCTTGACCTTGCCGGCGGCGAGAAGGAGATGCTGGACGAGATCACAGCGCAGGCGATCGGTAGCGCGACCGGGGAAACGGTGGGCGCAGCTGCCGGCAGAGGGCGCCGGCGGCCTCCGCGGTGGCGGGCTCTCGCGCTGCTGGCCGGCGCCGCGATGGTCACCGCGCTCGTCCTGGTCCTGCTCGACACAACCGGCGGGCCGTCCCGGGAGCCGGCCTCCGCCTACGGCGCCGAGCTGGTCCGCTTCGCCGAGTCCACGCCGCTGCTGCTGCTCGAAGGGCCAGGCTGGCGGGTCCAGAACGCGGACGAGGAGCGCGGACCTAGACGAGGAGAAGGAATCCACGGGTCGATGGAATTCGTCACCGGAAAGCCGATCCCCTACGAATCGGTTCGGATCACGTGCGTCCGCGAGGCCGTATCCAAGTCTGGGAAGTTTCCGGTCTGTAAGGCGCAGAGCGAGTCGGGAATGTTCCCGGCCGCGGTGCGCCAGCGCCGGGTCGAACTCTTCTGGCGCCAGGGCAGCCTCGCCGAAACGATCTCGAACGCCCATCGGATGTCGCATCCGCACGGCCAACGCTGGGTCAAGCTGCCCGTCCTGGACACTACCGCCGAGGTCGACACACGGGCCGAGTTCTACGTCAACCAGGGCGGGCCCGGCAACCGCCAGATGACCGCACTGTGGTCCGAAGACGGCTACGTGCTCGAACTGAAGGCCGCGGTCCATGACCTGGCCGCCTTCGAAGAACGGCTGGGCTGGCTGACCAAGGTGGATTCGCAAACCTGGCTCGACGCGATGCCGACGAAGGTCGTCAAAGCGGCCGACCACGACGCCACGGTGCGGGAGATGCTGAAGGGGATCCCGCTGCCCAGCGACTTCAGGCCGTCGCTGGTCCCCGACGCCGGCCTCACCACCAATCGCGAACAGGTGGCTGGGGCGGTCACCGGCACCGTCTCCTGCCTCTGGTTTCTCCAGTGGGGAGAGGCCCGCCGGGCCGGTGACCGCGCGAGGAAACTCGAAGCCGAACAGGCGATGGCGACCTACAAGAGCTGGCCGATCCTGCGTCAGATGGCGAAGGAAGGTGGCTATCCCGAAACGATCGTGAAGCTGGTGGCGTCGATGCCGAGCGGGGTCTGGCAATACGGACCGCACAGGTACCGGTTGCTGCCCAAGGCAGAAGGGCTCGGATGCGCCCGCGAGGGCATTCCGCTCCTGCCGTGGAAGCAGCGACGCCAGCGCTAACGCGGAGACCAACAGGGCCCGTAGGGCGTGTCAGCCGCTGCTCCCCGAAGTCGGCCAGGGGCTCTCGGATGCTCAGGCATGGGGTTCGCGCTGGAGCAAGATTGCCATCTCGTTGCACCCCGCACGGCGAACATCCTCAACACCCCGTCTTGCCTCCTGGGTGGTCTCCTCAACCCAGGCTGAGCGCTCCCCAACGCAGGGAAAGCGGTAGTCGAATGTCGCCTCGGCAACACACCTCCTTCTCGCGCAAGGGAGGAGCACCGGCCGGGGCCTCCCCCGGCCGCACATGGTTCAGCTGAGCTGCTCGGACAGCCCGATGATGATGCCCTCAGGGCCGCGCAGGAAGCAGAGTCGGTAGATGTCCTCGTACTGCGCGATCTCGCCGACGAGTTCGGCACCGTGGCTGCGCAGGCGGTCGACGACGTCGTCGACGTCGTCGACCATGAACATGATGCGGCGGATGCCCAGCGCGTTCGCCGGCGCGCTTTCCGGCTCGGCTCTCACCGCCGGCGGCCTGTGGAACCTCGACAGCTCGACCCGGCCGTGGCCGTCCGGGGTTCGCATCATGGTGATGTCGGCACGGACATCGTTGAGCCCGACGGTCTGGTCCACCCAAGGCCCCTCGACCGTCGTCTCGCCGTCCAGCTCCATACCGAGCTCGGCGAAGAACGCTTTGGCAGCCTCGAGGTCCTCGACGACGATGAGCACGTTGTCCATTCGCTGAATCATGTTGTCCTCCTGGCGTCGTGGGCCGAGCCTGTCGCGCCCTTTACCTGTGAGCGGAGCCCGTCAGAGCTTCTCGACAGAGCGTCCTTGATCTGCTGCTGCCTTCGCGTGGTTGCGAGCGCGTTGGCGGATGTCGACTCCACTACCGGTTTGACGAGGTGCGGCAGGATCGTGTCGGGACCCGGGGCCACGCGCAAGCAGCGAAAGTCCAGCGGCTCGGTCGTCACATCCCGAGGCCGCCCAGCACCGTGAACGGATTGGGCGGCTGCTCGGCGTAGGCCAGCTTCCAGACCCCCTCCACGTTCACGCGGCTGCCGGATGGTGCCTCGCTTCTGATTCGCTCGGCGAGCGCCTTGGCGCTGTCCTCATCGGTGGCGCCGACGAGGGCGAACCTCCAGCGGTGAACGACGGGCAGTCCCTCGCCACGCAGTCGCTCGGCGAAGTGAACCGCATCGTGGCGGGACGGGAGGTCGACGCGAACCTCGAATTCGGGATAGCCGCGCTCGGCGGTCTCCCTGCGCTCGGCGGCCATCAGCGCTTCGCGCTCCGCCAGCTTGGCTGTGTCGGTTTCGGGGAGGGGCTTGTCCGGGTCCCCCCAGTCCTCCGCCGAGGGATGCCAGCGCCTGAGGTCGATGTCGATCGTCCATCCGCGTCGCTCTGCCTCGGCCTCGACGAGGCTCCTGCCGCGTTCTGCCTGGTCGCGGCTGCCGGCGTAGACGAAGACCCGTGCCTCGTCGCGCGTCACGACGACGCGGTCGTGGAAGGCGTCGCTCAGGTCGTGTTCGAGCTCTGTGGCCTCGAGGCGATCGGTCAGCAGGCGAGCGTGGCCCTCCTCCCGAACGTCGATCTGCAGGCGCCAGTCGTCGTTCACAAGTCGAAACGTACTCGACGAAACGCAACCGATCGCCGATCCCCGCCTCAGCGGCGTGCTTGCTTGATTCGGCTGCGCGCGAAGCCGGGCCAGGCCCGGGGACGCCGCAGCAGCGACAGGACCAGCGGCAGGGAGTCGAAATAGGTGAAGCGTTCGGTTGCCAACCCATTTGCGTCGAGCACGAACCGGTCGACGGACTCCCAGGAGATCGGGGCTCCGCCAACCCTGCCGCGCACCGTGAACTCGATCAGGACTCCATCGTGAGTTGCACCCCAGCGGTGAACCTCGGCACTCATGTCGGGGATCAGCTCGAAGAGCTCGGCGAAAGCACGCTTGCCCGCGTCAGCCCCGCGCGTCGTCGGAATCATCGGTGCCGAAAGGCGAACATCGGGTGCAAACAACGTGTCGAGACGCGACACGGCGGGCGCCTCCCAGAACTCCGCGAAGCGCTTGACGAAGTCCGCCGCCAACTCCCGATCCCGGTTCATCTCAGCACCATAGCCCGGAGGCGCTGCGGCGAAGCGCTCATCCTTCGACGACGTCCATCCGCACGACCAGTCCGTCCTTGAAGTGGTACCGATGGCGGACGTGGGAGTCGGAGAGGAGCCTGTTGGTCGCGGCGTCTCGCACGACTTGGCGAACGTCGACCGTGATCGCGCCGTCGGGCTCCTCGACGAACGCCTTGGGCTCGACGTCACTGGAGATCGCGGCGAATTGCCTTGACCAGTAATCGCGAACCGCCGAACGGCCGAAGACTCGACCACCCTGCCAAGCGTTTGGCCAATCGACCTCGGGGTGCATCAGCTCGATCGCGGCGTCGACCTCGCCTGAATTGAACGCCCGGTAGGCGCGCCGCAAGATCCGCTCGGGACTCGGCACGAATTCAGACTAACCGGCACGAGGGCGGCCTGGTCGCCAGTGCCCCTCCGCAGCACCCCCACCCAACCCCCACCGGAACTGCATCAACTTCCCTATCTGGCAGATAGGGAAGTTGATGCAGTTCCGGTGGGGAGGGGTGACCTCCAGGTGCGCCGTTCGGACCCCCAGGCGCGAAAGGCGCGCCAGGGGCCTTCCAAAAGGCCCTGAAATCGGAAAATGCAATCCTGCAATTGGAGGCTCGTTGGTTGCCACTCGTGCAATTGAAGCGGCTTTCCGCGGCCTTTCCAATTGCACGAGTGAGGGGTGGAATTTGGCTCTACACAGCGAAAAACCGCTCCGCCACAGGAGCGAACAGCGCGGCGGCTGCGCCCGCAGTGGAGCCGTAAGGCTCCACTGCGGGAGTGCGCTTGACTGAGGCGCGCAGCGCGCTACTCTGGTGCTTCTTCATATTGAGCCTTGGCTCCCTTTACTGCGTAAATCGCAGGCACGCAGCACCAGCATCACCCACCACATCGCAGCCGCAGCGATCTCAGCTCAAGCGGACCACTCTCCGCGCCATCGCTTGCCACTGCTCACCGCTTTCGTCTTGGCTTGCCACTGCTCACAGCTTTCGTCTTCGCTTGCCACTGCTCACGGCTTTCGTCTTCGCTTGCCACTGCTCACGGCTTTCGTCTGTTTCGCTGAGCACTCTCACACTCGCCTGCTCACCGACGACTCTCAGCCAGATCCTCCGTTGTTGCGCATCCCATTCCCTGCTCGTCTTCGGCACATCCAGGCATCTCGTTTCGCATCTCTTTCGACCTGCCTGAGCCGGACAGCAATCAAGACTTGACCCCTCTCTAACGCGCAGCGCGTTGCGCATCCGTCTCCGCTGGGGACGGACCGAGCGACCCCATTGAGGGTCCCGGCAGCGCGATTGAGGGCACACGCCCCCGGGCGTGCCTCGGCCCCTGCTCAGGGGGCCGAGAAGAGCTTTCCCAAGAGAACGAAGTTGAACGGCTGCCCGGCTGCCAGTCGGCGCGGCCTCTCGAGGTTGAACGGCCGCCCGGCCTTGCCGGCGCGGCCTTTTTTTGTTGACCGACCCAAGGAGCGATCGAATGAATCCGTTTTCCGTTTTGGCGGCGCTGCTTCGAGCAATGAGCGGCGGCGGGGTCGCCCGCGCGATCTGCATATCGAACACCAGTGCCGTGACCGCCGCACTCTGCGGCGCAACGGCTGAGAAGGCAGTCCGAGCTCACGAGGCTCGGGCCGCAAGTCACGGGACCCGGGGAGCGCGTCGCTCTCTTCGGGGCGTGGCCCGCCTGCATCCCGGGCTACTGACACGGACATTCGCCGCTGACCCAACAGCAGGGCTCCGCTCGAACAGCGGCGGCCTCGCTCAGCGGCGCAGCACATCGACCACAGCCCCCAGGGGCTTGGAAAGGAGCACCAAGATGAGCACTCCTCGTTTCATGCTCTGGAGGTTCCACCCGCCGTTTCGGCTGATCGCCCACGATCGCCCGATCTCCGGCGGAAGCCTTCTGACGCTGTTCCAGGAAGTGATGTCACTGCGGCACCGCCTCGCGATTGAGACGGACCATGTCTGGTTGATCAAGGTCGAGCGGGATCGGATCGCAGACGAACGAGACGTGTGGCGGGAGCGCGCCGCCATGCTGGAGCGCAACCTCGACGAAATCCCCGATCGAGGACACCGCGCATCTCGCCGGCAGAGGCGCCGGCGTCAAAGGGCCGCCCCGGGATTCGAGTTGGGGAAGGTCCGTTCGGGTCGGGTCACCAAGATGACCTGCGACAGCGTTCACATCCGGATCAACGGGCTCGACTGGCCGGTCCACGTTCCGGAGCTCTCGTGGGGTGACATCGGCCACCCCTCGGACATCGTCTCCATGGGCACGACCGTGGACGTCAGGACGCTCAGCACCCCGGCCAACAGCGAGCACCCCTACCTGGTGCTCGCCTAAGCGCGACATCGACATCCGACCCGAAGGGGAGATCACCGAATCGCTGTCTCGAAAAGGAGAAGGAACATGCACGTGAAGTCCAGCTCCGCATAGAGGAAGGGGCCTGACCGTCCGAGCCGCGTAGCGGCTGACGAAAAGGGCCAAGTCAACACCCATCCATGACGGGGAAGACCGCCCCGGCTTTCGGCCGGCGCGGTCTTTTTTGCGTTCGCGGCAGGTGAGCGCACCCGGTCAAGAAGCCAATCGACGAACGCCCCATCCGGGGCAAGGAGCATTGGAATGAATCCGATCCAGCTTTTGCTGGCGGTGTGGCATGTGGTCGCGCGCGTCGTGCGCAACCTCTTCGCATCGCTGGCACCCACTGAAAGCAGCCAATCGATCTCGCTCACGCCGCGTGAGCGAAGGGAGCGACGGGAACGAAACGCCGCCCGGAGAGAGCAACGAGCCCTCCGTCGGCGTTGCCTCCACGGAAGGCAGACCCGGCTGGGCCCGAGGGCTCGGTGCCGTCGAATGGCACCCTCGCCGCAATGCCACGTCGCGCGCAGCCGGGCCATGACTCGACGACGGTGTCGTAACAGTGGCCGGCGGAGGCCGGGGTCGCCGTCCCGTCCGTTCCTGGACGAGGCGACCGTGGCAAGGGTCAGGCAGGCCCTTACGTCGCCCACTCCGAGCTGGGACGGACGTCGTCTCACTCGTACCCATCCCGAGCCGGCTTCAGTGGCCAACCGGGCCAGGGAAGCGACGCTCGATCGGCCGATCGGCCGGCGACTGGGAGGCCTTCCACCCGGGGCAGAGCAAGCCGGGTCTCCGCCAGGGGACGAGTCCGCCAGCCGGCGAAACGGCCCTGGCGAGCTCACCTAACCAGCAACGCCCGAACGTCTGAAGGCCGCCCCGGCTTCGTGCCGGAGCGGCCTTTTTTGCGTTCTGGCACGGCCCCAGTGGGATCGACTCCCGCGCTGGGTCAACGAAAGCAGAAGTCCATGCACGAAAGGGGCATCCAATGAACTGCGACAGGCAGCCAATGGTTGCGAACAGCGTCTTCAAGGTCGCACCGAAGGAGTACTCGAACGACTGGTTGGTCGTTCGGCCTGGTCGCGCACGGCGACCTGTGTTCGAGGGGTGCAAGAAACTCGCCCTCGATCACGCCCGCAAGACCCTCCAGAAGGACGGAGGCGGCGTCATCCACGTCCTCGACATTCACGACAAGGTCACCGAAGAAATGCGAATTTCGGACGGTGGCGACGTGGTCGAGCTTCGCACCTACAGCCCGAGGCTGTGCGAGGGCTCGGGGGTGGCAGCGGACACGCTGGCCATCCTGCTGACCGCGATGGACGCGGAGGACGAGCTTCACCGCGTGTACCTCGTCCTCGGTCTCGGGAGCAACGAGGTCCTCGCCGCCATAGACGGGGAGGATGGACCGATGGCGCTCAAGCGCGCCGGCTTCGATGGTGGCCGGCCAGCAATCAGCCTCTCGGTCGATATGGACCAGTTGGTCGACTGCCAACGCAGGTGGGGGCCGATCTCCGCGACCGGCATCCAGCGCAAGGCTCGAGAGCTCTGCGGAGAGCGATCGGCCTCACTCGACTCGCTGGCCAGCGATCCACGGTTCCAGCCGTGCGCCAAGGGGCAGCGCCTGCTCGCCGCCGCGCTCTGGGTGCTCTGGGAGAGTCGACTCGCCCCTCACGAGCTTCAGGCTCCGGAGGGACGAATCGTCCAGATCAGCCGGTTCCTGCTCTGCATCGACCGCCAGGGCTACGTGACGTTCGAGACCAGGCCAAGCACCGAAGACGCCGTGGGCGTCATGAAGAAACTGGCCGACGAGCAGAGCCCTCAAGCCTGAGGGACACGACTCGAAGCGACCGCCCCGGCCCGCCGGGTGCGGTCTATTTGCGTTTCTACCACCGCCCACTGTGGGTTCGACTCCCACCGTGGGCAATTCACCAATGAAAGAGGACCCCGCCAATCCTGAACAGTCGACGGGGCCCTCGATAACCGGGGGCAGATGCCCCCAGGAAGTGAGGAGCAATGTACACCCCTGACGGCAGCATCGGCAACACCGACCCGGGCGACCTGGGTCTTCCGCCGAATCTGGGACTCCAACTCATCGACAGCACGATCTGCGGTAACACGGCAACTCCGGGTGAATTCGAAGAGGGCCTCTGCACCAGGGGCGCTCCTCACTCGGGCCCGATGGTCGGCGTTTGCGCACAGCGCCGAGCGGCAGGACGAGAGGTCGTTTTCGGCATGGAGGACGACCCACCGGTCGACCTGCTCGCCCTCGAGTACGGGCTCACGCGGAGTGCGGTGGTTATCGCCTGAGCCAGGCCGAAAAGGGAGCGTCGCCCCGCGGCGACGCTCCCCCAGCAGCGGTGGGCAAGCACCCGCGACATGGAGGTAAGAATGAAAACGCAAGACAGGCAGCCGGATTCGGCTGCCACCGGCCAGCGCGGCGCCGGCAACATAGCGCTGACGCTGTTCGCGCCAAACGACGACGACAACAACCCGCGCCTCATGCGGCTCGTGATCAGCAAGGAGGACGGCCGCGTTCTCGCCGCCGTCGAGGACGGGGGCGAAGACGGGGCACTGACGCCCGCGGGCTTCTCCAACTGCGCTCCGGGTCCCTACTTCTACGTGGACTCCAAGGAGTACGAACGCATCCTGGAGAGATGGGGCCCAGGCAGCACCGCATTGGACAGCGGAACCGACCGCCCCGACAACAGATACATCACCTACTGATCGCAGGACCTCGCTGAGTGTCTCTCGACGAGGACGAATCGTAGTCAACACAGCGGCCCCGCCAGTTCTGAACAGTCGACGGGGCCCTCGACAACCGGGGGCATGTCCCCCAGGAAGTGAGAAACGATGGTAGACAGCAACAGCGCCGATTGTGACGGCGCATACCCCGGTGCCAACCAGCCGCAAGAGGACTGCAAGGGATGCGGGACCCCCACGGGGGTGGACGACCTCGCCGAGGGGTACTGCTACATGTGCATCGACGAAGACCTCGTGGAACTCGACGACCTCCCTGACGATGCAGAGGTCGACGGCTCCTACGGCGATGTCTACGGCGACGACGACTCGGACCCCCGCGGCCGCTGATCGCCTGATCGCCGCCCAACAGTTACCGAGCTATGGCAGGGGCTTCCTGTGTGTGTTCACAGGGAGCCTCTGTCCGCTTCTGCTCAAAGGAGGTGAGAAGCGTTGGCAGCACCGCGAAGGTCAAGAGCGCCGAAATCCGACCTGGGATCTGAAGCGTACAAATACATGAAGGCCCGCAAGATCGATGCTCAGAAGCTGATCGATGAGGCTGCGAGATTCGACGCGACCCTCACCGAGGCTTTGAATTACGCCGGGCGTCAGATCAGGGCGGCGTTGCGTGCCAAACGGGTCTACGAAGAGGAGCTCGTGAAGGAGCGCGAGCTCGCAGAAGAGGAAGAACAAAAACGGCGTGACGCCGGCGAGGAGGTCGACGACAGCCTGGCGGCGAGGTTGTGGCTGTCCTGAGAAATGGCCAATTCAGCCCGCCCGAAAGGAGTGAGTCCAATGAAACGCTCTAACGCAAGACACACCGGGGAGATGGCCAAATCGGGACTCCACATATGCCCCGCGTGCAACTCGAATCTGGTTCAACCGATCCGCCGCGAAAAGACCGCGAGGCAAGGCTACTGGCGTCTCTGGCGTCACTGCCCCGACTGCGGCTGGCGCTGCGAGAGCATGCACGAAGCGCTCCAACTCAACGCCTACGACAGGGCGCTCAAAGCCGGCTCCAAGGCACTCGAAGAGGAACTCGAGAAACGCGAGCTGGAGGGCATACGGGAGATAGCGGAGACGTTCTCGGCCGCACTCGAGGCGGATCTGATCAGCGCCGACGACTTCCGCTGATTCGCGGCTCCGCTCGGCGGACCACACGAACTTGGGAGGGGCGCGTGCGCCACTCCCCTTCCTCGTGCTCGCCGTCTCGCCACAGGGGGGCGGGACGATCGGAAATAGCCGGAGTCCAACTCGAAGAGCACGACGAGCCGGACTCCACGTTGAGGAGCGGGAGCGAACGGCGCCAGGCAGCTCGCTGCCGACGATCCGTTCCCGCGTCGCGCCATAGCTAGCTGGCCGACGCGACCGATTCCGCTCAATCGAAGGTCACGTCCATCGCGACGTGAGTTGCTGCTTGCACACCGCCGGGTCTTCAACCCGGTGGTGTGTGAGTTAGCGCGGAAGCTCGACTCCGCCCGCCCATGCACGCCAGGCGCGCAGGACGGGCGACGTCGAATCGCATTTCAACGGCTTCCAAATCTAACAGGAGCGTCCCGGACCCTCATCGGCCCGGCGCACAAATCGCAAGGCAACAGGGAAGGACACCTTCATGCCAAAGAAGTCACAGCCAAAGAGGCGCAGGAACCGACCCCCGCTGCACAAGCACGGGGAGTTGACCATGGCGGACGTCGAGTGGTTCACCGAGCACTCATACCTCCCCGAGGGGGTAATCGAAACCCTCGCCGAGGTGGTCACCACCAGAGAAGAGGCGCGGTCGGGCGCGTAGGGGGCGCATCCGGCATCGCCAGCAGGGGGTCCTGAGCGGTCGAGCTCCACAGGGGGTCGTCCGCCGGTTCAGCGCATGTGTAAGGGGCTCGGCGCCCTCGCGCCGAGCCCCTTCGTCTTTCAGCGACATCGCAAGAGAGGAAGTGGTGAAAATGAAGCGGTTCCGAAAGGCACTGCTCGGGACGCCGGTCGAGGTGCTGACGCACCTCGTGGATTCGAAGCTGATGCCGGCGCTAAACCTCGGCTTTCGCCGGGAGCTGAGCAACGCGTTCGAGAGCTCGCTCAGTGGGGTGTGTCTGTCCCACGAGGACTACGACTACGCATGCCACCCCCGCGCGTCGGCAGAGACTGGGCTTCATGTCTGCCGGCGATGTGGATCGACGCTGGTTCAACCGATCCGGTGGGAACAGGTGGGCATGCCCGGACGCTGGCGCCTGTTGCGTCGCTGCCCGGAGTGCTGGTGGACGTCCGACGCAATCCACGGCCAGCGCGAAGTCGACGCGTTCGACGAAGCGCTCGAGAAGGGGGGGATGACCCTCACCGCACAACTCAACGAACTCGAAAGGGAGGGAGTACGAGAAATCGCCGACGTGTTCGCCGCCGCACTTGAGGCGGACCTGATCACTGCCGACGATTTCCGGCTGTAAGCACAGCCGCCGACGAAAACAGCGACCCCGGCTCACCTGCAAACCGCGACGCGTCAGGTGGGTCGGGGTCGCATCGCAGTAGCGACTCGCAAAGAACTGACAGAAGGAGCAAGGCACATGAACACCACCACGAAGGCACTGGCCATAGCCGCAGCGCTGGTAGTCAATGCACTGGCAAGCGCGGCGGCGATCTTCCTGACCTCACGGACCGCGGACCCGCTGCTCGTCGGGATCGCGCTTGCCGAGCTGATCATCGCAGCGGCCGCCCTGTACTGCGGTAGGGAGCTGCTCGATGGCGGCGGGCTCGCGCTTCGCAAGCGTTTCTCTCGGAGCCCACCGCGACCAGACCGCCGGGCACTCGCTCGCATTCTGGTCGACAGGCTGGAATTCCCGCCAACCGGCGCGGCGGTGTACTACCGCGACATTGCGATCGTGGTCGTCACGTTGGCCTGCTATCTGGGCAGAACTCCGCCGTCATCGGCCGAGGATCTGCTGAGCAGGCTGGAATTCGACGTACTGGTCGAGGCCCACGGCTCTGACCGGCTGGTTGGAATCTCACCGCGCCAGGTGGACCAGGTGCGTATGCGCTACACCGCACTCTTCGCGCGGGCCGGCTTGCTGCGCGACGATCAGGTGCCGGGAGCAGTCTCGGCATGGCCGGACTTCCTCAGGGAGAGGACCCCCGCCTAACCAGGGGGATGGGCGGGGACGTCAGCGGGGCTCGGCGCATCCGCGCCGGGTCCCCGTTGTCGCCAACCCACTTGCCGCTTTCACTGCGACCCACGCCATCGCGGCGTGGAGTGGCTTCTCGCTCGCCGAGCCCAGCTCAACCGTGGGCGAGAAGCGACTTCTGCCTGCCTGCGCACAGTTCGCGCAGCCGGGCCGGGTCGACTGCAGTCGAATCGCAATCAACAGAAGGAGAACAGTCACGATGGGACAGTCAGATAGCGAGAGAAAACCCAAGAGGGACGTGAACGTCCTCGTCATTGGAGGACGCCTCACCCGCGATGTCGAACCGCACGGCTCGATCGCCACGTTCGGCCTCGCCGTTCACAAGATCATGTCCATGGAGGGCGACTGGGTCGAGGTGACGTTCTTCCTCGACGTGAAGGTGTTTGGCAGGGCTGCCAAAAACTGCCTCAAATACCTCCAGAAGGGCCGCCCCGTCATCATCGAGGGCAGCCTCGACGTCGAGGAATACGAACTCAAGAAGGACGGTGAGATCGTCTTCTACGACGACGACCAGGAGCGCCCGGTGATGATGAAATCGCCGGTGGTCCTCACCGACAACGTTCAGTTCCTCTAGGCCGAGCGCCAAGCCGAAGTAACGGCAAACCGACTCGGCTGTGCAGGGCTCGACGCCTTTGGCGTCGAGCCCTTCCTTCACCTCGCCATGAGGTGGTCCTTTCATGCGATGGGAAGCGGCGCGCGCAGCGCCGCGTCCGTTCGCAGCAGTGAATCGCAATCGACGAACAGGAGCGAATGGTCATGCGACGTTCAAACAAGAACAGGACCTACGTCACCGGTCTGGTGACGCAGGGACCCGATCTGGAGGTGGAAAACGGCACGACCGTTCTCCACATGCAAGTGCGTTCGCGACGTTTCCGCATGAAGGCGGGCGAGGAGGTCGAATACTTCGACCTCCTCGAGGTTGACATGCACGGCGCAAACGCCGAGCGGGCCGCGGAACGCGTCAGTCCGCACACCGTGGTCGAGGTCGTCGGCCGCCTCGAGGCGCGACAGCGCCCGGTGATGGCCGACGGGCAGTTCGTCTACGAGCGCACGGACAAGGGCAGAAGGCGGAGGGTGACCTACCCGGCGGTGACGATCGTCGCAAGCCGGATCAGGCCACTCTCCTCGCCCTCAACCGCGCAGGAGACGCCGTCCGACGAGAACCAGCCGGCAGACGAGCCGGCCTCCGAAGCACCCGAGGCGCAGGCGTCCTAACCGGCGCCGGCCTCCCATCAATCGACATCCGAGAACGCTCAGAAAGGAGTGTTTGTTGAAACACGCACCGTTGCAGAGGTTGCTCTCCCGGCGCTCAGGCGGGCGCAGAGCACAGCACACCGGCGAGGTCGAGGTGGCATCTGACCAACCAGCCTCATCGCCTCGCCATGATCCGGCGGATCTCGGCCGCGCTACGGCAGCCGACCGCGAGGCAATCGAAACGAGACTGGGCGAGGGCGCAACCGGAAACGACCGGTAGCGCTCAAACCGGCGCACGCCTGGCGCCCGGTTCGCTCACTTCATACACACACCTACAACGGCGGAGCTTCGCGGCTCCGGATGTCGATGTGCGGGGCTCGGTGCGCGCAGCACCGAGCCCCGCTGCATCTCTGCAGTTCGAAAGGAGGTGATTCCTATGACTCAGTCCGCTCTCAGCGGCGCCCTGGCGGCGTCGAGGTCGGAGGTGAAGGCGGCCGACGCTGTCGCCAACGCGTACCGGCTGACGGACGAGCAGTTGCGCACGGCCATCGATGAGATCGCCATACCGGCGCTGCGCCAGTGCGAGGACGAAGGGTGTCCATATGCGACCGGGGCGCGGGTCGGGCTGGAAGAGGCGCTTCCAGATCCCGTCGACGAAGCGCGCATTCGCGAGACGAGCCAGAGCG
Source organism: uncultured Solirubrobacterales bacterium (assembly GCA_963747765.1). GTDB lineage: Bacteria > Actinomycetota > Thermoleophilia > Solirubrobacterales > 70-9 > VRUE01. The sequence goes on along the minus strand of CAVVGH010000002.1, from coordinate 57,075 downwards.
GCGACGGCTGGCACTGACCGGTCGTCGGGTCCAGCCCTGGACGTCTGAACCACACCACAACCGGCCCGCGTGCGATGCGCGACGGGCGAAGTCGAATCGCAAGCAACGAAGGAGGCTAAGCATGCGGCTTAGATCCTGTGTGGGACTCGCCGTGCTCGCGATGCTGGTGATGCCAAGCGTGACCAGGGCCAGCTGTGGCTCTGTCGGCCCACCTGCACCGTTCGCGCCGAATGTCGGCGTGACGAGCATCGGCATCTGTCCCTTCGAAGCACAGCCACTCGAACGGATGGTCGACCGGTTCCATCGAATAGCGGCGGCCAGGCAGCGACTGCACCGCCAAGAACAGGAAAGGAGACGTCGCGAACGTGCCGCAGAGCGGCGCGCAGCAGCTGAAAGAGAGGCCACGTTCGTGTCCGGCAACCGGGTGGATGCGCCGAATCTCGCACCCACCGCTGTGAAGGACGCAATCGAGGCCGCGAACTCGATCGCCACCACCCCCTACGTCTGGGGCGGCGGTCATGGCTCGTTTGAATCCTCGGGCTACGACTGCTCTGGAGCGGTCAGCTACGCGCTGCACGGTGGCGGGTTTCTCGAAAGCCCGCTCGACTCAACCGGTCTGGAGACCTGGGGCGAACCGGGCCCCGGTCGCTGGATCACCGTATACGCCAACGCAGAGCATGCCTGGATGGCGATCGACGGCATTGCCTTCGACACCGTCGGCGGGCCCGGTCCGCGCTGGCACGATCCGTGGGTCGACTCGCCGGAAGGGTTCGTCGTCCGGCATCCGGCCGGTTACTAGCTTGGCCCGGTCGGCCATCGAGGTCGCCAAGCGATTGGGCAGGGAGCGACGGAGGTTCGGTGCACGCCGCACCGGACCTCTGTCGCTGGCCTGCGTCAAAGAACAACGCAGGAGGTAAGGAACCGTGAGAAACGCAACGAAGGACAGTTCGCTGACGCCGGTCGCAGATCGAGTCCAACTGGACGAAGGAGCGCTCCGCGCTGCGGCCGGCGACAGGTACTCACCAGAGCAGATCAGGGCCGCGGCCGAGCTGCTGGCCAAGGGTGAAGGCAAGTTCCCGCCCGGTCGTCGCAAGATCCCCCCCTCGCTCGTCACCCTGGTGCAGCGCGAGCGCCTGCTTCAGGCGATGCTGAAGGCCGTGTCCGAGCTCGGCTACACCGAGTTCACCATCAACGATCTGATGGCGCGGGCCGGCGTGACGCCGAGGATGTACTACATCCACTTCCAGGGCAAGGAGGAGTGCTTCCTGGCGGCTGTTGACGGCGTTGCCGCCCGAGTCCGCGAACGGACTGAGGCGGCCGTCAAGCAAGCCGGAGGCGGCTGGCGCGATCGCCTTCGGGCCGCGCTCAGCGAGGTGCTGCGCTTCTCGGTCGAAGAGACCGATGCCGCCCGCGCCCTGTTCGTGGCGGCGCGCAGCGCGCACTGCACCATTCCAAACCACGACAAGCTCGTCGCCGACTTTGCCAAGTGCATCCACACCTGGGTGGTGGAAGACCTGGGTGAGGGTCCCGACGCCTCTGCGGCAACCGGGGTCGCCGGAGGACTCGAGGCGATGCTCTACGCGAAGTTGCAGTCGGGGGAGACCGGCGATCTCGCCTCATATCTCCCCAAGCTCATGTACTTCGCCGTCCTCGTCTACGAGGGGCACATGAGCGCCGCCACGGAACTCTCGAACGGGCGATAGCCCGCGACTGGTTGCCGAGCTCCAGCGGTGCAACCCGGCCCAGCCATGGGCCTTCAACCAACAGCAGCAAAGGAGGTGATGACGATGGAGAACCGTCGCAGCAGGGCCTGGATCCGCGACCCGCGGCTCAGCCGGGACCCAGAGCCCTGGGAGGCTCAGGTGCTGGTGTTGATCTCAGAACACGTGGCGATCCCGATGGATCTCCTCGCACGCCTCCTGAACATCTCGCGGGGGCGCGCCGTTCGCCTGATGGAGGACTTCGCCAGGTATCGCTGGGTCTCGATCAAGCAGTTCCTCGTTTCCGACGAACGGTGGGTTTGGCTGACGCAGACCGGACTGGACCATGCCGGTACCGGCTTCCAGCGAGTGACGCCAAGCATACGGAGCCTGCCACACCGGCGTGCCATATGCGCCATCCGGCTCGAGCTGGAAGCGGAGTACCCGAACGGCACATGGATCTGCGAACGGGACCTCGTGAATCGCAGGGGGTTCGCACACCATGTCCCGGACGGTGTCTTCGAAGTTCGCAACCACCAGGGAGGGTTGGAGCGCTGGGCGATCGAGGCCGAGCTCTCCGCAAAGTCGCACGCCGACTACATGGAGATCGCCGCCGACCGCACCGAACGCTATGACAGGTTGCTCTACTACTGCACCCCGTATGTCGCGAGGCTGCTGAGACGGGTGCCCGGCTTCCAGGAGAACCCCCGGATCACCATCCATCGGTTCTTCAGGGACAAGCGCAAGGTGCCCCAGTTCCAGTGGGTGTGGTCGCCCACCTCCGGGCCGGGCGAAACGGGTGTCTACCGTCAGCCCCAGCCCTGGGAGGTGGAGATCATTCGCCTCATCGCCGAGCAGGCCGCGATGTCGGTCGGCCATCTGGCCCGGTTCATGGAATGCACGCCCGATTCCGCGCAGCGGATCGCCGACTACCTCGACGAGGCGGGATTCCTCAGCCAGGCACGCGGGCCGGTCGACGACCCGCCCTGGCTGTGGGTCACCAAGACCGGTGGCCGGCTCGCCGGCACGGGTCTGGTTGACCGGGACCCGTCGCCGACCAGCACGGCGTTCCTGAGCCTCGCCAACGAGGCGCGAATCCACGTCGCCGAACGCGACTGGAATGTGCACTGGTGGAGCATGCGGCTGTTGCGCCGCGGCGCGGAGCGCATGAACGTTCCAACCGCGATCGTCGAGTCCGGCGACGAACAGAATGCGGTCGAGATCGAGGCGAGGCGACGCGATCGCCAGGAGCTGATCGACAAGTACGACCAGCGCTGCCGCGAATTCCACGCCGTGGCCATCTTCTGCTCGGCCCGTCGCGTACCGACGTTCGAGCAGCTCAAACGGGAGCGCGGCTGGACCAACCTGTATGTCCAGTCCTTCAACCCGCTCAATCGACAGCCGAAGCGGAAAGCGAAGCCGAAAAACCCGACGAAGTACGTGGAGATCGCCCTGGACGAGCTGCCGAAGGAGGCATTGAAGGTCGTCCAGGAAGCCGAGCGCCTCGCCTCGCCACCGCATGTGAGATCGGCCGCGCTCGCTCGTGGCCTTGGCTTTCCGCGCTGGCGCGTGACCACCGATTCGCGCGAATGGCGCGTTGCCCGGACGCCGTACGGCTGGTTCGTGAGGCCGTGCGACGAATTGGACGAGGCGCTCGAGCCCCCGGAACCGCGTGGCACTCCAGATCCGGGGCCCCGGCCAAAGCCTCCGGTGATGAACCTGCCACGCTCGATGAGGAGGGTCCCCATTCGGGAATTGCCCGACGATGCGGTCGAGGCCATTCGGGCCGAGGCCGGGCTGAAGGCCAAGCCCGAAGTGACCGAGGTCAAACGGCGCAGGGGGCCCGGGTTTCCCCGCTGGCGCGTGGAGACCGACTCGGGGCCGTGGCGCGTGACCTGGAGCCCGCACAACGGCTGGCTCGCGAAGCCCGCCCAAGGCCTCGAAGAACCCTCGGAAGCCGTGCGCAGGGGGCGTTGGCCTCTGGATCCACCGGGGGCGATGGTCGACGTCGCGCCTTGGGAGTTGCCGCCCGAGGTCCTGCGGGTCATCGAAAAGACGGCCGGTCTGTCCTGGGCGCCGCGCGTGATCTCGGCGTCCAGGCGCATCGGAAAGGGAGCCTCCAGGTGGCGGGTGGTGACCGACCACGACACCTGGCGCGTGACTCACGGGCCGCACGGCTGGACCGCGAACCTCAGCGAGTAGATCGATTCGACCCCGGCGAGCACGCCCGCTTTCAATGGGCGGGTTCGCCGGCGGTCCGAGTCAAAGAAAGGAGTTGACATGACGAAATGGACCTTTGACAACGATCGGGGATCCAGTTCTCGACCGCCGCCGCCACCCGGCATCGCGCTTGGTCAGTACCTCGGTGGCGATTTCGCGCTTCCGGTCGACGACCGGGGACTTGCCGTTTGGCCACTTGCGGACCTCAACCGCCATCTGGTCATTCTCGGCAAGACCGGTAAGGGCAAGACGAGCACGGCGTGGACGGTCTTCGATGCGACCGGCCGCTCCAACCCCGATGCCCAGATCTTCGTCATCGACGGAAACGCCGACCCGGAGATGGCCAAGACGTTCGGCGCCTCGATGGCCGCCACCGGGCGCGACCCGCTGATCTTTCCACAGCAGCGGTTCAACGCCTGGCCAAGCGGCGACTGGCGACCGGTTTACAACCGCCTGCTCGAGGTCATTCCGTTCGCCGAAACCGAAGCGGCGGCCTACTACACCGACTCCGCCACGGTGGTGCTCCAGCTGGCCTGCCGGCTGGCCGGCACGCCACCGGCATCGACGGAGGAGCTGTTCGACCGGCTGGACTACGAAGTCCTGATGGATGCCTACGGCCCGCGCGAGCTCAAGGGCATCAAGCCCGAACACGTCGAAGCCGTGTACATGCGCTGCAAGTCCGTTTGCGCACACTTCGGCAGCGCCCTGGACGGCGAGCGCTCGTTTGCGGATCTGACGGCGGCCTACTTCGGGCTCGATGCGCTGGTGCTCGGCAAGAGCGCCATTGTCACGATGCGCATGCTGCTCTCGCAGCTCGAGTACTACATCGAGCACGAAAAGCCCCGCGACCGTCTCTGCGTGGTGATCATCGACGAGTTCGCGTCGCTTGCAAAGGGCGTAAATGTGAGCACCTTCGTCGAGCACGCCCGCAAGCTGGGTGTGTGCGTGATCCTGATGTCCCAGACCGTGCCTGGCATGGGCGATCCCGTACAGATCGCCCGCGTCCTGCACAACTCGGGACTGCTGATCGTTCACTCAACTCCCGAATGGCGCGAAATTTCGTCGCTGATCGGAAGCGAGATCAAGCCGGAGATGACGCTGCGCAGCGAGAGCGACGCGGGCGCCGATCTGGACATGTTGAGGATGGTCGAAAGGCCGAAGGTCACGCCGGATGAATTGCTGTCGCTTCCGGTGGGACAGGTTTGGGCCTTCCGAGACAACCTCGCGATGAGGCTCGACATCAAGCTGCCCGCCACTGAGTGCGGGCCATTTGAGTTGCCCGAGCCCGAAGCGCTGTTCGAGCCGCTTGGCGATGTCTGGACCAGGGGCTCGGACGCGGACCGGCCACCGATGTGGTTGGGCGGTAAGCGCCGCGAGACCCAGTTTCGCCGCGCCGATTTCGAGATTCCCGACGAAGACGGTGCACCGGAGACCGACAGCAAGAGCACTCCGGCACCTGACAGCGAGGGTGACTCGCCACCCGCTGACACCGTTACCGAGGAGGCAAATAACGACTGAAACACCACCGAGTTAGTTATCCATCCAATCAAGGAGAAAAAGATGAATTCCCAACGACTCACCGATCGGGCCAAGCGCGGTGCACCAGCACGGCAGAGGCCCACTGCCGCCGGAACCCGCCGCGGACATGCGGCGGACCGGCGCTCTGCGGGTTCGGCATTCCGTTTGGATCAGTTCCGTTTCGAAATGCTCTACCTGCTCGGCGAAGAGAGGACGATCAGGCTGGACCTGCTCGCCGCTCTCCTCGGAGTTGACCCCTCGGTGCTTCGCCCCGTGGTCAACGAGTGTGTGTCCGCTGGCCTCCTGAAGCAGAAGGCCTTCCTCCGAGACGAACCGGCGAAGTGCCCCTGGGTCTGGATGACCAGGGAGGGACTCCGTGTCGCCGGCGTCCGCTATCAGTACTACTACGTGCCCACGGAGGGGGCGCTCAAGCACCTGTTGGGGGTCCACAAGATCCGGCTGTTCTACATGCTGCATCACCCGGATTGGCGGTGGGTCTCCGAGCGAGAGCTCCTGGAGCGCCACAACCGCACCAAGCGGCACCTGGCCGACGGCGCACTCGAACGCGACGGGATCCTCAAGCCCATCGAGTACGAGCGCACTCACAAGAGTCGGATCAGGGTCGTGCGCAACCTGTCCGAGCTGGTGGTCCGGTACGGCGACGTACAGGTCCACTGCTCCGACGAAACGCGCGGTTTCATCACGGCGATCGCGGAGGCGAGCCGTCTCGACGGCGTGCACGTCCTCGATCTGCCGGAGTTCCCCGGTATCGCCTAACGCGAACCGGATCAGGTGGGGATCGCCGCTTCCGGCAATCCCTCCGACTGTTGCACAACCAGCTGTCTGCTTGCGCGGCCTTCTCGGCCCGCCTTCGTGAAGCACGATCGATTGAGGTTCTCCTGCGCTATAGACGGCGCGGGCGATCCGTACGAGGGCGGCCGGTGCAGCAGTGCCTCCGTCGCACTCCCGACTGGGAGGGGCGCGAGGCGACTGAGCACACCCAATACAAGGAGATCTCACATGAACACTCATCCGACTGGAGTGGACGAGTTCTTTGCGACGCTCTCGGAGATTGCCGAACTGCCGCTGTATCTGCTGACGCTCTGCATTCAGGCACTCAGCGCCGGTGTCGCCCGATGGTTCCTGGCCCTGCTGGCATGGAGCGCCCTCGGGTTGTTCGTCGACGTGCCCTTCAGTCCCGGGCTCGTGGCCTTCCTGTGCGTGGTTGGCCCGCTGGTCTGGTCCGCGTCGGCGTTCTGGTGGCCCGGAGACGGTCGCCTCTGGCACGAACGGATCGGCGCCTTCGATCCAAGCGAAGGCGAGGCGGAGCTGATCGACTCGGCATTCGAGGCCCTGGGCCGGGATGCAGCGCAACCGCTGCGGAGTCTCTCGATATACGTCGTCGACACCAACGACAAGTTTGCGTTCGTTCGCGGTCGCGCCCTGATCCTCAGTCGGGGCCTGATCGAGAGCGGATTGCTTGCACCGGTGCTCGCACACGAGCTTGGCCATGCCCGTTCCACCGACGGCCGCCTGATCCAGGCACTGGATCGTCTGGTGCTGTGGGGCGATCCACTGGTCAGCGCTCGCGAGGAAGACACGCATCGCGAATACGGCGGCCTTGCGGCTCTGGTCGTTGGGGCGCTGCGCTGGACCGTTCGGATCGCCGGCGGCAGCCTCACGCTGCGGCTCATGTCGCCGCTTTGGGCTCGCTACTGGCGAGAGCGTGAGCGAGCCGCAGACGAATTCGTCGTCTCGCTTGGACAGGGCCCAGCCCTCGCGCAGTACCTGAAGGACTGGGAGCTGCCGAAGGAGCGGCCGCATCCGCGACTGCTCTTCAACCTGCAGCAGTATGAGCGGGTCGCATACCGCTGCGACGTTCTCTTGGGGACGCCCGCTCGCTCTTAACACTCACCCGGGGGCGCTTTCGGCCCCACGGGCGAGTGAACCATCGAAGGGAGGTGAAAACATGTACGCAAGACACATGGCGGAGACCGCCTTTGCCGCGGACTTCAGTTCGGGGGACCGCGATCTGCACACTCGCGCCTGGGTGCTGGGAACTGTTCTCGGCTATCACCCAGCCAATTTCATAGCCCCGAGACTCGCCGCCCAGGTTCGCCTGCTTGCTGGGGATCTCCCCGTCGAGAAGGCGATCGTGGATCTCGACCGCGTTGGTGCGATCGTCACCGTGAAGGGCGTCGTCCGGCCGACGGATGCGGCTCTGTCGCTCCACAATGACCCGGCCGAGCCTCGACCCAACGTCGTCGAGATGCTGCAAGAACTCGCAGCTCAACAGTAGAACCGACCAACTCGCCAGCCTGCCGCAACAGGCCGGCGGCAAAGAGGCATTCAACTATCCAGCTTCCGGGGAGGTGTTGTATCTCGGGAACGGATGGTCACCCGCGCAGTTCTGGCGGGTGACCATCCATCCCTCGCCGTCTCTGCGCCGGATTCGGGCGGGTGTGTGTTTTTTTGCCCATTCGCTCAATTTTTTTTGCCCAAATGCCGCCGCAGCCCCGATTTTGCCGTCCCTCACCCCCCCCCACCCCCACCCCGCCGGACCGGGCCGGCGGAGAGATTGGACTGGCGACCCATGCCCGATCCCGGCGAAGGGGGCTCGAAGAACCTGACGGGCAGCCGCACGACCTCCGGCAAGCGGGCCACGGCGTTACGGCTACGCTGTGCAACGCATGAAGACGATCGACGAGCTGATCGCCAACAACCGCAACTTCGTCACCGCGTCGCGTCCCGCCAGGGACCTCCAGGTGGAGCCGACCCGGCAACTCGCCGTCGTGACCTGCATGGACTCCCGCCTCGACGTCTTCGCCGCCCTCGGCCTGAACATCGGCGAGGCGCACGTGCTGCGCAACGCCGGCGGTGTCGTAACCGACGACGTGATTCGCTCGCTTGCCATCTCGCAGCGCCGCCTCGGCACCCGCGAGGTGATGGTGATCCACCACACCGACTGCGGCATGCAGAAGATCAGCGACGACGGCTTCCGTGCCGAGCTGCAGGCGGCGACGGGGACGGCGCCGGCCTTCGCGATCGAGTCATTCGGAGATGTCGACGCAGACGTGCATCAGTCCGTGCTGCGCATCCGTCGCTCTGCCTTCCTTCCGCATCGGGACAGCGTGCGCGGCTTCGTCTACGAGGTCGACAGCCACACCCTCCGCGAGATCGCGGTCGACGGGCCAGCGTCCTGAGTCGTGCGCTCCGCACCGCCGCGGCGTCCGGCGTCCTGACCGCGGGCGGCGATCCGCTCGCCGAACCTGACACACGACTCGGGGCGCTGGTGGGCTATTCGTTCCCGGCGTAGTTGCTGAGCGCGATCTGCTCGGCGATCTTCAAGAGGCCGAGGGTCGAGTGCGGCGAGTAGGCGGTGCTGCGCATGCGCACATGGGACCCGTGCGGCCCCTTGATCTCGACGATCGTGCAGATGTCGCCGATCTCGCAATCGTCCCCGTAGTTGGCCTCGATTGCCTCCATCTGCTGTGCGATGTGCTGTCCAACCTTGCTCTGATCCAGTGCCATCTCGGGTCCGTTCTCTCGGGTGTGCGAGCCCATCATTTCAGCTTCGGCTGGTCAGCTCGCTCGAGCCGGCGCCGAAAGGCCCTGGCCGGTTCGACCGTGGCGCCGAGCCGGCGAGCCCGATCGGCCAAGCCGCGATCGGAGGTGACGACGCGAAAGCGCGTCGGGTCATCGGTGCGGCGCAGTCGCCCGACAATCTCCTCGTCGGCCGAGTCGGGTCCCCGTTGCGAGCCCCAGGCAATCTCGACGGCATCGGCGCGGATCGGGGGGACGGGACGCTGCTCGAGGACGACGGTCACCGGCTCGCCGATCTGGCTCACCCAGCGGTCAAGCTGCGCAACGAGTCGCTCCAGCGCCCCGCGGCGATCCCTCCACCAGCCATCGGGGCGGCAGCCGACGACGTTCATCGCGTCGACCATCCAGTGCTGTGGATGCAGCGCCTGCATCTTCAGGTCGCTTCGAGACCGAGCGGGCTGGGCCTGCAGAGCATGCTGGATGTTGCACGATCGGCGATCACAGCGAGCATTCCGGTCCCCGATCGAGGGGCGCCCGCCCGATCGGCTCTTGACGCGATGTTTTCGCCGGCCCCGGGCGGGTAGACCGGGGTTTCGCCAACCAACGAGGGAGGACGGTCCATGCTCGAGATCAGCAACGAGGCATCCGACGCGATTCGGGGCATACTGGCGTCCGATGAGGTTCCCGACGGAGCGGCGTTTCGCATCAGCGCACAGCAGAGCACCGAATCCGATGCGCAGAGCGGATTCGCCATCGCGATCACCGAGGAGAAGCCCCCCGATGACAAGGTGGTCGAGAGCGAGAACGTAGAGGTCCGCCTGGAGCCGCTTGCCGCCGACATGCTGGACGACAAACAGCTGGACGCGACGGTCGCCGATGGGGAAGTTCAGTTCAGGCTCAGCGACCAGCCCGCCTGAGCGGCGGCTCACGATCCTGGGCGCAACCGAGCGAAGGAAATCCGCAAGACTCGCGAAATCACGATAGCGTGGGTGAACGCTCGGCGGCCTTGACGAGAGTTGCGTCGCCGGGAGGAGTGGTTCGCGTCCGCCGTCAGGCGTTGTACGCGGTTGTAGGGGTCGCCTCCGGCGACGTAACGACACAAGAGGAGCGCATGTCCACGCTATCCCAGGATGATCTCCAGGTTCACCTACCGCATGCGAGCGCATTCGGGCTCGACCAGGACGAGGAGTTCTTCGAAATCGAGGAGAACGGCCAGCGGCGGCGTCTCCGCTGTCACGACTACGGCGAGATCTTCTCGGTCCCCGGCCTCTATGAGCGGATCTTCGCCGAGGTGCTCAGCTGCCGCTCGCCCCAGGTCGTCGTCGACCTGCTCGACGAAGCGCTGGAGGACCACGAAGAAGATCGGAGCGAACTGCGCGCCGTCGATCTCGGTGCCGGCAATGGAATGGTGGGAGAGGAGCTGACGCGGATCGGCGCCGAGGAGATCATTGGCGTGGACCTTCTGGAGGAGGCCAAGGAGGCCGCCGAACGGGACCGGCCGGGGGTGTACGACGCCTACCACGCGCTCAACCTGCGCGATCTCGATCCGGTCCTTCGTCGCGACCTCGAGGCGCGCGGCTTCAACTGCCTGACCTGCGTCGCTGCGCTCGGCTTCGGCGACCTTCCGCCCGACGCCTTCCGAGCCGCCTACGACCTGATCGCCCCCGGAGGATGGATCGCCTTCAACATCCGCGACCAGTTCGTCGCCAGCGACGATGCCAGCGGCTTCGCCCGCCTGCTCAAGCGCATGTTCGACAGCGGTGAGCTGATCGAACACACCCGCCATCGCTACCAGCACCGCATCTCGGTGACTGGCGAGCCGCTTCACTACGTCGCTGTGATCGCCCAGAAGGCGGGCTGACGCGGGCCGCCTCGAGTCATCGCCAGAAAGGCTCTTGCCGGCTCCACCGCGTCAACGGTCCGGTGACAGATCCGCTGCGCCTCCATCGTCCAGTCCAGCTCAAGGCCCGTCGAGTGCGGACCTATCTCAGTGATGCGGATTCCGCTTCGATCCGGCGACCGCAGCCGCTCCGTTCGTCATTTGTACCGCTCTGCGACACAAAGAGCGAACGGAGTTTCGATCCGGCGACCGCAGCCGCTCCGTTCGTCATTCGTACCGCTCTGCGACACAAACAGCGAACGGAGTTCGCATCCGCCCCGTTCAGGTCATCCCAGCAGCCGCACCCGTCGTGTAGCTGCCCGCCGAAGGCCCTCATCCTCTGGAACGGTCTCCGAAGCCCCTGACCGCCTGGTCCCTAAACAGCCTCCCCCTGTTTGCCCTCCTCACCTGCAAGTAGGAGGGCAAACACGGGGAGGCTGTTTCCTCTCATCGATCATCGTGGGGTGCGTTTCGGGTCCCCGGGGCCATGCTGGATGTTGCGCGGACGGCGGTGGATGGGTAGTCCTGGGCAGGCAACCGCGAAGGAGATTGGATCAATGCCCGGAACCATTGAACTCACCGACAGCTCCGCAGGCACCCTGACGATCGGTGGCGACATCGAGGTGCGCCGCCTCGGCTTCGGCGCGATGCGCATCACCGGGGACGGCGTCTGGGGCCCGCCGCGCGATCCCGACGAAGCGCGTGCGGTGCTGCTCCGGGCGGTGGAGCTCAGCGTGAACCTGATCGACACCGCCGACTCCTACGGCCCCTACATAAGCGAGGAGCTGATCGCCGAAACCCTCCACCCCTACGACGGAGTGACGATCGCGACCAAGGGCGGGCTCGAACGTACCGGGCCCGGCGAGTGGCCGCGCAACGGCCACCCCGATTACCTCAAGAAGGCCTGCGAGGGATCGCTGCGGCGGCTGCAGGTCGACCGAATCGACCTCTACCAACTGCACGCACCCGACGACGACGTTCCCTACGAGGAGTCGGTTGGCGCGATGAAGGAGCTGCAGGACGCGGGCAAGGTCCGCCACGTCGGCATCTCGAACGTCTCGGTGGAGCAGCTCGAAAAGGCTCGCGAGATCGTCGGCGTGGTCTCGGTGCAGAACCGCTTCAACCTCGAGGACCGCGGCTCTGAGGCGGTGCTCGACCGCTGCGAGGAGCTGGGCATTTGCTTTCTCCCCTGGTTCCCGCTGGCCGCCGGCGCGCTCGCCAAGCCCCGCGGGGCGGCAGCTGAGGTCGCAAGCGCCCACGGGGCGACGACTGGCCAGATCGCACTGGCCTGGTTGCTGCGCCGATCGCCGGCGATTGCCCCGATTCCGGGAACGTCATCGGCCGCGCACCTCGAGGAGAACCTCGCCGCCGCAAGCATCGAGCTCTCCGGGGAGGAGTTCGAGAGGCTGAGCGCCGCGCGAGCCTGACGCCGCCGCGAGAGCTGGTCTCCCCCGCCCTGGGGCCAGGCCTCTCCGAAATTGCCGGGGCCGCCCTTGGGCGGCCCCGGCCTGGTGCTTGGAGACGAACGCGGGAACGGCGCACGGGTGGGACAAGACCCGCCTCCCTGCGATCGCCGGTGCCCGGGGTGGATTCCGCCGGACGCCCGAACCAGTGCGGCGCCTAGCGGCCCTGCACCTCCAGAGTCCCCTCAAGCATGTGAATCAACGTAGGACCACCTCCTTTCTCTGGTAACTCGATTGAAGCAAACGCGGAGGTCGGGCCCCGCGGCCTTCGCCGCGGCGCGGCCGATGTCAGACTCGCTGCGATGCCGAAGCGAAGGAAGCGGCGCCCGCGCGAGAAGGCGCCGACCGTGGACTACACCGACGAGGACGGCAACACCCTCACCCTGCGCCAGTCCCTGAGCCGGGCGACGATCGCCGCGATCGAAGCCGGGCCCGCCACCGCCGCGACCTCCCAGGACGATGCGTGGCGGCGGCGCTCCGAGATGCTCTTCGAGCGCTTGGCGGTTCGCTGGGAGATCGCCGGCCTACCGCTGAGCGACCAGAAGATGCTCCTCGGCCGCTACCGGATGTCCGATTCAGCGACCCAGGAATGGGTCCGCCGCACGATCGACCAGCACCTCCAGCGCCACATCCCCGAGCTGTCGCAATAGAGCCGGGCAGGCCCGGCTCTCACCCCCGCACCGTGCAGTCGCGGGTGAGGGTCTCGCTCACAGTCTTGCCTCCCGCAAAGGTGAAGGTGGTGCGGGCCAGCGGGAAGGAGGCGCCCGAGAAGCCCTCCGGAGCCGGGCAACCCGCGCTGATGAAGCTGTGCCTGTGGCCGCGATAGGAGTAGCGGCGCGAGAGGCGCATCTGCAGGCCGGTGACATGGCCCCAATTCGTGAAGGCGCGGGGCAGCCTCGCGGTGAGGGCAATGCCGTAGCGGCCGCGCTTCGACTGACCGAGCTCGAACGGGATCACGAACGAGTTGGCGAACGGATGAGCGGAGTAGATCTGGCCGAGCAGCGCAGGCTGGCCCTTGTAGATGCCGTTGAAGATCAGCAGGCGCCCCTTGGTCGGATAGGGCTCCTGGCCACCGAGGACTACATCGACCGAGAAGCTTCCCTCGCCGACCAGTGCCGGCCGGCAGGCACGCAGCGCGCGGGCGGTGGAGGCGGGCTGAATCTTGCCCCGGCGGCAGCTGGGCAGGCCTTCGGTGTCGAGATCTCCGTGACGGTTCAACTCGATCCGCATGGTCTTCAGTTGCGGCGCGGTGGTGTGGTCGGTCGTGGCAAATTGCCCGCCAACCGAGACGGCGATCGGCGCGACACCGGTGCGCGGCAGGCGCGTCGGGGAGAGCTTGGCGCCGACGGTCACCTGCAGCGTGCCCTTCTGGGTTATCTCGGCCCGGGCCAGGCCGGCACCCGCAAGCGACACCAGGGCGACGATCGCGACGACCCGGGGCAGCCGCGTGCCGCGGCTTCGCCGGCCCGGCGGCGATAATCTCGCCCCGATGACGCGCAAGCGCGGTTTGATCGCGTCCGCTGTCGCGGTGGCGATCTTCTTCCTGGCCATGGAGCCCTCCGATCGGCGGATGCACGACGCGGGCGGCCCGGGGATCGTCCCCTTCGAGCTGACCGGCGGGCAGGGCCGCGCCAACGAGATCCTCGCCGAATGGGGAGAGGACGGCGAGGACGCCGCCCGCGAGTCGCTCTGGATCGATTTCGGTTTCATGCTCGCCTACGGAACCTTCCTCAGTCTGGCGCTCGCGGCCACGCGAGACCTGGCCAGGCTGCGCGGCTGGGCTCGACTGACCGCAATCGGCCACGTCGTTGTCTGGTTCGGCGCGCTCGGCGCCGGCTTCGATGCGCTCGAGAACGTCTGCCTACTGCTCACCCTGAACGGCAGCGGGGCCGCCTTCCCGCTGTTCGCCACGGTGTTCGCGAGCGCCAAGTTCATCCTGCTGGCGGTGGCGATTGCATATCTGCTGGCCGGGCTTGCGAATCGAGCCCTGCGGCGCGCGCCCAAGGGCGAGGCCGTCGCTTGATCGCGGGGAGCACCGGTCCGTCACCTACTCCGCGGTCACCAGCGCGGAAATGGTCCCCAGCGGTTCGCCCGGGACGAAAACGGGTTTGCCTTCGCCATAGGCCTGGTTCAACTGCGCGGCGGCCGTCTCGCTGAGGAAGAGAGCGGCGGAGACGCTGACCGTGCGGTTGGCGGGGTCGGAGGACACGCTCGTCGGCACCAGGCCGGCTATCGCGATCCGTCCCACCTTGCCCGGATAGGGCGGCGCCGGCTCCACGTCGACTTCGGCGATGAGCGTGCCGGTGGTGAGATCGATGCCGAGTTCCTGCCAGAAGATCTGCCCGCTCCCCAGCTGGAGCCCTTCGATGGCGCCGCCGGTGTCGACTTCGCCAGAGCTTCCATCCGGCGCGATCTGCCCTTTGGCAATCGGCAGGTTGAAGGCAGTGCCGAGATGTTCGGCGGGGTGGATCGGGTTGAGTGAGACGTGGAGCTGGTTGAGCTTGGCGAGGAGGCCGGGGTCCAGGGTGAGATAGGCCACGCCGGTGGCCGCGACGGCCGCGAGCTGCGGTTCGACCCGCGTGAGCGCGGTGCCGAGCGCTTCCCCCGCCGCCAACGCACCGATGCTGTGGAGCTTGCGGCTCAGGCGCAAAGCCGCGGCGGCGGTGAGTCGGAGGCCCGTCGCCCTCACCTTCATGCCAAAGCCGCTGCGGTCGATCGCAAGCCGCTTGGCCGAAGCGAGCTTCAGCTGCCCTCCCCCCACCTTCGCGGAGAGCGGGCTGCGGCGCGCAGCCGTCTTCAGGATCAGCCCTCTGAGCGGAACCCTGTGCCTGCCCTGGATGAGCAGCAGAGCGCCTTCGTGTTTGACCCTGCCCAGCCCGTTAAGAGGATCGATCCTGCCGGCCGACGTCGGGAAGCTGACCGAGTTGCCACGCAGCTCGGCGCCCTTGGCCACACCCAGCTTCACCCCCTCGCTGTGGAGATGGCGGACGAAAGACCGGGAGAGGTGGATCGTCGTGGCGCCGGCGCCGACCGGGTCATAGGTGGCAGCGGCGGTGCTTGGCAGGAGAAGGACAAGCAGGCCCAGGAGGCACAGGCAGGGTGCGACGCGCCGTCGCCAGCTGCCGATCGTCTTGCGGTTGCAGTTCATCGCCACCTGTCCTCCAGCGGTTTGACGTCGATCATTTCTTCACTCCGCAGTTCTTGATGATGGGGGCGTGCACGCGCTCGCCATCGGCAAAGGCGAACTTCGCCAGCGCGATCGGGAACACCGCGGAGGGGAAGCCGGCCGGAGCGGGGCACGCGGCGTTGAAATAGCTCAGCTTGCGACCGCGGTAGGTGTAGGTGCGTCGCATGGTGAGCTTGATCCGGTCCAGGTAGCCCCAGCTCCCAAGCGTCTCGGGCAGCGAGGCGGTGAGCCGGGTGCCCCAGCGACCCTTCGAGATGTGGTGGATGGCGAACGTGACGACGAACGAGGTGGCAAACGGTTTGGTCGTGTAGACGTGGGAGAAGAGGACCGGGTGGCCGTCGCGGCGCCCGTTGAAGACGAGGAGGCGTCCGCGGGTGCGATAGGGCCTCTGCTCGGAGATGACAATCGAGGCCCAGAAGCGCCCCGAGCCAACCAGCGCATCGCCGCAGGTGGCCAACGCCCTGGCGGTGCTGGAGGCTTCGATCTCGTATTCGCGGCAGGTGGGCAGCTTGGCGCTTTGCAGGTATCCGTGGCGGTTGATCAGGATGTCGAGCTGCTGCAACTGCGGCGGCGTCGAATGGTCGGCCGTCGCGATGTGGCCGGAGATGAAGACCGCGATCGGCGCCGTGCCGGCGCGGGGCAGCCGGTAGGGCTTGACCTGACCGAGGAGGGTGACGCGAACCTTGCCCCGCTGGACGACTGAGGCCAGGGCGGGGATCGCCAGCAACAAGAGCAGAACCCCGCTCAGCGCTGCGAAGGCTCGTGTCCTTGGCCTAATCGAACTGTTGAACAGAACTTTCTTTCCCTCTCGGTCTGCTGCCGGTGAGACCGAAGTCCCGAGCACCCCGCTCCTGCCCTACCGCATACCTACGGTCCAGCCAATGTACACGAAGCGTTCCCACCCACAAAGAGAGTCGGTCAGCTCAGCGGCGTGCCGGTGATTCCCCCGATCTTCCACTTGCCGCCTTCGATTTTCATCGAGTTCGCGAATTCGTCTCCCTTGACGTCCTTGTAGAGGACGTAGCCCTGGTCGTCTTCGACGCGCACCGAGATCACCTGGACCTTGGCGAGGTCGGAGCGTTCGGACGGCGACAGTTTCCTGGTGGAGGTTTCGACAAACCCCGCACAGCCCTTGCTGTCTCCTTCCTGGGTTTTGGACCCAATGCGACCGAAGAGACGCCGGATTGGCTTTGCCAGGTAGGAGCAGGCCTTGCTCCATTCGCCGGCGACGCGCGCGTTCTGATAGCCGAGCATTGCAGCCTTTGCCTGCTTGGCTTCCGCGGCGGTCGCCTCGAGGCCGAACTTGCGGATCGTTTCATGCGCTCTCTGAGCCGCCTCGGTGCCAGCGGTCGTGGCGGTCGAGTTGTCTCCCCCACCGCCGCAACCGACGACAACCGCGGCGAGAACGGCGAGTGCCGCGAAGCTGAAAGCGGAGCGCCGGTTTCGACACGCAGAGCGCCCGGCTTGCGGTGTCCGGGTCGCGGATGGTGCTCTCATGATCCCCCCTCGTCTAGGTGCGCTCTCTCCCGACCAGACCAGGCAGGTGAGCGTCGGCGCTGGCGCAGTTCCCATTCTGCGCGGCGAGCTTATCCCACCCACCCCATCGCGGTCGATATCGACGCGCATGGCTCTGCTCCTCATGCGACGACAGGCCGACCCAGGGAGTGCGCCGGAGTCTCTCGCGCTGGGCTCGAATTTCCCGACACTCTGGCGAGGGGCGAAGATGGTCCGAGGAACCCGAGCAGACCTCCCGTTCGATCGTCCAGCTTTCCTCTGGTTCGAACACCGCCGAAGCCATCGCCCCGGACGGAGCAGCGCGAGCGTCTACCGCTTCGCACCGGTGCGTCTGTGGTGATGCCTGTGGCGGCGACGGTGTCTGTGCTTGTGCCGGCGCCCTCGCCGGCACTGGTTGGACAGCACGGGCCGGGATTCGTGGAGCTTGCCGTTGTGCCCATCCATCGCAACCTGTGCGCGGAACTTTCTCGTGCAGAGGTCGGTGGAGTTGACGAGCAGACCCTTGTCGCCGCCCTGCATTTCGAGGGTGAAGGTGCTGACCGGAGCGTCGGGAACGGCTTCGAAGGTGGAGCGGATCGCGCCCTTGATCGAGTCCACGCGGCCGACCAGCTCCACGTGGATCGGCTGGGAGGCCGGCCCGCTGAGGGCTGCCACCAGGTCAGGCAGGTTGTGGTCTGAGGAGCGCAGGAAGACCGGGCCCTGCAGGGGTTGGTCGAGCAGCGGGGTCTCCGCCCTGGCGAAGCCGTAGACCGACTCCGGCGGGCACCGTTCGCCATTGCCGGCGCCTTCTGCGAACTGCACACGGGTGCAGATCGTCTTGATGTGGGCCTGGTCGAGGAACTCCGAGCGCGGCAGGGTGACCTCGGCGCGGGCAATGTTGGCTTCTCCGGGCTGGGCGCTGAGCACCGCCGTGAGCGCCGGATGGCCCGTGCGCTTGGTGGGGCCCCTCAGGTTGAGCGCAAGCTCGGGGGCGAAGGGAAGGGTTTCGCAGCCGCCCACCTGGAAGCGCTCTGAGAGCGAAGCGGCCTGGCCCAGCGCCGACAGCGCTGTGCCGGCGATCGACATCGGATCGCAGCTGGTTGGGTTGAGGGTCAGGTTGGGACGGTCCATCTTTACCGCGACCTGCCGGACGTCCAGGGGGATCCCTTCGAGCATGGTCGGGATCGGGGCCGACACGGCGTGGATCTGGGTCGTTCGGGGATCGACATAGAGGGCGGTGCGCACGACGACGGTGCCGAGGTCATAGGGCCCGGCCACCGCGGGGGTGACGATCGCCAGGGAGATCGGGGCGCCCCGGTAGGGGCCGGCCAGGTAGGCGCGCCCGCCCACGTGCAGGGGCTTCGGACCGGCACCGGCGGCAACCGTGACCGTGCCCACCTGAGAGGCAGCCGGGCAATCGGGGTGGGCCGCCTCGTGGCGCCCCGCTCCGGTGGCCGCCGCGACGATCTGTCGCTCGGGGCAGTAGGGGATGCCGGCGAGCCGGCCGGTGAGACCCGGGGGCAGGGTTGCGCTTATCCCCCTGATCTGCTGGGAGTCGCCGGAGCGAGCAAGGTTGAGGACGAAGGTGCTGTGGGCGCCGGCGCTGGGAGTCAGGGTGCCGGCTTCGAAGGCCGGGTGATTGGGTGCCTGGGCGGGGTTTCCGACACAGGGCGATCCGTTCGGGCCGGATTCGATTGCAAAGGAGCTCGAGGGGGTCGCGTTCGCGCCGCCGGGCGAGCTCCAGGGGGTGAGGTTCGCGGTGGTCGTGAAGGTTCCACAGGTTGGGGCGGTCTTCAGCGGCGCCCTGGGGCCGCTGAAGAAGTTCAGTCTGAAGTCTTCGAAGGGAAGCTGGGGGTTTTCGCTGAAGGTGGTGGTGATCTGGCCGGTTTCGGGGTCGAGCGTGACCTCGCCCGCCAGCTTGACCACGACACCGGTCTTGGGGTCGTCGACGGCGATGTAGATGGCAAGCAGCGAGCCGAACGGGTTCTCGTAGGGAACGGCCGCGTAGACACCGCCGGCGAGGGGGTGCTCGAGCAGCGGGGTTGAGACTTCGACGCTGCCGATCTTGGCGGGCTCGGGGCAGGTTGCGGGGTCGGGGGTGGTGTGGATCGCCGCTCCTTCGGCTTCGATGAAGCCGAACTGGGACTCCGAGCAGGAGACGAGGCCGTCGGCGCCCGCCGGGTTTACCTCGAGGCCCTCGGGCAGGGTGACGACCGCCTTACGCAGATCGGCCTCGCCGATCCCGGTCGGGCTTCCGGGCTGGGGCAGGTGGAGATCGACGTGCAGGCCGGTGGGCGAGGCGGCTTCGCTGCTGGTCGGCGTCAGCGTGAAGGCCGGTTCGAAGGGAACCGCTTCGCAGCCTTCCATCGCTGGAAATTCGGCGCTTGCCCCGACGAAGTCCCCGGGCGACTGCCAGGCGTCGACCTTCAGCCTCGCAACGTGCGCCGCCGAGCAGGACGTCGGGTTGCGCAGGAAGGGCGCGAGATCGGCTTCCAGCTCTGCGTCGTTTGGGCATTCGCCGCCAAGGCTGGTCACGATCTCAGACCCGTTGGGGCGGGGGCAGAACCGTTCGGAGTTGTGGGCCGGGTCGTGCGGCACGCCCCAGATCGTCGCCGTGACGGAGATCAGCTCGTCGATGGAGATCGTGTTGAGCGCGGCGGCCTGCACCCCGTAGCCCGAGCCCGTGGCGACGCCCGCGTCGACGTGTGCGGCGGCGTTGGCCGGGTGGGGCAGCGGCGCGCCGAGCTGTGCCGCGAGCCCGGCGGGTGGGACAAGGTTGTAGAGGGGCAGCTCGTAGTACTCGGGAGGAGGCACTCCGGCCTGCTTATGGTTGGCTTCGACCCTCAGTACGCCGACCTGGGTGGCGCCGCTGCAGGTGGCGTGTATGAGTTCGTGCTGAGCGCAGCGCGGCGTCGCCAGCGGGTTGCCGATCAGTCCCGGCGGCAGGTTGGTGACGATGTCCTTGGCGTTGACCACGGCGAAGCTGGGGAAGACGTCGCCCCACGGGTTTTCGGGTGCTGTGCTGAGGCGAAGGCGCTCGTTGAGCTCGTAGGGGTGTCCGCCCGCCTGGAGATCCTGTGGCTCGGGCGGCTGCAATTCGTATGGCTGCTCGATTCCGCCAGGAGGGTCTTCCACCAGGCGCGAGGGCGCGGCAGAGAACGATTCGACCGCGAAGGTGATGAAGGTCCGATCTTCGCCGATCGTTTCCCCTTCCTGGTTCTCGGCGATGAAGCGGAAGTGGTAGCGAGCGCCGGGCGGCAGGCCGCTCACCGTGGCGCTCGTCTGCTCGGCACCGAAGCCAACCGGGAGCGTTGCCGGGGCGCACGGCACGGTCGTGGCGTCTTCATATTCGGAACCCCTGAACTTCGCGTCCGCCACGTACTGCACCCGGCAGGTCGTCTCGTAGCCGTGCGGGTTGATCTGCGCAGTGAGCGTGGCGGCAAACGTTTCGTCGCCCTGGCGCACGATCGAGTAGGCCTCGTGCTCGATCGTCGGTGCTTCGTAGGTCCCTTCCGTCATGAACGTGCCGTCTTCTCCGACACCCGTTTCTCCGGCCTGGTTTTTGGCGACGAGGCGGTAGTGGTAGGTGATGTGGGGCCCCAGCCCCGACAGGGGGGCTTCGACGATCTCCACAGAGTCGGATTCCGGGTAGGGCGGCGGCGGCTCGCAGTCTGCTTGCCTGTCGTAGGAGCCACTCTGTTCGTAACCGGGCGCCGCGGCGTATTCGAACCAGCACGCCGTGATCGGCGTGCCGGCCGAGTTGTGGCAGACCAGCCCGAGGACGAGGCATTCGGGGCTGTTGAAGATGACTTCCTTGTAGACCTTCCCGTGCAGCACGGCGCTCGTCGTCGTGACCTCATCGGCGCCTTCGGTGACCGCGTGCGGCCCCGTGTCCGCTTCCACGACTTCTTCCTGGGATTCAGCTTCGGGGGCGCCGGCTGTCGGTGCAGCGCTGTCGCTGCTTGAGAGGTGGGCGGCACTCGACCTGACGCGGGCGCGGTGTCCTCTCTTGTGGGCGCGGCGGGCCCTTCCGTGCGCTGCCCGCCTGCGGCCGGCCGAGGCGGCCGGGCCGCCGCGGCGGCACCTCTTTGCCGCCCGGCTCTTCTTCCTGGCCTGCCGCGAGAGGCGAGCGGCCTTCTTGCGCAGCCGGGCCGCCCTCTTCGGGTCGCTCATCCCCCTGGCGCTGCGGCGCAGCTTCCGGGCGCGGCGCGAGAGGCCCTTGGCCCGGCGGGTGGGCTTGGAGCAGCTCTTCGACTGCTCCTGCTCTTTCTGCCTTTGGTTGCCCGGTCCGTGGAAGAGGGCGCTCAGCGGCGTCGGGAAGCCGGGCGCAGTGCCCGCGGGCGGGCGACACTGCGCTTCGCCTTCGCAGCTACGGATGGCGGGACCCGCCCCCGGGAATCCTCCCCCCACGCGCGCGTCATAGATGTCATAGGCGGTGTCACCGTCCCGCGAAAGCAGCGGCTCGGCGGTCATGAAGAAGACATCGCTCCCGTCGGGGCTGGCATCGACGAAGATCGATTCGACCTCGCTTTCGCCGTCTGAGATCAGCTGCAGCTGGCCGGCCTCGTACTCGTAGACGCTGAGCGCGCCACCGGTGTCCTCGGGCAGCAGGGCGTCGTAGCTTTCGAAGAAGAGCTGCCCGTCGCTGGAGAGGTTTCGCTGGGGGTAGGCGGCGCGCTGGTTTGAGCTGGCGTCAACGGGCGCAGGCCAGCGGATCATCGCTGGAGCGGTTGGCCCAACGCTCGGGTCCGGATTGCACGAGGCGCAGGCCAGCTCATCTGTTGCGGCGTCGTAGAGGAAGATCTCGGAGTCCGGCTGACCGGTTTCGGAATCGCTGTTGTCGTAGCCGGTCAGGGACTTGACCGAATTGAAGGCGATGAAACGGCCGTTGGCGGAGACCCGAGCGGTGAGCCCGCCCTTCGCGCTCTGAAGCTCTCCGTTTCCATAGCCGAACTCACACCCGCCCCGTGACGTCCAGTCGCAGGAGTCGGTGAAGGTAACGCTGCACGAGCCGATCGCGAGCGCGGAGGAGCACGGTTCGCCTTCGGGGTCCGTGCCCTTTTCGCTGTCGTCGAGCGTCGCGATGAAGACGTTCGTGCCGCCGTGGTAGAGGTAGAGGTTGGCTTCGCCCGGCACCGGGACCTTGCCGGCGGCCGGTTCCCCTGCGGTCAGCGCACCCTTGGCGACGAAGTAGACGTACGGGTCCCCCGCTTCATCCTTGGTTCCTTCGTTGGTTCCACTGACACCCAGCACCCCGGCTTCCACAGCGGGTGTCAGGTTGGTCAACTTGCAGGGCTTGCCGTCCTCGGACGGCAGTTCGCACTCATACAGGTTCTGACCGCCGGCCGGAAGCGTGTCGGTGGTCAGCAGGTGCGAGGCGTCAGCGGTGAAGTAAACCGTGGACCCGTCCGCGCTGGCGGCCATGAATTCGCCGCCCCCGTCGGCAGCGCTGGGCAGCCCCGACTGCGCGGCGTCGATCTGCACGGTGCTCGTGCCGCTCTCGCGGACGTAGAGGTTGCCGCCGGCTTCGAAGAAGATGCGCGAGCCGTCCGCGGAAACCGCGTGCCTGAAGTTTGCGACGTTTGGCGTGAGACGGAGCGGGGAGAACGCGGTTTCCGTCGGTCCGTACCTGCCGCCGCCACCGTTGTTTCTCGTGGCGCCGGCCAGGCTTCCTTCCACCGGCTCGCCGCCAGGCAGGATGGTGACCAGGCTGACCGCGGCAGCGCCGCTGGCGCTCTCGCTCCATTCGTAGAGGTTGTCGTGGCTTTCCCAGCAGCCCCGTTCGCCACCTTCGCAGGCTTCTTCGACTTCGCCTGAGATCTGCTCGGCGTCTGCGGTGAGCGGCAGTTCCTCTTCGAAGGCGACGTGACGCAGATCGTCGGAGGCCGCCAGAAAGGAGGCCGGAAAGTATTCCTGGTTTCCGAACGCCGGCCTTGGGACGGGGGCGCCCTGCGGTGTCGGGTTGACGAGCCGGAAGGCGCTTCCCCCCTCCTCGCGCAAGAACAGGTTCTGGGAGCCCGCTCGCTGTTCGAGCCCGGTCGGCTGATCGGCAGCGAGCCGCGGTTCATCGTGACCGCATTCCTGGCGTTCGCCCTGAAAGCCACCGCCGGGCGAGAGGCCGGATTCCTGGCTAATGCCGTCGGCGAGCAGGCCGCGCGCCAGCGCGCTCGACCAGCCGACGATGCCAACGAAGGTCGGACATGCCAGGCCGTAGGCGATCGACTGAGGGGGAATCACGTTTTCGCTCGACCAGCCATCGCCGGAGCGCACTGAGAGGTACTGCAATCCCGGCGTCCCCGGCTTGTAGGGACGGATCAGGGAGGACTGCGGGAGAAGGTATTCGGAGACCCACGTCAGACGTCCGCCATCGAGGGCGGCACGAGCGCCACTCACGCCCGCATCTTCGCGTTCCCGGCTGTTGTTGGAGAGGGGGCCGCCGGGTTCGCCGCCGTCCTTGGCGGCCGGGCTGACCAGCTCGTAGGCACGGCAGTCGGGCAGCGCTTCGACCAGCGCCCCCTGTTCGGCGCGACGCGCTTCGTTGGGGCAGCCGGCGGCGCTCGCGGCGGGAGCCGCCGTGAGCGCGAGAGCCAGCGCTGAGAGGCCTCCCAGCGCAAAGGCGGCGGCACGTGGGGCGCCGGCGGCGCCCCACGTGCCTTTCGTCGCTCTGGCACCAATGGCCATGATGTGGCGTGCCTCCCGCAACCGCCCTAGGGCACCAGCTTGATCTGCTTGCCTTCGAGGGCTTCCGTCGTGGTCGAGCCTACGAGCACTTCCTGGATGCCGGACCTTTCGAACGCGAACGGTTCGGTGCCTGCGCCTTCGGTTAGAAGGACGTGTTCTTCTCCTGCGCCTTCGACCTGGTTCGGTTCCGGCGTGCCGCCCGTCTCCTGGAATTCAAGACTCAGGGTTTCCCTGAATTCGTTGAGCTGTGCGGTCGGGACCTTGCCGATCACCGAGCCCTTGACCCTCAGCGTCTCTTTGATCGGGCCGAGTTCGCATTTGAATTCGGCGAAGAGACCTCCGCTGACTTCCGGTTCGAGCAGCAGGCCCGCTTCGGTGTGCGCTGCGTCGAGGTCGACCGGCGTGGCCTTTACCGCCTTCGTCGAGATTTCCCCAGCGGCCTTGCCTGCGGTCTGGCAGCGCAGCAGCGCCAGGTGTTCGGCAAAGCATCCGGCGAAGGTCACGTTGAGGTTCTTCACTTCCGTGGAACTGGCAACTTCACCCGTGGCCGCGGTTTCTGTGCAGGTGACCACGCGTCCTGCTGCGGTTTCCAGGAAGCCCGGTCCGCCGCTCGCCGTGAATTTCACCGGGAACGAGGGTTTCGCTTCGAATTTCGCCGCTGAGGCGCTTGCCGTGGCGATGCCGGCGAGCACGAGCATCGCCGCGAATGCGAGGCTCACGCGTCGGATGCGGCTTGAGCGAATCATCTATGAACTACCTCCCTTGGATCGTTTGTAGATGGGGACGACCGCTTCAGGCTGAAAGGGAGCCGTTTGGCTGCTCCATGCCTGCGATCGCCTCCTCCGCCCGGCCACAGCCGAAGACTACCAGAAATTAAGTAGTCTGAAGAACGAAAACTACTGGTTTGTCTCTGCCGCACGAGAACGGGTAGATGGAATCCATGCGCTTGAGCGTGTTTCCGACCGTGCAGGCCCCCACGGAGGCCCGCCGTGGCGTGGCTTCATTTGCGGACCGACTGGATCAGGACTCCCTATCGGACGTCAGGACCGTGGTCAGCGAGCTGGTCACGATCAGCGTCGCGTCCGGCGCCCTGCGGCCAATCGACGTGAATCTTGACCTCGTGGACGAAGAGATCAGGGGGGAGGTCGACGACCGCGGCCCCGGGACGAGAGCGTTGCTTCGGGCCGGGGAGCGCAAGGACGATTCCCTGGTGCTGCGGATAGTCGACGGCCTCGTCGACGACTGGGGGCCGAATCGCGACAGGACCGGGATCTGGTTCCGCCTCAACGTGCGGCTACGGAGCAAAGAGCCTGTTTAGCGCGGCGGGCGCCTTGCAGGGTGGCGCTTCCCCTCGCAGCGCACCCACCCTGGTGGTGGAGCCTTTGCTTGTCCCTGGGCATGGCGTGACGAGCCTCGATCATTGATTCTCGAAATTCCTGGATGAAGCATTCGAAATGGGCCTGGTCGACCCGAGACGAACATCTCGATGATCGAAGAGAGAAACAGCCTCCCCCTGCTTGCCCTCCTACTCGCAGGTGTGGAGGGCAAGCAGGGGGAGGCTGTGTAGGGCCCAGGCGGCCAGGGGAGGACCGTTACGCACAGCTGCGGCTGCTGGGGTGACCTGAACGGGGATACGAACTCCGTTCGCTGTTTGTGTCGCTGAGCGGTACGAATGACGAACGGGGCGGCTGGAGGTGGTCTGGTCGGAGCGGATACGGACTCCGTTCGCTGTTTGTGTCGCTGGGCGGTACAAAGAGCGAACGGAGCGGCCGGGAAGGCAGGATCGAGACTCCGTTCGCTGTTTGTGTCGCTGAGCGGTACGAATGACGAACGGGGCGGCTGGAGGTGGTCTGGTCGGAGCGGGTGGGGTGGCCGGGGCGAAGCGGATACGCATCAGGGCTTTGAGTTGGCCGCTCAGAGGACAAGACGCGACCGAGTTCTCGCCGGGGACCGCCGGAGGCTCTTCTCGGACGCTATGGTGCGGACAGATGGCGATCGTCGAAGGTGGGCAGCGGGCCGGAGAGCAACAGCACGGGGGGCGTGACTGAGCGGGAGCAGGCGCAGCGGCTGCTGGCGCGGCTGCCGGACTCAGAGCTCGAAGTTGTAATCGGATTCCTGGCCTGGCGTGACTGCCTCGCCGACATCGATGAGTGGGGAGACCTGCGAACGTGGCTCGCTGCGGCAAGCAGCGACCCGCTGCGCGACCTCGACGAAGCCGAGCGGGCCGAGTTCGGCGAGACCCTCTGGGAGAGCTGGCAGCGCCTGGAGCGCGAAGGGAAGATCGATCCCCAGCCTCAGCCACCGCCCGAGCCGCCCCCGAGCGCCGCGGAGGAAGCGCGCAGACAACGCGAGCGGGCGGAGGGCCTTGTGGAGCGAATCCCGCCGGCGGACATGCGGGTCGTGCTCGCCTTCCTGGCCTGGCGGGGGCGCCGCTCGGTGTGCACCAAGGGTGGTCCGGCGACCCGCCTGGCGGCGGCCGGAGCCGAGGCGATGCGGTTGCTGGGCGAGGCGGAGCGGCGCCTGCTCCGCAAAGTCTGAAGGGACCTTGCGCTCCCGGGAGGGTCTGGCATCCTGAATGCCATGGAGAAGTTGGGGCGCATATCGGTCAGCGGCGACCTCGAAGGGGAGTACGTCGTGCTGTCGCACCGGTCGGGCAATGTGCTCAGGATCGCGCCGGTGCCCCCCGACGGCCTGCCCGTCGTCGCGTCGCTGAAGAGAACGTGCATCGCCTGCCCTTCGCAATGGGAGGGGGCCCTCGACGACGGTCGCGTGCTCTACGCCCGCTATCGCTGGGGCGAACTGACCGTCGGCCTGGGCGAGCGGATCGACGACGCCGTCAAGGGCAGCCGCTCGGAGGACTCCCTTTTCTTGGAGCACATCGGTGACGGGCTCGACGGGTTCATGAGCTCCGAGGAACTGCGCTCGCACCTGCACGGACTGCTCGAGTTTCCCGAGGAGCTCGTGGTTGAGGACGACGACGATTGGGGGCCAGTGGGACTCCCCGAGGACGTGTTCCCGGCGCCCGCCGGCGAGGCGAAGCCCCCGGCCCAGGCTGAGCCCACCGGTCAGGTCGAGACCGCCGCGCCGAGGACACCGACAGAGCAGATCGGCTCGCACGTCGCGGAGGAAGACATCCGCGATTGGACCTGCTTTTCGTGCGGCGGCAAGCTCACCCAGGCCCACCACGGCGACTACTTTCACAACGATCCCGACTCGACCTGCAACGACACGATTCCCGTGCCGACGTCGCTGGTCGACGGCAGTCCGCATTTGCAGTGATTGTCGAGTGGGTGGAGCCGGTGATTGAGGGGACTGCGTGAAACCGGTGACTGAGGGCGCTGTGTGAAACCAAAGCGGCTCCTCCGCGCCCCGACCCTCCTCTACAGGATCGGCGCGGGGCCGCTGCTCGGGCACCGTTTCGTGCTCCTCACCCACCGCGGCAGGCACTCCGGGCGCTCGTATCGCACGATCCTCGAGGTTGTCGGCTGGGACGGCGAGAGGCGCGAGGCGGTCGTTATGTCGGGCTTCGGACCGCGGGCGGGCTGGTACCTGAACGCGCTGGCCGGAGGCGCCGAGGAGATCCAGATCGCCCGCCTGCGATTCGAACCAGCGGTGCGGAAGCTGGCGCCCGAGGAGGCAGAGCGCGTGCTTGCCGGCTACGAGCGTCGCAACCGGCTCATCGCGCCGTTCTTGCGCGCCGTCTTTTCCCGACTTGCTGGGTTTCGCTACGACGGCTCGGCTGAGGCGCGCCGCAGGCTCGTCGCCGCGCTGCCGCTCCTCGCGTTTCGCGCGCCAAACTGAGGAGCGCGCTGCCCTCGCATGGGCGCTGGCCGGCCAAGCTCGATCAGGACCCCAGGATGGCGTTGGTCAGGTTGGGGTCAAAGGGCTCCGTCCCCGACACGAGCCGCATTTCGCCGAACGAGCTGTGGGCACGCACGTAGGCAAGCTCCTTGCCGAGGTCGCCGACTCCGTTCGAGCCGGCCAAGGGTGCCAGCTGCACGGTGCTGAGGACGCCGAACGCCTGGCCGGCTTCGTTGAGGAAGCCGCTGCCGGAGTCGCCTGGGATGCCGGGGGTTGCGGTGTACACCTCGTGGCTCCAGCCGTTGCCTTCGTTCTGCACCAGGATGCCCTGCTTGGGGCTCAGCTGGGTCACACCGCCTCGCAGTTCGGAGTTGCCATAGGAATAGACGGTCGCGCCGGGGTCCCCTGCGCCGCCGACCCCGGCCGGGCCGCCAAAGCGCGGCACCGATGGGGTCACGTTCGCGACGTCGGCCGGGTCGATCTCGATCAAGGCGAGGTCGTTGTAGGCGCAGGCGTTGGGCTCGGTCTCCCCCCTCGCCTGCATCGTCAGCCAGGAGTTGTAGGCGAGCCTCCCGGGTCTGCTGGCGCCGCTTATTTCAACCGGTGTGCCGATCGGCAGCGAGTCGCTCGTGCAGCCGTTGGTTTCGGTCGAGCCACCCGTACCCGAGCAATGCGCGGCCTGGCCGAGGTAGACGGCGGCACCTTCCTCGAAGACGAAGTTCGCGGTGCACTGGGCACCTGCGCTGAAGACCTGGACGCCGGGATGGATCGAGGCGGAGCCGGCCGGGGCCCAGGCCAGCGAGGGGGCGGGAAGCGCTGCCGCCACGGCCAAGGCGCCGAAGACGACAGCGGCTGCGATCCTGGCTCGACTCATCTGGGTCCTTTCTTCCGGCGGACAGGGACATATCAGGGTACCGAAAAGACTGGAGGTTCAGGGCCTAAAAGACTTGACTTTCATAGCCTATTTACGGGTAGGATCACCAGACCCCCTACCAGGAGGTAACGGATGAAGAAAGTCGCGGCAACGCTCGCGGTCGGCGCCCTGTTGATCGCTGCCCCCACCGCCGTTGCCAGTGCGGGACATGGAGTGTCGAGTTCACACGGCGCCAACGCGCACGGCAATGCCGTGTCGAGTGGGGAAACGCCCCAACCGCAGTAAGCGAAATGCCCAGGCCCGCCAGCTCTGCGTTCTGGCGACCATTTGGAGCTGGCGGGCCCGCCGAGCAGTGGGGCACCGATGCCAACGACCCCGGTGCCGATCACGCAGCCGACCGCCCGGCCCGCGTTTACGGCGCCCTTAACGGCGCGCGCCACAACCCAACCGCTCCGCCCACAGGGGAAGAGTGAAAGAGCCCCAGCCGCGTCATCCCGAGGGAGAGAGGCGCACTGGGGCGTTCGGCCTGAGGATAGATCAGACGCGCTCCGTACAGCCGCGGGTCGGTGGCGAGTGCGGATCTCGGCTGGCCGGCTGGCCGCCCTGGCTAGGATGGGACGCCGACGGGCCGCCGGGCCCATACCGCCGAATTGGAGGGGAGATCGATGGCTGCCGAGAGCAACGCGACAACCGTTTGGGAGGGCGACCTGCCCAAGGGCCGCGGGACGACCACCGTCGCCAGCGGCACCCTGCCGGAGTTCGAGGTCACCTGGCCAGCGCGCACCGAGCGCATGCCGGGGACCACCAGCCCAGAGGAGTTGCTCGCGGCCGCCCACTCGGCCTGCTTTTGCATGGCGCTTTCGAACGTGCTGGCGAAGGGCGGCAACACGGCCGAGCGCATCGAGGCCTCCGCCGCCGTCACCTTCGTTCCCGGTGAGGGTGTCAAATCGTCCCGCTTCACGGTCCGCGGCAGCGTCCCCGGGCTGGATCAGGCGGGCTTCCAGGAGGCCGCTCGCGAGGCAAGCGAGAACTGTCCGATCTCTCAGGCCCTGAAGGGCAATATCGAGGTCGCCGTCGAGGCAACGCTCGCCGGCTGAGCCCGCCGAGACGCCTCAACGCGCCGAACCACCTGGTCAGGATTTACATCTAAAGACCGAGGCCGCCGACCCCGCGCTCGTTCCACCCCAGGTGGTGGGCCAGCTCGTGGCGCAGGGTCCGCTCGACCTGTTTGGCGAGCAGCTCCCGGTCGTGGCCGAAATCGCGCTCCAGCGTGTCGCGGTAGATGACGATCCGGTCCTCGTAGCGTTCCCGCGCCACGCCGTCGCCGAAGTAATGGCCATAGGCCTGGGCCTCGCTGCCGAGGTCGGAGACCACGACCGCGACCTGCTCCAGCACCTTCTGGAATTCCTCGGGCAGCCGGTCGATTGCGTCCACCACCAGCGACTCGAACTCGTCGAGCTGCGGGTTGTCGGGTTTCGTCATGGCGGGCCCAGCGCAACCGGGCACACGGTCGTGGCGAGCCGCCTGTCCAGCTGCATGGGCGGCCCGTAGCCACCCCTGTGCCCCCTGAAGCGGGCCTGCGTGAAGATGCGGTGCCCGCAGACGGTCTTCGGCGCGCTCAACTTCACCTTGGTGTAGACGAGGCCAACCATGTTGACGAGCGACTTCCCCTTCCCCACCGCGACCCTGCCACCCCAGTTGAGCCAGTGGATGCCGCGCATCTCGACCATGTAGGCATCGGCCGCCGGCTGGCCCCGGGCGTGGAGGTTGCACGAGGACGGGCGCCGCAAGTCATGGCCTTCGGGGGTCTCGACCGAGCTGGTGTTGGAGATGCAGATCACCTGTGGCCTGGCGGCGGCAGTGGCCGGCGCGGCGATGGTGAGCGTCAGCACGGCAAGCGATGCCACGACGATGAGAGCACGGCCCACATACAGACCTTAGCTCCTTCATGGTCATCCGGTGATGGCGTTCGCGGAGCGTGCTGCCGCATATGGTTGCGGACAATGGAGACGGAGTTGAGCGCGGTGGAGCTCAAGCAGCTGATCAGAGAGGTGCCGGACTTCCCGGGCGCGGGGATCAGCTTCAAGGACGCGACCCCGCTCCTGGCCAGCCCGCCGGGGCTGCGCGCGGCGATCGAGCTGCTCCACGAGCAACTCGAGCCGATTGGCGCGATCGACATCGTGGTCGGCGCCGAGGCGCGCGGCTTCCTGCTTGGGCCGGCACTCGCCACGCGTCTCGGCGCCGGCTTCGTGCCGGCGCGACGGCCGGGGAAACTGCCGGGGCGCACGGAAAGCGCCGAGTACCAGCTCGAGTATGGGATAGACGCGCTGCACGTGCACCGGGATGCCTTCGAGCACGGCGCCCGCGTCCTCGTTCACGACGACCTGATCGCAACGGGCGGCACCGCCGCCGCGATCGCCGAGCTCGTCGAATCGCTCGGCGGGTCGATCGTCGCCTACAGCTTCTTGGTCGAGCTGACCGCCTTGCGCGGGCGCGAGCGCCTCGACGGTCCCGTGCTCTCGCTGATCGAGTTCGAGCGCTGAGGCGCGGCCCCTGGCGAGCGGCCGACGCGCTTCGGCCTTTGACGAGCGGCCGACGCGCCTAGGATGCGCAGCGTGATCTACCTGTTGCGCCACGGTGACGCGGAGGCGGGCCGCGACGATGACGCCCGCAGGCTGACGGCGAAGGGAGAGCGCCAGGCAGCGGCGGCCGGCGCGGCGCTGGCGACGCTTGGGGCGAGCATCGATGCGTGCCTTACGAGTCCAAAGCGGCGCGCGAAGGACACCGCCCGCCTGGCGTGCCGAGCGCTCGCGGTCGAGCCGGAGGTTGCCCGGGAGCTGCGAGGCGGTCCATTCGACACGGACGGGCTGGCCGCGGGTCGCGGCGAGGTGCTGATGGTCGGCCACGAGCCGGACTTCTCGAACGAGGTCGCGCGGCTCACCGGCGCCAGGGTGAAGCTGCGCAAGGGAGGCCTGGCGATCGTCGACGGGGGGACGCTGCTCGGACTGCTGCGACCGGGCGAGCTCGCCGCGATCGCCGCGCGGGCGTAGTTCCGCGACCACGGGATCGACGCGCAACCGGCAATCGGCCTGGAGATGTCCGGATCGTCCTGCGATTATGGGTCGCTGTCCCTCGCAAAGCATTGCCTCTCCGGCACATGCCGCTCAACGTTCGATATCCGAGATCCGCGCTTCGGCCAGGGCTACTGCTTGGGGCTCTTGCACTGATCGCGCTTCCGTCGATCGCGCTCGGGGCACCGACGCCCCGTCACGGTCGCCACAGGGCGCCGACCGTTGGAACGCTGACCCAGCTGGCGGGGCCGCGTGGCTGCCTGGTCGATCGGTCGACACACACGGGCCGGTGCGGCTTGGCACGGGGCCTGAAGGGGGCGGGGCCCTTCATGGGCTCCCGCGCGGTCGCGGTCAGCCCGGACGGCAGCAACGTCTACGTTGCCGCCTCGAAAAGCAACGCCATAGCCGTCTTCGCCCGCGACCGGAGAACCGGGGCCCTGACCCAGCTTCCGGAAAGGGAAGGATGCGTCGCTGCAAGAGGGGCGAGTGGCTGCGCGAAGGCAATCGGGTTGAAGGGGCCGAACTCGGTCGCCCTCAGCCCCGACGGCCGCTTCCTCTACGCGACGTCGCGCGGCGCCAACTCGGTGACGACCTTTCACCGCAAGCGCTCCACCGGTGCTCTCACCCAGCTTCCGCCCGGCAGCGGCTGCGTCTCGGGAATTCCCATTCCCGGCTGCGCGGCCAGCAGGGCCCTGCTGGGGCCCGACGTGGTCATGGTCAGCCCGGACGGCAACAACCTCTACGTCGGCTCGTTCTTCGGCAACGCCGTCGCGATCTTCCAGAGGGCTCGCAACGGCATCCTCTACCAGGCAACGGACAGCAGCGGCTGCATAGCCGAGGCCATCGCGGGCTGCGCCCCGGCCACAGCCCTGAGTGCCCCCGAGGGAATGGCGATCAGTCCGGACGGCAGCAACGTCTACGTTGCGAGCGCCCTCTCCAGCGCCGTCGCTGAGCTCGTCCGCGACCCGTCGACCGGGGCTCTCGCACAGCCAACCGAAGGCAACGGCTGCATCGTCGACGCTCCACTGGCGGGCTGCGCGACGGGGGTGCAGCTGAACGGCGCCAACGCCGTGGAGATCAGCCCCGCGGGCCGCGATCTGTACGTGACCTCGCTGTTCAGCAACAGCGTCACCTCGTTCAGCCGCTCCGCCGCCGGCATCCTGACCCAGAAGCCGGGCACGACCGCCTGCCTCGTCTACCTGCGCGCGGTCGGATGCTCGTTTGGCCGTGCGATGACCGCGCCCGAGGGGCTCGCGGTCTCGCCGGACGGCTCGAGCATGTACGTCGCCGCCTTCACCGCCGGTGCGATCGACGTCCTCGATCGCGAAAGGGAATCCGGCGTGGTGGTCCAGAAGCCCGGCCGGGCCGGGTGCCTCGCGGCGCGCTCGGTGCCGGGGTGCACCCGCGGGCGGGCGCTGAGGGGGGTCAGCTCGGTGGCCGTCAGCCCGGACAGCCGCAACGTCTACGCCACGGCCTTCGGAAGCAGTGCCGTCGACGTCTTCAGGAGGAGGAAATGAGCGATTCGGAGAAGCGCCGGGACGGGCTCACCCGCAAACAGCTGCTCGGC
Organism: uncultured Solirubrobacterales bacterium; assembly: GCA_963747765.1. Lineage (GTDB taxonomy): Bacteria > Actinomycetota > Thermoleophilia > Solirubrobacterales > 70-9 > VRUE01. The sequence goes on along the minus strand of CAVVGH010000002.1, from coordinate 24,077 downwards.
TCCGGCGCGAGCGCCGCGGCCGCGGCGCTGCTCGCGCAGGGGATGGGCGTCGAGCAGGCCCTGGCGGCCGCAGGCGGCAAGCGCCGCAACCTCGCCGGGATGAACATCATCCTCTTCCTCACCGACCAGGAACGGGGGATCCAGCACTTCCCGCCCAACTGGCTGCGGAAGAACATGCCGGGAATGAGGCGGCTGCGGCAGCACGGCCTCAGCTTCGAACGGGCCTTCACCAACGCATGCATGTGCTCGCCGGCCCGCTCGACCCTGATGAGCGGCTTCTTCCCGGCCCAGCATGGGGTCAAGTACACGCTCGAGGAAGACATGCCGGCCCTCGGGACAAAGGGCCCCAACGGAGAAGAACTCCAAGAAACCTACCCCCAGGTCGAACTGCCCCTGCCCTCGGTGCTTCCGAACGTCGCCACGGTGATGAGGGCCGCCGGCTACAACGTCGTCTACAAGGGTAAGTGGCACTGCTCGAAGCCGGCGACGCCCGAACACGCGGTCCCCGCCGACCTCGAAAAGTACGGCTTCCTGCGCTGGAACCCGCCGGACGCGGGCGCCAACCAAACGGTTCCGGAGGCCGGCGGGGGATACGTCGACAACGACGGCCGCTTCATCGACTCGGTCGGCGAAGGAGCGGACGAGGGGGCGCTCCAGTACCTGAGCTCGACCGCGGCTCAGCAGCAGCCCTTCTTCATGGTCATCTCGCTGGTCAACCCCCACGACGTCCTCTTCTACCCGAGCCGCGCCTTCGAAGAAGCCGGCTACGACAAGACCTGGCTGGAAGGCGACATCGAGATCCCGGCGACCAACGACGAAGACCTCTCGACCAAGCCCAGTGTGCAGGAGGAGTTCCTGAAGATCTTCAACCTCACCGGCAAGCCGAGGAGCAAAGCCGAAAAGCGCAGCTACCTCAACTTCTACGGCAACCTGATGCGCTCCTCGGACAGCTACCTGGTCAACGTGCTCGACAAGCTCGAAGAGACCGGCCTCATGGACGAGACCCTGATCGTGCGCACCGCCGACCACGGCGAGATGGGACTCGCCCACGGAGGGCTGCGGCAGAAGAACTTCAATTCCTACGAGGAGTCGCTGCGGGTCCCGCTGGTCTACTCGAACCCGAAGCTCTTCCCGCGACCGCGAAGTACCGATGCACTCGTCTCGCACGTCGACTTCCTGCCCACCCTGGCGAGCCTGGCCGCGGCACCGAAGAGCGCCGCCGCGGCATGGCAGGGGGTCGACTACTCCTCGCTGGTTCTCCACCCCAGCTCGGGCAGGTCCGTTCAGGACTACGTCGTCTTCAGCTACGACGACTTCCAGTCCGGACAGTCTCACGGCCCTTACCCCAAACCGCCGAACCACATCGTCAGCATCCGCGAAGGGCGCTGGAAGCTGGCCAAGTACCACGAAGTCAGGACCGCCGAAGACGAAGAACAGGACAAGCCCCGCAAACGGCCGCAGTGGGAGATGTACGACCTGAAGCGCGATCCGCTCGAGAAGCGCAACATCGCCGACCCCGATCACAAACGAACGCCACACCAGGAGCGCGAGCTGCGCCGCCTCAAACGCAAGCTCGCGCGCGTGCAGCGCACCCGGCTGCAGCCGCTGAAGGGTTCCTGAGGGCGCTCGCGGTGGCGCCTTACCGCCACTTCGCGGTGCGTTCTACGGCGTCTCGCCGCCACTTCGCGGTGCGTTCTATCGGTGCCTGACCGCCGCGCTCAGGCGAGAGATGAGTGTCCTGTCCGCCGCGCTCAGGCGAGGAGTGTGTAGGTGAGCGTCACCAGGCAGGCAAACAAGAACAGAATTGTGATTGCGCTGAGTGCCTCGATCATGCCTTCAGAATGAAGGGCTACCCGTGTGTCCGAGCGGTCATCGCTCACAAACGGACCCTTCTCACACAGTGCGTACCGGTTAGCTCCAAGGTCGGATGCGGCCCCGACCGCGGCCCGGACGGAAGCAAACCGGGTACGCACTTCTCACATAGGCGAGCTCGCGGGGTTGGCGGCGGCCCTGATGCCGAGCGCTTCCCCGACGACGTCGACCGTCAGGGTGTTGATCGCGTCGAGGTCCGGCTCCTCCGGGAGGCGGGATGCCGCATGGGCCTCCTCCACACGCGCGAAGAGGCGCTCGGCTTCGCCTGTGACCTGCTCCAGCGTCCACTCGCCGTGCTTGATCGCCAGCAGCTCCTGTGCGTCGGGTCGGGTGACCTGCAGCTCGCCGTCGCGCATGAACTCGACGCCCATCCGCAGCAGCCTGATCAGGTGCGCAGCGTTCTTGGTGTCATAGCCGTGCTGCTCCACCAGGCGTTTGCGCTTCTCGCCCATGTAGCCCCTGAAGGCCCCGCGCTCCATCTTGCCGAGCTGCGAGCGGGCGTAGCCCGCAAAGGACTGAAAAGTCGAGCGCGTGGCGAACAGGGAGCGGGCCTCGATGAGCCGTTCGCCGGGAGGGGTCCGCTCGATGTAGAGGGACGGATCCAGCCAGAGCAACGAGAGCACGTTTGGATTGCCCTTCGTGAGCAGGCGAATCGCCTTGCGAGCCTCGTAGACGACGATGTCCCATGGGTCGCTGACGATCTCGACGGTCCCCCTGCTGCCGAACTGGCGCTGCCCGATGTAGTGGTCGAGGTCCGGCACGGTGACTCCGATCACGTCCTTGTCGTCTATCGACCCCGGCTCAGAGCTCGGCTCATAGGTGCCGTGGGCAATCGAGCCACGGTAGGCGAGCAGAATCGACCTCCCCGCCGCAAGACAGGCGTGTTCGCGGCGAAGTTCCTCGGGGAAGTCCATATAGGCAACGACGGTAGCGCCCGCCTCCGGGACCCCCACTCAGGGGAGGTTCTCGAAAGTCAGGTCCCAGCCCTTGGCTTCCAGCGCCGATTCTTTCAGCAATGCCCTGTTGCCGGCGCGGTCTGTGGCGGAGAGCCAGTCCACTTCGTATTCGCCGGCCGGGGCGTCTCCTTCGAGCGTCACTTCGTGGCGCCAGATCCCGTCGGTGACGGTTCCGGAGATGAGTTCCGGAACCCTGCCGGTTGTGCCGAATTCGCCGGGATGGCCGGGGGGCTGGAAGTCGACGCGGATGCTGGAGTTGTCTTTGTCGGGCCACTCGCCAAAGCCGGTGTCGGTGTCGCGGACGTGGGTGTAGAAGAAGATCGTCGCTTCGCCCGCCGAGGCGCGCAGGGTTGCCGGTTCGAACCAGAAGCCGAGGATTTCAGGGGGCGTTGTGTCGCCGGGCCCCGTCTCGAGGAATTCCGTCGGGTAGCCCAGTCCTTCGAGGTCTTCCTTGGTGTAGTGGGAGGTGTTGCCAACCAGGTCGCAGAGGTACACGCCCGACACCTGGTAGTAGCCGGGCATCGCGTGTTCGACCAGCGAGTACGTGTGCAGCCAGGTTCCGTCCTGCCTGGTTCCTTCGTCGGGCGAGATCTCGCCCGCGCAGTAGCCGCTCAGGTGCAGTGGGCCCGGTTCCCAGTTCGGCAGCTCGATCGCCGCGGCTGCGGTGTTGACGCCGGAGAGGTCGTCGGTGGCGGCGATCGCGAAGTCGACGCCGCCGGGCGCGGCGCTGGTGTCCAATGCGTCGGGCGAAAACGAAAAGTCGGTCAGCATCGGCGCTTCCAGATCAGGACCGTGGAAGACCTCGAATTCCGCTCTGCCGCGTTCTTCGTTGAGTTCGGTGCCGCTGAGCGTCCGGCTGTTTCCCTTCGCGTCGGTGACCGTCAGCGAGGCGACCCAGTAGTCGCCGGCCGGCGTGGAGCTCGGCACCGGGACGGAGGCTTCGAGCCGGCTGCCAGGGTTGGCTCCGACTTCAAACTCGACGCTGTGCCAGGGGCCACTTGGCCCGTCGATTCGAAGCGCGGCCGAACCGAGCCCGCTTTCGTCCCAGGCTTCGACGACGACGTCCATGTCCGTGTCGCCGGCGGAGGTATCGACATAGCGGCGACCGAATGACGAGCGGACCAGAGCGGGGGCCTCGGTATCGGGCCGTTCGGCACTCGCCAAGCAGCAGGTGGGAGGAGAGCCAAACCTCAACCGGCGGCGGCGCCTCTCGCAGCCCCTCGTCCGCGTCGCGGCCGAGTCGTAGCAGGAGTCCTCCTTACCCCGGCCGGCGATCAGGATGTCCGCACCCCGGCCGCCCCGCAGCAGATCGTTGCCGGGACCGCCGATCAGGCGATCGCTACCGGGACCGCCGATCAGGCGATCGCTACCGGGACCGCCGATCAGTAGGTCATTGCCCCGGCCGCCAATCAAGCGATCGCTACCGGGACCGCCGATGAGGAGGTCGTTGCGCCCAAGTCCCCTGATCATGTCGGCGCCGGCGCGGCCGCAGATCACGTCTGGCCTGGCCGTGCCCTTGAGGTGGTCGGCTCGCGCGGTGCCGATGATCGTGCAGCTGCGGTGCGCGCGGGCATGGGCAACCGTCGCCCCGCCCCAAAGCGCAGCCGGAAAAGCGAGCGCAACCAGCCAAAGCGCCTGTCCGCGACGAGCTCCTGCCACCGCAGAGATCGTACCGGCACCGACCCCTGGAGGAAGCTCGTCGCACGTTGCCGGCCGGCTAATCGCCGATCGCCTTGATGACCAGGCGCTTGGGCCGGCGGCCGTCGAACTCGCAGTAGAAGACCTGCTGCCATGGACCAAGGTCGAGCTTGCCTTCGGTGACCGGGACGATCGCCTGATGGTGAACCAGAAGGTTCTTCAGGTGCGCGTCGCCGTTGTCCTCGCCACCGCGGTGATGGCGGTAGTCGCCTCCGTCGGGCAGCAGCTCCTCGGCTACGCCGTTGGCCGGTGCGCTCCAACTCGGCGGTGCGACCTTGTCGAGCCATTCCATGACGTCCTCGTGCAATCCAGGCTCGTCGTCGTTGACCCAAACACCGGCGGTGATGTGCATCGCTGACACCAGCACCATCCCCTCGGCTATGCCCGCCTCGTCGACTGCGGCCTGCACCTCGTCGGTGATGCGGATCAGCGCGCGTCGCTCGGTGGTCTCGAAGGTCATGTAGTTCGTCTGCGACTTCAACTTGGCTCCTCTCGGTCCGGGGTGCAGTACGAGGACAGGATTTCTCAGACGGCGGCGGTTGGAAGGCGCTGCTGGGGCATCGACCTCAGATTCGTGGACAGCTTCATCGGTCTATATCCTTTTTGCAAAGGAGGAACCATCAGCCGCGCCAAATCCGCACGACGTCGAAACAGGGTCGGCACGAAGCACGTCACGGTTCCACAGGACCACAGTGTGCTGCGACGCCGCGTTGCTCTCTGCGTCGACCTCTGGATGCTGCTGGGCGCCTGGCAGATGGCCGATGAAGACGACTTCCCGGTGCTCTGGGCGCTGACGAGCCTGGTCGTCGAGGAGTTGAAGGACCACGACCCGTCGCTGTTCTTTGCGGATCGAGGGTCCTCCTGAGGGTGGTCTTGCCGAAAGTGGAAACGTTGTGATTGCGGCCGTCACCTTCGACTTCTGGAACACGATTGCGGGAGTGCCACCTGGCGCGATGGCGGAGGCGCGGCGCCGGGCGGTCACGGCCGCCTGCGAGGCGTGCGGGGCCGAGGTCAGTGCGGATCTGCTTGCCGACGCGCTGGAGAGCGTGAGGCTGCACTGGGAGGAATCGTGGGCGGCGGGCAGGCATCTCCACCCTCGCGACGGAGCGGCGATGTTCACCCGCGCGCTTGGCATCGACGGGAGTGCCGCAGAGACGGTCGCCGATGCATTCCTCGGCGCTCTCGATGACGTGCCGCTGGAATTGTCGCCTCATATCGATGCCTGCCTGGAGGCGCTTGCGGCGCAAGGACTGAGACTGGGGATTGTCTGCGACGCGGGCTTCAGCGGTGGCGAGATGCTGCGCAGCCTTCTCGCTCGCGAAGGCTTGCTCGAACGCTTTCAGGGCTGGGGGTTCTCCGACGAGGTCGGCCACTACAAGCCCGCGCCGCAGATCTTCGAAGCGGCTCTGGGCGCGCTCGGGGCACGGCCGTCAGAGGCAATGCACGTCGGCGATCTGCGTCGCACAGATGTCGTCGGTGCCGCCGGACTTGGCATGAAGACCATCCGCTACACCGGGATGCACGACGATGTCGACACCGCTGGCGGCGTGGAGGCGGACTTCGTCGTCGATAGTCACCGCGATCTCCCCGCCCTGGTCGACGGGTTCCGCTAGTGGACCTCCCCGAAACGTTCGACCGGAAACCGGCCATCCGCTCCGCTCCGACAACGCCCGAGATGCTCCTTGCACCGGCAGCGCCTCCATCTCCGAGGACAGAGGAAGGCGCACACCTGGGACGCCGGGCGAGTTATGGGCCACAGGCGGCGATGCTGCGCATCCGCTTTGCCCAGGCCCCCCCAGCCGCTCCGTTCGTCATTTGTACCGCCCAGCGACACAGACAGCGAACGGAGCTCGTATCCGCCTCCTTCGGGCCACACCCTCGCGGAACGACGCCCGTACCCCCTGACCGCCTGGGCCCTGCGGCCCCCTCCCTGTTTGCCCTCCATACCTGCAAGTAGGAGGGCAAACAGGGAGGGGCTGTCTTTCTCATAAATCAATGAGGGATGCGTTTCGGGTCCGGGGATCTCCATCGGTCAACGAGGTGTTCTCTTGGGTCCCGTGGCCATCTCCGCGCTTCTCGTCAGAGAGCCAGGAGGCTTGGGATTTCAAGCTCAGCGACGAAGGAGGCGGGAAGGTCGGGAACGGATGGACCGCTCGACCCTGAGCGGTGTGGCCTGAGTGGCGCGTTGGGGGCGGGCAGCTCTGAGCCAACCGGATACACACCTGCGGCGATTTCTCGCCCGGCGTCGAAGGCTTGGCGAGGGATAGCCAGCGCCGGGCGACTTATGGGCCACATGCGGCGATATATCGCCCGGCGCAACGGCGGTGGGGCCCAGCACGTGCTCGAGGCTCGAGGTCGAGCCGGTGATCGCAGCATCGGCTCCGGGTTTCGGGTGGAACGTTCGGGGAGGTCCGCTAGCCGTGTGGCTCGCGCCACATCGCCCACATCGTGGGGCCGCGGGGCAGGGCGATCTGCCGCGTCACCCGGAACCCGTGGCGTGCATAGAAGGCGATGTTGGATTCCTTGGAGGACTCCAGGTAGGCGGGAACGCCGTCGGTGTCGCAGATCTCGAGCACGGGTTGCAGCAGGCGCGAACCAAGCCCCTGTCCCTGCACAGCCGGGGCAACCCCCAGCGTCGCCAGGTAGAAGTGCGGTGGCTCGGCTGGATGCATTCGCTCGAGCCCCAGTAAGCCGTGGGCGACGAGCGGCGCGCGCGGCCAGTGGCGGGGGTGCATGAAGGCCCTCGCCATTCGCAGGTCCTGCCTCGCCGTCGTCCGCCAGGCCCCCGGCGCTGCCCAGATCGCCGCCCCGGCCTGCGCTTTGTCGGTGTAGACGAAGCCGCCCGACAATTTGTCGCGCAGCTGCGCTCCGAAGAAGCGTCGCAGCACCTGCGAGCGCAACCGTTCCGGTGGGCTCGCCCAGGTCGACACGGGGTCGTCCATGAACGCGTCCGCCAGGCTGCGCGCGAGGGCTGAGCGGTCGGCTTCCCCAGCCTCGCGCAGCTCGTGTTTCGCTGAACCCGTGCTGGACTCCATCCTCAGCAGGATTGCACGCTCGCGAGACCCAGGATGGCGATCGATCGGGGTCGCTCCAGCCAGAGCGATAACCAGCGCGAGGAGGTTAAGGACGGGGCCAGGGGTACCGACGATGCTCTCGAACAGAGCGACGGCCGTTGTTGGCGAGTGGTTGTGGGCGGTCCTTCGTCCCTGTGGGCTGTGGCGGGCGCCTGCCCGCCGCGATGCCCGCCACAGCCAGGACGGAGAGAAAGAGGGACGAGGCGTACGCGGGGTCAGTGTGTGTAAAGGGGGGCGCTTGGGAGAGGACTGTGGAAGGAGGCATTGTGCGTAGTGGGTCGGTGTTGAGGGTCTGGGAGGAAGAGGACTTGGGGCTTCTCCAAGACGGTGGCGCGCACCGATCCGTCCCCAAAAAGATCTTCAGACCCAAGACGGGACGCGAGAAGGGAGCCTGGGGCACTGGGAAGCGCGGTTGCGCGCGCTCGGACTTTGGGAAATGCCGTCAGGAACCTTCGAGGGAGGAGGCGGCGCCTCAGTACGACATCTACGACTCGAGAATTGCGGCGAGGGCGACGAACAGGACGCCGAGCGCAGTCCCAAGGAGGAAGCCATAGGCGGTGATTCGTTCGACCTGGTGCTTGTCGGCGCCGCGCAGGATCGCGTAGTAGTGGGCGGCTGCGGTGATGAGGCCGGCGATGAGAGCCATCGCGACAAGGACGTGCTTGAGAGCACTGAGGAAGGCGGAGGGCGCTGCGAGGTAGCTGGTCATGAGGGCTCCTCTCTGTTGTCTGTAGCGGGCATCTACCTGATGCGATGCCCGCTACAGACAAGACGCAGCGAGGTGCGGGAGGGGACTGCTTAGAGGTTGTTGTCGACCCGGATTTCCCCAACGAATGGCTCGACGAGAGCAAACTCAAGGTGACTAAAGAGGTCAAGTCGGGCAATGCTTTCGAGTACGCGGTCGACTTCGGCGACGCCTGGAGTCATCGGTGCACGGTCGAGCCTGAGAAGGTCGAGCCGCTTGAGGAGTACGGCGCGATCCGGTTGCGATCTGGGGGTGGGGGTCGATTCCCGACCAATACGGTCGTAGCGGCGTCGAGCGCTGAGCCTCAGCCTCGAGACTGGGCGCTACTCGGCGAGGCGAAGTCAAGGTCCGAGCACGTAGGACCTGGTGCTTGGCTGGATGCCCGCAGACCGGGCGACCTTGGGCCTGCGCCGGGGGATTCGTGGGGCGCTGGCGGACCGAGGAACAGACGACTCGGGTGCAATCCCGGAGAGGCCACCGCCTATGGCGTTGGGCTCACGTAGTGAATCGTCCGGTAGCGCTGACGAACGTAGGCCGGCGATCCCGGCGGAGGATTCTCAACGCGCACCCACCGCCAACGCCAGGGACTGGGAACTGCGATGTACGAACCCGGTTTCGTGCTGTGCGGGGCACCAGTCCCAACGCCTCCATGAGCAGTGAGTTTGAAGGCAGCGAAGCCCACGATCAGGGCGCACCAGACAAGCCCTGAGCGCAGCGTTCGAGCCCACTGTCTTCCGCCCCTCCTCCTTCGGGGGCTGCGCTTCCGCGGGGTTGGCGATGCGACGGGTGGCGGCTTCTCGTGTTCGGGGGCGAAGCGGCGCGGAGGACGCTTGCGGTTCTCATCCCTCTCCCACGGAAAGTCACCATTGGTTGGCACTGCTTGCGGCTCGTCAAGGGTGCCTGGAAACTGTAATTTCTGAGTACTGATATGGACTTTTGTTTTAGGGACGAGTGGTGACGATCGACATTCAAGCGAGGTCGTGTCGGGGTGCCGGTCTGGCTTGGCGCCTAGCCCAACTGGCGTGGTTCCGCCTGTGGATTTGCGCCGGCCTGGCGGCGACGCTGTTCGTGGGATGCGGGCAGGCTCCGCAAGCCTCGTTCAGGGCGAAGGTCCAGGTTGCCTCGCTCCCCCACACTCGGATTGCCTGGTACGAACGTGGGCGCGGGCCGGCGCTCGTCATGCTCACGGGCACCGGCTCGACGATGTCCGAATGGGACCCAGCCCTGCTGCGCCTGCTGGCGCGCAACCATCGTCTGATTCTCTTCGACTATCCAGGTGTGGGGATGTCGGGGCGATGGCATGGCGGGTCCTTTGAGTCGCTTGCCCGTGCCACGATCGGCCTGATGGATGCGATCGGCCTGCAGCGCGTCGACGTCCTTGGCTGGTCCATGGGCGGCTTTGTGGCCCAACGCGTGGCGATCGATAACCCACAGCGCGTGGCGCACCTCGTGCTTGCCGGGACCAATCCCGGTGGCGGCCGTACCGTGCTGGGTTCAGAACAGGCACAGGCGATCGACAGCGAACCCCACCCGGCGCTCGACGACATCCTCAGCGAGCTCTACCCGCCGGGGCGTCTGTGGGAAGGCCGTCAGTTTCTCCGCCGCCTCGAGCGAGCCAGCCAACGGGGTGAGATTCCCAACGATTTCGAGGTCCCAGCGGCAACGGTCCACGCCCAGATCGCCGCCGAGGACCCCTGGCTGCGCAGCAACCGCAACTACCGCCAGCTGGCGAAGATCGAAGCGCCAACCCTTGTCACAGCTGGAGCGGAGGACCCGGTTACCCCGGCGGTGAACCTCCGCAGGATCGCCGCCCGCGTGCCGAACGCCTCGTTGAGGATCTTCCCCGGCGCCCACGCCTTCCTCTTCCAGTCACGCCGACCTTTTGCCCGGGCCGTGGACCTGCAGTGGCCCGCTGTTCCCCAACGGACGGCGGGACTCTTTGACGGGTAGCGGCGCCTGTGCGCCCGCTCGTGCTTGTCAGGCTGCGGCAGGAGGTCAATCCCACACTGGTGAGCGATCTGCGCCACGCGCTCGATGTCGGGTGCCTCGCTTGGCTGCGGTGGACTCGCGGGATCCTCGATCGGATCGCCAAGGGTGGTGAAGAAGCGTTGGTGCCCACTTCTGATCGCCCCGCTCAAGAATGCCGATGGTGCTGCGTGCGCGGCGCCTTCTTGATCAGCGACATCGTCCGACCGCGGTGCACGGTGCTGCCACTCGGCGGGCTCACCCAAGCGGCCACCTTCACTTTCAGCCGGCGTTTGTGGGACAGCAGCCGCTTGCCGGGCTTGGTGAGGCGAAGCGTCAGCGACCCTTTGGCTCCCTTGAGCGAGTAGCGAGCGCGGCCAATGACCTTGCGGCCCTTCTTGGCGATCAGCTTGACGCGGCCGCAGGGCCCAGCGCAGAGGACCCGGCCGACCCGTGCCCGCCGGCCCTTGACCCAGCCCTTCTTGAAAAGCCTCAGAACCTTTACGGCCGCGCCGGCATCCAACGCGGTGGGCGTAGGCGCCTCCCCGCCTGCGGGGGCGGGGACGACGGGCCCGGCCGCACCGCAGTTCGGGTTGCCCGAATGCACCGGCTGGGCGCTGCCGGAATCGGGAAGGATCGTCAGCCTCAACGTTTTTGTATTGGCCTGGTTGAGGCTGACCGAGACGTTCTTGGCGGCATCGCTGTAGGCGCTGCCGTAGGAGTCGCTGTACTGGTTTATCACCGCCGCATACTGGTTGCAGGTCGCAAAGGGCAAGAGGCTGACGCGGGCGTCGCCGAAACCGGGCTGGTTGAATTTCTGGCAGAACGGCCGGCCCAGTTTGGATTCCGGGTTGGTGCAGAAGGACAGCGCGTCGTTGCCGTACCTGCCTCCCCAGAAACCGGAACTGAAGGCCGCCAGCAGATCACGTTTGATCGCCGCTTCGAAGTTGTTGTGTTCAGTGGTCGGCGCGTAGATTTCGGCGAACAGCTGGCTCGCCGGAATCGTGATCGTCGGTGGCGGGGGTTCGGCTAGCGGCGCCGAGGAGGTGTAAGTCCCGTGCAGGGTAATCGAGCCGTCGGCAGCGACAACGCCGCTGTATTCGGAGACACCTTCCGGAGTCTGGTACAGAGCGGTGTGCAAAGTCAGCGTCTGGCCCACGAGCGACTTCACGTACTCGCTCAGGAGTGGGTAGGCCGTACTGTGAACCGGCGAGAGCACCCGCAGGATTTCGCTGCCGTCCCTAATTGTCGCCTGCGGGCCACCGGGAACCTGCTGCAGTGCGTTCCAGATCGTGTTGGCGTTGGCCTCGCCCAGCGTTTCCAGAGTCTCGCCGGAACCGTTCAGGGCCTCCATGCGCATCGCGATCGCAAACTGGTCCACAGCGGTCAGGTTGGCGGTGTCCGCGGCAGCCGGGGTCACGGTCAGCTCGGCCCAGTCGAACCGGGTCGGCGAGGCGAAGGTCACCCCTTCGACCACGGGCGCGCCAAAGGAAACGTAGACGCGACCTGAGATCAGCTTATTGACGGTCAGGTCGAGCGGTTCTCCCGGATCGGCGCTGAGCAGCTTCGCTTCGTCCTCGGCCGCGCCTTCGACGTCATAGCCGCCGCCGTGGACCGTCACGTAGACATCGTTTTTTCCGCTCTCATTGACGACTTCAAATTCAAGTGCGGCAGCGGTCGCCGGTACGGCGAGCAATGCGAGCGCAACCAGCGACAGGGCGAGGCGCTTAACAGGCATGAAGCTCCATCGACAAGCGGGCGCCTTGTCTTTAGCTGCCGAATCTCCAGGCTTCGCCGACCTCGCCGCTTCGTGGCGGATGAAGACGACCCGCGTCGGCGGCGGCCACCCCGGCTACCGCTCGATGAAGACGCCGGTCGAGTTCGTCCGGGGTGACCTGGGTGCGCCGTTCGGGGTTCTCAACCCCCACAAGAACCGAAGCTGGGCGCTGTCGCCGAGGGAACTGCCCAAGGGCTCGTTCTACAAGCCGATCCGGCCCGCGGCTCTGGCGGCTTCCCAGCTGCGGCCAATGCTCAAGGACGCGGACGGCGTGATCCACGAGCCGAAAGGCTGGTAAGCGTCCCCAGAAAGCGCAAGAGCCGCCCGAAGGCGGCTCCGCATCCCAGCCGCCGAAGCGAACTGGGGGAATGTATGACAGTGTAGCTACGGCAGTTGACAGGCGTCAACTTGCCTGGAATCGATAAAGATCGACCAAGGTTGTTGGTCCAAGGGTCGCGGTCCGCTGGCGTGGCCTCACCGAAGAGCTACTGACTCAAGCAGCCCATTCACTTGATGCGATGCCCCCAGCAGGCTGACACTGACGGGTCAGGGGTTGCCGGGCGGAGCGTCGAAGAGTTGGATGCGATCGGAGGCACCTGTGCTGGAGACGGTGCGTTCGACGGCACGGCGGGGAACGCCAGGCTCGACGTAGTAGCGGACCTCTGAGATGTGGGTCGAGCTGGCCCAGGCTCCGATGATGGTGGCCAGGCGCTTGGGGCTCTTGGCGGAGAGCTCGAGCTCGACGGCGATCGTCTGGGTTGGGGTTTGGATCGCGAGGTCGGGGCGGTGAAGGCGATCGTTTGGGAGTCGTGCCCTGAAGAGGGGCTCGTCGGCGAGGCGCTCCGCATAGATCAGCTGGCGCTCGGAGAGGATCTGGTCGGGGGAGAACTCGGTTGAGAGGAGCTGGGCCAGGGAAGCAGAGCGGAGGCGATGGTCCACAGAGCTGAGTGAGACCTTGGCGGGCTTGAGTGGCAGGCCTGCATAGCGCAGGCCGCGGCTCGTCGCCGAGAGGAGGCTTGGTTCGTAGGCGAGAAGCTCGCGACGCTCGAGGAGACGGTCGTCAAGGCAGGCGGCGGTGTGGCGGTAGGCACTGCGACGGCTGAGGCCAAGGGCTTCGATGACGTGGTTGATGGTGACGACGCCGTGGCGGCCGATGAAGTCGACAATCGCCCGACTGGGGCTCTCGGCGGGGACAGAAAGCGCGTCTGCCTTCATTTGACGAAGAGGTGAATCGGCCGAGTTGGGTCTTGCGCCGGGAAGGGAAGTGCGGCTGCCTTCATTTGAAGGGGAGACGAATCTCGAGGTCGATTCGTCCCTTTTTGTGTGCCGCGTCGGAGGGAGAAGCGATGGGTTTGGCGCTTCGGGAAAGGACGTGCGTGGCACAGCAAGTGCCTCGCCGTGTCTGGATCCGACGAGGTTGCTGGCTGCCTTCCCGCAAACCAAGGTAGATCCGCCGTCGGACAGATCTGGTCCGACTTGGCTGCTAGGAGAGCTGGTGGATTGGACTCCGTCTGCGTCGCTCGCAATCTGATAATCTGATTGCATGAAGCAGCTCAGTGCCACCGACGCGGCCCGGAAGTTCTCCGACGTACTCGACAGCGTCGAGTCTGGTCGGGAGACGTTCGTCGTCCTTCGGCGGGGACGGCCGGTGGCGAAGATCGGTCCGGCGATCACCGGAACCGGTGCGGCGCTGAAGGAGGCCCTGCGCGCCCACCGGCCCGATGTCGAGTGGGCCGGGGAGCTGCGCGAGCTGCGCGAGGCAATCGGCCCTGCGCCTGAGCGTTGGCACGACTGATCCTTGACACGACCGAGCTGGTCGACGCCGAGCGCGACGGGCGGGGCCTCGCGCAGCTGATTGACGATGAGGACGACGTGGCGATCGCAGCGCTCAGCGTGGCCGAGCTCGTGGTCGGGGTCGAACTGGCCAACGGGAAGCGCCGAGTGAAGCGGGAAGCGTTCCTCGCCGCGTTGTTAAAGGCCGTGAGCGTCGAGGCCTACGAGCTCGACGTAGCGCGGGCACACGGTGCCCTATTGGCCCATACGCAGCGCGCCGGAGAGCCACGCGGAGCCCATGACCTAATCATCGCCGCAACGGCGCGAGCCCGTGGGCGAGAAATCGTGAGCGCCGATGAGGACGGATTCGACGGACTGCCTGGGGTTGCAGTGCGGGCGTCGCGTACCTGAGCCGCCGGTGGCGGTGCCTACGGCTCCGTCACCGCTTGAGTCCTCGCGTATCTCCCCTCCCTGTTTCTCCCTGCCCTGTCGGGCTAGGACTTTCCTTTCCCTGTTCCTGCCCTTTTGGGCTAGTGTAGTGTCTCTAAAATAACTTGACATAGAGGGGATGGTGTTGTAGCGTCGGAGGCGTGGCGCTGGCGACACCTGCTGAGGTCTCCGAGGAACAACGAGCGCTGCTGGAGCGCTGGGCAAGAGCGCACGGCACGCCACAGAGCATCGCCATGCGGGCACGGGTCGTGCTGATGGCCGCCGACGGTGAGTCCAACAGTGCGATCTCCCGAGCGCTTGGTGTGAGTCGCCCGACGGTGATCATGTGGCGTGAGCGCTTCGCGAAGGGCGGGCCGCAGGCGTTGACGGAGGTGAAGGAAGGTCGCGGGCGCAAGCGCACGATCTCCGCCCAGAAGGTCAAGGAGATCGTGATCGCGACAACCCAGACCACGCCGCCCGGCGAGACGCACTGGAGCTGCCGCTCGATGGCCAAGGCCCAGGGTGTGAGCCCGGCGACGGTGCAGCGCATCTGGGATGCGCACGGGCTAGCGCCCCACCGGGTGCGGGCGTTCAAGCTCTCCAACGACCCGCGCTTCACCGAGAAGCTGACCGACGTGGTCGGCCTGTACCTGAACCCACCGGAGAAGGCGCTGGTGCTGTGCGTGGACGAGAAGAGCCAGATCCAGGCGCTCGATCGCACCCAGCCGAGCCTGCCGATGAAGCGGGGGCGCGCCGGCACGATGACCCATGACTACAAGCGCAATGGGACCACCACCCTGTTCGCGGCGCTCAACACGCTCGACGGCAGCGTGATCGGGCAGTGCCTGCCCCGCCACCGCCACCAGGAGTTCCTGAAGTTCCTGCGCCGCCTCGATCGCGAGTTCCCCGACGAGCTGGAGTTGCACCTGATCGTCGACAACTACCGCACCCACAAGCACGCCAACGTCAACGCGTGGCTACAGAAGCACCCGCGCTTTCACCTGCACTTCACCCCGACCTCGAGTTCGTGGCTCAACCTGGTCGAGCGCTGGTTCAGAGAGCTCACCGACAAGGCAATCCGCCGCGGTGTGTTTCACAGCGTCCCCGACCTCATCGCCGCGATCGAGGACTACCTGAAAGTCCACAACGACGATCCCAAGCCATTCGTCTGGACCGCCTCGATCGACTCCATTCTCGAGAAGGTCGGGCGGTGTAAAGCCGTTTTAGAGACGGTGCACTAGGACTTCTCTTTCCCTGTTGGTTTCTGTGGCGGACAAACAAGCCCAGCCTTCTTCTGGTCACTCTGAATCCTCTCGGGCGATACAGGAGCTGCTCCTACGGAGCCTGCTCTCACGGCTGCAAACCTACGCCCGACTGCGTCCTCGGCCTCCCGCGTAGCTCCGCTATGCGGGAGATAGCTGGAGACGCCTCGCTCACTGCGCGGCGCAACCAGACACCGTGAAACGAAAGGACGCAGTTGCTTGCTTGTGAGCTCAGCGCTCCAGCAGCCTGCGTCCTTGTCGTGCTTGGTTTTCGCTCGTGAGAGACAGTCCTGTCTCGTCCTCGCGAATTCCTCGCGACTAACTGCAACTGCAAACAGCTGAACTGCCTGTGGCGGACAAACAAGAACTGCTTATCGCGGCTCTTGAAAGATCGTGGGAGGGAAGCTTTGGGGCGCTAGGCAGCGACTCGATCGCCGAGCGGCACGAAGTGCTCAAGCTCGACATCGTCTCGCTCGAGGGCGAAGCGGACGCCCTCCTCGGCGAGCTTGACCACGTCGTCGAAAGAGTCGGCAGCGGCATACCAGCGCTCGACATCGGGCGACTCGGCCCACCAAGCGTCGTCCTCGTGGTGGTAGATGACGCGGATCGTGTCCATGAGCTTAGAGTAGCTTGCGAGCCTCTTCCTCGCTGAAACCGACGTCCTCGACAAGGATCCTGCGAACCAGCGAGGACTTGATCGTCGCTTTGTCGTGAAACGCAAAGGTGAACGAGGGGCGACCTGGCGCCTTCAAGCGGCGGTGCGAACCCGTCTGTCGAGCGACCGCGTAGCCGAGCGGCTGTCGTTCCAAGATGGCCAGCAGGCGTCGCCTTGAGCGAGGGGAACTGAGGCTGCGGTTTCCCGCGTTTGGCCGGTGCCTTCTTGGGCTTGGCCATCGCGCGGACGGCTATCGCTCCCCGCTACCGAACCGATGGGCGCACCGGTCCCATGGGCCTGTGGCCCGAGGACCTGCGTCAGTTCCTGTCGGTAATCGTCATTCGTTTCCTTTGCTGATCAAACTGAACCCAACGTCTCGATGGTTTTCCTTTACCTCAGCAGCGAGGCAGAGCCTCGTTGCTGTTGAAGATGAACGAGGGAGGGGCAAGCCAGCTCGGTTGCAAGCGAGGCTCTGCAAAGCTCGGTGGTGCTGTTCACTGCGATACCTCTCCCTTTCCGCGACCCCTTCCCGAGGGGCCGGTCCCTGCTTGTCCTCTGTGGTGCTGCGGTGGTTCCCTGGCCCGTCCT
This sequence comes from uncultured Solirubrobacterales bacterium, assembly GCA_963747765.1. Taxonomy (GTDB): domain Bacteria; phylum Actinomycetota; class Thermoleophilia; order Solirubrobacterales; family 70-9; genus VRUE01. The sequence goes on along the minus strand of CAVVGH010000002.1, from coordinate 7,283 downwards.
ATTGGGCTAGGACTTCTCTTTCCCTGTTGGTTTCTGTGGCGGACAAACAAGCCCAGCCTTGAGCCAGCGATGGGTCTTGTGTACGTCCAGGCCTTGTGCTTGAGGATTCGCAAAGAGGGTGTGTGGGAGCAGCGGCCAAGGCGGTGGTTGATGAGGAAACAGGGGTGGAAGGAGTCGCTTGGATGCGGGGCGGGTCAACGAGGTGGGGCTTTGAAGAGGCTGATGCGGGAGGAGGAGTTGGTGTTGGCGATTGCGCGTTCCACGCCGCGACGGGTGGGGCCCGGTTCGCAGTAGTGACGGACCTCTGAGATCCAGTCTGCGTCGGCCCAGGCGTGGATGATCTGCTGAAGGCGGCGGGCGGCCTTGGGGCTGAGCTCCAGCTGGATGGCGATCGTCTGGTCCTTGGTTTGGACGGCGAGGTCTGGGCGGTGGTGGGAGTTGGGAAGGTGGGCGCTGAAGAGCGGTTCGTCGGCGAGGCGCTCTGCCTGGATTAGCTCGCGCTCGGTGAAGACCTCGGAGGGCTTGAACTCCTCGGCGAGCAGCTGGGCGAGGGAGGTGCAGCGAAGGCGATGGTGGACCGAGCCGGGCGAGATTACGACCGGGGAGAGGCCGAGGTCTGCGTAGCGCAGGCCCTTGCGGGTGGCACGCAGGAGAGCGGGCTCCATGAGAGGGAACTCGAAGCGCTCGAGGAGCCGAGCTTCGATACAGGCCGCAATACGGCGGTGGGCGGCAGCCTTCTTTACGCCGAGGCCGGCTACCTATTCTCCTCATCGTAGAGTTGGCTTCTGCCTACGGATAGCGGCCGTGCAGACGCTTGTGAGCGCGCTCGTAGACCGTGCGAGTCACCGGGTTGTCCGGGTGGCGCTCGCCAAAGGCGATGAAGTTCCAGACGAGGCTGCCGCCCGGGTTCTGCGCCAACTGGAACACGAAGCCGAACGGGGCCTGAGAGGCTCCCTGCTTCCCGAGCGGCACGTACGACTTCACGCAGCCGACAAGTCTCGTCCCGCTCGCTCCGTCGTCGGCCTCGCACTTCTGCAGATCCAGAGCGGATTTTCCGCCCTGGATTTCTCGGCGGGCGCGCTCCGCCTGGATACGCGCCTCTGAGCGCTCATCCAAGCGCTCAACCTCTTCTTGCCACTCCTCGCGGTCGAACCGGATCGAGACTGGCGGCAGATTTCTACGTTCTGGCGAAGCCACGTGCAGCGGGACGATAAGCGCTACCGAAAAGCCAAACCGCCGAACGGGACGAGACTAGGAGCCTGGGTCGCTAACGCGATCTGAGGCAACGAGCGTGAGCGACAGGGCGCGGGTCGGGTCGCGCGAGCGCGCCGATACCCATGCCGGGCGCCGAGACGGCGGTTCCGCGGAACCGCGGAACCGCCTTGCGGTCCTCGCGGCCGCTTGGGGGGCTATGTGGCCCCGACCAGCCCCAACCCACCGGCCCGGTGCAGCTTCAGCAGGTTGTGGACCGCGCAGTGAAAGCGCCACTGGGCTCGGGCCGCGGCTTTGCCGCGCAAGAGCAACTGTCGCGCTGACTGCACTGTGTCCATTTGCCCGAAGACCGGCTCGACGATCGTCTTGCGCTTCGCGTAGACCGTGCGGCCGCGCTTGGTCTTCAGTTTGCGTGCCATCCGCTGCTTGGGGGTGGCATCCCTCGGGATCGGCCCCCGCGGCGCCGGTGGTTGTGGCTCGGAGCGCTTGAAGCGGCCGGTCGCCAGGTGGGGATCGAGGCCGTGCCCGGTCGTGATCTCGATGTTGTCCTCGGAGAAGTAGCCGGCGTCGCCGAGTAGGGCGGCGCCCTCGGGGAGGGTTGCCTCGATCTCCTCGAGGTTCTCATCGAGCTGCTCAAGGGCGGGCTCAAGCTGACGCGCGTCGGGGGCCTCGTCTGTGGCGTCGGCGGCAAGGATCACCTGGGCGTGGGAGTCGACCACCGCTTGGGCGTTGAAGCACTGGTGAAAGGCGCCGTCGGCGGTCTTCATGATCTTCGACTCGGGGTCGGTGAAGTTGCGCTGCGCGGTGGGCTTGGGAGTGGGTGGCTCATCGTCGGGATCGGGCTTGCGTGGCTTGCGCCCTTCCTCGCGCATCTCGGCCTGGCGAGCGCGCTCGCGCTCTGCCTCCTCGGCCTCCAGGGCCGCCTTGGCCTCGCGGATGCGCGCCAGACGGCTCTCCCTGCGGGCCAGCTCGGCGGGCAGCTCGTCGCCGCGGCGATCGGGCCCGTAGCGCTCGTCCTCTTCGCGGTCAACGGCCTCGGCGTCTTCGAGCAGGGCGGCGGCCTGGGCCTCGATCGCCGCGATCTCGGCCTCGAGCTGTGACTCGGCTTTGCCCATCCGCTCATAGCTCATCGCCTTGTGGCGGGAGGCGTTGGCCCGCAGCTTGGTGCCGTCGATCGCCAGCGTGCCCATCTTCACCAGACCGGCCTTCTTGCACAACCGCAGCGCCTGCACGAAGAGCTCCGCAAGGGCGTCCAGGTGGCGGGCGCGAAAGCGGGCGATCGAGCGGTAGTCGGGGTGCTGGTCGGCGACCAGCATGCGCACGGCGACGTCGCGGTGGGTGGCCTGCTCGAGCTTGCGCGAGGAGACCGTGCCGGTGGCGTAGCCGTAGATCAGCAGCTTCAGCATCAGCCGCGGGTCATAGGGCGGGTAGCCGCGCTCTTGCTCATAGGAGGCGTAGATCTCCGAGAGATCGAGCGAGTCCTCGACCAGGTCGGAGACGAAGTGGGCGAGGTCGCCCTCGGGCACCCACTCCTGCAGCACCGGCGCCATCAAAAGCGCCTGGTCGGGGTCGTAGGGGCGGAAGGTCTTCTGCTCGGCGATCGGGGCGCGCTCGCCATCGGCCGGCTCGGCCCTCTCGACCTCGATCAGCCGCTCCTGCTCCACCGTCGCCGTCATCACGCGTTCCTCCTGCTCGCTTGCAGGAGAATCGTCCCGGTCGAGCCGGACGCCTCAGTCGGGGTTACTGACCCAGGCTCCTAGCCCTCGCCGTCAGCCGGGAGATCGCCAGCGATTCGCTCGAAATCCTCCGCCGAAGCGGGTTTCATGCCCCGCTTCTCGTAAAGCTCTGAGATCGGGGTTATCGGCGGCTCAATCGTCAGCCCGCCGGTCTTGTCCGGCACGACCTCGTAGCGCCGCCCCTCGATTTCGACCAACTCGCCGATGTGCAGATCGAGCTTCTTTACCGCAGTTGCCATAGGCAAAGTCTAAACGCTCGTTGGGACTTACCCTGTCGGACCCACGACTCCGTCCGCCTCTTGAGGGGCTCCCGCAGTTGCCTCGCCCGCCGACCTGCCTGCAAAACAGCGCCGGGGCGGGCGGCGGTTAGCTGTGCGGGCGGAGTGGTCGTGAGGAGCCAGAGAAGTCGTGAACGGAAAGCATCGAGAAATGGGAGTGGAGATTGGGGGCCTTCAAGCTGGGAAAGATTGGGGACCTAGCGCGTCGAAGCCTCGAAGAGGCGGATATGGGAAGGGGTGTTCAGCTTCGAGAGGGCTCGCTCGACGGCGCGGCGGGCCACACCGGGTTGCGCGTAGTAGCGCACTTCTGAGATCCAGTCGGCCTGCTTCCAGGCGGTGAGAATCGAGTGCAGGCGCTTGGGGCTCTTGGCGGAGAGCTCGAGCTCGACGGCGATCGTCTGGGTTGGGGTTTGGATCGCGAGGTCGGGGCGGTGGAGGTGGCCGTTTGGGAGGCGGGCGCTGAAGAGAGGGTCCCCGGCGAGGCGCTCCGCATAGATCAGCTGGCGCTCGGAGAGGATCTGGTCGGGGGAGAACTCGGTTGAGAGGAGCTGGGCCAGGGAAGCAGAGCGGAGGCGATGGTCCACAGAGCTGAGTGAGACCTTGGCGGGCTTGAGTGGCAGGCCTGCATAGCGCAGGCCGCGGCTCGTCGCCGAGAGGAGGCTCGGTTCGTAGGCGAGAAGCTCGCGGCGCTCGAGAAGGCGATCTTCGAGACAGGCGGCCGTGTGGCGGTAGGCGCTGCGGCGGCTGAGGCCGAGAGCGTCGATGACGTGGTTGATGGTGACGATGCCGTGGCGGCCGATGAAGTCGACAATCGCTCGACTGGGGCTCTCGGCGGGGACGGGAAGCGCGTCTGCCTTCATTTAAAGAAGAGGCGAAACGCCCGACTTGGGTCTTGCGCCGGGACGGGAAGTGCGGCTGCCTTCATTTGAAGAAGAGGCGAAACGCCCGACTTGGGTCTTGCGCCGGGACGGGAAGTGCGGCTGCCTTCATTTGAAGGGGAGACGAATCTCGAGGTCGATTCGTCCCTTTTTGTGTGCCGCGTCTGAGGGAGAAGCGATGGGTTTGGCGCTTCGGGAAAGGACGTGCGTGGCACAGCAAGTGCCTCGCCGTGTCTGGATCCGACGAGGTTGCTGGCTGCCTTCCCGCAAACCAAGGTAGATCCGCCGTCGGACAGATTTGCTCCGACTCGGCTCTCGCGTGTGATTGCCAGAACCGCCTGAAAGGTGTCCTGTGGGCCAAGCGCGCCACGGTCTCGTAGGCTTCGTCTGTGGAGATCGAGCGCTTCGTCTGGACGGTGCACGCGGAGGATCGCCTGCGGCAACGTCGTCTAGATGCAGCAGACGTTGAGCAAGCCATCAAAGACAGCCACGCGGCGCGCCAGGCCAACGATGGTCGCGCGGAATGGCTTGTCAGCGGCAAGACCCCTGACGGCGTGCCCTTCGAGGCGATCTACGACCACCCTCATGGCGACGACGAGAGCGCTGTGCGAATCGTCTCTGTCTGGAGGCTCGAGTCCTAGCTGGCAGCCCAGGCCCGCGCTACCCTTGACTGAGCATGTTTGCCTACTACGACTCAGACGCCGATATCGCCTGGTTCCCGACCGGGGAGTCCGACGACGTAGTCAGTGAGCGCGTGCCCGGCGGTCTGCGCGACTACGACCGCACCAGCCACGAGTTGGTCGCGATCGAGGTTTGGGACGCCAGCACGCGCCTTCCGGCGAGCATCTTGGAGGCGCTGCCAGCGCCGGGCAGTGCCCACCGAGCCGCCGCCTGAAAGCGCCTTTTCGGTGGGGTTCTGGGGCACCGGATAGGTGGGGGTCGCGCTTTCCAATTGCGGGTTACGCTTCTCGCGTCCTCGCGGAGCGCTCAGGCGCGGATCGCGCGGAGTCGAAGGGTGGTCGCTGTATACGCCGGTGGCGGTGCCTGCGGCTCCGCAACCGCTTCTGTCCTCGCGTATCTGCGATTCGCTTGGAGGGCGCGGAGACGCTTAGAGACGTCTACGAGTAGGCCGCTGGCCCTGAGATGGGTTGGGCCGATTTGGCTACTGGGATGAGGGCGGATTCGACGGATCTGTCGCGCGCGTTCATATTGAACGCTTGCGGGTCCTTCCCGTGATGTAGGAGCGAAGCGGCTAGACGTACAGGCGCCGGTGGGCGATTTCGTAGACGGTTTCGGCGTGAGAGTCCGGAGGGTGGTGGCGGACACCGAAGGCCAGGTAGCGGAGCACCCCACGCTTTTCGATGATCTCAAGCTGAAAGACCATGCCGAACCGCCCGGCGGCGTCTGGCAGGTAGACCTTCATGCACTGGGGCAACTCGGTGCCTTCGGGGCCCTCGTCTTCGCAGAGACGCAGGTCCTCTGAGGGGACCCCCTCTGCCTCGTAGCGCTCGTGGGCCTCCTTGGCGACCGCTTCGCCGTTCTCGCTGGCGCGTTTTAGGTCGGCCTCGAAGAGCGCCTCGTCAAAGAGGACGGGCGAGGGCTTTTTGGCCACGAATCAGCCCTCGCCGTCGGCCGGGAGGAAAGGGCCGTTCTCGGCCACGAAGGCTTCGAACTCCTCCTGGGTGGCCGGGCGGGCGCCGGAGCGCTCCCGCAGCTCCTGCAGAGAGGGCTCCTCCTCACGGGCGATCACGAACTCATCCTTGCCACGCTCCTCGGTGACGACGAAGTCGCCCTCAAGGCCACCGCTGACCTTGATGTGAAGCTGCTGCTTCATAGGCGGAATCATCGCAGACGCGGTCGCCACGGTGAAGTCGAGTCGGAGGATGGTCGCTGTATACGCCGGTGGCGGTGCCTACGGCTCCGCTACCGCTTTAGTCCTGCGCGCTTCTGTGAATCGCTTGGAGATGAACGATGAGAAGTTTAAGATTGCGAGTCTGTCGTAGGGGCGCAATGGCTTCTATAGCTGCCGACTGGTGGTGCGTAGCTCCGCCAGTCGCTTCGGCCGAGAATTGCTCAGCGTGTGATCAGCGGGATGACGTCGTCGAGCTCGATCGACGCCCAACAGGTCCGTGCCAGGTCAAAGCCGTGCCGTGCCCAGGTCGCGTTGATCACCTTGAGGCCACGTCCCTGGACCCATTCGACTGCCGGAATGTGATCAGCATCGCTGGAAAGCAGGATCGCTACGTCGAACGCCTCTTCGGAAGCCAGGGAGAGCAGATCCGTAACTATGGCTGTGTCGACGCCCTTCTCGGGAGCGAAGCGGAACGGCTCACCGCACTTCGAACAGACCTCATTGTGCTCGCCGCAAGAGGGACAGTGAATCCTGCGCAACTTCTCACGCCGCTCGCGAGTCTTCACCCGAAAGCTTGGCTGCTTATCAAGGAAGCTGTCAAGCCAACCTTTCAGCTTGCCCTCTCGGGCCGGGTTGTAAGAGGCATAGACGAGCGTCTCGTCGAGAGTGAGGCTCTCATCGATTCCAGCCGCTTCGATGCGCTTCTTTGCCTCGGCCAACAGGACGCGGGGAACCACTGGCCAATCGAGCTTGGCCCCAGAAGCGCGATCATTCCAGTTGAGCTGAAAGTTCCAGAAATCGATGAAGACGCGCGTACGGTATGCCATGCAAGTCCCTCCTCGAACTGCGATCCTGCCCTGAACGCAATACGGGGAACGCTCTCGCGTTCCCCGGGAACGAAATACGCCCAGGGACGCAGCCCCAGACGGGAATGTAATGCGGCAATGATAGCGAGTTGCAAGGGCTCTCGCAACACGGGTCTCGGCGCGGTAATGCGTGTGGCCAATTGGAGCGCCGGTGGCGGTGCCTGCGGCTCCGCTACCGCTTTAGTCCTGCGCGCTTCTGTGAATCGCTTGGAGGCGATGGCCTGCGGCTTCGCAACCTTGGGCGAAAGGTTTGCGTCGACGAAGAACCTCACCCCGAGGCGGTTACCGCGAGTTCGCGCTCCTGCGTTTTGATGAAGGGCTTGGGGGTTGGCTGTTGGCGCTCTTCGCGGAGCGGGGCTCTACTCAGATGCGCTTGTGGAGGCGCGGGGACCTGTCGTAAGGCAATGGCGCAGTTATCCAGGTGTGACGGCTGTGGGCAGAAAAATAGAAAAATGACTTCG
>CAVVGH010000001.1:0-371345 GCA_963747765.1 uncultured Solirubrobacterales bacterium | reverse complement strand
CAGTTCGTGGAGCATGGATTTGGGATCGCGCGGACGCTCCACGCCAGCCTGGATCTGGCGTCCGAACGCCGCCAGTACCGCGCTGCGGGCGGGATCGAACCCGAAGGTCAGATAGGAAGCGCCGATCATCGCCTCGGTCATCTCGGCCATCGGCCGCGAGGCCTCCACCAATATCTCGGTCGGGATCGCTTCGCATCGCTCCGATTCCTCCAGCTCTTCCAGCATCTGCGGTATCCCCAGCCGGCAGCCGACCTCGGCACAGGAAGCGGCGCAGACCGCGCGGGACCGAACCATCGTCAACGTTCCGGGACGGCTGTCCGGCAGTCTTCTGTGCAGATCTTCCGCCACGAAGAGACTTAGCGCGCTGTCGCCGATCAGGGCGAGGCGTTTGTAGGAATCGCGGTCGTCGTCGACCCACGTGTAGTGAGTGAGAGCCTGCTCTCGCAGCTCGCCCGGCAGGCCGTCAATCAGCTCCACCAGCGTGGAACTGCTCAAGCTCGAACTTGATCGGCTGCGCAATCTCAAGAGGATCCGGGGCATCTTTGCATTGCGCGCCCGAGAATCCGCTTAGGTTCGCTTCCTGGCGCGTCGGCCCTTGTACTCCGTCAATCCTGCGTGAGGGGCTCCCACCCGCCGAACCCGCAGCAGCAGATGGAGCGGAGGCGAGCCAACGGTCAGTTTGCTCCCCGGAATCCCTGCGACCAGGCGCCTCGGGGCATCCCACGGGAGCGGCGCAGGCGGGGTATGTCTGATTGGGCAGTCCCTGCCCGTTGCGTGCCCAATGCGTGCCCAAACGAATTTCATTTGTGCCTGGGAGCGTGGATTCGCAATCGGTTACGCTGAAGACGATTTCCAGAAGAAGAGGGGGGCGAATTCCGCATTGGAAAGCCCTTTTTCTTCATACACGGGGCTATAGCTCAGTTGGAAGAGCGCCTGGATCGCACCCAGGAGGTCGCCGGTTCGAGTCCGGCTAGCTCCATCGCGAGGTCTTCACCTTTGACCTCCACTCATGTTCACGTTTGGATCGGACGAACCGCGCTTCGCGGTGGCGTCGGATGTCCATCGACTCCTCCGGGAGTGGCCATTCAACTTCCCTGCCCACGGCCACCGTTTCTCCCCACCGGCGGCCATCGGTTCTCCCCACGCACTGAGCTGTCGCTGACCGTCTCGGCGAAGGCGAAGCGAAGGGGTTAGGGCGGCGCGTTCGCCGCACCGACCAGATCGGCTGTGGTCTGGCGCCGGCGCCTGCGCGGCCTGGGCGGCAGGCCCTGGGCGGCACGCCGCTCGTCCTCGGCGGCTCGGGCGGCGAAGGCATCGGCGACGCGCAGCTTGCGGGCAACGAAGACGCTGGCGGCCAACAGCGCGATCGGTGCAAGGCCCGTCAGCCGGCACCAGCCGCGGGAGAGGTCGTTTGAGGCCGGATCCTTGACCGTCGCATAGGCGCGCTCGGCGGCCGAGCGCCGCGCGTAGGAGCGGCGGTGCTCGGGGGAGGGGTAGTCGTGCTTCTGTGCGGTCTTGGCATTGACCGACGGGGGCACCGTGATCGTCTGCTGGGAGCAGCAGGTGGGCGGGTGCTCGGGTGGGGAGATGACCTCGGGGCGGGTGTGGTCGAGCGCCATCGACTCAGGGCGCAAGGGGCAGCGCAGCTTGCCGCGGGTCGCCGGGCAGCCGGCGCGCCGGTAGCCGTCTTCGTCATATCCGGTGATCGGCGCGAGCCGGTAGCGGCGAAGCTCGGCCGCTCTGGTGTCGTGGGCGGTCGTCTCGGCCTCCGTGGCGCCGCGGGCGAGCGGGCCCAGCTCCAAGAGCGCGCTCGGGGTGGCGGGGCAGTAGAGGGCTCCGTTGGCGAGGGTCGCCCCCAGGTGAGTCCCCTTGGGCCCGCGGTCATGGGGGTGGAGGTCCTGGACGAGACGGGCGCCGAGGCGGCGCACCGGCAGCGCCCACGTCTCCGCCACCCGGTGGGCATAGCCGGAGTCGGCGAGAAGGTCGCCGATCGCGATCCCCGCGGCAGCCATCCGCTCGAGCACTCCCACGAGCGCCGCCGGGGGATCGACATCGCAGGAGGCGAGGTGGATGCGGCGCACCAGCTCGGGCACCGCCGGGCCGCGCTCCTCGCCGACGGCGGTCACCACCTGGAGGTAGTAGCCGTAGAAGGCCTCGTCGCTCTCGCCGGGGGAGTCGCCGCGCCGGTGCCCCCAGGCGGCCTCGGGGTCCCCGCAGCGCTCGCTGTCCTTCGGCGGCGGGCAGGAGAACGTCTCCAGGTCGGTCCAGTCGACCGCGTAGGAGCTCGTCTCGAGATCCCCGCAAACCTCGACGCTTGCCTCCAGCAGGGCGTCGATGATCTCCCGGAGCGCCTCGGAGGGCTCCCCGTCGGGCTCATCCTTGGCGATCGCCCCGCTCACCAGCGAGAAGGTGCGCTCCACCTGGCGGTAGGTGAGCAGGTGGAGCCCGTCCCGCCACTCGGCGATCGCCCCGAGCCGCTTCTTCTCGACCTCGGGCAGCGAGAGCAGCGCCTCGTGCACCCGGCTCAGGTGAGCGGGGCGCCCGTCGCAGGCGACCGCCAGGATGCCCACCAGCAGGGTGCGAACCGAGAGCTGGCGCCGCCGCACCCCCACCGGCAAGAGCGCCTCGATCCGCGGGGCGATGCCCGAGGCATCGACGATCGCCTCAAGGCGCTCAAGCTTCGCCTCAGCCACCACGGCCTCCTCCGAGCAATGCGACGGCCGCCTCCTCCTGCGCTTCGGGCAGCTCCGCCACCAAGTCGCCGAGCCGCTGGGAGCAGCGCAGCCCGGCTGCCTCCATGAAGGCCCGCAGGCCGATCAGCTGCGCGCACTCGCAAAGCCAGGTCGAGCGTAGGCGACCCGGCTCCAGGCGCGGCAGGGCCGCGTCGGAGCCGAGCGCGGCGTTCAAGGCATCGGTGAGGTTGCGGCGCCCCGAGCTCTCGCCGCCGAGCAGGTAGCCCTGCCCGGCGAAGGCGACGGCCTCCTCCAGCGGCTCGCCGAAGCGGGCGAGCACCGGCACGGCGCGCGCCCGTCGTCCCGAGACGCAGACCACCAGTCCACCCGAGCGCCGGGTGACGTCGCGCCCGCGCAGCCGGCGAAGCTCGCCGGCGACGATCCCCGCCCCCGCCCCCAGGCAGATAAGCGCGGTGGCGCGCATCCGCCTTGCCTCGCTCGGCTGCGCAGCGGCCGCCCGCAGGTAGCCGGCGATCTCGGCCTCCGAGTAGGGGGGCTTGGCGCGCTCGCGGGACAGCGGCGCCGGCAGCGGCGAGGGCCCCGCCTCGTGCGCGCGAGCCAGCGCCCGCAGGTTGGTCCTCAAGGTGCGGCGCGTCGCCGGCGAGACCGCACGGCAGCCCGTGAGCACGAAGCGCTCGATCGTCGCCTCGCGCAAGAGCGTCTCCGCCTGCGGCTCAAGCCCCACCGACTCGCCGAACGCCGCCAGTCTCGAAGCTGCGTAGAGCAGCGCCTTGGCCCGCTCGCGCCTGCGCGGAGCGGCCCGCGCCGCCGCGGAGCGGGCGAAGGCCGCCGCTGCGGGCGAGAGCCCGGCGGGGGCGTAGGCGGCGATCGCCGCGACCGCCGCCATGGGGGCGTCGGTCGGCATCGGCGTGGGGCGCTGAGCGTCGGTCATCGTCGCTCCTTTGCTCCGCCGGTAGTTATACCTTAAGGTAAGGACGGAATGACCGTCACCCCTGTCAGACTGAGCCGATGAAGCTCGATCGCTCCCAGCGCGAGGAGGCGCGGGCGATCGCCCGGGAGCTGGCCCAGATCGCCCGCACGGCCGAGGTCCTGCCGGGCTCGATCGGCGAGCGCCGCACCCGCTGCGGCCAGGCGGGTTGCGCCTGCCAGACCGATCCATCCCGTCGTCACGGCCCCTATTGGCACTGGACCCGCAAGGTCGCCGGCAAGACCGTAGGCCGGTATCTGGCAAAGGAGGAGGCGGTCGAGTGCGGGGGCTGGATCGCAAACGATCGCCGCCTGCGGGAGCTGCTCGCCCGTCTGGAGGCGCTCGGGATCGAGCGCCTGGAAGCCGCCCGCAGCGGCGATTGAGGCTCCAGTGGTGTGCTCAGCGCGCGCTTAGAAACTATCCACAAACCCCCTTGCCCCACCCGAGCCGGTGTAGCCGCCGCGACCACAACAGCGCGCAGGCGAGCTGGATCAGGCCGAGGTAGTTCTCGGCCTTCTTGTCGTAGCGGATCAGCAGCGCCCGGCACTTCTGCAACCAGGCGATCGTCCGCTCGACCACCCAACGGCGGGCCGGGCGCCGCTTCAGCCCGAGCTCGTCGAGCTTCTCCTCGCCGATCCGACGGATGTGGGAGACGTAGCCCGCCTCCCCGCAGACGCGATCGCCGGTCTTGTTGTCGTAGGCCTTGTCGAGGCAGAGATGCTGGACGACCTCCTTGGGGTCGGGGCGCTCGATCACGACCGCTTCGATTGTCTCCTCGAGCAGCTTGTGGTCGTTGACGTTGGCGCCAGCGACCACCAACCCCAGCGGTCCGCCCTCCTGCTCGACCAGCAGGTGCTTCTTGGTCCCCATCTTGGCTCTGTCGGTGGGATTGGGGCCTCGCTTGTCGCCCTCGAAGCGCGACTTGCCCATCACCCCGTCGGCGGCCTGCCACTCCCAGGAGACCCCACCGAGCTGCTCGCACTCGGAGACCAGGCAGGCCCAGATCTCCTCAAGGACGCCGTCACGGACGAAGGCCTGAAACCACTTGTGGACGGTCGAGTCGGGCCCGTAGCGCTCGGGCATTTGGTTCCACTGGCAGCCGGTGCGCATGCGGAAGACGATCCCGTCGAGCATCAGCCGCAGGTCGGCGCGAGGCCGGCCGGTGGCGGCCGGGGGGTAGCGGTGCTCAAGGATCGGCTCGACCCGTCCCCAGAGCTCGTCCGGCAGGGACCAGATCGTGGGCAGGGGCTCAGCGGTAGTCTCGGCAGCTGGCAAGGCACTCTCCTTTCGCGAGGGTTGTGCCTTGCCTTTTCAGGCCAGCTCTACATAACTCCTGCCGTGGTCAGCGAGTTTGTGGATAGTTTCTTAAGGTGTGGTCGGCGCGAGTAGGCCCGTGGGAAACCGCATCAGCAAGCGGCTGATCGCAAACGTGAAGACCTCATCGCCAGAAGCTCCTGCTGCGGGGCTTCTGTGTTTCAAGGCTTCTCCAATCGCCCCTGATTTCACGCTGTGGTTTCAGGCACGAGTGCCGGGAGCCCCGCCGGAGGGCGTGTAGCGTGCTTTTCGTGCGACGAGCGTTCATCAAGACCCTGAGAGCGCTACTGATCGTCGCTTTCGCGTTCCCTTCGGTGTCCGCGGCGAACCTCACTGACCACGTCAAGCCTCTCTCCGGTACTCAGCCCGGGTTGCGGACCTTCGGGGGCGGCCACAACTTTCCAGGGGCGACCGTCCCCTTCGGCATGGTCCAGTGGGGACCCGATACCACTCCTTCGGATCGGCACTCCGGCGGCTATGACTACCGCGACCGCCACATCACCGGCTTCAGCCTCACCCACCTCAACGGCGCCGGCTGCTCGCTGTATGGGGACTTCCCGTTCCTGCCGACGACCGAGCCGCTCGACGCCTCGCCGGCTCCGCCCGACACCGCCGGCCTCGCCGGACGCTTCGAGCCCGGCTTCTCGCACCGCCACGAGCGCGCGAGCCCGGGCCGCTACTCGCTACGCCTCAACCCCGTAGGGGGCGGCGCTATCGGCGTCGACCTGACCGCAACCACGCGCACCGGGGCGGCGCGCTTCGCTTTTCCCCGCTCCCCGCACGCCAGCGTTCTGATCGACAGCGGCGGCAGCGCCAAGGCCAACGACTTCGCCGAGGTCCAGATCGACCCCGCGAGACGTGAGATCACCGGCTCAACGTCGAGCGGCTACTTCTGTGCGCAGCGGCCGCGCTACAAGATCCACTTCGCCGCCGTCTTCGACCGTTCCTTCGACGCCTATGGCACCTGGACGCGCCAGAGGCTGAGCCCGGGCGCGACCGCCGCATCGGACCGCAGGCAGCCCTCGAACACCCCCTTGCGCACCGCACAGGCCGGCGCCTACGCGAGCTTCGACACGCGGCGTAACCGGCTCGTTGGGGTCAGGGTCGGGATCTCCTTCGTCAGCGTCGCCGGTGCCCGCGCCAACCTCGCCGCCGAGAATCGCGGTGCCTCCTTCCGCCACGTCGCCGCCGCAGCGGAGGGGCGCTGGAACCACGCCCTCGGGTCGATCCGGGTGAGCGGCGGCGCACGGCGGGACCTCGAGACCTTCTACACGTCCCTCTACCGCGTGTTGATGTCGCCGCGGACCTTCGACGACGCCGACGGGACCTACATCGGCATGGACGGGCAGCTTCACGACCGCCGCCAGCGCACCCATTACGCCGACCTGTCCGGTTGGGACATCTACCGCACGCAGATCCCACTGCTGACGATGCTGATGCCACGCCGTGCGAGCGACATCGTCGCCTCGATGCTCGCCGCCGCAGCGCAGAGCGGCTGCCTGCCGCGCTGGTCCTACGCCAATGGCCAGAGCATGACGATGGTGGGCGACCCGGCTGACCCGATCATCGCCTCCGCCTCGGCCTTCGGCGCCCGCGGCTTCGACGAGACCGCCGCCCTGGCGGCGATGGTCAAGGCGGCTAGCGAAGGCTGCCGCAGCGCCGATGGCAGCTATGTCCAGCGCCAGGGCCTCGCCGAGTACAGGGCGCTGGGATACGTGCCCTTCGACCTCGACGTCAAACGCCGCAACGCGAACTCGCTGTTCGGCGACCCTAACGCCGTTTGGGCCTCGGCGGCAACGACGCTCGAGTATGCGGTTGCCGACTTCTCGATCGCCCAGTTCGCGGCCCGCGCCCTGCGCGACCGCGCCACCTATCGCTCCTTCATGGCGAGCTCGGCCAACTGGCGCAAGCTGCTCAACCCTCGCAGCCACCTGGTCGAGCCGCGCTTCGCGGACGGCTCCTTTCCCGCCGGCTACGACAACCTTCGCGGCGCCGGCTTCGCCGAGGGCAACTCGGTCCAGTACACGTGGATGGTGCCCCACAACCCCGCCGGCCTCTTCGCCGCGATCGGCGGACGGGCCAAGGCTACGACCCGGCTCGACCGCTTCCTGCGCGAGCTGAACGGCGGCACGGGGGCAACCCGCACCGATCACGCCCTACTCGGCAACGAGCCGAACCTGAACGTCCCCTGGCTCTACGACTGGACGGGACGTCCGTTCAAAACGCAGGCGACGGTGCGGCGGGCGCTGCGAGATCTCTACAGCGCGACCCCGGCCGGGTACCCCGGCAACGACGACCTCGGCACACTCTCCTCCTGGTACGTGCTCGGGGCGCTCGGCCTCTACCCGGAGGTGCCCGGCGTCGGAGTGCTGGCGATCGGCAGCCCCCTCTTCCAGCGGTCAACCGTGCGACTGGCGGGCGGTCGCAAGCTGCGAATCGTCGCCTCGGCCGGGCGGACTCCCCTGCGCCGAGCGCCATACATTCAGCGGATGCGTTTCAATGGCCATCCCTACGGCCGGCCCTGGATCACCTACTGTGCGCTGGCGCGGGGGGCAACCCTTGCTTACCGGCTCGGGGCACGACCTAACCCCACCTGGGGCAATTCCGCCGCTGCTCTTCCGCCCTCCTTCGGCCCCGAGCAGCCGATGCCCGAGAACCGCTGTTCCCCTGATGCCCGCACAACTCCGTGACAACGTCCTCTGGGCGCTCGCCGGCCTGACCGCGCTCGGGCTCGCCGTCCGCTTCGCCAGTCTCGACGTGCAGAGCTTCCACCACGACGAGGTGATCACCGCGGCACGGGTGATCCCCGGCAGCTTCATCGAGATGCTCGGCAATGTGAAGGGGAGCGAGTCCAACCCGCCCCTCTACTACGTGCTGGCCTGGGGTTGGGCGAAGGCGTTCGGCACCGGAGAGGTGGGGCTGCGCTCGCTGACGGCGCTGTTCGGTGCGGCAACCGTCCCCGTCGCCTTCCTGATCGGCCGCGAGCTGGTGAGCAACCGCACCGGCCTGATCGCCGCCGCGCTCGTCGCCGTCAGCCCGATGCTGATCTGGTACTCGCAGGAGGCTCGCTCCTATGCGCTGCTCGTCTTCTTCGGCGCCCTCGCCCTGCTCTTCTTCGCGCGGGCGCTGCGCACCCGGAGCGGCCGGGACCTGGCGCTGTGGGCACTCACCTCCGCCCTCGCCCTCTGCAGTCACTACTTCGCCATCTTCGCTGTGGCGACCGAGGCGATCTGGCTGCTGGTCGCGTTGCGGGCGACGTGGCGTCCGGTGCTCTTCGCGGTCGGCGCCGTCGTCGCGGTCGGGCTGGCTCTGCTGCCGCTGATCTCCGCCCAGATCGACCCGACTCACATCGGCTGGATCGACCACAGTCCGCTGTCGACCCGCCTCTTCGAGACCGGCGGCAGCTTCCTGATGGGGGAGACCGGCCACGTGATCGCCCAGCCCCCGCGCGAGCGGTATGCGTTGATCCCGGCGCTGCTGATCGGCCTAGCTCTGCTGCTGGTTGCGTTGCGCAGCTCGATCCGTGAGAAACGTGCGGCGGCGCTGGGGCTGGCGCTTGGGTTGGGGGTGGTGATGGTCGCGACCGGCATCGCCCTGGCCGGCAGCGACTACATCGTCGAGCGCAATCTGCTGCCCGCGTTGATCCCGCTTCTCCTCGCCGCCGCGGCAGGCTTCGCAGCGAGCGGCGCCCGCCGCGCCGGAATCATCCTCGCGACGGCGCTCTGCGCGTATTGGCTCGCCTTCGACGTCCAGGTCGCCCGCACCCTCAACCTGCAGCGGCCCAACTTCCGCGAGGTGACCGAACAGCTCGGACCGGCGGCTCGGCCGCGGGCGATCGTCACCTGGACGCTCGCCGCCGACGGGGTTCAGTTCTACCTCGGTCACGCGTCGCAGCGCAAGTACCGTGGCAGGGTGCCGATCCGCGAAATCGACGTCATCAGCAAGGCAGTCGTGGTGGAACGGCCGCCGAACCTGCCACCGGCCTTCCACCCGGTCGAGCGGCTGAGGCTGGACAGGCTCACCCTCACCCGCTACACGGCGAGAGGCATTCATCGGGCTTCGGTCCTGGCGCTGCGGGATGCCCGCACCGGGTTTGGCCGCAACGCGGTGATCACGGATGGCATGCCACCACTGGAGGGGTGAGCCGATGAGTCCCGCGCGTATGCTCGCCAACCGAATCGGCCTCGCCACTCGCCGGCCGGCAAACTGGATGCAGTTGCTCAAGTTCGGCGTCGTCGGCGGCTTGGGCTACCTGGTCAACCTGGCCGTGTTCGCCTTCCTTACCGGTCTCCTCGGTATGCACTACGTGCTCGCCGCGGTCATCGCCTTCTGTGTCGCGGTGTCGAGCAACTTCTTCTGGAATCGCCGCTGGACCTTCGGGCCCGGCGACGGCCACGCGGGTTTTCAGGCGGCGCGCTTCTTCACCGTGAGCATCGCCGCGCTGCTGGTCAATCTCGCCGTGCTCAAGGCGCTGGTGGTCGGTGCCTCGGTCGGCAAGCTGGCCGCCCAGGCGATCGCGGTCGCGCTGGCGATGCCGTTCAACTTTGTCGGCAACAAGCTCTGGACATTCGCCGACCCCGATCGGACGGCCGACTAGGTGAGGACCGACACCGTTTGGTTCCCATCGTTGGAGGCCGAATAGCCGACACCGTTTCGTTCCCGGTCGGCGGCGCGGGACGAGGCCGGCACGATCATCCATACCGACGGCTGGGGTGGCTACGCGGGGCTGCCCGATCTCGGCTTCGACCACCGGCCGGCCTCGAGGCGCTGGCGCAGCGAGGAACGTCGTCTGTCAGATTTCGGTCAGAGCGCCGGGTCGCACCCAGGAGGTCGCCGGTTCGAGTCCGGCTAGCTCCGCTCGCTGAGAGGTCCGGCGAGTCGCGGCGCAGGCCGGCCAGCTTGGCGATGAAGTGCGAACGTCGGCAGTCGCGGCCGGCAGTATGCCGGAAACTCGCTGGGCGAACTGTCACTACGTCGCGCCGCTCGGTGGGAGACGGTAGCTGGGCGCTGTCCTCGAGGAGGATGTCGTGCCTTTGGATGAGATCGAGAAAGGCTAGGTGGCCCGTGGCTCCGGCTAGGGTCGAAGGTCTTTCACGTTGCAGGGCAGACTCTCCGCCCGGTCGATGATCTCTGGGTCGCCGGTCAAGAGCACAGCGCCCTCAGAGGCGGCGAGCGCAACCGCGAAACAGTCCGCCAGCGCCATTGGGTGGAAGGCCTTTAGGTTCGCCGCCGCCCGCATCGCCGAGACACCGGGAAGATGCTCGGTGATCCGAGGGCGAAGTTCCTCAAGCATGCGGTCCGCCTCTTCCTTGCCGTGGTCCCGGCTCGTTCGATAGTGGACCTCGACCAGATTGATCCAACTCATCGCCGGGCGTTCCCGACGCAGAATCCCATCGACCAAGTCTGCCGCCGGCTCGTCTCCGTCGAGCCAGGACAGCACAGGCCACGAATCCAGGCAAAAGGGCAAGGGCGCTACCGGGGCTCTTTGTCGCGATCTTCCAGTAGCCGCGCCGCCATGCCGCTACCAGCGAACCTTCCTCGCAGCGTCGAACGAGGGGTCGCGCGTCGTACAACGATCCCATCGTCAATGGACTCGAAGGAAACGTCTGAGCCTGGTCCGAGCCCGGCGCGCTCGCGGAGATCCTTGGGGATCACCACCTGTCCCTTAGCGCCGATTCGTTGAGTCATACGTCCTCAGTATACCTCACGTAGTCCCTGGTGCAGGCGCCGGATGGCGGCCATCTTCCTTTGGTTCAAATGCTTTCCAGTTAGGCCCATCGTCTGCATCTCGACGGCCGTGGCGTGGGGCTGCAAAGCGTGGCGAGTGCACCAGCGATCGGCTAGCGTTGTGTGGCTGGCAGCGTTTCTGGGGCGGACCGCAACGACTGGGGGACGAGATATGGCATACGTGATCGTCAACGACTTCGAGGATGGTACGCGGGAGCAGTACGACGCAACCGTCGCGGTGGTGCACCCGCCGGACGGCAGCCGGCCGGCCGGCCAATCACACCATTACGCGGGTCCAAGCGCCAGCGGCTGGGTCGTCGTAGCGGTCTGGGATTCGAAAGAGATCTGGGAGAGGTACCGCGACGAGACGCTGCTGCCCGGCCTGGAGGGACTGGATTCCGGGTTCGCAGGACCGCCGGTGTCGACCGAGTTCGAGGTCGAGGTCGACTACTAGCAGCGCACCAAAAGAGCGACCGGGGATGACGCTCGTCGCCTGCCCGTGCGTAGCCTGCACACGTGAAGCTCAGCGCGTCACCTTCGAGACGGCTTTCCGCTTGGCTTCCGCGGAGCCTGTCTCTCCCGATCGCTCACCGATGAAGCTAGCCGACGGTGTCGCCGAACGCTAGGGGCAACCCAGCTTCGATTCCGCAAACTGCGCGAAAAGCAAGGGTGGGACAGGTGGGTCTGTCTGCGGGCGGTCCGTCGCAGGTCGGGTAGATACACGGGCAAGGCGGAAAGGCAGCACCATGAGCCAGCGCGCCAAACCGATCTCACGTCACGCCCGCCAGGCGCAATCGCCGCGCTCGCGGCAATCGCCGCGCCGGTCGCGGTGGGGCTGGTGGCAAGCGGTTCGAATAGGTCGCAGGGACGCGCCGCGCCGCCTCTACCCACGGGCGGTGCTGGTGAGTCCGCGCGTCACCGTCGACGAACTGCGCGGTAAGCCTGCGGTCATCAACTTCTGGGCCGGCTGGTGCGAGCCGTGCCGGCACGAGTCCCCCCAGCTGGAGCGTCTGTGGCGCTCGCTTCACGGTCGAGCGGGACTGGTCGGCGTCGACCACGGCGATGGCGTCGTCAGCGCTCGCGCCTTCCTGCGAAGCATTCACCTCACCTACCCCGACCTGCGCGAGGTCGACGGCGTCTTCGGCGAGCGCTACGGCTTGGTCGGGCTGCCCGAGACGGCCATCAACGCCCGCGGGCGTATCGTGCTTCTGCGGGGGCCGCAGACCGCCTCGACGCTTCACCGCGTGCTGACCGCAGCCGGCATGGGTGCCTCGCCGAAAGCTTCCTAGCTGATCTCCCCGAAACGTTCCACCCGAAACCCTGAGCCGATGCTGTGATCACCAGCTCGACCTCGAGCCTCGGGCACATGCTGGGCCCCATCGCCATCGACGGCGGGCGATATATCGCCGCATGTGGCCCAAAACTCGCCCGGCGTCCCAGGTGTGCGCCTTCCTCTGTCCTCGGAGATGGAGGCGCTGCCGGTGCAAGGGGGCTCGGGCGCTGTCGGAGCGGAGCGGATGGTCGGTTTCCGGTCGAACGTTTCGGGGAGGTCCGCTAGCGGGACACCGAGGACCCCGGCCTCTCAAGCAAGGGTCGGTGAGGTCGGCTTTGCCGGCAGAGATCACCTGTTCTCGACCGCCAAACTGGTGCCTCCTAAGTTTTAGGTAGAAATAGTGGCTGATTTCAGGTACAACTTCACTGTGGGCGCACTTGAAACAGCAAAGGGGACCCGGGTTCGCGCGGTGCTTTGTGCCTCCTTTGCCTCTGTGGCCCTGAGCGCAGGACTGATCGGGCCGGCACCGGCAGCGGCTGAATTTGCGTCCGTCTACGGCGGGGACGTCTCCTGCTCAGCCCAACCCTCGAACGGAGACGTGCGCCTCTGCGGCGGCCCGACCACGACCTGGGACGGCCAGACCAAGATCGACGTCAACGTGATCCTCCCGCCCGCTCCGGCCTCCGGCCCGGACGGGCCCTACCCGCTGATCGGGGACTTTCATGGCTGGGGTGGCAGCAAGATCGCGATCGACTCGCAGACGGAAGCCTGGGCGCAGAACGGCTACGCCGTGTTCAGCATGAGCGACCGGGGCTGGGGCGAATCGTGCGGGGCACAGGACCCCGACAGGATCTCGGAAAGCTCCAAATGCGCCGCCGGCTACAACCACCTGATGGACGACCGCTACGAGGTCCGCGACGCCCAGTACCTGATCTCGGTGCTGGCCGACGAAGGCGTTGCCGAGGCGCAGAAGATCGGCACAACCGGCTTCTCCTACGGCGGCGGGATCTCGATGGCTCTCGCAGCGCTGCGCGACCGGGTCATGCTGCCCGACGAGTCGCTGGTTCCCTGGGAAAGCCCGGAAGGAAAGGCGATGGCGATCGCCGCGGCCGTGCCGCAGTGGCCGTGGAGCGACCTCGCCTACTCGCTGATGCCAAACGGCCGCACCCTCGACTACGTGGCCGACGCCCCCTACCTGGGGCCCGAAGGCGACGCCCCGATCGGCGTCGAGAAGGCCTCATACGTCTCCGGGCTCTACGCGCTCGGGTTGGCCGGTAGCAACTACGCGCCTCCGGGAACCGACCCCGGCGCCGACCTGACCACCTGGTACGGGCTCGTCAACGCCGGGGAGCCCTATGACGCAAGTCCGCTGGCGCCGCCAATCATCGCCGAGATCACGTCCCATCACTCCTCCTATTACATCGACCATGGCGAGGAACCGGCCCCGCTGCTGATCCAGAGCGGCTGGAACGACGACCTCTTCCCGCCGGACGAGGCGATCCGCCTCTACAACCGCACGCGCACCCAGTACCGCGGGAACCCCATCTCGCTCTTCTTCATGGACGACGGGCACGCGCGCAGCCAGAACAAGCGGGCTGACGCCGAACTCTTCGAAGCACGCCAGAACGCCTGGTTCGACTACTGGTTGAAGGGCGTCGGGCCCGTGCCGACCTCCGGGGTCGAAGCGCTCACGACGACCTGCGGCGCTCCCTCCGAAGGCCCGTACGCGGCCGACGACTGGAGGGACATCGCGCCCGGTGAGATCCGCTTTGACAGTGCGGCGACCGAGACCGTCGCCCCGGTCGCGGGCGATCCCTCGATCAACCAGAAGTTCGACCCGATCGCCGGGGAAGGAGCCTGCGCAAGCGCCTCTGGTGCCGACCAGACCGGTGCCGCCAGCTACCGCCTGCCGGCCGCTCCCGCCGCGGGCTTCACGCTGCTCGGGTCAGCGACGATCGTCGCTGACATCGCCGCGCCGGGCGGCCAGTCCGATCTCGCCGCACGCCTCCTCGACGTGGCGCCCGACGAAACCGAGACGCTCGTCGCCAGGGGCCTGCTGCGGCCGGGCGAAGGCGGGACCCAGACAGTCTTCCAGCTGCACCCGCAGGCCTACCGCTTCGCGGAGGGCCACGTGCCAAAGCTGGAGCTGCTTCCCTCCGACGCCCCCTACGCGCGACCCTCGAACGCCCAGCTGCCTATCGAAGTCTCCAACCTGGAGCTGCGCCTGCCGGTGCTGGAGCAGCCGGGCTCGCTCGATGGCCTGGTGCAGGCGCCTGCTGCGAAGATCGTCCCGCCGGGCTACCAATTGGCCACCGACTACCTGACGTCTTCCGGGGGAGGCAGCGAAGGGAGGGGCACCGGTGGGACGGGTGGTGGCCAGGGCAACACCGGTGGCGGGGGGACGACCGGCATTGGAGCGGCGCGAAAGCCAGCCCAGCAGCACACGGCCGCAGCAGCGGTCCCCGCGGGGGTTACCGGCCTGGCCCGAGGCCGGATTCGGGCCACGCACAGGGCTCTGCTGTTGCGCCTCCGGTGCGCCGGTCCGGCGATCTGCACAGGAGCCCTCTCGGTCCGCCTGGCCAGGCGAGGCCGCTCCCGCCGCGGCCCCGTTCTAGCACGCGGCTCCTACTCGATCCCCGCGGGAGCCACACGGCGACTGAGGCTTCAGCTCAGTCGCGCCGGCAAGAAGATCGTCGGCGCGAGGCGGAGCCGACGCGCACTCCCGGCACACCTCGTCTTCACCGACTCCGGCCGCTCCACCCCGCTCGAGCTGACGCGGCGGGTCCACCTCCGCGGCCGACACCGACACTAGCCGGCTGTTTGCGTATCCGGTCGGCTTGGCGTGCACGCGCCTGCGCGCCACTCAGGCCACACCACTCAGGGCCGACCGGTCCATCGGTTCCTCACGGTCCCGTCTCAGCGTCGATCGTTCCGCCGAGCCTCAGACCGACGGTGCCAAGAAAGGCCCGTGGGGCCTGAAACGAACAGCTCTTCGATTGATGAGAGAAACAGCCTCCCCCCGTTTGCCCTCCTCACCTGCAAGTAGGAGGGCAAACAGGGGGAGGCTGTGTAGGGACCAGGCGTCAGGAGCTACGGGCGTCCTTACGCGAGGGCCCAGAGGTGAGGGGCTGCGGCGGAGCAGTTATGCAAGGTAGGGCCGCTGGGGTGGCCTGAACGCAGCGGATACGAACTCCGTTCGCTCTTTGTGTCGCAGAGCGGTACAAATGACGAACGGAGCGGTTGAGGTGGCCGGATCGAGACTCCGTTCGCTCTTTGTGTCGCTGGGCGGTACAAATGACGAACGGAGCGGTTGAGGTGGCCGGGGGAAGGGGATACGCAGTAGCTGGCTCGCCGGGCGTGCCTCGCATACAGTGGCCTCCGATGGCGGGTTTCACGCTGGAGGAGAACCCTTGGATCGCCACCGAGCTCGATTGGCGTCGCTGACGTGGGCTACCGCGACTCCTATCTTTGGCGGCTGCGACAGGCGGTAGGCAACGACCTCGTCCTGATGCCCGGCGCGATGGTTGTCCTGCAACGCGAGGACGGGCACGTCCTCCTGACCAAACGCACCGATGACGGAACGTGGTGCCTGCCGGCGGGCGCCGCGGAGCCCGGTGGGAGCTTCGCTCGAACGGCGATCGCGGAGCTGGCAGAGGAGACCGGGATCGAGGTCTCCGAGCGCGACCTGATCCCCTTCGGATGCCTCTCAGAAGCAGAGGCTCACACGATCCACTATCCCAACGGGGATGTGACCCATTGCTTTGCCCTCTGCTTCCTGACGAGGATCTGGAAGGGCGACCCGCGACCCGACGAAGCGGAGGCCACCGAGGCCAGGTTCGCCGGCCCGGACAATCCCCCGGAGCCGCTCCACGCCCCGACCGCGCACGCGCTCTCGCTGCTGGCTGCCTACCTCGACTCGGGTTCGTTCCAGGTGCGCTGACACCCGTACAGGCAATCTTGGACAGGCGGCCAATGGCCGCCGCGCAGTCCGCGTCGAGAATGCAGACATGGACAGCATCGAGATGACGGTGCGCCCCGCGCTCCCCGCAGACGCTGGGCCGATCTGTGAGATCTACAACGCGGCGATCGCCGAGCGAAGCTCGACCTTCGAGACAGAGCCTCGCGCGGCGAGGGACTTCGAGGAGCGGATCGCCAGCGTGCGGTTCCCGCTGCTGGTCGGCGACTCCCGCGGTGCCGTCGTCGGATGGGCGGGCGTCGCCCCCTACAGCAGCCGGCGCTGCTATGCCGGCGTCGGAGAGTGCAGCGTCTACGTCGCGGTCAAGGCGCGGGGCCGGGGCGCGGGCACGATGCTGACCGAGGCGCTCGCCGCCGCGGCCGATGCCAGCGGCTTCCACAAGCTGCTCGGCAAGCTCTTCACCGACAACGTGGCCAGCATCCGCCTGGTAGAGCACTGTGGCTTTTGCTCGGTCGGACTGCACCGGCGCCACGGGCAGCTCGACGGCAACTGGCGCGACGTGCTGGTCGTCGAGCGGCTGCTCACGGAGGCGCCTCCGGCCCGCCGGTCAGATCGGTGAACGGGCCGCGCTCGGGCCGTGGCGAATGGAGAAGGTCGTAGACCGCGCGGCGGACATCGCTCAATCGCGTAGCCTGCCGGCGATGGAGGATCGAGTGGGCGTGCGACTGCGTCAGGCGGTGCTTGCGGCGGCCAAACTCGAGCCGGTCGAGACCGAGCTCCGCGAGGCACTCGGGCTTGGCGAGCCGTTTCGCGATCCGGGTGTGGCTGGGTTCGGGCTGGTCAACGGTGTCTTCGCGCTGGGCGACTGCTTCCTCGAGGTCGTCTCACCGATAAAGGAGGGAACGGCGGCGGGGCGCTACCTGGCCCGCCACGGCGACGCCGGCTACATGGCGATCTTCGACCTCGAAGACCTCAAGGGCGCGAGAGCCCGCGCGCAGAGGATGGGGATACGCACCGTCTGGGAGATCGACCTTCCCGACATCTCCGCCACCCATCTGCACCCAGCCGATATGCACGGGGCGATCGTCTCCCTCGACCAGTCCCGGCCGGCCGGAACCTGGCGTTGGGGCGGTCCCGAGTGGACCGACCGGGTCGGCAGCGCCGCGCCGGGTCGCCTCGCCGGCATCACGATCGCCGTCGACGAGCCCGGGGAGGTGGCGGCGCGCTGGGCAGAGGTGCTTGGCGTCGCGGTCGCCGACGAGAGTGGCGAAGCGGTGCTTACGGTCGACGATGGCGAGGTGCGCTTTGCCACAGCCGAGCAGGGTGGTCGTGAGGGTCTGGTCGAGATCGCCGTCCGGCTGCCCGCCGACCGTCGCCAAGAGCGCACCGCACTCGAGGTTGGTGGAGTGCGCCTGCGGCTGCTCGATATGAGCTGATCGCCGCCGAAGCGCTTCAGCCGCCGAGTGGGGCGAAGCGCGGCTCCCGCTGCTCCAGAAAGCTCGCCACGCCCTCCGCGAAGTCGGGCGCTGCGAAAGACTCGCCCATCAGCCGGTTCGCCTCCTGCAGCGCCTCGGGCAGCTCGCGCGTCAGATCGGCATAGACCTGGCGCTTCATCGCGGCCATGCTCGCGGGCGAGGAATTGAGCGCCAATTCGCGCGCGTACGCCAGTGCCCGCTCCGGAAGTTCCGCGGCGCTGACGGCGTAATTGACCAGGCCGAGCGCCTCCGCTTCCCCACCCAGCACGATGCGTCCCGAAAGCAGCAGGTCGAGTGCCCGGGCGGGGCCCACGAGGCGCGGCAGGATCCACGAGATCCCGTGCTCTGCCACCAAGCCGCGGCGCGAGAAGGCGGTCGTCAGCTTGGCGTCCGCGGTTGCGAAGCGGACGTCGCACATCAGCGCCAGGACCAGGCCGAGCCCGGCGCACGGGCCGTTGATCGCGGCGACAATCGGCTTGGAGATCGACAACGGAAACGTCTGCGGCCGCTCGTCGGGCACCACCGAACCGGCGTCCAGTTCGCCGTCCCCGAGTGCCTTCAGCTCCTGCATATCCGCGCCGGCGCAGAACCCTCTTCCGGCACCGGTCACCACGATCGACCGGACCTCGCTGGAGGCGTCGCACTCCTCCAGCGCGTCGAAGTAAGCGTGCCCCATCTCGGCCGTCCAGGCGTTCAGCCGCTCGGGCCGGTTAAGGATGATCAGTGCAACTCCCTCGTCGACCGACCTCAACACGACTTCGCTCATCTGGGCTCCTTTCCGGGCCTGGCCTCGCTCAGCGCTCTGCAGGATAGCTCTAATTTTCACAGGGCTACTGTGCAAAACTGAAGGTTCGATGGACCTGCCGGGCGACAGCCGGAGTGCCCCGGGCCAGGGCACTCGGGAACGTGTCTTCGCCAAGCTCGTCGAGCAGCGATCCCCCGTGGGGACCGAGGAGTTGGCGCGGCTTCTCGGCCTCCACCCCAACGGCGTGCGGCGCCACCTGTTGCGACTTCACGAAGCTGGTCTCGTCGAGCGTCGCAAGAGCCGCGGCTCACGGGGGCGTCCTGGCGATCGCTGGCTGGTCGCCGCCGGTGCCCGCCCGGGCGGCGAGCGCCCGAGCGGATACGCGGATCTGGCGCGCTGGCTGGCACGCGCGATGCCGAGCGGGCCGAGTCGACTGCGCGCCATCGAGAAGACGGGGTGTGAGATCGGCGGCGAGCTGGCCCCGGCCGAGGTCGAGGACCCAATCGAGAGCTTCCGGCAGGTGGTCGCGGCCCTCGGCTTTCAGCCCGCGCTGGAAGTCGGGGAGGGCGGCGGTTTCAGGTGCAGCCTGGAAAGCTGCCCCTACCGTGCGTCGGTGCGCGAGAATCCCGACGTTGTCTGCACTCTTCACCGCGGCATGACCGTCGGGTTGCTGGAGAAGCTCTATCCAAAGGCGAAGCTGACCCGCTTCGAGCCGCACGACCCCGACCGCGCCGGCTGCCTGGTCGCCGTCGAGAGTTCGGCTACTTGAAGTAGGCGGCGTTGATCTCGATGTACTTCTGCCACTCCGGCGGCACCTGGTCCTCGGGGGTGATCGCGTCGACCGGGCACACCTCGACGCAGGCGTCGCAGTCGATGCACTCGTCGGGGTCGATGTAGAGCTGCTCGTGCTGATCGAAGTTGGCCTCGTCCTCGGTCGGATGGATGCAATCGACCGGGCACACCTCGACGCAGGAGAGATCCTTCGTGCCAATGCAGGGCTCGTTGATCACGTAGGTCATCGTCCACCTCCAATCCTAATTTACACAGCCAATTTGTGTAAATGATACGGGTACGGAGAAGTCGGCGCCCTCACGCGGGAGGCTCGGCCTCGGTCAGCAGCTCCATCAGGCTGCGGAGGTCTTCGGCGCAGGCGGGACAGCCGTCGAGGTGAGCGCGCATGCCGCGAACGCGCTCGTCGGCGTCAGCGCCGGAGAGGGACAGCTCCGCGTAGCGGTCGAGCTCAGCGAAGCACTCCTCGCAGCTCAGCTCGGGGCCGCTCGGTCCGAGAACGCGTGAGAGCAGCCGCTCGGTGTCGCGGTTTCCCGCTGACTTGCTCATCTCTCCTCCTTCGCTCGGGCGTCGACGTCGAAGCCGCGGACGGCGAGCGCGGTGCGCAGCTTGCGACGGGCGTCGTGGAGTGTCTTGTACAGGGCGCCGCGGGTGGCGCCCAGGCGTTCGGCAAGGACGTCGATCGGCACGTCGTTTAGCGTCAACGCGACCAGGACGAGCCGCTGGCGAGCGCCGAGGGCCGTCTCGATCTCTTCCCGCAGCGCCGCAAGCAGCTCCGCCGTCTCGGCCGAGCAATGCGCGGAGGTCCCGGCATCGGCAAGCAGTCCCCAGGCCGAGTCCTCCAGCGGCACCTCGCGCCCCTGCCAGGCGCGACGGCGTGCCTTCACCCCGGCCTCCAGCAGCGCGAACTTGTAGGCCCAGGTGGTGAAGCGGCTCTCGCCTCGAAACTCTCCCAGCTTGCCAAGGACGGCCAGCAGCGCGTCGTCGGCGCTCTGGTGGGCGAGGACGTCGCGGTCGTCACCTCGAAGGTCGGCGCGGCGACGTTGCAGCTCGAAACGCGCCGCGCGCAGCAGCAGCGCCTGCAGATCGGCTATCGCGGCGTCCCGTTCGGCACCGCTCGACGTCAGCCGCTGCAGCCAGGCCCGCGACTCCGCATCGGCGGGCAGTGCGAGCGGCTCGGGCCGCGGGGTCTCGGTCGGCGTTTCCATCGTCGCGGTGGGCATTGCATTGTTAGCGACTTAGCCTGGTCGGTCCTTACCCCGGGCACTCTGCCCGGACACCGCAGGTAAGACAGCGGCGGATGGCGACGCAGACATCGGTGCAGACACACTCGACCAAGGAGGACCGATGTCCACCACCACGCTAGACATCCCTGTCCAGCCGGCGCTCTCCGAGCGCCTCCGGGACCCCGCATATCAGGCGTTCCTGCTGTTGCGAATCGGCTTCACCGTCGCGCCGATCCTCTTCGGGCTCGACAAGTTCTTCAACATCCTCGTCGACTGGGAGACCTACCTCGCGCCTTGGATCAACGACATCGTGCCGGGCAGTGCCGCGGCGGCCATGCACCTGGTCGGTGCCGTTGAGATCCTCGCCGGGATCTTCGTCGCGCTGAAGCCCCGCTACGGCGCCTACGTGGTGGCGGCCTGGTTGGGAGGGATCATCGTCAACCTTCTCACCTACTCCGGCTACTACGACATCGCCCTGCGCGACTTTGGACTGATGCTCGGCGCGCTGACACTGGGCAGGCTGGCAAGCAAGTACGACGCGCCCGGCTGGACGGTAGGCCTCTGACTCAGCGGGCTTTGAGACGCACACGCCGCCCCTCCCCTGGCTGCCCTCCACACCTGCAAGCAGGATGGCAACCGGGGGAGGAGCTCGTTGGGCCCGGGGGGAAGCGGTCGCACGCACGACTCTTCGGATGGACCTCCTAGAGTGCCACCGTCAATGTCAACTCTGGAGCACCTCGGCGTCGATCTACCAGTCGTGCAGGCGGGGATGGGTGGTGGCTTGAGTCGCCATGAGCTGGCGGCGGCGGTGTCAGAGGCCGGCGGCTTGGGGACGATCGCGGTCAACGGCGCCGAGGCGATCCGCGGCGAGCTGGCGGCGGCGCGCGCACTTACCGGCAGGCCGCTTGCGGTGAACCTGCTGCTGCCGTTCGCACGGCGCGACTGGTTCTCCGCGGCGGCCGCGGCGGATGTCGTCGTCACCTTCTGGGGCAGGCCGAGGCGGCGCAGCGGTGGCGCCTGGATGCACCAGTGCGGGTCACTCGAAGAGGCGCTGGCGGCGCATGCCGCGGGGGCCGACGCGGTGATCGTGCAGGGGGTCGAGGCGGGCGGGCACGTGCGCGGGACGCTCCCGGCGCTGGAACTGCTGGATCGCGTCCGCGCCGCGCTGCCCGCCGGCTATCCGCTGTTGCTCGCCGGTGGAATCGCCGCGCGCGGTGACGTTCGGCAGGCGCTCGACGCGGGGGCCGCCGGGGTGGTCGCCGGGACCCGCTTCCTCCTCTCCGATGAGGGTCGTGCCCATCCCGAGTACCGCAACCGGCTGCTCGATGCCAAGGAGACGATCCTCACCGAACTGTTCGGCGCCGGCTGGCCCGCGCCCCATCGGGTGATTCCCAATGCCGCCACCGAACGTTGGCTGAAGCGCGACCGGCGCGGCCCGCGGCTCAATCGTCTCCTCAACCGGGCGCTCACACCGGCTGCCCGTCACGTGCCCGAGTGCCTTCGCGGACGCCTGGTGCGCGCCCAGAGTCCCGGCAGCCGCATCCTCTCGCCTCTCGGACCGGCCGACGACGGGCCCAGCAACCTGCTCGATGCCGGCCCGCTCTATGCGGGAGAAACCGTCGCCCGCATCGACGATGTGAAACCGGCGGCAGAGCTGGTGCGAGACCTCGTCCCCTAGATAAGTTCCACGACCAGACACGCCTGGATGACGTGTCCCAGTCACACCTCGTCGTGGAACTACTCATCCGCTTCCCTCCGGCCACCCCAGCCGCTCCGTTCGTCATTTGTACCGCTCTGCGACACAAAGAGCGAACGGAGTCTCGCCCGGGCGATTCCAGCCGTTCCGTTCGTCATTTGTACCGCTCTGCGACACAAAGAGCGAACGGAGCTCGTGTCCGCCTCGATCCTGCCTTCTTCGGCTGCGCCAGTCGCGATAACGCCTCCCCCGAAGCCCCTCATCCTCTTGGCCCTCGCGAAACGACGCCCGTAGCCCCTGACCGCCTGGGGCCCCTACCAGCCCCTCCCCTGTTTGCCCTCCCCACCTGCAAGTAGGAGGGCAAACAGGGGAGGGGCTGTCTCTCTCATCATCAATCAATGAGGGGTTCGTTTCGGGTTGGAGGTCTCCATCGGTCAACGAGGTGCTCTCCTGGGTCCCGGGGCCATCTCCGCACTCCCCCAGAGAGCCAGGGGGCTCGGGGACTTCGAGCCCAGTGACGAAAGAGGCGGGACGGTCTCTAACGGATGGGACCGGTCGGCCCTGGGCGGTGTGGTCGGAGCGGCGCGTGGGGGCGGCAGCCCTGAGCCAACCGGAACACACCACGCATCTAGTCCCTACCGGCTCATGAGGCGCGGCGAGACCAGCGTCCCGCGGCGCTCGTCGGGCCTCCCGAAGACGATGTCGGCAAGGGAGATCATGCCCACCACCCTGCCCTCCTGACAGACCGGGACATGCTGAACCCCGCTCTCGCGCATGCGCGCCGCCACAACCGTGACGTCCTCGTCGGGGCTGCAGGTCACCGGGTCAAGCGTGGCGATATCGCGCGCGAAGACCGCCCGCGCCTCCCGCTCCTCGGCGAGGACCCGGACGACGATGTCGCGCTCGGTCAGAATCGCCGCGCACTGTTTGCCCTCGTGGTCGAGCATTGGCACTCCTCCAACGCCGCTGATGCGCATCTGCTGTGCCACTTCGACCAGGGTGGCGTCGGGAGGAACCGGGTCGACCTCGGTACTCATGCACTCGCCGACGCTGGTCATCGATGCACCTCGCTTCCGCGTTGCCGTCGGGTAAGTACCCGCTTCGCCCCTTCTCGAATCGCGAAACTCAGCCGGCGCCGCGGGAACGACCTCGAATCGAAACTCAGCGTGACGGCGCCGCGGGGCTCAGCATCGGCGGCAGCGACTGTGCCGCCGATGCCCGGGGCCTGCCACCCTGAACCGCCAGGTGGCGGGCGAGCGGTCGGCGGCCCCGCCCGGGACACGGGCCTTGACGCGGAAGACGTGCCAGCCAAACCGCAGGCGTCGCGCCGTGAAGGGCGAGCGGCAGCGCCTGAAGCGACTGCGGTCGAGCCTGCAGAGGAAGCGCACGGGCCGGCGATTGGAGGTGAAGCGGAAGGTGGGAGTGCGGTCGCGCGTTATCCGGCGCGGGCGGTGTCCGAGCCTGGTCTGAGGCCGCCGCGCGGCGGCGGGTCCGCCGCCGCTGCCAGCACCGGGAGTCGGGTAACCGGCGACCGGCTGGCTCTGCGAGGAGCATGCGTGCTCGCTGGGGACCACGGAGTTGGGGCGCGGAGCCGGAAACGAGTTCGAGAAGTCCGTGGCGCTGTTGTTCGTATCGTCGGACGCCTCCAGAAGCGTTGGGCAGCCGGGGGCGATGGTGCGTCGCAGGGCCATCCCGTCGGGAACGCCGAGTGGATCGGTGGGCGAACCCGTTGGCGAAGCGACGGAACCGTGGAAGCTCCCCCAGGAGACGCAGTCCAGCGCTTCCCAACAGAGCGCCCCTGCGGCGGGATCGAGAAGGCCCGCGGGCAACCCGCTGTCGGCAACGATCCCGAACTGCGACTCCGCCGCGGGAGTCGCGGCGACCAACGTGGCCTGATTGGACCCGTCGGGCACGTCCGCGGCGAAGGCCGCCGTGCCCACCTGATTGCCCGTCGCGTCGAGAATCGAGATCGAATGGCCGCGCACGAAGTTCTGGCCGGCTGCGTACATCTGCAGCTCCACGTACTCCGCTTCGGGACTGGCGGTCGAGCCGGGGTAGACCTCGCGGATCGAGACCAGGTGGAAGGTCGCCCGCGCAACCGGCGGGCCGGCCGCCGTCAGGGCGACGGCAAGCGCCATCGCGAGGCAGATGGGGCGAACGCGGCTCACGTCCGGTGCCCCTGACGCCGATCGTCGCGCCGCGCGATGCGATGCTGCCTTCGGTAGCGCCTGTGGCGGCGCTGGGCGCGGCGGTTGCCGCCGACGACCTTGAAGACCGCGCCCGCCGGGGTGGGGTCCACGGCGCCGCCGAAGAACGCGCGGACCCGGATGCGGTGCCGCCCTGGCCGTAGGCGCCGCGCCGTGAAGGGCGAGCGGCAGCGCTTGAAACGAGCCCGGTCGACGCTGCACTGGAAACCGGCTCCCACAACGTTCGATCTGAACCGCACCGTGGGCGTGCGATCACTTGTGTGGCGGCGAGGCTTCGCGGTGATCCTGGTTCTGGGTGGCGCAGCAGTCAGCAGCGGCACGACAAGCGGTGGTGGTGGCACGATCGCAGCGGGAGGAGGCGGTGGCGCGGGAACCGCGATGTCGAAGCTGTAGCCGGCGGGTGTGGGGTCGACGTTTTCGCTGGCGTCGATCGCCCGCACCGCAAAGCTGTGCGCACCGTTGGCCAGCCCTGTGTGGGTGATCCCGCTGGCCGGGCAGCTTGCGAAGGGCGTTGCATCCAGGCTGCATTCGAACGTCGACCCCGGCTCGTTCGATTCGTAGGTGAAGGAGACCGTCGAGCTTTCGCTCGGATCGGGCGGCTTGGAGAGGATCGACGTCTGCGGCGGCGTCGTATCAGACAGAGAGTTGTCCACTTCCCATGCGAAAGCGGAGGCTGCGCCCTGATTGCCGGCGCCGTCCGTAGCGCGAACCTTGAAGGTATAGCTGCCGTCGCCGAGCCCCGTGTAGGTCTGGCCCGATGAGGAGCAGGGGGAGAAGCTGTCCGATGCGCCCTCCGCCGCGAGGCTGCATGCGAAGCTCGAGCCGGTCTCGCTCGAGTGGTAGGCGAAGGAGGCGCTGCCGCCGGGACTCGGGTTGGCCGGATGGCTGTCGATCGTCGCCGTGGGAGCGGTGGTGTCGACCCGCCATGAGTAGTTTGCCGCCGGGCCGACGTGTTCGCCTGCGTCCTTGGCGCGCACCTGGAAGGCGTGGGTTCCATCGGCCAGCGGACCCGCGTATTCGATGCCGCTTTCCTGGCACGCCGCGAAGGCAGCCGTGTCGAGCTTGCATTCGAAGCTCGAGCCGGCTTCGCTCGAGTGGTAGGCGAAGGAGGCGCCGGTCTGATTCGTCGGGTTGGCGGGGTGCGAGTCGATCGTCGCGAGCGGCCCGGTGCACGCCGTCTCGGTCGGCGCACTGGCGTTGTCGCGCGGCTGCGGAGTGGCGTCGAAGAGGTCAGCGGCGCTGTTGTTGCTGTCGTCGGCTTCCTCCAGCAGGGTCGGACAGCCGGGTTCGATCGTGCGCCGCAGGGCCTCGCCTTCCGGGATGCCAGTGGCGGAGTCGGCCGGCGTACCGGCGGCGGGCAGCTTCGAGCTTTCGAAGCTGCCCCAGGAGACGCAGTCGATCGAGCCGGCCCAACAGGCAGCCCCCCCGGCGGGCGGTATTTCGAGAGCGCTGTCGGTGAGGTCGGGAGCGACGCCGAATTCGCCGAGCACGCCGCTGTCTCCGATCAGGATCGTCCGCTGGTTTGCGCCGTTGGCGGCCATCGCGGAAAAGGTGAAGGTGCCGATCGCCGTGCCGCTTGCGTTATAGACGGTCAGCGCATGGCCGCTGACGAAGTTCTGTCCCGACGCGTACATCTGCAGCTCGACGAAGTCCGCATCGCGATTCGCCGCGGTTCCGGGGTAGACCTCGCGGATGGAGATCAGATGGAAGCTCGCGCGCGCAGCCGGGACGAGCAGCAGCAATGCGGCGAGAGCGGCGGTTACAACCACGGCTATGCGGCGACCCCCCATCGCTCGGGCTACGGATGGGGCGTCCGGGAAGTTCAAAGACGCGAGGCGCCTTCGAACTTCCGTCGATCCAGAGATCCCGCCAGGGCACCGCGGGCGAATTCCAATCGAGCCGCGGTCAACCCTCCGCTACCGGGAGCCCGCAGATGACAAAACTGCATTGAACCCATCCGCGGCGCCATCCGTAGACAGGGGCGATGCGAACCGGGATGCCCACGAGACCGCGGCCCTCCGCCGCCGTGCTTGCCGCCGTGGCGACGACGGCCCTCGCCGTCGCTCTCGCGGTAACCGCGCTCGCGCCCGCCGCTGGGCGGGGGCACCAGCGCGTTCATCGCCGGGCCAAGACGGTCCGAGTCAAGATCAGCGAATTCGCCTTCCACCCCCGCACGCTGAGGGTCAAGCGGGGATCGAAGGTCGTCTTCGCCAACACCGACTCGGTCGCCCACACGGCGACTCGGCGGGGCAGCTTCGACACCGGTCATATCCGCCCCCATCGCTCCCTCGCCGTGAAGCTGCGGCGTCCCGGTGTGTACAGGTACGTCTGCACGATCCACCCCTTCATGCACGGCAAGATCCTCGTCCGCTGACACCTCCGTCCCCTGAACCCAGCGCCGCCGCAATCCGTATCTCAGTCAGCGTGAGCTGCCATGCTGCTTCAAGATCGAGCCGATGCCGCCGAGCGCCCTGACCCGCGAGCGCGACGTGCGCGAGGCCTATGCCGCGCACGCCGGCGAGCTCTACGGGTTCGCCCTGCGCTCGCTGGGCGACCGCGGGCTCGCCGAGGAGGCGGTGCAGGAGAGCTTCCTGCGCGCCTGGCGGGCCGGGGGACGGTTCGATCCGCAGATCGGGTCGCTCCGCACCTGGCTGTTCGCAATCCTGCGAAACGTGGTGATCGACATCGCCCGCGCGCGAGCCGCCCGCCCGACCGTCGCCGAGAGCGGTGTCGAGCCCTCCGTCGAGCCGCTGGAGGAGGCGCTCCGCGCCTGGCAGGTCGAGGAAGCGATGCGAAGGATCGGCGAGCAGCATCGTCAGGTCCTGGTCGAGACCTTCTACCGTGGACGCCCCTACGCCGAGCTGGCCGAGCAACTCGGCGTCCCCGAGGGAACCGTGAAGAGTCGTGTCTACTACGGCCTGCGGGCTCTGCGAATCGCGCTGGAGGAGATCGGCTATGAGGACTGACGCCTGCCGCGCGATGCGCGAGTCGCTGGGCGCCTACGCGCTCGGGCAGCTGCCCGAGGAGGAGCGACCCGCCCTGGAGGCGCACCTCGACGGCTGCCCTGGATGCAGGGCCGAGCTCGAATCGCTGGCTTCGGTGGCGCGGGCAATGCCGCTGGCCGACCCGGAGCGCTTCGCCGCTGCGCCGGTGCCCCCACCCGAGCTGGCCGAGCGCGTCGCGACGGCGATCAGGCACGAGGAGCGCTCGCAACGGCGCCGGCGCCGGCTGCGCTTTGGGTTGCCGCTCGGTGCCGCAACCGCGGCCGCAACCGCCGCGCTGCTGGTCGTCTTCGTCTTCTCCGGCGGGACGGGCTCCAGCGAAGAGCAGCGGGTCAGCTTCGCGGCGCTTCCCCCCGGCATGAAGATCGTCGCGGCCCTCGACCCGCAGCCGTTCGGCACCGAGATCCACATGTACGTGGAGGGAATCCGCTCCGGCACCCTGTGCAAGGTGACGCTGCGCGGAGTGGACGGGGCGCGCCTGTCGGCCGGCACCTTCCGCTATCGCCACGGCACCGACGAGGCCGTGCTCAGCTCGGCGCTCGATCTGTCGCGCACCAGGGCGATCGTCGTCCGCGTCGGGGGCCAGGCGTTCGTTGCGCCGGTCGGCGCCCAACCGCGCGCCTGACGCTGACCGCGCCGCATCCGGTCAGACAAGCCGGGGCTCCGCTTTGAACCGAATCCGGCGGTGGGCCGTAGACACGACTGACGCACCGCCCCGGCAATCGGAATCCACAGGAGGAACCGTGATCAAGATCGTCCCAGCCGCCTCCGCGCTCGTCGTTGGCGTGATCCTTGCGTTCGCCGGATGCGGCGGCGGTTCGAGCTCCAGCGAATCGGGTGGCTACGAAACAGGTGGCGAAAGCACCGCGGCGGCGGGAGCCGCCAGCGAAGGGGCGGGCGGGCGCTACGACGGGTCCGGCTCCTCGGGGGGCTCGGGTGCGGGCGCCGTCTCGGTCGCCGGCGTCGGCGACGTGGGCAGCGTCCTGGTCGACTCCAATGGCTTCACCCTCTACTACTTCGAGAAGGACAAGGGCGGGAAGTCGACCTGCTACGGAGCGTGCGCCTCCGCCTGGCCGCCGCTGACGACAGGTGGCGCCCCACACGCGATGAGCGGCGCCGAAGCTTCCAAGCTGGGCACCACCGCGCGGACCGACGGGACAACCCAGGTCACCTACGCGGGATGGCCCCTCTACACCTATACCGCCGACACCAAGCCCGGAGAAGACAACGGAACCGACGTCAACTCCTTCGGCGCCAGCTGGTACCCGCTGCACCCCAGCGGCGAGCAGGCCGGCGACTGACCCTGCCGCAACCCGTTCCGCCCCTTGCCGTTTGGTTCGCCCTGCCAGTCGCGACTCGGGCGGGGCGCCGACCCTCCGCCCGAGCTCGCCACGCGCGGTCTCGCAACCGATGAGTTTGCCGAGTCCCGCCGGTCTGTAGGTTGAAACCGACGTTGGGGGGAAGTCCCCCCGCGAGCACCGGGAGGACAGATGAGCAAGCTGCGCTTCAGCATCGCGATCTCGCTCGATGGCTACGTCGCCGGGCCCGATCAGAGCGAGGAGAACCCGATCGGGGCCGGCGGCATGCGGCTCCACGAGTGGCTCTTCCCGCTGGCTGTCTTCAACCGCATCCATGGCGAAGACGAAAAGGGCGGCGAGGTCAACGCAAGCTCCGAGGTCGTCGAGGGCTGGTTCGAGAACGTCGGCGCAACGATCATGGGCCGCAACATGTTCGGCCCGGTCAGGGGCCCCTGGGGCGAGGATCCCTGGCGAGGCTGGTGGGGCGAGGAGCCCCCTTTCCACGTTCCCGTCTTCGTCCTCACCCACCACCCGCGCGAGCCGCTCGAGATGGCGGCAGGAACGACCTTTCACTTCGTCACCGACGGCATCGAGGTCGCGCTCGAAAGAGCCAAGCAGGCCGCGGGGGGCAAGGACGTCTCGCTGGGAGGCGGCGCAAGCGTCGCACGGCAGTACCTCAGCGCCGGCCTTCTCGACGAGATGGAGCTTGCGGTGGTTCCCGTCCTGCTCGGTGCCGGGGAGCGCCTCTTCGAAGGCGTTGGCGCCGATGTCGAGCTCGAGCAGCTCCGCGCGGTCGAGGCTCCAGGTGTCACCCATCTCAAGTACCGGGTCGTGACTTGACCGCGGTCCGCCTACTTGGTTCCCGACGCGCCCAAGCCCGGATGGACGCCCCTGCCGATTCCCTGCTCGTCGACGAGCTTCTGGAGCAGGGCGACCAGGCGCTTTCGGTCCGCTGGGCTCAACGCTCGCGTCAACTCCTCCTCGTGCTGGCTTGCGATTCTGCGCCCGCGCGCCAGCAGCCCGCGGCCCTTGGCGGTCAGGTAGAGGGCGCGGATTCGACGATCGCCCGGACTGGGCCGGCGCTCGACGAGGCCGCGCTGCTCGAGCTCGTCGACGATCGCGACCATGCGGCTCGGCGGTGCCTGGATCGCCTCGCCGATCGCCTGTTGCGAACTTCCCTCCGCGGCGTCGACCACGTTCAGGACTCGAAACAGAGGGGGATGGAGATCGATCTCCGCTATCCGCTGAGCGAACCGCCGCGAGGCGTGGACTCCCACCTGCGAGAGCAGGAAGGCCAGGTTGGAAGGCGCCCTGTCGCCGGTGAGTTTGTTTATGCTATTAATCATTCCTGAAATAAACCTTTTGCTTCTGTAAGGAATTGTAACCGGAGAAGGGGACCTTCAAATGACGCGCCGTCTCGCCGGACTTGCCGACATCGCCTACCGCCGCCGCGGTCGCATGGTTCTTACCTGGATCGCAGCGGCAATCGTCCTGATCGGGCTTGGGAGCAAGCTGGTCGGGGAGTACGAAGCCGACTACAACACACCCGGGTCGGAGTCCAAGGCGGCCAGCGAACTGACCGAGCGCAAGTTCGGTGGTTACTCCGGACAGGAAGTCTTCGTGGTTTGGAGGGATCCCGCCGGGGCGACGAGCCCGGTGGCCAGGAAGCGCGTCGACGCTTTTCTCGCCGAGGCGACGCGGATCGACCACATCGAGCGGCAGCGGCCGATCCGCGTCTCCGACGACGGCACGATCGCGATGACCACGCTCCCCTTGACGGTGCCCGGCTGGGAGATTCCGAAGGAATCCGGCGAACGGCTGGTGGCAGCCGCCAGGGCCAACAGCGGCAACGGGCTGGCGATCAGGCTCGGCGGCGATCCGATCTACCGAACCCAGGAAGGGGCGAGCCCTGAGATGATCGGCCTGCTCGGCGCGGCGATCGTGTTGCTGATCGCGTTCGGGTCTCTGGTCGCCGTGGGTCTGCCGCTGGCGATCGCCCTGGTCGGGCTCGGCATCTCGGCGGGCGGGTTGATCGCCCTGCTCACCAATGTCATCGACGTCCCCAATTGGACGCCGGTCGTGGCGGGACTGATCGGGATCGGGGTTGGAATCGACTACGCGCTGCTGGTGCTGACCCGCTTCCGGGCCGCAATGAAGGACGGCAAGGACCGCCATGACGCCGTGGTCGAGGCGGTCACCACCGCCGGGCGCAGCGTGATCATCGCCGGCTGCACGGTGGTGATCGCGGTCCTCGGCCTGGCGCTCACCGGCCTGCCCTACATGTACGGCGTGGCGATCTCGGCTTCGCTGGCCGTGCTGGTCATGATGCTCGCTGCGGTTTCCCTGCTGCCTGCGCTCCTCTCCTACCTGGGCCCGAAGGTCGACCGGCTGCACGTCCCGTTCCTCGGCCGCGCACTGAAGACCGAAGGAGACGGCAGCGAATCCCCGGCGGCGCGCTGGAGCCACGCGGTCCAGAGGCGGCCGTGGACTGCCGCCATAGCCTCGACCGCTCTGCTGCTGGCGCTGGCCGCGCCCGCCCTCGGCATGCGACTCGGCTTCCCCGACGCGGGCAACGACCCGCCCGACACGATGACCCGCCAGTCATACGACCTGATGTCAGAGGGCTTTGGTCCAGGCGCCAACGGCCCCCTTGTGATCGCCGCCGAACTGCCCGATCGGGCCGCCAGCAGCCACATCGGCGCGCTGGTGAAGAGCCTTCGCGCCGACCCGGGGGTGGATTACGTCTCCACCCCGGCAATCGGCAGAAGGGGCGACGCCGCACTGGTCACGGTCGTTCCCACCACCTCACCCCAGGACGAGGCGACGCAGGACCTGGTGAAGAGGGTGCGCGGGACCATGGTGCCCGAGGTACTTGGCGGCACCGGGATCACGGCGAAGGTCGGCGGGCTGAATGCGGCGTTCGAGGACCAGAGCGACTACATGGTCGAACGCATGCCGCTGTTCATCGCCGGGGTCGTCGGCCTCTCCTTCCTGCTGCTGCTCGTCGCCTTCCACTCGCCACTGATCTCGCTGAAGGCGGGCGTGATGAACCTCCTCTCGGTGAGCGCCGCCTACGGGGTGATGACCCTGGTCGCGCAGGGGGGCGCGGTCGGCGAGGTGATCGGCATCGACCACGAGGTGCCAATCGCGCCATTCATGCCGGTGATGATGTTCGCGATCCTCTTCGGCCTCTCGATGGACTACGAGGTCTTCCTGATCTCGCGAATCCGCGAGGAGTACCTGAAGGACGGAGACACGCGGCGCGCGGTTGCCGACGGTCTGGCGAAGACCGCGCGGGTGATCACCGCGGCGGCGGCGATCATGGTCGTCGTCTTCCTCGCCTTCGTGACCTCGCCCGAAGTCTTCCTGAAGCTCTTCGGGATCGGTCTCGCCTCGGCGATCTTCCTCGACGCGACGATCGTGCGAATGGTGCTCGTCCCCGCGGTGATGCAGCTGCTCGGCGCGCGCAACTGGTGGATCCCGAACTGGCTGGAGCGGCTCCTGCCGCAGCTGGACGTCGAGCGGGCCGCGGTCGCCAGCGAGAGCCGCTCCTGAGTCCGACCGCCCCGTGGACGGCGCCGAACGCTCGGCCACCCAGCGCTGAGCCGGGCCAATTGCCTGCCGGGCCGGGCCGGACCTGCCCGTGTTGCGCCGAGCGCTAGGGTCCATCGCAGAGGAGCGAAATGGCCGAGCGCAACCCACGCGTGCTGGCGATCGACGCCGGCGGCACGATGACCGACACGTTCATCGTCGATGCGGCGGGCGAGTTCGTGGTCGGCAAGGCGCAGACGACGCCCGAGGACGAGTCGGCGGGCTTCATGCGCTCGGCCGCGGACGCCCTGGAGCAGTGGGACTCGACTCCCGAGGCCGCCTTCCCGCAAATCGCCTCCGGGATCTTCTCCGGCACGGCGATGATCAACCGGTTGCTGGCGCGTGAGGGGCGCAGGGTGGGACTGATCGTCAGCGCCGGTCAGGAGGACTACCTGCGAATCGAGCGGGCGATCCAGACCTACCTCGGCTACTCCTACTCCGACCGCCTTCACCTGGCGACCCACTTCCACAACGAGCCGCTCGTGCCGCGCGAGCGGGTCCATGGCGTGCGCGGCCGGGTAGACGTGCTCGGCGGTGAGGCGCTGCCGCTGCGCGAGGCCGACGCCCGGGCGGCCGCCGAGGCGCTGCTCGAGGAGGGAGTCGAGGGGATCGTCGTCTCGCTGCTGTTCAGCTACCGCAACCCCGGCCACGAGCTGCGGGTCGCCGAGATCCTCGCCGAGGAGAAGCAGCGCCGCGGCCTCGACGGCGAGGTCCCGGTGTTCCTCTCCTCGCAGCTCTACCCGATGCGCCGCGACCTGCCGCGCCTCAACACGACCCTGATCGAGGCCTACGCGGCGGAGCCCTCGCGAGGCACCCTTGGGGCGGTGCGGGATCGCACCCGCGAGGCGGGCGCCGGCTTCGAGCTGCGGGTGATGGCGTCGCACGGCGGCACGATCTCGATCGAGGCCAACGAGCTCGCCCGCACGCTTGTCTCCGGGCCGATCGGCGGTGTCGTCGGAGGCGCTGAGATCGCCCGCCGCATGAACATCCCCAACGTGCTGTGCACCGACATCGGTGGCACCTCGTTCGACGTCGCGCTGCTCACCGACCGCCGCTTCGAGATCACCCAGACTCCCGATGTCGCCCGCTTCGTGCTGGCGATGCCGCTGGTCAAGATCGACTCGATCGGGGCCGGCACCGGCTCCTTCGTCCGCGTCAACCCGAACTCGGGGCGCCCGGAGCTGGGGCCGGACTCGGCCGGCGCGAAGATCGGCGTCTGCTGGCCGGAGGGCGGGCTGGACACCGTCTCGGTCACCGATCTCAACCTGGCGCTGGGTCGCATCAACCCCGACTACTTCCTGGGCGGGGAGGTGAAGCTCGACTCCGAGCGGGCCCGCGACGCGGTGCAGCGCCAGGTCGCCGAGCCGCTCGGCCTCGGCGTCGAGGAGGCCGCGGCCGGCGTGATCGAGCTCTTCGAGCAGACCCTGAAGAACGAGGCGGTCGGTCGGATCCTCGGCAAGGGCTACTCGCCGGCCGACTACGCCCTGCTCTGCTACGGCGGCGGCGGGCCGCTGCATGTGGCCGGCTACACCGAGGGCGTCACCTACCGCGACGTGCTCGTCCCCGCCTGGGCGGCGGGCTTCTCCGCCTACGGCTGCGCCTGCGCCGACTTCGAGTACCGCTACGACCAGACGGTCGACATGCCGGTCCTGCCCGGCATCGACGACTCGATCA
This sequence comes from uncultured Solirubrobacterales bacterium, assembly GCA_963747765.1. Lineage (GTDB taxonomy): Bacteria > Actinomycetota > Thermoleophilia > Solirubrobacterales > 70-9 > VRUE01. The sequence goes on along the minus strand of CAVVGH010000001.1, from coordinate 337,752 downwards.
AAGTCGGGGTCGGCGGGATGATCAGCGCCGCCTGGCTCGGGCTGCAGGAGAAGGTCATCGCCGAGTTCGCCAAGTCGGGGATCGAGCGCGAGCGAATCGCCTTTACTCACGCCGTGCGCATGCAGTACTTCGGCCAGCTCAACGACATCGAGATCGTCTCGCCCCACATGGCGATCGAGCGGGGGGAGCAGCTCGACGACCTGGTCGCCGAGTTCGAGGAGGCCTACGGCAAGCTCTACGCGCGATCGGCCCGCTCGCCCGAGCTGGGCTACCTGGTGACGCACGCGATCGTGCTCGGCTCGGTGGATGTGGAGAAGCCGGCGCTGCCGCAGGTCGAGGAGCGCGGGGGCGACACGGCCCTGAAGGGCACGCGCGAGGTCTGGTGGCAGGCGGAGGACGGCCCGGCGGCGGTCGCCACCGATATCTACGAGCTGGACGACGTCGCCCCCGGCGCGACGATCGCCGGGCCTGCAATCGTCGAGTCGGTGGCCACCACCCTCGCGATCCCGCCGGGGCGCGGCGCGCACCTCGACCGCCACCGCATCTTCCACATGAGCGCGACCGAGGAGGAGAGATGACGGGGATCGACATCCCTGTTGAGCCGTGCGCAGGCAGAGCTCGACGCGAGGCCCTGCGATGAGCATCGTCGAGCGAAGCCGCGAGCTGGAGCGGGCGGTCGAGGGCGAGAGCGGAATCGGCTGGGACGGCCGCCGCCTCGACGCGATGCTGGCCGCCTCCGAGCGGCTCTTCGCCGAGACCGGCGCCTACCAGGGCCTGGACGGTTCGCTGGAGCTGAAGGAATCGGACCCGATCGGCTACGAGAAGCTATTCGCGCGGTTGCGCGGTGGGCTCGTCTCGGCCCGCGAGACAGCGCTCAACATCTCCGCCTCGCCGATCGTGCGCGAGCTGGGCGAGCTCTGCTTCGCCCTCTACACGCCGGAGGGCGACTCGGTCGCGCTCTCGACCGGGATCATCGTCCACGTCCACACGATGTCGGACGCAATCAAGTTCATGGTTCGCAACGGCTGGGAGGACAACCCGAAGATCCGCCCCGGCGACATCTTCGCCAACAACGACCCGACGATCGGCGACGTCCACAATGCCGACGTTCAGACCTTCGTGCCGATCTTCTGGGAGGGCGAACTGATCGCCTGGGCGGGCGGCGTCACCCACGTGCTCGACATCGGCGCCTCGACCCCCGGCGGCGTACCGGTCGGTCCCACCAACCGCCTCGAAGACGGCATCGACCTGCCCTGCATGAAGATCGGAGAGGACGACGAGCTGGCGCAGTGGCACCTGCTGCGCTGCCAGAAGCGCTCGCGGGCGCCGATGTACTACCTGCTCGACGAGCGCACCCGCCTTGCCGGCTGCCACATGATCCGCGAGGCGGTCGAGCGGGTGATCCTCGAGGAAGGGCTCGGCCGCTTCAAGCAGTTCAGCCATGAGGTGATCGAGGAGGGGCGACGCTCGTTTAAGTCGCGGATCCGCGAGATGACCGTGCCCGGCCGGTACCGCTCGGCAACCGCCTTCGACGTCAGCTTCGCGGACAAGACCGCGCTGCCGGCGCGGGCCCGCCGCGACTTCCTGATGAACGCGCCCTTCGAGGTGCGGATCGGCGGCGACGGCGACTACGCGCTCGACATGGACGGCGCCTCGGCCTGGGGCTGGCACTCGATGAACTGCACGCCGTCCGGCATGCAGGGGGCGATCTGGGTCCAGTTCACCCAGACCCTGATCTGCAACGACAAGGTCAACGACGGTGCCTACCTGGCAATCGAGACCAACTTCCCCGAGGGCACGATCGCCAACCTCGGCGACGCCGAAGGCTCGACGGGGATTGCCTGGGCGTTCCTGCAGCCGGCATTCCAGAGCTTCCCGCGCACACTCTCACGGGCGCTGCAGGCGCGCGGCTTCATCGAGGAGGTGATGGGCGCCTACTCCTGCTCGGGGAACGTGATCCAGGGCGGCGGCACCGACCAGTACGGGAAATCCTCGGCGATCATGAACTTCGAGATCGCCGCGCAGGGGATGGGCGCGAAGTACGTGCTGGACGGCACCGACACGGCGGCCGCGATGTTCAACCCCGAGGGCGATGCGGGCGACGTCGAGATGTGGGAGCTGATTTGCCCGATGATCTACCTCTCGCGGCGGATCAAGGCGAACAGCGGCGGCGCCGGGCGCCACCGCGGCGGCTCGAGCTTCGAGTCGCTGCTGATGGTCCACGGCACCCCCTTCTGGGAGCTGCAGAACCTCGGCACCACGCGCATCCTCTCCCAGGCCCTTTTCGGCGGCTATCCCGGTTCGGCGGCCTATGTCCACAACATCAAGGCCAACGACCTACGCGAGCGGGCGGAGCGCGGCGATGCATATCCCCTATGCGACGGCAGCTTCGATGACCCGGCGCTGATGGAGATCGAGGGAGAGCGCACCTACAAGCAGGACAACTTCACCACTCTGGAGCCGTTCACCGAGGGCGACCTCTACCTCTCGGTGATGAAGGGCGCCCCGGGGCTCGGCGATCCGCTGCTGCGACCGGTCGCGTCGGTCGAGCGCGACGTCACCGAGGGGCACCTGCTGCCGCGCTTTGCCGAGTCGATCTACGGGCTGTCGGATCGCGACGCCTTCCGGAAGCGGCGGCTGGAGCGCGGCCGTCCCACCCGCGAGTGGTGGGCGCAGGAGCGCGAGCGAGTCCTGGCCGGCGAGCTGATCGACGCCGTCAAGGTGTCCTACGCGGAGTCGATGAAGCTGTCGGAGCGCTGGGCAGCCGAGTTCCGGGGCTTCTGGGATCTGCCGGAGGACTTCGCCTTCGAGATCGACACCCCAACCGTGCCCGCCGACCGGCAGCCGGTGCCGGGCAGGGTGACTCCGGAGCAGTCGGCCGCCGAGTTCCTCGCCGGCTCGAAGGTGACCGAGGTGGAGCCGCCGCGGGTGAGCGGCAGGCCGCTCGAGCCCGAGGCGCTCGCGGGGCTGCTCGACGAACGGCTCTCGCGGCCCGAGGTGAGGACGATCCAGTCCGGATACAAGGACCCCGATCGCTTCGAGAAGTGGATCGCCCTGCTGCAGGACCGGGTGTCCTACAAGGAGCCGATCGTCCTGCCGCTGGGCGAAGGGCTGAACGTCGTGCAGACAGCGGACGCGCTGATGGTCCGCTGTGACTGCGGGCACGACTTCTGTCCGCCGGACTGCAACTGGAAGATGGAGGCGCTGGTCTTCGTGCGCGACGAATCCGAGACGCTCGGCGAGGTCTTCCCGGGCCTGGCGGGACCGGACCCCGAGTGGTGCGAGCTGCGCGAGTTCTACTGCCCCTCCTGCGCCCGCCAGCTGGAGACGGAAGCGATCGCCCCCGGCTACCCGGTGGTGCACGAGTTCCTGCCGGACATCGAGGGCTTCTACCGCGGTTGGCTCGGCCGCGAGATGCCGTGAGCAGATGAAACGGGCCGAGGCACTTCGCCCCCTCTCGCGCGAGCACCTCGCCGCGTTGATCGCGGCGAAAAAGCTGCGCGAGGCCGAGTCGCCGAGCGCTGCGGGGCGCGAGTTCCTCGACTTCTGGCACGGCGACGGGGTGCGTCACTTCCGCGTCGAGGAGGAGGTTCTGCTTCCCAGCTGGGCGGCGCATGCCGAGGTGGACCGGGACGGCGCCAGACGGATGCTCGACGAGCACCTCACCATCCGCCGCGAAGCGCTGCGGCTCGAGGCGGGCGAGGCGACTCTCGAGGAGGCGCAGGCGCTCGGCCAGCTCCTCCACGACCACGTCCGCTTCGAGGAGCGCCAGCTCTTCCCGATGGTCGAAGAGGCACTCGACGCCGCCAGCCTCGCCCGCCTCGCCGCGGCGATCGAGGCCGCCGAGCGGGCCACGTAGAGCGTGCGCGCTGCGTTGACCCCGCTATCGGGGGCAAATGCAGCGCGCGTGGGAGCCAGCCCGGTCAGCTGCCATCCCCGAGCGGGACAGCCGCTAGTGACCTGAGTCGTTAATCCGTTGGCAATAGGCCGCGAGCCCGTCGAGAATCTCATCGGCGCTCTTGTGCCAGACGTAGGGCTTGGGATCGTCGTTCCAGTTGGCGATCCAGGTTCTGATTGAAGCGACCAGGTCGCGGACCGAGCGATGGGAGCCGCGCTTGATCCACTTCTCGCTGAGCTCGGCGAACCAGCGCTCGACCAGGTTCAGCCAGGAGCTGTAGGTAGGGGTGAAGTGCAAGGTGAAGCGGGGGTGGCTCTTCATCCAGCGCTGGATCGACGGTGTCTTGTGAGTCGAGGAGTTGTCGAGCACGACGTGCACCTGCAGGCTCGCGGGCACCGAGCGCTCGATCAGGTTGAGGAACTTGCGGAACTCCTCGGCCCGGTGGCGGGGCGTCATCTCGGAGATCACCTTCCCGGAGGCGAGGTCCAAGGCGGCATAGAGGTTGGTGGTCCCGTTGCGCACGTAGTCGTGTGTCTGGCGCTCGGGCACGCCCGGCATCAGCGGCAGGATCGGCGAGGAGCGCTCCAGCGCCTGGATCTGGGACTTCTCATCGACGCAGAGGACGACCGCCGCTTCCGGTGGGTTGAGATAGAGCCCGACGATGTCGCGCACCTTCTCGACGAACTGCGGGTCGGGCGAGAGCTTGAAGTGCTCTGAGCGATGGGGCTTCAACCCGAAGGCCCGCCAGATCCGGCTGATCGCGGTCTGGTTCAGACCCGTTGCCTCTGCCATCGATCGGGTCGACCAATGGGTGGCGTTGGGGGGCTGCTCCTCCAGGGTCTTCACGATCACCCGCTCGACGTCCTCGTCGCTGATCTTGCGCGGTTGGCCTGAGCGCGGCTCGTCGTGCAGGCCATCCAAGCCGCGCTGGGCGAAGCGGCCGCGCCACCTGCCGACCGTGTGGCGCGAACAGCCCAGCCGCGCGGCGATCTCCTTGCTCTGCTGCCCCTCGGCCGCTGCCAGCACGATCCGACAGCGCAGCGCCAGCGCCTGGGCGCTCTTGGGCCGGCGGGCCCAGCGCTCGAGCACCTCGCGCTCCTCGCCTTTCAGCACGACCTCTACCGCATGTCCAGCCATGACCGTCTCCAATCGTCGCTTGCGATGAAGACGAATTCGACGGGCAGACCGATGTGCCTGCGAACTAACGACTCAGGTCACTAGGCCATCGTCAGGCCGCCGCTCACCGAGAGCGTCTGACCGGTGATGAAGCCGGCGTCCTCGGAGGCGAGGAAGGCAACCGCGGCGGCGACGTCCTCGGGCTCGCCGAGGCGGCGCATCGGGATCGCCCGCTCGAGCTTGCCGACCAGCTTCTCGCCGGCGCCGCCCGCGGCCGCCATCCCCTCGAGCAGCGGGGTGCGCGTCGGGCCGGGACAGACGACGTTCGCCGTCACGCCGGAGGTGGCGACCTCCCGAGCGATCGTCTTCGTAAACGCGATCACGGCCCCTTTGGCACCGGAGTAGACCGACTCCATCGAGGAGCCCACCCTGCCGGCATCTGAGCCGATGTTGACGACCCGCCCCCAGCCGCGCTCAACCATCCCACCCAGCGCGGCCGAGGTGAGGCGCAGACAGCCCTTGAAGTTGACCTCGATCACGCGGTCCCAGAAGGCCTCGTCGGTCTCCAGGAAGGGGACGAGCTCGTCCCAGCCCGCGTTGTTGACCAGGACGTCGATCGGCCCGAGCTTCGTCGTCGTCTCCTCGATCGCGGCGCTCACTGAGGCGCTGTCGGTGACGTCGACCTGCACGGCGAGCGCTCGGCCGCCGGTCCTCTCGATGTCCGCGACCACCTGCTCGGCGGCCTCAGAGCGCACGTCGGCGACCGCCACCGCACGGCCGGCTCCGGCCAGCGCCAGCGCGATGCCGCGGCCAATCCCGCCGCCGGCGCCGCTCACCAAGGCAATTCGCTCCGTCAAGGCGCGACTAGCCTAGTGCCCCGGATCGTAAATTCGCGGCCACCTCGCGGCGTCTGGTCGCGACGCTGCTCCCGAACTTGCGACTCGGGACACTGGCGGGGCCAACCCCAACCGAGGAGATCGCATGGACGAGCTGACCGACGTCACCTACGAGGTCGAGGAGGGTCTCGCCTGGATCAGGATCGACCGGCCCGAGCGGATGAACTCCTTCCGCGGCCGCACCGTCGACGAGCTGATCCACTGCTTCAAACGAGCCTGGGCGAGCGAGGACGTCGGGGTTGTCTGCCTCACCGGCGCCGGCGAGCGGGCCTTCTGCGCGGGCGGCGACCAGAAGCAGCGCGAAGAGACGGGCGACTACGGCCCCTCCGAGAGCGGCCTGTTCGAGGTCGAGTACCTGCACCGGCTGATCCGCGAAGTGCCGAAGCCGGTGATCGCCGCGGTCAACGGCTTTGCGATCGGCGGCGGTCACGTCCTACACGTCCTCTGCGACCTGACGATCGCCGCCGAGGGAGCCATCTTCGGCCAGAACGGTCCGCGGGTCGGCTCCTTCGACGCGGGTTTCGGCTCTAACTACATGGCCCGCGTGGTCGGCGAGAAGCGGGCGCGGGAGATCTGGTTCCTGTGCCGCCGCTACGACGCCGAGACAGCCGAGCGCTGGGGGCTTGTCAACAAGGTCGTCCCGGCCGGAGAGCTGCGGGCCGAGGTGCGCAGCTGGGCCGATGAGATCCTCGCCCTCTCTCCGACGGCGCTGCGCTTCCTGAAGCAGTCGTTCAACGCCGACACCGAGCACATGGCCGGCCTCCAGCACGTCGCCTTCACCGGCCTCGAGCTGTTCGTGGACTCCGAGGAGGCGCAGGAGGGGGTGCGGGCGTTCAACGAGAAGCGCGACCCCGACTTCAGCGGCCACAGGGCGCGGGCGTCCAGCTGAGCGCCCGCGCCGCGGTCACCGAGGTTTAGGAGGAGCCCTTTACGAGGCCGATCAGGTGCCCCTCCGGGTCGGTGAACTGACCCAGCTCGACTTCGTCCGTGATCTTCTCCGGGCCCATCACCCGCGTGCCGCCGAGGCTCTCGGCCTTCTGCAGCGCCGCCTCGATGTCCGGGACGGCGACATAAAAGGTGACATAGCCCCCAGTGGAGTCGGGGCCGCCCCAGCCCACACCGCCGCCGATGCTGCCCGTGCTGGACGGATTATCCTTGCCGTCGACCATCCCGTATTTCATCGGGTTGTCGGCGTCGATCTTCCAGTCGAAGAGCTCTGCGTAGTAGCTCTGCAGCCTCTCCGAGTCCTTCCCGATCACCTCGAAATGCACCACGGGCTGTCCCATATCTCTCTCCTTCTTGACGGGGTCAGGTCTTCGTTGACGGGGTCAGGTCTATGTGTGGCCCCTCGTCAGAGCTCGGCTCCCGACGGGCGGCCGGTTCAGTTCTATCCGCCCTCCGAGTAGGCGGGCTCGGGACCGGCATGGATCTCCTCGCCGGCTCCCTCCGCCACCCGCTCTCCGCCGGGAGCGGCTTCGGAGCGCAGGACGAAGACCGCGATCGCAAGGGCGATCGCGACCAGCCCCGCCCCGACCAGATAGGCGAGATGGAAGCCGGAGTTGAGCGCTGCGTCGAACGGGGCGCCGCCGGCGCGCAGCGTGTCGGTGCGCTCAGCCGCGAGCGTGGCAAGGACGGCGAGACCGATCGCACCGCCAACCTGAGCGCTGGTGTTGACCACACCCGAGGCAAGGCCCGCGTCGCTCGGCGTCGCGCCAGACATCGCCAGTGTCATCAGCGACGGAAAGGAGATCCCAATGCCGATCCCGATCAGCAGCATCGGCGGCAGGACGTCGGCGATGTAGGTGCCGTCGAGCGGGGCGCGGGAGAAGAGCACCAGCGCGACAGCCACGGGGATCATGCCGAGGATCAGCATGCGACGCGGGCCGAACTGCATGATCAGCTTCTCCGAGTAGCCAAGCGAGAGGGTCCCCATCACCAGGGTCGCCGGCAGGAAGGCGAGGCCGACCTGAAGCGGGTCATAGGCGAGGATCTCCTGCAGGTAGAGGGCGCCGAGGAAGAACATGCCGAACATGCCGGCGACGAGCAGCATCTGCAGGGCGTTGGCGCCGGAGACGTTGCGGGACCGGAAGAGCCGCAGCGGCATCAGGGGATTGGCGATGCGCGACTGGCGCACGACGAAGATCGTCTCCAGGGCCAGCGAGATGCCCCCGAGCGCGAGCGTCTGAATCGATCCCCAACCGTTTTCGGAGACCTTGAGGATCGTGTAGACGCCGAGCATCAGGCCACTGGTGATCAGCACCGCGCCGAGAATGTCGGCGCCCTCGCCGAAGCCGGCCCCGGGGCGCTCGGCGACCAGCCTCTGGGCAAACAGCGCGGTCACGACGCCGACCGGCAGGTTGACGAAGAAGATCCAGTGCCAGGCGATCGCCTCGGTCAGCACTCCGCCGACCAGCAGGCCGATCGTGCCGCCCGCCGACGCGACGAAGCCGTACACGCCAATCGCCTTCGCCTGCTCGCGCGGCTCCGGGAACATCGTCACGATCATTCCGAGGATCACCGCCGAGGTGAGCGCACCGCCGATTCCCTGGACGAAGCGGGCGGCGATCAGCATCTCCTGGGTCTGGGAGAGGCCGCAGAGCAAAGAGGCAACGGTGAAGACGGCAAGGCCAGCGAGAAAGACGCGACGCTGGCCGAGCAGGTCGCCGAGGCGGCCGGCGAGCAGCAGCAGGCCGCCGAAGGGGACGAGGTACGCGTTGACGACCCAGGCCAGGTTGCTTTGCGAGAAGCCGAGGTCGCCCTGGATCGAGGGCAGGGCGACGTTCACAATCGTGATGTCGAGAACGATCATCAGCATCCCGGCGCAGAGGACGTAGAGCGCCAGCCAGCGGCGGTCGTGTCGAATGGGCTGTGAGGCGTTCATGGCCACTCCTTCCGGGGAAATAGACGATTGGTGGCTTGCTGCATCCAGCCAATGAGACCGGAACGGGGACCGAAACTCATCGGAACCGCGGAAAGCGTCGAGGGGCTCGTGTTGGGTGGGGCAGGGGGCTGCGCCTTCGCCGCAAAAGTTTGGAAGGCCGTCACCGCCGGCTGCGCCTGCGCAGCGTGGTCCTGCTGCGCCTGCGCAGCGTCGGCGGGCGGGCTGGCGCGCAGCGTCGGCCGGCGAGCGCAACTGCGAATGCGCCGAGTCCCGGGCCGCCGCGGGCCGGGTCTCCTCAACACCCCCGACGGCTTCGATCTGCTCGGTCCCGGCGGAAACACCCCCACCCGCCCCTACACGGGCTATCCGGTTCGCTCCAACGCGACCTCTGTGCACGGCTGAACCCTTTGCCACCGAATACGTGGGTGGTCTAAGAGACCAGTCATTGACGATCGGGGCCTCGGCTCCGGGCGTCGCCGCCTTGATCGAACGCGACCGGCGAGACGAGGCCGGCGCGCTCGGGAATCAAGCGCCTCGGCGGCCGAAGCTGTGGCCGGCGGGGGCGACCGCGCGCAGCTCGGCGAGGGCGCGTTCGCGCAGGAGGCGGCGGTCCCCAGCCGGTTTGGAGGGGGAGCGCGAGCGGCGAGTGGGCCGCGGGAAGCCGTCCTCTGAGCCCGACGCCCCTTCCGGCGGGGGCGGAGCAGCCGTCCTGCTCTGCTCCAGGGCGACCAGCTCGGAGACCAGGACGTTGGTGGTCCCCTCGCGGCGCTCCAGCCTTCCCCTGGCGCGAATCAGAGGCGCGGTGCGAACGAGAGCGCGGTACCGCTCGTAGGCCGGCGGCGGCACGATCAGGTTGACGGTGCCGCGCTCGTCTTCGATCAGCATGAAGACGATCCCCCTCGCGGTCTCGGGGCGCTGGCGGGCGACGACCATCCCCGCCACCTCCACCGTGCTGCCATCGGGGACCCACTCGAGGTCGATGCTGCGGGACAGCTCCGGCCCGAGCGCGGGGCGCATCAGCGCCATCGGGTGCTCGTCGAGCGTCATCCCGGTCGAGCGGTAGTCGGCAATCGTCTTCTCCCAGTCTCCCAGGGGCTTCAGTTGCGGAGCGCCGGGTGTCTCCAGCGGAAGCGCCATCTGCGTGCCGGCCTCGTGTCGGATGCCCATTCCCATCACACCGGTCTCCCAGAGAGCCTTCCGCCTGCCGGTGCCGACGAGGCGGTCCAGACCGCCGGCCCAGGCAAGGCGTTCCAGTCCATCGCGGCCCGCCCCCGAGCGGGAGGCGAGATCGGCGATCCCCCGGTAGAGCCCGTCCCGCTCGCGCTCGCGCACCAGGCTCTCCATCTCCTCCTCGCGCACTCCCTTCACGTAGCCGAGCCCGATCCGCACGACCAACCCGCCCCGCGGCCGTTCGACGTGGCAGGGGACGCGACTGCGGTTCGCGTCGGGTCCGGCCAGCCGCACACCGCGGCGCTGCGCCTCGTGGACCAGCGCGTCGGGCGGGTAGAAGCCCATCGGCTGCTCGTTCAGCAGCGAGCAGAGGAACTCGGGGGCGTAATGGATTCGCAGCCAGGCCGACTGGTAGGCGAGCAACCCAAAGGCCACCGAGTGCGCCTTGGGAAAGCCGAAGCCAGAGAAGCCCTGGATCTGCTCCCAGACCCGCTCCGCCGTCTCCACCGGCACCTGGCGCTCGACGGCACCCTCGACGAAGAGCTCGTGATGGGCGCGCAGCGCAGCCTCGGAGCGCTTGCGGCTCATCGCCCGCCGCAACCCCTCCGCCGCCGCGGCGCTGAAGCCGGCCAGGGCCATCGCCACCTCGAGCACCTGCTCCTGAAAGACGATCGTGCCGAGGGTCTCGCGCAGCACCGGCTCCAGCAGCGGATGGTCGTAAGGGACCTCGAAACCGGGGTCCTCGCGCAACCGCTTGCGGCGCTCGATGTAGGGGTGGACAGCGCCGCCCTGGATCGGGCCGGGGCGAACCAGCGCCACCTGCACGGTGAGGTCCTCGAGGTTGCGGGGCTGAGTGCGCGGCAGCATCTGCATCTGGGCCCGGCTCTCGATCTGGAAGACGCCGGTCGTCTTCGCCGCGCGGATCGACGCGAAGGTCTCGGGGTCGTCGAGCGGGATGCGCGAGAGGTCGAGCCACTCGCCGCGCGCCCGACCGATCTCCTCGATGCAGCGCTCGACCGCCGAGAGCATCCCCAGCCCCAGCAGGTCGATCTTGAGGAAACCGGCGTCGGCGCAGGAGTCCTTGTCCCACTGGACGATCTGCCGACCCCTCATCGCGGTCGGCACGACCGGGCAGACGTCGACCAGCGGTCGGGTCGAAATCACCATCCCCCCCGGGTGCTGGGAAGCGTGGCGAGGCAGCCCCATCGCCTCGTCGCAGAGCGCCAGAAGGGCGCGCCAACCGGGCGCGGCGGCCCGGCGCGAGCCGATCGCGGCGGCGACATCGCGCTCGATCTCCCCGGAGCGCTCGTGGAAGCCGACCATCCGCGCCACCCGCTCAACCTCCGCCGGCGGCAGCGCCAGCGCCTTGCCGAGGTCGCGCACCGCACCGCGCGGGCGATAGGTGGGGAAGGCGGCGACCAGGGCGGCGCGGTCGGCGCCGTAGCGCTTGTGAACGCGGGGAATCAGCGCCTCGCGGATGTCGCGCGGGAAGTCGAGGTCGATGTCGGGCATGGCGGTGAGCTCGTCGTTGAGGAAGCGGCCGGGGAAGAGATTCGCCTCGACCGGGTCGACATGGGAGAGGCCGAGCAGGTAGCAGACGATCGAGCTGACGCTGGATCCCCTGCCGCGCCCCGGCGGCAGGATCGAGCGGGCCGATTCTGGGCCGCGCACCTCGGCCGCCACCTCGCGGGCCAGCTCGAGCAGGTCACGATGGAGGAGGAAGAAGCCGGAGAGGCCGAGGGTGCGGATCGTCCTCAGCTCCTCCTCCAGCCGTTCCCCCGCCTCGAGCAGGCGTCGTGAGCCGGCATAGCGGCCGGCCAACTGCACCCTGCAGGCCTCGGCCAGCTTGCGGTCCACACCGGGGTCCTCGGAGCCGGGGTAGCGGTAGCTCAGCTCTCCGGTCAGGTCGAAGCGGAGGCGCTCGGCCAGCCGCAGGGTCTCCGCAACCGCCTCGGGATGCTCGGCGAAACGGACGGCCATTGCCCGCGGCGAAGCCAGCACCGAGGTCGGGTTGCCACGCCGCTGCGGCTCGGAGGCCTCCAGCGTCGTCCCCAGTCGCACCGCGACAAAGGCATCCTGGAGGTAGGCGCGACGGCGTGTGTGGGAGTGAACGTCGCCGGTGGCGACGCAGGGCACCCCGAGGCGTTCGCCGATCCCGGCGAGCCAGCGGTTGCGCGCTCGGTCATGGCGCCAGTAGGGGCGCTGCAGCTCGATCCGCAGGCAATCGCGGCCAAAGGCGGCGAGCAGTCGCTTGGCCAGAGCCGCCCCCTCGGCCGACTCGCCGCGCGCCCAGGCGCCGGCCAGCGCGCCGTCCCGGGCACAGCCCGAGAGGCAGACGAGCCCTCCGGCGCGGGCCTCGACCTGCTCCAGCGTCACCCACGGCTGTGTGGCGGTCCGGCCGGTGCTGTCGCGGGTGTGGGAGTGAGCTTCGGTCAGCAGCCGGCAGAGATTGCGGTAGCCGGCGCCGCTCTCGGCGAGGATGGTCAGGTGGGCGTGGGAGCCCGGCCCGATCGCCACCGTCACCTCCGCTCCGGTGATCGGAAGGATGCCGAGGCCCTTGCAGGCATGGGCGAACTCCATCGAGCCCCAGACGCCGTCGTGGTCGGTGAGGGCGAGGGCGGGGTAACCCAGCTCGGCCGCGGCAACCGCCAGCTCGGCCGGCGTCGAGGCGCCGTCGAGAAAGGAGAAGGCAGAGTGAGCGTGCAGCTCGACGTAGGGGACGGTGGCGCCCATCAGGTTCGCTGCCGGTACCAACGATCGCTGCGGCCGCTGCGAAAGACCGTCACGTTGCGGCCGTCCGCCAGCACCAGCTCGAAGTAGTGGCGCCGCAGCGATCGCGAGGTCCACCAGCGGTCCTCGACAAGCCACTCCTCGCGAACCGCGCCGACCTCGACGCCACCGACCGCGCGCGGCGCGCCGCCGGATGCGGTCCGTACCGCCGTGCGCCGCGGCTCGTAGAGGCTCATGGCCCCGGGAAGGGAGTCAACATCTCCCGTCGCTCGGGCACGCGGGAGGTTGTGTCGACGGGCAGGACCTTGAGCAGAGCGTTGCCGCCCTGCGTGGCGCGCACCTCCCGCAGAGCCATGCCGAGGCGGCGGCGACGGGACTCGTCGCCCCGGACCGTCAGCTCCATCTGCTCGGCGGCGCGCGGGCCGAGACCCACCGAGCGCAGCCACAGCGCGACGGCGGGCGCCGGCAGGTGCTCGAGGCGCGGCAGGAGGACGGTGCGCAGCACCCGCGCCGAGGCGCTCGGCCTCCCCAGCCCCTGCTTGACGCTCCAGCTGCCTCCACAACCGAGCCGCGCGCCGAGGCGCAGGCCCAGCAGCGTCCTCCCCTTGCGCTCAGGAGCGGCAAGAAGCCGGTCGACCAGCAATTCCAGGGCGCACTCCAACCCCCTGCCGACCGTTCCCTCCGGCAGCTCGAGCTCCTCGGCCAGCTCGTCGCGCGCGGGGCGAAAGTGACAGACGAGAAGCTCGTCCTCGCCGCGGGCGAGGCGCAACGCCCGCAGGCCGGGAGGACCAAAGCGATCGGCAACCCGGTCGCGGGGAAGGGTCGCCAAGGCGCCCAGGGTTCCGACCCCCAGCCGTCTCAGGGCCTCGATCAGATTGTCGGCCTCGCGCTGCGGAAGGCCGAGCCGATCGACCAGCACCGCGACGGGAAGCTCGGAGAGGAACGTTGACGCCATGGCGAACACATGTTCGTACAAGGCGCCGGCCAAATCAACCTACGAAACGTTCCCTTCGCGGGCCGATCGTGGCTTCTTCAGTCAGCCCTGGCGATCCGCGCCGCTCCGACAACGCCAAGATAGGGCGTCAGGGTGAACTCGACCAGGTCCGGGAGAAGCCCCTCCAGCTCCGCTGCGCGGCCGGCCAGAATGCGTCGCGAGATCAGTGAGACCATGCCGCCGACCAGCGCCTCCTCCGTTGTTGGGGAGAGGTCGGCGAGGGCCACCGAGGGCACCTCCTCTCGCCCCTTGCGGAAGTAGGGGACGAGGCTCTGGATGGCCTCGTCGTAGCGCTCCACGACAACCGGGCCGGCAACCAGCGCCTCGACCATGCAGAGGCGGGCCAGGTTCGGCTCGGCGGCGAGGAAGCCGAGCATCGCCGCAATCCCCGCCCTGATCGCCAGCGCCCAGTCGTCGACTCCTTCAAACGCCTCCGCGACGCGTTTGCGCAGCTCGTCCATCACCATCTCGTAAGCGGCGAGGAAGCACTCGTCCTTGCTGGCGAAATGCTCGTAGAAGGTGCGCCGGGAAACCGCTGCGGAGGCGGTGATGTGGGCAATCGTCGACCCCGCGTAGCCGTGCTCGGCGAGCGCCGCGGCGATCCCCGCAATCAGCCGCTCGCGCTGGTTTTGGACTACGAAGTCACGCGGCAGGCCATGCCGGCCTGGCGGCAGTCGCGGCGCGTCGGGGGGGTGCCCGCCTGTCGAGCTCGGCGGGCGGGCGGATCTGTCGATCGGCTCCCTCTCCACCTAGCGACTGTACCGGGCCGGACCGCCCTACAGCCGCACAAGATTGGCCGCCTCGATCCCGCGCGTGACCCCACGGAAGTCGACCACGAGCGGCGCCGTGCTCACCACCTCCTCGTAGTCGACGTGGGGATGGGCGGTGACGATCGCCGCTATGTCGGTTGCGGCGATCCCCTCGTCGAGCTCGACCGAACTGAGCCCCAATTCGGGCAGTTCCGGCACGTGCGGATCGTGGTAGGAGACCTCGGCGCCGAGCTCCGCCAGCAGCTTGACGATCTGCAGCGCGGGCGACTCGCGGATGTCGCCGACGCCGGCCTTGTAGCTGACACCCAAGATCAGGACCTTCGACCCCCTGACCGACCTGCCGGCGTCGTTGAGGGCGCGGCCGATGCGCTCGGCACAGAAGGCGGGCTGGGCGCGGTTCACTTTCCCCGCCAGCTCGATGAACTCGGGGTAGAAGTCGTGTTCGCGGGCCTTGAAGGCGAGGTAGAAGGGGTCGACCGGCAGGCAGTGGCCGCCCATCCCCGGGCCGGGATCGAAGCGCATGAAGCCAAACGGCTTGGTGGCGGCGGCCTCGACCACCTCCCAGACGTCGATGCCGAGCCGGTCGCAGAGCTGGGAGAGCTCGTTGGCGAGGGCGATGTTGACCGAGCGAAAGATGTTCTCCAGGAGCTTTGCCAGCTCGGCGGCCTCCGGGGTGGAGAGGACGACGACCTCGTCGCAGATCAGTCCGTAGAGCTCCCGGCCTCGCTCGGCGCAGGCCGCGGTCAGGCCGCCGAGGAGCTTGGGGGTGGTGCGGATCGTGTGGTCGGTGCGGCCGGGGTCGATGCGCTCCGGGGAGAAGACGAGGTGGAAGTCCTCTCCGGCAGTCATGTCGGATTCCTCGAGGATGGGTTTGAGGCGCTCCCGGGTGGTGCCCGGATAAGTGGTCGACTCCAGGGCGACGAGCTGCCCGGGCTGCAGGACCGCCGAGAGGGCGGTGGCGGCATCGAGCAGGTAGCTGAGGTCGGGTTCGCGGGAGTTGGTGAGCGGGGTCGGAACGCAGATGATCACCGCCTCGCAGGAGCGCAGGTCGGTGTGCTCGCTGCTGGCCCGCAGGCGGTCCAGGAGGGGCTGCAGGGTGGCGTCGGCGATGTCCTCGACGTAGCTGTGGCCCGCGTTCACCGCCTCGACCTTGCGGGGGTCGGCGTCCAGGCCGACCACGTCGTTGCCGGCTTCGGCGAAGGCGACGGCGAGGGGCAGGCCGACGTAGCCGAGGCCGATGATCCCAATCTTCATCGGGCGCAGTGTAGAGCCGCGGGGACGGTTGGACAGGCGGCAATCGCTTCCCTACGCTGAATCGACGATGGATTCGTTATCCGCATCGAATCCACGGTCCCCGCCCAGCGGACGTCGCGGGTTGCCGGCGGCCTACGCCGTCCGCTCGCAGCGCGAGCGCCTGCGGGAGGCGATGGTGCGCGTCGCGGCGGCCAAAGGCTACGAGGCGACGACGGTGGCCGACGTGCTCGAGTTCGCCGGCGTCTCGCGGGCCACCTTCGACGAGCTGTTCGAGGACAAGGACGACTGCTTCCTGGAGGCATACGACGCGATCATCGACGTCCTGGTCGCACATGTGACGAGCGCTTTCGAGGCCGGCGGCGGGGAACCATGGCCGGAGCGGATCGCCGCCGGCCTGGGCGCCCTGGTCGAGCTGCTGTCGATCGAGTCCGACATCGCCCGCCTGGCGATGGTCGAGGTGACCGCGGCTGGGGACGGCGCCCGCGAGCGATACCGCGTGGCGCTGGGACGCTTCACCCCATTCCTCGAGGAAGGGCGAACCTACTCCGACCAGGGCGGCGAACTGCCGCCCGACACGGCGCGCTTCGCGATCGGCGGGGTGGCCTCGATTCTCTTCGACGAGATCCGCGCCGGGCGGGGGCCCGATCTGAAGCGGGTGCTCCCGGACCTCGTATTCGCTGTCCTGATGCCGTACCTCGGCTCCGAGGCAGCGGAAGAGGAGATGCGCCGCGTCTCCGGAGCGACGCCCTAGACGCCCGCTCCGTGACGGCCCTCGCCCGAGGCGAAGCGAGCGGCGCCGCGGACCGCGACGTCGAGCACCTCGCGGCCAAGCCGGTGCTCCAGTTCGATCCCCTCGGCGAGCGGCAGGCCAAAGCCCTCGATCGCGCCGCGGCGATCGGCGAGCATCGTCTCCTGCGGGAAGGAGGCGATCTTCTCGGCCAGCTCCAGCGCCCGCTCCAGATGCTTGCCGGGGTCGACTATCTCGTTGATCAGGCCGATCCCGAGAGCCTCCTCGACATCCACCGGGCGGCCCGTCAGGATCAGCTCCAGCGCCCGGCCCATGCCGACCACTCGTGGCAGCCGCTGGGTTCCACCGTCGAGCAGCGGGACACCCCAGCGGCGCTCGAAGAGGCCAAACGTCGATTGCGGCGTTGCCAGCCGCATGTCGCACCAGAGGGCCAGCTCCACTCCCCCGGCGAGGCACCAGCCGTCGACCGCCGCGATCGCCGGCTTCGCCGGGGTGCGGCGGGTTGGGCCCATCGGACCTTCTGGATGATCGACGTCGAGGTCGAGCGCTTTCAGGTCGGCACCGGCGCAGAACGCCTCTCCGCCGGCGCCGGTGAGGACCAGGACGCGTGCGCCCTCGTCGGCCTCGAACTCCTTCAAGCCGGCCCGGAAGAGCTTGGCCGTCGCGTTGTCGACCGCGTTTCGCCGCTCGGGCCGGTCGATGGTAAGCACCGCCGCCGCCCCAACCCTCTCGTAGCGCAACTCGTCTCCCATCGCGCAGAGAGTATGGGAGTGGCGGGCTAGTTGTTGGCGACTCACGGGACAGCCAACAACGCCAGCTCCCACAAACGCGCCCCGGTACGCGGGCCAAAGAGGGCAGGCGCTCGATGGCGAGCTGGAAAATACGGCCGCCGTCAGACAGAACCCTGGGCAACGCGCCCCTGACTTCCTCCGCTGGGCAACGCGCCCCTGACTTCCTCCGCTGGGCAACGCGCCCCTGACTTCCTCCGCTGGGCAACGCGCCCCCTATCCCCCTGCGCTGCCGGGCAACAAAAAGCGACCAGCGGTGGCGTTCGCAGCCTGCCTCGCACGTAGCCTTCGCGCGTAGAAGCTCCTCACGCCACCTTCGAGATGGTGTCCCACTTGGCTTTCGTGGGGCCTCTCTCTGCCAGTCGCAGAAACGAACTTAGCGCCTGCCAACCGGCGCCGCCAGGGGTCGCCGAACTTCAATCCCGCAAAGTACGGGAAAAACGCCGGGAAATGGTGCCTTGACGCCAGGTGATCCCTGGGAACGGGGCCTTGACGCCGGGCGGGACGGGGCCGCATCGGTGCCTGCAATGCCTGTGGGAGGGGCCCAAATCCACCGTGCGAAACGCGCGCAGCTACCCTGCGCGGATGCGCATCGATCAAATCCTCGCCTCAAAGCAGCCGATCTTTTCCGTCGAGTTCTTCCCACCGAAGACCGAGGAGGCAACCGAGCAGCTGTTCTCGACAGCTCGCGCCCTGCGAGAGCTCGAGCCGGACTTCGTGTCGGTCACCTACGGAGCCGGCGGCTCGACACGCGAGGGAACGGTCGAGATCACTCGGACGCTCAAGGACGAGCTGGGCTTCGAGACGATGGCGCACCTCAGCTGCGTCGGCGAGACGATCGACGGGTTGGCCACAACCCTCGACCGGATCGACGCCGCCGGCATCGAGAACGTCTTCGCGCTGCGCGGCGATCCGCCCCGCGGGCAGAAGGGCTTCGTGCAGCCGGAGCGGGGACTGGGTAGCGCAGCGGAGCTGGCGGCCTTCATCGCCTCCGGCTGGGACCTGGCGATCGGCGGCGCCTGCTTCCCGGAGGTCCACCCCGAGGCGCCCGACCTCGACACCGACCTCACGTACCTGAAGACGAAGGTCGAAGCCGGTGCCTCGTTCCTGATCACCCAGCTCTTCTTCGACAACCAGGTCTACTTCGACTTCGTCGCGGCGGCGCGCCAGAGGGGAATCGCCGTCCCGATCCTCGCCGGGGTGATCCCGGTGACGAGCTTTGCGCAGACGAAGCGGATCTGCGAGCTCTGCGACGCCGCGATTCCCCCCCGGCTCGAGGCGGCGTTCCGGGCCGCCGAAGGGGACGAGCAGAGCGAGTTCGCGCTCGGTGTCGCCTACGCGGCACAGCAGTGCGCCGAGCTGCTGATCGGTGGCGCGCCGGGCATCCACTTCTACGCGCTGAACCGGGCGCCGGCCACCCGCGCTGTGCTGAGCGCCCTGCGCGCGGCTCGACCCTGGGAGCGAGCCCGTGAGGAGATGAGCCGGGCCTAATGGGAGCGGCGCCAAGCGCCTAAACTGACTCCTGCCATGGGGGAGCTTCGCTACCGGGGGCACAGGATCCGCTACGAGGAACGCGGTGAAGGAGAGCGGGCTCTCGTCCTCGTGCACGGGCTGCTGATGAACCGGCGCATGTTCAGGCCGCTTGCCGCGCAACTCGCCAAGCGCGGCAACCGCGTGATCTGCGTCGACCTGCTGGGCCACGGCGACTCCGACCAACCGGAGGATCTGCGCCTCTACTCGATGCCGCTGTTCGCGCGGCAGGTCGTCGCGCTGCTGGATCACCTCGAGCTCCAGACCGCGGTGGTCGGCGGCACCTCCCTGGGCGCCAACGTCGCCCTCGAGCTCGCGGTTCGCGAGCCCGACCGGGCTGAGGGCCTCTTCATCGAGATGCCCGTTCTCGACAACGCCCTGGCGGCGGTGGCTGGGATCTTCACTCCGATCCTGCTCGGCCTGCGGATCGGCCGGCCGGCGTTCGAGGTCACCTCGCGACTCGCCTCGATCGTTCCCCGCACCAACTTCCTGCTCGACATCGGACTCGACTGGATCCGCCGGCGTCCCGGCCCGTCGCTGGCAGTGCTGGAGGGACTGCTGCTCGGCGAGACGGCGCCCCACAGGGAGGAGCGGCGTCGGATCGACCGTCCGGCGCTGATCGTCGGGCACCCGCGCGACCCGCTGCACCCGTTCAGCGACTCCGGGATGCTCGCCGAGGAGCTGCCCGAGGCGCGACTTGTCGAAGCGAACTCGATTCTCGAGTGGCGAATCATGCCGCAGCGACTGACCGACGAGCTGGCGGCGTTCCTCGAGGAGACCTGGGGGCGGCGCAGGGGCGCAACGAGCCACAACGGCAACGGGTACGGCGGCCGCGCCGTCGTGACAGGATAGGGCCGTGGCCAATCGCAGGGAGGAAGAGCGAGAGCGGCTGCGACAGCTTCGCGAGGAACGCCAGTCCGGGCATTCGACGGCCGGCCGGCGGCGGCTCCTGATCGTCTACGTCGCCGCCGGGGTCATCGGCCTTGCGGTGCTCGCGGGGATCGCGATCGCGCTCATCTCCTCAGGCGACGGAAGCGGCGGCGCGGCGCACATCAACCAGGAAACCGGGTCGACCAACGGAGTCGCGCTCGACGAAGGAGCGGGAACGACGCCGGCGGCCGTCAAGGTCACCAACCTGAAGCGGGCCGCCAAGCAGGCCGGCTGCCTGTTGCGCCTCCACCTCAAGGACGAGGGGCACGACCACATCCCCCCGTCGTCGTCGACGCCGAACTACAAGACCGATCCGCCAACCTCCGGCAAGCACGCCGAAGCGCCCTACCAGCAGGCCGACGGGGCCTACAGCGAGATGCCGCGGGAAATCTTCACTCTCCACTCGCTCGAGCACGGCCGGATGGCGATCCAGTACAGCCCCGACCTGCCCGAGAAGGACCAGCTGGCGCTGAAGGGCCTCTACGACACGATGTACGGAGGAACGCTGCTGTTCCCCGACTCCAACATGAACTACGCGGTGGCGGCCACCACCTGGACCAACCTGCTGGGCTGCGACGAATACAGAGGCGCGATAACGCTCGACGCGATCCGCGATTTCGGCAAGGCCACCTGGGGACGCTACGGCGGCGAGTCCGTCAGCTCCTTCAGCATCGTCGGTCCGACCCCCGTCAAGCCGAAGAGCTAAGGCCGCCAACCGCGGCCATCGAGCCTACTGCGGGACTCGGTAGGCGGGGAAGAAATCGCCCGCTTCCCGGCCGGAGCTGAGTCGCGAATAGGCGGCGGCGTCGCAGACGATCTCGGAGGTGTGCCATGGCTCTTCGCGGTTGGCGAAGCCGCGCTTGAACTCCTCGAGCCGGTCGCCGCGGGAGATGCCGCCACCGAGGTTCAGGGGCAACCCCTGCTCGGCCGAGAGCTCGACCAGCGCAGCGACCACGTTCTTCATCGGCGAGTCGCGCAGGTGGGCGTCGGCGCTGCCACTCAGGTAGTAGTGGATGAAGCCGTCGCTGCGCACCGCAATCGACGCGGCGGCGACATCGCCCCCGGGAGCATGCGCCACAGCGAGCCAGGCGGCGGCTGAGTCGAGGATGCGATCGAAATAGGCGTCACCGAAGAAATACCGCTCGGCCGCGGCGGCGCGGCGCATCGTCTCCTCGTAGGCGGCGCGGAAGCCGGTGCGGTCCGCGGTCGAGGCCTCCACACCGGAAACGATGCGCACCTCATAGCCGTTGCGGCGGTTCTTGTTGATCTGGTTGCGGTCGCTGGAGCGCGTCTTCGGCGGCAGGTCGGGGTCCGCGATCTGGACGATGTTGCGCTCGCTCGTCCCGCTCAGCGGTGGGGCGCCGATCGTGTGGCGAACGAAGAGGCTGACCATCCCGGTGGGTATGAAGTCCACCGTCGCGGGGTCAAGCGGCGCCGTCGCGGGGTCAAGCGGCGCCGTCGCGGGGTCAAGCGGCGCCGTCGCGGGGTCAAGCGGCGCCGTCGCGGGGTCAAGCGGCGCCGTCGCGGCTGTCCGCATTCCGGCGGAGTCGCCATTGTCCGTCCTGCAGAACCCGGGATAGCCGTAGGGCGAAATCGCGTCCTTCGCGTCTGTGCCGGGAATCTCCCGCACGATCACCGGGGTCAGGAGCAATCCGTCCCGCGCGTCGATGCGGAGGGTATGGGTCACACCCTCGGCCCCCAGGAAGGGGCGGGAACGGAAGAACTCCTCGCCGGCGGCAGCTACGCCGTGGTCTTCGATCAACTCGGCGACCGGTGCCGCATCGCCTGCGAGCGTCAAGCCACTCACGAAGAACCTGGCTCGGACTCCCGGTCCGCGCCGGCGCTCAGCAGGTCCGCCGCCGCGGCGCGGAACTCGTCGGGGAGGACGCCCCAGACCTCGCAGTCGTCGACGCCATCGGGCCGGTTGAGGTGGGCGCGCATTGTCCCCTCGTACTTCCAGCCGAGCCCCGCAACGGTCTTCTTGGCCACCTCGTTGCGGGCCGGAATGCGCCCGTAGACGCGGTGCGCTCCGAACTCATCGAAGGCCTTGGCGATCGTCAGCGCCTCGGCACGACGGCCCACACCCTTGCCGCGAACGTCGTCTCCGATCAGCGCCCCAAGCTCGGGCGCCGTCTGCCGGAAGAGACCGTAGAGCGCCGTGAACCCGACCGGCTCCTCGTAGCCCTCGACAACGATCGCGTACTTGCGGTCCTCGCCCGCGTCGTCCATCGCCCGCCGCACCCAGCCCTCGGCTTCCTCGAGCGAGAAGCTTCCCCGCTGCTCCATCAGCGTCTTGGTCGCCTCAGGGTTGTTGAACCAGCGATGCACGGCCTCGGCATCCCCGGACTCAAACCGCCGCAGTGACACGTCAGCTTGCTTTGGCACATCAGCTTGCTTTGGCACATCAGCTTGCTTTGGCACGTCGCCCCGCTTCGACACGCCCGAAACCCTACGCGCTCCCAACCCCACCCGAACTGCATCAACTTCTCAAGCTGCCAGATAGGCAAGTTGATGCAGTTCGGGTGGGGTTAGTCGGGGGCGAGGCCGTGGCCGGTGACGAGCAGCCAGGTCGTCTTGGCGAGGATGCGCAGATCGATCCCAAAACTGCGCCGGTCGACGTACTCGACGTCCAGGTCGATCCGCTCCGGCCAGGGGATGCCGGCGCGGCCCTGGACCTGTGCCCAGCCGGTCAGTCCGGGCCGCACCTCGTGCCGGCGGTGCTGGTGTGGCGTGTAGTCCTTCACCTGAGCGGGGATCGTGGGGCGCGGCCCGACGATCGCCATCTCGCCGCGCAGGACGTTGACCAGGTTTGGGATCTCGTCGAGGGAGGTGCGACGCAGGACGCGTCCGGCGGCCGTGACGCGAGCATCGTCCCGCTCGACCACCGTGCCGACCCCGATCGGGTCGGAGCCCTGCACCATTGTGCGCAACTTCAACAGCTCGAACTCGCGGCCGTCCCTGCCGACGCGCCACTGGCGGTAGATGACCGGTCCGCGGCTTCCCAGCTTGATCGCGATCGCCGCCACCAGCAGCACTGGCGCAAGGACGACCAGCGCCAGCGCCGCGATCAGGATGTCGAGGGTGCGGGGCATGGTCAGTGCTCTCCGGACGCCGGCGCGCGCGCCAAACGATCGGCGGCGGTCATCTCGTTCCCTCCGCCTTCTCCCAGGCCGCGGGGGGGCCGTGTCGCACCCGGTCGGCCAGCCCGACTGCAATCGAGGCAGTGGTCAGGACGTAGTAGTGGGCGGCGCGCAGGGGAGCCCAGGGCACCCACCGGCCCAGCCAGGCGCCTCCGTAGAAGGCCAGCTGAGCGGCGAAGGTCACCGTGTAGATCCAGCTGTCCCCAAGCAGGAACGGGTTGAGGACGAACGCGAGAGCGTGCAGGAGAGGGGTCAGGTAGCGCAGCAAGCGGTGGGAGGCGATCTCGAACGCGTAGAGCGGCGAGTAACCGCCCGGGCGCAGCATCCCTTCCCCCACGACGATGTCCCACAGCCCGCGCATCATCCGCTGTTTGCGCGCCACCTCGCCGCGCAGAGTCGGCACCATCTTCTCCTCCGCGCGGGCCCAGGGCACATACAGCGATAGCTGGCCCCGCTTGGCGAGCAGGAACGGGAACGAGAGGTCGTGGCTGCCCGAGGGCGACAGGGGAACGTAGGAGCTGGCGCGCACCGCGTAGATCGCCCCGTTGCCGGCGGTGACCCCGCCCAGACCGGACTCCATCTCCCGCACGGCCATCTCATAGCGCCAGTAGGAGCCCTCGACGTTGTCGCCCCCCTGGTCGACGAAGCGGACCTGGCCACATACGTAGCCGACGCTCGGGTCGGCAAACGGCTCGACCAGGTGGCGCAGCGCGTCGCGCGCCCAGGAGCTGTTGGCGTCCGAGAAGGCGAGGATCTCGCCGCCGGCGGCCCGGGCAGCGGCGTTCTGCGTCGCGCTCTTGCCGCCCCGCGGCAGATCGAGGACGAGATCGGCCCCGGCGGCGCTCGCCCGCTCGACGGTGGCGTCGGCCGAGCCATCCGAGGCGACAATCAGCTCGAGCCGGTCCCGTGGGTAGTCGAGGGCGAGGGCGTTTGCGATCTTCTCGGCAATCACCTGCTCCTCGTCGTGGGCCGCGACGATCAGCGAGACGCGGGGCGGCTCCTCCCAGGTTCCGGGGCTGAGCGTTGGGCGGCGGCGGAGGGCCAGCAGGGCCCGCAACGCGATCGGGTAGCCCAGGTGCGTGTAGAGGATCGAGCCCACCGAGAGCCAGAAGACCAGCGCGACGGCGATCATCCCCGCGCCTCCAGCAGCTCCTCGTAGAGCGTGCGAGTCTGCTGCGCGATCCGCTCCCAGGAATAGGGGCCCGCCGCGGCCCGGGCGGCGGCGTCGCCCAGCTCGGCGCGCGCGGCGCGGTCGGCCACGAGCTCCTCGAGCGCGCGACCAAGCTCCGCCGGATCGCCGGGCGGGACCAATCGCGCCAGACCCTCTCGCGCCAGCTCGCCGAAGCCGCCGACCGCGGAGACGATCATCGCCTTGCCGAACGCCAGCCCGGTGTAGAGGACACCGGAGTGCTCGGCGTCGCGATAGGGCAGGACGACGACGTCGGCGCGGCGGAAGATCGGCGGGATCTCCGCGTCCTCGACGAAGCGGGTGACGAAGCGCACCGTGCCCGCCGCCTCGGCGGCAGCGCGGTGCAGGGGGGCAAGGTCCATGCGGGGGTTGCCGACGATCCACAGCTCGGCGCCCTCGACGCGGCGGAACGCATCGAGCAACGTGTCGAGCCCCTTGTAGGGGCGCAGCAGGCCGAAGAAGAGGATCACCGACCCGGACGCCCCCTCCAACTCGCGAGGAAGTCGCTTCTCGTTCGGCATCCGGGTCAGGTAGTCGAATGCGCCGTGAGGGATCACGTGGATTCGGCCGGCGTCCACTCCCGCCTCCCGTCGCAGCTGCCGTGCGCCGGCCTCGGAGTGCGCGACGACAGCGTCCATGCTGCCGAAGACACGCCGGGCCGTCGCGACCTGGCGCCGGCTCGGGCACGGCGGCAGGATGTAGTGCGCGGTCATCAGGCGGGGACGAAGCTTCGGCAGGAGCCGGATGTCGAGCGCGGGCACGGTCAGCCACTGGTAGTGGACGACGTCGGCGTCCGCCGCCCGCCGGAAGCGCAGCATGTCCCCGACGTGCTCGGCAAGCTTGAAAGCACGCCGGCCCGGAGCATCGAGACCGCGCGCGGAGCTGCGCCGGTAGAAGGTCTCCGAGGCCCTGTAGCCCTCGGCCTCGGGAACCGGGCCGTAGAGGAAGTGGCTCGTCAGCAGCTCCACCTCGACACCGGCGCGCGCCAGCGCCGCCGCAAGCGCGCGGTCGTAGGGCGGTGTGAACGCCGACGGGTCCACCAGCTGCACGTGCATCGGGGCCGATTATCGTGGTGGCCTTGGCGCCGGCGCTCTCCTACTGCATCGTGAACACGAACGGCCGCGAGCATCTGCTCGCCTGCCTGGACGCGATCGAGCGCGTCCACCCCGCCGGCTTCGAGCGCGAGATCCTCGTTCTCGACAACGCCTCGACCGACGGATCGGCCGAGGCGGTGCGGGCGCGGGGAGGCGCCATCCGCCTGCTGGAGCGAAGGGAGCGGGCGGGCAAGGCCGCGAACGACTCGACGCTTCTGCGGGAGGCGAAGGGCGACTACTGCCTGCTCCTCAACGAGGACTCTGAGCTGCAGCTCAGAGCACCTGCATTCCTGATCGCGGCGCTCGACGACGACCCGAGCGCCGGCGCGGCGGGGGCGCAGCTCCTGAGCTCCCAAGGCCAGCCGGTTCCCTGCGCCTGGCGCTTCCCCGGTGTGATGACGGCCCTGGTCGGGGCCCTCTTCCTGCACCGCCTCCTCACGGTCCAGAGCAGGGGCAGCGAGACCCGCAAGGTCGACTGGGCGCAGTCGAGCGCCCTGATGGTGCGCCGCAAGGCCGCCGAAGAGGTCGGCTACCTCGACCCCGACTTCTTCGTCTACTACGACGAGTGTGACTTCTGCAAGCGGCTCGCCGGCGCCGGCTGGAAGACCGTCTTCGTCCCCGGCGCGAGGGCCATTCACCACGACCAGCTCTCGACCGATCTCTCCGCCGGCCTCCCCCGCATCGTCGAATTCCACCGCAACCGCGACCTCTACATGCGCAAGCACCACTCCCGCCCGGCAGCCTTCGCCGTCCGCCTCCTCACGGCCTGGTCCTACGCCCTCCGCGCCCTCGCCGCCCCCGTTCTCCCCAATCAACCCGCTCGCATCTACCGGGCCCACGCCCGCCAGGCCCTCTTCCCCAAGCGCGGCGAGGGCCTGCGTGAAGCTTCGCAAGGCCCACGGGTCGCCGCCCGGCCCCGCGATTGAAGGCGGAGGCGGCGAGACGAGGGCAGCGGGTCCCGAAGGTCAACCTTCCCTGACGGCCCGTAAGAGGGTCAGCCGGTGCCCTGCGTCACTGCGTTCGGGAGTCCTCGTCCATGAGCTCGGCCTCGAGCGCCTCGGGGAGCTGAGCGTCGACGGCGGCCGGGCCGGGGCGAAGGGCGAGGAGCAGCCGGCGGAGCTGCTCGGCGGGATGGCGCAGGGTCGATAGCCAGCGGCGCTCTTCGGCGTTGAAGAAGCCGCTGAGCAGAAGTGCCCCGGGGTAGAGGAGCCAGAGCGCAAAGCGGGCGGCGCAGCCGGCGGCGCCCGCGGTGGGAGCGAGCCACTCGCCGAGCGCAACCAGGGCGGCTGAGACGACGGCGACCCTGGCCAGGCGCCGCCATTCGTAGGGAACCGGGAAGAGGCGCTGCGTGAACACGTACATGAGCGCGACCACGACAAGGTAGGAGGCGACCAGGGCGATGCCCGCGCCGACGATTCCCAGCGGAGGGACGAGCAGGAGGTTGAGGACGATGTTGGCGATCAACGCCGTCACCGTCGCGGGAAGGTTCAGCTCGGTGCGGCCGGTGCGGCCGAGGATCACGACCAGCACCATGTAGAGCGCGTAGAGCGTGACGCCGGTGGCGATCAGGCCAATCGCTTCGTAGGAGCCAAAGAACTCCGGCGCCGCCAGGGCGCGGACGATCCAGCGGGACAGGAGCCACATGCCGGTGACCAGGAAGGCGCAGCCGGCGATGAACCAGGTGACAATCGCGGCGTAGGCGCGGCGCGCCTCGTCGTCGTTGCGGATCGAGTAGGCGAGCGGCGGCCAGGCAAGCTGGAATCCGCGGACGATCACGTTGATTGCCTGCGCGAACTTGACCGCAAGCGAGTAGAGGCCGGCCTCGGCAAGACCCACCGTGCGGACGATGATGATCCTGTCGACGAAGTTGAGCAGGTAGAGGGTCAGCTCGGCCGGCATCGTCGGCAGCCCAAAGCGCATCAGCCGTCTCAGCACAGCGCCATCGACCCAGAGGGAAAGGCGTCGCCGGTGAACGACGATCAGCCCCAGCACGAACGCGGCGCCGCTTGCGTAACTGCCGAGGAGAAGGCCGCGCGCGCCCTCGCCCTGACCAACCACCAGGACGACGGTCAGCGCGATCGCCACCACCACGTTGGCGATCGTCACGCTGAAGAAGGCACGGGCGCGCTCCTCGAGCCGGAAGAGGGTCAGCAGGTACTCGTGCAGGGTCAGCACCCAAAGGCCGCCGATCGCGATCCGAGCGAGGTCGGGAGCGGGACGATCGAGGAGGGCTTCGGAGATCGGCCGCGCGAAGGGAAGCGCAATCAGCGCCGCCGCGGTTGAAAGCCAGAACAGAGCCGCAAAGGACGTCGAGACGACCCGCGCTGGATCCTCGCCGTCCTTGTAGTAGAAGCGCATCAGCGCCTCGATCGTGCCGAAGCGGACCACGATGCTGGCCGAAACGACGGCCGCGAACATCACCTCGGCCGCGCCGTAGTCGGCCGGCGTCAGGTAGCGCGTGTAGAGCGGCAGCAGGGCGACCGCGATGAGCTTCGAGAGGATGCTCGCCGCGGTGTAGGCGGCGCCGGTCGTCGCGAGGCGGCGGAGGTATCCCGACACGAAGGGAGCCTAAGTGGAAGCGCGGATCGCCGGCGCGGCGCCAAGCGAGACGGCCGCGGCCAGCAGGACCCAGGTGATCGGGTCCTCGTAGAAGCCGGCGTACGCCATGGTGTGGACCAGCAGCGCGGCGAAGGCCGCCAGCACCGCGGCGCGTCCGATGAACCGAGTCCCGGGCCTCCCGTTGCCGCTCGTCGCAGAGTCCTCCCCACGCAGCATCCCCCTTCCCATCGTCCAGAGAGCGGCGAGGAGCAGGGCTGCGTAGGCGGCGAGGCCGATCAGGCCCTGCTCGGCGGCGACGGTGACCGGCTCGGTGTGGGAGATGGAAACCGGCGCCTTCCGGGTTGCGACGTGTTCGCGGTAGGCGGCTGGGAAGGAGCCGGCGCCGTATCCCCAAACCGAGCGCCTGGCGAAGAGCTCGACGCCACCGGAGACCAGGTCGGCGCGGCCGCTGGTCTCACCGTTGATCCGCCCCGGATTGATCGTCAGCGTCCCGAGAGCGACCGCGACGCCAACGACAGCCAGGGTCCAGCGCCAGCTCCAACGCAGCGCGGCAAGAACGGCCAGGCCGCCGAGCAGCGCGGCGAAGCTCGACTGCGAGAAGGTCGGTGCCAGCCCCAGCCACAAGACGGCGACCAGGCCGGTCAGCAGCGCCACGGTGCCGCGCTCCCTGGCCCAGAGCAGCGGCGACGTCGCAACTACGATCACCAGCGCCAGATAGCGACCGTAGATGTTGGGGTCCCAGAAAACCGAGTTGACCCGGAAGTAGGTGTGGAACTCGTTCGCGCGGATCACCTGGGCGTTCCAGAACAGGCTTCGCGTGACGTACTCGACGGAGCCGACGAAGACGAACGCGACCGCCTCCAGGGCGAGAACCCAAAGGACGGCAGTCAACAGCCTGCGGTTCCAGTCGACGTCGCGCATCAGGGCGTAGACCAGCGAGAACGGGACGAAGAAGAAGCAGAAGTTCTGCAGGCTCTTGGAGAAGTCCGGCGAGTAGAGCGCCTGCAGCGCGTAGAGGACGACGACGATGGCGAGTATCAGAGGGAGAGGGTGGGGGTGCCCAGACGGGCGCTGGGTCCTTCGCCAGCTGACGAGGCGGCTCTCGGTGCCCCGGGGAGGCGAATGACGTAACGCTGCGCCGGCCTGGACACCACCCCCACCCTCTCCCCTCGAGAGCCACTCACGGACGGACGTCGACAAGACACCCGCGGCGATGGCCAGATAGAGCGGCACGAGCAGGTTCGCCGTGTCGCCGCCGGCATGCAACGGGATACGAAAGGGCAGTGACGCCACGATCGCGAGCGGAAGCACGAGCGGCCAGCGGCGGAACGCGACGGCCAAGAGCGACACCGCGACGGTCAGCGCCGCCAGGGAGAGGACAATCAGGCCAACCGGTTCGTGGCGCAGGTCTTCGATCTGGGCCGAGTGCCACTGGTCGCCGAGAATCAGCGCGGGGAAGAGGACCAGCGCGAGCAGCATCGCCGCCGACCGGGCGCGGCCCGGGGCAAGCAGGATCGAGGCAGCCGCGGCTGCGGCTGCGGCCACGATCCCGGCGACCGCCAGGGCATCAGTCATCGGTGCGCCTCGCCTTGCCGGCGCTCATTCCCGGCTCCCCGCCCCCTCGCACCGGGCCGTCGGGCGACGGGGGGCCAGGTGCAGGCGCATCACGCCGCTCGGGACGAGGGTCCGTTCCTGGCCGAGCAGCTTGACCCGCAGCTTGTAGCGGCCGGGTGTGGCAACCCCCTGCTCGCGACGTCGCCCGTCCCAGTAGAAGGTGAAGAAGCGATAGCGCTTCAGGTAGACGTCGCGCGCGAGGGTGACCGCGAGCTTCCCCCCGGCTTGACGACCTGCACGTCGGCGCGATCGGAGCGCGTCACCCGAAATCGAATCCGGATGCTGTCGAAACGGCAGTCGTGGTTTGGCGTGAAGGAGCGGCTGGCCGGCACGCCAAAGGTGACATGGTCGAGAACGAGCGGGTCGCGCTTCAGCCGCTGTGCAACGGCGAAGGCCGCTATCGCGGCCAGGACGAGCAGCGCAAAGACGGCCGTGGACGCGCTAGCCCGTCGACGAGGCATTGTCCTCGCCGATGACCACCGAGACCGCCGCGCCGGCCGACACCGCCGCGATGTCCCGGGTCATTGGCCGCACCCTCGAGATCCCCAGCAGGCGTCCGACGCGCCGCGCCTCCGGCGCGTTGCCCAGCCTGTACATGATCACGCTGCTTTCGAAGCTCGAGGCGCTGTTGGTCACGGCGCCGAGCTTGAAGCCCTTGTGCTCGACCTTGTCGCCGTACCGGGCAGCCAGCCCCGCCACCGCGGTTCCGTTGAGCACGGTGACCTCGATTTCCCCCGGCTTCATCTTCGCCGCGGCGTGGCGGCCCGCCTTGCCTCCCTGGCCGCTTCCGAAGCCGTGCAGTACCCCGTAGGCGACGCCGCCCCCGACGACCAGAGCGGCGATGAAGATCGCCACGAGGTAGCGCGGCTCGGCGAGCCGCGCCCCAAGGTTGGCGAAACTCTCGCGCAGCCGCTCGGACCGGGTGAGCTCTGACTGCCCCGGCTGACGTCGGCCGCGGCGGCTCTCTCGAAGCTCCGTCGTCTCGCGCTCGGCTTCGCGCTCCCTCTCCAACCTGCGCATCTCCTCGGCACGCTGTGCCGCCGCCGCCGACGTCGCCTCCTTGCGGTCGGCATCGCGCTCGGGCGCCGATCCGGCCCACTCTCGGAGGCGGCGAATGTCGCGGCCCTGGGTGAATGACAGCAGGGCAAGGAGAGCGAGGCCCAGGAACGCGACCAGGCCGGCGAAGGCGCCGATTTCTTTCACTAACTCCATGAGCCGTCGCAGGATATTGGGCCGCGCGGCTTCCGCGGGCGCTTCGGGACGTGAGGGAGCTCGAAAGGCGGCTTCGGAGAGGCGCTCTGGATGTCCCTATACGGCCGGGGGACGCTGCTCCACCGTCCCGGCCTGCGGCGTGGCGGCCACTCCGGTGATGAGTTCGACCACCCGTTCCGCCAGGTTGGCCTCATCGCCCGCCATGACAAGGTGCTCAAGCGAGTTGAGCGTCGACTCGACCCACTCCGGGTCGAGCGGCGTGTCTCGGACGGCGCGACTGATGCGCTTCGCGGCGGTCGCCCGCGAGACCTCGCCGACGCCAAACAGCTCCTCGCGCAGCTTCTCCCCCGGCCGCGGCTTCGTGAACTCGATCGCGATGTCCGTCTCCGGCTCGTAGCCGGCGAGGTGGATCATGTTTTGGGCCAGGTCGACGATCTTCACCGGCTCCCCCATGTCGAGGACGAAGACTTCGCCGCGCCCGGCGCCGATATCGCCGGCCCTGATCACCAGCTGCACCGCCTCGGGGATCGTCATGAAGTAGCGAGCCATATCCGGATGGGTGACTGTGACCGGGCCGCCGCGCTCAATCTGATTGCGAAAGATCGGCACCACGCTGCCCGAGGAGGCGAGCACGTTGCCGAAGCGAACGCTCGTGAAGCGGGTCCCGGGATGCTTGTGGCCGGCCGTCTCGACGATCCACTCGGCCATCGCCTTCGAGGCGCCCATCACCGTCTGCGGGTTGACCGCCTTGTCGGTGGAGATCAGGACGAAGCGCTCGACGCCGGACGCGGCGGCCGTCTCGGCGGCGATCCGGGTCGCGATCGCGTTGTTGCGAACGGCCTCCAACGGGTTGGCCTCCATCAACGGCACGTGCTTGTAGGCGGCGGCGTGAAAGACGACCGCGGGCTTGAAGCGCTGCATGGTCTCGAGCATCCGGTGCGGCTCCTTGCAGTCGGCCAGCACGGCCTCGACGCTCGTGAAATGGCGCTCCTCGACAAGCTCGCGGTCGATCTGGAAGAGGTTGTCCTCGGCGTGGTCGAGGACAACGAGCAGCCGCGGGCCGACGCGGGCGATCTGCCGACACAGCTCGGAGCCGATCGAGCCTCCCGCCCCGGTCACCAAGACGATGCGGTCATGTAGGTAGGCGCCGACGCGATCCAGCTCGACGACGATCGGATCGCGTCCCAGCACGTCCTCCACCTGGACGTCGCGGAGCTGCTTGTTGAGCTGCACACCGCCGCGCAGAAGCTCGAAGACGGTCGGCAGCGTCCGGACGCGGATCTGGCGCTCGCGACAGGCCGCGACGACCTTGGCGCGCAGCGTCCCCGGTGCCGAGGGGATCGCGATCACCGCCTCGTCCGGCTCGGTCTCGTCGAGGATCTGCGCGATTTCCTCGGTCGACCCGAGGACCTTCAGGCCCAGCATCCGCATCCCCCGCTTGCGCGGGTCGTCGTCGACGAAGCCGATCGCCGTCGCGCCGAGGTTGGGGTTGAGCTGAAGCTCGCGAACGACCATCTGACCGCCCGAGCCGGCGCCGATCACCAGCACCTGGTGGCGCGGGAGGCGATGGCCGTAGGAGGGACGCTCGACGATCAGCCGCACGGCGAGCCTCGCGCCCGCGATCGCGAGCAGCGTGAGCACGAAATCCATCACGGCAACCGAGCGCGGCAGGCCGGTCGCGAAGGGCTTCAACACCGTGAAGAAGACGAGGAGGAGACCGCTGGCGACGGCGACCGCCCGAACGATCGTCAGGAAGTCCCGGCCGCTCACGTAGCGCCACCACTTCTGGTAAAGGCCAAAGGCGGCGAAGACGGTGACCTTGCCCAGCGCGACGAAGGCGACCGACTGCGTGAACAGCACCATGTAGCGGTGCGGCATGCCCGATTCGTCGAGGAAGCGCAGCCGGAAGGCGAGGTAGAAGGCGAGCGCGACAAGCAGCGCATCGGCCACCACCTGCATGGCCCGATTGCGATAGACGGGATGGTTCAACCGATGCATCAGGACCGGTCGAGTTTAGTTGCTACTCAGCTTCCTGCCTACAATCCGCGTTTCGCGCATGCTGATCGTCTCCGCTGACATCACCGGCCCGCTGGTCGACTTCTGCGTCAACGTGATCAACAGCACCGGCCTGGCCGGGATCTTTCTGCTGATGGCCGCCGGCAGCGCCTGCATCCCGATTCCAAGCGAGGCGGTGATGCTCTTCGGCGGCTTCAACGTCTCCAGCGGCGACCAGACCCTGATCGGCATAACGCTGGCGGGGCTGGCGGGAAACATGGCCGGCTCCTGGGTGACCTACGCGATCGGCTACTACGGCCGGATCGATCTGCTGGAGAAGAACCGCTTCATCCATCTCAACCCCGCGCGGCTGGCCTGGGTCGACCGCTGGTTCACGCGGCACGGCGATGCCACGGTCTTCGTCGCACGCCTGCTGCCGCTCGTGCGCGCCTTCATCTCGCTGCCGGCCGGGGTCGCGAAGATGCCCTTCTGGCGGTTCAGCTGGCTGACCGCGCTGGGCTCGCTGCCGTGGGTGCTCGGCTTCGGCCTACTCGGTCGAGCGGTTGGTGACAACTGGGAGCAGTGGCGCAACCACCTGCAGGTGTTCGACTACCTGGTGGGGGCCGGCATCGTCGCCCTGATCGTCTACGCGCTGGTGCGCAGGCGGCGCGAGGGTTCGGGCGGCGAGCCGACGGCGCCCACCGACGGCGCAGAGGCTCGCCCCGAGCCAGCCGGTAGTGCGGAGTCCCTCTGAGCGGTTCGGCCGACGGCAGGATCCCGAATCGCCGGGCGCTGGCGCTCGGACTCGTCCAGGGACCCACGGAGTTGCTGCCCGTCTCCAGCTCGGCCCATATCGTCCTCATCCCATGGCTCGCGGGCTGGCGCTGGGACGAACACGACCCGGAGGTCCGCAAGAGCTTTGAGGTGGCTCTGCACGCCGGCGCCGCGGCGGCGCTGCTGATCGGCCAGCGGCGGATGATCGGCGAAGAGCTGCGCTCCTTCGACGGGCGGCGCGCTCTCGTCCTCGGCCTCTCATTCCTGCCGGCGGCGGCGGTCGGCTACACGCTCGAGCGACCGATCGAGCGGCGCCTGGGCGGTCCCAGGGCAACGGCAATCGGTCTGCTCGCCGGCGCCGCGGCGATGCTCGCCGCCGACACCCGGCCGCAGGACCGGGGACGTGGCGACGCCGACGCCGCGGATGGGCTGGTGCTGGGGATCGCGCAGGCGGCCGCGCTGGCGCCGGGCGTATCGCGCAACGGGGTTACCCTGGCCGCGGCTCGCTGGCGTCGCTTCTCCCGCGATCAGGCCAACCTCCTCTCGCGCACGATCGCCCTGCCGATCATCGTCGGGGCCGTGGCGCTCAAGGGCGTGCGGCTGAGGCGGCGGGGAGCCTCTCCTGAGCTGCGCCGGTCGATGGCGATCGGGGTCGCCGCCTCCTTCGCCTCCACACTCACCTCTCAGCGCCTCATCAACCTCGTTGAGCGCGACCGGGCGCTCTGGCCCTACGCCGCCTACCGTGTCGGTCTCGCCGTCGCGGTGCTGGTCAAGCTGCGGCGCTCAGACGATTAACCCACCACCACCGCCCCCGTTTGCCCTCCACGCCTGCAAGCAGGGAGAGGCTGACCCTCTCATCGATCGTCGAGGCGTTCGATTGGTCTCCCAGACCCTTCCTTGACACGCTCCTTCGGGGTTCCGAGGATCGATCATCTACTGGACGCGCCCTCCGAAATGAACTTCCGCATCTCATCGGCGAGCCGGACGGGCTGGTCGATCGGGATCAGCGTGTAGCTGTCGGCGATTTCCACCAGGCGGCCGTTGGGGAAGTCCACGGCGAGCTTGCGGCCGTGCTCGCCCGGCATCATCGATCCCTCGCTGTCCCAGGCGACGAGGACCGGGCGCTCGAAGCGAGACAGGGACGCGGTCGCCGCGGCCATGTCCCTCCTGCCCCGCCCGACATCGCCGACGTACTTGCGGACGTCGCGGCGGATCTCGGCTCGGCGCAGCGGCTGCAGCCATTCGCGCATCAGGTCGTCCGGCACACCGCGCTTGCTCATCTGGCCGTAGACGAACGGCAACCGCCTGGTCCACGGGCTGAGCAGCATCTGGCGCGTGAGGGAGAGGCCGCCCGGCAGGCGCGCGGACATCGCCGCTGCCCGGCCCGCCAGGCCGGGCGGGTAGTTGCCCTCCGTCTCGCAGGAGACGAGAATCAGAGCGTCGACCCGCTCCAGCAGGCCGTCGGCGGCCATCGGCTGGGCCCCAGACCAGTCGCTGAAGCAGAGGGTGACACCGGCCACCTCCAGGCTCTCGATGAACTCGGCGACGAGGCGACCGAGGCCACGCAGGGAAAGGTCGGCGGCGGGGAGCATCGGCTCGCGATGAGAGCCCAATGGAAGGGTCGGCGCGATGCAGCGAATCTCCGGGGCGAGTCGCGGGATGACGTCCTTCCAGAGGCGGCCGTCCATCGCCAGGCCGTGCAGGAGGACCAGAGGCGGTCCCTCGCCGCCGCTGTCGTCGTAGTGAATCGTCCCCGCCGACAAGCTCGCCTCCGGCACGTCAACCTCCCAGATAGATCGCTCCAGTTGGGACAAACTATCTTCGCCGAATTCGGCGGCACCGACGCGGGCCTCGTCGAGGGTGTGCGGAGCTTCTTCGCCGGGCCAGCCGAAACTCTGCGCGGCGCTGAGCGAGGTCGGAGGCTCCGGGGCCGGCAGCGCCGGGGCGGCGACCTCGCGGCGCGGCGTGCGACCGCGCCTTGGTGTTGAATCGGAACCGTGAACGAGGGCGACGCGTACGCGAGGGCGGGAGTCGACCAGGGAGCTGCGGACTCGGCCGTCGCGGCCCTGGTCGGATCGCTCGCGGCGATCGAGCTGCAACGACCGTCGCGGCAGGTGCCGCTGCCCGGCCACTACGCCAGCGTCGTGCGGTTGGACGAGCGGACCGGCATCGCTCTCTCCACCGACGGGGTCGGGACGAAGCTGCTGGTCGCCGAGCAGCTCGGCCGCTTTGACACGGTCGGGATCGACTGCGTGGCGATGAACGTGAACGACGTGATCTGCGTCGGCGCCGAGCCGCTGGCGATGCTCGACTACGTGGCGATCGAGAAGGCCGACGTCGGTGTCTGCGCCGAAATCGGCGCCGGGCTGGCGCGGGGCGCGCAACTCGCCGAAATCGAGATTCCCGGCGGCGAGCTCGCCCAGCTCGGCGACATGGTGCGCGGCTTCGACATCGCCGGTGCCTGCTTCGGCACGGTTGCGCTCGATTCGATCGTCGACGGCGCCCGCGTCGAGCCCGGCGACGCGATCGTCGGGCTGCCCTCCTCGGGCATCCACTCAAACGGCTACACGCTCGCGCGGGCGGCATTGGAGGGGATTCCGCTCGACGAGGATCCGGAGGACCGCCTGGGGCGGCCACTTGGGGAGGTACTGCTCGAGCCGACCGAGATCTACGTCAAGCCGGTGATGGAGCTGCTGCGATCCGGCGTCGACGTGCGCGGGCTGGCTCACATCACCTCGCAGGGATTCGACAACCTGCTCCGCCTGACCGCGGACGTCGGCTACCTGATCGACGAGCCGCTGCCGGTGCCGCCGATATTCGAGCTGATCCAGGAACGGCACTCGGTCAGCGACGCGGAGATGCGCGAGGTCTTCAACCTCGGCTGTGGCTTCTGCTGCGTCGTCGCGCGAGGCGACGAGGAGGAGGCGCTGGAGCTGCTCCGCGCGCATTACCCGCAGGCGCAGCGGGTCGGGGTCGCAACGGCTGGTCCCGGCACCGTCGCCTGCCCCGATGGCTGGCCGGCCGCCGCGCGCCGCGCCTAGGACCTCCCCGAAACGTTCGACCGGAAACCGGCCCACCGCTCCGACAGCACCCGCACTCTCTTGCACCGGCAGCGCCTCCATCTCCGAGGACAGAGGAAGGCGCACACCTGGGACGCCGGGCGAGTTATGGGCCACAGGCGGCGATATATCGCCCGGAGTCGAAGGATCTCAGGGGAAGTCCTCACGGCGGGCGATCTTTGGGCCACAGGCGGCGATGCTGCGCATCCGCTTTGCCCAGGCCCCCCAGCCGCTCCGTTCGTCATTTGTACCGCTCTGCGACACAAAGAGCGAACGGAGCTCGTGTCCGCTGCGTTTGGGCCACACCTCGCGAAACGACACCCGTACAGCCCTAGCCGCCTGGGCCCTGCGGCCCCCTCCCTGTTTGCCCTCCTACTTGCAGGTGTGGAGGGCAAACAGGGAGGGGCTGTCTCTCTCATAAATCAATGAGGGATGCGTTTCGGGTCCGGGGATCTCCATCGGTCAACGAGGTGTTCTCTTGGGTCCCGTGGCCATCTCCGCGCTTCTCGTCAGAGAGCCAGAGGGCTTGGGATTTCAAGCTCAGTGACGAAAGAGGCGGGGATGGTCGGGAACGGATGGACCGCTCGGCCTTGAGCGGTGTGGCCTGAGCGGCGCGTTGGGCCGGGCAGCTCTGAGCCAACCGGATACACACCTGCGGCGATATATCGCCCGGTGTAGAAGGATTTCAGGGGAATTCCCAGCGCCGGGCGACTTATGGGCCACAGGCAGCGATATATCGCCCAGCGTGACGGCGGTGGGGCTCAGCACGTGCCCGAGGCTCGAGGTCGAGCTGGTGATCGCAGCATCGGCTCAGGGTTTCGGGTGGAACGTTCGGGGAGATCCACTGGCCGGTTCCGCGCACGTTCGGCAGCGCCCAGGCGCTTCGCTGCCCACACGGCAGAGCCTTCCTTTGGGCGGGCACACCCGCCCAAAGGAAGGCGAGGGGCGGGTTGGGGCGAAGCCAGAGGGTGAGCGTGCCCGACAATATGGACTTCTAGATGGACACCCGCTCCTCAAGCTCGATGATCGGCACGGTGCTCTCCGGTCGCTACCGGCTGGAGGCCAAGCTGGGCAGCGGCGGGATGTCGACCGTCTACCTGGCCCGCGACGAGACACTCGACCGGCCGGTCGCGGTGAAGGTGATGCACCGCGAGATGTCCGAGCAGGCCGACCAGCTCCAGCGCTTCCGGCAGGAGGCGCGGGCGGTCGCCAAGCTCACCCATCCCAACGTCGTCTCGGTGATCGACGCGGGCGAGGACGGAGGGCACCCCTACATCGTCTTCGAGTACGTCAAGGGCGAGACGCTCAAGCAGCGGATCTCGCGGGTCGGCGAGCTCGACAGCCAGGAGGCGATCGCCTATGCGATCGAGATCGCACGCGGTCTCGCCGTCGCCCATGCCCGCCAGATGGTGCACCGCGACATCAAGCCGCAGAACGTCCTGATCGACGAGGAGGGGCGGGCCAAACTGACCGACTTCGGCATCTCCCGCCAGCTCGAACAGGACGGCGTGACCGCGACGGGCCGCGTTCTCGGCACCACCGATTACGTCGCCCCCGAGCAGGCGATGGGACGCGACGTCGACCCCCGCTCGGACATCTACTCGCTGGGCGTGGTCCTCTACGAGATGCTCGTCGGCCAGGTCCCGTTCCACGCCGAAAGCCAGGTCGGCGTCGCGATGAAGCACGTCAACGAGGAACTGCCTGACGTACAGCGGCGCCGTCCGGAGCTCTCCGCCGCGGTGGCCCTGGTGGTCGAGCGGGCAACCACCAAGAACCCGGCTGAGCGCTACCAGCACATCGACGAGATGGTCGACGACCTCGAGACGGCGCTGGAGGTCGAGGCGGCCCGGGCGGGCTCGACCTCTGGGGAGGCGACGAGCGTGCTCGACGCGGTGCCCCCTCCGAAGCGCAAGCTGTCGGCCCGCGCTCGCTGGTCCTGGGGGGCAATCGTCACCCTGCTGCTGGTCGGCGGAGGCACGCTGCTTGCCGTGCAGCTGATCTCGAACGGGAGCTTCGGAGGCGGCGGGGGCGAGAAGGGCAGCGGCAAGTCGGTGCCCATCTCCTCGGCGACCGACTACGACCCGCAGGGCGACGGCGAAGAGATCGGCAGCAAGGTCGAACTGGTCAAAGACGGCGACCCGACCGGGACCGCCTGGGAAACCGAGCACTACGACTCGGAAAGCTTCGAAGGCATCAAGACGGGTCCCGACCCCGGCGTCGGGGTGTACGTGACCGCCGAATCGCAGGTCACCCCGTCGAAGATGGTCATCCGCAGCCCAACGCCCGGCTGGGACGCGCAGGTGTTCGCCGCCCCCGCCGGGCCACCGTCCGAGCTCTCGGGCTGGGGCGAACCGGTGGGCGAAGTGAGCGATGCGCCCACCGCCCAGGAGATCGACCTAACCGTGCGGCAGCCGTCCCGCTACTTCCTGCTCTGGTTCACCAAGCCTTCCGAGGCGCTCGACCAGGCCGGCCGCTACCAGATCGAGATCAGCGACATCAAGCTGCTCGGCTGAGTCTCGCGGGTCTTCCCGGGGGGCGCTCAGAACTGGTGCGAGCGCGCCCAGCGGTGACGCTCGAGAGCCAGCTGCACGAGACGGTCGCACAGCTCCGGATAGCCGAGGCCGCTCGCCTCCCACAGCCTTGCGTAGACGCTCGTGTCGGTGAAGCCGGGCATCGTGTTGATCTCGTTGACCAGCACCTCGCCGCCGGGCTCGACGAAGAAGTCGCAGCGCGCCAGGCCCGCGCAGCCGCCGATCCGGAAGGTGAGGACCGCCAGGTCCCGAAGGCGAGTGGCCTGCGGGTCGGGGATCGGCGCCGGGACGACCAGCTCCATGCCCCCGTCGGTGTACTTGGTCTCGTAGTCATACCAGTCGCCGTGAGCGATCACCTCACCCGGCAGCGACGCATCGACCTGCTCGTTGCCGAGCAGCGCGCACTCGACCTCGCGACCTCGAGCGCCGGCCTCCACCACGACACGCGGGTCGTGTCGCTGGGCCAGCTCGACGGCGGCCTCGAGCTCGTCGAGGCCCTCCACCCTGCTGATCCCAACGCTCGACCCAAGCCGCGAGGGCTTCACCCACAGCGGCAGTCCCATCGTCTCGCAGCGCTCACGCCATCCTGGCTCTTCGGTGCCGACGAAGCCGACCTGCGGAACGCCGTGCTGCGCGAGCAGCCTCTTGGTGGTCAGCTTGTCCATGCAGATCGCCGAGCCGAGGACGTCGGACCCGACGTAGGGGACGTCGAGCCACTCGAGCAGGCCCTGAACGCTGCCGTCCTCGCCGAAGGGGCCGTGGAGGGCGGGGAACGCGACGTCCGCGTCCAGCAGCCCGGCACCGGGCACGACGGGAAGCGCTGCGCCCTCGCAACTCCAGGACCCGTCGCGCTCGACGATCACCCGCAGGGGCTCGTGACCGGCTTCCTCCAGCCCCGTCGCCACCGCCTCCCCGGAGCGCAGCGAGACGTCGTGCTCGGAGGAGCGCCCCCCGGAGAGCACCGCAACCCTCATGGTTCTTCCGCTGTGGGCACACCCACCACCAGGGTCACCGCGCTTCCGGGTTCGACTTCGGACCCGGCCGGTGGGAACTGGGTGATGACGCGCCCGAGCTCGTCTGGGAATTCAGATTCCCGTTCCTGCACGGACGGCGTCAGCTTTGCTTCGCGCACGCTCTGCACCGCCTCGCCGCGTTCCTTGCCGACCAGGTCTGGCACCGTGACCTTCCGCTCGCCCTTGGAGACGACGATTGCGACGGGCGAACCGTGGGAGAGGGTCGTGCCGGCGCTGGGCGACTGCTGGATCACTTCGCCCACCGCCGCCGAGTCTTCCGTTTCGGAGACTTCCGCTGCAAGTCCGCGGGCGCGGATTTCCTGCACCGCAACGGCACGCTGCATGCCGACCAGCACCGGAACCTTGGCGGGCTTGGGACCCCTCGAGACAGTCAGGGCCACGGTCGAACCGCGAATGGTGTCCGTACCGCCAGGCGGATCGGAGTGGATCACGAGGCCGCTTTCCACTTCTTCGGAGGCGACCTTCCTCACCTTCGCTTCGAAGCCGGCTTCCTCCAGCGTCGCGATCGCTTCTTCTTCGGTCATGCCGGCGGTCCCCGGCACGCTGGCCCGGCCGGGGCCGGCGCTCACGGTGAGCGAAACGCTTGGCTTGGAGCAAAAGAAGTTGAGGAATGCACAGTCCATCGCCGCCTGGCCCGCGGGCGGCGACGCGAGCGGTTCCTGCTCGAGGACCTTGTTCTGCATGACGTCGCGCCGGACGCGGGTCACGCGACCGACGTCGAAGCCGTCCTGTTCGAGCAGCGCCACGGCGACTTTCTTCTGGATGCCGGTGACGTTGGGCACCGGAGTGGTCGTGTCGCGCGTCAGCGTGAAGCCGATCAGAGCGCCGATCAGCACCGCCAGTACCACCATCAGTATGCGGCGATTTCGTCGCCTTCCCTCCTCGTCTGCAGCCGCTGCCGCCGCCTCCGGGGGTGGCGAGACAATCGGCGGCGGTGCTGCGAAGGCCACGGTGCCCTCCCCCACCGACGGGTCGCGCAACGCGGCATCCAGCGCGGCGATGAACGCGGCGGCGCTTTGGAAACGGTGGCCCGGGTCCTTTTCCAGCGCCCGCATCACGACCGCGTCCAGCGCCGGGGAGACGGCCGGGTTGATCGAGCTGGGCCGCTGCGGCGCATGGGAAACCTGCTTCATCGCGATCGCGATCGCGCTGTCGGCTTCGAACGGGACCCTGCCGGTCAGCGCCTCGTAGAGGATCACGCCGATCGAGTAGAGATCGGAGACGGCGGTCACCTCCAGTCCCTGCGCCTGCTCGGGGGAGAGGTAGTGCGGGGTCCCCATCACAGAGCCGGCCTGGGTGATTTCCGACGCGCCGGCTCGAGCGATCCCGAAGTCGGTGACCGTGGCCTTGTTCTCGGAATCGACGATCACGTTCTGCGGCTTCAGGTCTCGGTGGACGACCCCGTGGCGGTGGGCAAAGCCCGCCGCCTCGAGCACCTGGCGGACCAGCGCCACGGCCTGTTCGGGACTGAGGCCTGCGTCGATCAGCTCCTTCAGCGAGCGGCCCTCGAGGAGCTGCATGGCGATGTAGTAGGTGCCGTCGACGTCGCCGCGATCGAAGACGGCGACGATGTTCCTGTGCTGGAGGCCGGCGGCGGCCTCTGCCTCGCGGCGAAAGCGCTCGACGAACTCGCGATCCTGGGCGAAGCGTTTGTGAAGGATCTTCAGTGCGACGTAGCGCTGAAGATGCGGGTCCTCGGCCAGCCAGACGTCCGCCATCCCGCCCGACCCGAGCTGACGCAGCAGCCGGTAGCGGCCGTCGATCACCGTTCCCGTGCCGACGTCAGGCATTACCTTCCCCTCTCGCTCACTCGCCCGTCACCGTACTTCAGAGTTGAGGATGGTTTCAGCGACGTCGCGGAAGATGGGGGCCGCGACATCGTTGCCGAATGCGGTCGTGCACTCGACCGTTGCCGCGATCGCGATC
Organism: uncultured Solirubrobacterales bacterium; assembly: GCA_963747765.1. Taxonomy (GTDB): domain Bacteria; phylum Actinomycetota; class Thermoleophilia; order Solirubrobacterales; family 70-9; genus VRUE01. Next base: position 295,920 of record CAVVGH010000001.1, on the reverse strand, counting down.
TTCGGTTCGTCAGCGGGAGCAAAGCCGATGAACCATGCCTGGTTTTGATCGCTGCCGCCTCCACACGTCGAGTTGAAGGGCGTTTCCGCGGTGCCGGTCTTGCCGGCAACCCGAACCCCGGAGATCGCCGCATTGGCGCCGGTGCCGGCGTTGACCACGCCTTCCATCGCGGTGGTCAGCTGCGCGGCGGTCTGCGCGTCGAAGACCTGGCTGTAGGGCGACGGGTCGAGTCGGTCGGTTACCCGCCCGTCGGGGTCCACCACGCGAGCCCAGATCTGAGGCTTCATCAGGCGGCCACCGTTGGCGACCGTCGCGGCGACCTCGGCCATCTGCAGCGGCGTCACCGCAAGCCGCTCCTGGCCGAAGGCGACGCGGGCGATGTCGATCGGGTCGTTGGGGCCGAGCAGGTTGCGGCCGTCGTAGACGCCGCTCTTGGAGACCTGGCTCGCCGGCAGGTCGATCGCCGGCGTCGAGTTGAAGCCGAAGCGGCTCATGTATTCGAACAGGGTGCCGACCCCGACCCGCACGCCCAGCTGAGCGAACCAGGTGTTGACCGAGTAGGTGAGTGCGGTGTCGAGCGAGATCGGACCGAAGCTCTGGTTGAAGTCGTTCTGCAGTGGCCGCCCCTGAACGGTGATCGTGCCCGGTGCGTCGATCCTCGATTCCGGTGTGATCGTCCCGCTGTCGAGCCCGGCGGCGGCCGTCACCACCTTGAAGGTCGAGCCCGGCGGGTACTGGCCCTGCGTGGCGCGATCGAAAAGCGGCGAGGTCGGATCGCTGTTCAGCTCGCCGGCGTGTTCGGGCACGCTGTTCGGGTCGAACGGGGGGTTTGAGGCCAAGACCCGCACCCGGCCGGTGCTCGGCACGATCGCCACCACGGCGCCGAAGCCGGCCGCTTCGAGGTCGGAGAGCGCCAGCCGCTGGGCTTCGGGTTCGATGTTCGTAACGACATCGTTGCCTTCCCGGCGCTGTCCACGCAGCTCATCGAGAATCGAGCTGAATTCGGATTCGTTGCCGGCCAGTTCGTCGTCGTGGAATTTCTCGAGCTCGCTGTCGCCCTGGCGCACGAAGCTGTACCCGATCGGGTGCCCGTACAGGGAGCCTTCGGGATAGCGACGCACGTACCGCAGGTTGTCGCCGCGGCCCTTGCGAACCGAGCGGGCGAGAACCGTGCCGTCCGCGGCGAGGATCCTGCCCCGCTTGACCCGCTGCTGCTCGAGCAGCGGGCGCTTGTTGGCACTCTTGTCCTTCAGCGCCTGGGCGTCGAACACCGACCAGTACGAGGTGAAGCCGACCAGCACCGCGAAGAGCAGGACGATCAGCCGAAACAGCTTGACGATCTGGCTGTTCACGGTCTCCCCAGAGCCACCGCGGCGGACTCCCGGCGAGCCCGATCGGAGATCAGCAGGAGCAACGCCAGCAGCACGAAGTTGGCGACGATCGAGCTGCCGCCGTAGCTGATGAAGGGCAGGGTGACGCCGGTCAGCGGGATCGCCCGGGTGACGCCGCCGATGATCACGAACGCCTGGATCGCAAAGACCGCCGTGAGCCCCGTGGCGAGCAGCTTCGAGAAGCCGTCGTCCGCGATCAGGGCGACCTTGAAGCCGCGCGCCGCGATCAACAGGTAGATCATGATCACCGCGCAGGCGCCGAAGAGGCCCAGCTCGTTGACGATCAACGAGTAGATCGTGTCTGTTTTGGCCGCCGGCAGCAGCGCTGCGTGGCTGCCCGGAACCGTGATCAGCGCCTGCCCGAATCCCTGGCCGAAGAGGCCCCCGTCAGCCTGGGCGAAGATCGACTGCAGGATCTGGTAGCCGGCGTTTTGCGGTTCGTTGTAGGGGTCGAGCCAGATCTCAACCCGGTCGTGGACGTGCGGCACGGTCGATGCGAAGAACCAGGCGCCGACCAGGAACAGCGCCATCCCGATCACCACGAACGAAAGCCGTCCGGTCGCGACGTAGAGCAGCGCCAGGAAGGCGGCGAAGAACATCAGCGAGCTGCCGAGGTCGCGGATGAAGACGAGCATCAACATCGAGGCTCCCCAGACGACCAGCAGCGGGCCCAGATGCTTGAGCGGCGGCAGGGTGACGCCGAGCACGCGCCGCGCGCCGACGATCAGCACCTCGCGGTGGTCGCGCAGGTAACCCGCCAGGAAGATGACCATGCAGATCTTCGAGAACTCGGCGGGCTGGAAGGCCAGCGGCCCGACCTTCACCCCCAGGTAGGCACCGTTCACCTGTTCCCCGATCCCCGGCAGGCGGGGCGCCAGCAACAGCAACAGCCCGACCGCGGCGATCGTGTACCGGTAGCGCTCCAGGATGTCGTAGTCGCGGAGGAAGTGAATCGCAACGGCGAAGAGGACGAGGCCGAGGACGAAGAGGTTGGCCTGATCGCGGGCCAGGCCGGCATCGATCCGGTAGACCATGACCAGGCCAAACGCGGTGAGCAGCGCCACCAGCGGGAAGAGGTAGGGGTCGGCGTTGGGAAGGCGCAGCCGCAGGTAGACGTGGGTCGCCAGGCAGACCGCCAGGAAGTAACCGCCGTAGATGAGGCTGAGGTTGTCCAGCTGAGCGCTCTGCTGCGCGAAGACGGCTGCGAATCCGGCCGTGAGCAGCAACGCAACCGGCACCAGCGCCACCAGCTCGCGATTTCTTGCCGACATCACGAATCGCGCCTCGTCAAGGAACCCCCTCGCTGCGTTCGATGTCCTCGACCAGCGAGATCGCGTCCGAGTGAGAGCGCAGGTCGTGGCCGGTGACTGCTTCGCGGCGCTTCAGCGGCAGCGAGGCGGTTTGGAGCGGTAGCGCATAGCGCTCCTGGTAGAGCTCGATTCCCAGCGGAAGCTCGTAGGGCACGCCGCGGTAGAGGGCCGCCCGACCGGCTGAGTCCGTGCCCAGGAACCACACCTGCCGGTTGCCGTACCAGGCGCCGAAGGAAAGCGCGGCGAGCACGACCACCGCGACCAGGACCTTCGCGGCGCGGCGCGGCCAGCGACGCTTCGGCCTGGCGGCGAGCTGTTCGCGACGCTGCTTTGCGGCGGCGCCCGCGGCGCGGCGGCGCACCTCGGTTGCCGTCAGGCCGGCCTCGGCGGCGGCGGCTCCGACGAGCGTCGCCTTCTCCTCGGCCCTCCCGGCTGCGGGGTCGTCCGGGGGCGATGGCTGCGGCGCGGTGGCGTCGCCGAGGCGGAAGCCGAGCGCTGTGATGTTGTCCCTCCCGCCCGCCCGGTTGGCATCCTCGACGAGGCTGCGAACCGCCTCCTTGACCGATCCCGCCTCCGCCAGCACGTGGCCGATCCTCTCCTCGTTGACCATGGTCGTGAGTCCGTCCGAGCAGAGCAGGAAGACGTCCCCGGGCGCGGCCGGAACGGTCCGGACGTCGACCTCGACCTCCGGTTCGGGCCCCAAGGCCCGGGTGATGATCGAGCGCTGCGGGTGGTCCTCGGCCTGGGCGTCGGTGATCTGCCCCTTGCGCCGCATCTCCTCGACCAGCGAGTGATCTCGGGTCAGCCGCTCGAGCCTGCCGCCACGCAAGCGGTAGGCGCGACTGTCGCCAACATGGCCGATGCAGACCTCGTCGCGCTCGGCGTTGACGATCGCGGCGGTGATCGTGGTGCCCATTCCGGCGCGCGAGGGGTCCGCGCGAGCCAATTCGTGGATCTCTCGATTGGCCGCTTCGATCGTTTCGCGGAGAACCTGCTCGGGCGGTGCGTCGGGCAGATCGCGGTCGAACGCTTCGGCGGCGGCCCTCGAGGCGACCTCGCCGGCCTGCGCGCCGCCCATCCCATCGGCCACGACGAAAATCGGCGAGCGGACGAAGAAGGCATCCTCGTTGGCGCTGCGCTGACGGCCGGTATCGGTGCGAAAGGCCTGCTCGTCTACCCGCAGCACTTGCCACCGCCGGTTTCTCGTAGCCATCTCATCCGGAAGCCTCGAAGCGGAGCTCGGTGTCCCCGATCCGCACGACGTCGCCGTCGATCAACTCCGCCTCGCCATGCAGGGTGGCATCGTTGACCAGCGTTCCGTTGGTCGAGTTCATGTCTTCCACGTAGATGCGTCCATCGCGAGGAAAGATCCTTACGTGCAGACCGGAGGCATAGCGATCGTCGATCTGAACGTCCGCCTCGTGGGAGCGCCCGATCGACAGGCCGCCGATCAGGTCGAAGCGCTCGCCGGGGCTCAGGCCGCCGCCCCGCTCGGCCACCAGCCACGCGTCGGGGCCGCCGCGAACCTCCCCGTGGGCAGGGACGGGATGAAACCCGGTCGCGTCCGGCGCCGGCGCCACCGTGCGGCGCAGATCCTTCAGCGCGCTGCGGGCGACCCAGAGCAGGAACAGGTAGAGAACGGCAAGGAAGCCGAACTTCAGGGCGACGGAGATCGGCGCGTAATCCACGTGCCTACTGCTCGAGGTCGAACAGGAAGGTTGTGGTGCCAAGCGTCACCTGGTCGCCGGGGCGCAGGCGGGTGGACGCGACTCGCCGATCGTTGACCTTGACTCCGTTGGTCGAATCGAGGTCGGCGATCGCCCACTCGCCGGAGGGGGAGCGGCGGAGCTCCGCGTGATAGCGCGAGACATTGGGATCGCGCAGCACGCAGTCGGCGTCCTTGGAGCGGCCGATCGTCGCGCGCGGCCCGTCGAGCAGGTAGCGGCGGCCCTCGATGGCGACGACAGCTCGCGAGGTGACGGCGGGATCCGACGCCGCACCGGCCGGCGACGGCTCGCGGGAGCGCACCGCCGAGTAGACCATCGTGTGGCCCTCCTCGCCCTGCGTCGCGCGGTCGCCCTCGTGCGCGGGGGGCTTGACCAGCCGCGCCTGGATCCCAAACTCGCCGAGCCGCAGGCGCTCGTCGGTTTTGAAGTTGACCTCCGGGCGGGTCAGCAAGTCGTACCCGCGGCGGCGAGCGTGCTCGAGCAGATAGCCGGACAGCTCCTGCTCCAGCGAACGCTCGTATCCCTCCAGGCGGGCGCGGTCCTTCGTCGAGAGATGGAGCGTGTACTCGTTCGGCACATAGACGCGCGCCACCCCAGCGGTCTTGTGCGCGTCCATTTCCTTGGCCAGCCGGCGGGCCAGCTCGACCGGCTGCACCTCAGAGCTGAAGGCGCGATTGAAGACCCCCTCGACAAGGCCTTCGATCCGACTCTCGAGGTTGCGTAGGACGCTAATCGGGGGCTCCTCTTGCGGGCGCTGTTGTCGTTCGCCGACATGGCGAAACCGGCTGAAATCCTAGATGGTCAGACCATGACCGACCGCCAGCCAAGCGCCGAGCAGAGCGGCGGCGGCAAGCGCACCGACTCGCAGCCCGAGCTTGGGAGCGCCGTGCGGGTGGCGATCGGCGAGGCGCTCGAGCGAATCCTCGATCGCGGACCCCAGCTCCTCCAGCCCCGGACGGCGTGCCGGTCGTGAGGAGAGGCAGGCGTCGACGGTGTCGGTGATCTCGCGCGGCAGGTCGGGTCGCAGGCGCCGCAGCGAGCGTGCCCGCCGTCCGATCGCGCGGGCGGTGGCGGCGGGCGTGGCGCGACGGTTGGGGTTGTCCCCGCTCCAGCACTCGTAGAGGGTCAGCGCCAGCGAGTAGACGTCCGCCTCGGGCCCGGCGGTGCGACCCTCGGCCTGCTCGGGCGCCATGTAGGCGAGGGTTCCGACGACATCGCCGGCAGCGGTCAGCGCGGTGGCGTCGACCAGCCTCGCGACGCCGAAGTCCATCAGCTTGGCGCGCGGTTCGCCATCGCCGCTGACAAGCACGTTCTGGGGCTTGACGTCGCGATGCACGACTCCCTGGGAGTGGGCGTAGTCGAGCGCCTCGCAAAGATCGGCGCCTATCTCTCCGATCTCGCGATCGCTGAGCGCCGCATCGCGGCTGAGGCTGGCGAGCGTGGCGCCGTCGACCAGCTCGCTGACGAGGACGGCGTTGCCGTCCTCCTCTCCCATCTCGTAGAGGGTCGCAATCCCGGGATGGTTGAGGCGAGCCGCCGCCTGCGCCTCGCGGAGCACGCGTCGGTGGCTCTGCATTCCGGTCGACTCGATCGCCTTGACCGCCACCGATCGCTCCAGGCGGCCATCCCAGGCCTCGTAGACGACCCCGAACCCTCCGTTGCCGATCCGGCGCTCGATCAGGAACCGGTTGAGGACCAAGGAGCCAACCAAAGCCCCTTCGATTTCGCCGGCCGGCTCCTTTCTCCTGCGCGCCAGGCAGCCAAAAACGCAACGTTTGCTGCGTGTCTTGACGTGCCGACCAGGCCAGCGTGCATACTCCCGGCCAGCCAACAAGCTTTGGAAGGCGAATTTTTGGAGGACTCCCTCGCATCCAGGCCGCGGCGAAGCCCGCGGCCGCCCCGTCGCCAGGAGCGACAGCAGATACTGATGCGCCGCGCCCTGGCGCTCGGTGTCGGCTTGCTGATCCTGATCCTGATCGTGCTCGGCGTACGCGGCTGCCTCAACGCGCGCAAGGAACGCGCCCTGACCGATTACGCGCGCAACGTCACCCAGCTCGTCGAAGAGACGGGGCAGACGAGCGAAGGGTTCTTCGCGAAGCTGTCCAATCCGGGAAGCCTGTCGGTCACCGAGTTCGTGACCGAGGTCGACGCCGATCGCAGCGCGATGGACAACTACGCGACCCGGATTGACGCCCTCGACGCCCCGGGCGACATGAAGAACGCGCAGAGCGCTCTGGAGCTCGTCTACGAGTTGCGCGCCAGCGCGATGGCGAAGATCGCCGACCGGATGAGCACGGCGCTGGGGAACGTCGGGGCCGAAAAGGCGACTGCTGAGATCGCCAACCAGATCCGGACGCTGATGGCAAGCGACGTCCTCTACGCGGCCGTCGTGCGGCCGGACATCAACGCGACGCTTGCGGAGAACGGGATCGAAGGCGACGAAGTGCCCACGAGCATTTTCGTGCCCGAAGAAACGAGGTGGCTCGACGAGAGCGCGGTCAGCGCGGCGCTGGGGTCGGTGAGTGGCGCCACCGGCACCGCGACACCCGGGGTCCACGGGCTGGGGCTGCTTTCGACAAGCGTCAGCGGAACCGAACTGACGCCCGACTCGGTGACGAGCGTTTCCGGCGAAGAAACGCCGGAAGTGGAAGTCCAGGTGCAAAACCAGGGCGAATCGACCGAGAACCGGATCACCGTCTCGGTGACGGTGAACGGCCACAACACCCTGCAGGGAACGATCGGCAGCATCGAAGCCGGTGAATCCGAAACGGTGGCGATCCCGCTGACCCCGGCGCCGTCGGGACGGGCGACACTGGAAGTCGACGTTCAGACCGTCCCCGGCGAGCGGGTCGCCGACAACAACAAGGCCAGCTACACCGTCGACTTCCAGTGAGGATCGCCTTTCTCGGGCCGCACGGCACGTTCACCGAAGATGCCCTGAGCGGCGCCGTCGGGACGGGCGACTTCGAGGCGCTCCGAACAGCCACCGTCCACGATGCCATCCTCGCCGTCGAGCGCAGGGAGGCAGACCGGGCCTTCGTGCCGTTCGAGAACTCGATCGAGGGGTCCGTGCGGAGCACCCTCGACACGCTCGCCTTCGACACCGAAGCGGTGACGATTCTCGGCGAGCACGACTACGTCGTGCGGGCCCACCTGATCGCCCGCGAGCCGCTCGAGCTGAGTCGCGTCACCGCCGTGCTGTCGCATCCCCAGCCGCTCGCCCAGTGCGCCCGCTTCCTGCGCGAGGAGCTTCCCGGGGTCGAGCGCCGCAGCATGAGCAGCACCGCGGAGGCCGTGCGAACCGTCGCGGCGGCGGACGAGCCCTGGGTCGCGATCGGCGCCCGCTCCGCGGCCGAGCTCTACGGCTGCGCGATCCTGCGCGAGGGGATCGAGGACGAGGAGGGAAACGTAACCCGCTTCGTGTGGATCGGCCCAACCGGGGCCGTCCCCGAGGGCGGCGGCGCGTGGAAGACCTCCCTGATTTTCTCCGAGCTGGGCGAGGACCACCCCGGTGCGCTGGTCGATGCGCTGCAGGTGTTCTCGAGTCGCGACGTCAACCTCAGCCGCATCGAGTCTCGGCCGCTCCGTCAGGGGCTCGGCCGCTACATGTTCTTCTGCGATCTCGAAGGGGCGCAGGAGGCGGCGGCTGTCTCGGAGGCCATCTCGGCGCTTCGCACCAAGGCCGAATCGGTGCGCGTTCTGGGCTCCTACCCGATCGGTTGAGAGCGCCTGCGTAGAATCTTCGATCAACATGGCACGAGTCCTGGTACTCAATGCGACGTATGAGCCGATCAACGTCTGCACGTTGAGAAGGGCCGCCGTGTTGCTGCTCAAGGAGAAGGCTGAGCTGCTGGAGCGCTCCGCCGGCGAGCTGCACTCCGAGCGGTTGACGATGGAGCGCCCCGACGTGATCCGTCTGGTCAGCTACGTGCGCGTCCCGCGCGAGGCCCACCGGCGCAAGATCACGCGGCGAGCGGTCCTCGCCCGCGACGCCTGGACCTGCCAGTACTGCGGCTCGCGGAAGTCGGGCCTGACGGTCGACCACGTGATCCCCCGCAGCAGGGGCGGTAAGTCGGTATGGGAGAACATCGTCGCCGCCTGCGCGAGCTGCAACCGGCGCAAGGGAAACCGCCTGCCGCGCGAGATCCAGATGCACCCGCGCAAGCTGCCCAAGGCACCCGGGCCCACCGTCTTCATCCAGGTGGCGAATCCCAGCATCCCGCCCGCCTGGCAGCAGTACCTTCCCGCAGCGGCCTGACCGATCTGTGCGATCCCCGAGCCTTCCGGTTCTCTCACCCTGGATACGAAATCACCGAGTCCCCTGACTCTCTGACGACCGGCACGGAAATGGCCTGATCCCAAACGGTCATCGTCACCACCCCCGAAGGGAACCCAGCGTCGATCGCTCCGTCGAATCTCAGAGCGAGGGTGTCAAAAGGGTCTGGTGGACCCGAAACGAACACTTCGTGGATTGATGGTGGGAGAGACACCCCCCTGTTTGCCCTCCTACTTGCAGGTGAGGAGGGCAAACAGGGGAGGGGCTGGTAGGGAAGTCAGGCGGTCACGATCTCCTTTCGCTGTTTGTGTCGCAGAGCGGTACAAAGGACGAACGGAGCGGTTGGGGTGACCCGGGTGAGACTCCGTTCGCTGTTTGTGTCGCAGAGCGGTACAAAGGACGAATGGAGCGGTTGGGGTGACCCGGGTGAGACTCCGTTCGCTGTTTGTGTCGCAGAGCGGTACAAAGGACGAACGGAGCGGTTGGGGTGACCCGGGTGAGACTCCGTTCGCTGTTTGTGTCGCAGAGCGGTACAAAGGACGAACGGAGCGGTTGGGGTGACCTGGGGCCGGACGCGACGTAGCCCGAGGGGCCGGGTACGCGTCAACCGGTTGGTTGGGCCGCGAGTCCGCGGGAGGATTGGCCGCTCGGTTAACCGCTGAGCTCGTCCTGCGCGGGGGAGGGCTGCTCGGTGGGAGCGGGGACCTCCTCCGACTCGACGACGAGCGCGACGGCGCTGACCCTGTCGTCGTCCTTGATGTTCATCACCTTCACGCCCTGCGTCGGGCGGCCCATCAGCGAGATGCCGCCGGCTTCGGTGCGCTGCACCATCCCCTGGTGGGAGATGAAGAGGAGGTCCTGGTGCTCGCGCACGATCAGCGCGCCGGCGAGGCCGCCCTTCTTCTCGGTCAGCTTGGCGGTGAGAACCCCTTTGGTGCCGCGGCCCTTGACCGGGTACTCGGCGATCGAGGTGCGCTTGCCGTAGCCATTTTCCGTGACGACGAACAGCTCGGCGTCGTCACGGGCAACGTCCATCGCCAGCACGCGGTTCTCCACGCCGTTGACCTTGGACGACACGTTCATCCCCTTGACCCCCGAGGTGTCGCGGCCCATCGCTCGCACGGCGTCCTCCGAGAAACGGGAGGCGTGGCCGGACTTGGAGACCATCAGCAGATCGTCCCTGCCCGAGGTGAGACGGACCTGGACCAGCTCGTCGCCGTCGCGGACCTTGATCGCGATGATCCCGTCGGCGCGGATTGGGGTGTTGTAGGCGAGGAACTCGGTCTTCTTGAGCAGGCCCTTGGCGGTCGCGAAGGCAAGGTACTTGCCCTCTTTGAAGTCGCGGGTCGGGATCACCGCCATCACACGCTCGTCTTCGCGCAGCGGAAGCAGGTTGACCAGGGCGCTTCCTTTGGACGTCCGCGAGCCCTCCGGCAGCTCGTAGACCTTCAGCCGGTAGACCTTGCCCCTGTTGGTGAAGAAGAGCAGGTAGTCGTGCGTCGAGCAGATATGGAGGTGGGCGATGTAATCGTCCTCTTTGAGGTTCATTCCCATCACGCCGACCCCGCCGCGGCGCTGCTGGCGGTAGGTGGCAAGCGGTAGGCGCTTGACGTAGCCCGATGCGGTCAGCGAGATGACCATCTGCTGGTCGGCGATCATGTCCTCGATCCCAACGTCGCCCTCGAAATGGGCGATCTCGGTGCGCCGCTCGTCGCCGTAGGAAGTTGCGATCTCGGCCAGCTCCTCCTTGACCAGGCCGAGCACTTTGGCCTCGTCGCCCAGGATTGCGCGCAGCTCCCCGATTCGCTCGATGAGGTCATCGTGCTCGGCGCGGACCTTGTCGGACTCCAGTGCCGTCAGCCGCTGCAGGCGCATATCGAGGATCGCCTGCGCCTGCTCGCGCGAGAGCTCGAACTTGGCGATCAGGCCCTCGCGGGCGGTGTCCGGATCGGCGGAGGCGCGGACCAGCTTGATCACGGCGTCGAGGTTGTCGAGGGCGATCAGCAGCCCCTCGAGGATGTGCGCCCGGGCCTCGGCGCGGCGCAGTTCGTACTGGGTGCGCCGGGTGACGACCTCGCGCTGATGGTTGACGTAGTACTTGACCAGCTCCAGCAGTCCCAGGGTGCGAGGCACCCCATCCACCAGCGCGACCATGTTGATGCCGAAGCTGGACTGCATGTGGGTTTTCTTGTAGAGGTTGTTGAGCACCACCTTGGCCGGGTGGCCGCCGCGCTTCAGCTCGATCACGAGCCGCATGCCGGAGCGGTCCGACTCGTCGCGCAGGTCGGAGATGCCCTCCAGCTTCTTGTCTCGCACGAGGTCGGCGATCTTGCTGACCAGGCCGTTGTCGCCTCCCTTCTTGACCATGAAGGGGAGCTCGGTGACGACGATCGCGTTCTTGCCCCCCTTGAGCGGCTCGACGTGAGCCCGGGCCCGAACCCTGACCGTTCCACGGCCGGAGGCGTAGGCATCGCGGATCCCCTCCTGGCTCATGATCCCGCCGCCCGGGAAGTCCGGCCCCTTGACGTACTCCATCAGCCCGGCCAGGTCCATGCCGGGGTCGTCGATATAGGCGGTCGTCGCGGCGGCGACCTCGCGCAGGTTGTGGGGCGGGATGTTGGTCGCCATCCCCACCGCAATTCCGGACGCCCCGTTGACCAGGAGATTCGGGAAGCGCGCCGGCAGGATCAGCGGCTCCTGGGTCGATTCGTCGTAATTGGCGCCGAAGTCGACCGTGTCGGCGTCGATGTCGCGGAGCAGCTCCGTGGCCAGCCGCCCGAGCCGCGCCTCGGTGTTGTGGCTGACGAAGCCATTCGTGACGAATGAATGGTCTTCGCTATCGACGCGGATTGAGAAGACCGGCTGAACACCGGCGTCCTCGACCGACTCGACCTTCGCGTAGAAGTAGTCGCCGCTGACCAGCGGCTCGACCACATTGCGAACCTCAGCCGATCCGATCCGATCCATGATCGCCGCGCCGCCCTGCTCCCAGCGCTCGATCCGATCGAGGCTGTGAGGCCGCGGCAGGTCGCGCTCGGTCCAACCCGAGCCGCCCGCGGAGCGAATGTAGTCGGCGACATATGGGACGTGGTCGTGGCTGAGCGATCGACCTTCCTTCGGAATGGTCGCCAGGTGCCGCTCGAGCTCCGCCTGCTTGACGCCCAGGAAGCCGACGTTCCGGGCAAATAGTCGCGCCTCCGGTCGATTCCCGATCACAACCTTGAGCTCGCCCTTGCCACAGCGGCAGATGCGCGCGACGACGCCGCTCTCGAGAAGCAGGAGCTGCACGTCCTTTGCCAGCTGCTCGCTGCGGGTCGAATACGAAACTTGAATCGAGTTGCGGGGCAGCAGCGACGACGAGCCGTCGCCGGTGAACAGCGACCTCAGAAAGGCGCGCTTGAAGGCGCCGCCGGCGCGCCAGACGAACTCCGGAACACACCTGGCGCTCGCCTTGCCCGCGATTGCCGACAGCGGGCTATCCCCCAAGGCGTCCAGATCTTGGATATCGATCTCATGCAGGAGGCTGCCCGAGCCGATCCGGCGGCCGGACACGTGGCGAGCGCCACCCACCACGGAGTCATACGCGACCAGGACCGAGTCGAAGAAGTCCTTGTCGACGGCGTTGAAGCCCGCCCGCCTGGAGCTGATCCACCCACCAGAGACGAATGCGCCGGCAAGCAGCGCCAACTGCGCGTCGTGGTCCGCGAGCGGCAATGAGCTCTCTTCAACCCCCTGCGGAGTGCGCGAGATGAGAACCCGGTCGCCGGGCTTGATCTCATCCAGCAGCTTCCAGAGGAGGAGCGGAACGCCCTCCATGTCGACCAGGCAGAGGACCGGATGATTGTGGGTTCCGGTCAGCTCGTGGCCATGCGAAGTGCGAAGGCGAAGCGTCGGATGGTCACCCGAATGAAAGAGCTTCGACGCGTGCACCGGCCGGCCGAGCCGATCGAGCACCTTCAGATCGAGATCGTTGTCGGAGTTGGCCGCGGCGCCAGGCACGAGTGAATCGACCCGCACCGTGCCGTTCGGCGTCGCGACTCGCGTGTCGCCGCTGACGCAGTACCTCATCGCCGCTGCCGGATCGTCGTCGATCGAGCCGAAGTTGCCCTGACCGTCGACCAGGGTGTAGCGCAGCGAGAACTCCTGCGCCATGCGGACCAGCGTGTCGTAGATCGCCGAATCGCCGTGCGGGTGGTACTTGCCCATCACCTCGCCGACGATGAAGGCGCACTTGCGGTAGGGGCGGGTCGGCTGCAGGCCGATGTCGTGCATCGCGTAGAGCACGCGCCGGTGGACCGGCTTGAGGCCGTCGCGCACGTCCGGCAGCGCGCGGCCGACGATCACGCTCATCGCGTAATCGAGGTAGGAGGAGCGCATCTCCTTCTCGAGCTCGCGCTCCTCGATCCGCCCGGTCAGGGCCTCCAGCGCCACTTACTCGCCCCCTTCCAAGAACGCCGCAAACCGCCGCATCATGGCCTTCGCGTTCCTAGACATCGAGGAATTTCACGTCCTTCGCATTCGACTCGATGAAGGCGCGGCGTGGGCCGACCTGGTCACCCATCAGCATCGAGAAGATCTGGTCGGCTGCCGTCGCGTCTTCCAGGGTGACTCGCGCCAGCGTCCTGGTGGCGGGATCCATCGTCGTCTCGCGCAGCTGGTCGGCGTTCATCTCGCCCAGCCCCTTGAAGCGCGTCAGCTGAACGCCGTGGCGCGCCAGCTCGAGCACCGCCGGCCGCAGGGCCTGGAAGGACATCGCCTCCGCCGTGCGCGCCGCGTAGCGCACTTCGAACGGCGGCCTGCCCACCTGGCTGAGCAGCGCCGCGTGCACCTCGGCGAACTTGCGGTAGTCGTGGTGGTCGAACAGCTGGCGCGAAAGCCGATAGCTTCGCGCCAGGCCGCTCTTGCGCTCCACGGCCTTCACCACCAGCCAGGCGTCGGACTCCTCGACGATCTCGGTGTCGAAGGGGTCGCTCTCCGTCGCCGGGCCGCCGAGCACCTTGCGCGCCCCGGCAAGGGTGGCGACCTCCTCGTCCAGCAGGCTCGACTCCTCGAGAAAGCGCACGGTCTCGTGGCTGAACTCCGCCTGCAGCGAGGAGCCCCAACCCTCGTACTCTTTCGCGCGACGGACGTAGCTCTGCCAGCGGCTCTTGCTCAGCTTGGTCGTCTTGCCGCCGGCGTCGGCAACCACGATGTCGTCGAGTTTGTCGCGCAGCAGCAGCTCCTCGAGTTCGCCCTCGCGCTCCAGATAGGTCTCCTGGTTGCCCTGCTTGACGCGGTAGAGGGGCGGTTTGGCGATGTAGACGTAGCCGGCGTCGATCAGCTCGGGCATCTGCCGGTAGAGGAAGGTGAGAACCAGCGTGCGAATGTGCGCCCCGTCGACATCGGCGTCGGTGGCCATGACGATTTTGTGGTACCTGGCGTCCTCCAGGTTGAACTCATCGTGGACGCCGGTGCCGATCGCCGTGATCAGCGCCTGCACCTCGTTGTTGGCCAGCACCTTGTCGATGCGGCTCTTCTCGACGTTGATGATCTTGCCGCGCAGCGGCAGCACGGCCTGGGTCGAGCGATCGCGGGCCTGCTTGGCGGAGCCGCCGGCCGAGTCGCCCTCGACCACGAACAGCTCCGCGTCGCGCGGGTCCTTGACCGTGCAGTCGGCGAGCTTGCCGGGCAGGGTCGAGTTCTCCAGTGCGGACTTGCGGCGGGTCAGGTCGCGTGCCTTGCGCGCCGCGTCGCGGGCACGGGAAGCGTCGATCGCCTTCGTGATGACGCGTCGCGCGTCGCCCGGGTTCTCCTCGAAGAACTCGGACAGCTTGCGGTTGACGGTCTCCTCGACCAGGCCGCGCACGGGCGGGTTGCCGAGTTTGGTCTTCGTCTGGCCCTCGAACTGCGGGTCGTGGAGCTTGACCGAGATCACCGCGGTCAAACCCTCGCGCACGTCCTCGCCGCCGAGGTTGCCGTCCTTCTCCTTGAGGATGCCTTTGCTGCGGGCATAGGCGTTGAGCGTCCGAGTCAGGGCAGCGCGGAAGCCGGAGAGGTGCGAGCCGCCCTCGTGGGTGTTGATGTTGTTGGCGAAGCTGAAGATCGACTCCTGGTAGGAGTTGTTCCACTGCATCGCCACCTCGACCTGGCCCTCCTCCTCGTCGCCCTCGAAGAAGATCGTCTTGCGGTGCAGCGTGTCCTTGTTCTCGTTCAGGTGGCGGACGAAGTCCTCGATCCCCCCCTCGTACTGGAAGGTGACGCTGTTGGTCTGGCCGCGCTCGTCGATCAGTTCGATCTTCAGGCCGCGGGTCAGGAAGGCCGTCTCACGCAGGCGCTCGGCCAGGGTCTGGAAGTCGAACTCGACCTCGTCGAAGACCTCGGGGTCGGGCTGGAAGGTGATCGTCGTACCGTGGTCCTTGCTGGCCGCGCCCTTGGCGAGGTCGCCCTGCGGTTTGCCGCGCTCGTAGTCCTGCGTCCAGACGTTGCCGTCGGTTTGGATTTCGAGGTGCAGGCGCTCGGACAGCGCGTTGACGACGGAGACGCCGACGCCGTGCAGGCCGCCGGAGACCTTGTAGCCGCCGCCATCGCCGAACTTGCCGCCGGCATGGAGGACGGTGAGGACGACCTCGGCCGCCGGCCGCCCCTCCTTCTCCATCGTCCCCACCGGGATGCCGCGACCGTCGTCGGTGACGGTGCAGCTGTCGTCGGGATGCAGGACGACGCGCACTTCGTCGCAGTGCCCGGCCAGCGCCTCGTCAACCGAATTGTCGACCACCTCGTAGACGAGGTGATGAAGTCCGCGCGGCCCGGTCGAGCCGATGTACATCCCGGGCCGCTTGCGAACCGCTTCCAAGCCCTCCAGGACGGTGATGTCCTTGGCGCCGTAGGAGTCGGGGGCACCCTTCCCCCCGCCAGCGGTCTTCTTCGTTTCAGGCAATTAGTTCCTTCCGTACCTCACAGAAAACCCCAACCCTTGCCAGCATTCGCCGCGTCGGGCCGGGGCAAAATCCAAGTTGACATAAGGATACCAGTTCGGCCACGGCGAAATGCCCTGGCAGGGCCATAAAAGCCCTGCAAATCACGAAAAGTACGCTACTCTCGCGCATCTTTCAGGCGAAAGCGTAAATTCTGCGGTGCCGCCCCACCCAATCGCTCTCGCAGCCGCCCGAGCAACTGCTCCTGCATGAGATCCAGCTCATGCGCCCAGACGGGGTCTGCGCAGGCGATGATCACCTCCCCATCGCGTTCGGATACGGGCTGCGCCCAGACGGCGATGCGGTCGCCGACGGTCTCCTCCCACACCGCCTGCACGGCAGCCAGGCGCGTCTTGGGGGCGGCGCGATCCAGGGCGGTCCGGAACGCCGGGGCGGCCGGTCGCGGGGCGCGGCGGCGGGTCACGCGGCGGCCGCCTGAGCCGGGGCGGCCGGCATCCAGATCGGGTTCTTCAACGCCCGTCGCGGGACAGACTCCTCGGCGGCTGCCGTGATCAACGCCTGCCCGTCGCCCTCAAGGCGCTCGACCAAGCGCTCGCGACGTTCCGGGTCCAGCTCGCTCATAACGTCGTCGAGGAGGAGCAGGGGGACGACCCGGCGTGCGTCCAGCAGAGCCGCTCGCTCGGCGAAGAGGAGCGCCAGGAGCGCCGTGCGCTGCTGGCCCTGAGAGCCGTAGCGGCGCAGCGACCTCCCCGCCGCGGCGATCTTCAGGTCATCGAGGTGTGGGCCCCAGGATGTGCGCCCCAGCCTCAGGTCGGTCTCGTGGCGCGCTGCGAGTCCCGCCGCGATCTCCGCAACCGAGCCGCTGGCACGTGGCGCATACTCGAGCGTCGCACCCTGCGGCAAGCCGAGCTCGAGTGCCGCCGCGGCGAACGGCGTCGCCAACTCCCGCACCGCATCCTCCCGCGCCCCGACAAGGGCGGCGGCGGCCTCTGCCAGGGCGGTGTCCCAAACCTGCAGCTCGCCGCTGCCCGGACCGCCGGCCAGCCGCGCCAGCAGGGCGTTGCGCTGGGCGAGAACCTGCCCAAAGCGCTGTCTCAGTCCGCCTCGAGAGGGCCAGCGGGTGGCGACGTAGCGATCGATGTGTGCGCGCCGCTCGGCCGGTGGGCCCTTGACCAGCGCCAGACGGTCGGGGGAGAAAACGGCGACCGGTGGCCGGTGCCTGGCAAGCGTGGCCGGATCCGCCGGGTTGCCGTCGAGGAGATGGCGGCGGCCCTCACCGCGGCTGACCGATGCCAGCAGCACTCGTTCCCCGCCGGTCCCCTCGCGCACGGTCACCCTGGCGCGCGCCAGGGACCCGCCAAACGGGATCAAGTCGCGCCGGTCGGCGGTGCGAAAGGAGCGGCCCGTCAGGCCGAAGTAGAGCGCCTCGAGCAGATTTGTCTTACCGGCGCCGTTGGGACCGACCACAGTCGCGACACCGGCCCCGAGCTCGACCCGCATACCGCTGAGGCTGCGCAGGGGACTTGCCTCGACGGCGGTGACCAACATCGCCGCCTCACACGTTGAGACGGATTGGCATCACCAGGTAGCGGAAGTCGTCGTTGTCCACCGGCTGCAGCAGCCCCGGGCGCAGTGGTGAGATGAGGCGCAGCATCGTCTCATCTCCCTCGATGCTTTCGATCCCGTCGCGAAGGAACTCCGGGTTGAAGCCGATCTCGAGCGGCTCCCCCTCGAACGCGACCGGCATCGCCTCCTCGGCATCGCCAACGTCAGGCGTGGAGGCCGACACCTTCAGCTCACCCGGCGCGAACGCCAGGCGCAGTGGCGCGTTGCGCTGGGCAAGCTGGCTGACCCGCCGCGTGACGTCGAGGAATTCGGGGCGCGAGAGGCGCACATCGTGCTCGAAGGCTTCGGGGAGCAGCTGACGAAAGTTCGGGAACTGGCCGTCTATCAACCGCGTGTTGAGGGTGATCGGACCCGCCCTGAACACCGCTTGGTTGGGCAGCAGGCTGAGCGAAACGTCCTCGACCCCCTCACTGGAAAGGATCCTGCCCAACTCGCGCAGGGCGCGGGCGGGGATGTTCGCCTCGATCTCGCCGCCGATCTCCGCGTCGAGCTCTGTCCGCTTGACGGCCAGCCGGTAGGAGTCGGTCGCCACCATCGTCATCTCACGGCCCGACGCGTTCACCAGAACGCCGGTCAGCACGGGCCGCATGTCGTCGCGGGAGGCGGCGCGGACAACGAGGTTCATCGTCTCGGCCAGCGCATCCGCGGGGATCTTCAGCGGCTGCTCGGCCTCCGCCGGCAGCTTGGGAAAGTCCTCGGCGGGCATGATCCTCAGGTGGAAGTTCGATCCGCCGCTGCGGATCTCGACATCGCGCTCGGTGTCGCGCGACTCGATTTCGACCTTCGACTCGCCAAGCGAGCGTGCCAGCTCAGCGACCAGGCGACCGGGCAGCAGCAGCGTGCCGGTGCCGTCGACCTCGGCGGCGAGCTCCGTCCGCAGCCCGAGATCACCGTCGCTGGCGGAAAGCAGGACGCCGGACTCGGTGACGCTGAGAAGAACGCCGGAGAGCGCCTGCGTGACGGCGCGAGTGGCGACGGCACGGGAGACAATCGAAAGCTTTGCAACAAGCTCGTCCCGTTGAGTAATCAGCTTCAAGTAATGAACTTTCTCTTAAGTTGAGTTAGTGGTTGTGGAAATACGTGCGAGTTACGCGATCCGGCGGCGGTATGCCGTTTCTGGGTTGTGGAGAGGGTTGTGGAAGTCGGTGGGATTCTTACAGTGGCGTCGGCTGTCAGGCCGGAACGAGGGGCTGGCTGTGGATTGTCGAGCGCAGGGTGTTGACTCGTGCGGCAAGCTCGGGCTCGGCGGCGATGCTCGCCTCGGCGCGGCGCAGGGAGTTGAGGATGGTGGAGTGGTCGCGCCCACCGAAGAGGCGGCCGATTTGAGGGAGCGAGAGATCGGTTGCCTCGCGGGTGAGGAGGATCGCGACCTGCCGGGCGCGGAGTGGGGTGGCGGTGCGGGCGGGACCGACGAGCTGCTCGGGGGAGATGTCAAACGCGGTGGCGACCTGCCGCTGGATCTGCTCGGCGGTGGTCGTGGTGGGCTCGGCGAGGGCTGCGGGAATCAGGCGCGCGATCAGCTCGGAGCTGAGCGGCTCGGCGGTGAGCGAGGTGTGGGCCAGCACCTTGGTCAGGGCGCCATGCAGGCGCCGCACGTTGGCGTCGATGCGACGGGCGAGCTCGGCGAGGGCGTCGTGGTGGTCGGCGCCGTCGAGCCCGGCCTCGCGGCTGAGGCGCTGCAGGACAGTGAGGCGGGTAGCGAGGTCCGGCGGCTCGACGGAGAGGGTGAGGCCCCACTCGAAGCGGTCGCGAAGGCGAGCGGCAAGGGTCGAGAGCTCGCTGGGGATGCGGTCGGCGGAGAGAACGAGCTGGCTGCCGCCCTCATACAGCGCGTTGAAGGTGTGAAAGAACTCCTCCTCGGTGTGGTGCTTGCCTTCGAGGAACTGAACATCGTCGACGAGGAGCACGTCGAGGTCACGGTAGCGGCGCTTGAACTCCTCGGCACCGCTCGCCCGCAGCGCCGTCACGAACTCGTTGGTGAAGCACTCGGCAGTCGTGTAGCGGACGCTGAGATCGGGCGCGTTGACATGCAGGTAGTTGGCGATCGCGCCCAGAAGGTGCGTCTTGCCGAGCCCCGGGGGGCCGTGCAGGAACAGCGGGTTGTAGGCCTCCGACGGCGCCTCGGCAACCGCGAGGGCAGCAGCGTGCGCCACGCGGTTCCCCTCGCCGATGACGAATCGGTCGAAGCTGTAGTTGGGGTTGAGGTCGACGACCGCCGCCCCAGCCTGGCAACCGTCCGATGCCGGGTCGACGGGGGCGAAGCTGATCTCGGTGAACGCCGTCGTGGCCTTGAGGAGCGCCTCCCTGATCAGCGTCGAGTAGCGCCGCTCGACCCAGGCGCGGATGCCGGTGGGGGCGGAGAGATAGAGCGTCTTGCCCCTGGCGCCGGCGGCGCTGAGCGGTTCGAGCCAGAGCTTGAAGGTCGAGTCGGGGACCGAGGCGCGAAGGCGTCCTTGGGTGTCCTGCCAGAGAGCCTGGAGACTCTGTCGCTGAGGGTCGCCTTGCACCGCTGGCGACCATAGCGGCGCCCTGCCTCGCGGACCGCGCGGGCTTCGCAAATCCCGAGGAAAGTTTTCCTCCCGGGCCGGCCCGGTGGGACAGCCGGCCCGGCGACGCTCGGAGAGAGCGAAGCGCCCGTATACTGCGACGCCGAATGAAGCGCACCTACCAGCCGAAGAAGCGAAAGCGGGCGAAGACGCACGGATTCCGGGCGAGAATGCAGACCCGCGGGGGGCGAGCGATCCTCAAGCGCCGCCGCAACAAGGGCCGAAAGCGCCTCACCCCCTAGGTGACCGATGGCGGCCAAGCGACGGCGCCTCTCGCGAAGTGGTGAGTTCGACCGCGTCTACCGCGATGGCTCCTCGCACGCCACTCGCCACCTGGTTCTGTACAGCTTCCCGCGCAGCGGTGAGGAGGAGCAGGCGGTGAGGCTCGGGGTCTCCGTAAGTCGGAAGATCGGCGGCGCCGTCGAGCGAAACCGCGTCAAACGGGCGCTTCGCGAGGCATTCTGGGCGCTGGCCGGAGAGCTGCCCGCCGGTTACGACTTCGTCCTGGTGGCCCGGCCGGAGATCGCCGGACTCGTCGATCGCGAGGGGGCGCAGGGCGCCCGCACGAGCATCGAAGAGGCTCTCGCGCAGATGTCACCCGCCGGGAAGCGTTCCACGTGAAACGGGTCTTTCTGACCTCGATCGGCGCCTACAGACGCTGGCTGTCGCCCCACCTGGGCCGCCGCTGCCGCTACGAGCCGTCCTGCTCGGCCTATGCAGCGGAGGCAATTTCGCGGTTCGGGGCCGCCAGGGGTTCCCTGCTCGCCACCTGGCGGGTGCTGCGCTGCAACCCGTTCAGCCACGGCGGCTTCGACCCGGTCCCCTCGCGCTTCACCCTGCGGGTCGGACCGGTGGACCCGACCGAGTACCACGCGCAGGCCTCGAAAGCCGCTTCACGAGCGAAGTTCCTGGCCGGCGGCGGGGCGACGAGATGATCCCCGCCGCGAACCTCCTGCAGCCGCTGATCGACGTTGCCAACGAAGTCCTCAAGTTCTTTCACGACAGCGTCGGCCTCAGCTGGGGGATGGCGATCATCGCGCTGACCGTCGCAACGCGCGCTCTCCTCATCCCACTCACCTACAAACAGCTGAAAGGGATGCGAGCGCTGCAGGCGCTGCAGCCGCAGCTGAAGGAGATCAAAGAGAAATACAAGAACGATCAGCAGCGCATGCAGCAGGAGATGATGGCCTTCTATAAAGAGAACAAAGTCAACCCGTTCGCCTCCTGCATCCCGCTGATCGCCCAGCTGCCGGTCTTCATCACCCTCTTCTACGTCCTCCGCCACGAGCTGCCGGCCGACATCGGCTGCAAGGCGGGCGAATGCGGGGAACTGGCGTCCTTCCTCTTCATCCCGGACCTGACCGCCAAGGCGACCGGCGGAGTGCTGATCGCGCTGCTCGTCCTCTATGTGGGCACGCAGCTCGTCTCCGGCCTGGTGATGGCGGTCACGGCCGACAAAAGCCAGCGCATGATGATGTTCGTGCTGCCTTTCATCTTCGTGCCCTTCGTGATCAATTTCCCCTCCGGACTCGTCCTCTACTGGATCACGACCAATGTCTGGACGATTGGCCAGCAGTACACGATCCAAAGGATGATTCCCGCTCCCCACGTGCAGAGCGCCGAGGAAGCGCGGGCGGCCAAACCACCGCCACCTCCGCCGCGCAAGAAGAAGAAGCGACGGTAGGTCTCCACCAGCCAGCAAACCGGGATAGGCTGCGCGTATGAGTGAGCTTATGGACTGGCCGCAAGAGCCGGCGCAGCGCGCCCGAGAGCTTGTCGAAGGCGTGCTCGACGAGCTCGACCTTGAGGGTGAGGTTGAGGTTCGTGAGGACGAGGACCGAATCGAGCTCTGCGTCGAAGGCGACGACGACTACGGCCTGCTGATCGGCAAACGCGGGCAGACGATCGACGCTCTGCAGCTGCTCTGCTACCAGGCGGCCTTTCGGGGGCTGCGGGAGCGCAAGCGCATCGTCCTCGACGCGGCCCGATACCGCGAGCGCCGGCGGGAGGTGCTCACGGCGCGCGCCGACCAGGCCGCCGAGCGGGCGCTGAGCGGCGGGCGGCAGGTGAGGATGGACGAGATGACGGCGCAGGAGCGGCGCATGGTGCACGAGCACCTGAAGAGCCGCGCGGGGATCGAGACCTACAGCGAAGGGGACGAGCCGCACCGCTGTGTCGTAGTTGCGCCGCTGGTCGCGGAGTGAGCGGGGAGCCGGCCGAATCGCTGGGACCCGCGGCGCGGGCGGCTCTGGGCCGGGTACTCGACCTGCTGGCCACCGAGCGCGCCTCCGTCAGCTCGGTCACCGACCCGCCCGACGCCTGGCGCGTGCATGTCGCCGACAGCCTCACCGGCCTTGAAGTCGAGGATCTCCGCGCCGCCTCGCGGATCGCTGATATTGGCTCTGGAGCTGGGTTTCCCGGTCTTCCCCTCGCGGCGGCCCTGCCCGACGCCGAGCTTCACCTGATCGAGTCGGTCGGCCGCAAGTGCGATTTCATCCGCCGCGCGATCGACGCGGCAGGCTTTCCGAACGCCCGCGTGCTCAACGCTCGTTCCGAGGAGGTCGCCGTCGACGAGGGCCGCGAGTCATACGACGCCGCCGTGGCGCGAGCGGTCGGCCGCCTCGCCACGATCGCCGAGCTCGCCTCACCGCTGCTGCGAGAGGGCGGCGTCCTGGTCGCCTGGAAGGGCAGGCGGGACGCGGAGGAGGAGGCCCAGCTCGAGCGAGCCGCCGAGCAGCTCGCGATGCGGCCCGAGCGCATCCTGCACGTCGGCGCGGCGGCGGGCAGCGAACACCGCCACCTCCACGTGATCCGCAAGTCGGGGCCGACACCGCCGCCGCTTCCCCGCCGCCCGGGCATGGCCAAGAAGCGACCGCGCGGATGAATGGTGGGGAAGCGAGCCAGTGACCTGACCCAGGTCATCTATTTGCGACTCGGGACACTAGGCTGACGGGCATATGGGCTTGGTCTACGCGGTCGCGAACCAGAAGGGCGGGGTTGGGAAGACGACCACGGCGGTCAACCTTGCGGCCTGTGTGGCGAGTGGCGGGTCCCAGACACTGCTTGTCGACCTCGACCCCCAATGCAATGCGACGGTCGCATTCGGCCATGAGCGAGACCTGCACCCCTCCGCCTACGATTGCCTCACAGGAGAGGTCACCGTCGCCGCGGCGGCGCGACCGGGCGGTCCCGACAACCTCTGGTTGGTGCCGGCCAACCGCGACCTCGCCGGGGCAGCCGTCGAGCTGCCGCGGATGGAGGGCTCCGAGACGCGCCTGCGTGACCGGCTGGGCCCGGTGCGCGACCGGTTCGCCGTCACGATGCTCGACTGCCCCCCTTCACTCGGTCCGGTCAGCGTCAACGCGCTGGTCGCCGCCGACCGGGTGATCGTCCCGGTGCAGGCCGAGTATCTGGCTCTTGAGGGGCTGGTTCAGTTCCTTGACACCCTGGGGATGATCCGCCGCGAGATGAACCCGGCGCTGAATGTGTCGGGGCTGTTGATCACCATGTACGACGAGCGCACCCGCCTTGCCCGCGATGTCGAGCAGGAATTACGCTCGCACTTCCCCGAGATGGTCTTCAAGACGGTCATACCGCGCAGCGTCAGGGTCGCCGAGGCGCCGAGCTACGGCCTGGCGGTAATCGCGCACGCCCCGGCGTCCCGCGGGTCCGATGCCTACCGCGCCCTGGCCGAGGAGCTTGCCACCCGTGACTAGCGGGACGAAGCGCGGGATCGGCCGCGGCCTCGCTGCGATCCTTCCCGAGAGCGTCGCCGAGGACATCGGCGAGCTGCGGCAGTTGCCGGTGGAGCTGATCAAGCCAAATCCGAAGCAGCCGCGCACCCGCTTCGACCCAGAGGCGCTCGCCGGCCTCGCTTCCTCGATCGAGACGAGCGGCGTGGTGCAGCCGCTGCTGGTTCGCCCCCTCCCCGACGGCAGCTACGAGCTGGTCGCCGGCGAGCGGCGCTGGCGAGCCGCCCAGCAGGCCGGCCTCGAAAAGGTCCCGGCGATCGTTCGCGACTCGGCACACACCGAGCGGCTGCAGGTGGCGCTGATCGAGAACATGGTCCGCGAGAACCTCAACCCGGTCGAGGAGGCCCGCGCATGCGCCGCACTGGTCGAGGACCTTGGCCTCTCAAAAGAGGAGCTGGCGCGTCGCATCGGCCGCAGCCGGCCGGCGGTCTCGAATCTGATCCGCCTGCTGGACCTCCCCGACGAGGCCCTGGAGCTGCTCGAGTCCGGCGAGCTGAGCGAGGGTCACGGGAAGGCGCTGCTCGGAGCCTCGGGCAACGACGTCCGCCGCCGCCTTGCCCGCGACGCTTCCCGCGCCGGCTGGTCGGTTCGGGAGACCGAGAAGAGGGTTAGGTTGGCTGGCCAGCCAGTAAAGGGGAGCAGATCCCCGACGGCGATCGGAGCCGAGGAGGCGGCGGCGATGCGCGACGCCGCCGACCGGCTCGAGTCGGCGTTCGGCCACGAGGTCAGAGTGCGCCCGAAGGGCGGTGGGATCGCGGTCGAGATCCGTGTCGAGGACCTGGACGAGGCCCTTGCGCTGGTCAGCAGAGTCGACCGGCCGCGCCGCTGACGGGCCTCGCGGAAGGCCGCTCGCGGCCGCTATCATCGCTTGCCCGCGGGCGATTAGCTCAGTTGGTTAGAGCGCGTCTCTGATAAGGACGAGGTCCCTGGTTCGAATCCAGGATCGCCCACTGCCGCAGCGAACCCGCACGGCGCCGGACCGCCCGCAAGGCGTACCTATAATGGGGCTGGCGCGATCCCCGCAGCGCGGAGCGAACTTGTGCAGCAAATGCAGATCTATGGCGTCAGCTTCGACATGGTCGGCAAGCAGCCGATCGTCTTGTTGAAGACCGTTGACGGCAACAGGTTCCTGCCGATCTGGATCGGGCACCCGGAGGCGGCGGCGATCCTGATGAAGCTCCAGGGCGCGTCGACGCCGCGGCCGATGACCCACGACCTGCTCTCCGACGTGCTCGAGCAGCTCGACGCGAAATGCGAGCGCGTCTCGGTCACCGAACTGAGGGACAACACGTTCTACGCCTCGATCACCGTGTCGATCAACGGTTCGGAGCTGGAGATCGACTCGCGCCCTTCCGATGCCCTTGCCCTGGCCGTCCGGGTGTCCGCGCCGATCTTCGCCGCCGAGGAGGTCATTGAGGAGTCCGCTATCGAGTTCGAGCACGAAGTCGAGGACACCGAGGAGGTCGTCGACAAATTCAAGGAGTTCCTCGACGAGGTCTCGCCCGAGGATTTTGCTCAGGACGATTGACGTTATTCGCGACGCTCAGCGCGTGGCGGCGACCGCGGGCAGCGCCAGCTGAAGGATCCGCCCGACCAGCTCCTCGAACGACATCCCAGCCGCCTCGGCGGCCTGTGGCAGAAGGCTTGTATCGGTGAGGCCCGGGATGGCGTTCACCTCGAGGACCTGCGGCCCGTCCTCGGCGAGGATCAGGTCGACGCGCGAGAAGCCCGAGCAACCGAGCGCTCGGTAGGCGCCCAACGCGGCGGCCGTGACGGCGGCGGCCTCGCCCTCGCTCAGTGCGGCCGGGCACTCGAACTCCGTGCGGCCGATCTCGTAGCGCGCCTCGAAGTCGTAGCGATCGCCGTCGCTGGGGATCGCCTCGACGATCGGCAGCGGCTCGTCGCCGAGAACGCTGACGGCCAGCTCGCGCCCTTCGACGAAACGCTCGAGCAGCACCCGGTCGTCGTAGCTGAAGGCGGAGACGAGCGCCTCCGGAACCTCGACCGAGCTGGCGGCGAACTTGACGCCCAGCGCGGAGCCGCCGCGGCTCGGCTTGACAACCAGCGGGAACCCGAGCCGCTCGCCCAGCCGGCCCAGCGCATCCGCCGCGCCGAGCTCGCGGAACGCCGTTTCGTTGAAGGCAAACCAGTCCGGCGTGGGCACCCCGGTCTCCCGCAGCTCGTGCTTGGCCAGAACCTTGTCCATGCAGCGCGCGCAGGCGGCGACGCCGGGGCCGGTGAAGGGGATGTCGAGGATCGCCAGCAGCTCCTGAGCCGTGCCATCCTCCCCGCCGGGGCCGTGCATCGCCACGAAGGCGGCGTCGGGCCGCTCGGCGGCCAGGCGCTTGACCAGGTCGTGTCCGACGTCAAGCGCGATCACGTCGTGACCGAGGGCCTGCAGAGCGTCCTCGACCCGCGCCCCGGACCGCAGTGAGACGCCGCGCTCCAGCGACCGACCGCCCTTCAGTACCGCGACCTTCATACGCCTCGCTCACCGGACCTGCGAAACGGGACCACATCGCCCGCGTCCGGCTCGCTGCGCTCCGCCGCCGGCTCCGCCTCGTGTTCGCCGGTCAGCGCGCCGTAGAGCTCCACCTGTTCGGCGATCGTCTTGCCGATGCGCCGCACGCCCTCGCGAATTGCGTCGTCGCTGACCCCGGAGAAGTTGAGGCGCATCGAGTTGCGGCCTCGCTCGTCCACATAGGCGGCCTGGCCGGGGACGAAGGCGACGTTCTCGCGCAGCGCCTTGGCCAGCAGGTCGCTCGTGTCGATGTAGTCGGGCAGGGTCGCCCAGATGAAGAGGCCGCCCTCCGGTTCGGTCCACGTGGCCTGCGCCGGGAAGTGCTCCGCGAGCGCGTCGAGCATGATGTCGCGCCGCCGCCGGTAGATCTCGACGAGGCTGTCGATGTATTCCCGCCACTGCCCTTCGGCGAAGTACTCACGCACGAAGTACTGGGTGAGGGTCGAGGTGCAGAGGTCGGCGGCCTGCTTGCCGAGCACGATCTTCTCCATCACCGGCGGTGGCGCCACGGCCCAGCCCAGCCGGATCCCCGGCGAGAGGATCTTCGAGAAGGTGCCGATGTAGATCACGAAGTCGCCGCCGTCGAGCTGGTACAGGGGCGGCAGCGGATCGCCCCCAAAGCGGAGCAGCCCATAGGGGTTGTCCTCGATGACGAGCAGCTCGCGCTGGCGGGCCAGCTCGACCAGCCGCCGCCGCCGCTCCAGCGAGAGCGTCACACCCGCCGGGTTCTGGAAGCTGGGGACCGAGTAGACGAATTTCGGCCGCCGGCCGGCGGCGGCCAGGCGGTCCAGAACCGCTTCGAGTTCGTCGATGCGCATCCCCTCGCTGTCGCACTCGACCTGTATGACGTCGGCCTGGTAGCTGCAGAAGACGGGCACCGCGCCGGGGTAGGTGGGTGCCTCGCAGACGACCACGTCGCCCGGGTCCACGAGCGTCTTGCAGACCAGGTCGATCGCCTGCTGACCGCCGGTGGTGACGATGACGTCGTCGGGATCGGGAAGCATCCCCTCGGCCCCCATCACCTGCAATATGCAGTCGATGGTCTCGGAGAAACCCTCGGTGGGCCCGTACTGGAGCGCCTCGGCGGCGGACTCCTGGGCGATGCGGGTCATCTGCGCCGCGAAGGTCCCCCGGGGGAAGGTCGAGGTGTCGGGAAGGCCGCCCGCCAGCGAGATCACCTCGGGCCGCGCGGTGATCGCCATCAGGTCGCGCATCGCAGAGGACCGCATCACCTGCGTGCGACCCGCGAAGAGGCCTGCGTAGCGCTCCAGATCGCGCGTGCGAGTGTGAGCGCGACGGCGATGCGGCGGCTCGGGCATCCTTGAAGTGTAGGTTTTCGTCGTGAGCTTTCTCTCCGGCACGGGCCTTGAGCTCGGAATCGGCATTGCGATAGGGATGCTGGCCGGCACGACCGGCACGCACGGTTCCGCTCGCGGACGGATGACGCTGCTCGCCGCCGTGATCGGTCTGATCGTCGGCTTTCTGCTTTCCGGCGCCGCCGACCTGGGCAGCCTGCTGGGCGGATTGCTCTGCGCTCTGGGCGCCGTGCTCGGCTGTCTGGTGATCAGCGATGTGGTCAGCGGGGCCAGCCGCCGCGAGGGTGGCGGTTCGGGGGCGCTTGGCTTTCTCGTCTCGCTGGCGGCCCTGGTCGCGGTCGCCGCCGCCGTGCTGATTCCCGCGCTCACCCTCCTGGCCGTCGCGGGTCTCGTCTGGTTGGGTGTCGCCCGCCATCGGCGTGCCCAGCGCAAGCACGCGGGGCTGCGGGTTCTGCGCTAATGGACCTCCTGTAAACCTTCGACCCGAAACCCTGGGCCGATGCTGCGATCACCAACTCGACCTCAAGCCTTGGGCACGTGCTGAGCCCCACCGCCGTTGCGCGGGGCGATACCGACCTTCCCGCCTCTTTCGTCGCCGACCTTGAGATCCCGAGCCCCCTGGCTCTCTGGAGGAGTGCGGAGATGGCCCCGGGCCCAGGAGAGCACCTCGTTGACCGATGGAGACCTCCAACCCGAAACGAACCCCTCATTGATTGATGATGAGAGAGACAGCCCCTCCCCTGTTTGCCCTCCTACTTGCAGGTGAGGAGGGCAAACAGGGGGAGAAGCTGGTAGGGGGCCCAGGCGGTCAGGGGGCTACGGGCGTCGTTTCGCGAGATGTGGCCCAAACGCAGCGGACACGAGCTCCGTTCGCTCTTTGTGTCGCAGAGCGGTACAAATGACGAACGGAGCGGCTGGGATTGCTGGGGCGGAGCGGCTGGGGTGCAAGGGGACTCGGGCGCTGTCGGAGCGGAGCGGATGGCCGGTTTCCGGTCGAACGTTTACGGGAGGTGCGCTAGCGAAGAGACCGGGCGTCACCGTTTGGCGCGGGCGGCTCGGGGTGCCGGTCACGCCATGATTGGCGGGCGATGCGCGCGCGCAAGCTGATCCTGACCTACGTCGACTCGCTGCGGACCGACATGCTGCAACTCGCCGTCGACGAGGGGCGCGCACCGAACTTTGCCGCGCTCCTGGATCGCGGCGTCCTCGTCCCCGACTGCGTCTCCAGCTTTCCCTCGGTCACCCCGGTGGCCTGCGCCGAGATGGTCACCGGCGCCGCGGCCGACCGCCACTGGATCAGCGGCATGAACTGGTACCACCGGCTCGAGCGCCGCTATGTCGAGTACGGGTCTTCGCTGGACGCGACCCGCACGGTTGGGGTCTTCAGGGCGCTCTACGACCTGGTCTACAACATGAACCTCGCCCACCTCAACCCGGAGGCCGACACGCTCTTCGAGCGCCTTGACGACGCCGGAGTCCGAACCGCCTGCACGCCCTTCCTGATCTACCGCGGCCGGCACCGCCATCAGGTCTCGCTCGAGGGCCTCGCGCGCCGCGCGGTCGACGCCACGCGACTCAAGTTCCGGCACCACACGTGGGGGCCGGGAGAGCTCTTCTACGGCGACCTCTACGCGAGCCGCGAGGTCCCCTGCCGGTCGACGTCGATACCCGGCACGCGCGACGGCTACTCGGCCTGCTGCGCGGCGGAGCTGGTCAGGGCCGGCGACGTCGACTTCCTCCTTCTCTCGCTCCCGGACAACGACAGCTACTGTCATCGCCACGGCCCCGAGGCAAGTGTCGAGTCGATCGCCAAGGCCGACCGCTGCTTCGCGAAATTGACCGAGGCGGCGGGTGGCCTGGATCCCTTCCTTGCCGAGCACGCACTGATCCTGGTGGCCGACCATGCGCAGACCCCGGTACGGCGAGGCGTGCCGCTGGCCGCGCTGCTCGGCCGCGACTGGGAGGTGCTGCAGCCGTCCGCGACCCAGCCGGGGCGGGCTCAGCTGGCGGTCAGCCCAACCGGTCGCGCCGCCCACGTCTATCTGCTGGATGGCGATGGCGAGCGCGCCAAGCACGGTGAGGTGAGCAAGCGCCTCGCCGAGACGGAAGGCATCGACATCGTCTGCTGGCTGGAGCGGCGGCACGGCGAGCCGCTGCGGCGGCAGGGACCGGGGACACCGGCGGGCGATCGACTGACGGCGGTGGTGCAGCGGCAGGGAAGGCAGCTGCGATTTCGGCCCGGGACGGCGGTCGAAGACGTGCGCGGCGGTCGCTGGGATCTGGAAGGCGACCCCGCGACGCTGGACGCAGTCCTCGCCGCCGGCCGCCTGCGCAGCGACGAGTACCCGGATCCGCTCGCCCGTCTGTTTGCGGCACTCACCGCGCCGCACGCCGGCGACCTCATCGTCTCCCTGACGCCGGGCTACGAGACGCTCGACTGGGGCGGGGTCGCACACGTCGGTGGGGGAGGCCATGGCTCGCTGCACCGGGGCGACTCGCTCGGCCCGTTGCTCTTCGTCGGTTGCGGCCCTGACGATCCGGCGGCCAGACCGCAGTGGGCGCTGCGCGACGTGGTGCCGGTCGTGCTCGACCACTTCGGCCTGTCGCAATGATCGCCGCCCTCGCCGCCGCTGTGCTGCTCGGCCTGACGCCGGCGACGGCGAGTGGCGCGGAGCTGGGGGAGGCGGCCGCGGTTCGGGTTGCGAGCCGAGATGCGAAGGTCGTTGCGGAGCGGCGAGGGAACGGGACCCTGACGCACAGTGCCAGTCGCGTCGACGGGAACTGGGAGATCGGCTACTTCGCCGGCGACCGGGAGGTTGCGCTGGTCCTGGTCGACCCGGCGAGCGGCTCGGTTCGCGAGTCCTGGACGGGCTATCAGGTCGCCTGGAAGATGGCGCGCGGCTACAGCGGCGCCTTCGGCCACAAGCTGAACGCGCCCTATGTCTTCCTGCCGCTCTGCGCGCTCTTTCTGGTCGGCCTGCTCGACTGGCGGCGACCGTGGCGCGTCGCCAGCCTCGACCTCCTGGCACTGCTCGGTTTCGGGGTCTCCAACTGGTTCTTCAACCGGGCGGAGATCGGCGTGTCGGTGCCGCTGCAGTACCCGGTGCTCCTCTACCTGCTGGGCCGTGCGTTGTGGATCGGCTTGCGCGGTAGCGGCGAGGGCATCCGCCCGGTTTGGCCCGCCGCCTGGCTGTTGGTCGCCGCTCTGTTTCTCGTCGGGTTTCGAGTTGGCGTCAACGTCGCGGACTCGGGGGCGGTCGACGTCGGCTACGCGGGAGTGGTCGGCGCGGACCGGATCTCACACGGCGAACCCGTCTACGCCAACTTCCCCGAGGACGTCTCCCAGGGAGACACCTACGGCCCGGTCAACTACCTCGCTTACGTCCCCTTCGAGGCGGTCTGGCCCTGGCACGGCAGCTGGGACGACCTGCCCGCCGCCCACGCCGCCGCCGTGTTCTTCGATCTCGCGACCTTCGCGCTGCTCGTCCTTCTCGGCCTTCGCATCCGTCCCGGCCCGGCCGGCCGCAGGCTCGCGGCGACGCTCGCTTTCGGCTGGGCCGCCTACCCCTACACGGCGTACGCGCTCGAGTCGAACTCCAACGACACGCTCGTCGCCGCACTCCTGGTGGCGACCCTGCTTGTCCTCGCCCGCCCGGTCCCGCGCGGCGTCCTCTCAGCGTTCGCCGTCCTCACCAAGTTCGTTCCGATCGTCCTGGTCCCGATGCTGGCCACTTACCGCCCCGACCGCGGGTCCTGTCGTGGAGAGGGGTGCCCGCCCAGGCGCTGGATATTTCGCGCCCGAGCTTCCGCCGCTCGCGGCGCGGGTGGGCGAAGAACTGACGCCGCGCCCGCCCGGACACCCCTCCCCACACCAGCGGCGGGTGTGACGTTTGCGCTGGCCTTTCTGGTGACCGGCGCGCTGCTCCTGGTGTGGCCGGCCATCGACCCGGGCCTGGCCACGTTCTACGAACGCACGATCGGTTACCAGGCCGGCCGCGACTCGCCGTTCAGCGTCTGGGGTCAGGTTCCCGGCCTCGAGCCACTGCGGGTGGCGATCCTCGCGGCGACCGCAGCATTCGCCGTCGCGCTTGCCTTCTGGCCGCGCCACAAGAGCCTCGTCCAGGTCGCCGCCCTGGGGGCGGCCCTGCTGATCGCCCTACAGCTCACCGCCCAGCACTGGTTCTATCTCTACATCGTCTGGTTCTACCCGCTGCTGCTCCTGGCGCTCGCCGGTGCACAGGGGAGGCGCCCCGCTTCCCCTACGGCTGGCGATTGGAAGGAGGAGCGGGCATCAGAACCTGCTCGATGGAATCGGCCAGCCCCTTGGCGTTGACCTCGACGACGACGGCCATCACCCAGACGTCGTCGTCTGCCGTTTCGAAGCGCACCGGCATCTGGGTGATGAGCGATTCGAGCGCCTGCTCGGTCTTCACCCCGAGCACGCTGGTGCGCGACCCCGTCATCCCGACATCGGCGATGAAGGCGGTGCCCTGAGGCAGCACGCGGGCATCCGCGGTGGGCACGTGGGTGTGGGTTCCAAGCACGGCGGCGGCACGCCCGTCCAGATGCCATCCCATCGCCACCTTCTCGCTGGTCACCTCGGCGTGGAAGTCGACGATCGCGCAGTCCACCTCGAGCTTCTCGAGGATGCTGTCGACCTCGTGGAACGGCGATCGCGCAACGCGCAGCCCCACCGCGCCGCTCAGGTTGACGACGCCGGCGCGCATACCCCCCGCCTCGACGACAACGGAGCCGTGCCCCGGGTTGGCGTGCGGGAAGTTGGCCGGCCGCAGGAGACGCTCGGTGCGATCCAGGTAGTCGTACGCCTCGCGGTGGCGGTAGACGTGGTTGCCGGTGGTGATCACGTCGGCCCCGGCATCGAACAGCGCCGCGCCGGTCTTCTCGGTGATCCCGGTGCCCCCCGCGACGTTCTCGCCGTTGACGATCACGAGATCGGGGCGGTGGCGATCGCGAAGCTCCGGCATCGCGGCCTTCAGCCCACGCCGACCGGGGCCGCCGACCACATCGCCGATGAAGAGAACCCGCATGAGCTGATGACCCTATCCCGAGTGCGCCGCCTGGAGAGAGAGTGATCCTGGTATGACGCTGAGAGTGGCCGAGCGGAGCGAGGCGTTGAAGCAGGCACTGGCTTACCCGTACGGGGTTCCCTCGACGTCGTACACGCTGGTCGGCGGCAGGGCGCTGGGGCCGGATGCCGTGCAGGTGGATCTCTCGACGCGGACCCCACTGCTCGCCTATGGCTCGAACGCCGCGCCGGCGGTGCTCGCCCGCAAGCTGGGCGGGGAAGCCGACCCGGTGCCTGTCGTTCGGGTCGTGCTGAGCGACTTCGACGTCGTCTACTCGGCGCACATCTCAGCGTATGGCGCGATACCGGCGGCCATCCAGTGCAGCCCCGGCACCGAGACGCACGTCTTCGTTGCCCACCTCGCCGCCGAGCAGCTGCGGCGGATATCGAAGACCGAGCCCAACTACGAGCTGCGGCCTTTGCCCGCAGCTTGCCGCGTGGCCGGGACTGGCGCGCCGCTCGAGATATCCGCCTTTGTGAGCCGTCACGGCTGCCTGGCGCTTGACGCCGGCGAGGTCGCGCTCACCGACGTTCCGGCGCGGGGCCGGCGGTTCCCGGCGATGAGCGAGGCCGATGTCCTGGAGCGGGTCAGAAGGGAGCTCCGCCCGGACCTGGACCTCGAGGGCTTCGTTGCGGTGGCGGTCGCCGACGCGCGGACCGCGCGGCGCTGGAGCGAACGGCTGCGGGCCGGCGCCAGGCCGCTGGCCTGAGCGGCCG
Organism: uncultured Solirubrobacterales bacterium; assembly: GCA_963747765.1. Taxonomy (GTDB): domain Bacteria; phylum Actinomycetota; class Thermoleophilia; order Solirubrobacterales; family 70-9; genus VRUE01. The sequence continues at coordinate 262,738 of CAVVGH010000001.1, read as the reverse complement.
CCGCTCGTTAAACCGAGGCGAACCTCCTCAGGGCGAAGCGGGCGAGGAGGCCGTAGGCGGCGATCAGTGCCGCGAGATGCAGCAGTGGCGCCCCGATCGAGGGCCCGCTCGAATCGAGCGCCGCCGTCATCGCCTGCAGCGCGGGCTTGAATGGGAAGAGCGCCGCGACGACCTGGATGGCATCGTAGAGCGCCGGTCCCATGGCCCCCGACGGGACCAGCGACAGAAGGGCGATCGGCAGGGAGACCATGAAGGCGAGCAGCGATACGGCACGGACGTCGCGCGCGGCCGCCCCCAGCGCCGCCCCCACCGCCGCCAGGGCGCCGGCGCCGGCGAGGATTGCCGCGAGCCAGAGGCCGAAGCGACTCCAGTCGAGCGGGACGAAGAGCTGGATCCCGGCGAGCATCAGCAGGGTCACGGCCAGCCCGACGGCGATGCCCAGCCCGACCTTCTCGGCGAGAAGCGTCGATTGAGAGACGAGGCCGCGGGTGAGGCGGGGGAAGGCGTTTTCCTCGCGCTCGAGGGCGAGCGAGCCGGCGACGAGGAGGAGCGTCACGAAGGTCAGCGTGAACGTCGCGGCGACGGCGATCGCGAAGACTTCGAGCGGCGGGGTCGGGGCGCTGACCACCGTCTTGTCGACGGCGATCGGTTGCGCGAGCCGGTCGATGAGCGGCTTCGCGACGTCGAGGTCGTCCCGGGCGATGGTGGCGAAGTGGATCACCCGGTCCAGCGAGTCGCGCAGCGCTCCCGGGGCGACCGTGGGCCGCAGTGCGGTGAGGATGCTGGCGGCCGCCCGCAGGCCGAGGATCTGGACTTCGCCAACCGGGGCCTTGAAGACGCCCCCGTTGACCACGAGGTTGAGGTATCTCCCTCCTTCGGACGCGATGCGCCTTGCGACCAGCAGGTTGGCCTGTGCCAGCAGAGAGGAGATGCGGTCGTCGACGAGGCGGGCCTTGACGGGGTCCTCCTCGTTGACGATGACCTCGACTTCGGGTGTTTGCGGCGCGAGCGTCGCAAGCGAGTTGAGGCGGTTGACCAGGTCGGCCGGCAGGATCAGCGCCGCGAGGACGTCCCCGGAACGCACCCGCTCGACGGCGGCTTCGCGGCTGGGAACGAAAACGCAGTCGAGCCGGCGGCAGATGCGGTCGTTCACCTGGATGGCCGGCAGGCGGGTGCCGCCGACGCTGATCCTGGCGCCCGGGGGGATCTCGTTGAGGAGCGCGACCCGCGGCTTTTCGGGTCCCCGCGATATCGCGAAGCCGACCAGAACGGCGACCAGCACCGGGTAGGCGACCAGCAGCAGGACCTGCAACGGCGAGCGGCGCAGGATCTGAAGGTCCTTGAGCAAAAGCCAGCGCATCGGCCTAGTGCCCCCGGTGGTGAAGGAAGGCCACGAAGGCGGTCTCGAAGTCGCTGCCGGCCGCCTCGGGAGCCTCGCGACGACCCGCGTCGCGCAGTCCCGCCGGTGTGCCGTGGAAGAGGCTCTCGCCGTCCGCGAGGACGAGCAGCCGCCGTCCGTAGCGCTCCGCCTCTTGAATGTCGTGCGTCGAGAAGATCACCGTCGTTCCCCGTGCCGCCAGGGCCGAGACGAACTCCCAAAGCCGCGCGCGCTGGCGGGGGTCGAGGCCGACGCTTGGCTCGTCCAGCAACAGCACCGCGGGCTTGGCCAGCAGGCCGATCGCGATGTTGACGCGCTGCTGGTTGCCGCCCGAGAGGCGCGCGACCAGCTCGCCGCGCCGCTCTCGCAAGCCGGACAGGTCGAGCATTGCCTCGACCGAGGCCCGCGGACCGGCATGTCCCTCGAGCCGCGCGAAGAGAAGCAGGTTCTCCTCCACGGTCAGCCGCCGGTAGAGAGCAGCCTGCTGTGGCACCCAGCCGATCTCGCCCTGAGGCAGGCGCAACTCGCCGCCGTCCGGGCGCACGATTCCCGCCAGGATCGACAGCAGGGTGGTCTTACCGGCGCCGTTCGGGCCGATCACGGCCACGAGCTCGCCTCGCCTCGCCTCGAAGTCGACCCCCCTCAGCGCTTCGCGATCCCCGTACCGCTTGACCATCCCGCGCGCCTCAAGCGCCGCTGTTGCGCTCTCCTCCATCGGCCGGAACGCTACCCCCCGGCGCTCCAGCGGATGTTAGGCGCGGCTTGAGAGGGGGATGGGGCATCCGATCTCCCTCGAAGCGCTGCCCTAAAATCGCTGCGATGGCCTTTCCCGCGACCCGCATGCGCCGCCTCCGGCGGACGAAGGCCCTGCGTGACCTGGTTCGCGAGACGAGCCTGTCGCCGGCGGAGTTGATCCAGCCCGCCTTCGTGGTGGCCGGGGAGGGTGTGCGCGAAGACATCGAGTCGATGCCCGGGATCGAGCGCTTCTCGATCTCCGAGCTGGTCGCCGAGGCCACCGACGTGGCGGTGGCCGGGGTCGGCGCGATCCTTCTCTTCGGGATCCCTTCGGACAAGGACGAGTCCGCCACCGGCGCCTACGACGACGAGGGGGTCGTGCAGATGGCCGTGCGGGCCTTGAAGGGAGCCCATCCCGACCTGACCGTGATCACCGACGTCTGCCTGTGCGAGTACACGTCCCATGGTCACTGCGGCTTCGTCCGGGACGGCGAAGTCGACAACGACGTGACGGTCGAGCTGCTGGCGAAAACTGCGATCTCCCATGCCGAGGCCGGTGCCGACGCGGTCGCGCCGAGCGACATGATGGATGGCCGGGTCGCCACGATCCGCCACCAGCTCGACGAGGAGGGCCACGCGGAGGTGCCGATCATCTCCTACAGCTCCAAGTATGCGTCCGCCTTCTACGGCCCGTTCCGCGACGCCGCGGAGTCGTCTCCCGAGTTCGGCGACCGGCGCGGCTACCAGCTCGACCCCGCCAATGCCGAGGAGGCCGTGCGGGAGGCGAAGCTCGACCTCGAAGAGGGCGCCGACATGCTGATGGTCAAGCCGGCAACCCCCTACCTCGATGTGGTGCGCCGGGTCAAGGACGCGACCGGCGCGCCGCTTGCCGCCTACCACGTCTCCGGCGAGTACTCGATGCTGAAGGCCGCCGCCGCGAACGGATGGATCGACGAGCGGGCGGCGGTGCTCGAGACGCTGACCTCGATCCGCCGCGCCGGCGCCGACGCGATCGTCACCTACTACGCGAAGGAGGCCGCTGCTTGGCTTCGCTGACCCCTCAATCCAAGGCACGCTCCCGTCGGGACGGCGCGGCCGTCCCCCTTGACGAGGCCGACAAGCGGCTCATGAACCTGCTCCAGTCGAGCTTTCCACTCGATCCCGAGCCCTTCGCGCTGCTCGCCACCGAGGCGGAGCTGGAGCTCGGCGACGTCCTCGCCCGCACCCAGCGCCTGCTCGACAAGCGGATCATCCGCGAGATCACGCCGATCTTCGACACCCGCACCCTCGGCTACCAGTCGATGCTGGTCGCGGCAAAGGTCGACTCCGAGCACCCGCATCGACCCGCCGCGATCGTCAGCGCCCACCCGGGCGTCTCCCACAACTACCTGCGCACCCATGAGTTCAACCTCTGGTTCACGATCGCCGTGCCGCCCGATTCGGAGCTGGGCCTCGACGGGACCGTGGAGGCGTTGATACGCGAGACCGGCGCCGAGTCGATGCGCCAGCTGCCGACCCTGACCCTGTTCAAGATCAACATGAATCTGGAGATGGAGAAGGGCACCGACGCCCTTGCCGCGGCGGTCGACGCGGAACCACCGCGGGAAACGGGACCGCAGCCCTACGACGAGCGCGATATCGAGGTGGTCAGAGCGGCCCAGGGTCCGATGGAGGCGATCGAGCGCCCCTTCGACGCGGCGGCGAGCGAGCTCGGCATCTCCGTCGAGCAGCTGCTCGAGCATCTGCAGGGCATGATCGACCGCAAGCTGCTGCGCCGCGTCGCGGCGCTTCTCCACCACCGCCGCGCCGGTTTCTCGGCGAACGGGATGGGTGTCTGGAAGGTCCCGGAGCCGGAGGTCCTCGAGACCGGGCGTCGCATGGCCGCCTTCCGTGGCATCTCGCACTGCTACCAGCGGCCCACCTACGACGATTGGCCCTACAGCATCTTCACGATGGCCCACGGCCGCTCCAAGGAGGAGTGCGATGCGATCCTTGACTCGATCGCCGCCGAGTGCGAAATCGCGCCGCAGGACCGTTCGACCCTCTACTCCTCGACCGAGTACAAGAAGATCCGCCTCAGGTACTTCACCGAGGACTACGCACGATGGGAAGCGGAGCATTCCTAGCGCCCCGATGCCCTCCGAGCTGTACCAGCGGGCGCTGAAGGTCCTTCCCGGTGGGGTGAACAGCCCCGTGCGGGCGATGCGGCAGATCGGGCGTGACCCGATCTTCATCGATCGGGGCGAGGGCTGCGAACTGATCGATGTCGACGGCAACCGCTACATCGACTGGATCGGGTCGTGGGGGCCGCTGATCCTCGGACACGCGCCGCCGCCGGTGGTCGAGGCGGTGGTCGAGGCGGCCGGGCGGGGGACCAGCTTCGGCGCTGCGACGGCGGCCGAGGTCGAGCTCGCCGAGGAGGTGGTGTCGCGGATCCCCTCGGTCGAGATGCTGCGCATGACCAGCTCGGGCACCGAGGCCGCGATGAGCGCCGTTCGCCTCGCCCGCGCCGTAACCGGGCGCGAGGTGGTGGTCAAGTTCGCGGGCGCCTACCACGGCCACTCCGATGGGCTGCTTGCCGACGCGGGCTCGGGGCTCGCAACGCTCGCCATTCCCGCCTCGCCGGGTGTCACCGCCGCGCAGACCGCGGGCACCGTCGTCGTGCCCTGGAACGATCGTGATGCCGTTTCCCGGGCGCTCGCCGATCACCCGGTCGCCGCCCTGATCGCCGAGCCCCTGCCGGCCAACATGGGTGTGGTTCCGCCCGCCGAGGGCTTTCTGGAATTCCTTCGGGAGGCGACCCGCGATGCGGGCGCGCTGCTCGTCTTCGACGAGGTGATCAGTGGCTTCAGGGTGGCTTCCGGCGGCGCCCAGCAGCTCTACGGCATAGAGCCCGACCTGACCGTGTTCGGCAAGGTGCTGGGCGGTGGCCTGCCTGCCGCGGCCTTCGGGGGCGGGCGGGCGGCGATGGAGAGGATCGCGCCGAGCGGCGACGTCTACCAGGCGGGAACGCTGTCAGGCAATCCGCTCGCGATGGCGGCCGGGCTCGCCACCCTGCGCGCGCTCGACGCGCCGGCGTATGAGCGGCTGGGCGCGCTGACCGACCGACTCCGGTCCGGGCTGGGGGAGCTGGCCGCCAAGCACTCGCTTCAGGTCGCCTCGGCACCCGGTCTCCTCACCCTGTTCTTCAGCGCCGAGCCGGTGACGGATTTCGACACGGCGAGGAGCTGCGACCTGGACACCCATGCGCGCTTCTGCCGGGCGATGCTCGACCGGGGCGTTTACCTGCCGCCGTCCCAGTTCGAGGCGTGGTTCGTCTCGCTCGCCCACGACGAGGAGGCCGTCGACCGGACCCTGGAGGCGACTGCGGAGTCGCTCGCCGAGGCGCACGGGTGAGCTCGACACTCGCCGACCTCGCGAATCGACTGCGCGAGGAGAACACGCCGATCTCCCCGCACGTGATCGATCCGACCGAGCAGCCGGTGTTCGGCCCGTTGGTCGCCGCCGGCCCGCGCGCCGCGGCGGCCCCGGCCGAGTACGCGCTCGTGGTCGAGTCGGTCCGCGAGGGCTACCTGCTCCATTACGGGGAGCCGCGACTCCTGGCGGGCCACGACGCAGACCTCGCCCTGCTGGCCGGCGATTACCTCTACGCGCTCGGCATAGAGCGACTGGCTGCGCTGGGCGATTCGGAGGCGGTGCGCGAGCTGGGCGATCTGATCAGCCTCTGCGCCCAGGCGCACGCCGAGGGTCGCGCGGACGAGGTACCCGCCCTGTGGCAGAAATCGGTTCGCGCGATCGGCGGCTGAGCGCCCGGGTTCTTTCTCCCATCGATCATCTTGCGGCGGACTAGCGTTCCACCCGAAACGAACCCCTCGTTGATTGATGAGAGAGACAGCCCCTCCCTGTTTGCCCTCCTCACCTGCAAGTAGGAGGGCAAACAGGGAGGGGCTGGTAGGGGGCCCAGGCGGTCAGGGGCATACGGGCGTCGTTTCGCGAGATGTGGCCCAAACGCAGCGGACACGAGCTCCGTTCGCTCTTTGTGTCGCAGAGCGGTACAAATGACGAACGGACCGGTGGGGGTCGCCGGATCGAGACTCCGTTCGCTCTTTGTGTCGCAGAGCGGTACAAATGACGAACGGACCGGCTGGGGGGACCTGGGCAAAGCGGATACGCAGCATCGCCGCATACGGCCCATAAGTCGCCCGGCGTCCCAGATGTGTGCCTTCATCTGTCTCGGAGAAGGAGGCGCTGCCGGTGCAAGGGGATTCGGGCGCTGCCGGAGCGGAGCGGATGGCCGGTTTCCGGTCGAACGTTTCGGGAAGATCCAACTAGCGGACGCTGCAGCTGCGGGTCAGCGTCGAGGTGACCTGGCCGCCGCCCGCGAAGCCGAACTTGGCGCGTGCGAACGGGTAGACGGCGCTGGGAAAGCCGACCGGGGCCGGGCAACCGGCGCTGACGTAGCTGTGCCGCTTACCGCGGTAGTTGTAGATGCGACGCAGCCTCATGTCGAAGTGAGTCACGTAGGCCCACTTGTTCGCCGACTTCGGGAGGGTCGTCCTGATCACCGTCCCGAATGTGCCCTTCTGCTTGACGACCTTGAAGGTGAGGACGAACGCGGAGGGTGGCTTGCGCCCGTAGACCTGGGCAAGCAGGCGGCGCTTGCCGCCGATCGGCTTTGCGTTGAAGACAAGCATCGGGCCCTCGAACGTGAACGGTGGCTGGTTGGTCAGGTTGACCCGAACGCTGACGTGACCGCTGCCGATGATCGCGCCGCCGCAGATCCGCCGCGCCGCCGTAGTCGTCGAAGGTTGGATGCTTCGGATGCGGCAGGTGGGGAGCCCGCGGCTGAACATCTTGCCCTTGCGGTTGATCCCGATCGCGATTTCGCGCAGCTGCGGCGGCGGGTCGGACCCATCGGTTGTCTGAAAGGTGCTGTCGACGCTGACCGCAACCGGGGCGGTGCCCGTTCTGGGAAGCGCCCGTGGTGAGATGCCCCCGTCGAAGGAGACCGTCACGTTGCCGCTCTGCGTGCGCTCCCCCCGCGCCACTCCGCTGGCGCCGAGCGTCACGATCAGCGCGGCAGCGATGGCGCCGGCCAACCTCAACTGGCTCGGACTTCCTTGTCGCAGTAGGCGAATTCGAAGCTGAAGACGGTGTTGTTTGCCTGACGGTTGACGTGGCTGACCTTCGATTCAAGCCTGCTCACCAACCTGGTCTTGCCCTCCTTGAGCGCCTTGCCGATCCGCAGGAGCAGGGACTTCTCGGTCCTCAGGTAGCCGATCCACCTCTGCAGCGTGGCGTGGTCGGCGGCCGGCTGTGGCACGCTGGCGATCTGCTGCACGGAACGGGCGAAGGAGCGCGCGGCGCGCAGGACGCGCTTGCCGGCGAGGGCGTAGGCCTTGCGCTTGACGACCAGCTTCTTCACACCATGGAGGATGCGTTCGTTGGTGGCCTTGCTCTTCTTGCAGATGGCGTCGACGCGCTGCACGTATTCGTCGCGGTTGACTTCCACTTCTTCGGCCTGAACCAGCGGGACGAGGAGCAGCAATGCGGCAGCGACTGCGATACCCAGCCTGAACGACGACGATTTCCTTGCCGGCCTGCCCACCAATCAGTCCTCCTGTCCGCTAAAGACGGGGTGCCGCCGCCGGGCACGATGGCGGACCCCCCCGTACGCAACCCTAAGGCCAAAATACACGAGTCTTGTCCCTTCCATTAACCCGCCCGAGAGCCGTGAAGATCGATCCTGGGCAGGATTCGCTCGAAGGGGCGAGGCAGCCACCAGACCCAATCGCCCAGCAGCAGCATCAGGGCGGGCAGCAGCACGATGCGGATCACGGTGGCGTCGAGGAGGACTGCGACGGTCAGCCCGACCCCGAGCTGGCTGACGGTGGCGATCGGCGCGCCGGCGAAGACGACGAAGACCGCAGTCATGATCGCCGCAGCGCCGGTGATCACACGGGCCGTGCGCTCCAGCCCGAACCCGATCGCCTCCGCATGCGGAGCGCCGTTGTCATGGTGCTCGCGCATCCGCATCAAGAGGAAGACGGCATAGTCGATCGAGAGCCCGAAGACGATGCCGAAGATCCCCGCGGCGCCGATCGCGTCGACGTAGGTTCGCCCGCCCAGCGGCCAGCCCTCAGGCACCTGGAAGAGCAGGGTGAGGACCCCGAACGCGACGGCGACCGTGACGAGGTTCAGCGCGACCGCGATGGCCGCGAGCGGGATCGCGCGCAGAATCGCAACCAGGACGAGGAAGGTGGCGAGCGCGATCACGGCGACCATCACCGATATGCGCGCCGAGAGCGTGTCGGTGTAGTCGATCAGTTCCGCCGCGGCACCGGTCACGCCGGTCCTGGCATCGGCCGCAGCCGCGAGCTTGGCGGCATCCCGGTTGAGTCGCTGGTTGAGTGCGATCGAACCCGGCGTGTTGAAGGTGTAGCGGGGTATGACGAGCATCTGAGCCGCCTGTCCGCCGCCCTTCAGGTCAACGATCTGGGAGACCTGCTTGCGCTCTGCCGGAGGCGATCCCTGCAGCGCCGACAGGACGAAGTAGCCGGAGTCGAAGATTCCGGGCGAGCTGCGGCGCAGCCCGCTGACGCGACGGTCGAAGCGGGCGGCTCCGGTCGAGACGCGAACGTTGGCGCGGCGCAGGCCGGTCTGCAGCGGTCGCGAGCGCCGGAAGCCCTCCGCCAGTCGCTGTTCCAATGTGTCGGCGCCGCCCTTCAACTGTCCCAGCCCGTCGACGAGCTGTGAGGCTCCTCCCTGGAGGCGTTCCAGTCCACTCGGCAGCGCGGCAGCCGATTCGGCCAGCTTTGCCGCACCGTCGTGCAGTCTGTTGGCGCCGTTCATGAGCTTCACGGTGCCGTTGTGGAGGTTGGTCGATTCGGTGTGCAGGTGCTGCGCTTCGTTGCGGGCGATCGCCACGGCTTCGACGACCCGTTCCGCCGCACGCGCGGTGCCGGCCAGCTGAGGTTCGGTGGCGGCACGCTGCTTCAGTTCGTCGCGCAGCCCGCGCGCTCGCTCCAGGGCGCGCCCGCGCAGGCCGCCCAGCAGGTCGCTGGCGCTTTGGCGAACCGAAAAGGCGCCCCCCTCGGCCGCCTGCTGGCCTTCGGCGAGCTTCCCCGAGCCGGCGGAGAGGCGACTCAGCGCCCCGGTTGCTTCCTGCGCCCCGGACGCGACGCGAGCGATGCCGCCTTCCAGCTGTTCGGCTCCGGCGCCCGCCCGTCCCGACCCGGTTGCCAGCAGGTCCGCCCCGTAGGTTGCCTTCGCCAGCCCCGACCGAAGTCGCTTGACACCCTGGGTCGCGCCGCCCAGCCGCCGGCCGAGCTTCTTGAATTCCTCCGGGTTGGCTTCACCTCTTCCCGCCAGCAGGTTGTTGCCGCTTCTCTGCAATGGCTTCACCCGCCGCCTGATCTGACCGGGGCCGATCACCGCCTGCACGCCGGGGTCGGCGGCGATGCGCCGCTGCCAGCGCGAGAGGGCGGCGAGGCTCTTGTGCTCGGTGATCTGCCCTCCGTTGGCGACCGCGACGACCACGAATGGCGCGTCCCAGCCGGGCCCGACTGCAGCGGCGATCCGTTCGGCGTCTTGACGGGCGGGATTGGAGGCGGGCAGCTGCTCAGCGCTCAGCGGCCCCGTCTTCAGGCCAAGGACCGGTGCCGCCAGCAACAGCACCAGAACGCCGATCAAAAGCGCCGCGACGAGCGGCCGGCGCAGAGCGGCCCCGACCAGCGCCATCACACGCTCGCCGCCGGCCTCCCCGCCGAGTCGCCAGCGGTTGAGGTTGTGACCTGTGAGCATCAGTAGCGGCGGGATGACCAGGGTGGCGACCAGGACGCTTATCGCGGTGACGACGATCGCGGCGCCGGCCAGCGAGATCAGCAGCTTCCCCGGCATGACGAAGAGGGTCACGAGCATCGCCAGGAAGAGCGTCGAGCCGGCGAACGCGGTCGTGCGGCCTGCGGTGCGGCGGGTCATCCACGCCGCCTCCAGCGGCGCCGCACCCGCCGCGAGCTCCTCGCGGAAGCGGGAGACCATCAGCAGCGCGTAGTCGACTCCAAGCGCCAGGCCCATCATCGAGCAGACGGTCAGCGCTGTGCTGTCGATGTCGATCTGGGAGGCGGCGAGCGCCAGGACGCCGCGGGAAGCGGTGACCGTTACGGCGCCGAAGGCGAGCGGGATCGCCGCCGCGACCGGCGAGCGGAAGACCAGCAGCAGGACGATCAGCAGGAAGGGGATCGCGATCAGCTCGGCGCGTTCGGTTGACCGCACCGATTCGTCTTGCACCGCTCGCGAGAGGCTCGCGAAACCCGACTGCGTGGCGCGAACGGGCGGCGAGATCCGCCTTTCGAGGGTTTCGTTCAGATACGGCACGGTTTCGCGCACCGCCTCCGCGGCGGCGACGTGGAAGTCGACGACGACCAGTGCCTTGCGGGGACCAGGGCGCAGGCGGGCGACGCTGCCGCGGTCCCAGGGCGAGATCGTCGAGACGGTCGGGTCGGAGCGCAGCGCGCGGATCAGCGCCGGGCCCTGCTTTTCGAGTTCGGCCGGCGGTCCCTGCAGGAGGATGGCAAAGGGCGCCGTATCGCCGAAGTGGCTGTGGAGAAGATCGTTGGCGCGAGCGGAGTCGGTGCCCGGGATGCTGGGCGAGCTGGGGCGGAGCTTGCCCTCGACTCCCTGGCCGAGGACCGCCAGCACCGCGATCGCGAGCACCGCGACGACCAGCAGCCCATAGGGCTTGCGGAAGGCAAGGGGCACCTTGCCGCCTGCCGTGGCGGCCGAGCCGCCGGCATTTCCTCCTGAAGCTCGCCTCATCCTCCGCCGCTGCCTCGATCGATCTTGCTTCCCCTTCCCAGACCCACGCCGACACGACGGGCATGAAAAACACCTGGAGTTGCTTATACCAGGCGCTGCCGCGCAAACGTCTCGGTCGTTAACCGGCGCTACACAAACCTTGCCTGCCGCATCTGGGTCCTCGCAGAGTCTCGCCGCCGGCCCTTCGCCACTCGCTGCGGTTGCGCGCCGCCACCTCTTGGAGAGCCACTAAACTCCCGTCCTTCTTGCACCTGGTGGAGAGTGGCTGACGCAGCGAACAAGCAAAACGGGGCCGAGTTGACCCCGCAGGAACGGGCGGCGCCCAAGCCGCCCGGCTACTTCGAGGGCGAGTCGATGACTCGGCGTCGCGCCTTCACGATCGCGGCCCAGGGACTGGGGGGCGTGGCGGGGGCAGCGATAATCCTGCCGGCCGTCGGCTTCGCGGTCGCGCCGATCTTCCACCGTGGCGAGGAGCACTGGGAAGCGGTTGGGCCGGTGGACGACTTCGTCGACACGACCTACCGCCAGCTGGTCTTCACCGAAACTCCCGGGATCGGCGTGACGGGCGAGACGACGGTCTACGTTCGCAAGGGGTCCAAGCAGCTCGGCGAGGACCCCAGGACGATCGTCGCGGTTTCCAACCGCTGCACGCACCTGGGTTGCCCCGTCCGTTTCGTCGAGGCGGCGGGCAACTTCATCTGCCCCTGTCACGGGGGCGTCTACGACTTCGAGGGCAAGCGAATCGGCGGGCCCCCGGTGCGACCGCTCGACCATTTCCAGACTCGCATCCGCAACGGCCAGGTCGAGCTCGGCCCCCGCTACAGCGTCACCTCTCAGCTCGAACCGGTTCGAGCCCGCGATCCGGGGGAGTTCACCGGGGGTATCTGGGAATACCTTTACCCACCGCGCCCGTCCACCTTCCCGCCGCCCAGCCAGTGAGGCATAGCCGACGATGAAGCTCGATGCGCTGATCCCCGCTCCGCTCCGCAAGCCGGCCAAGCCCGGCGAGGCGAAGGGAGGGCGGGCGCCCGCCCCGGCCGACCTCAAGGCCTCCCCGCCCGAGCGACCCTCGGACGCTCAGCGGATTTCCAGCAGCGCCAAGGAGGCGCCCGCCGACGTCCTCGCCTGGGTGGACCAGCGAACGGCGGCATCCGGCTTCCTGACCGGGATGCTCTACCGCAAGGTGCCGAAGGGGACCAACTGGTTCTACACGCTCGGCTCCGCCACGCTCTTTGCCTTCATCGTGCAGGCCACCACGGGGGTCTTCCTGGCGATGTTCTACACGCCATCCACCTCGGACGCCTACGCCTCCATCGCCCACATCAACAACGACGTCTTCCTCGGCTCGTTTGTGCACGGTATGCACAAGTGGGGATCGAGCGTGATGGTGATCCTGATCTTCCTGCACATGGGCCGCACGTTCTTCTTCGGCGCCTACAAGTACCCGCGGGAGCTGAACTGGGTGATCGGCGTGGTGCTGCTGATCCTGACGATGACGATGGCGTTCACCGGCTATCTGCTGCCGTTCGACCAGCGCTCCTTCTGGGCCTCGGTGGTGGGGATCAACATCAACGGAACCGGGCCGGTGCTCGGCCCCTACCTGAGCGACTTCCTGCGGGCCGGACCGGAGCTCGGGGCGACGACCCTCTCCCGCTTCTACTCGATCCACATGCTTCTCGTCCCGGGCGCGATCATCGCCCTGATCGGCGCCCACCTCTACCTGGTGGTCAAGCTTGGCACCACGGCACCGCCGTGGGTGCGGGCCGCGAAGCCCAAGGGTGCGTCTGCGGCCGCCCAGCTCGACGCGGCGGGCAGCGGCAACGGAGAGCAGGCGAAACGATGAAGCCCGCCGATAAGCAGGCATATCTGGAGGAGTACGAGTTTCTCAAGAAGAAGGGCAAGCCCTTCTTCCCCTACGCGGTGCTGAAGGACTCGGCGATGGCGCTGATCGTCGTCGGCGTGATCATCGCGATGTCGATCGTCCTCGGTGCCGAGCAGGGGCCCAAGGTGGATCCCACGTCGACCAGCTACGTGCCGCGCCCCGAGTGGTACTTCTACTTCCTCTTCGAGGTCCTGCGGGTGCTCAAAGCCCGCCCCGAGCTGGTTCCGTTGGCGGCGATCGGGATCCCGACCATCTGCATGGTGCTGCTGCTGTTGCTGCCGTTCTACGATCGTGGGCCCGAGCGCCATCCGGGCCGCCGGCCGATCGCGACGAGTGCCGGAATCCTGACGATTCTCGCGATGGCCTACCTGACCTATGCGGGGGCAGTGACGGGCTCGCCCAACGAGATCGACATGAAGGTCGCCCCCCGGTATGAGGCCGGCAAGGAGCTGGTCGCCGAATCCGGTTGCCTGGCCTGCCACAAGCTTGGCGAGAACGGCAACGAGGGGCCGGGGCCCGAGCTGACCCACATCGGCCAGCTCATTCCCCGAGCGGCGATCATCCGCTCGGTTGAAATTGGGCCGGGCATCATGCCGTCCTTCCGCGAATTCCCGCAGAAGAAGCTCGACGAGATCGCCGATTTCCTCGCCTCGCGCGACTAGATGAGTCGTGCCTATCCGGTTCGCTCCAGCCCGACCCCTGTGCACGGCTGAACCCTTTGCCACCTCGGCCTCAAGCAGTCAACGCAACAGCTCCTCCATCTTCTCAGCCGGGGTGGCCCAGCCCAAGGTCTGGCGGGGACGTCCGTTCAGCTCGGCCGCGATCTCGTCCAGTTCAACTTGGCCGTGGGCAGCGAGATCGGTGCCTTTGGGCAGGTACTGGCGCAAGAGGCCGTTGGTGTTCTCGTTTGAGCCCCGCTGCCAGGGCGAGTGGGGATCGCAGAAGTACACCGCGACCCCGGTCTCGGCCGTGAATCCCAAGTGCCCTGAGAGCTCGTTGCCCTGGTCCCAGGTAAGCGAGAGGGCCAGGTGGGAGGGCAGGCGGGAGATCAGCTCGGCCAGCGCAGCGCTCGCGTGGGCGCTACTTCGATCGCTGCCCAGGCGGGCGAGCATCACGAAGCGGGTCTGGCGCTCGACCAGGGTGGCGATGAAGGAGCGGTTGGCCTTGCCGACCAACAGGTCGCCCTCCCAGTGGCCGGGGACGGTCCGGTCTGCGACCTCCGGGGGCCGCTCGGAGATCGGCACCATGTCGACGATCCGCCCGCGCAGCTCGGGCCCCTGCCTGCGTGGGCGGCGCTTGGAGCGCCCGCGCCTCAGGTTGGCGGCAAGCTGGCGGCGCAGCTCGCCTCGCGACTGGACATATAGCGATTGGTAGATCGTCTCGTGGCTGATCCGCATCTCCGGGTCTTCGGGGTATTCGATCTTCAGTCTGGCCGATATCTGCTGTGGGGACCAGCGCCTTCTCAGGCCGGCTTCGACCGCAGCCGCAAGCCGCGGGCAGCGCGAGAGCTTGCCCTCCTTGGGCCGGGCGAGGCGAGAGAGGGCCCCTCGCTCGGCACCGAGCGCCCGGTAGCGCTGCCGCCCTCCGCCGTGCTCGATCTCGCGTGTGATCGTCGAAGGGGAGCGGCCGAGCTCGCGGGCAATCCTGCGAGCCGAGTGACCGGCGGCGATCCCCCGGCTGATCTGCTCACGCTCCTCGAAGCTAAGGCGCAGGCCCGAGTGCTCTGCTCGCCGGCGGCGCAGGGACGTCCGGTCGCGAATCCGAACCACCGTAGAGCGCGAGAAGCCGAACTCCTCGACTACCGCTTTGATCCGAGCTCCTTCGCGCAGCCGCTCTTCGATCGCTCGGCGCTCCGGTGGTTTCAGCCACCGGAATCGACTCCGACTTCCGTGCATTTCGGTCTCCTTTCGTCATCGCAACTCGACAGTGTGTTGCGATGATCGATGGAGACCACCCACCGAATACGTGGGTCAAAAGACCAGTCATTGAAGATCAGGACCTCGGCTCCGCGCGTCGCCGCCCTGTTCCAACGCGACCGGCGAGACGATGCCGGCGCGCTCTGGGGCGAACGCGACCGGCGAGGCGAGGCCGGGCGCACTCTGGAGCGAACCGGATACGCATGAGATGAGTAGTTCCACGACCAGACACGCCTGGATGACGTGCCTGGCACACTGCGCAGCTCTTCGTCCCCGGGCTTGCCATTGCCCACCGGCAAAGGCTGCACCCTGCGTCCTTGATCTGCTTGGCCGGGCGCGTCTCCAGTCACACCTCGCCGTGGAACCACTCATCTAGCAGCTGGATGAGTGAGGAGAAGCGCGGTGATGGCCCCGGGACCCGAAACGCATCCCTCGTTGATTGATGAGAGAGACAGCCCCTCCCTGTTTGCCCTCCTCACCTGCAAGTAGGAGGGCAAACAGGGAGGGGCTGTGCAGGGCCCAGGCGGTCAGGGGCCGCGGGCATCGTTCCGCGAGATGTGGCCGGAGGGGCGGATACGAACTCCGTTCGCTGTTTGTGTCGCAGAGCGGTACAAATAACGAACGGAGCAGTTGGAATCTCTCGGGCGAGACTCCGTTCGCTGTTTGTGTCGCAGAGCGGTACAAATGACGAACGGAGCAGTTGGAATCTCTCGGGCGAGACTCCGTTCGCTGTATGTGTCGCAGAGCGGTACAAAAGACGAACGGAGCGGTTGGGGTGGCCTGGACGAGACGTTCGCGATGGGGCTGGTGGGCCAGGGATGAGGAGGACCTTCCAAATCGGCGTGCCTGCGCCCCGTGAGTTGAGGGCCTGAGGCGCGTCAGGCAGTACCGTGTTCATGCCGAGCTCCGGCACAATCGCACGCAGATGACTCCTGACACACGACCTCAGCCTTCGCGGGACTCAGCCCAATTCTCGGAGCAGGTTCAGGGGATGTTCGACCGCATCGCCGCCCGTTACGACCTCCTGAACTCGCTGATGACGGCGGGCCTGCATCACAGCTGGCGAACGCGAGCCGCCGATCGCGCCGAGCTGGGCCCGGGCGATGCGGCGCTGGACGTCTGCTGCGGCACCGGTGACCTGTCTCTGGAGCTGGCTGCGCGAGTGGCGCCCGGAGGCCATGTCATCGGCTGCGACTTCTCCGAGTCGATGCTCGATCTGGCCAGGGAGAAGACAGCGGAGCGGGGTGTGGAGTCGATGCGGTTCGAGTGGGCCGATGCCCTGCAGCTCCCCTACGAGGATGGCCGATTCGACGCGGTGACCGTCGGCTTCGGGGTTCGCAACTTCGCGGATCGCGACCGCGGCCTGCGCGAAATGGCCCGCGTGCTGAAGCCGGGCGGGAGGCTGGTCATCCTCGAGTTCACGGAGCCGCGGCGCTGGCCGTTCTCCGCCTTCTACTCGCTCTGGTTCGACCGGATCGTTCCTGTTCTCGGTCGCCTCACCGACAACCCCGAGGCCTACTCGTACCTGACCGAGTCGGTCCACGCCTTTCCCGACCCGGAGAGCCTGGCGAGGAAGATGGAGGACGCGGGCTTCGAGCAAATCCGCTGGCTGGTCCTCGCGGGAGGCATTCTCGCGATCCACAGTGGCGCCCGCCGGTGACGCGCCGCTCCGCCGTACCGCCGCCGGTCACCGCGGTGCTGGATGCGTCAAGCCGCTGGCTGCCGGCGAGGCTCGGCGAGGTCGAGGCGGGCCTCCGCGAGCAGGCTGCCGGCCACGGAGAGCTGCTCGGGGAAGACGCGAGCGCGACGCTGGCGGCGGGCGGCAAGCGACTGCGTCCGCTCCTCGTCCTGCTCTGCGCCGGTGAGGAGGGTGGAGTCGCCGCGGTGCGCGCCGCCACGGCGATAGAGCTCGTGCACATGGCGACCCTTGTCCACGACGACGTGCTCGATGCCGCGCCGCTGCGGCGCGGGCAGCCAACCGTGGCGGCAACCTCCGGTCGCGAGCGCGCCACGTCAACCGGTGACCTGCTCTTCTCTCGCGCCTTTGCGCTGCTCGCCGACCCGCGGGAGCTGCGTGCGATTGGGCTGCTCGCGACCGCCTCGGTGGCACTGGCCCGCGGGGAGCTCGCCCAGCGCCAGGACGCATACGACACGTCGATCTCAGAAGAGCGCTACCTGGATCGCTGCCGCTTGAAGACGGCGACGCTCTTCGAATGCGCCTGCCTGCTCGGCCACGACGAGCCGGCGCTGGGCGCGTTCGGAGCCGAGGTCGGCCTTGCGTTCCAGCTGCTGGACGACGTGCTCGACGTTTCCGGGCCGCCGGAGCGGACCGGAAAGGCACGCGGCACCGATCTGCTGGACGGCACGGTCACCCTGCCCCTGATCGCCGCCGCCGAGCACGATCCCGAGATCCGTGCGGCCGACCTTCGCAGCCTTGACGCCATCGGCGCCGAGGCGCTCTGCGACCGCATCGCCGCGACGGGTGCGCTGGAGGGAGTCCGCGCCCGCGCCCTGGAGATGGTCGAGGCGGCGAAGCGCTCCCTTGACGCGGCCTCGATTCCGCCCGAACAGCGGCGCCTGATGGATCTGGTCGCCGACGGTGTGGTGCAGCGATACAGCTGAGGCTGCGCCCGAGCTCCTGACTCAGGTCACCGGCGAAAGTCTTCCGCGGTGATCAGGTCGTTCTGCAGCGCAGTCGAGAATGCCTCCACGAGACCTCGCATGTTCTCCCGTTCGAGCGCTCTCAGGACCTCGGTGAGCAGCTCGGCACCGCTGTCGAGCTCCTCGTCGTAGGCGTCGATCTCCCGCTCGTTGTGGACGCTGTCGCAGCACCATTCGCACTCGGGGCAGCGCCGCCAGAGCCGCCAGCGAGAGCGGTTCGTCGTCTGCTCCCAACAGGTTGGCTGGACGAGCTTGGAGCCGCACGCGGGACAGACGTGAAGGCCAGCAACAGTCTTCGTCCGTGTGCGGCTCGAATGGCTCATATCTACCTATCGAACACCGGACGCCGGCACTTAATCCGCCGCCCCGGGGTATGGGCCTATAAAACCCAACTACCGGGTAGGAGTGCCTCCACCATTTCGCTGTTAGCGGGCCGGCTGGGGATGCCCGTTACCATGAGGCGATGCTTGGGAACATCGGTCCCCTCGAGATAGTCGTCGTCCTGCTCATCGCGCTGATCGTCTTTGGGCCGAAGCGCTTGCCGGAGTTGGGCCGCTCGTTGGGCAAGGGAATCCGCGAGTTTCGCGGTTCGCTGAGCGGCGAGAACGACGACGACGACGAGCAGCCGCAACCCCCCCGCGAGATCCCACCGGGCCGGGACGAGGACGCCGCTCGCGAGGAGCCGCTCGCACACAAGCGGCCCTGAGGCCGGCGTGGGCCGTCGTGTCAGGCCGGTCTCTCACGAGGACCGCCTCACCCTGGTTGAGCACCTCGACGAGCTGCGCAATCGGATCATCGTCTGCGTGGCCGTCTTCGCGGTCGCTCTGGCCCTCTGCTTCTGGCAGAGCCCGCTGCTGCTGGAAATCGCATCCGGGCCGTTGCCGAGCAACCACAAGCACCTGCTCACCTTTGGAGTGACCGAGCCCTTCACGATCACCCTGACCGTCGCCGCCTACGGGGCGATCGTGCTCTCGCTCCCGGTCCTGCTCTATCAGCTCTACGCCTATGTGCTGCCGGCCTTCAGCGAAACGGAGCGGCGGGTTGCGCTGCCGATCATGCTGCTCGCGCCACTGCTGTTCGGCGTCGGCATCCTCTTCGCCTACTTTGTCGTGATGCCCGCCGCCGTCAAGTTCCTGCTCAACTTCAACGACAGCCAGTTCAACGTGCAGGTCCGCGCCCGCGACTACTACAGCTTCTTCTCGACCACGATGCTGGCCGGGGGGCTCGTCTTCCAGCTCCCGATGGCGATGTTGGCGCTGACCCGCCTCGGGATCGTCAGCGTTTCGCAGCTCAGCGCCAACCGCCGCTACGCGTACCTCGCGATCGCGATCGTCGCCGCGGCCCTGCCCGGCGTTGACCCGATTTCGATGATCATCGAGATGGTCCCGCTGCTCCTGCTGTACGAGTTGAGTATCTTGCTCGCGCGCGCCTTCGGTAGGCCCGGGGTCGCGGGAGGTCTGTCCAAACCCTCAACCCAGGAGCGGTGACGAACCGATGGCAGGCGGCGAGCGGCGATTGCTCTTCGACGTCAGGGGACGTCGCAAACACGTCATCCGGGTCGTCTATGCGATCCTCGCGATCCTGATGGGGGCGAGTCTCTTCCTCGTTGTCGGTCCGGTCAACATCGGTGAACTGGTCGGCAATTCGACCACGAGCGGCAGTGCCGCCAAGGTGCTGCACGAACAGGCCGAACGGATCGAACGCCGGCTGGCGAAGAACCCCAAGGACGAACAGCTGCTGCTGTCGCTGATGCGCGCCCGGATCAACGCCGGCAATGCGGAGGTCGAACAGACTTCCGAATCCGCGGCGCCGACCATCACGCTGGAATCGAGGGAAGACTTCGAAGCCGCGTTCGCGGCCTGGGAGCGGTACCTGAAGCAGGCCGAAGAACCGAATGCGATCGGGGCGCAGCTGATTGCCGGGACCTACTTCCGGCTGGCCGAAACCGCGAAGAGCGTGACCGAAGCCGAGGAATACGTCGGCAGGGCGGCCAAAGCGCAGAAGATCGCCGCCGGGCAGAGCCCCAGCCTCGGCTCGCTCAGCACCCTGGCGATCTATGAGTACTTCAACGGCGAATTCGCGGCCGCCGACAAGACGACAAAGCGCGCGGCCGCCGAAGCCCCCTCCAAGTCCGAAGCGAAAAACGTCGAAAACCAGCTGGCCGAATACCGAAAGCGCGGCAAGTCATTCGCCAAGCAGAAGAAGGAAACCGCCAAATTCGAACGGGAAGCCGGTAAGGAAGCCCTGGAGAGACCGTTCAGCGGACTCGGCAGCCCCGGCCGGTAGCCACGCTCACCACGCGCGTTGTCAGTACGCTCGCGGGTGGAGCAATTCACTTGAAGAAGCGCATAGCGGTCATCGGAGGAGGGGTGGCGGGCCTCACCGCCGGCCACCTTCTGCGCCGCGAGTTCGAGCTGACGCTGTTCGAGAAGGACACGCGCCTCGGTGGCAACGCATACACCTTCGCGCCCCGGGACGACCCGGAGGTCGACATCGCCGTGGCCGCGTTCAGCCGCGCCGGGTACCGGAATTTCTTCCGCCTGCTGGCCGAGTTGGGCGTGGCAAGCAGGCCCTCGGCGGGCGCGTTCATGAGCGTGCACGATCTCGACCGGGGGAAGGGCGTCTACGTCACGCCCGGCCTGCGCGGGCTTCGAGCTCAGCGTTTCGGGGTGCTGCGGCCCGCAGCGTTGCGATCTCTGTGGGGGCTGTGGCGAGAGCTGGCGGTGGCCGGGAAAATCCAGCGGTCAAGTGGGTTTGCCGGACTCACGGTCCGCGAGGCACTGCCGCTGCTGCCGCGAATCTCCGGCGACGCGGAGACGATCTTCGTCTGCGCGCTGTGCCTCCTGTCGTCGATGGGGGTCGACGAAGTGCTCGAGGCGCCCGCTGGGTTCTTCTTCGGCAAGCTCGCCGCCTACAACGACGTTCTCTCGCCGCGCGCCGTCTATTCGGTCCGCACCCTTCCGGGCCGCACGAAGAGCTACGTCTCCGCGCTTGCTCGGTCATTCGAGGATCGGGTCGTGTGCGGGACACCCGTTCGCTCGGTCCACCGCGAGGATGACCGGGTCCGGGTCGTCTCCGACCGCGGTTCGGAGGCTTTCGACAAGGTGATCTTCGCGTGCAACGCCGACCAGGCGCTGGAGTTGCTCGCCGAGCCGACCCCGCTCGAGCGACAGCTCCTGTCCGTTTGGCGCTACAAGGACGGCAGATTGGTGGTGCACCGCGATCCCACCGCCTTCCCCCGGCGGGAGCTGATGCAGGCCTACACGTTCCTCTACCGGCGTCAGAAAGGCATCTTCTCCACGTCGGTGAACGGGAGCCTGTGGTTTCAGCCGGGAGTGTCGCGCTCCTGTGAGCTGATCTCCTCCCAGCACCCGAACTTTCCGATCCGCGAGGACCGAGTCGAGTTGGAAACGGTGCTGCGGACCCCCATCTTCGACTCGCGGTCCTGCGCCACCAGAGCGCGACTCCCGCAGCTCAACGGTGTGCACAACACGTACTACTGCGGGAGTCACTTCGGCTACGGCCTGCACGAGGACGCAATCAGTTCCGCCGTGGACGTTGCCAGGGCGCTTGGCGTCGAGCCCTGGCCCAGCTAGCCGGCCTCGAGCGTCTGCCGCGGCATCGCCCAGAACCGCTGTGCCTCGTTGCGCAGTTCACGCCGGACGCGGTGCCTCACACGTCTGATCTTGGGCCCCCGCCGTGCCTGCAGCCAGCGGAACTTCAGGTGAAGCAGGTACAGGCGTGCGGACTGGCGCCCCTTCGCCCTGCAGACCTGGGGTACCGGAATGCGTTCGTACATCACGCTGCTCGGGTCGGGGCTGTCTTCCATGCCGAGCAGAAGTCCGACGTGGTGGACCATCACCGCGCAGAGCAGGTCGAAGATGATCGGTTCCGCATACGCGCGGTCGATCCAGAGGAAGCAGTCGAGCGAGCCGGGAGCGGCGTCGGCGGGAACGTAGGTGGACATCCCCGAGATCGCCCCGATCTCCGGGTTCCCAAGCGAGCCGGCGGGCACGACCTGCCGGTCGATGCGCCCGCAGGCGGTCGGTTCTTCGCCCCAGAAGCCGACCGCGATTTCGTACGCGAAGTTAAGGCCCGGCGGGAATGGGGCGGCCTGGGTTGCCGCCGGCGCGACGGCCAGCAGCCCCACCGCCAAGGCGGCGACGCTCACCAGTCTTCTCAGTGGCCCGCGCCGAAAGCAGTGGCGCCTCGACAGATGCTTGAAACGAATCACCGAATCACCCTTCGTTGGCTGTGCCCGCGCTGCGGGCGGCGTTTCTCTCGTTAAGCGCGGCCACCACGCGATTCGCCCCCCCGGCACCGACCGCCGCGGTGGCGGCGGGTCGTCTCGCAGTCTCATTAATCCACTCCCGTCGGTCGGAGCGGCCGGACCGAGTGCTCCGCGAGGGGGGCGACACCTGGACTCCGGCCGTCTTATAGAGGCGATGAGAGGTTCCGCGACAGGCAGGCACGGTGGGCGAGCTGTTCCCGAGCCGCGCCGCTGGTGAGCCGGGTGTTCACGGTGGGTTCGGTGTGAGCGCCTTCATCGTCGACAAGAGCCACATCGACGCGCTGGTGGAGCTCGCGCTCTGTGGGCCAAGAGATCGCCCCCGGCGTTCCTCCTCCGCCTCCTCTTGGCCTCCCTTCTACTGGCAGGAAGACGATCCTGAGACGGGGATCGTGAGGACGCACGAGCTGATCTCGGAGACGTGCAACGAGGTCGGGGCGATGCTGACCCGCGAGTGCGTGGTGAGCGTTGCCTGCCACTACCCGGACCTGCTCTGGCCGGAGCTGCCCGGACCGGTTCCGAATCCCGACCCCAACCAGTACGTCTTTCCACTTGACCGGGCGTTCAGTGGATTCGCCAGGCCGACGACGGTCGAAGGGCTGAAGATCCTCGATTGCTATGAGTGCCAGTCGTGTGGACACGCGGGCTGGCGCGACTCTCCGGCGCAGCGCTTCTGCGACACGTTGCGCAGCCGGCTGATCAGGGCGCTGCCGGGCTACGAAGAGGCGCCGTGGGGGCAACCGCCCTCGGAGTGGAGTCGCAGCGACCGCGCCGACCCACCGTTCTACTGAAGGGGGCGAATGAGGCCTTCACGTTTGCGATCAGCCGCTTGCTGATGCGGTTTCCCACGGGCCTACTCGCGCCGACCACACCTTAAGCGCGCGCTGAGCACACCACTGGAGCCTCAATCGCCGCTGCGGGCGGCTTCCAGGCGCTCGATCCCGAGCGCCTCCAGACGGGCGAGCAGCTCCCGCAGGCGGCGATCGTTTGCGATCCAGCCCCCGCACTCGACCGCCTCCTCCCTTGCCAGATACCGGCCTACGGTCTTGCCGGCGACCTTGCGGGTCCAGTGCCAATAGGGGCCGTGACGACGGGATGGATCGGTCTGGCAGGCGCAACCCGCCTGGCCGCAGCGGGTGCGGCGCTCGCCGATCGAGCCCGGCAGGACCTCGGCCGTGCGGGCGATCTGGGCCAGCTCCCGGGCGATCGCCCGCGCCTCCTCGCGCTGGGAGCGATCGAGCTTCATCGGCTCAGTCTGACAGGGGTGACGGTCATTCCGTCCTTACCTTAAGGTATAACTACCGGCGGAGCAAAGGAGCGACGATGACCGACGCTCAGCGCCCCACGCCGATGCCGACCGACGCCCCCATGGCGGCGGTCGCGGCGATCGCCGCCTACGCCCCCGCCGGGCTCTCGCCCGCAGCGGCGGCCTTCGCCCGCTCCGCGGCGGCGCGGGCCGCTCCGCGCAGGCGCGAGCGGGCCAAGGCGCTGCTCTACGCAGCTTCGAGACTGGCGGCGTTCGGCGAGTCGGTGGGGCTTGAGCCGCAGGCGGAGACGCTCTTGCGCGAGGCGACGATCGAGCGCTTCGTGCTCACGGGCTGCCGTGCGGTCTCGCCGGCGACGCGCCGCACCTTGAGGACCAACCTGCGGGCGCTGGCTCGCGCGCACGAGGCGGGGCCCTCGCCGCTGCCGGCGCCGCTGTCCCGCGAGCGCGCCAAGCCCCCCTACTCGGAGGCCGAGATCGCCGGCTACCTGCGGGCGGCCGCTGCGCAGCCGAGCGAGGCAAGGCGGATGCGCGCCACCGCGCTTATCTGCCTGGGGGCGGGGGCGGGGATCGTCGCCGGCGAGCTTCGCCGGCTGCGCGGGCGCGACGTCACCCGGCGCTCGGGTGGACTGGTGGTCTGCGTCTCGGGACGACGGGCGCGCGCCGTGCCGGTGCTCGCCCGCTTCGGCGAGCCGCTGGAGGAGGCCGTCGCCTTCGCCGGGCAGGGCTACCTGCTCGGCGGCGAGAGCTCGGGGCGCCGCAACCTCACCGATGCCTTGAACGCCGCGCTCGGCTCCGACGCGGCCCTGCCGCGCCTGGAGCCGGGTCGCCTACGCTCGACCTGGCTTTGCGAGTGCGCGCAGCTGATCGGCCTGCGGGCCTTCATGGAGGCAGCCGGGCTGCGCTGCTCCCAGCGGCTCGGCGACTTGGTGGCGGAGCTGCCCGAAGCGCAGGAGGAGGCGGCCGTCGCATTGCTCGGAGGAGGCCGTGGTGGCTGAGGCGAAGCTTGAGCGCCTTGAGGCGATCGTCGATGCCTCGGGCATCGCCCCGCGGATCGAGGCGCTCTTGCCGGTGGGGGTGCGGCGGCGCCAGCTCTCGGTTCGCACCCTGCTGGTGGGCATCCTGGCGGTCGCCTGCGACGGGCGCCCCGCTCACCTGAGCCGGGTGCACGAGGCGCTGCTCTCGCTGCCCGAGGTCGAGAAGAAGCGGCTCGGGGCGATCGCCGAGTGGCGGGACGGGCTCCACCTGCTCACCTACCGCCAGGTGGAGCGCACCTTCTCGCTGGTGAGCGGGGCGATCGCCAAGGATGAGCCCGACGGGGAGCCCTCCGAGGCGCTCCGGGAGATCATCGACGCCCTGCTGGAGGCAAGCGTCGAGGTTTGCGGGGATCTCGAGACGAGCTCCTACGCGGTCGACTGGACCGACCTGGAGACGTTCTCCTGCCCGCCGCCGAAGGACAGCGAGCGCTGCGGGGACCCCGAGGCCGCCTGGGGGCACCGGCGCGGCGACTCCCCCGGCGAGAGCGACGAGGCCTTCTACGGCTACTACCTCCAGGTGGTGACCGCCGTCGGCGAGGAGCGCGGCCCGGCGGTGCCCGAGCTGGTGCGCCGCATCCACCTCGCCTCCTGCGATGTCGATCCCCCGGCGGCGCTCGTGGGAGTGCTCGAGCGGATGGCTGCCGCGGGGATCGCGATCGGCGACCTTCTCGCCGACTCCGGCTATGCCCACCGGGTGGCGGAGACGTGGGCGCTGCCGGTGCGCCGCCTCGGCGCCCGTCTCGTCCAGGACCTCCACCCCCATGACCGCGGGCCCAAGGGGACTCACCTGGGGGCGACCCTCGCCAACGGAGCCCTCTACTGCCCCGCCACCCCGAGCGCGCTCTTGGAGCTGGGCCCGCTCGCCCGCGGCGCCACGGAGGCCGAGACGACCGCCCACGACACCAGAGCGGCCGAGCTTCGCCGCTACCGGCTCGCGCCGATCACCGGATATGACGAAGACGGCTACCGGCGCGCCGGCTGCCCGGCGACCCGCGGCAAGCTGCGCTGCCCCTTGCGCCCTGAGTCGATGGCGCTCGACCACACCCGCCCCGAGGTCATCTCCCCACCCGAGCACCCGCCCACCTGCTGCTCCCAGCAGACGATCACGGTGCCCCCGTCGGTCAATGCCAAGACCGCACAGAAGCACGACTACCCCTCCCCCGAGCACCGCCGCTCCTACGCGCGGCGCTCGGCCGCCGAGCGCGCCTATGCGACGGTCAAGGATCCGGCCTCAAACGACCTCTCCCGCGGCTGGTGCCGGCTGACGGGCCTTGCACCGATCGCGCTGTTGGCCGCCAGCGTCTTCGTTGCCCGCAACCTGCGCGTCGCCGATGCCTTCGCCGCCCGAGCCGCCGAGGACGAGCGGCGTGCCGCCCAGGGCCTGCCGCCCAGGCCGCGCCGGCGCCAGACCACAGCCGATCTGGTCGGTGCGGCGAACGCGCCGCCCTAACCCCTTCGCTTCGCCTTCGCCGAGACGGTCAGCGACAGCTCAGTGCGTGGGGAGAACCGATGGCCGCCGGTGGGGAGAAACGGTGGCCGTGGGCAGGGAAGTTGAATGGCCACTCCCGGAGGAGTCGATGGACATCCGACGCCACCGCGAAGCGCGGTTCGTCCGATCCAAACGTGAACATGATTGGAGGTCAAAGGTGAAGACCTCCGAGTGGGCCGTGAAGGACTCGAACCTTCAACCTTGAGCTTAAGAGGCTCCTGCTCTAGCCAGTTGAGCTAACGGCCCGCGACGGGCAAGTATAGGAAGGCGGCGCCGTCCTTACAGAGCGGCCCCGCCGGTTGCGCAGAACCGGCTCAGCGAGCCCTGCAGGCCTTGAAGACGCTGCCGTAGACGACTGTTCCGTCGGCGAAGCCGAAGTAACCCTGGGTCTGCAGGATACCGTCCGAGCATCGGGCCGAGACATAGCTGCGCTGGCGGCCGCGATGGGTATAGCGCCGTCCGATTCTCGCGTCGACGTGGGTCAGGGAGCCGAGTCCGGCGGCGAACGGGGGGACGTCGAAGCTGCTGCGATAGCCATACGTTCCGCGGCGGCGTTCGATCGGGACCACCACCACGTAGCTCTCGAAGATGGGGACACTGGCCTGTGCGTGGGCCACGACGGTCCAGTTGCGGCCCTGGCGGGGCCCGTTGAAGAGCGTCAGCGGCGAACGGATGCGCAGGCGCGCCCCGGCCAGATCGACGATGGCCCCGACGTGGCCGGTGCCGACTATCGCTCCGTGGCAGAGCTTGCGGGCCTGCGCGGAGGTGGTCGCCTCGATCTGGCTCGGTTGGCAGACCGGCAGTCCCGCGGTCGTCAGCCTTCCGTCCCGGTCGAATTCCAGTTTCACGTGGCGCAGCTGTGGTGGCATCGACCCGTCGGTCGTTTCGATCTCACCGTGTCCCTGAAAGTGAATCGGCGCGTACTGGCTCTTGGGCAGGTCCCGCGGCGCAAAGCCGCCGTCCGCGCGCAGCACGAGATTCCCGATTCTGACGTAGGCAGCGTTGGCGGAGCCGCCGAGAAGCCCGGCGCAGATCGCCAAGAGCACAGCCAGGGCCAATCGCCGCCTCGTCCTCATCACCTCCGTAAACACCCTGTCACGGTCAGGGTAGCGCGCGCTCGTCACGGCCCGGTGGGGCCGCTACTTACGAACCTTGCAGGGCTTGAAGACGGTGCCCTGGACGGAGTCGCCGTTCTTGAAGCTGAATTCCGCGTTGGCCTGCAGGCGGCCGTCGGCGCAGCGCGCATTGGCGTAGCTCAGCCGCTTGCCCTTGTACATCCATTCGCGACCGATTTTCAGGCGCCCGTAGAGCGGCGAGCCGTAGTCGTTGACGATCCGGGGGAAGTTGGCGACCGTCTTGAAGCCATAGCGGCCGTTGTGGATCTTCTGGATCTCGATCAGGATGACGTAGGTGGTCGGTCCCGGGTAGTCGATGTGGGCGTGCCCGAGCACGGTGGGGTTGCCGTGCTTGACGGGGCCGTTGAAGAGGGTGAGCGGCGAGGAAGCCTCGATCCCGCGCTGTTCGGGCAGCTCCACCAGCGCCGTGCCAAAGCCCGTGCCGACGATCGCTTCGGGGCAGAGCTTGCGCGCGACCTTGGTGGTCGTCGCCACGAGTTTGCGCATCATGCATTTTTCGAGCCCGCGGGTCTCGACCGAGCCGTGCTTGTCGAATTCCAGCACCAAGCGCCGCAGCGGCGAGGGACGGGTGCCGTCGGTGGTGCCGAACTTCGCGTGCCCGTAAAGCTTGATCGGTGCGTCCTCGGTCTTCGGCAGCCTGGTGGGCGTGAAGCCGCCGTCGCCGGTGATGACGATGTTGCCGACCCTGAGGGTGATCGCCTCCGCCGCGCCGGCCGCCAGCATCGCAACGATGCAAGCCGGCACCATCAGTCTTAACAGAGTCTTCCGCATGGTCAGCCCCCTCCGCAGTCCCTGACCGCCAAACTAGCATGGTGCGTTTGAGGAGGAGCAGGGGGCGCGACCGTACGCCTGATCGGGGCGAGCGCAAATCGCCGCTGCTCAGTCACCCGCGCCGGGTGCTCGCGGGATCGCTCGTCTTCCTCGTCGTGCTGGCGGTGATCGGCGTGGGCGTCGAGGGGAAGCTCAGCCCCACCAGCCTCGACATTCCCGGCAGCTCGTCCTCGCGCGCCAATCGAATGCTGCGCGAACACTTCGGCGACAGCGCACCGTTCGTGATCCTGCTGCGCGGGCCCGCCGGGGCGCTGGACCGCCAGGGCCCGGCGCTGATCCGCGCCCTGCGACGCAATCCCGGCGTTACGACCCTGTCGCCCTGGGACCGCGGCTCGGTGCAGCGGCTCCGCCCCGACCCGAACCGCGCCCTCGTGATCGCTGACTTCCACGTCCCGATCGACGCGGCGGTCAACGAAACCGTCCCGCAGCTGGAACAGATCCTCGAGACGGAGATCCATCCCCCGGTCCAGCAGACCCAAACCGGCTTCGCGACCCTCTCGCGCGCGATTCAGGACGATTCGATCGCCGCCACCGAGCGCGGTGAGCTGATCGCCCTGCCGATCCTCCTGATCGTCCTGCTCCTCGTCTTCCGCTCGCCACTCGCAGCCGCGGTGCCACTTGCCTTTGGCGCGATCACCGTGCTCACCTCACGGGGCTTGCTTTCAATCCTCGCCGACCGGTTCAGCGTCGACGCCTTCGCGCTCACGGTCTGCACGATGATGGGACTGGCGCTGGGGATCGACTACTCGCTGCTGATGGTCTCCAGGTTCCGCGAAGAGCTGGCGGCCGGCGCTTCCGCGCCCGACGCGGCGCGGGTGACGCGGCGCACCGCCGGTCGCACCACCGTCTTTGCCGGCAGCACGTTGATGCTCTCGATGCTCGTGGCGTTCTTCATCGTCCCCGGCTCGTTGCTGGGCTCGCTGGCGGCGACGCTGGCGCTTGTGGTCGCGCTCAGCGTCGCGGTCGCTGTGGTGCCGGGGCCAGCCGTCCTCACGCTGCTCGGCCCGAACGTGAACCGCTGGAGAATCGGGCCGGCTCCCGGAGCCGGCGGCTCGCGCCTGATGGTCCTCGTTTCCGCCGCGCTGCGCCGGCCCGCACCCGTGGCAATCGCGATCGGCGCCGTCGTCCTCCTGCTCGGTGCGCCGGCGCTCGCCCTGAAGACCGGGCCGCCCAGCCAGGCGCAGCTGTCCCCCGACGACCCCGCCAGAAAGGACTTCGAACGGATCGTGCGGGCCGTCGGCCCCGGCTATGACGCGCCCTTCGTGGTCGTCGCGACTGCCGATCGGGGAGAGGTCACCGAACCGTGGCGTCTCGCGGCGCTGAGTCGCTGGCAGCGGCGCGTCGCCAGGCTGCCCGGCGTGCAGACGGTGATCGGGCCGGCGCAGGTGTCGCGGGCGGCAGCGCCGTTGCGCCAGGTGGCTGAAGCGCTCGCCGGAACCGATTCGGGGCCGCTGGCGCAGTTGGGGCGGCTGGGCCGCAACCTCGGCCGCGCCGCGGGTGGCGTTGCGCAGCTGCGCCAGGGAGTCGCCAAGGCAAGCTATGGCGCCGGCCTGCTGGCGGAAGGATCGGGCCGGGCAAACGACGGTGCCGCGGCGCTCGCCTCGGGCCTGGGCCAGGCGATGGCGGGTGGCGAACGGGCGGTTGGCGCGCTGCACACCTTCGCCAAGGGCACCAGGCGGCTGGCCGGCGCCCAGCACCGGCTCAACCTCGCCGGCCTGCAGCTGAAGTTCGGTCTGCAGAGCCTTGGCCCAAACCTGCGCCGCAACGGACTGCGCCGCTCGCGGGCGCTGCAGAGGTCCCTCAACCAAGAGGCACACGAAACGCTGCCCCGTCTGCAGGGCCCCGCGCAGGAAGCCAACCGGCAGTTGGAAGCCGCACTGGCCCAGCTGAACGGGATGACGACCGGTCGGTCGGACCCCGACTACGAGGCCGCCCTGGCGGCCGTGAGCCGCGCCCTGGCGGCCGTGAGCGGCACAGATCCGGCCACCGGCACCCCCTATGCGCCGGGCTACGCCGGTCTGCCGGCCGAACTCGCGGCGCTTCAGGAGCGGCTCGTTGAGGACGCCGGAGAAGCGAAGCAGGTCACCGATTGGCTCGTCTCCGGCATCATCATCATCAAGCGGTTGAGCTCGGGAGCGAAGCGTCTCTCCGATGCGCTCCGCAAGCTCGAAGGCGCCGGCAAGAAGCTTGCCCACGGGTCCGCGCAGATCGCTCGTGCGGCCGGTGGCCTGGGCGATGCCCTGGGGCGCCTCGGAGGGGGAGCCACGGCGCTCGCCGCCGGGCTTGCGCAGCTCCGCGGCGGAGCCGCTGCCCTGGAGGAAAATCTCGCCGCGGGCTACCGGGCGTCCCACCCGCTGCAGGCCGGACTGCAGCGGGCCACCGTACAGGTGCTCTCCAGCGACGTTCGCTTCGAACGGCAGATCGGCCGTCTGCACCGGATGACCCCGGGCCTATTCGACTCCGGCTACTTCGTCCTGTCGGCGCTCGACGGTGCTCAGCCCCGGATCCGCGAGCGAGCGGCGCAGGCAATCGACCTGCAGGGCGGTGGCCAGGCGGCGGCGATGCTCGTCATCTCGCGTTACACCTTCAACACGCCGGGCTCGATTGCACTCGACAAGCGGCTCGAGACAGAGGCCGCCGCGCTCGAAAGCGAAACCGGGCTGCGGACCGGCGTGGCCGGCGGCGCCGCGCAGCTCAACGACTACAGCAGCATCACCCGGGCGAGGATCCCATTCGTCATCGCCGCGATCACGCTGGCGACCTTCCTCGTTCTGGTCCTCGTCCTCCGCGCGCTTCCCCTGGCGGCAATCGCGGTCGGCCTCAACCTGGTGACGGTCGCCGTTGCCTTCGGTGTCCTCACCCTGCTCTTCAATCTTCCGGAAGACTGGCCGCTCGGCGGCCGCACCTACGTGGACGCCGTGGGTGCGACGGCAATCTTCGGGGTGGTCTTCGGACTCTCGATCGACTACGCGGTCTTCCTGCTGGTGAGGATGCGCGAGCACTACGACCGGCACGGCGACAACGCCGCCGCGATCGAGTTCGGGTTGCAGCGCACCGCCCGCGTGATCACCGGCGCGGCGGCGATCATGATGGCGGTATTCGTCGCCTTCGCGGGGGCGCCGATCGCCACCGTCAGCCAGCTCGGGGTCGGGCTGACCGTGGCGGTGCTGCTCGACGCGACGGTCGTCCGCATCGTTCTGCTGCCCGCGCTGATGTTGCTGCTCGGCGATCGGGTCTGGTGGCTGCCGCGCTCCCTGGAGCGTGTGCTGCCGCGGTTCAATGCCTGATTCCAGCTCCCGCCCCGGCACGCCCGGCGGGTCCTCGAGAGGCCGCTGTCCAGCGCGTTGACTTCCAGTTAAGCGATCTCCGATCTCACGCTTGGCGGGTGATGGCTCGGATACGATTCAGGCGCCGTTCCTCCGGTCCGGAGGCGGGGGAACCGCAAGCGACGATCCGTGGCTGCTAATCCCTTAGGCGAGGAGCGAAGCCCGACGCAAAGTCGGGGTGTGACGCCCGTCCGCGTCGCGGTTCTGGCTGCTCTGGCGGCGGTTGTGATCGCCCTCGCCATCGTGCTGTTCAGCGGCAGCGGAGGCTACGGCTACAACCTCCTCTTCCAGAACGCCAGCCAGCTCGTCAACGGCAACCAGGTTCTGATCGGCGGCGAGCCGGTTGGGTCGGTCGACAGCATCGAACTGACCTCCGACAACCTGGCCGAGATCCACATCACGGTCGAGCAGCAACTGCACGAAGGCACCACGGCCGTCGTTCGCGCCACCTCGCTGGCCGGGGTGGCCAACCACTACATCTCGATCAGCCCCGGGCCCAACAACAAGCCGGCGTTGAAAGACAACGCCACCCTCAGGCTCGGCTCGACCACAACCGAGGTCGATCTCGATCAGTTCCTCAACACGTTCCCGACCCCTGTGCGACGCGCCCTCGGCCAGTTCATCCGCGGCAACGCGGCACAGTTCGCCAACCGCGGCCCGGATGCCAACCGGGCCTTCAAGTACTTCGCGCCCGCGCTGAACCGGACCAACGCCTTCGTGGGCGAACTGAACGCCGACGAGCGGCTCTTCGAACGCTTCGTGGTCAGCTCCAGCAAGCTCAGTACCGTGGTTGCCGCGCGCGGCAACGAGCTCTCCAGCGCGATCTCCAATGCGAGCACGGCCTTCGGCGCGATCGCATCCCAGAACAGAGCCTTCGACGAAACCCTGCATCTTCTGCCGCCTGTCTTCCGCCAGGCCAACACCACCTTCGTCAACCTGCGCGCCGCGCTCGACGACCTCGACCCGCTGATCGAAACGGCAAAGCCGGCTACCAAGAACCTTGCCCCGTTCCTGCGCGAACTGCGGCCGGTCCTCTCGCGGGCGGTGCCGGTGTTCAAGAACCTCCGCCTCAGCGCCCGCCGCAAGGGCTTCGCTAACGACACAGCCGAACTGCTCGGTTTCCTGCCGTCTGTGGAGGAACGCTCCGCGAAGACCTTCCCGCATGCCGAACAGGCGATCGCGGCCTTCCAGCCAACCCTGAACTTTGCCCGCGCCTACACGCCCGACATCTTCAACGGCTTCGGCAAGCTCGGTCAGATCACCGGTTACTACGACGGCAACGGCCACTACGCGCGCGTCCAGTTCGCCCTCAACCTGTTCAAGCGCAACAGCGAAAGCGGCGAGCTGGAACCGATAACGCCCAGCCAGCAGTACGAAGCCTTCGGTGAATCGGCAAGCGCGAGGCGCCCCTGCCCCGGCAGCGCGACCCAGTCGGCGCCCGATGGCTCCAATCCCTTCACCGAACCGCCCTTCTCAGGCTCCGGCGTCCATCCATCCTCCGACTGCAACCCGGCCGACGCGCCACCTGGACCATGACACGGAAACTGATCACAGCCGCAATCGTCGCCGCGGTCGTGGTGGCCGTGATCCTGCTCGCGGGCGGCGGCGGCAACAACGGCTACGTCGTTCGCGCCATCTTCGACAACGCCGGCTTCATGGTCAAGGGCGAGGAAGTGCGGGTCGGAGGCGCCACCGTCGGCAAGATCGAATCCGTCGACGTCGCGATGCCGGGCGAGGTCGACAGCTACCGGAACGGCAAGCCGCAGGCCATACCCGGCAAGGCCGTGGTCGTGATGCGGATCGACGACCCTGGCTTCCAGGACTTCCGCCGCGACGCAAGCTGCTATATCCGCCCCCAGTCCCTGATCGGTGAGAAGTTCGTCGACTGCCGGCCGACGCTGCCGCGCGCCCCCGGCAGCAAGCTCCCGCCGCCGCTGCGGAAGATCCCGGCGGGGCAACCGGGCGCAGGGCAGCTCCTGCTGCCGGTGGAGAACAACAGCACCAGCGTCGATCCCGACCTGATCAACAACATCCAGCGGCTTCCCTACGCGCAGCGCTTCCGGCTCATCCTCAACGAACTGGGGGCGTCGCTGGCAGGCCGCGGCGAAGACCTCGAAGAAGTCGTCAAGCGCGCCAACCCCGTGCTGCGCGACGTCGACCGGCTGTTCGGCGTGCTGTCCTCGCAGCGCCGCCAGCTGGCTCAGCTGTCCGCCGACTCCGAGCAGATCCTCCGTCCGTTCGCGCGCCAGCGCGCCAGCGTCGCCGGCTTCTTCTCCAATGCCGGCGCGGCCGCGCAGGCCAGCGCCGAACGGGGCAGCGACCTGGAAGCCTCGCTGCGCAAACTGCCGGCCTTCCTGCGTGAGCTGCGACAGACGATGCACACGCTCGAAGGCTTCTCCGACGCCGCGACACCGGTCTTCGCCGATCTCGGCAAGGCCGCACCCGCCCTGACCAGCGCAACCCGCGCGCTGACCCCCTTCTCCGCCGCTTCGACGGTTTCGCTGAAGTCGCTTGGGGCAAGCGGCGAAGTTGCCGGGCCCAAGCTGCGCGCGGCCGATCCGGTCGTCCGCAAGCTTCGTGACCTGTCCCTCTCCGGGGCGCGGCCGAACACCAACCTGGCCAAGTTCCTGGGCAGCACCGAGGAAACGAAGGGGTTCGATGCCCTCGTCGACCTCATCTACAACAGCGCTGCGGCCACCAACGAATTCGACCCATATGGTCACTTCGGGCGCAGCCTTGCGACGCTGACCAACTGCACCAACTACGTCAACTTCCCGCAGAGCGGCTGTTCAGCCAACTTCAACGGCTCGGGCAGCGCCTCCGCGTCGTCTGCCGCAGATGCGCTCGCCCTGTATCTCGAATTGCAGGAACAGCTCGAAGCTGAAACGGGCGGCACGTCCGCGGCCCCGGGGCCGGTCGAACCGCAGGCAGCCCCGCCGGGCCCCGCAACACCGCTCACCACCCCCGAAGCCCCAGGTCTCGGACAGGGGGAAAGCCTCGAAGGCGGCGAAGAAGCCGGTGCCGCCGCCTCGTCCATCGGCGCCCGCAGCGCCCTCCTCAACTACCTACTGGGCCCATGAGGAATCGCGGCGGAATACAGGGGGTGGCAACCAATCCGGTGATCGTCGGCACCGTGACGGTGCTGGTCGTGATCGTCGCCGTCTTCCTTGCCTACAACGCCAACAACGGCCTGCCGTTCGTCTCCACCTACAACCTCAAGGCGCGGGTGCCGAACGCCTACGCCCTGGTGAAAGGCAACGAGGTGCGAATCGGCGGCTCGCGCGTCGGCGTGGTCCGGACCGTGACGCCGATCCAGCTTCCAACCGGGCAGGTCGCGGCCGAACTGGATCTCCACCTGGATCGCAGCGCCGAACCGATCCCGGTCGATTCGACGATGATCATCAGGCCGAAATCTCCCCTCGGCCTCAAGTATCTGCAGATCGTTCCCGGCAAGTCTCGGCGGGGCCTCAAGGCGGGCGAAACGATCCCGCTTTCGGCCGCCCGGCCCGAACCGGTTGACATCGATCAGTTCTTCAGCACCTTCAACAGGAAGACGAGGATCGCCATTCAGCGCAGCCAGGCCGGCTTCGGCGACGCTCTGGCCGGCCGCGGGCCGCAGTTCAACAGCGCGATCGGCACCCTGCGGGAACTGGTCGAAAACAGCCAGCCGGTCCTGCGGACGATCGTCGCGCCGAGCACCAACTTCGGCGGCTTCTGGCGCGCCTTGGAGGCCCTCTCCGCCACGGTGGTCCCCGTGGCCGAGCAGAACGCGAGCGTCTTCGTTGCGCTTGACCGCACCTTCGCCGCGTTCGCCCGGGTCTCGCGCCCATACATCCAGGAAACGATCTCGAAGGGCCCAGCGACCCTCGACGCGGCGATCGAAGACCTGCCGGCGATGCGACCGTTCTTCCGCGACTCCGCGCGCTTCTTCGCGGCCCTGCAGCCCGGCGCCCGCGCGCTGGGGAGGACCTCGCCGACGATCGACGCAGCGCTGAGGGCGGGCATCCCCGCCCTCAACCGCTCGCCTGCCCTCTACGCGCAGCTACCGCCCACCGCGGAAGCCCTCCTTGCCTTCCAGAGCTCCCCCGGTGTCTTCAACGGCCTGCAGCTGTTCACCGACGCCAACAACCTGCTCGACCCGTCGCTGCGATTCCTCACTCCGGCCCAGACGACGTGCAATTACCTGACGATTGCGTTCCGCAACCTCTCGAATTCGTTC
Source organism: uncultured Solirubrobacterales bacterium (assembly GCA_963747765.1). Lineage (GTDB taxonomy): Bacteria > Actinomycetota > Thermoleophilia > Solirubrobacterales > 70-9 > VRUE01. Next base: position 227,759 of record CAVVGH010000001.1, on the reverse strand, counting down.
AGCGAATCGAACGGGAACGGCAACTGGCTCGCCGCAATCGCCTTCGAGCCGCCGGCCGGCCCGAACGCCGAGGCGCAGCCGGCCTCAGCCCCGGCGAACGGGCCCCAGTCGCGCAACCACCTGCACTTCAATCCGTATCCGCGAACGGCGGCGCCTGGCCAAGAAGGGGTTTGCGAAGCCGGCAACGAGAAGTACGCCGGGGGCGAAACCTTGATCGGTCAGTCGCCGACGCTCTGGGGAACGAGCACCAAGAACGAGGAAGTGGAAGGCTGATGGGGCGCCTGCCGGAGCGCGACCTGAGAGCCGGGGCGACCGACAGTCGCTTCAAGTGGCGGCCGAGCAACAGCCTGATCGCCCTGCTCTTCCTCATCGTCTTCACGTTTGGGCCGTACCTGGCCTTCACCAAACACGTCCCCTTCACCGGATACGGCTACACGCTGAAGGCGACCTTTGCCAACGGGGCCAACATCTCGGTCAAATCGCCGGTGCGCATCGCCGGAGTGGAGGTCGGCGAAGTCGTCGGCGTCGGCCGCAAGGGCGAGGCGACCGAGATCGTCTTCACGGTCCAGGGCACAGGCCGTCCGGTCCACAATGACGCGCTGGCGCAGATCCGTCCACGGATCTTCCTCGAGGGCAATTACTTCGTCGACCTCGACCCCGGCAGTCCCAGCGCGCCGGAAATGAAGAGCGGCGAAACGATCCCCGTCGGCCGCACGTCGACGTCGGTGCAGCTCGACGAGATCTTCACCGCTCTGCAGTCCCCGGTGCGCGCCGATCTCAGCCGCCTGCTGGAGGGCTTTGGCACGGCGCTCGAGCATAAGCCGACGGCAGCCGAAGACGTCACCCAACTGCCCGAGGTGCAGGGAAAGACCGGTGCCGAAGGCCTCAACGGAGCCCTCCACTACGGTGGCCCGGCCGGTCGCTACGCAGCCCAGGTCACCAACGCGCTCCTCGGCACCAGCCCCGGCGACCTCTCACGTCTGGTGGCGGGCGCCGGTCGCGCCTTCGGCGCGCTTGCCAACCGCGAGGCGGACCTGCAGAGGCTGATCGTCAACTTCAACACCTTCACGGGCGCCCTCGCGGCCCAGTCGGCGAACCTCTCGATCACCGTGCAACGCTTCGCTCCGACGCTGCGAACGGCGCGCAAGTCCCTGGTCAACCTCAACAGGACGCTTCCCCCGCTGCGTTCCTACGCCATCCAGCTGCGCCCCTCCGTCGCCCAGCTTCCGGGCCTGATCGCCGCCGCGAAGCCATGGACCGCACAGGCGCTGCCGTTGCTCTCCGGCAAGGAGCTGGGCGGAGTCGCGAGGCTGTTGCAGGAAGCCACTCCCGGGCTTGCCGGCGCCGCTCAGGCCGGCAAGGCGGTCACCCTGCCGCAGGCCAACCGCCTCAGCCTCTGCACAACCAAGGTCCTTGTGCCGACCGGCAACCAGGCCATCGCTGACCGCTTCAGCACGGGCGAGCCAAACTACCGCGAGTTCTTCTATTACCTGGCCAACTTCGCCGGCATCACACAGAACTTCGACGGCAATGGGCCGTACCTGCGAGTGTCCCCGGGCGGCGGGGATCAGCTGGTCGAACAGCAGAACGCGTCTGGCAACCTCAGCACCGACAAAAGGGACTTCGCACATGCCGTTGCGCCTCCGATCGGAGTTCAGCCGCAGCTCAGCGGGCAGCCCCCAAAGAAGCCGGACGTGCGCTGTTACAAGAACTCGGCTCCCGATGTCAACGGCCCGCTGGGCCAGGTCGGCGCCCCGAGCCTGACCCCGGTGAGCCCATGACCGATGGAACCCCAAGCGTGAGCCGCTGGCGGCACTTCAGAAACTCCCTCTCACGGCAGGCGAGGGGGAGGAGCAAGGACACGATCGCGATCGCCGTGCTCACCGCCGCGGCAATCGTGCTGACGCTTTGGATCTTCACCCAGCAGAAAGCCTCGCTTCCGTCCTGGACCCCGTTCGTGGGCGAAGACTTCGTCCATCTGACGGCTGATTTCACCAATGCGCAGGCGGTCACCCCGGGGCAGGGCCAGGCGGTGGTGATCTCCGGCGTCCAGGTCGGCAAGATCACCGCGGCCGACGTCGAAGACGGCCACGCCGTTGTCGGGATGGACATCAAGCCGCAATACCTCGACCTGATCCACCGCGACGCGACGCTGTTGCTGCGGCCAAAAACCAACCTCAACGACATGACGATCGAGATCGACCCGGGGCGCAAGGGACGTCACGTCGAAGCCGGCCACAACTTCCCGCTCTCGAACACCGAACCGAGCATTCAGTTCGAATCCTTCCTTTCCACGCTCGACTCCGACACGCGCCAGTACCTGCAGCTACTGTTCGCCGGGGGCGCCCAGGGCATCGGCGGCCGCGGCCGCCAGCTCTCAGGTGCCTTCCGCCGGCTGCAGCCGTTCTCCCACTACATCGCCAACCTCAACCGCGCCGTTGCCCAGCGACGGCAGGCCCTGGCGCACGTCATCCACGACTTTGGCCTGCTGACGACCGAACTGGGCAGGCACGACGCCCAGATCGAACGCTTCGTCACCTCCTCGGGCGCCGCGCTCGGCAATTTCGCAAACCAGCAGCAGGCGATCCAGGAAACGCTGACCGAATTCCCGTCAACGCTCAGCGCGCTGCACTCGGCGCTGGCGAGCTCGAATCGCTTCTCAGAAGTTGCGCGACCCGCGCTGACGCAGCTGATCCCGCAGGCTCAGGCGCTCGGGCCGGCATTGGACGCGAACAAGCGGCTGTTCAGACAGACCACGGTCCCGATCCGCGACCAGATCCGGCCGTTCACCCGCCAGATCCGCCCGGTGCTCACCCATACGAAGGAAGGAGCCGCCGACCTCGAGCCGACGATACGCGGCTTCGGGGAATCGCTGGGCTCCTTCAACAGCTTCCTCAACGAGCTCGCCTACAAGCCGAAGGGCGCGGCGCAGAGCAACCTCTTCTACCTCGCCTGGCTGAACCACAATCTCAATGCGAACTTCAACCTCACCGACGCCGGTGGGCCGTTGCTGCGCGGATCGCTAATGCTCTCCTGCAACGCGTCCCGTCTTGCCTACAACCTGGTTCCGCGCCTTCCCTATCTGCAGACCCTCCTGCAAGGAGCTCGCGTCCCAAGCCCCAAGGAACTGCCGCCTATTCCCGCTGACCCAGAAGCCATTGGTCTCGCCGGCTGCGGACCGGAATCCGGATGAGCAAGCGCGCCCCCAGCACAGTCCAGCTTCTGGTCATCGCAGGCTTCGCCCTGTCCTGCTTCGGCATCATGCTCTTCCTCTGGGTTACGTTCGGTGGCTCGACTCCCTTCAAGGCGAAGCCCTACGAGATCAAGATCCCGTTCAACGAGGCTGCGCAGCTCGCCGAACAGTCGGATGTGAGGATCTCCGGCGTCTCGGTCGGCAAGGTCAAGGCGATCGAAGAGGCGCCGAACGGCACGCAGGCCCTGGCGACAATCGACCTGGACGACAAGTACGGGCCGATCCCGAAGGGGACGCGGGCAATCCTGCGCACCAAGACCCTGCTTGGCGAGACGTACGTCGAGCTGACGCCGGGTTCCTCCTCCGCCCCGGTGCTTCCCGACGGGGGCACGCTGCCGACCGCAAGCGTGGCCGAATCGGTCCAGCTGGACGAGATCTTCCGCACCTTCGACAAACCCACCCGGGCCGCCTTCCAGGAGTGGATGCAGGAATCGGCGGTTGCGATCGCGGGGCGCGGTCAGGACTTCTCCAACGCGTTCGCGGAATTCGATCCCTTCTTCTCAGAATTCAACCGCCTCTTCCGGGTTCTCGACACACAGCGCCTCGCGGTGCGCCAGCTGTTCCGCAACGGCGCTGTCACCTTCCGAGCGCTGCGCGGGCGCGAAGGCCAGCTGGCCGACCTGATCCGCAACTCCAATGCGGTCTTCCAGACCACCGCGGCCCGCGATCGCGACATCGAAGCCCTCTTCCGCGCCTTCCCGACCTTCGAGGACGAGCAGAGACTGACGTTCAACCGGCTGCGGGAATTTGCCGTCAACGCCGACCCCTTGATGCGCCAACTGGTCCCTGCCGCCAAAGAGCTCTCGCCAACCCTGATTGCCTTCTCGCGACTGGCGCCCCAGGCCAAGGGTCTCTTCGAAGGCCTCGAAACGGTGATCGACCGCTCGTCCACGGGATTCCCGGCCGCGCGCAAGTTCTTCCGCGACGAGTTCCCCGTCCTGCTGCGCGCCGTCGATCCCTTCCTGCGCAATCTGGACCCGATTCTCACCGGCCTCAACCTCTACAAACGGGATCTTGCCGGGACGATGGCCAACGTCGGGGCGGCAACCAACGCGGTCCACCTCAGCTCCCAGGGAGTTCAGATCCACTATCTGCGCGTACTCGGACCCTTTGGGCCCGAATCGCTGGCCACCTACGGCAACCGGACCACCACCAACCGCAACAGCGCCTACGGTCAGCCGAGCGCCGCCGAGCGCCTGGCCAATGGCCTGCTCAACTTCGACACTCGTCAGTGCAGCTCGGGAATCATCGCGACGCTCAACCCGAACACACCAAACGAACCGGCCTTCAACGAACGGACTGAAGGGGACGTCAAAAAAGCAACCGAATTCTTCGAACGCCTGAAGAAATACGCCTTCGCCGAACAGGACAGCTCGGCGACGATCCCCGCGCCGGGCTGCGAACAGCAGGCGCCCTTCGAACCGATCTACGGCAGCGGGCCGGCGACCACCTATCAGCACACCTTCGAACAGCAGGGCGAATAGGCCTCTCCAACTCGGGGGGTCAGCCCGCCCTGGCCAGCAGCCCTTCGACTGCGAGCTTCCGATCGAATGGCTCTCCCCCTCCCAGCGGCACCGCTGTGGCGAGTCCGACCCAAAGGCCCTCGCGCCGGCTGCGTTCCAGAAGCTTCCCGCAGCTCCCGCGAGCGGGGGAGGGGACCGGCGGGACCGCCCGCCCATCGGGGCGCCGGAACACCAGCTTCCCGCCCGCCCGTCGGGCGACTTCGAAGCCCCCCTCGTGCACCAACCGGTGGTGGCGGCCGCAGAGCAGCACGAGGTTGTCGAGCCTGGTCTCGCCACCGCGTGCCCAGTGCACGATGTGGTGGGCATCAACCCAGCGGCGGTTATCGCAACCGGGGAACTGGCAGTGGCTCTCATCGCGCGCCTGAAGAGCGCGGCGCATGGCCGGCGGGACGGCCCGCGTTCTGCGCCCAAGGCCCGACCTGCCGTCGCTGGCGCTGAAATCGCAACAAGCGAGGCATCGCATGCCAGTCGCTGCGCGGTCTCGGCACAGATCGCCGGCCCTGCTTCGCCGCTGCAGCCCGCCCGCTCACCACCTGCCAATGCCTCCAGATCGGCATGGGCGACCACCTGATGGCGCTCAGCGGCGCTGCGAGACCCACCACCGCCCGCCAGGGCGCTCTCGGCGACCTCCAGCAGCGCGTCGGCACCGTTGATCGACCGCGAGCGCCGCTCGGGTTCGGCCGAGTTGCCACGAGAGCACGCCGCATCGCTTTGCTCGCGCTCGCGGATTGCATCGTGCCCAGCCTCAATCGCCCCTAGGAACAGCGCCCCGGCCTCGGGCGGCACGGCCAAGAAGGTCCCGCGGAACCGCCTTGGCTCCGCGGAACCGCCTTGAGTGGGCACTATTGAGGAGAAGGTTCTGAGCGGGACGCAAAAAGGGCGGCCCGGAGGCCGCCCTTTCGCCTGCTCGTCCGGAGACGAGCTCTTACGATGCTCCGCTAGCCCTTCGGCGTGCAGGGGCGCAGGATCGTCTCGTTCGTAATGGTCGTGTCTGTGCGCGGGCCTTCGGCTTCGTTCCGAAGCAGCGCCTTGATGATTTTGGCCTTGAACTTGCCGTCGGTGCAGCGGGCCACGAAGTAGCTCTGCTGCTTGCCCTTGTACTTGAACGTCCGGTGGAACTTGATGTCGAAGCTGAGCACCGAACCACTGCCGCCGGCGATCACCGGGATTTTCGAGACGGTGCCGAGCCCGTAGCGGCCCTTGTGGATCTTCTTGATCGTCACCGTGGTCACAACGGCGGAGGGCACCGGAACCGTGATGAACGTGTGGATGTAGAGCGTCGTCTTGCCGCCCTTGGTGCCGCCGTTGAAGACGGTGATCGGCGCCTTGACCGCAATCGGCCTCTGTTCGGGGAACGAGATCTCGATGCTGCCGCTTCCCTCGCCAACGACGGACTTGCCGCAGACGCGTTTCGCCGACGTAGTGTCACGCGCCTCTAGCTGGCCGCCCTTGCAGGCCGGCAGGCCCTTGGTGTTGATCTGGCCGTTCTTGTCGAAGTCAGCCACCAGTTCCCGGAAGGCGGGCGCGTGAGTGCCGTCAGCCGTCGAGATCTGTCCCTTCACTCGCACCGTGACCGGCGCGTACGTCTTGCGGGGCAACGCCTTCGGCGACACGCCGCCGTCGGCTTTGAGGATCACGTTTCCGACGCGGTAGGTATCGAACTTCGCTGTGGCCACCGCCGCCCCCACGAGGGCAAGCACCGCGCTCAGGGCGAGTGCCAGAACAAGGTTTCTACGCATATCTCCTTTTCTCCTTTTGCCTGCCCATGCGAGCCGTGGCCCTAAAAGCCATGGGGTAATTCTCCCTTGACAAGCAAATTACCAGCCTTGGCGAGACTCTTGTCCGAATCGCCACCATGTTCAAGAAGTCCTAACCCGCTGCGGGAAGTGATTCTCGCCTCAGCGCCCCCGCTTGCAGGGCACCACGATGCCGCCCTTGAGCACGGTCTGGGCGGCGACGCCCGGGGCCCGTGCTTCGTTCTTGAACACGGCCCTGCGGACCTTGGCCTGGAAGTGCCCGTCCGGACAGCGCGCTTCGAGGTAGCTGTGCTTGCGGTGCTTGAACCTGAAGAACTTCTTGGCGATCGTGAACTGGAAGTCGAGCGCCGAGCCGCTGCCGCCGGCGATCACCGGGACCTTGGCGACCGTCCGATAGCCGTAGCGGCCCTTGTGGATCTTCTTGATCGTGATGGTGGTCACGATCGCCGCCGGGACCGGCACGGTGATGAACGAGTGGATGTACATCGTCGTCTTGCCGTGCCTCGTGCCGCCGTTGAAGATCAGCAGCGGGCTGGCCACCTTGATCGGAGACTGTTCGGGGAAGGAGATCTCGACGTGGGCGCTGCCGTTGCCGACGATCGCCTTGCGGCAGACACGCTTGGCGGCTTCGGTGTCGCGTGCCTCTAGCTGGCCGCCCTTGCAGGTCGGCACGCCCCTGGTGTCGATGCGACCGTTCTTGTCGATGTCGACGGTTGTTTCCCTGAACGCTGAGGGATGGGTACCGTCGCTGGTCTTGATCTTGCCGTTGATATGCAGAGCGATCGGCGCGTACCTGTGTCTGGGCAGCTTCGTCGGAGCGACGTTGGAGCCGAACCGGAGGATCAGGTTCCCGGCCCGAATCGTCGTGCCCGCCGCGCTGGCGATCGCCGCGCCTGCGATGGCGAGCACCGCGCTGAGCGCGAGCGCCACCAGAAGGTTTCTACGCATATCGCTATCCCTCTCCTTTTGGCCTGCCTCCAAGGCTTGGCCATAGAAAGCCGTGTTAATCCTCCGGTGGCACAGCTACCCGCCCCGGCACCTGCTCTAACCCCGCAGAAGGCAGAAAGGAGCGCCCCGGGCGAGTGAAGGTCAGCCCGCGGCGATCGAGCCGCGGGCCCTCTCACGCTCGATCGCCGCGCCCTCGGGCCCGAGGAAGGGCAGCGTGATCCAGAAGATCAGGTCAGGCAAGCGGGCGGGCAGACGCGCTGTCGCGCCATGCAGGATCTCGCTGTAGAGAAGCTCGTTGATCCCGCCGGCAACCGACAGCGAGGTTATCCCGGGTAGCTCGACCGGCGTCTCCGCGCGCCCGGCATCGAGGAAGCCCGTGAACTGCCGCAGCGCCGCATCCCGCCGCGCCAGGGCCCTGGGGCCGGCGGCCAGGACCTCGACGATCGCAAAGCGGGCCTCGTCAGGGTGCTCGGCGAGGTGCCGGAGCAGCGCCTCGAGGCCCGCTGCGACGCGCTCCGGCCAGGCCGAACCGGGCTTCGACTCGAAGCCCTTCGCCGTATCGCTGAGCAGATTGCCGAGCAGGATGTCGTAGGCGGCGAGGAAGCAGTCCTCCTTGCTGGCGAAGAGCTCATAGAACGTCTTTCGGGACACGCCGGCGGCGCCGATCACGTCGACGACCCGGGTGTCGGGATAGCCCCGCTCGGCGACGACCTCGATCATCGCCTGCAGGACCCGGTTCCGCTGCGATTCGGCCACCGCCTTCCGCGACAGACCGTGCCGCCCTCGCGGCAGGCGTTTGCTCAACCCGACGGTGCGTCTACCGGACGCCACATCGAAGACTGTAGAGCAGCAGGTTTGGAACCACGACTTCGTGTACTCGCGCGTATCCAGCTCAAGCGGCTTGGAGCCGGGGCTCCTCGCCCATCCAGATCACCTGGTCGCGGCCAGGACCGACCCCGACAAGGCGGATCGGAACACCGGCGAAATCCGCGACGAACTTCAGGTATGCGCGCGCCTGGGGCGGAAGGTCGGCCTCGCTGCGGCAGGAGCTGAGATCCGCCTCGAAGCCTGGCAGCTCCTCGTACTCCGGTTGGGCGGAGTGAAGGATCGACTGGTGGTAGGGGAAGCTGTCGAAGACCGCGCCCTCCCGCGAGCGGTAGCGAACGGCGACGCGCAGCGGGTCGATGCCGCTCAGCACGTCGAGCTTGGTGATCGTCAGGGCGCTCATCCGGTTCAGCCGCACCGCATAGCGCAGCGCCACCAGATCCATCCATCCGCAGCGCCGCTCACGGCCGGTTGTCGTCCCGAACTCGCGACCCCGTTCGAGCATGTGCCGCCCGTTCTCGTCGCTCAGCTCGGTCGGGAAGGGCCCAGCGCCCACCCGTGTCGCGTAGGCCTTTGCCACTCCCCACACCTCGTCGATGTCGGTCGGCCCGACTCCGGCGCCGACGCAGGCCGCGCCGGCGGTCGGATTTGAGGAGGTTACGAAGGGGTAGGTGCCGTGGTCGAGGTCGAGCAGAGTCGCCTGAGCGCCCTCGAAGAGCACCGTGCCACCTTCGTCCAGCATCTCCCAGCAGAGGCGCGAGGTGTCCGCTATGTGGGGCTCCAAGCGGTGACCGTAGGCCAGGTGTTCCTCGGTCATCGTGTGCAGGTCGAGGCGGGGGTCGGGGGCGTCGCCGGCGGCCCCGCCCCGCTCCTCGCCGGCCTCCTTGCGCAGCTTCCGGCGCCGGACCGAGAGCTCGCGCAGTGCCTGCTGCTTGGGCTCGAGTGCCGCAAGGATCTTCTTGCGCAGGATCTTCTCGTCGAGCAGGTCCTGGACGCGGATGCCGAGGCGCAGAGCCTTGTCGGAGTAGCAGGGGCCGATGCCGCGCCGCGTCGTGCCGATCGAAAGCTTGCCCAGCTTCATCTCGCCGGCGGTGTCCAGGAGGACGTGGTAGGGCATGATCAGGTGCGCGTTGGCGGAGATCCGCAGGTTGGCGACATCGACGCCGCGCCGCTTCAGCCCGTCGATCTCGTCGAGCAGGACGTGCGGGTCGAGCACGACGCCATTGCCGATCACGCAGGCCTTATCCGGGTACAGGATGCCGGAGGGGATCAGGTGAAACTTGAACTCCTCTCCGTCGCGGACAATCGTGTGGCCGGCATTGTTGCCGCCTTGAAAGCGCACGATTCCGCTCGCGTGCTCGGCGAGCAGGTCGGTGACCTTGCCCTTCCCCTCATCGCCCCATTGGGCGCCGACTATGACGATGCCAGGCATGACGGGAGGGAATTGTGCCGGGTTGACCAGCGGGGCGCTGCGAAGCGCCTACCGCCGCGGGTCGGGGACGCTTTCAGGGCCGGACTCCGAGCCGACCGAGGCCTCGGTCGGCTCGCGCCGATCCTCGCCGTGCATCGGGACCATGCAGTCCCCGCACATCTCCACGAGGCGCGAAACGGTGCGAAGTCCGATCTGCTCCTTCAGCTCTCCCTCGTCGAGATTTGTCGTGACGAGGATCGACCGCTCGGTCTCGTAGCGCTCGTTGATGAGGGCATAGAGCTGCTCGAGGACCCAATCGGAACGCTTCTCGGCGCCCAGATCGTCGATGTGCAGCAGGTCCACCGAGGTGAGGCGCTCGAAGAACGAAAGGTAGGAGTCCTCGCTCGCGTCGGAGTCGTAGCTGCGGCGAATGCGAGCGAGCAGCTTTGGCAGCGAGTAGATGGCAACTGAATTGCCCGCCTCCAGCGCCGTTTTCGAGACGAGCATCCCCAGCGTGGTCTTCCCGGTGCCGGTATCTCCGTAGAGCCAGACCCCGTTGCCCTGGGTGAGGTTCTCCTCGAGGTCGTCGAGGTAGCGACGGATCTCCGCGACCGCGCCACGAAGCTGAAAGTCGCGTGCCATGTCCGATATCGGCGGTCGCTCGAAGGAGACACCCCGGTAGCGAGCGGGGATCGCCGACGCGACCCCGCGGTTTCGCCCTCTCCGCAGGCGCTTCTCGCGGCACTCACACGGTCGCGCCACGTCCTCGGGGCCGAGAATCCAGCCCGAACCGTCACAGGAGCCCAGCGGGCAGACCTGGTCGGCAAACGGCTCGCTGCGCGCGATCGCCATCAGAGCTCAGGACCCGCGGAAGCCAGGTCGGCGAGCGGCGGCCCCTCGCCCGCCGGCTGCTCGATCGGGGCTTCCTGGCCCGAGAAGTCGGCGAACTTGGGGAAGCGGTCGAGGAAGACCAGCTTGCGGCTGCCGATCGGTCCGTTCCTATGCTTGGCGATGATCAGGTCCGCAAGCCCGTCCGGCTCGTCCTCCGGGTCACGGTAGTAGTCCTCCCGAAAGAGGAATGCCACCAGATCTGCGTCCTGCTCGAGCTGGCCGGACTCACGCAGGTCGGAGAGTTGCGGCTTTGGCGGCGTGCGCTGCTCGGGGGCGCGCGAGAGCTGGGATATCGCCAGCACCGGCACCTCCAGCTCGCGGGCGAGGATCTTCAGCCCGCGGCTCATCTGTCCCACCTGCTCGACCCGGTTGGCGCGCGGGTCGTCGGCGCGCATCAGCTGCAGGTAGTCGACGATCACCAGGCCCAAGCCCCCCCTGTCCTGCACCTGGGCATGCAGCCGCCGCGCCTTCGCCCGCAGGTCGAGGATGCCCAGGTCGGAGGAGTCGTCGAACCACAGGGGCGCCTCCTCCAGCTCGTTGCAGGCGCGCACGACCTTCGGCCAGTCCTTCTGCGCCACCTGGCCCTTGCGCAGCTTGTCGCCGGAGATTCGCGCCCGGCAGGCGATGAAGCGCTGCGCCAGCTCGACCTCGGACATCTCCAGGGAGAAGAAGGCAACCGGAAGCCCCCGCTTCACCGACACGTTCTCGGCAACGTTGGCGACCAGCGCGCTCTTTCCCATTGCCGGTCGCGCCGCGACGATGATCAGGTTGCCGGGCTGGAAGCCACCTGTGATCGCGTCGATGTCCTTGAAGCCGGAGGGGGTGCCGGTCAGCTCGGTCTCGCCGGTCGAGAGCTTCTCCAGACGATCGACCTCGTCGTGGAGGATCTCCGAGAGCTGGCGGAAGTCCCCGGCCTGCTCTTTGTGGGCGACGTCGAAGAGCAGCTTCTCGGCTCGCTCCGACAGCTCGCGGGGCTCGCCGTCCCGTCCATGCACCCACCCCTGGATCTCCTGCCCGGCGCCAAGCAGGCGGCGCAGCAGGGAGTTTTGCTGGACGATCTCCGCGTAGTGCTTGGCGTTGCCGGCGGCGGGAACCTTCGCGGCAAGCTCGGAGACGTAGTGCTTGCCCCCCGCCCGCTCGATGTGGTTGTGCTGGGCGAGGGCCTCGGTGACGCTCAGCTCGTCGACAGGCTTCGACGCGGCGTAGAGGTCGCGGGCACTGCTGAAGATCAAGGCGTGCTTCTCGAGGTAGAAGTCCTCGGCGGTCAGCTTCACCTCGTCGATGACGCGGGTCAGCGCCGGCTCGGCAACGAGCATGGCGCCGAGCACCGATTCCTCGGCCTCGATGTTCTGAGGCGGGACGTGCGATGTGGGCGGCTGCGGCATCGACTGTTAGTTAACGGACCGGCACGGACGGCGGAATTGGCTGCGCGAGCTCGCTGCAAGCAAACCAGAGGTGGTCTGGGCGCACGGCCTCGCTCCCTGCAATGAGGGCGAAAAGAATTCACCGCGACCGGCGCCGTCGAAGATGGGGGAGCGAGGAGATTGAGCCACGGGTCGATGCTGGCGGATGCGCGCGCACCCGTGGTGCGCTGAACGTCACGAGAGTGGAATTTCTGTGCGCCCTGGGTGTGGCGAGCGGGGGCTCAGCCCAGAGCACCGGCCCCGGCCGCCAGGTGCTCGGCGGCCGAAGGTATCTGACCCGCCGCCTCCTGGTGGCGCTCGCCGCGACGCAGCATCCTCTGCGTGAGGATCGCGATGCTGAGGATGGCCGTTGCGCCAAGGCTGAGCTGGACGCTGAGCAGGCCCTCTCGAGTCCAGTAGACGTCGCGCAGGTCCAGCAGCAGCGCCGCCTCGTCGAAGGTGAGCCCCATTCCGACGCCCATCGGGACGGCGAGGCGATCTTCCAGATCCTCGTCGTCGGTCAGCAGCGCGGCCGTGCCGGCGGCGAAGGCGATCAGGATGCCCGGGACGAAGTGATGGATGTGGCGGTTACCGACGCGAACGTTGCGGAAGGGCCACCAGCGGTCGCGTATTCCCCAGGTCGAGATGCGCACCAACGCGAAGGAGGCGAGGAAGCCGGCGAGGAGGTTGAAGAGGACCGCTTCGCTGCGGGGCGTCTCCGAATAGCCGCTGACAGCCACGCCAACCGTGTCGCGGGCGGCGACGGGAGCGGCGTCGACCAGGCCGTCGCCGTCGCCGTGCTCGTCGGAACGCCGCCGCAGCATCCGTCCGAACTGCCCGAGCAGCACCGCCCCCGCACCCCCCAGCGCGAACGCCGCCAGGCCGACGGTGGCCCGCTCCGAGCGCGCCCAGCCAAGTCGCGTCCTTATCCTGGCGCGGCGGGTCAGGCGGGTCGGAAGGCGGCGCATCGCCCGCTTGGCTAACTCTCCTCGGCGACGATCGTCTTCACCGTGGCGACATCGCCGCCGGCGAGCTCGATCTCAACCATGTGGGTGCCGATCTCGCGGATCGGCTGCTCGAGGCGTACCTTGCGCCGGTCGATGCGCAGGTCTCGCGCATCGCGGATCGCATCGACGATCTCCTTGGCGCCGACCGAGCCGAAGAGCTTGCCGTCGTCGCCCGCCCGCTGATGGATGGTGAGCACCGTTTTCGAGAGCAGTGCCGCGGCGCGCTGCTCGCGCTCGGCCCGCTCGCGCTCGGCCTTCTCGGCCGCTGCGCGGCGGCGTTGCGCCTCCTCGAGCGCTCCGGGAGTCGCCGGCGCCGCCAGTTTGCGCGGAACCAGGTAGTTGCGCAGGTAGCCCGGCGACACATCGACCGGGTCACCGCGCTGCCCCAGGCTCTCGACATCCTCGAGAAGGATGGCCTGCGTCATGTGCTGCTCCTATCTCTCCCCTACGTAGGGCAGCAGAGCGATTTCGCGAGCGCGTTTCACGGCGATCGAGAGCTGGCGCTGATGCTTGCGCGAGAGGCCCGTGACACGGCGACCGCGCGTCTTCCCCTTGTCGGAGAGGAAGCGACGCAGCAACCCAAGGTCCTTGTAATCGATGGCCTTGGAGTTGATCCGCGTGTACTTGCGCGGCCGGGTTCGGTCCAGCGCACGCCGGCCCCGACGCGGCCCTGACGCTCCTGTGTCTCTCGATCTGGCCATTCTCGGTGCCGATCCTACCGATATCGAGGTCTGGCCCGATGAGCCAGCAGCGCGGGCCCGTCGAATGCCGGTCTCAGAACGGGATGTCGTCTCCGTCTCCACCCCCGCCAGCCGCAGCCGGGGCGCCCTCGTAGTCCGAGGTGTCGGCCGGAACGTCGCTGGTCGGGCTGCTGAAGCCGTTGCTCTCTCCGCCGCTGCTCGAGTTGTTGCTCGAGCTGTCGCGCGAGCCGAGGAACTGCACGGAGTTGGCGATGATTTCGACACCCTGCCGTTTGCCGCCCTCTTTGTCCTCCCACTCGCGCCAGTCGAGGCGCCCTTCGACTGCCACCGGCCGGCCCTTGGAGAGATAGTTTGCGCAGTTCTCCCCCTGGGCACCCCACACCGTGACGTCGAAGTAGTTCGGCTTGTCGACCCACTCGCCCGTCTGGCCGTCCTTGCGCCGGCTGTTGACTGCCACGCGCAGCTTGCAGATCGACGTACCGCTCGGCGTGCTGCGCAGCTCTGGGTCACGGGTCAAGTTCCCGGTGATCACCACCACGTTGATGTTCGAAGCTGCCACTGCTCTCACTCCTCTGGATTAGCTTGTCTGGATACCAGCATAAGCGCGGAGACGGCGCATCTCTCCCCCCCGGGGATCATTGCGCGCCTCGTCCTGCGGGGCTGGTCCGCGTCGTCTTGCGGTTGAGCGGCTGAAACGGCGCTACTGAGCCGCGGTGGAGGGCCCGTCATCGGTGCCCTCCTCGCCGCTCTCCGCGGAGGGCTCGGCAACTGCGGGCTCGGCGACAGGCTCGGCAACTGCGGGCTCGGCGACAGGCTCGGCAACTGCGGGCTCGGCGACAGGCTCGGCAACTGCGGGCTCGGCGACAGGCTCTGCCGGCGGTGGTGGTGGCGCGGATTCCTCGCCCTCCCTGTTGCGTGACGCGCTGGGCGCCGGGGCCGAGGCTGCCGGGGGGGCGATCACCGGAGCGTCGGGGTCGACCTTGAAGATGCGGAAGCGGAGCACGCCGTCGGCGATCTTCAGGTTATGGCTCAACTGGTCGAGCAGCTCGGTGGGCGCCTCGAACCGGAACCAGCGGTAGTCGGCCTCCGTGCGCTGGTCGATCTCGTAGGCCATCTTGCGCAGCCCCCAGGTCTTCTCGTGCTTGAGGGACCCGGCCGCCTCGATTTGCCCACGCGCCTCCTGCGCCAGGGCGTCGCGGCCTGGCGCGTCCTGCCGGGGATCCAGCATCAGGACCAGCTCGTATTCACGCGGAGTGACTGCCAAACGGCGACGCACTATAGCGGGGGGTACTCAATGGGGCGCGAACTCCATCGACCCGTCGTCGGGGACGGCCGGCGGTGCTGGAGGAGACGGCGACGCGGGCGGAGGAGACGAGGGCGCGGGCGGAGGAGACGAGGACGCGGGCGGAGGAGACGGCGACGCGGGCGGAGGGGACGAGGCCGCAGCGTGAGACGAGGCCGCGGGCACGGGCGGTGGTGCGGCCGGCGGCGTGCGCGGCCGCCGGGTTGCCGTCCTTCGCAAGGTCCGGGCGCGGTGCCGCACCGGCCGGGTCTTTGCGGCCGGCGAAGGTCGGGGCAGGCCGACGTCGGCCGGAAGCGGCGGCGCTTCGCCTGGAGCGAGCGTCGCCTGCAACACGCCCAGGGCGACGAGTCCCGTGAGGACGAGCGCGAGCCCCTTGGCGGCTGCGCCCCAGCGAACTCGAAATCCCATACTCGCCTTAAGGCTTCACTGGCGCCCAACTCTCCCCCAACCGGACGGTTGGCGAATCGATCGTCTAGATGAGCGATGCCTATCCGGTTCGCTCCAGAGCGCGCCGGCCTCGCCTCGCCGGTCGCGTTCGATCAAGGCGGCGACGCGCGGAGCCGAGGCCCTGATTTTCAATGACTGCTTGAGGCCAAGGGGGCAAATCGACCACTCAGCGCCGCGTCGCGCACACGGACCGCTCACTCAGAGCTGGGAGGGGATCGGCACGGCAGGTGCCGTGGAACTAACTCGTCTAGGCCACCGTCTCGCGCAGCGCCGCGATGTCGGCAAGCTGGTCGTCGACCCAGTCGCCGGGATTGCGGGAGAAGATGATCTCCTTGAGGTGCTGGGCCCTGACCCGCCGCTCCTCGGGATCCATGGTCAGCGCCCGGTAGATCGCGTTGGCCTGCTCCTGGATGTCGAAGGGGTTGACCGACAGCACGCAGTCGGCAAGCTCCTCGTGGGAGCCGGTGTTCTCCGACAGCATCAGGACGCCATTGCGGGTGTTGACCGCGGGCGCCTCCTTGGCGACCAGGTTCATCCCGTCGAAGAGTGAGTTGACCATCAGCAGGTCGAAGTGCTTGTAGCGGGCGACCGCCTCGGGGAAGTTCTCGTAGATCTTCAGGTCGATCGGCATCCAGTCGGTCGTGCCGTGGCGGTGGTTGACGACGGCAACGAGCGCCTCGATCCGTTCGAGGTACTCGGCGTACTCGGGCACGTCCTGGCGCGAGGGCTGCAGATGGGCGATGAAGGTCACCTTTTCGCGGAACTCCGGGTGCTGCTGGAGGAAGGTGTCGAAGGCGGTGAAGCCGCGCAGCACATTCTTCGAGAGGTCGGCTCGGTCGACCCTGATGATCAGGTGCTCGCGCCGCCGCTCCAGCACCTCGCGCTCGGCCGCCGCGACCTGCGGCGATTCGGACGCACGGCGCAACCGCTCCGCGTCGATCGAGAGCGGGTAGGCGCGGGCCAGGGTCTGCGTGCCGGCGTGGCGCACCAGGCAGCGCTCGTAGTCGACGTCGGCTTCGAGGAGCTCTTCGCAGCAGCGCAGGAAGTTGATGCAGTAGTGGTGCGTGTGAAAGCCGATGATGTCGTTGGCGAGCATGCCCCTGAAGATCGCCTCCCGAACGCGACCCGGCAGGATTCGCCAGCTGTCGGGCTGAGACCAGGGGATGTGGACGAAGTGGTGAAGGAAGGCGTCCGGGCGCTCGGTGCGGATCATTTCCGGTGCCGTGTAGAGGTGGTAGTCGTGGAGCATCACCAGCGGCCGCTCGCGATTCTCGATCTGGGTGAGCACGGCTCGGGCGATGTCGCGGTTGACCGCCTGGTAGCCGTAGTCCCAAGCGTCCAGCTCCTCCTGGCGGATGTCGGGAGCGTTGGAGAGGTCCCAGAGGTAGTGCTGGATGAACCAGAGGATCGGGTTGGCGATCACGTTGTAGAAGCGGTCGTAGGCTTCCGGGTCGCTGCCGACGAGCAGGACGCGGTAGTCGATCCCGTCGATCGGCAGCTCGACTGGGCCACCGCGCTCGCGGGAGACGGCGATGTCCTCGTCGGTCATCGCCGAGGCGATCCAGAGGGCGTCCCGGTGGGAGACCAGGCCGGAGAGGGCCGTCACCAGGCCGCCACCGCCCCGCTGCACCGTGCGCTCGCCTGTCTCGTCACGCTCGAACTGCGCCGGCCCCCGATTCGAGACGATTATCAGTGGATCGGAACCCTCGGGCATCGCGATCAGACTATCTGGCTCCCCGTGGGGGCCCGCAGGTCAGCGTCGCGAGCCCGCCGGGCGGGTGTCAGCTCTCCAGCTCGGAGAGCAACCCCAGCCAATCGCTCAGCAGGCGCGGCGTCAGGAACTCCCGCCGGGCGTGTTCCTTGCCGGCGCGCCCGAGGCGCTTTCCGAGCTCGGGGTCGGCCAGGATCTCCACGCAGCGCTGCGCGCATTCGGCCGGTGTGTCGACCAGGTAGCCGCTCTCGCCGTCGGAGATCTGCAGGGGGATGCCGCCCACGTTTCCGGCCACCGTCGGCCGCCCCTTCCAGAGCGCCTCCGTGACCGTCAGCCCGAACCCCTCCCGGATCGACTTCTGCAGGACGACATCGGACTGCGACTGGAATGCGTTCACCTCGATTGCGCCGACGTTGTTGAGGTTGTTGAGGATCTTGATGTCGGGGTCGCCGTCCGCGTACTCGACCGTCTGCTGGAAGAACTCCCAGCCCTCCGGGTCGTCGGTGGCCATCGACCCGACCAGGGCCAGCTGCACGTCCGGCATCTCTTCGGTCACGTGGCGGTAGGCATCGATCACGCCAATCGGGTCCTTCCAGGGGTCGAAGCGGGAAACCTGGGTGATCAGCGGGCGGTCGATGTCGATCCCGAACTGGTGGCAGACGAAGGCGGCGTCGTCGGGGGAGAAGGCCATGTTCTTCGGCGAGAGCGGGTCGATGGCCGGCGGCACGATGCGGACTCCGTTATGGCCGTCGATTCCCTTCGGCACGTAGGCGGGCATGTGCCAGACCGTCGCGTCGTATTCGCCGATCATCGAGTACAGGCGTTCGATCGGCGAGGGGTTGGGTTCGGAGAGGTCGATGTGGCAGCGCCACACCCAGTTGCGGCTCTTCGTCCCGGCCCCGCGCCGCAGCCCGATCGGCTGCGGGTCGTGGACCACGATCGTGTCCCACTCTCCATGAAGGTCCTCGGCGTTTTTCGCGTTGACCTCTTCGAACAGCGCCCACTGCTCCTCGGTGAGCGTCTCCTCGGCGCCCTGCAGCGAGTTGTGCAGGAGCTTGGTCGCGTTGAAGAACTCCTCCTTGCCGAAGATGACGTGCCAGTGAGCGTCGATGCCGACATCGCGCATCAGCGGCACCATCGTGTAGAGGATCTCCGATACACCGCCGCCGAAGGCGGTGGCGCTCACGTGCAGGACGCGGTGGCCTTTGAGCGGCTCCGCCAGGACGCGAATTCGCTCGATCAGGTCTTTGCCTGCGATGTGGGTGTAGTCGGCCAGTGACTTCTGACCAAGGGCGACTTCCTGAAGCACGCGCGGATTTCTACAGACAGCGGCGGTTAGATGATTCGCGGCTCGCCTAACCGGCGGGTTCGCCGACCGGTCGTTTGCCGAGGATGACCTGCATGTTCTGCCGCTCGCCGCCGTCGTGGAGGACTTCGAGCGTCACCTTCTCGCCCGGCCGATAGGAGGAGATGTAGCGCGCCAGATCGTCGGGGCGGACCACGCTGTGCCCGTTGACGGCGACGATCACGTCGCCGCCGGTTTCGTAGGCGCCGCCCTGGAAGCGCAGCTTTTCGTCGCCCCCCTTGAGTCCTGCCTTATCGGCGGGACTGCCGGAGACCACTTCGGCGATCAGCCCGCCGAAGTCCGTGTCGAGCCCCAGCTTGCGGGCCAGCTGCGGATAGAGCGCCTGGCTGGAGACGCCGATGTAGGCGTATTCGGCGGTGCGATTCTTCTTGAGCTGCGCGACGGAGCGCTTCACGGCTGAGATCGGCACGGCGAAGCCGACCCCGTCGTTGGCCCCGGAATTGGTCTCGATCTGCTGGTTGATGCCGACCACGCGCGCTTCCGCATCGAGCAGCGGCCCTCCCGAGTTTCCCGGGTTGATCGACGCATCCGTCTGGATCGCGCCCTCGATCCGGAACTCGGTCAGCGACCTCACCGAGCGGTCCGTCGCCGAGATGATGCCGACCGAGAGCGACTGCTGCTCGCCAAACGGGCTGCCGATCGCCGCCACCGGCTGGCCGACGACAAGCTGGCGGTCGCTGCCGAGCGCCAGTGGATGGAGGGAGAAGCCGTCCGGCTTCACCTTGAGCAGGGCGACGTCGGCGAAGGGGTCGAAGCCGATGATTTCCGCCGGCACCACGTTGCGGTCGGGGAACTCGACGAACACCGCCTTTGCCTCGGTTCGGTGGTCGCCGCTGCCGTTGGTCACGACGTGGGCGTTGGTGACGATCCGGCCCTGGTTGTCCAGAACGAATCCCGAGCCTTCGGCGCCCTCGCTCTCGAACAGCGAGCGGATCGTCACCACGCCGGGGGCGGCTCGCCGGTAGACCTTGGCGGCGTTGAAGCCGGTCCCCGTTGCCTCGACCACGACATGCGTCGTCTTCGTTTCCTTGGGCGCGGCTCTCGAGGTCGATGTGTCGCCCCCCGATTCGCCGCACCCGGCTGCAACCAGCAGCGCCGCCAGCGCCGCGCCGCAGGCTGCGCGCCACCTCACGCGCTCGCCCCTGCAGGGCTTGCGGTGCTCGAGGGCGCAGGGCCGGTCTCTGCCGGGGGCAGGTCGAGCGTGAACGCCGTGAACCGTTTGCTCGAGGAGATCGCCATGCTGCCGTTCATCCGCTGCGCGAGCTCGCTGGCGATCGCCAGCCCGAGCCCCGAGCCGCCGGCGGAGTCCGCCGTGTAGAAGCGCTCGAAGATGCGTTTCTGGAGGCGGTAGGGGACCCCCGAGCCTTCGTCGGAGACGGTCAGCTTGGCGCGGTCGTTGATCGAGTACGTAGTCACGGTCGTGCTGGTGCCCTCGGGTGTGTGGGTCAGGGCGTTGTCGAGGAGGATACGGATGATCTGGCGCACCCGGTTGGGGTCCGCTCGGGCGATGACGGGGCGCTGTGGCCTGCGCAGCTCCAGGCGCGAGCCGCGGCGATCGGCGCGCGGACCGAACTCGCGCACCACATCGAGCGCGAGCGAGCCCAGATCGACCTCATGGGCCGTCATCACCGTTCCGCCCGCATCGAGCTGGGAGAGGTCGAGGAGGTCGGCGGTCAGCTTCGTGAGGCGATCGATCTGCTGGCGCATCGTGCGGACGAACTCCGCCCGCTCCTCGGGACTGGGTTCGTCGTCTTCGAGCAGCTCGATGAAGCCGCCGAGGCTGAAGATCGGCGTGCGCAACTCGTGGGAGGCGTTGGCAATGAACTGCTTGCGCGCGCTGTCGAGCTCGGCGAGACGGCGCTGCATCTCGTTGAAAGTGCGGGCAAGCTGGCCCAGCTGGCCTGACGAGTCGACCGGGATCGAGGTCGCGAAGTCACCGTCGGCGACCTTGCGCGCCGCCCTCTCGATCCGTTTCACCCGGATCCCGACCAGCTGCGCGAAGTAGAAGCCGATTCCGAACGCCAGGAGAAGTGCGATGAGGCCGCCAATCACGATCTCGTGGCCGACCCCGGAGCTGCCGTCGATCAGCACGACCCAGACGTAGATGATGAGCGAGGTCCCCACGCCGATCGCCAGGGAGACCGTGGTGATCATGCTGCCGAGCGGAGTGAGGCGGAGGTTTCTCATTCCTGGAAGCGGTAGCCGACCCCCCGCACGGTGAACAGGAACTCCGGTTCCTTCGGCTCCTTCTCGAGCTTCTCGCGCAGGTGGCGAATGTGGACGTCGACGGTGCGTGGGTCGCGGTACTCCGAATCGCCCCAGACATGCTCCAGCAGCGTCTCGCGGCTCAGCACGCGCCCCGGTGAGCGCGCCAGGGCGCTGAGGATCTCGAACTCGACATAGGTAACGCCGACCTCCTCGCCGCCCAACTTGACCATGCGCCGGCCGGGGTCGATTGTCAGCTCGCCGTGTTCGATCGGTTCCTCTTCCGGGGGCTTGCCGACCATCCGGGAGCGGCGCAGCGCCGCCTTCACCCGGCTGCGGAACTCGCGCAGCGAGAAGGGCTTGGTGATGTAGTCGTCGGCACCGACCTCCAGTCCTGCGACCTTGTCGGTCTCGCTGCCCTTGGCCGTGAGCATGATGATCGGCACCTGGCTGTGGCGGCGAAGCTGACGGCAGACCTCGACCCCGTCGAGCTTTGGCAGCATCAGGTCGAGGATGACGAGGTCGAAACGCCCCTCTTCGAAGCGTTCCAACGCCTCGCGGCCGTCCAGCGCGGAGGTGACGTGGTATCCGTCCTTGCGCAGCGGGTAGCTGAGCAGGGTCTGGACGGATTGCTCGTCGTCGACAAGCAGGATGCGCGTCGTGCTGTTTGCCATCGGGCAAAGGGTAGTCGTGCACGGCTCGTGGGCCTGCCGACCACCTAAATGGACGTATGTGCTAGTACCAAGAACTAAGGTTCCCGGGTAAAAGGCCGATATGTGGCACACGATGCAGTCCCAACAGCTGAAGAGACTTATCGATGCCGGCAGCTACAGGCCGGAGCCCGCACTGGTGGCGCAGGCGATGTTGCGCCGTCGCAGCGTGCGGCACCTCCTGGTCGAGGGGCGCACGCCGCTCACCGCAGCTGATCGAAGCCGATCGTCTTCAGATGCCGGCCGTCAGGCTGCCTGACCTCCACTCCCTCCCCTGCGGCGACCTCGCCGATCGGTTTCAGGGCGATCCCGGCCGCCGCGTCCACCGCGTCGACGGCCTCCTGAAGCCGCTCTGCCGGTAGGGCTGCCAGCAGCTCGTAGTCTTCGCCGCCCGAGACGGCCAGCTGCGCCGCGTCCCGTCCCACCATCGCCGCGACCTCCGCGACGCCGGCGGCGATCGGAAGGGCTCCGGCGTCGATCTGCAGCGCCACGCCGCTGGCTTCGGAGAGCCGCGTCGCGTCGCCGCCGAGCCCGTCGCTGAGGTCGATCATCGCGGTCGCGCCCGCGGCCGCCAGGGCGCGTCCGGCGGCGAGCCGTGGCCGTGGCTCCAGCTGCCGTGCGACCAGCGGCCCGGCCTCGCTTCCGAGTCCCGTCCTCAGCGGGGCGCCTCCCTCGAGCAGCAGCAGGCCGGCCGCCGCGCCGCCGACCTCGCCGGTCAGCACGATCACGTTGCCGGGCCGGGCACCCGATCTGGTCACGAGCTGCTCCGGTGCTGGGGCGTGGCCGACCACCGTGACGGCAAGGATCAGGGCCGGCGCTCGCGTCAGGTCCCCGCCGGCGATGCTCGTCCCGGTGGCGACGGCCAGCTCCACGAGGCCATCGAGCAACTCGACGCAGTCGTCCTCATCCAGGTCGCTCGGCACTCCCACCACCACGTACGCCTCGCCCGGGGCTGCGCCCATCGCCGCGAGGTCGGACAGGGCGACGGCCAGCGCCTTGCTGCCGATCTGGCCCAGACTGCAGTGCTGGCGTCGGAAGTGCACTCCCTCGACCAGTGCGTCCACCGAGGTTGCGGTCGCGCCTCCGGGCACGCCGATCGCCGCGTCGTCGCCGCTTCCCAGCCGCAGCGCCGGGCCGGATGGCGGCAACCGCTCGCGCAGTCGGGCCAGCAGCTCGAACTCACCCATGCGATGACTATGGCATCTGAAAGGCCGCCGTATGGCTGACCCATGTTCGGTTTATCGTGCGACCGTCATGGCACGAGACCTGTCATTCCTGCATCGCCTCGGCGAGGCCGGCGCCCGGGTGGGGACGCGACCGCCGCGCAGCAAGCGCGTTCGGCTTGCGATCCAGCTCGGCATCGCGGTCCTCGTGTTCGGATTCCTGGTCCTCACCGTCGTCAACCAGTGGGCGGAGATCAAGGACAAGGGCGTCCATTTCCACGTCCTGTGGCTGATCCCGGCCTTCGTGGTGCTGCCCTTCTTCTACGTGCTGAGCGCCCTGGGTTGGGACCTGATCCTGCGCTTCCTCGGCTATCGCATCGGCTTCGGGCGCGCGCAGGTCGCCTGGGGGCAGCCGCTGCTTGCCCGCTATGTGCCGGGCAGCGTGCTCTACGTGCTGGGCAGGGTGCTGCTCTCCGAGCGAGCGGGAATCCCACGCCGCATCACGGTCGCGAGCATCGTCTACGAGCAGGCGATCTCCGCGACTTCGGCGATTGCGGTTGCCGCCTACTTCATCATCAGCCATCCGGATCTGCAGGGCGAGCCGCTGCGGTGGGCGGTTCTACTGCTCGTCCCGCTCGCCATCGCGACCCTGCACCCGCGTGTCTTCGGGCCTCTCGCGGACCGGGTGCTGCGGGCCTTTGGGCGAGACCCGCTCCCGGGGGTCATCTCGCTGCGCGGGGTGGTGGCGCTGCTCGTCTTCTACGCCCTCAACTGGGGCGTCATCGCGGTGGGCGTCTACTGCGTTGCTCGCTCGGTCAGCGTGATCCCGCTCAGCGACATCCCGATTGTCGGCTCTGCGCAGGCGATCGGCTACGTCGCGGCGCTGGTCACGCTTGTCGCTCCCGCCGGCCTGGGGATCCGCGACGCAGCTTTCGCCTGGTCGGTGAAGGCCGCGGTTCCGGGCAAGAGCTTTGCCGTCGGCTCGCTGATCGCGATTGCGGTGCGCGGCGTGCTGACGATCGTCGAACTCATCTACGTTGGGGGCGTCACCGCGCTGGGCAGGCGCGAGGGCTGGTCGATCCCCACCGGTGTCCTGCACCCCTCGCCGGAGGAGAAGGCCGAGCGGGTCGAGGACCCCCAGGCCGCCGCCCCTTCGCCGGAGATCCTGTAGCCGCGTCGAGCGTGCCCGCTTCGCTCAGCCACGAAGAGCCAGGCGATGGGGCACTAATGGACCTCCCCGAAGCGTTCCACCCGAAACCCTGAGCGGATGCTGCGATCACCAACTCGACCTCGAGCCTCGGGCACGTGATGGCCCCACCGCCCTTGCGCCGGGCGATAAATCGCCGCTATGGCCCAAAGCGCGAGGACTTCCCCCTGAGATCCTTCGACACCGGGCGATAAGTCGCCGCAGGTGTGTATCCGATTGGCTCAGGGCTGCCGCCCCCACGCGCCGCTCCGGCCACACCGCCCAGGGCCGACCGGTCCCATCCGTTAGAGACCGTCCCGCCCCTTTCGTCACTGGGCTCGAAGTCCCCGAGCCCCCTGGCTCTCTGGGGGAGTGCGGAGATGGCCCCGGGCCCAGGAGAACACCTCGTTGACCGATGGAGATCCCCGGACCCGAAACGCATCCCTCATTGATCGATGAGAGAGACAGCCCCTCCCTGTTTGCCCTCCTACTTGCAGGTGAGGAGGGCAAACAGGGAGGGGGCCGCAGGGCCCAGGCGGTCAGGGGCTACGGGCGTCGTTTCGCGAGGGCCAAGAGGATGAGGGGCTTCGGGGGAGGCGTTATCGCGACTGGCGCAGCCGAAGAAGGCAGGATCGAGGCGGACACGAGCTCCGTTCGCTCTTTGTGTCGCAGAGCGGTACAAATGACGAACGGAGCGGCTGGAATCTCCCGGGCGAGACTCCGTTCGCTCTTTGTGTCGCTGGGCGGTACAAATGACGAACGGAGCGGCTGGAATCTCCCGGGCGAGACTCCGTTCGCTCTTTGTGTCGCAGAGCGGTACAAATGACGAACGGAGCGGCTGGGGGGCCTGGGCAAAGCGGATACGCAGCATCGCCGCATATGGCCCATAAGTCGCCTGGCGTCCCAGGTGTGTGCCTTCCTCTGTCCTCGGAGAAGGAGGCGCTGCGGTGCAAGAGGGCTCGGGCGCTGTCGGGGCAGAGCGGATGGCCGGTTTCCGGTCGAACGCTTCGGGGAGGGGCACTAGGCTAGAGGGGGATGCGGGCGCCCAGCTGGTAGGCGGTGAGGGCGAGAACGAGGAGCTGGAGGGGGCGGTCACGGGAGAGGGCGGCGAGCGGCAGCGCCCAGAGCAGGTACCACGGGAGGAGCCAGGCGCTCACCATCAGGAGGCCGAGCGAGGCCCACGCCGCTGCGCGCAGCCAGTCACCGCCCCGCCACGTCCAGAAGAACAGATGGATGAGCAGGCCGGCATAGAGGGCCAGGGCGGCAACCCGCACGCCGTCCGAGCTCAGGCCGCTGAGGCGGGCGACTGTGATCGGGACGCTCAGGTGGGTGCTCCGGCCCTGGTTCCCGGCGACCGTGCCCAGGGCGTCGATCCAGTGGGCGCCAAAGGCGGCCTGGCTGACGAGGGCGATCGCCGCCATGCCAAGCGCGGCACCGAGCAGGAGGCTCCTTCCCCGCGCCGCACCCAGCAGGGCGAAGGGCGCGGCGATCGCGGCGGGCGCCTTGATCGCCAGCGCGGCCGCAAATGCAATTCCCGCGCCGGTCTCTCGCGCGGCGAGGACGCCGGCCACCCCTGCCATCGCGAAGAGCATCGCAACGCCGTCGTTGTGTGCTCCGCCCACCACGTGGACGAGCGCGAGCGGGTTGAGGGCAACGAACGCAGCGGCGCGAAGCGGCTCGACGCCTCGAGCAGCCGCGACCCGGGCGGTGAGGGCGGCGAGTGCCAGCAGCGAGGCGGCGGCAAGGGCCTTCAGCGCCGCGACGGCCGCGCCGACCGGCAGCCAGGCGAGTGGGTAGGTGCAGAGTGTGAACAGCGGCCCGTAGGCGCTGCGCGCGGTGGTCCAGGTCACCTCGGCAAAGGCGGGGTCGGTGGGTGCCGCTGCGGGCGGATACAGGTACGGATTCAGACCATGCAGCACCCCCAGACGGGCGTAGTCGACATAGCTGTAGACGTCATGGGAGAGCACCGGTGGCACCACGGCGAACCCGACGACGAGCAGTGCGATCGTCCCCCACACGACACGGCGGCCCAGGGAAGGAGCTGCCACGAGGACGCCAAGGTAGGCGCCAAAACCACCCCATATGAGGGCGAAAGCCAGTCCCGGGTCGATACTCAGAGGTGTCCCACCCAGGGCGTCGGGAGGCGATTCACTTCCCGCTCCCGACCCCACCGGTCGCCGGGCCGTCGCCCAACCCGGCTCCGTCCCCCTGTTCGTTCGGGGGGCTGGGGGGTGGGGTGGACGGGGGATTTGCGCCCGGCGGCGTGGGCGGTGGCGGCGTGGGTTCCTGCCCGACGCCCGGCGCATAGGCGTTCGGGTCGTAGCCACCGGTCGCTTCCTGCCCCCTTCGCCTGGCCTGCTGTTCGTCCTTGGAAGACCGGCCGCCGCTCTGCGGACCGGACTTGGCGAAGCGGCTGAAGAACGGCGCCCAGCTGACCTGCGTCGCGGGTCGGCTGAATTCCTCGCAGGGGACTTTGCCGTTGGCGTAGACGGCGTTCCAGATCGCCGCCGGGAAGGTGCCGCCGAAGACGGTTGTGCCGTGCACGCTGGTCATCGAGATTTCGTTCGACTGCGGATAGCCGACCCAAACCGCGGTTGCGAGGTTCGGCTGGTAGCCGGCGAACCAGGCGTCCGTGTATTCGTCGGTGGTTCCAGTCTTTCCCGCCTGTCCCGCACAGCCTGTGTAGGCGGCCGTGCCGGTGCCGCGCGTGATGTTGTCGTGCAGGAGGCGTGTCACCTCGTAGGCGACCGCTTCCGGCACCGTGCGGCTCGGGCTGGCGTGCTCGGGGCGGTCCACGCGGCCACCCGGGAAGACGACACGACGGATCGCAATCGGGTTGCGGTGAATGCCGCCCGAGGCGAGGGTCGCGTATGCGTCGGCCATCTCCAGTGGAGAGACGCCGATCCGCAGCCCACCGATGCCCTCGGCGGGGATGCCGTCCAAAGGCGTCGTGATGCCCATCGACTTTGCGGTTGCGGCGACGTTCTTGGGCCCAACATCGAGGTCAAGCTGGGCGAAGACGGTGTTGTCGGATGCCACGGTTGCCTGTTCGAGGTTGATCGTTCCCTGGTAGCCCTCGTCGGCAGTGTGCACTTCCCAGTGTCCCCACTGGGGCAGGTTCAGGTTCAGCGGTTTGGAGGTGTAGTAGGTGGAGTAGGGGTCGATCCCCTGCTTGACGGCGGTGGTCAGCACGAAGGTCTTGAAGGTGGACCCGGGCTGGCGGTGCCCCTGCACGGCGAGGCTGAACTTGCTCTCTTCGTAGCTGGAGCTCGAGACCATCGCCTTGACGTAGCCCGTCGCCGGGTCTATCGCGACCAGGGCGGAGGCGGGATCCGTCGAGTAGGGGAGGGTCGAG
Source organism: uncultured Solirubrobacterales bacterium (assembly GCA_963747765.1). Lineage (GTDB taxonomy): Bacteria > Actinomycetota > Thermoleophilia > Solirubrobacterales > 70-9 > VRUE01. The sequence goes on along the minus strand of CAVVGH010000001.1, from coordinate 200,594 downwards.
TGCATTGCTTCCAGCCCGACTTCCTGGAGCTTCGGGTCGATGGTCGTGTAAACGCGCAGCCCTCCCTTGCGCACCGTGTTCACCCCGTAGCGCTCGATCAGCTTGTTCTCGACGTAATCGAAGAAGTAGGGCTGGCGGCGGTCGAAGTAGGTGTTGGAGAGCTTCAGGCCCAGGCCTCGCTGCTCCGCCCTGCGCGCCTGGCCCGGGGAGATGTAGCCGACCCTGGTCATCGTGGACAGCACCTCGTTGCGGCGCGCCAGCGCTCCGCTCGGGTTGAGGATCGGGTTGTAGTCCGATGGCGCCTGGGGCAGCCCCGCCAGCAGCGCTGCCTGCGGGAGGGTGAGCTTCCAGACCGGTCGGGAGAAGTAGATGCGCGCCGCCGCCTGTACGCCGATCGCCGTCGCCCCGTTGATCGTTCCGTAGGAGGCGCTGTTCAGGTACTTGCCGAGGATGTCCTGCTTGGAGTGCCGCTGCTCGTACTCGACGGCCAGCTTGGCCTCCTGGATCTTGCGCTCCACGTTGCGCTTCGGGTCGGAGATGCAGAGGTTTCGCATCAACTGCATCGTGATCGTCGAACCTCCCTGGACGATCTTCCCCGCCTCGATGTTCGCGACCAGTGCGCGGAGCCCACCCTCATAGTCGACCCCGCCGTGTTCGAAGAAGCGCTGGTCCTCGATCGCCACCGTTGCGTGCTTCAGGTTGGCCGGGATGCGCCTCGCCGCCACCGGCGTGCGCGCTTCGTCGGAGGCGATGTAGCCGAGACGGCTGCCGTCGCCCGCGATGAGGACCGAGTTGCCGCCCTTGTCGATCGGCCGGCAGGCCGAAAGCGGCGGCGCCTTGGCGGCGATGCCGAGGACCCAGGAGGCGACAACGGCAGCGCCGATCGCTCCGAGGGCAAGGATGCCGCCCACCACGAGCAGAAGCTTGCCGCGGGCACCGCTGCGGTGGCGGTGCCGTCGCCGATTGCGCTGCGTCATCCGCCGAAGGGTACTCGGGGCCCCTGGGCCAGATTCCCGCCCAAATGCGGCGGGAGCAAGGGGTGAGAACGCCTCCGGGGCCCGCCTCTTAGGCCTGGGTGTCGCCGGTCGAGAGGTTGTGCACGACGCCCTCCACCAGCAGTTGGTTGGGGATCACGATGGCGCTGCCGTCGCCAGGGTCGACGTAGGTGTAGGAGAGGGTGATGTCGACGACCCGCCCACTGGCGTCTTCGAAGGCGATCCGGTCGCCGATGCGGAACGGCTGGGAGATGGCCAGCATCACGCCGGCGACGACGTTGGCGATCGTGTGTTGCGCAGCGAAGCCGACAATCGCGGCGAGGACCGCAGTGGAGGCGAGGATGGCGGTCGCGACGCGCTTCAGCTCGGTGAACTGGCCGATCGCGATCCCCGCCAGGACGAGGAAGACGACGAGGACGATCAGGCGGCGCAGGAACCGCAGACGCGTCTTTCGGGACCGCGATACCTGTGAGACTGGCGGCGCCATGGAGGCAAACCTACCTTCAAAGTCCGCCTTCCCATACTCCAACTGGGGCCCCGCCGCGGCGATCGTCGGCCTGCTCCTGGCGCTGGGCGTCGGGATCGTCCTGGGCATCCCAGCGGTGATCATCGGCAATCCGGCGAACGGCGAGCTGAGCACCGGGGCCAACGTGGCCGTGCAGCTTGCGACCGCCCTGGGGTTCCTGCTGGTGCCGGTCGCGCTCGCGATCCGCTGGGGCGCCGCGTCGATTGCCGAAGCGTTGCGACGGCTCGGGATACGGAGATTCAGACCCTCGGCGCTGGCCTGGATGCTGGCCGCGGTCGGCGCCTACCTGTTCTTCGCGGCGGCCTACGCCGCGATCTTCGGCGCGCCCCACCAGGAGGACATCGCGGAAGGGTTCGGGGCGATCCCCGTTCAGGTCCTGCTGATCGTCTTCGCCGCGCCGGTCAGCGAGGAGATCTGCTTCCGCGGCATGCTGTTCGGCGGTTTCCGGAGGCGGTTTCCGGCGGTCGCCGCCGCGCTGGTCAGCGGTGCCGTCTTCGGCATCCTGCACGCGATCACCGGGCTGAGCGCCGTCCCGCCGCTGATCTTCTTCGGCTTCGTCCTCGCGCTGCTCTACGAGAAGACCGGCTCGATCATTCCCGGCATCCTGCTTCACATGCTCAACAACTCCGCGGCTCTGATCGGGCAGTAGGGCTCCGGGAAAGCCGGACCCGGCCGATCGCACCATCGGTAAGAATCCCGTGTATGAATCGTCGAGCCGCCTCCGCTCTTGTCCTGCTTGCACTCCTGGCGCTGCCCGCCGGAGCCTCGGCGGCCGGCGGTGGGCATTCGCCCAAGCGCGAAGGCCCGGACGGGAAGGCGCCCGCCGGAGCGCCGCCGAAGGCGACGGTGAAGATCGTGCGGATCGGGCATCTGGACAAGGGCCGAGCGCGGATCTACGGCACCGTGCCGGTGATTGGCGTGCTGCGGCCCTTCGAGCCGCGGCAGAAGGTCGAGGTCAGCTTCTACCTCAACGGGCACAGGCTGGTCCACAAGAGGGTTGCGGTGCGCCGCGGAAGCGGTGAGAAGGGAATCTTCCGGGCGCGGATTCGGATTCGCGATGCGGGCAAGTATGCGGTCAGCGCGCGCCACGCTCCCACCGCCCTGCTCGGCGGAGACAGCACGGCGCGCAAGAGCTGGCGGGTCAGCTTTCCCGCCCTGCGGCAGGGCCAGTGCGGGGATGCCGTCGTCGGTTTCAAGAAGGCGCTGCGGAAGCTGGGCTACATCGCAAACGGTGGCCGCTGCTTCGGCGACAAGACCGCTCGTGGCGTGCTTGCCTACCGGCGGGCCGGCGGCATGGCCCAGAACTCCCATGCCGGCGCCGGCCTGGTGAAGCGGGTGTTCGCCGGGCGCGGCGGCTATCGGGTCCGCCATCCCGAGGCCGGCGAACACGTCGAGGCGTCGCTCTCCCAACAGGTACTCGTCTTCGCCCGCGGCGATACCCCGTTTGCGATCTACCCGATCTCCTCCGGTAAGCCGTCGACGCCGACCGTCACCGGTCACTTCACGTTCTACCTCACGCAGCCCGGCTACAACGCGAAGGGGATGTACTACTCGTTCTACTTCTACGGTGGCTACGCGATTCACGGCTACTACTCGGTCCCCAACTACCCAGCGAGCCATGGCTGCATCCGCACGTTCATCGCCGACCAGCCCGAGATCTTCGATCGAATCCACTACGGCGAGAGCATCTTCGTCTTCTGAGGTGGACGTGCGCGCCCCAAACCAGACGTTGCTCGCCGAACTGCGCGAGCATTCGCTGGTGATCGGCGAGGTGACGCTATCGAGTGGGGCAAAGGCCGAGTACTACGTCGACGCACGGCGCGCGCTGCTTCGCCCGGCGGGCTTTCGGGCCGCCGGAGAACTGATCGCGGCGGCGGCTGTCGAAGCGAACGCCACCGCCGTCGGTGGGCCGGTGATGGCCGCGATCCCACTCGCCTGCGCGGCGATTGCCGTTCCCGCGGGGGACGGCCTCGTCGGGTTCTTCGTACGCAAGGAACGCAAGGAGCACGGCCTGCAGCGCTGGGTCGAGGGACCGGTTGAGCCGGGTGCGCGCTGCCTGGTCGTCGAGGACACCGTGACCACCGGTGGCTCAACCGTGAGCGCGATCGAGCGGATCCGCGAGCAGGGCCTCGAGGTCGGCGCCGTCCTTGCCGTCGTCGATCGGCTCGCCGGCGGCGCGGCGGCGATCGAAGCTGCCGCCGGCGCTCCCTATCGCGCTCTCGTCACGATCGACGAGCTCTACCCCGAGCGCCCCGACCGAGTCTCAGCGTAGGGCCGACGAGGGGGCGTGTTCTCCTCCCCTCGGGAGCGATCGGAGAACGCGCCTTACCTCAGCGTCACCGTGTAGTGCACGCGTGGTGCGGTGCGAGGGTCCGAGGTCCTGGCGACCACGCCGCTGACTTCGGTTCCACTCAGCCACGTCCCGGTGACCCGGAAGGCGGCGTCGTGGTGGTAGAAGTGGGCGACTCCGTCGTCGCGGTGGCGGAGCGGGGCCGAGTGGAAGACGTGGATGCCGCCCAGCCAGAAGTCGCCGACTGTATTCGTCTGCGTGTGGAGGGCGAACTTGACGTGGTGGTGGCCGCCCGTGCCCATGTACTCGCCACCCTGCGGAGAAGAGGACGAAGCGGCGCCGGCGCCGATTGCGGTCAGGCCACAGGCCGCGGCGACGGTAAGACAGAGAAGAGCGATACGAAGGCGCATGCGACTCCCGACCGGAGGCGTTTCGAAGAACCCGACCGAGTAATCCTACGCGGACCGCCGTGCGCGCCGGTGAGCGAGTGCCCCGGGCTGGATTCGAACCAGCGGCCTCCGCTTTAGGAGAGCGGCGCTCTTTCCAGCTGAGCTACCGGGGCTGGAGATTCATCGTAGAAGCTAATTGCCGCTCGCCTCGAGATCTTCCAGGTCGACGTGATCGCGGGGACGCCCGGCAGCTCGCTTCATCGCCTTCAGCGAGTCAATTGAGCAAACCGCGGAACGCGTCTCCCTTCTGGACTTGTCCATCAGCTTCAACGGCAACCTCTGCCAGCCGCTTGAGATTCTCGGAGTCCGGCGCAACGACGATGTCCACATCCTTCGTTCCCCGGATCACCCCCCAGGCATTCACCGCAAGACCTCCCACCAAGACGAAGTCGACGCCTGCGTCAGAGAGCCGGCGGAGAAGCCGATCGAAGGCCGGCCCGGTCAACTGTGACGAGCGGCGCCCGTGAACTCATCAGCTGGTGGCTGAGAGCGATGCCCTCAGCCAAGTTCACGCCCAGCGGGCGCTCCGCGTCTCTTCGCAGGCGTTGCAGGCGGATCCCATCTGGGTCACCCCCCTGGTCGCCAGGACGCGCTTTGGGGCGCTCGGTTGACTGCATGCGAATACCGTCCGGAGGCCCGGCTGACCTGTCCCTGTTTGGGCAGCGGCTGCCCATCCAGGGGACTTGGTTCCCGGGTCCGAAGGCGGTTAGGCGTAGAGGCTCTCGGAGGCCAGCTCCTGCGCCCGGCGGCCCCACAGCTTCACCTGCATGAAGATCTCGTCGCCATAGCCCTCGAGCGCGTCCAGGGCAATCAGGGTGAAGCGCTCGTTGGAGACCACCTCCTGGTCGACCGTCTCCATCTCGAGCTCGGCGCTCGCGGCGACGGCGCCGCGGACAAGGGGGCGCCCCCAGACAAGGGTCACCTTGCCCGCCCGCCCGTTCTCGCCCCGCCAGCGGCCGATCACGTCGTCGTTTAGGTCTATCCGCCAGTCCGGGTTGGCCTCCGCGAGGACGTCGGTGAAGTCGGCCGCGGCGCGATAGTCGGTCGGGTCGCCTCCCTCCGGCTGCACGTAGGACACGTGGCCGAAGAGCTCCAGCGGTCCGTCGGGCCCGGTCGCGCGCGCCGTGCATGGCACCCAGACGCGGCCTCCCCAGGCGCGCTCGGGGAACCAGTCGATCTCCTCCGGAGCTTCGACGCGGTCGCGCAGCTCGTCGATTGTCTCGCAGGCCGACCGGAACTCCTCCCTCAGCCGCTCGGCGAAGCGCCCATGGGGGATTCCCTCCTGCGTCGAGTCGGCGATGAAGCGCGGGATCGGGCGGGGGTTGGGCGGCACCTCTCGCACCCTACAAGGGGGTGATGCGGAGGCTCAGCCGAAGGGGGTGATGCGGAGGCTCAGCCGAAGGGGGTGATGCGGAGGCTCAGCCGTCGAGCGCTTCCCGCAGGTCGGCGGCCGCCCGCTCCGGTGGGTAGATGTTGATGTCGACTCCCGTCCCCAGCTCGAACCCCGCCTTGACGCTGAGGCGCGGGGCGATGTCGACATGCCAGTGGAAGCTCTCGGTGCCGCGCGGCGCGGTGGCCACCCAGAGGTTCAGCGCGGGCGGGCCGTCGAAGCGCTTGGCGAGGAGGCGCATGGCGGTGCGGAGCATCGCGGTGCCCGCGGTGCCCTCCTCGAAGCGAGGGGCGGCGCGCCGCGGCACGATCCGCAACTCGTAGGGCGATCGTGAGGCCCAGGGACAGATCAGCGCCGCCTCCTCGTCGATCGCGACCAGGCGCTCCCGGCGGCGCACCTCCTCGACCAGGATGTCGCTGAGCAGTTCGCCGCCCCCGGCGCGTTCGCGGTAGGCCCCGGCCCGCTCGCGCTCCCTGGCAACGGCCGCGGGCACGAAGGGGAGCGCGTAGAGCTGGGCATGGGTGTGGGGAAGCGAGGCGCCCGCGCCGCTTCCCTCGTTGACGACCACCTGCACGTAGGCGGCGTCGGCGTGGGCTCGCATCCGCTCGCGCCAGGTTTCGATCGCCCCCTCGAAGCGCTCGTCGGCGAGCTCCGCCATCGCCGTCGCGTGCTCGGGGGCGTTGACGATCACCTCGTGGGCACCGATCGCCGGCCGCGAGGAGAAGAGTTCGGGAGCGCTGTCGGGCCGTGGCTCGTCGTCTCCTCCATCGGCCAGCGCCGGATAGAGGTTGGGCACGACACGACTGGTCCATCCGGGCGTGTCAGCCGCCCGGCCACCGGGCACCGCATGGACCTCGGGCGGCGTGCGCTCCTCGTGTCCCTCGCAGAACGGGCAATTCTCGGCATCTCCCGCCTCGCTCGCCGCAGACCGCTGAAATCCGTCGGGCCGCTCGGCCCGACCCGGCGCAAGGATCGTGCGCAGGCCGGTGAGCTGGTCTATGCGGAGCTCGGGCCCGCTCAACTCGTTGGCGGCGTCGAGTCACCGCCGTCGCCTGCCGCTTCGAGGAATGGCTTGAGCACGTCCAAAGGCAGCGGGAAGACGATCGTCGTGTTCTGGTTGCTGCCGATCTCCAGCAGCGTCTGCAGGTAGCGCAGCTGCAGCGAGGCGGGGTTGGTGCTGATGATGTCGGCGGCGTCGGTGAGCTTCTGAGCGGCCTGGTACTCGCCCTCGGAGTTGATGATCTTGGCGCGGCGCTCGCGCTCGGCCTCGGCCTGGCGCGCCATCGCCCGCTGCATCTGCTCGGGGATCTCAACGTCCTTGATCTCCACCGCGGTCACCTTCACGCCCCAGGGCTCGGTCGACTCGTCGATGATCTTCTGCAGCTCTTCGTTGAGTCGCTCACGCTCCGAGAGAAGCTGGTCCAGCTCCGCCTTGCCGAGCACAGAGCGCAGGGCTGTCTGGGAGATCTGCGAGGTGGCGAGCAGGAAGTTCTCCACCTCGACGATCGCCCGGTTCGGGTCGACCACACGGAAGTAAGCGACGGCGTTGACGCTGGAGGGGACGTTGTCGCGGGTGATCACCTCCTGGGGCGGGATGTTGAGAGTCACCGTGCGCAGGTCGACTCGTTCCATCCGGTCGATCATCGGGATCAGCAGGATCAGGCCGGGCCCCTTGGTCGCGATCAACCGCCCGAGCCTGAAGATCACCCCGCGCTCGTACTCGCGCAGGATCCGCACCGCGGAGCCGAGCACGATCGCAACGAAGAACAGGAGGACCAGAAACACCCCAACCGCGATGTCCATCAATTCGCTCCTTCCTCGGCGCCCTCCTCGGGGCTCATGACCGGGGTCTCGGTGCGCGGGGTGGGCCTGACCACAAGCGTGAGGCCCTCCACCGCCTCGACCATGACTCTATCCCCCGGGCGCAGCGACTCCCCCTCCTCTGCGAGGCGCGCCCTCCAAAGGGCTCCCTCGAGCCACACCTGTCCCTCCGGGTCGAGGGAGGTTCGGGCCTTCGCGCTGGCGCCGATCAGCTCCTCGTGGCCGGTGCGAACCGGGCGCTCGCGGTGGGCGGCGAGCACCTTACGGGTGATGAAGTAGAAGCTGACGCTCGAGAGGACGCCGAGCGTGATGAGCGCGGGCCCGGCATAGCCGCTGGCGTTCGAGTCGGCATCGGCGGTCAGGGCAATGACGCCTCCGGCGACAAGGCCCAGTGCGCCGAGCGTCGCCAGCACGCCGCCGGTCGGCAGCAGCAGCTCGGTGACCAAGAGCACAATCCCGAGCAGCGCGATGACGACGAATAGGTCCATGCGCCGATTATCCGCCTTCGCTGCTCTCTGGCAAGCCAGCGCGGCAGAAGGCGGGGCGTTTGGCCTCCGAGTCGCGAGCGGCGCCGGATTTCACGACGGCCCCCGCAGGGCGTACCGCTGGATGTCCGCGCGCAGCTCCGCCTCGTTGTCATAGGGGCCCTGTTTCAGGTAGACGAGCTTTCCGTGGCGGTCGTAGAAGGCCGTGTCGGGGAGGCCGAGGTTGGCGCCGATGCTGTCGACGATGTCCTGTCCGGGGTCCGTGTAGCTGGGGTAGGGCACCGGCGCCTCGCCAAGGAAGGTGCTCGCCGCATCGTTTGAGTCCTGGCTGTTGACGCCGAGGAAGGCGACCCGCTTGCCGTACCGGGCAGCGGCGCCCTGGAAGTGGGGGAACTCGAAGCGGCAGGGCCCGCACCAGGAGGCCCAGACGTTGACCACCAGCGGATAGCCGTTCAGCGACGCGATGCGGCGCCGGTACGCGTCGACGCCGCCCCCCAGAAGCCGGTTGGCCTGCCCGTGGAGCCTCGCCAGCGGGGGCGGTGAGCCGGCCAGCGCCGTCTCATAGTCGGGATGGCCCTCGGGCGCTGCGCTGCTCCCGCAGGCCGCGAGGGCTGCCACCAGCAGGATCGCCGCGGCCGCGGCGAACGGGGGCAGGGGGCTTCTCGCAAGGCGCGTCACGCAGGGATCGGGTCCAGTAGCCATACATCCGCGATGTCTGCTTACAATACGAATGTCTGATCCGCGGGAATGCGGATCGCTTGAGATCGCCGGGAGAGGAGAAAGCTAACTCTCGGCATCCTCGTCCAAAGTCTTCCCGGCGCGCGCTGCGCGTTGCTGTGGGGAGCAAACCACAAGCCTTCATGGCCAAAATCAGCGAAGCCGCCACGCAGGCGGCAGTTCCCACTAGTGCCGATATCGAGCGTGCGGCGGAGTTCGCGCGTGAGCCGCTCCTGCTCGATGGCGAGGGACCTGAGGCGCTTGCCCCCGGGACCGCACGCCGCCGCGCTCTCGACGCAGCGCTGGAGGAGCTCGACAGCGGCGTGGAGCAACCCTCGATCCAGTGGCGCCGCGACTTCTCGCTGCTGCTCGGGCTGGAGCGGCTGCTGGCCGAGGACACCCCGAAGTTGCGCGACGGCGCCGAACTGAACCCACATCAGGTCGACGCTCTCTCCGGGACCTTGACCGAGCTGATGGCCGAGCAGCAGATCGCCGCGGAAAACGGCTCCGGACACGCCGTCGAGCTGGCCGAGGCCGGCGCCGAGGACAAGGCGGCCGAGGATGGCGCGGCGGAGGAGGAGCCCGAGGAGCTTGCGCCCGACGAGGAGCCCAAGGACTGGGAGGAGGCCGGCCAGGACGAGGAGGAGGTCGCCGAGGCGCCCGACGACCCAGGCGCCGCTCGACGCTTCTGGTTCGAGCACGCGACCGGAGCGGGCAAGACGGTTGCCGCGGTCGGTTTCATCGACGCCTCCCGGACGGGCGGCGTCCTGATCCTCACCCACCGCCGCAACCTGGTCGACCAGTTCATCGGCGAGATCTCCGACCGCGGCTACAAAGAGCGGCTGCGCCCGCCGCTGCTCAACGGCCGCGACGACCCCGACGGGCCGGTCACGGTCGAGACCTACCAGTGGTTCGTCCGCAACCACAAGCGGGTCTCCGACGCCTACTCGATCGTCATCTGCGACGAGGCCCATACAGCGCTGGGTGAGAAAACCAGTGCGTGCATCCGTGCCTGGAGCGGCCCGGTGTTCATCGGGATGACCGCGACGGGCGCGTTGATCGCCCGCCACGTCGCCGACCTCTTCCCGACCCAGACCTCGCGCTTCGACCTCGCCCAGGCGGCGCGACGCGGGGTGATCGCGCCGCTGCGCTGTATGCGCATCCCACCCGGCCCAGGGGTGCGGACGATCGCCAAGGTGCCGCTGCGCAAAGGGGAGGTGGACCAGGACTTCGACCAGGAGGAGCTGGCCGCGCTGCTCGACCAGGAGCCCTTCAACGTCGCGGTCGCCGACCTCTACAAGACGCGTTTCAGCAAGGTGCCGGGCGTCCTCTACACGGCAGGCGTCCAGCACGCGAAGAACGTCGCCAAAGCGCTGCAGAACGCCGGCATGGTTGCGCGGGCGGTGTCGGGCGAGACGCCGAAGCGAGAACTGGCCGAGATCCTCGCCGCCTTCGAGCGCGGCGAGGTGGACGTGCTCTGCAACGCGATGCTGCTTGCCGAGGGATGGAACTCGCCGCGGGCGACGATCTGCATGCACCTGGCGCCGACCGCTTCTCGCCGCGTTTACCAGCAGCGGGTTGGCCGCGTGACCAGGCGCGCGCCGGGCAAGGAGGCGGGCCTGGTGATCGACTTCGTCCACCCCGCTACCACTCACGACGAGACAATCGTGACCCTGCACAGCCTGCTCGATCGCGACATCTACCGGGGCGGCGCGATCGTGGTCGGCCCGGTGCGCCGCGGCCGCGGCCGCAGGGTGCGGGTCGAGCGGCGGATCGTCCCCGTCTCCGAGGACCCCGAACGCCGCACCCAGGTGCTGGAACGCGAGATGTGGCGGATCGCGGTCGAGAACCTCGACTATCCGGAGCGGCACGCCTGGGCGGCGCTGGCCGGGGCGCGGGTAAACCCGCAGAACTGGCGCCGGGCGCGCGCGATGCTCCAGAACGACCCCACCAAAGAGCTGCGCCGCCGCTTCCTGCTGACCTGTGTGCAGCGCAATCGCAGCTCGCAGCTGCGGCTGAAAGCGCTTGCGGAGATCCCCGACCTGCGCGACCCGGAGGCCTTCGACGACGCGATCGACATGGTCGGCAATTGGAGCCGCGACGACAAACGGGCCGGGACGAAGGCGCTTCTACAGGCTCTGGTCGACAAACGGATCGGCCGCCGCGACCAGGCCCAGGCCTGGGTCTGGCGACTCGCCTCCTACACCCGCGAGCTGCACGAAGAGTATGCGGTGCAGCGCTGGCCGGAGACGAAGCGGCTGCTGGGCCTGCTGGTCAACTCGTCCGGCCGAGCGCACGGGCGCAACGCGCGACGACTCGTCCACGCGGCGCGCAAACAGGACCGGCGACTGGCGGTGGCGCTACTGGCCGCCGCCGTTTCCCACACGCCCGAGGGCGAGGAGGTGCTGCGTGGGGCGCGGATGCGGCTGGCGCGCAAACCATCGGCGACGGCCCGCGAACTGCTGCGGAACTTCCCCAAGAGCGGCAGGCGGCGCCGCAAACGGAAAAAGACAAGTCGGGACTCCGGAGAGGCCAAGACCTCGAAGAAGACCAAGAAGGGCCCAGCGCAGAGCGAAGAGGCTTCAGAGGTGGAGGTGGACGTCGCCGGCGCCGAGCAGGACGCGGTCTCCGGAGACGAGAACGGCGAGGTGACCCCGGTCGTCGATGCCGTCGGCGATTCCTGAGCCGTCCTCCCAGGCGACCTCCCGACCGGTCAGCGCGTCACGCGCCCGCCAGGCGGCGAGGATGTCCTGCTGCGTCGCCTCGACCCAGCGATCGAGGTGGCTGTTCAGCACTTCGGCGGCGGTAAGGGGGGTCGGGAGAAGCCCCTCCGGAGCAACAGCGGGGAGGCTCCGTCGGGACTTCTCCCGACCCCCCGCACGCGAGCCGAAGAGCGAAACCGCGGTCTCGCGGAGGTCGGCTGGGAACTCGTCTGCAGAGGTGGAGAGGTTGAGGCCGACGCCGATCACCGCCCATCCGTCCTGGGGCTTTGCCTCGATCAGGACGCCGGCCAGCTTGCGGCCCTCGACCCAGACGTCGTTTGGCCACTTGATCTGGCACTCGACGCCCGGCCTCAGCGCTTCGGCCGCTTCGCAGACGGCCAGCGGCGCGGCAAGCGGCAGCAGTAGATGGCGCTCGTCGAGCGGGCGGAGAATCGCCGAGTAGAGCAGCGCCCCGCCCGCTGGCGCCACCCAGCTGCGGCCCTGGCGCCCCCGCCCGGCCAGCTGCTCGCCTGCGGTGACGACCGTTCCGCCCGGTGCCCCCGTCTCCGCCAGCTCCCGGGCGCGGCTGTTGGTCGAGTCCACTTGCCCGAAATGCCGGTGAGGAGCGCCGAAGTTCATCGCTGGTTTCGGGCGTTGACTCTCTGTGGCACCGATCGAGACAAGAGGCGAAGGGGCTCGATCAGTCCCCGGTCGCGTCGGCGATCAGCGCGGCGAGGAGCCCGTCGATGTCATGCCGCTCCGCTTCGACGTGGACCTCGAGGCCGGCCGCGCGGGCCGCGTCGCTGGTGATCGGGCCAATCGAGACGATGCGCGCGGAGGCCGGGAAGGCCCCGTTCAGGGCCTCGACCAGGTTGGTGACCGTCGAGGAGGACGTGAACGTGACGTAGTCGGCGCCCTGGGCGGCCTCGACAGCGTCCGGCTCGGGCTCCTCGCGGACCGTTTCGTAGAGGGCGATGACATCGACCTCGGCGCCGCGTTCGCGCAGCGCCTCGGGCAGGACGTCGCGGGCCTCCGCAGCGCGGGCGACGAGCACCGGACGGCCCGTGACCTCGACGTCGGCCAGTGCCTCCACCAGCGCCTCGGCGACGAAGCGCTCCGGGACGACGTCGGCCTCGATCCCATGCTCGGCCAGCACCCGGGCGGTGCCGGGGCCGATCGCGGCGACGGTTGCGTTGGCCAGCGCCCGGGCATCGAGGCCGGCCGCCGCCAGCGCCTCGAACAGCAGTCGCACCCCGTTGGGGCTGGTCAGGCAGATCAGGGCGTAGATGTGAATCGCGTCGACGGCGCGGCGGACCGCGTCGCTCTCGATTCGCGACTCGATCCGGATCGCCGGCAGTTCCACGACCTCGGCGCCGAGAGTGCGCAGGGTGGCCGCCAGGCCGCTTGCCTGGGCGCGGGCGCGAGTGACGACGACGCGCCGTCCGTGCAGCGGCCGCCGCTCCAGCCAGGCGAGCGCCTCACGCCGCCCGACCACCTCTCCGACGACGATCAGCGCCGGTGCCCCGATCGCCTCCCGCTCGACCTCCTCGGCCAGGGTGCCGAGCGTCGCGACGACCGTGCGCTGCCCAGTCGTCGTGCCGCGTTCGATTGCCGCCGCCGGCTCGTTCGGGTTGCGACCGGCTGCAATCAGGGCCCCCGCGTTGTCCGCCAGGCGCCTCACTCCCATGTAGAAGACGAGGGTTCCCGGGAAGCGGGACAGGGCATCCCAGTCGAGCGCCGTCTCCTCCTTGTCGGGATCCTCGTGCCCGGTGACGAAGGCGACCGCGGACGCATCGCCGCGATGGGTGACCGGGATCCCGGCGTAGGCGCTGGCCGCGACTCCGGCGGTGATGCCCGGCACCACCTCGAACTCGACGCCCGCCGCGCGCAGCGCTTCCCCCTCCTCGCCGCCGCGGCCGAAGACGAACGGGTCGCCGCCCTTCAGGCGGACCACTCTGCGGCCCGCCAGGCCAGCCTCGACCAGGCGGTCGTTGATCTCCTCCTGGGGAACGGAGGAGACCGCCTGACCGCTCGACACCGGCAGGGCCGCCGCCGGCTTTGCCCCATCCATGGGCCGCTTGCCGACGTATACGAGGGTCGCGTCGTCCCGGGCGCCGTCGAGTGCACCCGGTGGGATCAGGCGGTCGAAGAAGATCGTGTCGGCGGTGGCGATCAGCTCCAGGGAGCGCGACGTCATCAGCCCTGGATCGCCGGGCCCGGCACCGACCAGGTAGACGATGCCGCGTCGGGTTGTCATTGCGCCACCCCTCCTCCGCCGCTTCGCTCCGCCCGGTCGAGGATGTCGCGGGCGCCCGCACTCAGCAGCCGCTCCGCAAGCAGCGCCCCGACCCCCGCCGGCTCGCTCGCCTCGCCCTCGACCCGGTCGCGAATCCACTCGGTCCCGTCGGGAAGGCCAACGAAGGCCTCGGCTTCGATCCGCTCTCCCTCCACCCTGGCGTGGACGCCGACCGGCGTGGTGCAGCTCGCGTCGAGCAGGGCGACGGCGGCTCGCTCGGCGGTGAGCGCTTGCAGCGCGGCCTCGTCGCCGATCGCAGCGGCGATCTTGGCCGCGCCGCCATCGTCGAGTCGCGTCTGGAGAACCAATGCCCCCTGTCCCGCCGCGGGAGTCATGCGTTCGATCGGAATCGCGAAGGACGCCTCGTTCTCCCGTCCCAGCCGCCGCAGGCCGGCGGCGGCAAGCACGATCGCGTCCATCTTGCCTTCGGCCAGCCGCCGCAACCGGGTGTCGACGTTGCCGTGCAGCTCGACCACGTTGAGGTCCGGGCGGGCGGCGAGAAGCTGAGCGGTGCGGCGCAGGCTGGCCGTCCCGACCCGGGCGCCCTCGGGGGCGTCGTCCAGCGACGAGCCGGCGCCGATCCAGACGTCGCGCGGGTCCTCGCGAGCCGGCACGGCGGCGATCGTCAAACCGTCGGGCATCTCGGCGGGCAGATCCTTGGCCGAGTGCACGCCGATCTCCGCCTCCCCCTCGAGCAGCACTCGCTCGACCCCGCGCACGAAGCGCGCCTTGTCGCCGACCGTGCCATCGGAGGAGGCCTCGACCAGCTCCGCACCGCCCAGGAGATCCGCGGTCTGACGCGCCTGGGTGAGGGCGAGCGTGCTGCCGCGGGTGGCGATCCGAATCACTGACGCTCGCTCGGGGACGGACGGTGAATTGCGGTGCGCATGCTCAGCTGGACTTGCGATTCTTGCGGCGCAGCTCGGTGACCTTGGCGTCCGTTTCGGCCTCGGGCTCGGTCTCGGTGTCCAGGCCGAACAGCTCGCGCAGCGTGCTCACGTAGAGGTAGGCGTCGTTGCCGCCGGCGGCGCGCTTCATCCGCAGGGTCGGCTCGTGGAGGAGGCGAGACGCGATCGCGTTGGCCATCGTCGAAAGTCGTTCGCGGTCCGCATCGCTCACGTTCTCCCAGCGGTTGTCGTTCTCGGCGAGCACCCGGCGCACGACGTCGTTGGCCCGCTCGCGCAGCGAGGCGATCGTCGGCACGACTTCCAGCGATGCGAGCCAGCGCTCGAAGCGGTCGACCTCGGCGGCGATGATCGGCTCGACACGCTTGATCTCCGCCTCGCGCCCGCTCGTGTTGCGCTCGACGATCTGCTGCACGTCGTCCATGTTGTGGACGCTGACCTGGGGGATCTCGCGGCAGGCGGGCTCGATGTCGCGCGGCACGGCGATGTCGACGAAGAGCAGCGGCTGCCCCTCACGGGCCTCCATCACGCGGGCGAGGGCGTCGCGCTCGACGATGTGGTGGGGCGAATGGGTTGCGGAGACGACGATGTCGACCTCCGCCAGCTGGTCCGGGAGGTCCTCGAGACGAACGGCGTCGCCGTCGAAGCGCTGCGCAAGGCCGATCGCCCGGTCGTGGTGGCGGTTTGCGACGAATACCGTGGCGACTCCGCGGGCGACGAGCGCCTTGGCCACCAATTCGGCGGTTTCCCCTGCGCCGATCACCAGCACACGACGTTTGGCGAGGTCGCCCAGCGTGCGCTGCGCAAGCTCCACGGCCACCGATGGGATCGACAGGCGCCGCTCGCCGATCCGCGTCTCGTTGCGAGCCCGCCCGCCGGCGGCGAGGGCGCCGCGGAAGAGGCGGTTGAGGATCGGCCCCGTGGCGCCCTCGACCAGCGCCAGCTCGTAGGCGCGCTTCACCTGGCCCTGGATCTCGGCCTCGCCGACGACCATCGAGTCGAGTCCGGCGGTGACTCGGAAGAGGTGACGGGCCGCCTGGCCGGAGCGCAGCGAGTAGAGGTGGGTGACGAGCTCGGTCGGTCGAATTTCGGCCTGCCGGGTGAGCACTCCCAGCGCGGCGGACTCCGCTTCGACCGTGTCGGAGACGACCAGGTAGAGCTCGGTGCGGTTGCAGGTCGAGATCGCCGCCGCCTCATGGATCATCTCGGCGGCGGTCAGCTCGCTCAGCGTGCTCACGGCGCGGCCCTCGGTCAGGGAGAGCCGCTCGCGCAGGTCGAGCGGCGCGGTCTTGTGGGATATGCCCAGCGCGAGCAGCTCAGACATCCGCGACCACCCGCTCCTGCTGGTTCTCGTTGCTGCGCTGCTCGGCGAAGCCGGCCAGCTCGCGCAGCTCGCGCTCGATGCGCTGCAGTTTGGCGGCCATGATCGCCACGTAGACGACGATCAGCACCAGGAAGACGACATAGGCCCCCGCCACGTACTTGCCTGCCTCGTCGAGTGGCAGCGCCGGCATCTAGACGCTCACCTCCGGCGCAACGCGAGACGCGCCGCCCTGCGCGGGGATGTCAAGAGCGCGCCGCAACCGCTTCAGCTGCCCGGAGGCGCTCTTCGCGGTCAGCTCGAGCTTTACGAGGGTCACCCAGAGCAGGGCGATGGCGAGGAGGCAGGCCAGGAAGGCGATCAGCATCGAGCCGGGCAGGCCCCCTTCCGCGGTGGCGAAGACGCGCGGGTGAACGAGGCTCTGGGCGAGCCGCACGGCGAGGAAGTTGAGCGGCACGAAGGCGCCTGCGGTGACGGCGAAGACCGAGGCGTAGCGCGCCTGGCGCTCTGGGTCCTCGATCGCGTAGCGGAACGGGTAATAGGTGGCGTAGAGCAGGAAGACGATCAGGAAGCTGACCAGGGTCGGCTCGTCCCATACCCACCAGTGTCCCCAGGACGCCCGCGCCCAGATCGAGCCGGTTATCAGCACGCAGACCCCGAAGATCACCGAGAGGTGGATGCAGACGTAGGAGACTGCGTCCCAGCGCCGGTCGCCGCTGCGCAGGTGCGCGATCGCGAAGAACCCGCCGGCGATGAAACCGAGCAGCGCCACGATCGCGAGCGGCACGTGCAGGTAGAAGATCTTCTGGATGAAGCCCTGGTCGGCGTCGAGCGGCGCGTAGAAGAAGACCAGCGAGAGCGCCACGGCAAGTGCCGCGACAGTCGCAACGGAGAGGGTCTTCAGGCCTTTGCCATACATGGGCTGTGTGCGGTGAATGCGCGACGCGCTTCAGTCCTCCACCAGGAAGTCGAACACCGCGTATCCGATCAGGAGGAAGACCAAATCGTATAGGCCGAGGACCGCGAGCCAGGTGCCGAAGCGGTGGTAGGTGGGACCGCCCAGGGCGAGCAGCGGCTCGCTGGCGCCGCTCGCCGCGATCATCAGCGGCACCACCAGCGGCAGCAGGACCAGTGGGGCGAGAAGATCGCGGGCCCGTGAGTTGACCGCCATCGAGGAGACGAGCGTCCCGGTGGCGGCAAGGCCGAGGTCGGCGAGGACGAGAACCGGGGCCAGCGGCGGCAGAGCGCTCGGCGAATCGAGGAAGAAGACGGCGAAGACAGGTACGACGATCAGCTCCAGCGCGAGCAGGTAGACGACGAGTGCCGCCGCCTTCGCCGCGAACAGCGCGCTGCGGTCAATCGGGGCGAGGCGGATCGCGTCGAAGCCGCCCTGCTCGCGCTCCGCCACGAAGAGGCGGTTGATGCCGAGCACCGCGGCGAACAGCAGGGTTGCCCAAAGGACGCCGGCGGCGAGGCTGCCGGAGAGGTCGGTGCGATCGAGCGCGAAGCGGAAGATGACGAAGGTCGTCACCGCGAAGAGCGCCATGGCGGGGAGCGATTGCAGGGTGCGCAGCTCCGCGCGCAGGTCCTTGCCGAGGATCGCCGCGAAGGCGATTCGGGACGCGGTCACGGGGGTGTCCCCACGGTTGCCGCCCGCGCCTCGGCCGGGTCGAGGTCCGCGGCGGGGCAGTCGCGGACGACCGTGCCGTCGCGCCCGAGCAGCAGGACGCGATCGCCCTCCGGCAGGGCGCGCTCGGGGTCATGGGTGACGAGAACGCGGGTGCGGCCGCGGCCGCCGATCAGCTGCCGCGCCAGCTCGCGGCCCTCGCTGTCGAGGTTGGAGTCGGGCTCGTCGAGCAGCAGCAGCTCGGGCTCGTGCAGGACGCAGCGACAGATGGCGAGGCGCTGGCGCATGCCGGCCGAAAGCTCGGCCACCCGCTCATCGGCGCGCCGCTCCATCCCAACCGCTGCCAGCAGCCCCGCGATCCGCGACTCGGCGGCATCGCCCCGCTCCCCGTGCAGGCGGGCGTGGAAGCGAAGGTTCTCGCGCCCACTCAGGTCCCGGTAGAGCAGTGGTTCGTGGCCGAGGAAGCCGATCCGCCCCCGCACCCGCCAGGTCTCGACGGGCAGCCGGCAGCCCAGCACGCGCACCTCGCCGGCGCTGGGCCGCAGCAGCCCCGCGAGAACCCGCAGCAGCGTCGTCTTCCCAGCCCCGTTGGGCCCGAGCACGACCAGCGACTCGCCCGTGGCAAGCGTCAGGTCGATTCCGTCGAGGGCGGCGCGTTCGCCGAAGTCGCGCCGCAGTCCCGCTACCGCGACGGCCGCGCCGCTCAACGGCGCTTGCGAAGGGTGCGCCGGCCAATCTTGAGCAGCGGGCCGGCACCCTCGCGCAGTGCCTTGGTGCGGGTGGCTCCCTTCCCGTAGAGCAGCTTCGCCGAGGCCCGCACCGCGTTGCCCAGCGTGCGGTCGTACGGATGCCACCAGAAGTCCCGGGCCAGGCCGGGCTCCCAGGAGTTCGTCTTGATGTTCGTGCACTCATACAGGCCGAATTTCGAGTGCGACCGGCCGACGCCGGAGTCCTTGACCCCGCCCCACGAGCACTGGCAGGCGCCATGGCTGAAGGAGTGGTCGTTGACCCACACCATCCCGGATTCGATCCGCCGCGCGATTCGCGCGCCCTTCTGGCGGTCCTTGGTCCAGACCGACGCCCCCAGACCGAACTGGGAGTCGTTGGCGAGCTCGATCGCGTCCTGCTCGCTGTCCACGACAACGATCGGCAGCACCGGTCCGAAGACCTCCTCCTTCATGATCCGCATCTCCTGCGTGACCCCGGTCAGTACGGTGGGCGCGACGAACTTGCCGGAGAGGCCGGACACCTCGGTTGGGCCGCCGCAGAGCTTCGTGGCGCCGGAGGCGACCGCGTCGTCGATCAGCTCGGTGACGATCTTGTACTGGTCCTCGGAGGTCATCGGCCCGATCTCCGTCTCCCACTCGATCGGATTGCCGAGGCGCAGCTTCTGCGTCTCGGACAGCACACCCTCTGTGAAGCGGTCCGCGATCTCGCGAACCACATAGACGCGCTCGATGCCCGAGCAGGTCTGCCCGGCATTCGCGAAGCCGCCCCAGACGGCCCCAGAGATCGCATTGTCCAGGTCGGCGTCGGCGCAGACGATCATCGGGTCCTTGCCGCCGAGCTCGAGGACCGAGCCCTTGAGCTGCTCCGCGCAGGCTTCGCCGACCTTGCGGCCCACCTCGACCGAGCCGGTGAAGAAGACCTTGCCGACAGTGGAGCGCGCCAGCGCGTCGCCCACCGCGCCACCGCCGTGCACGACGCGGACCAGGCCCTCGGGCAGACCGCCCTTCTCGAAGATGCGGCGGATGGCCTCGCCGAGCAGCGGCGTCAGGCTGGCCGGCTTCAGCACCACGCCGTTGCCGGCCATCAACGCGATCGCCACCTCCCCGAAGGGGATCGACCACGGATAGTTCCAGGGCGCGATGACGCCGACCACGCCGATCGGGTCATAGGAGAAGTAGCTTTTCTTGCTCAGCAGGAACGCCTGCGACATGCGGACCTTCTCGTCGGCGAGGATCTTTGGACCCGCCTTTGCGCACCAGTGCAGCGCGTCGATGGTCGGCAGCAGCTCCATCGTGTATGCCTCGGCGCGCGGCTTGCCCTGCTCGGAGACGAGCAGCTCGGCGATCTCGTCGACGTCGTCGAGCAGGGCACCCGCGGCGCGGCGCAGATAGCTGGCGCGGTCCTTCAACGACAGCTCCGCCCAGGCAGGCTGGACGCGGGCGACGTCATCGACGACCCCCTGCACCTGATCGGGCGTGATCGTCGCAACCGAGCCGACCAGCTCGCCGGTGGCGGGGTTGAAGGACTCGAGGGTGGACTGGGCTGGGGGAGCCTCTGCTGTAGTAGCCATGCGGCGATTCTAGAGCGGTTGGTGCACATCCGCCTTCCCGGACGAGGGGCGCGAAGACGGTGCCAGGGGCGCGAAAAATGGCGTTCGTCGATCGTTCCGTCGAATCTTCGGACGAGGTGTTCGAAAGGGTCGGCGACTCACCTGCGAGTAGGAGGGCAAACGGGACGGGGGCTGGTAGGCCCAGGGATGAGGAGGGCAAACATGGGAGGGTCTGGTGAGGCCGAGGCGGCGGGGGCTTTATGAGGGCCGATACGCGAGGGCCCAAGGTCCTCCCCGACCCTCATACTCAGCTGCAATGAGCGATCGGCTGTTTGAGACGGAGCAGGGCCCTCCGCCTGACGTGCCAGCTGGGGACGGGCCGCTGGCCGTGCGGATGCGGCCACGTGCCCTCACCGAGCTGGTCGGTCAGCAGCACGTCCTGGACGAGGGTTCGGCGCTGCGCAGGGCGATCGAAGACGGGCGGCCCCACAGCGCGATCCTCTATGGCCCGCCCGGATCGGGGAAGACGACACTGGCGCGGATCGCGGCCAGCGGCGCCGAGGGAGCTTTCGAGGAGGAGTCGGCGGTCAATGCCGGCCGCGCCGAGATTCGGGCGGTGATCGAGCGGGCCCGCGAGCGGCGCCGCAGCAGCGACCGGCCGACGATCCTCTTCTTGGACGAGATCCATCGCTTCAACAAGGCCCAGCAGGACGCGCTGCTGCCGGCGGTCGAGGAGGGACTGCTGACCCTGATCGGTGCCACCACGGAGAATCCGTACTTCGAGGTCAATTCGGCGCTCCTCTCCCGCTGCCAGGTCTACGAGCTCCATCCCCTGGGGCCGGAGCAGGTGAAGACGATCCTGCGCCGCGCGCTTGCCGACTCCGATCGTGGCCTGGCCGATCCGCCGCCGGTTGCGGACCGGGCGCTGGAGATGCTCGCGCACCGTTCTGGAGGGGACGCTCGGGTCGCGCTAGCGGCCCTGGAGCGGGCGGTCGAGCGCTCGCGCGGCGAGCCGGTGGACGTGGAGGCCATCGAGGACGCGCTGCAGCGCAAGGCGGTCGACTACGACCGCGCCGGCGACCGTCATTACGACTTCATCTCCGCCTGGATCAAGGCGACCCGGGGCTCGAGCGTGGACGCCTCCCTCTACTACCTCGCGGTGATGCTGGAGGGCGGCGAGGACCCGCGCTTCATCGCGCGCCGGATGGTCATCCTCGCTTCCGAGGACATCGGCAACGCCGATCCGCAGGCCCTGCTGATCGCCGACGCGGCGGCGAGGGCGGTCGATCGCGTCGGGTTGCCCGAGTGCGCTCACAACCTCGCCCAGGCGACGGTCTATCTGGCCCTGGCGCCCAAGTCGAACGCTTCCTACAAGGCGCTTGGCACGGCGCGGGGCGAGGTACGCAGAAGCGGTGCCAAGACACCACCCGACCACCTCCGCGACGCTCACTATCCCGGGGCGAAATCGCTGGGCCGGGGCGACGGCTACCGCTACGCGCACGACGAGCCGGGCGGTGTCAGCGGCCAGCAGATGATGCCCCCGGGGCTTGAGGACAGGCGCTTTTTCACGCCCACAGACCGCGGTTTCGAGGCTGAGCTGACGCGTCGCCTGGAGGCGCTCAGAAAGAAATTTCAGGCCGATTAGTCGCAGGCGCAACTTCCTGCGGGACCCCGTGTTTCAGAGTTGGCTTTCCAAGCTAGAGCCAGGGAGAGCCGATACACCGGCCGGAGGCCTGGACTGGGGGCCTTCGGCCGGGATTAACAGGGACACAGGGGGGACTCGACGACCGCGCGCACCGCGGTCGTCGGGCCGCCGGAAAACGATGGGACGCCGCAGCGCCGGCCCGCCAGAGGCGGAGCGCTAAGGTCCGTGCGGTGACTGCGGAGAAGCTTCGACTTGGCGGCATGGCGCTGCAGAACGGTTTGCTCATCCACGGTCCGACGCACTGGGCGGCCGCTGTGCGCGACGGGCAGGGGGAGATACAGGTGGCTTCCGAGCGAAAGCCGGAGCTGGCGCCACACCTCGCCGCGCGCCTGCCGGGGCTGCGCGGGCCGCTGAGACTGGCCGAGGGGCTGATCGTCGTGCCACTGGCGCGCCGTCGCCTCCCAGCGGTTCGCCTGCCCTTCGAGGACAGGCGCGTGGTCGCCGCGGCCGCGGCGACCGTGCTCGCGACGACTGCGCTGCGCAGGAGGATGGCGAGCTCGCCGCTGCGTGAGGGTCTCGTCCAGGCGATTGGGGTCGCACCCGCTTTGGTGGCGCTGATGAACGGCGATCTCGCTGCGTACCACGGGGCCGAGCACAAGGCCATCGCGGCGTACGAGCAGGACATCGACGATCCGGCGACGGTGCCCAAGGAGCACGACCGCTGCGGCTCCAACCTGCTCGCCCCGATGATGCTGCTCTCAGCCGCTGGAGCGGTCCTGTTGGAGCGGCTCGTCGAGCGGCCCGGGCCACTTGCCCGCGCAGCCGTGGGGTTGGGCGGTGCCTCGCTGGCGGTGGAGATCTTTGCCTGGAGCGATCGCAACCACGGCGCGCCGCTCGCCGAGGCCTTCCACGCTCCCGGGCGGGAGATCCAGCGCCGCCTAGCGACAAGGGAGCCGACGCCCGAGCAAATGCGGGTCGGAGAGGTGGCTCTGGCCGAGATCCTGCGCGCCGAGGGCGCATACACTGCCAGCTGATGTTTGGCGGGATCGACCACATTGGTGTCGCCGTGGAGGACCTCGACGCGGCGATCGGCCTCTACGGCGAGCGGTTCGAGATGGGGCTGGCCCATCGCGAGACGGTCGAGTCGCAGGGCGTCGAGGCGGTGTTGCTCGATGTCGGCACGGGGCACGTTGAGCTGCTGCGGCCGCTGGGGCCCGACACCGCGGTCGGCAAGTTCCTCGCTCGCAAGGGCCCGGGCCTTCACCATGTCGCCTACGCGGTGGATGACATCGACGCGACCCTGCGAAGGCTCGAGTCGGCGGGGCTCGAGCTGATCGACAGCAAGGCCCGGACCGGCATTCGGGGCAGCCGGGTGGCCTTTCTCCACCCGCGCTCCACGGATGGTGTGCTGACCGAGATCGTGGAACCGGCGGGAGGATGACGGTGAGCTCCGAAGCTCAGCGGGTCGAGATCGGCTTCGAGGGGGGCCAGGTTGTCTCCGCGCGGCTCACCGACGACGAGCTGAAGGAGCTGCGCAGGCAGGTGGAGAAGGGCGGCTGGCACGACGTGAAGACCGAAGAAGGCCTCCTTTCCCTGTACGTCGGCAAGGTTGCCTTTCTACGCATCGACTCCGGAGAGCACCGGGTCGGATTCTCGCTCAACCCGTAGCGATGCGCGTCCACCGGCTACTTACCGCTGCAGCCCTGGGTACGGTGGGAGCCGCGCTTTGGTGGCGAAGGAACCCGTCCGCCTGTCCGTACGGCCAGCGCTTCTGGGTCGAAGCTCCGCACCCGATCATCGGTCGCGATCGCCTTCACTCGGTCATCCGTCCCGAGGCCGGCGAGCGCATCCTGGAGATCGGCCCCGGCACCGGCTATTACACCCTCGACATCGCCGAGTGGGTCGGCCCCGATGGGAAGGTGGAGATCTTCGACCTCCAGGAGGACTTCCTCGACCACACGATGGCTCGCGCTGCCGAGCGCGGGCTTCACAACGTGATCGCAACCCAGGGGGATGCGACCGCCCTTCCGTACCCCGACGGTTCGATGGATGCCGTCGTCCTGACTGCCGTCCTCGGTGAGATCCCCGATCCGGGGGCCGCGCTGCGGGAGATCCGCCGGGTGCTGCACCCAGGTGGCCGTCTGATCGTCGGCGAGCTCTTCGGCGACCCGCACTTCACGACGCTGGCCTCGTTGCGCCGCCAGGCCGGCGCCGCGGGACTTGCCTACGAGAGCCATTCGGGCAACTGGTTCGCCTACTTCGCGCGACTCTCTCCCGCCTGATCGGGCGCGGCGCGGCGGGCTCGACCGGCCCGCCGCGCCGCCACTCCTACCGCTTGCGACCGCCCCGGCAGGCGGGGATGTTGAGTCGCAGGTTCTTCCTCCTCATCCGCCGGCTGTTCTGCGCCAGCAGGTTGAGGAAGCCCGTCGTCTGCCTCGCGCAGAGGTCACGGGAGTTGATCAGCAGGCCACGACTGCCGCCCTTCATGACCAGGATGAACTTGTCGACCGCGACATCGGGTGTCTTCGTGAACACCGTCTTGAGGCGGCCGTGCGCGGAGCTGATCACCCCACGCAGCTGAATCGGCACCTGGCCGTGCAGGTCCACCAGCAGGTCCGGCAGCTCGTGGCTGGAGGAGGTCAGGTAGACCGGTCCCTTGAGGTTGCCGTCAAGGAGCGGCGATCTCGCCTTGGCGTGCCCGTAGATCGAGTTCTTCGGGCATTCGCTGGCGGCCAGCTGCACGCGCGTGCAGATCGTCCTGATGTGGCTCTGGTCGAGGATCGTCGCGCGCGGCAGGATGAACGCCGCCCGGCGCAGGTTGGCATCGCCCGTGTGAGCGTCGAGAATTGCCCGGAACTTCGGGTTCTTCGCTCGCTTCGTTTGGTTCTTGCCGCCGAAGATCCGGGTGTAGAGCTTCGGCTTGAACTGCAGCGCCTTGCAGCCCACGCCCTGGTACGGGTCGGCCTTGGGCAGCGACTGCCACTTGGACGGGTCGGCCGGATCGCCGCCGCCCCCGAACAGGGTGGATTCGATCCAGAACGTCCGGCGGCAGGTGGTCGGGTTGAGCGTGAAGCGCGCCCGGTCGAGCGAGACGTCGATCGCCCGGATGTCGAGCTTCACACCACCGAACACATTGGGGATCGGGTCCGAAACCGCGTGGACTTCGGCTGTTTCCGGGTCGACGTTCAGCGCGGCGCGCACCACCACGTCGCCGAGGTCATACGGCCCGGCCACCGCCGGCGTTATGAACGCGAGGCTCAGCGGCGCCCCCCTGTAGGGCCCCGCCAGATAGACGCCTCCGGTCGTTCTGAACGGGAGCGGCCCGGACCCAGCGTCGATCGTGGCCTTGCCCACGTAGCTTCCGCTCGGGCAACTCGGGCTGGCGAGCTCGGTGGCTCCGGAGTGAGCCGCCGCCGCCGCGATGTTCGCGTCGGGGCAGTATGGGACGCCCTTCAGCTTGGCGACCATTCCGGGCGGCAGGTTGACGTCGATCCGCTTCACCTCCTGGTTGCCGTCGCGGCGATCCAGGCGGAGGTTGAACGGAGAGAACTCGCCGGCCGTCTTGCCCTGTGGCCCGGAGCTGTAGCTGGGATCGAACGGCCGCGCGGCGAGCGTCTTCGGACACGCCCCACCGCCGGGCGCGGTGGTCAGGGTGAAGTTGCTCTGATCGGTCACGTCGGCGGTACCCGACCACGGTGTGAACGTCGCGGTGGTGGTGTGGGGACCGCAGGTGTCAGGTGAGGTCAGCGCTCCCCGCGGACCGCCGTCGATGTGGACCTTGAACGACGAGAACGGAGCCTGCGGGTTGTTGTCGACTACTGCGGTCAGCTGTCCGGTCTTCAGATTTGGGAATACGTTCCCGATGAGGCGCACGTCGACGCCGAACTTGGCCGAGGACACATGGATGAAGATCCGGAATTGGTTACCCGAGCTCGGGTTATTGCTGCGCGGCTCGGCGGCATACACCTCGCCGCCGATGTTCTCTGGCAACGCCGGGGTCTCCACTTCGACCGCGCCGATCTTCGAGGATTCCGGGCAGCCGATCGGATCATTGGTCCCTTTGCCGAACTGCCCATCCGTACACGGCTCCAGGCCATTGGCGACCGACGGATTCAGCCCAGCGCCTTCAGGCAGAGTCACCGCTGCTTTGAGCAGGTAGGACGTCTGGACTTCGAGCGGATTCGGGTTGAACGGGAGTTTGACGTCGACGGTGGCTGGTTCGGGTGAGTCCGTCGAACCATTCGCTGTCGCGTCGACCGTCGGTTTGAATGGCACATTGGCGCAGCCGTCGGCACCGACGGCCGTTTCAAAGGTGGAAGTGTCATCCAATTCGGGGCCGGGCGGGGTCGGGTATGGATGTGAGTGAAGCTTGAGGACCGTCACCTGCGGACCCGCGCAGTTGCTCGGCATCGTCAGGTAGCCTGTTCCCGACTGTCCCTCGAATACCAGCCTGGAGCCGATGATCGGCAGGTTCCCTGGTTCAAGCGGCGACGGGATGTCGCGAATCGTGAAGGAGATGTGCTGGTCGTTGGGATCGAGGTCGGATTCGAGGATGGTTGGTTTTCCGGAAGCGTTGAATCCAGCTGAGGAGGGTTCGCCGAATTCCTGCACCAAGTTGTATACCGGTACCGGTACCGTGAATTCGGTTTCCGCCGGCGCCGGTGGCGGAAGGAAGGTCGTCAGGTAGTTGACGCCCACCTGGGATAGGGGCACTTCAGTGGCACATTTCGTCACCACGGGCGGCGCAGATACGACTTCTGAGAGTTGTTTTCTGGTGCATTGAGGAGTCGCCTGCGGATTGACGCCGAGACCCTCGGGCAGTTCGGTGCGGAATTCCTTGACGAATCCGTCGGGGAGTTTGGGCGACGCGCCGAAACCCTGATTCATCAGAAAGGCGGTGATCCCTTTGGGAGGGTGGCCCGCAGCCTGGGTGTAGAACCGTTCTACTGGATCCGAGGCCAAGCATGGATCGCCGTTTTCGGACCAGTCTCCGGGACCCGCGGCGCTGGCGTCGGTCTTACAGGTGAGCGCTTCGAATGTGTTGATTCCGAATTCGCCCCTGGCGGGGGAAGCGGCGAAAGCGAGTACGACCAGTGCGGCACTGAGTGCGAGCAGCCCTAGCGGGCTTGCCTTACGTCTCATGTCACTCTCCTCAAAGACGGGTTCCATCTGGTTACCCGCCTCCCGCACTTCCAAACGGTACACCACCAACCAAACCGGCTCAGCTGTGTTTACTCCTAAATGGCCGGGTGGTTCACTAACCGTTGGCCAAAGAGTCCCAGAGGCGTTCCTCGGCTTCCGCGACCCGCCGGGCGGCGCTGTCGATGCCGCTCCAGAGGTCGGCGTCGGGCGTCTCGCGCTCGCTTGCCGCGTGCAACCCGATCGCGAGCTCGGTCCATCGCGCCGCGGCTTCGGCCGCGAGTGGCGCCTCGGAACGATCGGCCTCCTCGAGGAAGCGCGCGTACATGAGCCTGAAGGCGCCGCCACCCGTTCCGCGCCGCTCGATCACCTGGTACCCGAACCGTGCGCACCAGGGCCAGTCGTCGGCGACCTCGGGCCATGAGCCGACCTCCTCGGCGAGCCGGCGGACGGCGTCAAGTCCGGAGAATTCGCGGAACTCCGGCTCGACCATCCCCCGCGCCGCGCGCTCGATCGCGGCGGGGATCGCATCTCGGAGCCGGTCGGGCTCGATCTCGCCCGAGACTGTGAACATGTGCCCCCGCAGAGGATAGGCGGGGTGCTTGCTGTTGCGTGCCCTATCGAGATTCTCCAGCCGCGTGGTCTGGAGCTCCTCGAAGCCGGTGTCGGACAGGTATGCGACCTCGTCGTCATAGCCGGCGAGGACTACCGCGTGGCCGGGGAAGTGCGCCGAGTTACCGTAGTGATCCAGGTGGTAGAGGTCGGTCAGCAGAAGCGCCGGTTCGCCGGCGTCGACCGAGGCGCGCGCCGCCGCCCAGGCGCCGCCGCCGTCCTCCTCAAACGTGCGCAGCTCCAGTGCGGTGCCGGTGAGGTCGCGAAAGCTCTCCTCGAGGCGGGCGGTGCGGCCGTTGAACCAGCGGGTGGGCGAGGCGTCCGGAATCGTTACGTAGTAGAAGCACGCCCCAGCTCCGAGACCGAAGGCCATCTCCTCGCTGATCTCGACGCCCCGGAAGCGGAGCAGGTTGCGCAGCGCGGTCGAGCCGCAGTGGTGACCGGGCGTATGCAGGTATCCGGGGACGGCGGGCATCGTCTGGCATGAATACTGACCGAGCGCGGCGAAGGCAGCCGCGACGGTGGCCTCCGACCTCTCACGAGGTTGGTTCCTGGCAGCGGCGGACGGGGCGGTCGGGGCGGTCGTGCTGGGCCAGGCCGGCGCCCGCCGCGGCGCGGGCTTATCCTGCGGCGCCGATGGAGAGCCTCGACCTCAGACTGCTGCGCCTGATGCGGACCCGCGGCCACACGCCCGGGATGGAGCGGGCGATGAAGGTGCTGGGCAAGGCCGGCAACAACGGCGCGATCTGGATAGCGATCGGCGTCGCCCTGGCGATCCTCGACGCGGGGCATCGCGAAGCGTGGCTGCTCTGCGCCGCGCTCGGCCCGGTCGCGATCGGGCTCAACTTCGGTGTCAAGCTGCTCGTGCGGCGGCCGCGGCCGGCACTCGAGGGGCTGCCGCCACTGGGCGGCGCACCGAGTTCCCTGAGCTTCCCCTCGGCGCATGCGACCTCGTCGTTTGCCGTGGCGACGGCGATGACCCGGGTCGATCCGGTGGCGGCGGTTGCCTTTGCCCTGGCGGTCGCCCTCTCCCTGGGGCGTCCCTATCTCGGAATGCACTACGCCTCTGACGTGCTGGCCGGCGTTCTGCTGGGCGTCGCCCTTGGCCTGATCGTCCCCCTCTCGCTATGAAGGTCGGGATCGTCGGCCTGCCGAACGCGGGCAAGTCCACGCTCTTCAATGCCCTGACCAGGGGTGGCGCCCAGACCGGTGACTACCCGTTCACCACCATCGAGCCCAATGTGGCGATTGCGCAGGTTCCCGACGAGCGGTTGGAGCGTGTGGCGCAGACGGTCGGCAGCTCCGAGCTGGTGCCGGCGACGATCTCCTTCCACGACATCGCCGGTCTCGTCAAGGGGGCCTCCGAAGGAGAGGGACTGGGCAACCGGTTCCTGGCGTCGATCCGCGAGACCGACGCGATCTGCCACGTGGTTCGCTGCCACGTCGACAGCGGTGTCCCGCACCCCGACGGCAGGGTGGACCCAATCGCCGACATCGAGACGATCGAGACAGAGCTCGTGCTCTCGGACTACGAGCAGGTGGAGCGGCGCCTCGAACGGGTAACGAAGCAGGCCAAGTCGGGGGACGAGGGAGCGATCGCCGAGCGTGGTTGGCTGGAGGCGGTGCACGAAGCCCTCGCCGCGGGGCGCCTCGCCCGCTCTATCCCGATCCCCGAGGCGGCGCCCGAGGCCGCTCGCAACCTGCAGGCGCTGACGTCGAAGCCGACTCTCTACGTCGCCAACGTCGACGAGGGGTCCGGCGAACCGCCCGCGGCGGTTGCGGCGCACGCCGCGACGGTCGGCGCCGGCGTGGTGGCCGTGAGCGCCCGGATCGAGAACGAGCTGGCGGAGCTGGAGCCGGCCGAAGCGGAGGAGCTGCGCGGCTCCTACGGGATCGAGGGCTCGGGCCTGGCACGCCTGGTCCGCGCCGCCTACGACCTGCTGGGCCTGATCACCTTCTTCACCGCCGGGGAGGGCAAGGAGGCGGTCGCCCGCCCGGTGCGCCGTGGCGCGACCGCCTGGGAGGCGGCCGGGACGATCCACACCGAGATCCAGGACGCCTTCGTCAAGGCGGAGGCGATCGGCTGGGAGCAGCTGGTCGAGTGCGGCGGCTACTCGGCGGCCCGCGACAGGGGGCTGCTGCGGATCGAGGGTCGTGACTACCTGGTGCGCGACGGCGACGTGATCACCATCAAGGTGTAGAGCCACTCGCCCAGCTGACCCGCCTGCACACGTTTCGAACCGCTGGGTCGAACCGGGCGGATATCGATCCGGGAGCACGACCCTCCCCCCCTCCTCCGAACTGCATCAACTTCTCTATCTGCCAGATAGAGAAGTTGATGCAGTTCGGAGGGTTTTGGGGTTTCGGTGCACGTTGCGAACCGCTGAGGTGCGAACCGCTGAGGTGCGAAAGGCGCACCGGGAGGCCTCCTTGGTGGGGGGAGACGGCGAGGGATGGGTGCAGGGCTAGACGACTCCGAGCACTGCGGGGCGAAGCTCCTGCAGGGACGAATGGAGCACCACTGGCGCGACGGGCGCTGCTCTAAAACGGAGCACCACTGGCGCGACGGGCGCTGCTCTAAAACGGAGCACCACTGGCGCGACGGGCGCTGCTCTAGAACGGAGCACCACTGGCGCGACGGGCGCTGCTCTAATAGCTGCAGTCGCGGGCGCCGGAGACGTATGTGAGCGGGCCGATCTGTTCGACCCCGTTGTACTGGTAGGCACCGTTGACCACCCCGTCGGCCCCCACGTGCCATTCGTAGTAGGAGGGGTTGCCGTAGTTGTCGACGATCTCGTTGAACGTCCACGATCCGTCGGCCTCGACAACCGCGTTTTGCACCTGGTAGCTGCGGCCGCCGTTGACGATGTCGGACCCCGAGGTCGGGGTCAGCCGGCAGTAGTAGAAGAGGCCGCCGCCGGTATGGCTGTAGCGTTCCTCAACGGCGCAGTTGGGCCAGCCCGCCGGGCAGTCGGTGAAGGTCGAGTTGTACAGGTACCTCTGGAGGAACGGCACCGCGTCCTGGCCTTCCAGCTTGCGTCCCGGGGGTTCGAACAGGGGTGTGTTGCCAGTCCCGCCTCCGCCGCCCTGGTTCCCGGGGGCAGTTTCCTGGCCGCCGCTTCCCTTCCCCTTTGCCTTGCGGCAGCGCTTGACCTTCACCTTCTTGCCGTGGCGCCTGACCGTCACGGTCTTCAGCCTGTAGCCCTTGCGGCAGCGCTTCTTCCCTTTCTTGCTGGCCCCGGCCCCGATTTGCCCGGAGTTGGAGGAGGCCGCACTGGCGAGATCCGCGGCGCCGATCAGCAGGACGAGCAGAGACGAGGCGATCAGCAGCCTGCGGACGATAGGCACCGCCGAAGCGTACCGGCCCTTTCCGTTTAGAGTGCGGGAATGCCCGTCGCCAAGCTGGAGGGTGCGCGCTTCCCCGAGGTTGCCGCAAAGGCGGGCCACTACGAGAGCTTCTACCTGAAGGCCTCGCGACCCGGTGGTGGGCGAGCGGTGTGGATCAGGCACACGGTTCACAAGCACCCGGGGGCCGCGCCGAACGCCTCGATCTGGTTCGTCCTCTTCGATCGCGACCGGAGGGAGCCCCGCGCGACCAAGGTCACCGTCTCGGCGGCGGAGCTATGGGCGCCGGCCGGCTCGTGGATACGCGTCAGTGGGGCGGAGCTCGGGCCGGGCCGGGCGAAGGGGTCCGTCTCGACCGATGCCCTGACCGCGTCCTGGGACCTCGCCTTCTCCGGAGACGCGAAGCCGTGCAAGTACCTTCCCGCCGACTGGCTCTACGAGGCGCCGCTGCCGCGGACCAAGTTCATCGCGCCCAACCCGAACGCGCGCTTCGACGGGCGCCTGGCGGTGGACGGCGAGGCGATCGACCTGGACGGCTGGCCCGGGATGATCGGCCACAACTGGGGCACGGAGCACGCCGAGCGCTGGGTGTGGCTGGAGGGAACGGGCTTCGAGGGGTCGCCCGACACCTACTTCGACGCCGGAGCGGCCCGCGTCAAGGTCGGCTCCCGGACAACGCCATGGCTTCCGTCGGGCATGCTCGTGCTCGACGGGGAGGCGCACCGCCTCGGCGGTTTCGGCAAGATCCGCTCCGCATCGATCGAGGAGTCGCCGACCGGCTGCTCCTTTGTCCTGCCCGGGAAGCGGGTCGTCGTTCGCGGCAGGGTCTCGGCTCCTCAGAAGGACTTCGTGGGCTGGGTGTACGCCGACCCGAAGGGCCCCGAGCACAACACCGTCAACTGCTCGGTGGCCGATCTCGAGCTGACCGTCGAGCGGCCCGGTGAGCCACCTCGCGATCTCACCCTTCCGGGAGGCGCCGCGTACGAGCTGGGGACGAGGGACACCGACCATGGCATCCCGATCCAGCCCTACCCCGACGGCTGAGAGGCGACACCGCCTTCGCCAAGCTGTCCGCCGCCGGGGCCTTCGCCACCGCCGCCGACCGGCTTGCCGTTGACGATCTTGCGAAACGTCATCCAGCGGTCGTAAGCGCCCAGCGCCGCGGCGAGCTGGTCGCCGCGGATCCTCGTCGATCCACCCGTGCCGTAGAGCTGCGCCCACACTATCCGCGGCGAGGCGCCCCGCTTGGTTACGACGACGCGCCTCAGCTGCCCGTTCAGGTAGCCGCCGAGCCGGGCGCTGATTTCGCGCTCGGAGAAGCTCAGCGTCCAGGAGTGGAGCGGGCAGGCGCCGTCGTAGGGGTCCGGCACTCCGATCAGGTAGGGGACGGGCGGTCCGAAGAAGACGTTCTGGACGCTCTCGGTGTGTCCGCCCGAGCAGGCGGAGAAGAACGTCTGGGCGATTTCCTTCCCGTAGCGGACCACCTGGCCGTTGGTTTCGAGGGCGGCACGGTTGGTTCGCGCCGCCTCGCTGGCGATTCCTCTGTAGACCTGGCTGCGGCTGTCGGCGTAGAGGTCGAAGCCGTGGCCGTCGACCTGGCTCGCGAGAGCGTAGGAGCGTGTCGCCACCGCCTGGGCGCGCAGTGCGGACAGCGGCCAGGAGGAGGGCATCTCGTTTGCGATCACTCCCTTCACGTACTGGTCGACGGGCACGGCGTCGACCGCGTTCAGCGAGCCGGCGTCGCTGGCGGTTGGCACGACCTCGAGCGCGCCGCGGTAGGCAGAGCCGCCAATCTGGATTCGACCGTTGCCGGTCGCCCGCAGCCGCCGCCCGCAGCCGGCAAGCGCCCGGCCCGCGGCGTTGCGCAGCCGCACCGACCTTCCCGCACGGATGGCTTCGTAGGTGCGGATCGCGCTCAGCCTCCGGCCGCAGGCGCTGTGCGCCCCGCTGAAGGCAACGCCCCCGCTCGACACGTCGATCAGAACGCGGACGACGCGCCTCGCCTTGAGCCTGCCGATCCTCGTTCCGGAGTAGTAGTGACGGAGGATGAAGGCGTGGCTCTTGCCGTGCTTCGCGTAGCCGTAGGCGCCGTACTGGCTCATGCCGACGCCGTGGCCAAAGCCGTGCCCATCGACGCTCCAGCGCACGCTGGCAGCGGCGTTGGCAGCCGGGAGCAGGAAGACGATCAGCAGGGCGAGTCGGAGCCGCATCTCTGAGTCAACAGGTTCGCGCAAGACGTGTCTCGGCCTGCACTACCCTTGTCGAGATGTCGACACAGGCACCGCAGGCCGAGGACCATGAGCTTCTCGCCGCCGGTGAGTGGGTTGAGACCGGCGAGTGGGACGAGGTGCTGAGCCCCTACGACGGCAGCCTCGTGGGTCGCGTTGCCCGGGGAGATGCGGGGTTGGTTGATCGTGTCGCGATCGCTGCCCGTGCCGCCTACGAGTCGGGTGGGTTCCCCCAGCACGAACGAGCCGCCGTGCTCGACCGCGCCGCCGGGCTCGTCCGTGAGCGCATCGACGAGCTCGCGCTGACCATTGCCGCCGAGGCCGGCAAGCCGCTGAAGACCGCCCGGGCGGAGGCGGACCGCTGCGTGGACACCCTCACCTTCTCCGCCGTTGAGGCGCGCAAGCTGAGCGGCGGGACCGTCCCGATGGAGGCCTCTGCGGCCGGTGCCGGCAAGCTCGGCGTGATCCTGCGCGTGCCCTATGGAGCGATTGGCGCGATCAGTCCCTTCAACTTCCCGCTCAACCTGGTCGCCCACAAGCTTGGGCCGGCGCTCGCCGCCGGCAATGCCGTCGTCCTCAAGCCCGCCGGCCAGACGCCGATCTCCGCCCTCAAGCTCGCCGCGATCCTGGCCGAGGCGGGCCTGCCGGCGGGATGGTTGAGCGTCGTTCCCGGACCGGGATCGGAGGTCGGCAACGCGATCGTCGAGCATGAGCTGATTCGCGCCCTCAGCTTCACCGGCTCCTCGGCGGTCGGCTGGGCGATTCGCAGTCGCGTTCCCCACAAGAAGGTGAATCTCGAGCTGGGATCCAACGCACCGCTGATCGTCCACTCCGACGGGGACTGGGAGGCGGCGGCCGACAAGGCAAAGCTGCATGCGTTCTCCCATGCCGGCCAGAGCTGCATCTCGATCCAGCGCGTGCTGGTCCACGAGGACGTTGCCGATGCCTTCACGGAGCGCTTCGTCGCCAATGCGGAATCGCTGCGCGTCGGCGATCCGCTCGACCTCGAGACCGATGTGGGCCCGCTGATCACCCCCGCCGATCGCGACAGGGTCAATGGGTGGATCGAGGAGGCGGTGGCCGGCGGCGCCGGCCTGCTGAGCGGCGGGAATCTCGTCGACGAGGGCCGCTGCCTTGCCCCGACCGTTCTCGCCGGCCCGCCCCGCGAGGCGAAGGTCTGGTGCGAGGAGATCTTCGGCCCGGTCGCGACGATCGATCGCTATTCGGACTTCGAGCAGGCGCTGGAGATGGCCAACGATTCGAGGTTTGGCCTGCAGGCGGGGGTCTTCACCAGGGACATCGGGCGCGGCCTGCAGGCGGGGCGCGCCCTCGAGTTCGGCGGCGTGCTGGTCAACGAGGTGCCGACCTTCCGCGCCGACCAGATGCCCTACGGCGGCGTCAAGGACTCCGGCAACACCCGCGAGGGCCCCGCCTACGCGGTCCAGGAGCTGACCGAGGAGCGGCTCGTCACCCTGCAGTGACCCGAGTCGTAAATTCGCGGCCTGCGCCGCAGCCTCTGTGTGTTACTAAATATTAGGTACACTAGGGCGCGTGAAGTCCGCCGTAGCAGCAGCCGTAGCGTTGATTGCCGTTGCGATCCCGACCGCGGCGGCTGCGACCGAAGCCGATCCGGTCCGTCTCAGCACCGCCGATGAGCGCATCGTCCCCGAGGGTGGTGCCGGCTTCAATCGGCTCGGTTTGGGCCCCGGCGAGGAATACGTCGTTCGCGAAGCCGGCTTTGGGTCGGCGCACGACGGCCGCGCGGGGCGGCGCGTATCGATCGCCTACTTTGGCCAGCTCTCCGACTTCCAGCTGGCCGACGAGGAGAGTCCCGCTCGCGTCGAGTTCCTCGACCCCTTCGGGGCGCCGGTCGAAGCCGCATTCCGGCCCTGGGAGGCCCTCGAGCCGTTCATCGACGACGCGATGATTCGCCGCTTGGACGCCTTCGCAGGCGCCTCGCCGCTCGACCGGGGAAGGGGCGCACGGAGCCCGATGGACTTCGCGATCGACACCGGCGACTCGGCCGACAACCAGCAGCTGAACGAGACGCTTTGGGTACGCGCCCTGCTGGAAGGCGAACGGCTCGACCCAAACAGCGGCATCGACCCCAGCGGCTACCTGCACCCGCTCTGTCCCCCGATCGGGGTTCCGGGGGCAGCTGAGGCCGCGCGGT
Organism: uncultured Solirubrobacterales bacterium; assembly: GCA_963747765.1. Classification (GTDB taxonomy): domain Bacteria; phylum Actinomycetota; class Thermoleophilia; order Solirubrobacterales; family 70-9; genus VRUE01. The sequence continues at coordinate 165,650 of CAVVGH010000001.1, read as the reverse complement.
ACACGGGCGTCCAGGACTACGGCGACTACGCGGAGGGACTCTCGCCCTACTTCTACGACCCGAACGAACCGCGCGGCGCAGCGGCGGGCTGGCCGCGCTACCCGGGCCTGATGGACCGCGCGCAACAGCCGTTCACGGCCACCGGACTCAGCGTCCCCAGCTATCTCGCGTTCGGCAACCACGACGCGCTGGCACAGGGCAACCAGGCCGCGAACGCCGCCTTCGAGGAGGTCGCCACGGGCTGCATCAAGCCGATGGAGGGGGCGGCCGGGGAATTGGAAGGGCTCAGCGACCTCACTCCCGAAGCCCTGACCGATCTGCTCGCCTCGAATCCCAGTGCGGTTTCGCTCGTCCCACCGGACCCCGGTCGCCGCTACGTCTCCAAGTCGGAGTACAAGCGGGTCTTTCTCGAAGGCTCGCAGCCCGACGGCCACGGCTTTGGGGACGTAGACCCAGCCGAGGAAGCCGCGTCGAACGGGGCCGCCGGTTACTACTCGTTCGTTCCCGTGCCAGGGCTGCGGATGATTGCCCTCGACACCGTTTGCGAGGGTGGGGTGACCGGGCCCTGCGCGGACGGCAACGTCGACGACCCGCAGTTCCGCTGGCTGGAAGGCGAGCTGCAGGCAGCCACCGCGGCAAACCAACTCGTCGTCATCTTCAGCCACCACGCGATCGCCAGCCTGACCGCGGACGTTCCGGACGAGGCGGCCCCGCCGTGCACCGCCCCCGACGCCCACGGGCATGACGTCAACCCCGGATGCGATGCCGACCCGCGCATCTCGACGCCCATCCACCTCGGCGATGACCTGGTCGCGCTGTTGCACCGCTACCCGAACGCGATTGCCTGGGTGGCCGGCCACAGCCACGTCAACGACGTCACGCCCTACCCGGACGGGCACGGGCATGGTTTCTGGAGCATCCGGGTTGCCGCCGAGGCCGATTGGCCCCAGCAGGCCCGCCTGATCCAGATCTTCGACAACCGCGACGGGACCCTGTCGCTGTTCGGCACGATTGTCGACCACGCCAGTGCCGCCGCCGCGCCGCCAGCGGGAGCGGCGGCGGCTTCGATGACCCGCACCGACCTCGCCTCGGTCGGGCGCACCCTTTCCTACAACGACGCGCAGACCGGCGGCAGGGAGTGCCTCCCGAACCCCTGCGGAGAGGGGAGCCGGCAGGACCGCAACGTCGAGCTGCCGATCGCCGACCCCCACCGGCGCTGACCCGGCTACCCGTGCGGCCGGGCGAGGCGCCGGTGGTCGAGTGCCTCCTCGAGCACGGCCGGCTCGACGCCCTGCTCCAGTGCCACCTCGCGCAGCGAGCGGCCTGACTCGGCCGCCGCCTTGACGATGTCCGCGGCGCGGTCGTAGCCAATGTGGGGGTTGAGCGCGGTTGCGGTGGCAAGCGTGGCCTCCGCGTGCCGCTCGGTCATCTCCTCGTTGGCCTCGGTTCCGGCGACGCATTTCTCGTTCAGCAGCCGCGACGCGGAGCTGAGCAGCTTGATCGAGTCGAGCAGGTTGCGGGCGATCAGCGGCACCCGGACGTTCAGCTCGAACTGTCCCTGGCTGCCGGCGACGGTGATCGCCACGTCGTTGCCGATCACCTGGGCGGCGACCTGGATGACCACCTCGGGGATCACCGGGTTGACCTTGCCCGGCATGATCGAGGAGCCCTTCTGAAGCTCCGGCAGGCGCAGCTCGGCCAGACCCGTGCGGGGGCCGGATCCCATCAGCGCCAGGTCGTTGGCGATCTTGTTGAGGGACACCGCGTAGACCTTCAGCGCCGCCGAGAGCTCGACCAGGGCATCGCGGTTGCCCTGCGCCTCGAAGGCGTCCAGCGGCCCGGAGATCGCCAGGCCCGTCTCCTTGGCGAGCTTCTCCCGCACCTTGGCCGCGAACTCGGGATGGGTGTTCAACCCGGTGCCCGTCGCGGTGCCGCCCAGCGGGATCTGGCCAACCCTGCGCAGCGTTCCCTCGACGCGCTGCATCCCGAGTCGAACCTGTGCCGCGTAGCCCCCGAACTCCTGACCCAGCGTCACCGGCACGGCGTCCATCAGGTGGGTGCGGCCAGCCTTGACCACGTCGGCGAACTGGCCGGCCTTGGCAGCCAGCGCCTCCTGCAGGCCCTCCATCGCCGGCAGCAGGTCGTGGGTCACCTCGCTGAGGGCCGCGAGGTGCACGGCTGAGGGGAAGACGTCGTTCGAGGACTGGCCCATGTTGACGTGGTCGTTGGGGTGGGCTCCCTCGCCGGCGAGCGCGGCGATCACCTCGTTGGCGTTCATGTTCGAGGAGGTGCCTGAACCGGTCTGGAAGACATCCACCGGGAACTGGTCGTCGTGCTCGCCGGCGGCGACCGCGTCGCCCGCCTTCGCGATCGTCTCCGCGAGGTCGCCGTCGAGGCGCTCCAGCTCGCCGTTTACCCGCGCCGCTGCGGCCTTCAGCTGGCCCAGCCAGCGGACCACCGGGGCCGGGACGTGCTCTCCCGAGACCGGAAAGTTGTCGACGGCTTTGGTGGTCTCGCCACCCCAGAGCTGCTCAGTCACGTGGTGCCTCCATCGATGTTGTGGTGCGCCAAGCCTATTGGGATGAGGGGGATCGCGGACGGCCCGCTGCAATGCCGAAAACCAACGCGGTCCGTCGGGAATCGGTCAGATGCTGGGCCGCGCTCGGATCACCACGCGCGCGGCCAGCACCGCGACCCGGGAGGCGACGATCGCGTAGGCGGCAAGCAGGGCGGCCGCCGCCGCGCCGCGCCAGAAATCGAGGCCGAGCTGCTGGCAGAGCGCCAGGGCGGCGATGCCGGCGGTTGCCAGGACCGCCACGAACCTGTCGAAGCGAGGATTCGGCGCCGGCATCGGTTGAGAGAAGTCGCGCACCCGTACCACGACGGCCAGCAGATGGAGCAGCGATCCGAGCACTGTCAGTCCGATCCAGCCGCAGACCAGCAGCGTCCCCAGTGCTGTGCGCGTCGACCCCACCAGGGCCTGCAGCGGACCGGCATCGATCGCGGCGGCGGTCGCGACCAGCAGGCCGAGGGGGAGGAAGAGCTGTGCCGCGCCGACCAGGCGAGCGGCCAGTGAGAGGGGGCGCGGAGCCGCACGCAGGCTTGCCCCGACGTTTGCGAGGAGGGCGAAGCCCGCCAGGCAGAGAGCGACCCAGCCGGCGATTGCGAGCCCCTCGAGCGCCCAGCCATAGCCGATGGCAAGCGCCGCCACGCCGGCGGTCCAGGCACCGAAGGCGATTCCCTGCAGGCGTGGAAAGCGAAGCTGGGTTTGGGTGAGCGAGGGATAGAACGTGTGCAGGGTCCCGACGATCGCGCCGCCAAACCAGCCGGCGAGGTTGAGGGACATGTGGGCGCCCAGCAGATCGCCGTGCACCCAGGGCACACCGCGAGCGAGTATCGAGCCCGCCAGGACCCCGAGGCCGAAGAACGCGGTGCTGCTCACATACCAGCGGGTGGCCCATGGCGAGTCGCGCAGCGATCGCCGCCGCATCACCGCGATTGCCGCTCCCCAGGCGAGCAGCGAAGCGGCGAGCAGGCCGGTGGCAAGCCAGATCAGGGCATCGGACCGCTCGGGAACCGCAATCGCCAGCAGGATCGTTCCAGAGTTCCAGGTCGCGATCTGAAGTCGGACGATCCCCCGGGGTGGCGGATCGGTCGCCAGGAAGGCGCCGGCAAAGAACTGGCTGGCGCCGAGTATGAGCTGCGAGACGCCGCCGACGAAGGCGAGGTGCAGGGCCAGCCAGCGACCCTGCGGCCAGGGGTCGAGCCACTGCGCGATACCGACCACGGCGGCCGCGAGGAGAAAGGCGACACCGCAGACGAAGAAGGCGCCGACGACGTCGGTGGGGCGCAGCTGGCCCGGCAGGCGCGGCCGCGGTCGCTGGGACCGGCAGCTTCGCGTCGAGCCGTCGCCGGGTTGTGCCTTCTCCATGACGGAGAAGGTTTGCACAGGGGCTCTGTGTCAGCTCGCGGCGCGGCCGGCACGCTGGCCGCGCCGGTACGTGCGCGTGAAGCGCCCCGGCAGAGAACCACCGCCGGGGCTGTAGCGGGCGGCGGCGACGAGGCGGCGCAGCAGCTCGCTGTGGATGCCCGCCGTGTGTTCGTCGCGCTCCTCTACCGTCCCGACCAGGTAGCCGAGCTCGAAGTTGGCGGCCCCGCCGGGGCTCGTGCGGGCGGCGGAGTTGAGCCTGGTGGTCGCTCTCAGCATCGCGGTGCCGACCGCCGCCAGATCGCCTCCCTTCTGGTTCGCCGGGAGGCAGGCGCTGAGCGGCACCTGTCCGCTCAGCCTGGCCTCGCCCGGCACCTGGCGCAGCGCCGCCAGGTAGGCCTGCGCGCCGCTCAGGCAGGCGACCGGGGTGCGATCGTCTGTGCCACCGCAACCGGTGGCCGCCGCGATCGCGATCGCGGCGACGAGAATCGCCATCGGTAAGCGCATCTGGCGCGCATCCTAGGGCGACAGGCGCTCAGTCGCCGCGCGGGGAGACACCGCCCATCTGCGCCCGGGATATGCCACCGCGCGGACCTTCGGGCTGTTCGGGGCTCGTTTGGTCTTCCGGCTGTCCTTCGAGCTGAGCGCCACCCTGCACCTTGCCCGGGCCCGAGCCTGGGCCCGAGGCAATTTCGTGGCCCCGGGTTGGGAAGATTTCGACCCATTCGGCCAGCTGGAATTGCGGAGCCGGGGCGTGTTCCCAGGAGAGGTGCAGGTGATTGCCGCAGCCATGCCCGCTGTCGCCGTTGTAGCCGACCCAGCGAAACGGCGGGCGGGGATGGTTTTGAACCGGCTCGGCCCAATGGGCCAGTCGGGTGATCCCGTGCCAGTTGAGATTGCATTTGGCGCTCCAGTGCAGCGGCACGATGTCGACCGCGAGGCCGTTGTAGTGGTCGGAGTGCTTTGTGTGACAGCCCCGGCAGCCGGCGTGTTCACCGTCGGGAAGCGGGCCCGAGTAGCCGTCGGTGACGAAGATCGGGAAGCGCCTCGCGATCCAGCGCAGGTCGGGAAGGATGCGGCGGTCGACCATGTCGCCCTCTTCGTGGGGGATGGCGGCGGGAATCGGGACGATCGTCCCGACGGTCCGAACGAGACGCGTCGGAATGGGGTTGCCGCTTGCCGTCCCTTCGGCAAGCCAGGAGAGCAACCCCGCGAGCACCAGGGCGAGCAGCGCGCCCCAGGCGGAAGTGCGAACTCGAACTCGGCTGCTGTCGATTGCCCTCGGCACGTCCCTCCCGGTATCGGCCCCGGCTGGGGGTCACCTTGAGTTACGCGAGACGCGCGCCAGGCCACTTTGCGTCTCCCCCGGCACCGGGGGGGCGGTGGTCCAAATCGCAGGCAAACCCCTGGATGGTTGACTCCCAATTCAGTGCGCCTCCCGCGCTGAGCTCCCGGCCGGGCTTGCCGATTTCCAGGTGCGCCCGGTGACCGCCTCGCCCCAACCGCTCGGTTCGCTCTTTGTATCGCCCAGCGACACAAACAGCGAACGGAGTCTCGACCCGGCGACCCCAACCGCTCCGTTCGTCATTTGTACCGCTCAGCGACACAAACAGCGAACGGAGTCTCGACCCGGCGACCCCAACCGCTCCGTTCGTCATTTGTACCGCTCAGCGACACAAACAGCGAACGGAGTTCGTATCCGCCTCGATCTGCCTTCTTCGGCCGCGTCCTTGCTCAACTGCTCCGCCGCAGCCCCTCGTCCTCTGGAACGGTCCCCCAAAGCTCCCGACCGCCTGGGCCCTACGCAGCCTCCCCTGTTTGCCCTCCTACTTGCAGGTGAGGAGGGCAAACAGGGGAGGGTTAGGCGAGGGGTTATTTCTCTCTCGAGCGACGAGGCGTTCATCTCGGGTTGCCGTCCCCCATCGGCCCGTTTCGAACACCTCGTCCAGGATCATCTAGGCTCTCGGCCGGGATGCCGACGGTTCGCGATGCCAGCTTCGAGCTCCTCCGTGCCCGGGGAATGACGACCATCTTCGGCAACCCCGGCTCCACCGAGCTGCCGATGCTCGCCGACCTGCCCGACGACTTCAGCTACGTGCTGGGCCTCCAGGAGGGCGTGGTCATCGGCATGGCGGACGGATATGCCCAGGCGTCGGGCCGCGCCGCGGTCGCCAACCTCCACACCGCGCCGGGCGTTGGCAACGCGATGGGCGCGATCTTCAACGCGCAGGCCAACCACACGCCGCTGCTGATCACCGCCGGCCAGCAGGTGCGCGCGCAGATGACCCTGCAGGCGAACCTCACCAACCGCGACGCGACGCGAATGCCGCACCCCCTGGTCAAGTGGTCCTACGAGCCGCCGCGGGCGGAGGACGTGCCCCTTGCCCTGGCGCACGGCGCTCACCTGGCCTCGCTGCCGCCGCGCGGGCCGGTCTTCGTCTCGGTGCCGATGGACGACTGGGCGGTCGAGGTCGACGATGTCGCCGTCCGGGAGGCGATCGCGCGGCGCGTCGGTGGCCGCGCGGTGGCCGATCCCGAGGCTGTGAGCTCGCTGGCCGAGCGCCTCGACGCCGCGGCAAGCCCGGTGCTCGTCGCCGGCCCCGACATAGACGCTTCCGGGGCCTGGGACACGGCGGTGGCGCTGGCCGAGCGCCAGCGCCTGCCGGTCTGGGCGACGCCCGCCCCGGGCGGGGGGCGGCTCGGCTTCCCCGAGAGCCACCCGAACTTCCGCGGCGTCCTTCCCCCTGCGATCGGGCCCGTGGCGCAGACGCTCGAGGCGCACGACCTGATCGTCGTCGCCGGCAGCTCGGTCTTCCCCTACTACCCATACATCCCCGGCCCGCTGTTGCCGGAGGGCGCGCAGCTGGTGGCGATCACCAGCGATCCCGACGAGGCGGCCCGCGCCCCGATGGGAGACGCGATCGTGGCCGATGTCGGGCTGACGCTGGCCGCGCTGCTCGAGGCCGTGCCCGAGTCCTCGCGCCAGGCTCCGGCGCCAAACGAGGGGCCGCAGGAAATCCCCGCGGCCGATCCGCTCAATGCCTCCACCGTGCACTCGGCCCTCGCCGAGGTCTTCCCCGAGGACGGCATCGTCGTGCTGGAGTCGCCCTCCAGCACGCTGGCGCTTCGCAACCAACTGCGTCTCTCGCGCCCCGGCAGCTACTACTTCAGCGCCGGCGGCGGCCTCGGCTTCGGTCTCGCCGCGTCGATCGGCGTGCAGCTTGCCCAGCCCGATCGCCCGGTCGTCTGCGTGATCGGCGAGGGATCGGTCCAGTACGCCGTCACCGCATTCTGGAGCGCCGTCGCTCACAGCGCGCCCGTCACTTTCCTTGTCCTGCGCAACGACGAGTACGCGATCCTCAAGTGGTTCGCCGAGGTCGAGTCGCTGCAGGGAGCTCCGGCCCTCGATCTGCCGGACCTCAACGTCGCCGCCGTGGCCGAGGGCTACGGGGTCAAGGCTCACCGGGTGAGCGGTCGCGACGACGTGCGCGACGCCCTCGCGACGGCTCTCGCCTCCTCTCAGCCGGAGCTCGTGGAAGTCCCGGTCGCCCCGGGAATGTCGCTGTTCTGAGATGAGCGACCTCGTGGTCTCCCAGCGAATCGAAGGGAGCTAGTCGCCGTGGGGCTGCTGGAGGAGAGAGTGTCGCTGCTTGCCCCGCAGGTCACCGAGCCGGCCCCCGACCGCGCCCCCGACGAGATCGCGGCCGGCACGGAGCAGTCGCTGCGCCGCGAGCTCGAGACCCTGCTGGGTCCCGATCGCGTGCTTGGACGCGCCAGCGACATCGTCCGCTACGCCTCGGACGCGAGCCCCTACCGCCTGCTCCCGAAGGCGGTGGTCATGGCACACGACGCGGGCGACGTCGGCAAGGTGCTTGGCTACGGCCGGCGCTCCGCCACCCCGGTCGTCTTTCGAGCCGGCGGCACCAGTCTCAACGGCCAGGGTCAGAGCGACGGGATCCTGGTCGACGTGCGGCGTCATTTCGCGGCGGTCTCGGTGGAGGACGGTGGGGCGACCGCGCGGGTCAAGCCGGGCACCGTGCTCGGCCACGCCAACCGCGTCCTCGCGCCCCATGGGCGCCGCCTCGGCCCCGACCCCGCCAGCACCGACATCGCCACCGTCGGCGGCGTGATCGCCAACAACTCGGGCGGGATGCGGTGCGGCGTCGTCCAGGACTCCTACTCGACGGTCCGCTCGATGACGCTGGTGCTGCCCTCCGGAACCGTGATCGACACGGCGGCGCCGGATGCCGCCACACGCTTCGCCGCCGCCGAGCCCGAGCTGTCGGCCGGCCTGGCGGAGGTCCGCGACGAGATCCGCGCCGATGGCGAGCTGAGCGAGCGCATCCGCCGCAAGTTCTCGATCAAGAACACAACCGGCTACCGGATCTGCGCCTTCCTCGACGCCGAGCAGCCGCTGGAGATCTTCCGTCGCCTGGTCGTCGGCTCGGAGGGGACCCTGGCGTTTGTCGCCGAGGCCGTCTTCGAGACGGTGCCGGTGCCGGCCCGGACGACGACCGCCTGGGTTCACTTCTCCGACATCGACGCGGCGATCGCTCCGGTTCGCGACCTGGTCGACTCGGGCGCCACCGCGGTGGAGCTGATGGTCGCACCGGCGTTGATCACCGCCGCCTGGAACATGGTCGGTGCGCCGCAGGAGTGGAAAGAGCTGCCGCCCACCTCGGCGGTGCTGCTGGTCGAGTTCGGCGCGGACACCGACGCCGAGCTGGACGACCAGGTCAGGAGGGCCGGGGAGGTCCTTGCGTCGCACGAGACGATCCGCCCGATCGACTTCACCCGCGACCCCGACGCGATTGGGCTCGCCTGGCGGGTTCGCGAGGGCCTGCACGGTCTCGTCGGCCGCCTGCGGCTGCCCGGCACGGCGCTGATCGTCGAGGACGTCTGCGTCCCGCCGGAGCGGATCGCCGAGGGCGCTCGCGACCTGCAGGCACTGCTCGGCGAGCACGGCTTCCTGCCCGGCGTCGCCGGCCACGCCTCGGCCGGGAACCTGCACTTCATGCTCACCCCGGACTTCGCCAATCAAGAGGACCTCGATCGCTACGAGTCCTTCATGTCCAAGCTGGTCGAGCTGATCGTCGACAAGTACGACGGCTCGCTCAAGGCCGAGCACGGGACGGGGATCAACATGGCGCCCTACGTGGAGCGCGAGTGGGGGGAGAAGGCCACGGAGATGATGTGGCGGGTGAAGCGCCTGGCGGACCCCGACGGCGTGCTCGCCCCCGGCGTTCTGCTGAACCGCGACAGCGGTGCCCACCTGCGCAACCTGAAAACGACGCCGCCCATCGAGGCGTCGGCGACGACCTGCGTCGAGTGCGGGTTCTGCGAGCCGGTCTGCCCGAGCCGCAATCTGACCACGACACCCCGGCAGCGAATAGTCCTGCGCCGCGAGATGGCGCGCCAGCCGCCGGGCTCGCCCCTGCAGCGAGCGCTGCTGGAGGAGTTCCCCTACGACGTGCTGGACAGCTGCGCCGCGGATGGCTCCTGCCAGCTCGCATGCCCGGTTGGGATCGACACGGGCGAGCTCGTGAAGGAACTGCGCGGCAGGCGTCACACCGAGCGCGCCGAGGGCCTGGCGCGGCGGGTGGCGGAGCGCTGGGGCGTCGTGGAGACGGTATCGCGCCTCGCCCTGCGGCTCGGCGGCCCGCTGGCGCGGCGGACGAAACGGGGCAGGGAGCTTCCGGCGGCGGCCTCCAAGAGCCTGCCGGCGACCTCGCGAGAGGGTGCCGCCGCCGTCTACGTCCCCTCCTGCACCAACCAGATCTTCGGCGGGCGGGCTGGCGGGAACGGTTCGCCGCCGAGCCTTGCCGCCGCGCTGGTCGAGGTCTCCGATCGCGCCGGCGAGCCGCTCTGGATTCCGAATGGTGTCGCCGGCACGTGCTGCGGGCTGCCGTGGAGCTCCAAGGGATTCGGCGAGGCGCACCGCCACAAGGCAAACGAGATGGTCGAGCGCCTCTGGGAGTGGAGTGGCGGAGGAGAGCTGCCGATCGTGATCGACGCCGCTTCCTGCACGCAGGCCGTCGTCGGGCTCGGCGACGATGCGCCCGATGCAGATCAGGGCGTCCTCTCGGAGTCAAACGCCGAGCGCCTGGCTCAGCTGCGGGTGCTCGACTCGGTGGCCTGGGCGCACGGTCGCCTCCTGCCTCGGCTGGAGGTCGGCGAGCGGGTCGGTTCCGTCACGGTTCACCCGACCTGCGCGACCCGGCACCTGGGCCTCGCGACCCCCCTTCGAGCGCTCGCCTCGGCGCTAGCAGACGAGGTCCACGTCGCCCCGTCCGCGACCTGCTGCGGGTTCGCCGGGGACCGTGGCTTCTCCCATCCAGAGCTGACCGAGGCGGCGACCCGCGACCAGGCGGCCGAGCTGGCCGGCCGGGAGTTCGACGCTCACCTCTCCAGCAACCGCACCTGCGAGATCGGCCTCAGCCGCGCCACCGGCGCGCCGTATGAGTCCTTCGTCTTCCTGCTCGAGCGCCTCACCCGGTGACGCTTGGGGAGTCGAGCACAGCGGGCAGTGCTCGGGCGGCCGACCAGCGCACCTCCCCGAAACGTTCGACCGGAAGCCGACCAGCGCACCTCCCCGAAACGTTCGACCGGAAGCCGGCCATCCGCTCCGCTCCGACAGCGCCCGAGCTCCCTTGCACCGGCAGCGCCTTCTTCCCTCAAGGACAGGGGAAGGCACGCACCTGGGACGCCGGGCGACTTATGGGCCACAGGCGGCGATTACTCGCCCGACGCAAGGCAGGTCGCCCGACGGAAGGCAGGGTCCGATACGCGCCCGGCTCGGGGTCGAGCTGGCGATCTGCGTGGGCTCAGGGCTTCGGGTCGAACGTTTACGGGAGGTCCATTAGCCAGCTGTGGCTACCGCCGGGCGGCTGAGGCCGCGCCCGCGCCCTGCTCGTCCGTCGCCGCCTCGACCTCGCGCACGATCTCGACCATCTCCGCCTTGCTCTCGAAGCGGCGGTCGAGCAGCGGGTTGATGAGGCCGCGGAACGCCGACACGTAGCGCCACCACTTCGGCGCGAAGCTGCGCGGCGCCCGTTCCTCGATGCCGCTGACGATCGTCGCACCGGCCTCGCTCGGGTCCAGGCGCGCCATCACCCAGCGAGGCACCGTCCCGGCCATGCGCTCTGCGAGCGGCTGCGCGAAGGTGTCCTGCACGAGCTTCGTGTCGATCCAGCCGAAGTAGGCGACACCGGCGCTCGCCCCGAGCGGCCGCAGCTCGGCGCGCAGTGAGCGCCCGAGGGACTCGATCCCTGCCTTGGCAGCCGCGTAGGGGCTGTTGACGGCGCCGTTGACGAAGGCGTAGGCGGAGGAGACGACGACGATGTGGCCGTGTCGCTCGACGACCTGCGGCAGGACGGCCCGTACCGTTCGCCAGACACCCATCATGTCCACTTCGAAGACCCGCTCCCATTCCTCGCCCGAGATTCCCCGAACGGTCGCCAGGGTCGACTGGGCAATGCCGGCGTTGGCGACGGCGACGTCGAGACCCCCGAAGCGCTCCACGGTCTCGGCGACGGCGGCCTCGATCGCAGTGCGATCGGTGACGTCGGCGGCGATGCCGATCGCCCGTGACCCGATCCGCTCGGCTGCCTCGCGCGCCTCGGAGGCGTCGAGATCGACCACCGCCACGGAGGCGCCCCGGAGGTGGAGCTGGCGGGCGGTCTCGTAGCCGATTCCCCGGGCGGCGCCGGTCACGAGCGCCACCTTTCCGTTCAACTCATAGACGGGCACGGGGCGCGCAGCCTACTCGCTCCTAGAATCACCTGCGCATGTCAGGCTTTCTCCCCGTAGATCCCCGGCAGCGCTTCCCCGAGCTGGAGGAGCGCGTGCTGGCCCGCTGGCGCGAGCGCGACGTCTTCCACCGCTCGCTGGCCAACAGGGAGGGCGGCGAGGTCTGGAGCTTCTACGAGGGCCCGCCGACCGCCAACGGCCGCCCCGGCTCCCACCACGTCCTCTCCCGCGTCTTCAAGGACGTCTACCCCCGCTACCGGACGATGCGCGGCTACCGGGTGCCGCGCAAGGCGGGCTGGGACTGCCACGGGCTGCCGGTCGAGCTGGAGGTCGAGAAGCAGCTCGGGATCTCCTCCAAGCAGGAGATCGAGGACTTCGGGATCGCCAAGTTCAACGAGCGCTGCCGCGAGTCGGTCTTCGAGTACGTCGAGGAGTGGAACCGCCTCACCGAGCGGATCGGCTTCTGGATCGACCTCGACGACCCCTACGTGACGCTCGAGAACGACTACATCGAGTCGGTCTGGTGGTCGCTGAGCGAGCTCTGGAGGAAGGACCTCCTCTACGAGGGCCACAAGGTCGTCCCGTACTGCCCGCGCTGCGGCACCGCGCTGTCGTCCCACGAGGTGGCGCTCGGCTACCAGGACGTGGAGGACCCGAGCATCTTCGTTCGCTTCCCGCTGCTCGGCGAGGATGGCGAGCCGGCGGGCGAGTCGCTGCTGGTCTGGACGACGACACCCTGGACGTTGCCCGGCAACGTCGCCGTCGCCGTCGCTCCGGGCGTCGCCTACGTGCGCGCCAGGGTCGGCGGCGAGGTTCTGGTCCTGGCCGAGCCGCTGGTCGAGCAGGTGCTGGGCGAGGGCGCGGAGATCGTCGGCCGCATCTCCGGCGAGGAGCTGGTCGGCAGCCGTTACCAGGCCCCGGTGTTCAGGCTCTCCGACAAACCGGGTCCCCAGAGTGGCCCGGTGATCGCCGGCGACTTCGTCACCACCGAGGATGGCACCGGTCTCGTCCACATCGCGCCCGCGTTCGGCGAGGACGACTATGAGGTCGCCGCCGCCAACGGCATCTTCGACCCGATGCAGCATGGGACGCTCTACAACCCGGTCAGGCCGGACGGCACCTTCGACGAGCGGGTCGTCGGCTTCGAGGGGCGCTTCGTCAAGGATCCCGATGCCACCCGCGCCCTGATCGACGATCTGGAGGCGCGCGGGCTGCTCTTCCGCGAGCAGGTCTACGAGCACGCCTACCCGCACTGCTGGCGCTGCGGCACCCCGCTCCTCTACTACGCGAAGTCGAGCTGGTACATCGCCACCTCGCGGGCCCGCGAGGACCTGCTCGCGGGCAACGAGGAGATCGGCTGGCATCCCGCGCACATCAAGCAGGGGCGCTTCGGCAAATGGCTGGAGGGGAACGTCGACTGGGCGCTCTCCCGGGACCGCTACTGGGGGACGCCGCTGCCGATCTGGCGCTGCACGGATACCGCCTGCGGCGGGCTGTTCTGTGCCGGCTCGGTGGCGGAGCTGCGCGAGCGAGCCACCGCAGAGGTGCCGGATGACCTCCACCGTCCCCACATCGACGAGGTGACGCTCAAATGCGAGAGCTGTGACGGCGAGATGCGTCGCGTCGAGTCGGTGATCGACACCTGGTACGACAGCGGCGCGATGCCCTTCGCGCAGTTCCATTACCCGTTCGAGAACGAGGAGCTGTTCGAGGAGCGCTTCCCGGCCGACTTCATCTGCGAGGCGATCGACCAGACCCGTGGCTGGTTCTACACGCTGCTCGCCGAGTCGATCCTGCTCTTCGGCACCTCCAGCTACCGCAACTGCGTCTGCCTCGGCCTGATCCTCGATCCCGAGGGCCAGAAGATGTCGAAGAGCAGGGGCAACGTCGTCGAGCCCTGGGAGGTGATCTCCGCCCACGGAGCCGATGCCTTCCGCTGGTACTACCTGACTTCCCAGCAGCCCTGGTCCGGCTACCGGTTCTCGGTCGACACCGTGGGGGAAGCCGTGCGCCAGTTCCTGCTGACGCTCTGGAACACCTACTCCTTCTGGGTCCTCTACGCCAACGCCGAGGGCCTGGGCCCGGGCGATTTCAACGGTCGATCGCCGAGTTCGCAGCCTCCCGCGGACGGTGCGAGCGAGCGCCAGGCCGACGAGATGGAGGACCTCGATCGCTGGGTCCTGTCGCGCCTGCAGGCAACCGTGACCACGGTGCGCGAGCAGATGGACGACTTCGACTGCACCGCTGCGGGCAGGGCGATCGCCGGCTTCGTCGAGGAGCTCTCGAACTGGTACGTGCGCCTCTCTCGGCGGCGCTTCTGGGACGGGGACCTGGCCGCCTTCGCGACGCTTCGCCACTGCCTGCTGGAGACCGCGGCGCTGCTTGCGCCCTTCACACCCTTTCTGGCGGACGAGATCCACCTCAACCTGGCCGGCGGCGCGGCCGAGGAGCTCGGAGGCCTGCCCGACTCGGTGCACCTGCGCGACTTCCCGGAGCCCGATCCGGCGCTGCTCGACGCAGTGCTCGAGACTGAGATGGAGGCGGTGCGCCGCACCGTCGAGCTGGGCCGGGCTGCCCGGGCCGGCGCCAAGGCGAAGGTGCGCCAGCCGTTGCGTCGCGCCGTGATCGTCGCCAGCGACGCCGAGCGCGAGGCGATCTCGGCTCGCGTCGAGCTGGTCAAGGCGGAGCTCAATGTGAAGGAGCTCGACTTCGTCACCGACGAGTCGGAGCTGGTCAGCTACGCGGTCAAGCCGAACTACCGCGTGCTCGGACCGCGCTTTGGCAAGCGCATGCCGCAGGTCGCCGCCGCCGTTGCGGCGCTCGATCCCGCCCACGTCGCCCGGGTGATGGCAGACGGCGGCGAGATCGGCATCAGCGTCGAGGGCGACGAGCACGCGATCGGCGCCGACGAGGTCAGCCTCTCGCTGCAGCCCCTGGCGGGCTACGAGGTCGAGGCGGAGGCGGGTCACGCTGTCGCGCTGCAGCTCGAGCTAGACGAGGAGCTGCGCCGCGAGGGCCTGGCGCGCGAGATCGTCCACGCGGTCCAGAACGCACGCAAGGAAGCGGGCCTCGAGATCACCGACCGGATCGAGCTCGCCCTCGGAGGCGAGGAGGAGCTGCTCGACGCCGCGCGCGCCCACCAGGACTACGTCGCCGGCGAGGTTCTCGCCACTTCGGTCGCCTACGACGCCGCCGACGTCCTCACGGTGCGCATCGACGGCCGCGACCTGCGCATCTCCGTCAGCCGCGCCTGACCCGCAAGGGCCCATTGCGGGCCCTGGTCCGGCCCAGACGAGTAGTTCCACGGCGCCTGCCGTGCCGATCCCCTCCCAGCTCTGAGTGAGCAGTCCGTGTGTGCGACGCGGCGCTGAGTGGTCGATTTGCCCCCCCGTATGTGGGGGTCAATCGACCACTCGACACCGGGAGGTTGACCCCAGCCATGCCAAGGGGAGATAAGCAGCGAGGTCGAAGGCGGCGCGCTCTGGAGCGAACCGGATAGGCATCACTCATCTAGTCGGTGGGCTGGCCGATGATGAAGTCGGTCTTCGGCGAGTCCGAGAACTTCACCCAGCAGTGCTCGGGGGCAGCGCCCGCCACCTCGATCAGAGCCGCTTCGACGCGCCTTGCGATCTCCGCCTTCTGCTCGTCGGTCCGTCCCTCGAACCAGTGAATGTGAACGAACGGCATCGCTAGGTGAGAGCCGGCTCCAGCTCCGCCTCGAGGCGCCGCTTCGGCATCGCTCCGACCACCTTCTTGGCGATCGCCCCGTCCTTGAAGAGGATCAGGGTCGGGATCGAGAGCACCTCGTATTGAGCGGCGGTCTGCTGGTTCTCGTCGACGTTGAGGCTGACGATCCGCAGGTCGTCGCGCTCCGCCTCGATTTCCTCGAGAACCGGGTGGACGACCCGGCAGGGACCGCACCAGGGGGCCCAGAAGTCGACCAGCACCGGGCTTTCGGCCTCCAGGACCTCTGATTTGAAGTTGGCGTCTGTCACATCGGTGAGCTTGCCTGTCACAAGTATCGGTCTCCTGGGAGTCGAGGTTCAGCGCTCAATACTTCAAAAAGTATAGCGACGGCTCTTGGCGGCCGTGTGCCGCCGCTTTCCGTTCCTGCCAGCACCAGATCCTAAGCGTAGAAGAGGGACCCGCCAGACCGCCTCGGCGATGATCGCCCGGTTCATCTTCGAGGCGCCGGCGCGGCGCTCGCGGAAGACGATCGGCACCTCGACGACTCTGAAGCCGTTCTGGATGGCGCGGTAGGTCAGCTCCACCTGGAAGGCGTAGCCGCGCGACCGGACGCTGTCCAGATCGATTGCCTCCAGCACCTCGCGCCGGAAGCACTTGAAGCCGCCGGTCAGGTCGTGTATCTCGACGCCCAGCGCCAGCCGGGCGTAGGCGCTGCCACCGCGGCTGATCGCCCGCCGCCACGCTCCCCAGTCGCCGACTCCACCGCCGACGACGTAGCGGGAGCCGATTACCAGGTCGGCCTGCTGAGCTGCATCGAGCAGGCGTGGCAGGTAGGCCGGTTGATGGGAGAAGTCGCTGTCCATCTCGAGGATCAACCCCGCTCCCTCCGCGAGTGCCCGGCGGAAGCCGGCGATGTAGGCGGGCCCGAGGCCCTCCTTGCGAGGCCGGTGCAGGACGCTGACGCTCTCCTGTTCGGCGGCGACCCGAGCGGCGATCTCCCCGGTGCCGTCGGGCGAGTTGTCGTCGACGATCAGGATCTGGGCTGAGCCGGGCAGCATCGGGCGCGCCGCTGCGACGAACGCCTCGAGATTCGCGGCCTCGTTGTAGGTCGGCAGGACCAGCCACGGCTCATTCATCGGCCTCGATGATGCCAGTCGGGAGAGACCCGCAGCAGGAGGGATGCGCGACTCGACAGGGTCTAGGCCCTGTCGAGGTTCTAAGTTGCCCGTATGACAAACGGCGAGATCGCCGCCGCACTCGAGGAGCTGGCCGTGCTCTACGAGCTCGACGGCGCGGTGAAATACCGCGTCCTTGCCTACCGCACCGCCGCGAAGGCGATCCGCGAATGCCCTGTGTCCGTTGCCGACCTCGCCGCGGCGGGGCGGGCAAACGAGATCCCTGGGGTCGGCAAGACGCTGGCCGAAAAGATCGATGCCCTGCTGGCGACTGGCGAGATCCCCTCGGCGGTGAAGCTGAAGGCGAAGTTCCCGCCGACTCTGGTCGAGGTGACGCGGGTGCCGGGACTCGGGGCGAAAACCGCAGGGCGCCTCTACGACGAGCTTGGGGTCGCCTCGGTGGAGGACCTGAAGGAGGCTGCCGAGGAGCAGCGGATCCGGACGTTGAAGGGACTCGGGCCGAAGGTCGAGGAGAACGTGCTGGCTGCGCTGGAGCGACTCGGCGAGCAGGGGGAGCCAAGCACCCGCCTGCTGCTCTCCACGGTTCGTCCGATCGCCGAGGAGCTGGCGATGGCGCTGCGCGAGCATCCCGCCGCCAACCGGGTGGAGGTCGCCGGCTCGGTGCGGCGCTGGGCGGACACCTGCAAGGACATCGACCTGATCGCGACCGCCGAGGAGCCGGCCGCGCTGGCCGAGCACCTCGCGGCCCATCCCCTGGTTGCAGCAGCCGGGACGCCCGGCCCCAACGGGGTGCGGGGGCAGACCCACAACGGCGTCGCGGTCGATCTGCGCATCGTTCCCCCCGCCGCCTTCGGCAATCTCCTCCAGCACTTCACGGGGTCGGCGGCCCACAACGTGCAGCTTCGCGAAGACGCGGTGGCGCGCGGCTTCTCCGTCTCCGAGCACGGAATCAAGGTGGCCGACACGGGAGAGACCGTCCTCTGTCAGACCGAGGAGCAGGTCTACAGTCGCCTTGGCTACTCCTACATCGAGCCGGAGCTGCGCGAGGGGCGCGGAGAGCTGGCCGCGGCGCGCCACGGCAGGCTCCCGGACCTGGTGGCGATCGAGGACGTTCGCGGCGATCTGCATACCCACACAACACTCTCCGACGGTCGCAACACGCTCGAGGAGATGGCCGCGGCCGGCCGCCGTCGGGGCTACGCCTATCTCGCGATAACCGACCACTCCGCCAGCCACGGCTTCGGCGACCACGTCACGGCCGAGCGGCTCTGGAAGCGGATCGAAGAGATCCGGGCGTGGAACGAGGGCAAACGGGGCTTTCGTCTGCTCGCCGGCTCGGAGGTGAACATCGGCCTCGACGGCTCACTCGACTATCCCGAGGAGCTGCTCGACGCCCTCGATTGGGTGGTGGCAAGCGTCCACACGTCGTTCTCGATCTCTGAGCGGGCGATGACCGATCGCGTCCTCGCCGCGATCGAGAACCCCCGGGTCGATTGCATCGGCCACCTGACGGGTCGCCTGATCGGCAGGCGAGAGCCCTACGCGATCGATGTCGAGGCGGTGATCGAGGCCGCGGCCCGGACCGGCACGATGCTTGAGATCAACGGCAATCCGAACCGCCGCGACCTCTCCGACCGCCACGCCCGACTGGCGGCGGAAGCTGGGGTGATGATCGTCCTCACCACCGATGCCCACGGCGTGGAGACGCTCGACAACATGGCCTACGGGGTGGCCACCGCCCGTCGTGCCTGGCTCACCGCCGCGCAGATCGCCAACACCCGCGGCTGGCGCGACTTCAAGACGCTCCTGCGACGGTCGGGGTCGCGCCGCGCAGATGATTGATTTTCAGCGCACGTGTGCGCTCAGCCACCGCAGCCGTGCGTAACGGCCCTCCTAAGCCCCCGACGCCTGGTCCCTACACAGCCTCCCCCTGCTTGCCCTCCATACCTGCAAGTAGGAGGGCAAACAGGAAGAGGCTGTTTCTCTCATCGATCGTCGAGGGGTTCGTTTCGGGGTCGGCGGCCTCTCTTGAACACCCCGGTCGACGATTGGCCCGCGCCCTATCCGGTCCGACCGCTCGGCGGAAAGCGCCGGTCGCGCCTGGCTCGGGACTAGGCGTGCAGGTGGTCGCTGCGAAGCCCCGGGGTGCGCACCAGCTCGACCGCGCGGAGGGCAGAGGTGGGGACGACGAAGAATTTGACGCCGTCGCGGTGCTCGATGCCGAGCACCGCGGCCTCGCGGGTCCGCAGCGCAAGCGCCACCAGGAGGGCGTAGCCGGCCCCGACCGCGGCAACGCCCGGGAAGACGATGCCGAGGGCACCCGCGGCGACCGCCGTGACGCCGATCGGCCAGAGGCGGGCGATCGCGATTCGGGCAGGGCCGTCGGGGGGCAGGGAGGTGGCGGTGCGAGCGTGAGCCAGGGCCTCGCGGACGGCGTCGGCGGCGCGGGCGGGGCGCCCCAGGTACAGCCCAACGCCCAGCGCGACGAGCCACCACGCGCCGGCCACGAGCATCGTTGTCGCGTCCTGGTCCCGACCCGCCGCGATCGCCGTAACCGCCCCCAGAGCCGTCGCCTCGGCGCCGGTCAGGAAGACGGTGATGCGCAACAGGTCCGTATAAGGCACGTCAAGAGCCTGGCTTGGTCTCCGCCAGCGATTCGAGGAGCTCCAGCCAGCCGTCCGGACCGTCGACCCGCAGATCGGCCTCCTCCGCGAGCTCGGGGGGAGCCTCCGAGGAGGCGATGCCGACGCAGACGGCGGTCTTCAGCTCGCCCTGGTCGCGCAGGTGCCGCAGACGGCGGAAGGCGTCCAGGTCCGTGCGGTCGTCGCCCGCGTAGACAGCCGCGCTGACCCCGTCGGCGGCCAGCAGCGCCGCAACGGCGGCGTCCTTGCCGCCGCCGCCCACCGGGCGCAGCTCGAGCACCTTGCGTCCCCAGCGCGGCTCCAGGCCTGCCCGCCCCGCCTCGGCGGCGATCTCGTGTGCGCGCGCCTCGGCGGCCCGCTCGTTCTCCACACTGCGCCAGTGCAGCGCCTGGATCGCCCCCTTGTCCTCGAGCCGCAGTCCAACCTCGGTCAGCGCTGTGCGCTCCAGGCTCGCAACAAACTCGTGCGCGCTTCTCTCCCGCCCCCGCAACGAGGGGTCGAGCTGAGGCTCCGCGTCCCCGGGAAGCAGCAGTTCCAGCCCGTGGTTCCCGGCGTAGGCGATCCCGTTCACTCCAACCAGTCGCTTTGCCTCCACCGCCTGCCGTCCGGACACGCATCCCACCAGCCCGTAGCTCTCGCTCAACGTCTCCAGCAGTTCGCTCACCCGCCTCGGCACCCTCGCCTGCTCGGGCCGGTCGACGATCGGCGCAAGCGTTCCGTCGACGTCCGTGAGCACGGCGGCCCGCTCGGGATGGGCGCCCAACGGAGCCAGCGGACCGAGGTCCAGTCGCGTGCTGGAATCGAGAGACACGGCACTAGTATCGCGCGATGCCGTCCAATCGCACATTGAGGCTCGCCGCGATCGGAACGCTCGCCGGTGCGTTCAGCGGACTCTTTGGCGTTGGAGGGGGCACCGTCATCGTGCCGCTGCTGATCTTTTGGCTGGGATACGGGGAGCGGCTTTCGACGGGCACCAGCCTGGCGGCGATCGTCCTCATCGGTCTGCTCGGGGCGGTGGCACAGGGCGGGCTCTACGGCAACGTGCACGTCGTCATGGGTCTGTTGCTCGCCATTCCGGCGATCGGCGGGGTCGTGCTCGGTACAGCCATCCAGCAGCGGATCTCCCAGCGAGCCGTCTCGTTGCTGTTCGCGGTGCTGCTCGTGGGCGTCGCGATCGAGCTGGTGCTGCGATGAACGAGGTTCTCGCTGCTCTGATCGCCGTTGCCGGCGGTCTGGCGGGTGGCCTCGTCGGGGTCGGGGGAGGGGTGTTGTTCGTCCCCGCTCTGACCATCTTCCTCGGCCTCTCTCAGGTTCAGGGGGAGTCGACCTCGCTGCTGATGATCGTGCTCGTGGCGCTGGTCGGCACCATTCGCCAGAACGGCTACGGCAACGTCAACCTTCGCGACGCGGCGGTGATCGGCGCCCTCTCTCCACTCGGCGTTCTGATCGGGGTCGTCGTTGCCAATGAGGTTCCGCAGCGACTGCTGGAGCTGTCCTTTGCCGCGCTTGTTCTGTTCATCGCCTTCGAGCTGGTTCGCCGCTCGCTTTCGACTCGCTAGTAGTGCTCCGTTAGCTCGATCCAGGCGGCTGTAGATAGGGCGTCTCGGGCGGCATGGTCTACGCTCAAAGCGTGGAGTCACTTGCCTGGCACGGCGACGTTCCCCAACTTCGCTCACCCATGCTCGTCTGTGCGTTTCGCGGCTGGAACGACGCCGCCGGGGCCGCCTCCTCCGCGCTGGCCGCGCTGGCCGGCTCCTCCTTCGAGACCGAGCTGATCGCCGAGATAGACCCGGAGGACTACTTCGACTTCCAGGCGACGAGACCGACGATTGAACTGACCGAGGGTCAGGCCCGTCGCATCGACTGGCCGCACAACAACCTGATCGCGGTCCGCATCCCCGCCGCCGACCGTGACCTCGTCCTGCTCGACGGAACCGAGCCCAACCTGCGCTGGAGGACCTTCTCGGAGACGGTTGCCACCGCCTCCGACGCGCTCGGCATCGAGATGGCGATCACGATGGGTGCGCTCGTGGCGGAGGTGTCGCACACCCTGCCCGTGCCGATCACCGGCCTCGCCTCCGACGAGGACCTGGTCGACGAATTGGACCTGCACCGCTCCAGCTATGAGGGTCCGACCGGCATCGTCGGCGTCCTGCACGACTCCTGCCGGAAGCTGGGCATGACCTCCGCATCGCTGTGGGCGGCCGTGCCCCACTACGTTGCCGCGGTTCCCAACCCAAAGGCCGCGCTGGCGCTTTTGCGCCGTCTCGAGGGGCTGACCGGAATCGCCGTCGACGCGACCGAGCTGGAAGAGGAAACCGCGCACTACGAAGAGCAGATCGGCCGCGCTGTGGCCGCCAATCCGGAGATCGCGGAACTCGTCGAGCGAATCGAGGCGGAGCAGGTCGAGCAGCTGGGCGCTGACGGCGAGGAGCTGCCCTCGGCGGACGCCATCGCCCGCGAGTTCCAGCGCTTCCTGCGCCAGCAGGGGGACTGAGACGCAGCTTCGGTGGGTCAGATTTCGGCGGCTGGACAGATGAGGCGGTAGTCGCACCAGCTGCAGATGCTCGGCGAGGGGCGCGGCTCGAAGTCTTCGCTGAGGATCCCCTCGCCGACCTGCAGCACGGTCCGTTCGACCCGCTCGGCATCCCCGGGCTCGGTTGGCGTCGCGACTTTCTCGGCATCGAGCACGTAGTAGTAGCTGCCGATCTCGGCGTCGAGGTCCCATGCCTGTCGAGCGGCGACCCGGTAGAGGGCCAGCTGCAGATCGCTCTTCAGGTCGGCCTCGCTCTTGCGCTCGCCGGTCTTGTAGTCGATCAGCTCGTAGCCGCCGTCGGGCAGGCGATCGACCCGGTCGATCCTTCCCCGCACGTGGTATTCGCCGATCCGGATGTCGAACTGCCGCTCCAGCCACACCGGTTCGCCTTCGGAGTGGCTGTCCTGCTCCAGGTAGAGGCGCAGGGCCTCGCGTGCCCGGTCGCGGAACTGGAGCTCATCGTCGCTGGAGCCGAAGCCGGAGCGCTGCCAGCCGGCCTCGAAGAGGCCCATCAGGCGACCCAGCCCGTTCTCCTCGCCTTCCGCCTCCTTGTGGAAGCGCTCCAGCACGTTGTGGATGAGGATGCCGAAGCGCTGGTTGATCGTCGGCTCCTGGGGGATACCGAAGACCCTCGCGAACTTGTACTTCAGGGGACAGGTCAGGTAGAGGTCCACGTCGGATGCCGAGAGGCTCAACGCCCCATCGCTGCGCAGCGGCAGGAAGTCCCGCAGCGAGCGCTCCTCGCGGGCGACCAGCAGTCGGCGACGGCTTTCGCGGTCCTGCTCGGACTTGAGCAGGAAGGCGTCCAGCTGGGAGGCGTCGAGCTCCGCCTGCTGCCCGGGCGTTGCGACCTGGCGCAGCAGCCCGTTGACCGCTTCGACTGCCTCCGCAGTGGCCTCGTCCCCGGGCCTTTGGGCAAGTGCCGCGAGCTTCAGCAGCTCCAGGTATCGAACGATCGCGCGGTCGATGTCGACCGCCGTGTCAAGCCGCGGCTCCGTGAGCTGCCCGCCCGCCCGCCACGATTCCTCCAGCACCCTCTCGCGGAGCATGCGGTAGGTTGCGTGCAGGCCCTCGGCGGGCCCGAACAGCTCCTCCTCGTGGAGCTCCTCCTCCGTATCCGCAGCGCCCAGCGCGTCCTCGTAGAACTGCGAGGGAGCCACCTCGCCCTCGCTGTTGCGCTCGACTCGCGAGAGCACGAGTCCCGACCGGCCCGGCCAGCCGATTCGCTCGGCGTCGGCGCCGCGCTCCAGGCCGAGCACGAAGACGTGCTCGAACTCCATCCCCTTGACCGCGTTGCGGCCCACCCCCTGGACCGCGCCGGGGACCGGGGGCTCGGCGACACCGGCCGGCTCGACGCCGGCGTCGGAGATGGCACTCAGGTGGCGCACGAAGTCGCGCGTGGAACCGTGCGGTTCGCGCCGCGCCCAGGCGGCTGCCAGCTCGGCCAGGCGCGAGAGGCCCAGCAGCCGTTCCGCCACCTCGGGCTCCGCCGCGAAGAGCCGCTGGCGACGCAGCCCGACCCGCTCGATCAGCCGCCGCACGAAGACATCGGCGCGCCGCTCCTCCAGCGCGGCTGAGGCCGCCCGATGGAGTTTCAGGAACGCCCGCATCCGTTCGCCCGCCTCGGGCGGCGTCTCCGGGTTCTCGAGCGCGGCGGCGCAGGCCGAGACCATGTCCAGGCTGCGGCGCCGCGCGATCGTCGTCAGCCGCGCCAGGTCGGCGGAGCGCAGCTCGATCGGCGGCCGGGTCAGCGCCCTCGCCGCGGCGGCGGAATCGGCGGGATCGGCGAGCACTCGCAGCCAGGCGATCGCGTCTCGAACCTCCGGTCGCTGGAAGAGGGCGGCGGGGCCGGACAGGTGAAGTGGGATCCCCCGTTCCTCCATCGCGGCCGACACCATGCGGCCGCGCAGCGCCGGTTCGTCGATCACTACGCAGATGGCCTCCGGCGAAGTCCCCGCGGCCAGCAGCTGCTCGACCTCGCGCGCCACCGCCTGCGCCTGCGCTCGCTCGTTCGTGCAGCGCCAGAAGCGGACGGCCGGGTCGCGGAACCGGCCGTCCAGCTCGATCACCTCTGCGTCGGGGTGGACGGACAGGGCCCAATCTCCTGCCCGCGGGCCCTGTCGCGGAGAGGCGGTGTCGGAGTCAGCACCCTCGAGGGCGTAGAGGTGGTTCGAGTGTTCGTGGGCCAGCGCCGCGAGGATGGCGCGCTGGGCTGGGCTGGTGTCCTCGAGCTCGTCGATCATGACCTGGGCGAACCGCTCGGCAACCGCACGCCGCACGCCGGGGTTCTCGGCGAGCAGCCTGCTGAGGGTGAGGAAGACATCGCCGCTGTCGAGGTCGCCGCTCGCGGCGAGGATGCGGTCGTGCGCCGCGTAGAGCTCGGCGAACTCCGGCTCGGGTGGGTCGGATCCCGCCTTGAGCGCGTCGATCCGCTCCAGCAGGTGGGTCAGCAGGCCAGCCGGGTTACCGCGGATCTCGTGCTGGCGCAGCGGCAGCTCGTCGAGCCGGTCGAGCAGCATCGCCAGTCGCTCCGCCCGCCCCAGCACCTCGAAGAACGGGTCAAGCCCCGCGGTGTCGGAGTGCTCGCGCAGCAGGCGCTCGCCGATTGCCTCCCAGGTGCCGATCCACAGCTCGTCGTGAGGGCGGTCCAGGATTGCCTCCACCCGCTCGCGCAACCGCTGCGCGGTGGCGCGGGTCGAGGTCAGGAGGAGGACGTGGTCCGGCTCCGTGCCCTCGCTGGCCAGCCGCGCCAGGCGACGGGCCAGCACCTCCGTCTTGCCGGTTCCCGCCCTGCCGAGCACCAGCAGCGGACCGTCGCCATGTCGGATCGCCTGTTCCTGTGCCCGTGTCAGGTCCATTGCCCAAAGCTAGATGATCGGTGCGTATGCGGTTCCCGCAGGTTTGCGCCGCGGACTCGGCAGCACGCCGGGTCGCCTCTCGATCGGTCATGTTGCGGCGGGTGGCAACCCCCAGGGCGGGTGGCGGCCCCCGGGTCGGCACAGCGGGTGGCGGAGCGCCACACCAGCGCAGAAGCCCCTTGGTCACTTGAGGACAGAGCCCCCTGTTTGGGTGTCCAAAGGACCCCGCCGGTGATTTGCCTGCCGCTCTCCTGCTGCGGAGGTAGAAGGGGAGTCCCAGGCCTGACGAACCCAAGGTGGACACCTCGATGATTGATGAGAGAAACAGCTCCCCCTGTTTGCTCTCCACACCTGCAAGTGGGAGGGCAAACAGGGGGAACCTGTGTAGGGACCAGGCGGTTGGGATCTTGAGGAGGGCCGTTACGCACGGCTGCGGCGGCTGGGGTGGCCTGAACGCAGCGGATACGAACTCCGTTCGCTGTTTGTGTCGCAGAGCGGTACAAATGACGAACGGAGCGGCTGGGGGCGCCGGATGGAAACTCCGTTCGCTGTTTGTGTCGCAGAGCGGTACAAATGACGAACGGAGCGGCTGGGGGCGCCACAGCGAAGCGGCTAGGCATCACTCATCTAGCATCCGTCAGATGGATGTTCTGTCCGCCGATTGGCCGGGGATCTGTCGCCGCGTCGTCGCGGCGCAGCGCGACGTCTTCGAGCGCACCCCGGGTGCCAAGGCGCGCACCGTGTATGAGGGAATCGGCGAGGGTGGAGACCGCACCCTGGAGATCGACCGGCTCTGCGAGGACGCGGTCTTCGCGGAGCTCGACCGGCTGGCGGCCGCGGGGGCGTCCTTCGTCGCCATCTCGGAGGAGCGTGGGGAAGTCTCATTTGGCTCGGGCGGAACGGCACGGGTCGTGATCGACCCGATCGACGGTTCGCTCAACGCTCGCCGCACGCTGCCGTCGCACAGTCTCAGCATCGCCGTGGCCAGTGGCCCTTCGCTGGCCGACGTCGAGTTTGGCTACGTCTACGACTTCGGCGCCGCGGAGGAGTTCACGGCCCGTCGCGGGGCGGGGGCGCGGCTCGACAACGAGCCGATTCGGGTTGCCCCGGACGACGCCAGGCTGGAGGTGCTGGGCGTCGAGTCGGCCGAGCCCGAGTGGGCGCTGTCCGCGTTGGAAGCGCTTGCCGGCCAGGTCTACCGGCTGCGCGTCGTCGGCTCCATCGCGATCACGGCCTCCTACGTGGCTGCCGGCCGCTTCGACGGGATGCTCAGTCTGCGCCCCTGCCGCTCGGTCGACGCTGCGGCCGCGCAGCTGATCGTCGTCGAGGCGGGCGGGGAGGTCGACTTCGGTGACCTGGCGCGCGACGAGGCCGAGCTGAGCCTCGATGCCCGCTACCCGATCGCGGCCGCTGCCGGCGCACGCGGGCTGCAGACCATCCGCGGCGCGCGTAACCGATCCCGGGGCGCTGTTTAGAACAGGTGTTCGTGTAGAACGTATGTTCGCTACACTCGGCCAGTCCCGAGACAGCCACCAATCATCGAAGGGATCGAAATCCATGGCAACGCAAGCAGGCAAAGCCAAATCTGCCAGTACCAAATCCAAAGCGAAAGCGAAACCGGCCGTCAAACCCATCCCATCGCGCAGCGAGCAGGCCCGAGCGGCTGCGCAGACCGCCGTCGACCTTCCGGTGGGTGCCGTGCTCGAGGTCACCGACCGCATCGGCGACCTGGTTGACCCGTTCACCGCTCGTTCCAGCGCCGAGAAACAGCTCAAGGCCTATCGGACCCGATTGGGCCGGACTGTGAAGCGCACCGAGCGTCGCGGCGCCGGCGCCCGTCGCAAGGCGGCAGCCGAAGCGCGGAAGACGCGGACCCGTGTCGAGCGCGAGGCCCGCAGGCGGCGGCGCACGGCGACGACCACCCTGAAGCGCAATCGCACGGATGTCGAGCAGCGCGTCCGTCAGGCGGTCGAGGAGCAAACCACGCGCGCTCAGGACCTGGTCGACCAGGTCAGCGAGCAGCTCTCCGCTCTGCGCTGACCTGCGCGCTGCGGGGTCTCGCAAAGGCCGACCCTTGTGTGCCGCAGTCTGTGGCAAGACCCGAGCGGTGTCAGCGTCCGCGTACCGCGACTGGCCGTGAGCCTGCCGGCTCATACGGCCAGTCGCGTTGTGCGGGAACGTAGGCGCGGAACTGGAAGCGGACACCACGACTGTCGTCGTCGCTGAAGCGGTAGGCGTAGCGAAAGCGACCGCGCGGGTCCGTCTGAACGGTTCGGAACTCGCTCCAGGGCAGGCCGGGCAGGTGGAACTGGAGCTGCACGGACTTGGCGTCGGGTGAGCTTGTGGTGTCGGCGGCGATCCCACCGCGGAAGACGACGGGCGGTCCGCCGATCGTCGCCAGCGCGGTGGAGGCGTGCAGCCTGACGCTGCCGCGCACGCCGAGCTGCACGGGTTGCGCCGCCGAGCGGGACAGCATCGGCGTTCCGTCGAAGGTCGCGCTGACCTGACGGCTGGGCCCGGGCGGGAGCCGGATCGCAAACACGCCCCCGGCCCGGGTCCTGACGGCCGACACCCGCTCAAAGCCGCCCGCACCGGGTGGGAATCGCTCCACGATCCGGACGGTCATCCCCTCCAGCGGTGCCGCGATGCCCGCGATCAGCCGGCCGCTGAAGCGGATGCCGCGACCGAACGCAACGAGCCGTTGCCGGGCGCTTCCGCCGAGCCTTCTGGCCGGTTCACGGCGACAGCGGCGGAAGGCCCCACTCCGCAGGCAGCGCGGCCGGGCGACCCTCCGGCCGCCGAAGCCGATCGTCAGCGTGGTTGGGATCTTGAGCGGGCTGGGCAGGACCATCGCCGTTCCGTCCGAGCGGCGGCTCGTGACGGCCGCGTTGCCTGCCCTGTCGTAGCCGCTCGCCCGGAATTCGTAGTCGCCGGGCGGGTAGGCATCTGAGTCCCAGCGCGCCTCGAGCCCGGCGGGGTAGGGCTTGGTGGACAGCGCCTCGAAGCGATCTCCCGAGCCGGCCCGCCGCACCCCAATCCAGCCATGCGAGAGGTCCGGGCCCGAGAGCGAGTCGCGAACCCGCACCGGGATCAGCTCCGGATTTCCCGGCGGGGAGGAGTTGGCGAAGCTGATCTCGGGCGCCCGGCGGTCGATTCGCACCGTCGCGGTTGCCGGCGGCGAATTCGACTTCCCGTTGCTGGTCTGGCCGTCGGTTACGTTGCCGGCGGCGTCGCGGGCGTAGTAGGCGACCGTGTGGATACCTTCGGGAATCACGGTCGCGCTGACCGCCGCGCCCCTCCCGATCCGCGGAACGTCGCCGTCGACCTGGATTGCGGTGAAGGGCCCACCGGCCGAGGTCGCGCTCATCCCCGAGCCGCTGTCGGTGGACGTCGCGATGAGCGTCAGCGGCTGGTTTGACCATCCACCCGGCGCACCTGTGAGCGTGGTGTGCGGGTCGATGGTGTCGACCCGGAGCTCGGCGTGGCCCACGCTCGTGGACTTCATTCCGGACCCCGAGACGGCGACGCTGTGGACGTAGCTGGTCCCCTCCGGCAGCCCGGAGATCGTGAACGAGTTGTCCCCGATGCCGCCATGCAGGCTCGTCTCGGCGTCCGTGCAGCGATCCGTCGCCGCGCAGGGGTTGCTGGCGGGCCGCGAGTCGATCGATACGGCGTAGCCGCGGATGCCGGAGAGCGGCGGCTGGCCGCTGGGGCGTTCGATGTGGGCCGTGTAGGGGAACGCGGCACGGCTGATCCAGCCGTTGGGCTTAAGCGGCGGGGCCTTGCCGGGAGGAATGTTGTCGAAGCGCAGCTTGGCGGTCGCGGGGACGCCCTGGCTGCCGGCCGCGTCCTCCAACCAGACGTCCGCGTCATAGGTTCCGGGCGGGGCCGGGACGTACAGGTTGTTCACGAGGGGGTTCTCGCCTTCGATGCGGGTATCGCCGATCAGCACCGTACCCAGCGCGTCGCGGACTCGATAGTGAATCGCCGCTACCGGTGGTTCCAGGATCGGGTTCGTCCAGTCGAGACGGAAATTGTTTTCTGGGTGCCAGGTGTCCTCGCCGTCCTGGACGGTGAGATCGATCGGAGGTGGGGGAGCTGCGGCGGCCGGGGGCGCGCCGAGCGCCGCGAGGGTTGCGGCCACGACCCAGACCATCGCCGCTCGCCGGTTCATGGCCCGAACTCTCCGGCCGCGCTGCCGCTCGAGGAGCCGCCTGCTTCGCCGCTCGGCGGCGGAGGAGCGGGTGGTGTGTATTCGACCGCGCCCGCTTCGAGTTCGGCGGGAGGTTGTTGTGCGCTTTCGGATGGCGCGGGCGCGGCTTCCCGGTTGCTCTGTTCATCCGCTGGAGGGGGCGGAGGAGCGGCCGGTTCGGTGGCCGGCGTGTAAACGGGCCCACCGCTCTGGGAGTCTTCGATCACGGCCTGCGAGACCCGCTCGATCGCCGGTGGCTTGACATGTTCGGGTGCGAGGTCGAGTGGGGCGGGCACGATTCCCGTCGCCACGCAGGCGGCTGCGCCACCGGCCGTGCCCGCGCACACGGCCAGCAGCTTGGCGAGGGCCGCCATCCCGGCGCCGCGCGTCCCACCGGCCGCCGCGACCTGCGTCGCGGCTGAATCGGTCGCGCCTCCCGCTCCGGACAGGCGAAGGTGAAGCCCGACGAGGAGTTCGTGCGCTCTGTCCAGCAGGGATCGCGACACCGGCAGGGTCGGAGCGAGCACCGCGACCGCCGCCGGGGTCGCCCGGTATGCGCGCATCGCCGCCCGGCAGTGGGCACACGCCCGCAGGTGCTCGCGCATTGCGGCCGTTTCCTCGGGGCTTGCCTCACCGTCGCAGAAGGCGGACAGGACGGGTCCCAGCTCGGCGCAGCGACTGCCGTCTTCGCTGCGCGAAACGAGGCTGCGAAAACGCTCCCGTCCCTCTGCCAGACAACGGTTGACCTTCGTGTAGCTCCAGCCGGTGCGCTCGCATATCTCCGCGTAGGAGTACCCCTCGGCGAGCAGCGTCAGCGCTCGCAGCTCGGCGGGCTTCAGCGCCTGCAGCGCCTCGCGGCTGCGGGCGACCTGCTCGCGCCGCTCGACCCGGCGGTCGGGGCCGTCGTCGGTGGCCGGAATCAGCGCCACCCAGTCGGTCTTCGCCTCGCGGCTCTCCGGATCGCTTGCAGCGTTTCCCAGCAGCCGCTCGCGATTGCGGCGGATCGCCAGGGCCTCGTGCCTGATCACCGTGTGCGTCCAGCGGCTCAGTTCGTGGGGCTGCGCGGTGGGGGCTTTCGTGAGCAGGATCTCCATGGCCCGCTGATAGGCGTCTTCGGCATCGTCGGCGCACAGCGAGTAGCGCCGGGCCGTCTGCTTCAGTCGGCCTTCGTGCTGCGCGATCACCTCGATCGCGGCCCGCTTGCGGGCCGCCTCGTCAACCACGGGCTGCGTCTTCGGCTCGGTCAGCCCCATCGTGCCTGCCTGCTCGACTCCTTGCGTGTCAGGATCGGACTCCCGCCATCGGCGGCTCAGCTCGGTCGGCGAAACATGCCAGTGCAAGCTCGGGACGCGGGCCGTTTCTCCCCACCGATGGACGGGTGGTTGGGCGAAAAGCACGGAAATTGCATTAACTGCCTGGCACCCACGACGCTATGCAAACCCCTGTACCATCGGCGTCGATGAGCACCTGCGTGGTCACCGGCGGGGCCGGCTTCCTCGGTTCGCACCTCTGCGAATACCTGCTTGAGCGGGATAACCGCGTGATCTGCGTGGACAACCTGGAGACGGGCTCGCTGCAGAACATCGAGCACATCCGCGGCCCTGCCTTCGAGTTCCGCAACATCGACATCATCGAGAACGTCGACATTGCCGAGGACGTCGACTTCGTCTACCACCTCGCCTCGCCGGCCAGCCCGATTGACTACCTGCGTTTGCCGCTGCACACGCTCAAGGTCGGTTCGCACGGCACCCACCACATGCTGGGGGTGGCCAAGTTCAAGCGCGCTCGCTTCCTGCTCGCCTCGACCAGCGAGGTCTACGGCGACCCGCAGGTCCACCCCCAGACCGAGGACTACTGGGGGCACGTCAACCCGATCGGGCCGCGCGGCGTCTACGACGAGGCGAAGCGCTACGCGGAGGCGATGACGATGGCCTACCACCGCCAGCAGGGCGTCAACACCTCGATCGTGCGGATCTTCAACACCTACGGCCCCCGGATGCGGGCTCAGGACGGGCGGGCGGTGCCGACCTTCCTGCGCCAGGCGCTGCAGGACCGGCCGCTGACGGTGTTCGGCGACGGTAGCCAGACGCGCAGCTTCTGCTACGTGGACGACCTGATCCGTGGCATCGTCGCGCTGGCCGAATCCGACGTCCACCTGCCGGTCAACATCGGCAACCCCAACGAGTTCACCCTGCTGGAGCTGGCGAAGGCGGTGATCGAGGTGACCGAGTCGCGCTCGGAGATCGTCCACGAACCGCTGCCCGTCGATGATCCGCAGCAGCGCCAGCCGGACATCACGCGCGCCCGCGACCTGCTCGGCTGGGAGCCGCAGGTCGAGTTGCGCGGCGGCCTGCGCCGCACGATCGAGCAGTCCGGCGTGGAGCGCCTCGTCGGCGCCGTGGACTGACGCGGCTTCCCCGCAGCGCGCGTCCCAATATCCTCCGCACAATGAGCGGAAATGCGGACAAGGCTCCCGCCGAGCGGACGATCGCTCCCGTAGTCGGCCCCGACGATGAGCGCGTATTCACCGATTCGGGAATCGAAATCGAGCGTCTCTATACGGAGGACGACGTCGCGCCCGGCCTCGATGAGAGGCTCGGCGCGCCCGGCGAGCCGCCCTTCACCCGCGGCATCCACGAGGGCATGTACCGCGACCGGCTCTGGACGATGCGCCAGTACGCCGGCTTCGCCACCCCCGAAGACACGAATGAGCGCTACCGCTACCTGATCGAGCACGGGTCCACAGGTCTCTCGATGGCCTTCGACCTCCCGACCCAGCTCGGCCGCGACTCCGACGACCCGCTCTGTCAGGGGGAGGTGGGCCGCACCGGCGTCCCGATCGACACGATCGAGGACATGCGGATCTGCTTCGATCAGATCCCGCTCGATCAGGTCTCGACCTCAATGACGATCAACGCCCCGGCGGCAATCCTGCTGCTGCTCTACGAGCTGGTCGGCGAGGAGCAGGGCGTGCCCTCAGAGAAGCTGCGCGGCACGGTCCAAAACGACGTGCTGAAGGAGTACATGGCGCGCGGCAACTACATCTACCCGCCCGAGCCGACGATGCGCCTCACCACCGACATCTTCGAGTACTGCCGCGAGCACGTGCCGAAATGGAACACGATCTCCATCTCCGGCTACCACATCCGAGAGAAGGGCTGCTCGGCGGTGCAGGAGGCGGCCTTCACGCTCTCCAATGCGATCGCCTACGTCGAAGCGGCGCTCCAGCGCGGTCTGAAGATCGACGAGTTCGCCCCGCGCCTCGCCTTCTTCTTCAACGGCCACAACAACGTCTTTCAGGAGGTCGCCAAGTTCCGCGCCGTGCGGCGCATGTGGGCGAAGATCGTCGGGGAGCGGTTCGGGGCCGAGAACCCGAGCTCGATGAAGATTCGCTTCCACACCCAGACCGGCGGCGTGACGCTGCAGGCCCAGCAGCCGGAGGTGAACATCATTCGCGTCGCCCTGCAGGGCTTCGCCGCCGTTGCCGGCGGCACGCAGTCGCTGCACACCAACGGTTTCGACGAGGCGCTGGCACTGCCCACGGAGCGCTCGGCGCGGATTGCCCTGCGCACCCAGCAGGTGCTGGCCCACGAGGCGGGCGTCGCTGACACCGTCGACCCCTTCGCCGGCTCCTACTTCGTCGAGTCGCTCACCGACGAGATCGAAGAGCGCGCCTGGGAGCTGATGGACAAGGTCGAAGAGCTGGGCGGCTCGGTCGAGGCCCTCGAGTTCATGCAGCGCGAGATCGAGGAGTCGGCGCTCTCCTACCACGAGCGCTACAAGTCGGGCCAGGACATCGTGGTCGGCGTCAACAAGTACGTCACCGACCAGGTCGACGACGTCGACATCCTGCGGGTCGATCCCGAGGCCGAGGAGCGCCAGCTGGCACGCCTCAAGACGTTCAAGGAGGCCCGCGACGCGAACGCCGTGGAGGAGAAGCTCGAGGCGCTGCGCGCCGTCGCCCGTGGCGAGGGGAACCTCCTGCACCCGATCCGTGTCGCCCTGGCAGCGGACGCCTCGATCGGCGAGGTATGCGGCGCGATGCGCGACGTCTTCGGCGAGTACCACGGCGGCGCCTTCTTCTAATCCCGCCCCCCGGAAACCAACCCCAACCTCCGAACTGCATCAACTTCCATGTCCGCCGGAGGTGGAAGTTGATGCAGTTCGGGGTGGTGGTTACTCGTACTGGAGCGCTTCGAGCACGTCGAGACGGGAGGCGCGGCGGGCGGGCAGGATCGCCGCGAGGACGCCGATGATCGCCGCGAAGACGAGCAGCGCGGCGAGCGAGCCGAGCGGGTAGGACAGGGTGAAGCCTTCCGCCTTCAACGGCTGCGCGATCAGCGTTGCGAAGACGATCCCCAGCACCATTCCGAGGATCGCCCCGATCAGCGCCGTGATCACCGCCTCGTAGCGGATCATCGTCCGTACCTGGCGCCGCGACATCCCGATAGCCCGCAGCATCCCCAGCTCGCGGGTCCGTTCGTAGATCGAGAGCCCCAGCGTGTTGGCGATCCCGAACAGCGAGATCACGATCGCGAACGCCAGCAGCGCGTAGACGAGCTGGACCAGTCGGTCAATCTGTTCTTCGCGGCTTTCCTTCAGTTCGCCCTGGTTCAGCACTTCGGTCACCGGGAAGAGCCGTTCCGAGCCCGCGGTGAGCAGCGCCTGGACCTCCGCTTCGTTGGCGCCCGGCGCGACCTTGACGAAGTCGAAGAGGTCCTGGGTCTGGGCGAATTCGCGCGCCAGCGCCCGTTGGGTGACGAGGACGCTGCCGAAGACGCCGAGCTTCGAGGCGAACTCGCCGACGACGCGGAAGCGCGGCCGCGCCCGGGTCTGGGTCAGCAGCCGGAAGCTGTCGCCGGGTTCTAGGTCGTGGCCCGAGGCGAAGTCGTCGGCGACGATCGCCTCGCTGTCGCCGAGCCGCCGCAGCGCCGCCGGGCCGCCCCGCTTCCATTCGATCGTCACCGCCGTGCCGATGTTGCGGGTCGGTGCGTCGACTTTGACGGTGCCGCCGGGCGTGCCGCCCTCGATCAGCTTCGCCTCGGTGCCGCGGATCGTCGCCACCAGCGCCACCCCGGGCACCTTGCGCGCCGCTCTTGCGGCGCCGTTCGGGATCGGCGAGAAGCCGTCGCTGTTCTGGATCACCAGGCCGCCGGCGAAGTTTTCGTCGACGACCTGGGCGACGGTGCTCTTCAGCCCGGCGGCGAAGACGGTGACGAAGGCGACCAGGGCGAGGCCGATCATCAGCGCCGCCGCGGTGATCGCGGTGCGGCTGGGGTTGCGCTGGGCGTTCTCACGGGCGAGCCGGCCGGTGAGGCGGCGCAGCCGCACCAACGGCCATCCGGCGACGGTCGCCAGCGGCGGCACCAGGCGCGGGCTGAAGATCGAGACCGCGAAGACGACGGCGACCGCGCCGCCGCCCATCAGCCCGGCACGGGTGCCGGCGCTGGCGCCACCCAGCAGGCCGATCAGGACCATCGCGAGGCCGCCCGTCCCGAGCAGGATCGAGAGCGCAAGGTTGGCGAGCCGGCGGCGCCGGGTCGGCACCGGGCTGACGGCGCGCAGGGCGGCGATCGGCGGCACCCGGGTCGAGCGCAGTGCCGGCACCAGCGAGGAGACGAGGGTGACGAGGAGCCCGACGAGGAAGGCGACGAGCAGCGTCCGCGAGTGCAGCTGGAGGCTGGTCGTCGGGAGTTCGAGCCCGAACGCCTTGAACAGGGCCTCGATCGCCCCCGCGACCGCGAAGCCGGCCGGAATACCGACCAGCGCCCCGAGCAGGCCGATCGCGCCCGCTTCGGCCACCACCGAGCCGAGGATCTGGCGGCGGGAGGCGCCGAGCGTGCGCAGCATCCCGAATTCGCCGACCCGCTGGGCGACCGTGATCGAGAAGGTGTTGAAGATCAGGAAGGAGCCGACGAAGACGGCGATGAAGCCGAAGACGAGCAGGAAGGTCTTGAGGAAGCCGAGGCTTTCGCGGATTTCCTTCGAGGCGCGGTCGGCTTTTTCGGTTGCGGTCTCGACCCGCACCCCGGCCGGCATCTCCCGCGCGATCCGCCGTTTCAGTGCCTGCGCGGAGACCCCGCCGCCGGCCGCTACCGAGATCTGGTCGAAGCGGCCGCGCTTGTGGGTGAGGCGCTGGGCCACCGGCAGCGTCACCTGGGCGATGCTGGCACCGCCGAAGGAGGCGCTGCCGAGCCGGGTCAGGCCGGCCAGGCGGAAACGCTCCGCCGCGCCCTGGCCGATCAGCTCGACCGTGTCCCCGAGCGCCAGGCCGCTGCTTTCGGCCGCCGCCCTGTCGATCGATGCTTCGCGGGGGCCGCGCGGCGGGTGCCCGTCGACGTAGGTGAGCGACTCGAGCCCGTCCGGCAGGGTCGAGGAGATGAACTTCGGCGCGAATTTGTTGCCGATCTTCTCCCCCTTGGCGGTGAAGAAGCCCCCCGGGGTGAAGATCGCACCGGCGGCGAGGCGCACCCCGCGCGTCCGCTGCACGGTTGGCAGCAGCGAGGCGTCGATCGTCGGCGTTTCGCCGTTTTCCTGCTTGACCGGGTTCTCGGCGGTGACGACGACGCTGGTCCCGCTCAGCGACTCGCTGAAGATTTCGTCGAAGGCGGCAAAAATCGTGTCGGTTAGGACGTAGGAGCCGGCGACGAAGGCGACCCCGAGGACGACGGCGAAGGTAGTCGCCAGCGCCCGCACCTTGCGAGCCCAGAGGCTCTTGAGGGCGAGGCTAGTCAAGTCGCTTCTGGAGCTCGAAGACTTCGTCCGCCGAGCCGGGGGCGGCGTCGTTGACGATTCTGCCGTCCTGGAGCGTGATCAGGCGGTCGGCGTGGGCGGCGGCGTTCGGGTCGTGGGTGACCATGATCACCGTCTGCCCGAACTCGTCCACGGCCTGTCGCAGCAGCACCAGCACGTCGCTGCTCGACCGCGAATCGAGGTTGCCGGTCGGCTCGTCGGCGAAGACGACCGCCGGCTTGGAGACGAGCGCCCGCGCGACGGCGACCCGCTGCTGCTGGCCGCCAGAGAGCTCCGACGGGCGATGCGTGCGGCGGTCCTCGATGCCAACGGTGCGAATCAACCGGTCGAGCCACTCGCGGTCGGGCTTGCGCCCAGCGATCGAGAGCGGCAGGACGAGGTTCTCCTCGGCCGTGAGGACCGGCAGCAGGTTGAAGAACTGGAAGACGAAGCCGAGCTTGTCGCGGCGCAGCCTGGTCAGCGCGCCGTCGTCGAGCTCGGTGATCTCCTCTCCGTCGAGGACGACGGTGCCGGCGGTGGGGCGGTCGAGGCCGGCGAGGATGTGCATCAGGGTCGACTTGCCCGATCCCGAGGGACCCATGATCGCGGTGAAGCGACCGCGCTCGAACCCGGTGCTGACGTCGACGAGCGCGTCCACGGCGGCCTCCCCCTCGCCATAGCGCCGACTCACGCCATTGGCGATGACCACCTGACCATTCGCGCCCTTCACGGAGGGCACGGTACCGGGAGGGGAATTGGCCGGGCGCCACGGTCGGACAAGTAGCCTGGGCGAATGGCGCTAGCCGACCAATTCGACGGCCTGCTGATCGACCTCGACGGGGTGGTCTGGCTCGGCCGAGAGCTCGTCCCGGGAGCGGGCGACGCGCTCCGGCGGCTGCTCGACGACGGCAAGGAGGTCGTCTTCGTCACCAACAACTCCGTGCGCCGCCCGGACGCCTACGCAGCCCGCCTGCGCGAGGCCGGGGTTCCGGTGGCCGACGAGCGGGTGCTGACCGCGGGGGCGGTGACCGCACGGCTGGCGGCCGAGCGGATCGGCAGCGACGGCACGGCCTTCGTGATCGGCGCGCCGGGCTTCAAGGAAATGGTCGCGGATGCCGGCCTCGGCCTGCTGGACGGCGAGGCCGCACAGCGCGCCGACGCGGTGGTCGTCTCCGGGCACCGCGAGTTCGACTACGCCGAGCTGCTGACGGCAACGCGCGCCCTGCAGCACGGCGCGAGCCTGTTCGCCACCAGCCGCGACCCGACCCTTCCGATGCCCGGCGGTGCCTGGCCGGGCACCGGTGCGACGCTGGCGGCGGTGGAGACCGCATCTGGCGCGCAGGCCGAGATCGGGGGCAAGCCCGAGCGCCACCTCTTCGAGCAAGCCCGGGAGCGAATCGCCGCAGCCGAGCGGGTGGCGATGGTCGGCGACCGGATGTCGTCGGACATCGAGGGCGGGCAGCGAGCCGGCCTGGAGACGATCCTGGTACTGAGCGGGGCGACCTCGCGTGAGGACGCGCAGCGGGCCATCCCCCCTCCAGATCACGTCATCGAGGACATCACGGGCCTGCTGTGAGCGCTGGCCGCACGACCCCACGCCCGTCCGGGGGCAGCCCCGGCGACCCGTCCGCGCCTGGAGCGACCGCCACGGTCCACCGTCCCGGCGTTGCCTTTGCCGGTGTCTTTGCCGTCACCTTCGCCGGCCTGCTGGCGGTGGGCGCGGTGCTGCCGGTGCTGCCGCGCTACGTCCACGGCCCGCTCGACGGCGGCAACGTCGCGGTGGGCGTCGTGATCGGCTCCTACGCGGCCACCGGATTGCTGCTCCGGCCGCTTGCCGGGCGCTTCGCGGACCGTCGCGGTCGCCGGCCCGCGGTGCTGATCGGCTCCCTGGTGGTCGCGGTCGCCGGCTTTCTCTACCTGCTGCCGTTCGGCGTCCCGGGGCTGATCGCCGCCCGGCTGGCGCTCGGAGCCGGCGAGGGTGCGGTATTCACGGCCGGCTCGGCGTGGATCGTCGACCTCGCGCCGCCGGAGCGGCGGGGCCGCGTGATCGGCCTCTACGGGCTGGCCGTATGGGCGGGGCTCAGCATCGGCCCGCTGGTCGGGGAGCTGCTCCT
Source organism: uncultured Solirubrobacterales bacterium (assembly GCA_963747765.1). GTDB lineage: Bacteria > Actinomycetota > Thermoleophilia > Solirubrobacterales > 70-9 > VRUE01. Next base: position 128,076 of record CAVVGH010000001.1, on the reverse strand, counting down.
GCACGCCTCGGGTTACACCGCGGTCTGGCTCTTCGCCGGTGCGGCTCCGTTGATCGGGGCCCTCGTCGCGTTTCGCCTTCCGGACCCCTACCGACCGCCGGTCTCCCACACCGAGCGCCAGCCGCTGATCGCGCGCCAGGCGATCCGCCCGGGCATCGCGCTGTCGCTCGCCTCGACCGGCTATGCCACGGTTGCGACCTTCGTCGTCCTCCACCTCGACGCGCGAGGGGTCGGCCACGGGGCGACCGTCTTCGGCGCCTTCGCGAGCATGGTCGTGCTGACCCGGCTGATCGGCGGCAACCTGCCGGACCGCGTCGGCCCGGCGCGGGTCGCGACCGTGGCGGCAAGCGTCGAGGCGGTCGGCCTATTGACAATCGCCGTCGCCCAGACCCTGCCGGTGGCTCTGGCCGGAGCGCTGGCGATGGGCGCCGCGTTCTCCCTGCTCTACCCCTCCCTGTCGCTGGTCGTCGTCAGCCGCGTCCCCGAGGCGCGGCGCGGCGCGGCGCTGGGAACGTTCACGGCCTTCTTCGACGCGGGAGTCGGCCTCGGCGCGCCGATTGCCGGCCTCGCGGCCTCGCTCAGCGACTACGAGGGTGCCTTTCTATTCGGTGCGGCAGTTGCCCTGGCCTCCTCGGCGACGATCGCGTTGACGATCTCCAGCCGAGGCCGCGCCCTGCTGGCCGCCCGCTCCGCGGGCTGAGACGACTGATTTCCAAGCGGGAGCGCGGACGCCGCGCCCAGTGCCCCGCAAAAGACCCTCTCGCCGATTGATTGTCGAAATCCCCCGCGCGAGGCGTCAGTCGCGCTGTGCGACCAGCAGCGTCTGGGCGGCCCGGCCGATGCGGCCGCGCCGGTCGGAGAGCACCGACTCGCAGGTGCCGATCCCGTTCGGCTGCGGCAGGGTGACCGCGTCCACGCAGACCCATTCTCCCTCGGGCATTCGCTCGAGGTGCACGCTGAGGTCGACGTTGATGAACACGTAGCGGCGCCAGTCGAGCACGGCGCTGATCCCGTTGCCGACGTCGGCCGCCACCAAAGCGCGCTGCAGCGGAGTCGGCTCCTCGCCCGCGACGAGCGGGTACCGCATGCGCATCCACATCGTCGCCGGACCCGGCTCCAGGAACCCCCCCGCCACCGATCGGCCCTCCATCGCGGTGTGGTAGCCGACCGCCTGGCCGGTCGGAAAGAACTCGAATGGCTCACCCTCCTCGGGGCCGGGCGGCGCGGCCGGTTGGGTGATCGCCTCGGCCGGAAGCTCGACCGCTTCGGTGCGAATCCGCCATGCTCTCGCCCGCATCGCGGTGCCCTCGCCGCTGCTCAGCGAGGTCTCGATCATCTGCACGCTGCGGCCCGGCCGCACCACCTCGGCCTCGACCCGAACCGGGCCGATCGGCACGGGTCCGAGGATCTCAAAGGTGATCCGGCCCACCTGGAAGCCCGCGGCGCCCCCGACCCGCTCGATCTCGCGCCCGAGCAGCGCCGCCGGCGGCCCGGCGTGCTGGGCGCCGGGGTCCCATGGTCCCCGCGTCAACTCGGTGGCGACGAACTCGTCGCCATGCTTCTCGTAGAAGGCAGCGGACATGGCGGCGCATCCTATGGAGCGATGGCAGAGTTCGCCGTCCCCGCTCTCTAACCTTGGTTCATGCCCAAGATCGAGAAATCAGACGAGGAGTGGCGCGAGCGGCTCACTCCCGAGCAGTACGACGTGACGCGCCGGGCGGGAACCGAGCGCGCCTTCACGGGTCCCCACTGGGACGAGAAGGGCGACGGCACCTACACGTGCGTCTGCTGCGGAACGGAGCTCTTCTCCTCCGAGACGAAGTTCGACTCCGGCACCGGCTGGCCCAGCTTCACCGAGCCGGTCAACCTCGAGCACGTCGAGCTGCGGCCCGACGACAGCCTGTTCATGCGCCGCACCGAGGTGGTCTGCAAGCACTGCGACGCCCACCTCGGCCATGTCTTCGACGACGGGCCGGGGCCCGCCGGACAGCGCTACTGCATCAACGGCTGCGCGCTGACGTTCGATCGCGAGTGAGAGAGGGCGGGGTGGGCCACTCCCTCCAGCGGCCTATTTGATGCCGCCCCCGGCGCCCAGGTAGCTGAAGCGCACCGCGAGGGCGACCGCCTCGGTGCGGGTGTCGACCTCGAGCTTGGCGATTGCGTTGCGGACATGGGTGTGGACCGTCGCCGGGCTCAGCCCGAGCCGCTCCGCGATCTCTTTGACGCGCAGCCCCTCGGCGAGCAGCTCGAGGATCTGGCGCTCGCGCGGGGAGAGGTCGAGAAGCTTCTCGACCTCCGAGGGCTTGCCCCCCGCGAAGTCGCCGCCCAGGAAGGTGTTGCCGCTGGTCACCGCTTTGACGGCCCGGGCGATGTCCTCGGCGGGTGCCGACTTCAGCACGTAGCCCGAGGCGCCGGCGCGCAGCGCCAGCGCCAGCAGGTCCGGCTGGGCATGGGCCGTGAAGATGATGACTTTGGTCCGTGGGCGAACCTTGAGGACCTCCTTGGTGGCCTCGATCCCGTCGCGCTTGGGAAGCTCGACATCGATGATCAGAACGTCGGGTTCGAGCTCTTTGACCACGTTGACGACATCGCGACCGTTCCCCGCCTCGCCGACGATCTCCAGGGCGCTTGAGCTGGCCATCCGCGCCTTGATTGCCTCTCGGACGATCTCGTGATCGTCACAGAGAACAACTCGTTTCGCCTCTCTGACCGTGGTGCTCATGACAGGGCCTCACACTCCCAGCTCATAACGGGCCCGAGCTCCGCTCGATCCGCACTGACGCTCCGGTCCGTGTTCATGATGCTCCGATCTTCTCAGGGACACCGTACGAATGCAAAGTATTCGGTACCGTGAACGCGCCGTCCTGCTCTTGGCGGTTCTCGATCAGGGCGATGATCGTTCTCCCAACCGCCACCGCGGTTCCGTTCAACGTATGCACCGCCTGTGGCGTTTCTCCCTCTGCCGGTCGATACCTACAACCGAGCCGGCGCGCCTGGTAGTCGGTGGTGTTCGAGCACGACGTGAGCTCGCGGTAGCGGCCCTGGCTGGGAATCCATGCCTCGCAGTCGAACTTCCTCGCCGCCGGCGCGCCGAGGTCGCCCGCCGCGACGTCGACGACCCGATAGGGAATCTCGAGCTCGCTGAGGATTCGCTCCTCGATCGCGAGCAGGCGCTCGTGCTCCGCCGTCGCCTGCGGCGGCTCCACGAACGAGAACATCTCAACCTTGTCGAACTGGTGGACCCTGAAGATGCCGCGGGTGTCCCGGCCGGCGGCGCCGGCCTCGCGCCGGAAGCAGGTCGAGAAGCCCGCATAGCGCAGGGGAAGCTCCTCCGCAGCGAGGATCTGGTCGGCGTGCAGGGCTGCCAGGGAGACCTCCGAGGTGCCGACCAGAAACAGGTCGTCCTTGGGGACCTCGTAGATCTGGTCGCGATCGCCGGGTAGGAAGCCGGTGCCGAAGAGCGCCTCTTCGCGGACCAGAACCGGTGGCACGACGGGTTCGTGGCCCTCCTTGCGGACGAGGTCGATCGCGAAGCGCACCAGTGCCAGCTCCAGCAGGACAAGGTCTCCCTTGAGATAGGCGAAGCGGGAACCAGCCAGCCGTGCCCCGGCCTCCATGTCGATCAGGCCCAACTCGGTTCCGATCTCGAGGTGGTCGCGCGGCTCGAAGTCGAAGTCGGGTCGCTCGCCGATCTTGCGAACGACGACCGCGTCCTCCTCGGTCATCCCGTCCGGGGCATCGGGGTCGGGCAGGTTCGGGAGGGCCGCCGCGATCCGCTTGAGATCGGCCTCGACGGTCTCCAGCTCGGCCCTGCCGGTCTCGATTGTCTGCTTCAGCGCCTGGACCTCGCCCATCAGCTCCGCGGCGTCCTCGCCCTGCTTCTTCGCCTCGCCGATCCGCGCCGACAGCGACTTGCGCTCCGCCTGGGCGCCCTCGATCTGGGGCAGCAGCTCGCGGCGGCGAGCGTCGAGAGCCAACAGCTCGTCGACTCCCTCGGCGGCGCCACGACGGGCGAGCGCCGTCTTGACCCGCTCAGGCTCGGAGCGAATCAGTTTCAGGTCGAGCATTCGGGCGAAACGTCAGGGCGAGCTCGCGCCTGGGCGCGGTGTGGTTTCGGCTTCCTGCCCGGCGTACTTGGCGACGAAGCTGGCCACCGCTTCGGCCTCGGAGCCCACCACGATGTTCTGAGGCATGATCGCGCCGGAGAAGCCGCCGTTCTGGATCGCGAAGAGAGCATCGTCGTAGGTCTCGGTTCGCTGATCGAGGTTCGGCCCCTGCGTGCGCACGCTGCGATTCCCCGTTCCCTGCGCGCCGGCGGTCTTCAGCGTGTGGCAACCGGAGCAGTGCGTGGCAAAGAGGACGGCCCCGTTGTAGTTCGGGTCGTTCTTGGAGAGGGCGATTCCCTCTTCGCCAAATCCGCAGGCGCTGAGTCCAACGGCGGCGCTTACGGCCAGGGCTGTGGCTAGAGCTGCTCGCACCCGGCGGGCATCATATTGTCTGGACCAGGATGAGTCCGCCCGACCCCGCTCGTTTCCGTGCTGCAATGGGGATGCTGCCCACCGGGGTCACGGTGGTGGCCGCGACCGGGCCCGGCGGACCGGCCGGCGCCACGGCGAACGCCGTCTGCTCGCTGTCGATTGAGCCGATGCTGATGCTCGCCTGTCTTGACCGCGGTTCCCGCACGCTGCTCGCTGTGCAGGCGGCCAACCGCTTTGCGATCAGCGTGCTGCACGCCGGCCAGGCACAGATCGCTCGCTCCTTCGCCACCAAGGTTCCGGTCGCCGAAAAGTGGGCCGGTATCGCTTGGCGGGAACGGGCGGGCGTCCCGGTGATCGACGGCGCCCTTGTCTGGGTCGCCTGCGAGCTTCACGACGTGATTGCCGGCGGCGACCATGTGATCGTCACCGGCGAGGTGGTCGAGCTGGAGGCGATCGAGGGCGACCCACTCGTCTTCCACGCGGGCGAGTACGGCGCGCTGAGCTGAGGCCCCGGTTTCTTCATCGAATGGTCTTTTGACCACCGTCCGCGGTGGCAAAGCGACCAGCGGGCGCAAAACGAGCGAGTTGGAGCCAACCCGCCATGCGCTATCTCGGTAGATAGGGAGCCTGCCCCTGGGCAAAGAAATGGCCCCTGGGACCCGAAACGAACCCCACGATGATTGCTGAGAGAAACAGCCTCCCCCTGCTTGCCCTCCTACTTGCAGGTGAGGAGGGCAAGCAGGGGGAGGCTGTGTAGGACCCGGGCGATCAGCGGCCGCCGGCGTCGTCCCGCGAGATGTGGCCCGAGGGGCGGACACGAACTCCGTTCGCTCTTTGTGTCGCAGAGCGGTACAAATGACGAACGGAGCGGAGGTGGTCTGGTCGGAGCGGCTGGGGCCTGGGTGAAGCGGGCAGCGTCAGTGAGATAGGTCCCATGGGGTCGCGGGGTATCGCTCAGAAGGCGCCGCTGGTCGTCGCTGCGCGCAGGGCGAGGAAAAGGATGACCCCGCAGCTGACCGCCATGATCCCCATCTCGCGGCGGACGATTGACAGCGCCAGCGACCGCTGGCTCTCGGCGGGGAGCGATTCGAAGTCGACGTCCCCCAGCTCCCGTTCGGCCGCGCCGGCCCGCGCTCCCTCGGCGAGGAAGGAGACGAGGAGGGGGAGGAGCCCGTACAGGTAGTGGAGGTCGTTGCTGGGCTTGTGGTCGGTGAAGACCAGAAGGCCCCCGAGCATTGCCTGCAGGAAGACCGACGCTTGGGCGGCGCGCAGCAGGTACCAGAAGGGCACCGAGGGTCGGTCCCGGAGCCAGGCAATTCCGCCAAACAGGCCGGCGAAAAGATTAAGAATGATTAGTGCGACGCCAACGACGAGATGGACATCCGCCATCGCTTGTCCCCTTCCCGGGCGGGCGCGGAGCCCCGGTCTCCCCTGTTCAAGCCAAAAAGGGGCCAACTCATCGTCATATCCGCCCAAAAGGGTCGGGATTCGGCTTGCTGATGCGGAAAATCACTATGTAGCAATGTGTCACAAGGTGGGTGTATAACACCGTCTGCACGCGGGCAGCCGGAGCGCGCACAGAGCCCGGCAAAGGTCCCGCGGCGGACTCAAATGCTGAAGAGCTACCTGCCGATACTCGTCTTTGCCCTGCTCGGGGGCACCGTGGGCGGCGCCTTCGTGATGCTCAACCACCTGGTCGGTCCCCGGCGCCCGAAGCGGCTCACCGCGGCGCGCGTTCGCCAGGCGGAGCCGTATGAGTCCGGCATCCCGGTGCCCGCCTCCAGCGGCGTTCGCTTGGGTGTCGGCTTCTACCTGGTCGCAATGCTCTTCATCCTCTTCGACATCGAGGTCGTCTTCCTCTATCCGATTGGCGTGATCCTGAAGGGAGCCGACAGCGTTTTCGTCCTCGGCGAGCTGGTCGTCTTCGTGATTTTGCTGCTCGTTGCGTTTGCCTATGTCTGGCGGAAGGGAGCGCTGGATTGGAGGTAGAGCGCCAGGGCATGCGCGGGCATCAGTTGAGGGCCCGGGACATGCTGCGGGGAACGCTCGAGGGCGAGGAGCTGGAGCGTTACGTGGAAGAGCGGGTCGTGATGACCCGCTTCGACAAGATGCTCGGCTGGGCACGGGCGAATTCGATGTTCCCGCTCACCTTCGGCCTGGCCTGCTGCGCGATCGAGGCACCGATCTCGATCGTAACCGCGCGCTATGACCTGGCCCGCTTCGGCGCCGAGGCGCTGCGCGCCTCCCCTCGCCAGGCCGACATGATCATTCTCTCGGGCCGGGTCTCGATCAAGATGGCGCCGGTCATCCGCCGCCTCTACGACCAGATGCTGGAGCCGAAATGGGCGATCTCGATGGGCGCCTGCTCCTCGAGCGGCGGCATGTTCGCCAACTACGCGGTCGTCCAGGGCGCCGACAAGTTCATGCCCATCGACATGCACATTCCCGGCTGCCCGCCCCGGCCCGAGGCGGTGCTCTACGGCTTCACCAAGCTGCAGCGCAAGATCAAAGGCAACCCCGACCAGGGCTGGCGGCAGCGCTACAACGCCCTCGGCACCGAGGAGTGGGCGCGCGGCGGGGCGGCCAGCAAGCCCAGCCTCGAAGCGGCGGAGGCCTACGAGACCGCCCGGGAGCTGATCCATGCCTGACGCCCCCGGGCTGGAGCTGATCCGCGGTGAGATCGAGCAGGATCTCCCCGGTGCCGTGCTCGACACCGGCTTCGATCGCGAGCAGCCGGCGCTTGTCGTCGACCCAACCCAGATCATCGCCGTGCTCACCTGGCTGCGCGACGCGCCGGAGCAGGGCTACAGCTTCCTCTCCAGCCTCCACGCCGCCGACTACCTTCCATCCACCCCCCGCTTCGCGGTCCACTACGAGCTCCTCAACCGCGACCGGGTCGAGCGCCTCCGCGTGAAGGCGCTGTTGGACGACCCGGCCGCAGCGGCTGCGGGTCCGGTCGCACAGGGTGGCCCCCCGGCTCACCCGCCGGCAACCGACCCTGCACACCACCCGCAGAGCAACGGCAGCCGACTCCCCGAAGTCGACTCGTGCGTGGGGCTCTTCCCGACGGCCGAGTTTCAGGAGAGGGAAGTCTTCGACTTCTTCGGAATCGTCTTCAACGGCCACCCGAACCTGACGCGGATCCTGCTGCCCGAGGACTACGTCGGCTGGCCGCAGCGCCGCGACTTCCCGATCGGCGGCGAGCCCGTCACCTTCACCCACAACGAGCGGAACTATGGCTGAGGCGCAAGGGACCAGCTCTTCGGCCGCGGGTCCGGTCGCACAGGGTGGCCCCCCGGCTCACCCGCCGGCGACCTCCCCTGCGCGCCACGCCCACAGCGACCGGGTCGATACCGAGGTCATGACGATCAACATCGGACCGCACCATCCCGCCACGCACGGGGTGCTGCGGCTCGTGGTCGATCTCGAAGGCGAGGTGGTGCGCGACCTGCGGCCGGTGATCGGCTACGTCCACACGGGGATCGAAAAGTCCTGCGAGGACAAGAGCTACTGGAAGGTCATCCCCTTCGTGGAGCGGATGGACTACGTCTCCTACTTCTTCCAGATGGAGGCCTACTGCGGCGCGGTCGAGCGACTGATCGGACTGGAGATTCCGCCCCGCGCCCGCTACCTGCGGACGCTCTTCCTCGAGCTCAACCGGATCCACTCCCACCTCGTCTGGCTGGGCACGACGGCGCTCGACCTCGGTGCGATCTCGATGCTCTGGTACTGCTTCCGCGAGCGCGACAAGATCCTCGACCTGTTCGAAATGGCCACCGGCCAGCGAATGCACACCCGCTACTTCCAGGTCGGCGGCGTGATCGAGGACATCCCGCTGGACTTCGAGGCGAAGCTGCGCGAGTTCATCGCCGACATGCCGGTGCGGGTCACCCAGTACCAGGCGCTCCTCGACCGCAACGAGATCTTCCTCTCGCGGACCAAGGGGACGGGGATCGTGCCGCGCGAGCGGCTGCTCGAGCTCGGCGTCACCGGGCCGCTGCTGCGCGCCGCCGGTGAGCCCTGGGACCTGCGCAAGGCGTTCGACTATCTCGCCTACCCGGAGATGGAGTTCAAGATCCCGGTCGGCACTGTCGGCGACAACTACGACCGCTACCGGGTGCGGCTGGCGGAGATGGTCGAGTCGGTGCGGATCATCGAGCAGGCGCTCGACGGGCTCCCGGAGGGCCCCTACATCGCCGACGACCGCAAGTACGTGCTGCCGCCCCGCTCGGAGCTCTCCACCTCGATGGAGTCGCTGATCCACCACTTCAAGCTGGTCACCGAGGGCTATCGCGTGCCGCCCGGCGAGGTCTACTACTCGATCGAGTCGCCGCGCGGCGAGCTGGGCTGCTTCGTCGTCGCCGACGGCTCCTCGAAGCCGGCTCGAGTCCACTTCCGCGACGCGTCCTTCGTCAACCTGCAGGCGTTCCGCGACATGGCAGTCGACAGCTACGTCGCCGACATGATCGCCAGCCTCGGCATGCTCGACCCGATCCTCGGCGGGGTGGACCGATGAGCCGCCTGCCGGTCGATGTCGCGCTGACCGAGGGGCGGGTGCCGGACCGCGCCCCGGAGGAGATACCCGAGCTGCACGAGGTCAACTGCCCGCCGGAGCTGAAGGCGCACATCGAGGAGCTGATGGGGCGCTACCCCGACCGGAAATCGGCCTCGATCCCGGCACTGTGGGCCGTGCAACGGCGCTACGGCTGGTGCACGCCGGACGGGATCCGTCAGGCGGCGGCGGTGATGCGGGTGACGCCCGGCTACCTGGAATCGGTCGCCAGCTTCTACGACCTCTTCCACACCGCGCCGGTCGGGGACCACAAGGTGGCCGTCTGCACGAACATCAGCTGCTGGATGCGGGGTGGCGACGAGCTGCTCAAGGCCTTCTGTGAGGCGACGGGCTGCGACCCCGACGAGGCGCGCCACGGCGTCACCTCGCCCGGCGGAGACGTCCACCTGACGCGCTTCGAGTGCCTGGGTGCCTGCGACATCGCTCCGATGGCCTCGATCGACGAGCGCTACTTCGGCCCGCTTGACCCCGAGGACGCGAAGACCGCGATCGAGCAGCTCCGTGCGGGCGAGGACGTGCTGCCCGACAAGGCTCTTCAGAAGCGATCGCTGGCCGGCGACACCGAGCCGACGCGGGACGGCGGCGAATCCCCGACAGGTGACGACCGTGCCTGAGACGCGCGTCCTCCTCAAGCACGCCGAGGACCCGAGCCTGCGAACTCTGGCCGGCTATCGCAGCTACGGCGGCTACGGGACGCTCGAGCGTGTCTACCGGGAGATGGAACAGGACGAGGTGCTGAAGGAACTCGAAGACTCGGGACTGCGAGGCCGTGGCGGGGCCGGTTTCGCGATGGGCAAAAAGGCCTCCTTCCTGCCGCGCGGCCACATGCAGAAGTACCTCTGCTGCAACGCGGACGAGTCCGAGCCGGGCGCTTTCAAGGACCGCGAGCTTATGACTCGCAACCCGCATCAGCTGGTCGAGGGAATCGCGATCGCGGCGCTCGCCGCCGACGCCACCAAGGCCTTCATCTTCATCCGCGGCGAGTACGACCAGCAGGCCGACATCCTCGACGAGGCGGTGGCGGAGGCCTACGGGGCCGGCTACCTCGGCACCGACATCCTCGGCAGCCGTCGCGACCTGGAGCTGGTCGTCCACCGGGGCGCCGGCGCCTACATCTGCGGTGAGGAGACGGCGCTGCTCGACGCACTCGAGGGCAAGCGCGGCAACCCGCGCCTGAAGCCGCCCTTCCCCGCCGTGCAGGGCCTCTACGGCGGCCCGACCCTGATCAACAACGTCGAGACGCTCTCCAACGTGCCGCGCATCGTCGCCCACGGTGCCGAGTGGTTCCGCGGCTTTGGCACCGAGCAGTCGCCGGGGACCAAGGTGGTCTCGGTCTCGGGCTGCGTGCGGCGGCCGGGGAACTACGAGGTCGAGCTGGGGATGCCGATCCGCGAGCTGGTCTACGACCTGGCCGGCGGCCCGCTCGAGAGCCGCGCCGTTAAGGCCTTCTATCCCGGCGGCTCCTCCTCGCCGGTCCTCACGCCGGCCGAGCTCGACCTCCCCTACAGCTTCGAGGCGATGGCTGAAGCGGGCTCGATGCTCGGCTCGGGCTCGATCATCGTCGCCGACGACTCGGTCTCGATTCCCCATATGGCGCTGCGCACGGCGCGCTTCTACCACCACGAGTCCTGCGGCAAGTGCACCCCCTGCCGCGAGGGCACCAACTGGACGGTGAAGATGCTCGAGCGGGTGGTGCGCGGCGAGGCGACGCCGATGGACCTCGACATCATCAGCTCGGTCCAGAAGAACATCATGGGTCACTGCCTCTGTGTGCTGGGCGACGCGATGGCGATGCCGGTCAGCGCGATGGTCAGCAAATTCCGCGAGGAGTTCGAGGCGGTCATCGCCTCGGCCGGTGGCGCCCCGCTCGAGGAGCCGGGCAGGATCGCAGTGGCGCAGGGCGCCCCCGAGACCCTGGGAGCGTCGACGTGAGCCGCGAGGTGACGATCGTCGTCGACGGCCGCGAGATCGCCGCGCGCGAGGGCGAGATGCTGCATGACGCCTGCAAACGAGGCGATGTCGAGATCCCGGTCTTCTGCTACGAGCCGAAGCTCGGCGCCCCGGTTGGCGCCTGCCGCATGTGCCTGGTGGAGATCGAGGGGATCCCGAAACTGCAGACCTCGTGCTCGACCCCGGTGCGCGACGGGATGGTCGTCAACACTCGCACCGACGAGGTCAAGGAAGCCCAGAACGCGGTGGTCGAGTTCCTGCTCGTCAACCACCCGCTCGACTGCCCCGTCTGCGACAAGGGCGGCGAGTGCCCGCTGCAGGACATCGCGATGGGCTGGGGGCCCGGCAAAAGCCGCGTCACCGACCCCAAGCGCCACTTCGAGAAGCCGCTGCCGCTCAGCCCGCTGGTTGCGATCGACCGCGAGCGCTGCATCCTTTGCTACCGCTGCGTGCGCTTCAGCCAGGAGATCTCCGAGGACGCGCAGCTGCAGCTGCTGGAGCGCGGCGACCGCACCTACGTCGGAACCTTCGACGACCGCCCCTACATCGCTCCCTTCCACGGCAACATCACCGACCTCTGCCCGGTCGGGGCGCTGACCAACTACACCTACCGGTTCCGCGCCCGGCCCTGGGACATCGAGCAGGCGGGCTCGGTCTGCACGCTGTGCCCGAGCCAGTGCAACGTCAACTTCACGGTCCGCGACGAGCAGGTGAAACGGGTCCTCGCCCGCGACAACTCCGAGGTCGACGACGGCTGGCTGTGCGACCGCGGCCGCTACGGCTTCGGGATGTTCGCCGCCTCCGAGCGGGTCAGCGAGCCGCGGGTGCGCGGCCGTGCGACCGTCGGTTGGGTGGAGGCGATCGCCGCCGCGGCGGACGGCCTGCGCGCGACCGGCGCGGCCAGCGCGGCGATCGCCGGCGACGCCTCCAACGAGGAGGGCTACCTACTGCAGCGCATCATGCGCGAGGCGCTCGGCTCTCCGCACGTCGAGTCGCGCATCTCGCGCGGCCCCGGCAGGGCGGCGCTGCTGCATCTCTCGCGCCCGGAGGTCTCGGCCAGAGTGCGCGACATCGACACGGCCGATGCGATCCTCGTGGTCGGCACCGACCCGCTGCACAGCTCGCCGATCGTCGACCTGCGGATCCGCAAGGCGATGCGGCGCAACGGCACCCGGCTGGCGGTCGCCACCGACCGCCCGACGGCGCTCGACGGCGGCGCCGCGGCGGCGACGCGCTACGCGCCGGGCGGTGCCACCCTCTTCCTCTCGGAGCTGGCCGCCTGCCTGCGCCTGGCCGGCGATAGCGGCGAGGCCGCGCCGGTCGCCGAGGTGCTGCGCGGTGCCGGGCGGGTCGTGGTGGTCTGGGGAGAGCGGATCGGCCGCGAGGGCGAGCGGGCCGTGCGCGCCCTGCTCGATGTCGCCGCCGCGCTGCAGCTATCCGATGCCGATGGCGCCGGGCTCCTCGAGATTCCCGAGCTGGCCAACGGCCGCGGGCTGCGCGAGGTTGGCTGTCTTTCCGACGCCGGTCCGGGCCTGGCGGAGCCGTCCGCCTCTGACTCACTCGACACACGCGCTGCATTGACCACGTCATACGGGGCAAATGCAGCGTTCGTCGGAAAGTCGACCGAGGAGATTCGGGCGGCGCTCGAGTCGGGCGAGCTGAAGTCCGTGGTCCTCTTCGGTGTCGACCCGTTGCGCGACTTTCCCGACAGCGAGGCCTGGGAGCGGGCGCTGGCGACCGCCGACCACGTCGTCGCCTTCTCGATGTTCGAGAACGCGACAACCGCCCGGGCCGACGTCGTCTTCCCGCTCGAGACGCACGCCGAGAAAGACGGCACGGTCACCCACCCCGACGGCCGCCTGCAGCGGGTCCGCCCGAGCGCCTCGCGGCCCGGCGACATCCGGCCGGGCTGGGGCGTGCTCGCCGAGCTGTCGCTGGCGCTCGACCACGACACCGGGATCGATTCCCAGCCCGCCGCTCTGGCTGCCCTCACCGGCGTCGTCCCGTTCTACGCCGGCATCGACGATGCCGAGATCGCCGGCCGCGGCATCCGCTGGCAAGATCGCGACGCCGCCTCTGCGCTCCCAGCTTCCGCGGACGGTCCCATGGGGGGTGACGCCGGTTCCCCCTCCGAACGTTTTGCGGAATCGGCACCGACCGCGCGCTCGGACGGCGACGCCGCCTCCGGCCGACTTCCGAGTGAGGAGGGGGTGCCGGTGGAGCCCTTCGCCTTGGGCACATACCGGGACCTTTGGGCGGGCCCCATCACCGAGCTGAACCCGCCGCTGAAGTTCCTGGCGCCCCAGCAGCGGGTCGAGGTATCGGTGGCCGACGCGGAGCGGCTCGGCGTGAAGACGGGTGACAAGGTGAGCGTCGCCCAGAACGGAACCAGCGTGCAGGCGCGGGTGGCCGTCAGGGAACGGATGCAGGAGGGAACCTGCTTCCTGGTCGAGGGCACGGCCGAGAACAACGCGAACGGCCTGCTGAACGGCGGACCGGTCATGGTCGAGATCGCGAAGGTGAGCGCTTGATCCCGCTCGCCGCCACCGGCTTCGTCGAAGCGACCTGGGTGATGATCGTCAAGTCGCTGGTGATCTTCGGCGTGATCTTCGCGATCCTGCCGCTGATGACGGTCCTCGAGCGGAAGCTGATCGGCCGCTTCCAGCATCGTTACGGGCCCAACCGGGTCGGCCCGTTCGGGATCCTGCAGCCGCTCGCCGACGTCGGCAAGCTGCTCGGCAAGGAGGCCTTCCGACCGGCGAACGCGATTCCCACCCTGTTCGTGCTCGGACCGCTGCTGCCGGTCCTCTCCGGCGTCCTGGCGCTGGCGATCATCCCCTGGGGCGACGTGCAGCACGGCGTCGGCCTCTACGGAATCGATGTCCCGATCGGCATCCTCTACTTCTTCGCGGTTGGCTCGATCGCCTTCTACGGAGTGCTGCTGGGCGGCTGGGCGTCGGGCTCGAAATACAGCCTGCTCGGCGCGATGCGAGGCGCCGCGCAGCTGATCTCATACGAGGTCTCGATGGGCCTGGCGCTGCTCGGAGCGATCATCATGGGCGGCTCGCTCTCGCTGGTTGACATCGTCCACGCGCAGGGCGGGGTCTGGTTCATCGTGCCGCAGTTCGTCGGCTTCCTGATTTTCATGCTGGCCGGCTTCGCCGAGACGAACCGCACCCCGTTCGACATGCCCGAGGCGGACGCCGAACTGGTCCAGGGCTTCATGACCGAGTACGGCGGGATGCGCTTCGGCAGCTTCCTGCTGGTCGAGTACATGGAGATCATCGTCGTCTCTGGGATCGCCGCCGCGATCTTCCTCGGCGGCTGGATGGGCCCCGGCCCCAGCTTCCTCGACCCGATCTGGATGCTGGCCAAGATGCTCGGCCTGGTGCTGTTCTTCATCTGGGTGCGGGCGACGCTGCCGCGGCTGCGCTACGACCAGCTGATGAGCCTCGGCTGGAAGGTCCTGCTGCCGCTGGCGACCCTCAACGTCCTCGTCACCGCTGTGCTGGTGGTGGTCACGTGAGCGAGTTCCCCTACCTGAAGGACCAGGACGTGGTCGAGATCCAGCGCGGGCCCGAGCCGGGCGGTGTCGCCGGCGCCTACCGGGCCTTCGGCGAGACGCTGCGCGGCCTGAAGACGACGATGGCGCGCCTCATCGAGGGTCCGCTGACGATCCAGTACCCCGAGGAGAAGACCCCCGTCTACCCGCGCTTTCGCGGCCGTCACAAACTGCACCGCTTCGAGGACACCGGCCTGGAGAAGTGCGTCGGCTGCTCGCTGTGCGCAGCCGCCTGCCCGGCGGACTGCATCCGCGTGGTCGCCGCGGAGAACGTCCCCGGCGAGCGGGTCTCGGCCGGCGAGCGGTTCGCGGCGGTCTACGAGATCAACCTCTCGCGCTGCATCTTCTGCGGCTACTGCGAGATCGCCTGCCCCTTCGACGCGATCACGATGGGCCACGACTACGAGATGGCCGACTACGACCGCGGCGACCTGATCTTCACCAAGGAGATGCTGCTCGCCGAGCCGCTCGAGCGGGCGCCGCTGAAAGCCGGCGGCGAGTAGTGGAAGCGGTCCTCTTCTTCGCGGCAGCCCTCGGCGCCCTTGCCGGCGCGATCGGCGTGATCGCCCTGCGCAACCCCTTCTACAGCGTGCTGGCGCTGATCGTCCATCTCTTCTCGCTGGCTGTCCTCTTCCTGCTGCTCAGCTCGGCCTTCGTCGCGGCCGCCCAGGTGGTCGTCTACGCCGGGGCGGTGATGGTGCTCTACGTCTTCGTCGTCGCCTACGTGGGAGGCGGCGAGGAGTCGGCCTGGGAGCCAATCCCCGGCCAGCGATTCCTCGCCCCGCTGCTCGGCATCGCCCTGCTCGTCGAGCTGGCGATCGCCGTGCTGGGCTCCTCGCTGCTGGCGCTCGGCGGCGACGGGCCGAAGCTGGGACCCGGCTTTGGGGACCCGGCCGCGATCGGCTACCTGCTGCTCGAAAAGTTCCTCGTTCCCTTCGAGGCCTCCTCGATCCTCCTGCTCCTGGCAGCAGTGGGCGCCGTAGTACTCGCATCCCGCTCCCAAACGCCTGGGGCGGGTGAGGGGGGTGGGGTTCCCTCCAAACGTTTTGCGGAATCGGCACAGAACACGGCATCGGACGGCAACGGCGCTTCCGGCCGACTTCCGAGTGAGGAGGGTTCCCCACCTCCCTCACCCGCCGGAGGTGGTGCGGCATGAGCATCGAGTGGTACGTCGTCCTCTCGAGCCTGCTGTTCGTGGTTGGCGCGATGGGCGTCCTGATCCGTCGCAGCCCGGTCGTGATCCTGCTCTGCCTGGAGCTGATGCTGAACGCCGGCAACCTCGCGCTGGTCGCCTTCAGCCGCATGGTCGGCAACCAGGAGGGCCAGGTGTTCGCCCTCGTCGTGATGGTGGTCGCCGCCTGCGAGGTGGTTGTCGGCCTCGGCCTGATCGTGGCGATCTTCCGCCGCCGCCTGCCGCTTGACGTCGACGAGCTGAGGGAGCTGCGCGGATGAGCGCCACCGCCTGGGCCTGGCTGGTCCTCCTCCTCCCGCTGCTCGGCTCGATCGTCGTCTCGCTCGGCTTCCGGGTGCTCCCGGCGCGGGTCGCCGGCGCGATCGGCACGCTGGCGGTCGGCCTCGCTTTCGTCTGCGCGATCGGGGTGCTCGTCAACCTGCTCGGGCAGGAGCCCGACGCGCGCCACCACGCCTCCTCGCTGTGGGACTACGCGAGCGCCGCCGGGCTCGACATCAAGCTCGGCATCTACGTCGACCAGCTGTCGGCCTTCATGATCCTCGTCGTCACCGGGGTCTCGACGCTGATCCACCTCTACTCGTTCGGATACATGCGCTCCGACGAGGGCTATCACCGCTTCTTCAGCTACCTCAACTTCTTCGTCTTCTCGATGCTGACCCTGGTCCTGGCCGGCAACTTCGCGATGCTGATCGTCGGCTGGGCCTTCGTCGGCTTCGCCTCCTACGCGCTGATCAGCTTCTGGTACCGGCGCAGCACCGCGACCGGCGCCGGGATGAAGGCCTTCGTGATCAACGTCGTCGGCGACATCGGCCTCGTCCTCGCGGCCTTCCTGATCTTCCGCGAGCTGGGGACCTTCGACTACGGCGCCGTCTTCGCCCAGGCGCCCGAAGCCTTCCAGCGGGGTGAGTGGACGATCACCGCGATCTGCCTGCTGCTGCTGGTCGGCGCCTTCGCGAAGTCGGCGCAGATCCCGTTCCACACCTGGCTGCCAGATGCGATGGAGGGCCCGACGCCCGTCTCCGCGCTGATCCACGCGGCGACGATGGTCACCGCCGGCGTCTACCTGATCGCCCGCACCCACGTCCTCTTCTACCTGGCGCCGACCGCCGCCGACGTCGGCGCCTTCGTCGGCCTGGTGACGCTGCTGGTCGCCGGCACGATCGCGATCGCGGTGACCGACCTGAAGCGGGTCATCGCCTACTCGACGATGAGCCAGATCGGCTACATGATCATGGGCGTCTCGATCGGCGCCTACTCGGCGGGCCTCTTCCACCTGATGACCCACGCCTTCTTCAAGGCGCTGCTCTTCATGGCGGCCGGCTCGATCATCTCGGCGATGGCGAACCGCCAGGACATCGACCGGATGAGCGGCTTCTGGAAGGCGATGCGGTTCACCTCGGTGATGCTGCTCGTCGGTGGCCTGGCGCTGGCCGCCTTCCCGGGAACCTCGGGCTTCTTCTCCAAGGACTCGATCCTCTCCTACGCCGAGGCGCGCGGCGGCATGTACGAGTGGATGGCGATCGGCGGCTACGTCGGTGCCTTCCTCACCACGCTCTACACGTTCAGGCTGATCTTCCGGGTGCTGCCCGGCAAGCCCTGCTCCGAGGCTCAGGAGCTGATCGACACCGGGCACCTCCACCACGCCGAGGCCGAGAACCCGGCGACCGGTGAGGCCGAGGACAGCGACGTCGGCTTCCCTGGCGCCGAACACCACATCGCCGAGCAGTCCTGGCCGATGGCAGCGGCGATGTCGGTGCTGGCGGTGGGCGCGCTGTTCGCCGGCCTGATCCAGATCCCGGGCGTCACCGACGTCCTCTTCAGCTTCCTCGAGCCGGTCTTCCGCGACTCGCCGCTGGCCGCGATCCATCCGTCGGTGGGCCACGAGTGGACCGGCCTGGCCGTCGGCGCCGCGGTGACCCTCACCGGCATCGCCGCCGCCTGGCTGCTTTGGGTGGAGCGACCGGCGCTGCCCGCCGCGTTCCGCGAGCGCCTCCGTCCCGTCTACCTCCTCTGCCTCAACAAGTGGTACTTCGACGAGGCGATCGACCTGCTGGTGGTGCGGCCGGCGCTCGGCATCGGGCGCTTCGCCAACCGCACCTTCGAGCGGGTCGTCGTCGACGGCCTGGTCAGCGGTACCACGGAGACGGTGCGCGGCGCGGGCGGCATCGTCCGCCTTGCGCAGAGCGGCTTCGTGCGCAGCTACGCGCTGCTGCTGATCGCCGGCTTCGCCGGGCTCGCCCTCTACTTCCTGCTGAGCAGCTCATGACCAACTCGGTTCTCTGGACACCCCTCCTCTTCGGCCTCATCGGTCTCTTCCTGCCACGGCGCCTGGCCGGTCGCTGGGCGACGCTCGGCGCGGTCGTCACGCTCGGCCTTGCCATCGCCCTGGTCGCCGGCTTCGATTCCGGCGCCGGTGGGCTACAGGACACCGTCGACGTCACCTGGATCTCCGGGCTGGGCGTCGACTACAGCCTTGGCGTCGACGGGCTCAACGTCTTCCTGGTGCTGCTGACGGCGGTGCTCTGGACCGGCGCAACCGCGTTTGCGGCCTTCCGCGAACAGGAGCGCCCGCACCTCTTCTATCTGATGCTGCTGCTCGCCGAGACCGCGACCCTGGGGTCCTTCCTGGCCCAGGACCTGCTCCTCTTCGTCCTCTTCTTCGACCTGATGCTGGTGCCCTTCTACTTCCTCTTCGGGGTCTGGGGCAGCGACCGCGCCGACGGCGTGACGGCCTCGGCGGCGACGCTGAAGATGATCGTCTACACGCTGATCGGCTCGCTGCTGATGCTGGTCGGTGCGATCGCGACGGCGATCATCGCCGCGGACGGCGGCCACATCACCTTCTCGATCGCCGCCCTCTCCCAGCAGCCGATCGGCGCGGGCAGCCAGCGCTGGATCTTCTGGTTCTTCGCCGCGGCCTTCCTGGTCAAGATGCCCGCCTTCCTGCTGCACGGCTGGATGCCGGACGCCTACCGCGCCGCGCCGCTGCCTGTCCTCGCCGTCTTCTCCGGCGTCCTGGCCAAGGTCGGCGCCTACGGGTTCCTGCGGGTCGTCCTGCCGCTGTTCCCGGCGGCAACGGTCCAGTTCCAGGAGGTCGTGCTGGTGATCGCGCTGGCCTCGATCCTCTACGGCTCGGTGATGGCCTTCACCCAGACCAACGTCCGGCTGGTCGCCGGCTACTCCTCGGTCGCCCAGCTTGGCTTCATCACGGCTGGGATCTTCGCCCTGCGAGCCGACGGGGCCAGCGGGGCCGTCCTGCAGATGGTCAACCACGGCCTGGTCGTCGCGCCCCTCTTCATCATCGTCGCGATCCTCGCCGAGCGCTCCGGCAGCGAGGACCTGCGCGAGATGGGCGGCATGGCGATGCGCGCCCCGGTCCTCGCGGCGCTGTTCTTGATCGTCACGCTTGCCACCCTGGCGATGCCCGGCTCCGCCAACTTCGTGGGCGAGTTCTACATCCTCAACGCGCTCTTCCAGGCCAAGATCGTCTTTGCGATCGTCGCCATCTCGGGCGTGGCGATGTCCGCCTACTACGCGCTGCGCCTCTACCAGCGCACGATGCACAACCGCCGTCCGGAGGGACTCGTCTCGCGGGAGGTCGGCCTGCGCGACGGAATCGTCCTCGCCCCGCTCGTCCTCTGCATCCTTGGCCTCGCCCTCTACCCGCAGCTGATTCTGCACCGGGCCGATCGCTCGGCCAGCAGGGCGGTCGCGAAGGCAACCAGCGCGCCGGGCCCGGGCAAGCAGCTTCCGCCGGTTGGCGAACAGAGCGTTTTTTCGACGCGGAGCTCGCCGCTCGCCGAAGCGCTGACGTCGACTGGCGAGGAAGCCATCTACGCGACTCGAAACTCGCCCGCCGGCGGGAAGGGAACTGAGCGATGAGCTTCACGGCGCCGCAGATCGACTACGCCGGGCTCTCGCCGGTCATCGCCCTGACCGCGGGCGCCTGCGTCGTTCTCCTCACGGCTGTCATCCGGCCGCTGCGGCGAACCGCACCGGGGTTGACGATGCTGACCCTGGCGGTCACCGCCGGCCTGCTGATCTGGCAGTGGAACGCGTCCACGGACCTCGTCGCCGGCGCGCTGCGCCTCGATGACCTGGCCGTGTCGATCTCCCTGATCGCCATCTTCAGTGCCGCCTTCGCGCTGCTGCTCTCGATCGGCGAGCCGGCCGCCAAGCAGACCGGCGGGGGCGAGTACTGCGCGCTGCTGCTCGGCTCGGTGCTGGGGATGACGCTGCTGGCACAGGCTCAGAACCTGGTCACGTTCTTCGTCGCAATCGAGACCCTCTCGATCCCCCTCTACATCCTCTGCGCGACGAACCTGCGCCGCGAGCAGTCGCTCGAGTCGGGGCTGAAGTACCTGATCGTCGGCTCGCTGGGCTCGGCCACGCTGCTCTACGGGATGGCCTTCGTCTACGGCGGATCGGGCTCGACCGACTTTGCGGGCATCGCCGCGGGCGTTGCCCACAAGGGACTGCTCGGAGACCCGCTGATCCTGGTCGGGATCGCGCTGGTCGCGGTCGGCCTTGCCTTCAAGACCTCGATCGCTCCCTTCCACCAGTGGACGCCCGACGTCTACGAGGGTGCGCCGACGCCGATCACCGCCTTCATGGCGGTCGCCACCAAGGCCGCGGCCTTCGCCGTCTTCGTTCGCTTCTTCGACGTCGCGCTCCTGCAGCAGGCAAGCGACTGGCAGCCCGCCCTGGCGGTCCTCGCCGCCGTGACGATCGTGGTCGGCAATGTCGGCGCCCTCGGCCAGGACTCGCTGAAGCGGTTGCTCGGCTACTCCGGCGTTGCCCAGGCCGGCTACATCCTCGGCGGGCTGGTCGTCGCCAGCTCGGCCGGCGTCAGCGCCCTGGTCTTCTACCTGGCGGGCTACGCCCTGATGAACCTCGCGGCCTTTGCCGCGATCGTCGCCCGCGAACGCGAAACGCCCTACGGGGACGACATTCGCGCGATGCAGGGCCTGGGACGGGAGCGGCCGCTGCTCGCCTGGCCGCTGACGATCTCGATGCTGGCGCTCGCGGGGCTCCCTGCGACGGTGGGTTTCATCGGCAAGCTGTACCTGATCGAGGCGCTGGTCGCCGGCGACTACACCTGGCTCGCCGTGTTCATCGCGGTCGGCACGATGATCTCCCTCGCCTACTACCTGCGGGTGGTGGCGGCGATGTGGATGCGGCCGGCCGGCGAGGCCGCGCCGGGCGCAGCACCGGCGATTGCCGGCGCTGCGCCGGAGGCCGACCCGATCGACCCCGAAGCCGGCCGCCGTCTCCACCTGACGGTCCCCGCGTTGATCGCCGCCGCGGGCGCGGTCTTCTTCGGGATCGTCCCCCAGCCGCTGGTCGACTTCGCCCAGCACGCCGGCGCGTCCCTGTTCTGAGGGGCAATCCGGGAGGAGCTTTTCCCGAAGGCAGCTGATGCCTATCCGGTTGGCTCAGGGCCGCCCGTCCCCACGCGCCGCTCAGGCCACACCGCTCAAGGCCGACCAGTCCATCCGTTGCCGACCGTCCCGCCTCTTTCTCAACTGCTTACGTGACCCACGGAAACGTTAGGAGAGCCCTCTTTCGTCACTGGGCTCGAAGTCCCCGAGCCCCCTGGCTCTCTGACGAGGAGCGCGGAGATGCCCCCGGGACCCAGGAGAGCACCTCGTTGACCGATGGAGACCTCCAACCCGAAACGAACCCTTCGTCGATTGATGATGAGAGAAACAGCCCCTCCCCTGTTTGCCCTCCTACTTGCAGGTGAGGAGGGCAAACAGGGGAGGGCTGGTAGGGGCCCCAGATGGGCAGGGGCTACGGGTGTCGTTTCGCGAGGTGTGGCCTAAACGCAGCGGACACGAGCTCCGTTCGCTCTTTGTGTCGCAGAGCGGTACAAATGACGAACGGAGCGGCTGGAATCGCCCGGGCGAGACTCCGTTCGCTCTTTGTGTCGCTGGGCGGTACAAATGACGAACGGAGCGGCTGGAATTGCCCGGGCGAGACTCCGTTCGCTCTTTGTGTCGCTGGGCGGTACAAATGACGAACGGAGCGGCTGGGGGGACCTGGGCGAGGCGGATACGCAGCAGGCGGCTATCGGATGTCCCGAGGGCCACCGCCGGAAAGCCACAAACCGTTCAATCCCCAACCGGGATAGCCCCTGCGGCCCGCGCATAGGCTGAATGGATGGGCGTGCTTCTGATCGTTGCCACCATCGCGATGGCGGTCGCGGTGGGCGTCGGCGCAGAGCGGCGTTGGCCGCTGGCGGCGGGCCTTGCCGCACGCCGTTCGCTGCTGTTGATCCTCTACGTGCTGCTGCCGCCGGTTATCTTCTTCAACCTCGCCTCCAGCGAGGTCGACGTCGAGCACGGCATCGGCCTGGCGTTGGGGCTGGTGGCCGTCTCGGTTGTGGCCCTGCTCGCCTGGTGGGTCGCGAGCAGGATCCTGCGGCTGCCGCCTCACAGGGTCGGCGCCGTGGTCGCGGCGGTGCTCTGCGTCAACACCGGCTACCTCGGATACCCGATGACCGTGGCGCTGCTCGGCCGCGACCAGCTCCCGATTGCGGTGCTCTACGACGTGCTGGTCAGCGGCCCCTCGCTGTTGCTCGGCGCCTTCGCGGTCGGTGCCGCCTTCGGCACGAAGGCCGGCGAGGGGCCGCGCGACCGGGTGCGGGCCTTCTTCACGCGTAACCCGCCCCTCTACGCGGCGATCGCCGGGCTGCTCGCACCCAGCGTCCTGGCGCCGAGCGCCCTGGTCGATGCCTCCCAGGCGCTTGTGGTGGCGATTCTGCCGGTCGGCTTCTTCGCGGTCGGTGCGACCCTGGCGGAGGGCGCCGAGGCCGGTCAGCTGCCGATCCCGCCACGTCTGACCCGACCGGTCGCTCTCGGGGTTGCCGCGCGCCTGGCGATTGCGCCGGCGCTGCTGGTGCTGCTCGCCGCGCCCCTGATCGAGCTCCCCGGCGCCTACCTTCTGCTCGCCGCGATGCCCACCGGGCTCAACTCGATGGTGGTCGCCCACGCCTATGGCCTGGACTTGGAGGTGACGGCCGAGGCGGTCAGCTGGTCGACCGCGATCGTCGTCGCTGTCGCCCTTGCCTCGCTGCTGTTCTGAGCCCCGACTACAATGCCGCCCTCGATGCGAGTCTCTACACGCCGATAGAGGCAACGGTGCTCCACCACGTCTCGATCGAGGTCGACCCCGCGCAGGTCGAGGCCTGCGTCGCCTGCTGGCGGATCCTCGGCTTCGAGCGCGTGGAGGCGCCCGATGAGCTGGGCGGCCATGTCACCTGGCTCGAGCGTGGCGGCACGCAGATCCACCTGATCCACTCCGAAGCGGCCACGGTCCCGGCCCTGGGCCACCCCGCGGTGGTCGTCGAGGACTTCGAGGCGACGTTCGCCGCGCTCGAGGCAGCCGGGCACGCGCTGGAGCGCCACCGCGAACTCTGGGGCAAACCGCGCGCCTTCGTGACGATGCCCGGCGGCCAGCGGGTCGAGCTGATGGCGGCGCCACCCCAGCCAGCCGGGTAGCTCAGTGCGAGCCCGGGCGTCCCCGCTGCGCAAGGGGCTCGAGTCGCATGCCGTTCGTGTAGCTGCGGCCCGGGGTGGCGTGGCAGGCGTAGTCGCCGCGGGCCCTCGCGTAGAGCAGGCCGATGCATGCCCCAATCGCCCGCTGGCCATAGGCGTTGGGGTGCAGGGACTCGCGAACCGAGCCCTGCACGAACTCGAGCCGCCGAACCCACTCGGCTGTGAGTGGGGAGGGTCCCGCCGAGCCGACAAGGCGAGAGCGACGGTCGCACAGCTGGTGGCCGTCGAGCGCATGCTGGAGGTCGAGGAACTCGGCCCCGGAATCGGCCGCCGCAGTCCGCATCGCCGCGGCGATCGTTGGTGTGGCCCACCTGGCTGCCCAGCTGGCATCGGCGTCCCAGATCGGGCAGCCACCCTCGGTCAGGCGGCTCCAGCCGCTCTCCGGATAGCGAATCATGCGACCCTCGGGGAACGGCGACGCGTAGCCGATCGCCACCAGCCTGTAGTCGCGGCGGCGGTAGCCGGCCGTCGCCATCGCCCCCCGGAGCCCGCGCAGGGCCCGGCTCAGGCTGCGCTGCATCGCCGGCAGCGCCGCCTCGATACCTGCCTGGGCGCGGTACCGGCAGAGGTGCGGATCGCTGGGCGAGCTGCGCGCCCAGGCCAGGGCGCACCCGATCGCCTCACGGCCGAAGCCGACGTCATTCGCCCCAACCGTCACCACGACGAGCCTGACGTCGTCGCGTCGCGCGACGGCCGCCAGCTGGTCGGCCTGCGGTGGCTCGCCCCGCAGGGCCTGCCCGCCGTCCGCAGCGGGCCAGATGCTTATCGTCTGGGCGCCCGAGCAGGCGAGGTTGACCGCCACACCGACGGCGGCCGGGGCGCTGAGGATCGGCGCCACGTCGGAGCGGTGACAGCCGTTGTCCTCGGATTCGCCGTAGATGCGATGCGGATCGTGCCTGCAGTCGCCCCACCGGCCACAGGCAAAGGCAGCGCGGTCGGTTCCCGAGCGGGCTCCGAACCGATCCCGTCCGTTGCCCATCCAGCGCCCGCCCTCGCCCGAGATGAAGCTGTCGCCAAGCGAGACGATGGCCGTTGTCGCCGAGCCGGGGCTGGCGAGCCCGGCCGGTGCCGCCAGCCCGCAGAGCGCGATCGCCGCCGCGGCCACCACCGCCGCAGCAGCCCCCAGGCACCGTCCCAGCTTGCCGTTGCAAAGTCCCGTCATCGCCACCCCCGTTCGCCACGCCCGTCGCCCGTCGCCGGCGCTTTCGGACAGGCAAGCTCGGACCGCGCCGAGAATCAAGGCGCTGCGCGCGAGATTTCACAGTGAGGTGTCGAGAAGTTTCAGTTCGGTGTCGATTGCCGGCGCCACGACATCTGGATCGCCTGGCTGCGGTCGGAGCGCGCAGCGGTCTGCTTGGTGCTCAGCAGATCAAGGTCGGCGACACGGTTCAGATGGTCGGCGGTGCGCCCGTCGGCCGGGAAGCTCGCGATGCCGGTGCTGGCCGAGATCGGCAGCCCACCCTCTCCGCAGTGCCGCACTCGGGATCGCAGCCGCGCCGCCACCTCCTCGGCTTCCTCGGAGTTCGTCTCCGGAGCGATCACCGCGAACTCGTCGCCGCCCTGGCGGAACACCGAATCTTCGTTTCGAACCTCCGCGCGCAGCGCGGCGCCGATCGCGGCCAGGACCCGGTCGCCCTCCAGGTGCCCGAACTCCTCGTTCACCTGCTTGAAGCCGTCGAGGTCGATCAGGATCAGGGCGAACTCGCGCCCGCGCCGCGCATGCCTTGAGATCTCCTCGCCGAGCCGTTCCTGGAGCGCCCGGTAGTTACCGACACCGGTCAGCTCGTCGCGGCGCGACAGTGTCCACAGGGCCCGGCGGCCAGCCTCGAGCCGCCTCGCCAGGGCCAGCCACACGAACACCACCGCCAGCAGGCAAGCCACCTCGATCGCGGCAAGCCCCAGCAGCTCGCCGCCCGTGAAGGAGCCGACCAGGAGCGGTGCCAGCAGCCCGACGGCGATCGCAGTGAGACCGCCGATCAGGAAGCGCGGCTTTACCCCAACCGCCTCTGGGCGCTCATCCGTTGTCATGGCAGCACATATACAACCGTCGTTCGAGTCGCACGATGCGCAAACTGGCCCATTGGACGGGCCACGTCACGCAGCTTATTGTCTGCACCCCTTCGGCGCGACCCCGGCCTGGGCCCCGCACCTGCTGCCCGCCCGCGAAGGCCGCGACGTTCCTGGCCGAGAGAGTTCCTAAGATGCTCGGGTGCGTTATCCGGTCGAGGACTTCACCGCCGAGGAGCGAGCGGTCCTCGCCCCCCACTTCACCAATCTCGACCGGCCCGTTTTCGCCCTCGTCAACCTGCCGGAGACGGTCAAGGGGGCCCTTTTTGCCCGCTATTCGCGATATTCGGGGACCGTGCGGCGGCTCTACCTGGAGGAGTTCGCGCCCGACGCCCCTGCCGGTGAGCGTCCCTTCGACGGCACGGAGGGCGAACGTGCCGCGGGACTGTACGAGCGGGTCTTCCTGGGCTACGGAGACGACTCGATCGCCCAGGTCGGCGGTGCGCACATCGCCTGTGAGTGGGTTTCGAACGTACTCACGAAGATCCTGCAGCGCGGCCGCCTGGCCGCCTACCTGGAGCAGTCGACCCGCTACATCCCCTACGACAAGCCGCTGCCCGCCGACGCCGGCGGCGGCTACCGCTACTACCGCGACGAGGAGCTCGGCCCCGAGTTCGGGGTGGCGATGGACGAGCTGTTCTCCATCTACTCGCGGTCGCTTGGCCACGTCGAGGAATGGGCCGCGAACCGCTGGCCGCGCGGCGAGGGGGAGCCCGAGAGCGCCTGGCAGCGCTCGATCCGGGCCAAGGCGCTCGACCTGCTGCGCGGCCTGCTCCCGGCGGCAACGCTGAGCCACGTCGGCGTCTACGCCTCGGGCCAGGCATACGAGCAGCTGCTGCTGCGACTGATGGCCTCGCCGCTGCCGGAGGCCCGCGAGTGCGGGGGGATGATCCTGCGCGAGCTGCAGCAGGTGATGCCCAGCTTCGTCTCGCGGGTCGAGCGCCCCGACCGCGGCGGCGAGTGGGTCTCCTATCTGACGAAGCGCCGCGAGGTGACCGAGAGCTGGGTGGCGAGGCTCGGGCTCGACCACCGCGGCAGCGGTGAGGACGCCCCCTCCGTCGAGCTTGTCCACGTCGACGGCACCGAAGAGGACCTGCTGGCCGCCTGCCTGTTCGAGTCCGCCGCGGCGCCCGAGACCGAGATCCGCGCCCGGGTCGACGTCCTCGAGGCCGCCGGGCGGGCCGAGCTTCTGGCGGCTCTGGCCGGCGAGCGCCGCAACCGCCGACACCGACCGGGCCGCGGCTTCGAGGCTCTGCGCTACCGCTTTGAGATCGTCTCCGACTACGGGGCGTTTCGGGATCTGCAGCGCCACAGGATGCTGACCTGCCAGTGGCAGCGGCTCGGTCCGGACCTCGGCGCGGAGATCCCCGACGAGGTCCGCGAGGCGGGCGTCGGCGACGACTTCGAACGGGCCCTGGAGGCATCCAGGGCCGAGCACGATCGTCTGAGTGGGGCCGGCCTGTCGCACGTCGCGCCCTACGCGCTCTGCCTCGCCTACCGGATTCGCTACGTGTTGGACCTGAACGCGCGCGAGGCGATGCACCTGATCGAGCTGCGCTCCGGCCGCGAGGGCCACCCGGCCTACCGGGCGATCGCCCAGGCGATGCATGAGCGGATCGCTGCGGTTCACCCGGCCGTCGCCGCCGCGATGACCCACGTCGACGTCTCCGATGAGCCTCGCCTGGAGCGCATCCTCAGTGAGATCCGCACCCACGGCAAGCGCAGCGGTGTAGGGGAGATCCGGGCAGGAGGCTCCACTTAACTTTTTCGGTGAGGCGCGGTCAGCCTGCCGCGGGCGAATTGCCGAAAAGCACAAGACGTTTCGCCTCCTGCCCGGACCTCCCTCTCAATGCGCTCAGGCGGCGCGCTCGCGGACGACCTGGGCAATGTCCAGGCGTTTCACGGCGCGCAGGCCCGGCCGCTCGGAGAGCAGCGAGACGGCGAGGATCGCAAGCGAGGAGAGGACCATGGTCGAGGTCCGGATCTGGAGGTCGAACGTGAACGAGTCGCTGGCAAAGGAGGCAAGGAAGAGTCGCGCCACCTCGTAGCCGACGATCAGGCCGGGGACGATGCCGATCGCGGTGACAAGGAAGTTCTCCGCTGTGATCATCCGCGAGAGCGTGCGGAAGCGGGTTCCCGCGGCGCGCAGCGTCGCCACCTCGACGGCCCGTTCGGCGAGGTTGGCCTGGATCGAGTTGTAGAGGAGGGCGAATGCCATCGCCGCGCCGAACAGCAGCATCACCCCGATGAAGGCGTAGTAGAGGCCGAGGTATTCGTTGACCATGTCGAGCAGCGCGTTGGAGTCGCTGAAGGCGACGACCCCGGGCAGCGAGCTGAGCCGGCGGCGCATCGCTTCGCGGTCGACGCCCGGCGCGTAGCGGACCAGCGCGACGTTGCCGAGCCCGAGGCGCGGTCCGGCGAGCCGGCGGATCGGTCCCAGGGGCGCATAGACGTAGGTGCCGAGCGGCTCTTCGAGGAAGCCGTCGATCGGCACCGGCGCTGAGACCCCGGTCCCCGGCGCCGTCACCTCCACCGTGTCGCCCGTGCCGACGTCCAGCTTCGAGCCGAGCGCCTGGCCGGCGAGCAGCCCGTTGGCCGGCAGCGTCGTCGTGCCGCCCCCCTCGAGCAGGAAGCCGTGCATCTGCGTATCGCGCTCCAGGCCGACCAGCGACGTCTGGTAGCGGTCGCCGTTCGCGCGCAGAGAGACGGGCACGTTGACCCCCGGCTCGACCCGCGCCACCCCCTTCGTCTGACGGATGCGGCGCAGCGCCGCGGGCTCCAGCGCGCCGCGGAAATAGAGCTCGGAGTCCTGGCGGTCGATCTCCTTGTACTGGCGGTTGACGAGGATTTCCGTCGTGTCGATCATTCCCCAGGAGACGATGATCAGGGTGAGGGCCAAGACGACGCCAATCACGGTGGACAGCGAGCGGCGCGGATTGCGACCGATCGCACGAATCGTCATTCGCCAGCGAACCGGCAGCCGTCGCAGCGGCGGCACGAGGCGCTCGGCGAGGCTCAGCCGGCCGCGCTGCGAGGGCGCGAAGCGGCGCATCGCTTCGGCCGGGGGAACCCGTGCCGCTGAGGCCGCCGGCAGCGCCGCCGCGACGCAGCCGGTCAGCAATCCGAAGGCGATGCCGATCGCCGCCGTCAGCGGTGAGATCGAGATCAGGGTGATCGGAATCGAGAGCTCCCCGGTGTAGGCATGGGTGACCGCGCCGGCGAGCGCGGTTCCGGCCGCCGCCCCCAGCCCGCCGCCGACCAGGCCGGCGACGATGCCGAACGTCAGGTAGTGGGCGACGACCTGGCGGCGCGAGTAGCCGCAGGCGCGCAGCATGCCGACGATCGGGCGCTGGGCGGTCACCAGGCGCCGCATCAGCACGCCCGTGGCCAGTGCGGCCGCGGTCAGGAAGAGCAGCGGGAAGAGGACGGCGAGCTCGCGGAAGCTCTTGACGTCCTGCTGCAGGGCGCTGTTGGAGGGCTGGTCCGCGCGGGTGAGGACATCGGCCGCGTCGAGCCTGCCGGCTCGCCTGCTGAGCCGCTGGGTCAGGCCCGCATCGTCGTGCCCGCCCGCGTAGTAGACGGCCGCCTGGTTGGGCCCGCGAAGGCCGCCGAGGCGTGCCGCCAGCGACTCCGGGACGAAGAGCACGCCGAAGTCCTTTGGCGCCGGGATGATGTCCTGGCGGCTGCGAGCCGGCCAGAAGTACTCGGGAGAGGAGGCGATGCCGCGGATGCGCATGCGAACGCGGCCGGCGGCTCCGACGGCCGTTACCGGGTCGCCCCGCTTCAGGTCGAACGTGTCGGCCATGTGTTTCTCGACCAGGACGCCGGTCGGATCGCTGGGGCTCAGATAGCTGCCGCCGCTGACCTCAACCTGGTCGACGACGGGCTGGTGCGCCGCGGGGAGGCCGACGACGCGGCCGAGGAACTTGTCGCTGCCGACCCGCAGCGGCAGGTCGGCCTGCACGCGGGCCTGCACCGACTCGACGCCGGCGGTGCCCCGCACCTCCCGCGCGATTCGGCCCGTGCTGCCGCCGGTGACGACCAGGTTGGCGAAACGGTAATCGGTGAAGGCGCGACGGTAGGAGGCGTCCAGGTTCCGGTAGGCGTCGTAGCTGGCGCCGAACAGCGTGACGCCGAGGAAGATCGTCACCGCGATCGCCAGAAACGCGCCACGCTGGCGCCGCATGTCGCGGCGCGCCTTCGTCCGCAACGTCCTGCTCATCGGCTCACCACTCCAGCTGCTCGGCGGGGGCGGGCGTGGGGTTGCGCTCGTCGGCGGCGATGCGGCCGTCCCGCATCTGCAGTACGCGGTCCGCCATGCGCCCTATCGAGGCGTTGTGGGTGACCAGCAGCACCGTCTGGTGCATCTCATGGCTCAGCTCGTGCAGCAGGGCCAGCACGGTGCGTCCGGTCTCCAGGTCCAGCGCGCCGGTCGGCTCGTCGCCCAGCAGGATGCGCGGGCCAGCGGCAAGCGCGCGGGCCACCGCGACGCGCTGCTGCTCGCCGCCGGACAGCTGCGCCGGAAAGTGGTCCATGCGGTCGCCGAGGCCGACCCGCTCGAGCATCTCGGCCGATCGGTCCGCGCCGCGGCTCAGCTCGGCGACCAACTCGACGTTCTCCAGCGCGGTCAGGGTCGGAATCAGGTT
The DNA here is from genome assembly GCA_963747765.1 of uncultured Solirubrobacterales bacterium. Lineage (GTDB taxonomy): Bacteria > Actinomycetota > Thermoleophilia > Solirubrobacterales > 70-9 > VRUE01. Next base: position 98,049 of record CAVVGH010000001.1, on the reverse strand, counting down.
GAAGAACTGGAAGATGAAGCCGACGCTCTCGCGGCGAAAGGTCGTCCGGCCCTCCTCATCGAGGGCGGACACGTCACGGCCGGCGACGTCGATGTCGCCGGCGCTGGCCGACTCGATCCCACCGATCAGGTTGAGCAGCGTCGTCTTCCCCGAGCCGCTTGGCCCGAGCAGGACGACGAACTCCTCCGGCCAGATCTTCAGGTCGACGCCCCGCAGGGCGTGCACCGCGATCTCGCCCGCCCCGTACGTCTTTCTCACCGCCCGCAGCCTGATTGCGGGCTCGCCCACCTCGGGCGGCGCGCGATGAATGTCCCCGCCCGCGGCCGGAGTCGCCTCAGACGCTGACACCGGCTCCTCGCTCATCGCGGTTCTCCGAGACCCGTCAGCCGCGTTGCTTGCGCTTGCGGCGCTTTCCGCCTTCCAGCTGTCGCGCCCCTTCGGGCTCGTCCGGCTCGCCGGTAGCGGTGGGCTCGTCGCCATTGCCGCCGCCCCCCAGCGCCGCGCTGGCTTTCTCACCAGGGCTGGGCCACGGCACCGCCTCGCCGCGCGGCCAGGCCGGAGGGCGGCCGCCCGGCACCCAACCGGCGATCAGCAGCCCCAGGTAGACGTACCAGAGCAGGGCGAACGAGGAGAACGCCGGGATGAAGGAGATGACCCCGAGCGCCATTCCCAGCGAGCCCCAGAAACGGGTCAGCAAGCCAGTCCGCATCGCGTGCAGGGCCGTGTAGACCATCGCGATGGCGAAACCGAGCCGGCCACCGAGTTCGAAGCCGGCGGCAAGCGGGCGGAGCGGTGCTTCGGTGATCGCGTCCTTGGCCAGTTCGTTGGCGCGGTCACTGCCCAGCGCCACCCCTTTGGCCGTCAGCCGGGGGACTTCGTTGGCGACGAAGTCGGAGGCCGCGTGCAGGACGGAAATGCCGCTGAGAACCGCCAGCGCCGCCAGGAACAGGGGGGCGGCGACGACGACACCGACCAGCTGGCCGCGCACCGCGTCGCTGCGCGTGGCGGTGGCGCGGAAGAGGTAGTAGAGGGGGACCGCCAGCAGCCCGATGCCGATCGCCTGCAGGATGCTGGAGATGAGCTGGGCGCTGCGATGCGCGTCGACGTTGCGCAGCAGCTCGGAGTTGCCGCTGCTGGCCCCAACCGCCTGGGTGGCGACGACGACGGCCGCGACGACGAGGGCGATCCCGCCGAGTGCCGCCAGCGCCGCTGGGCGCGACCAACGCTGCTCCCACGCCAGCTGGTGGTCCCCGGCAGTCGTCATGCCGCTCAGCCCCGCTCGTGGAAGTAGAACTCGGGCAGCGCGCCTTCGATGACCTCGGCGGTCATCCTCTGTGCCACCTCGAGGTTGCCGGTTCGCACCGCGATGTCGTCGAGGGTGACGATTCCGACGAGGCTTTCGCCGTCGACCACCGGCAGCCGGCGCACGCCGTGCTGGACCATCAGCGCGGCCGCCTCGTCGAGCTCCATCGCCGGATCGCCGCAGATCAGCGGCCGGGAGGCGTGCTCTCCCACGGCGGACTCCGGGTCCGCGCGCCCGGCGAGGACCCGCACCGCGACGTCGCGGTCGGTGATCATCGCGACCGGAGAGCCGGCGGAGTCGACGATCACGACCGAGCCGACACGCCGGTCCCGCATGTCCTCGGCTACCGAGATCGTGCTTGCCTCCGGCGCAGCTGTCACGACGCCCGGGGTCATGATCTCGCCGAGTTGCATAGACCGTACGCTACCGCGCGTGACTGAAACGCAGCACACGCCCGTCGTCCCGCTCGAGGCAGGGGCCGGTCCCGACAACCCGCCGTGTCCCGTTTGCGGGGAGCCGCTGTTCGGCTGGATCGACGCCCGACGCGGCCTGGGCGGGCCCGTTCGCCGCTGCGAGAGCTGCGGGCTGGGGGTGATCGGCGAGCCCGGAAGCGGGGAGGAGGCACTGCGCGCGCTGGACGGGCTGGGCGCCGCGAGCGGAACGCCGATCGCGAACCGTGCCGGGTTCTCGGCCTGGCTGGGGCGCGCCGGCTGGTCGGGGCTCGAGGCCGGCACCCGCTACCTGTTTACGGTCGAGGCCGTGCGACGGCTCGTGGCCCGGCGCGACCAGGTCGTCGTCTCCGCTCGCTGGTCCCCGATCGCCGCCATCGAAACCATGTGGCAGACGGTGCTGAACAGCTTCACGTTCGGGCACAACGTCGCTTTGGGAGCGGTGGGACGGCGAACAGCCGATCCCGCGGAGCGTCGCTGGCAGCGCGGCCTGGACGCCCTGATCAGCGTCGCCGTGGCGCTACCCGCCCTGGTCGCCGCGGTTCCGATGGAGCTGATCGCGGCGGCGTCCCGGCGGGGCGGATCGCTCTCGCTGCGCTTTGAGCTGCTTTAGAAGACTGACCCCTGCCTCGGCGCGCGTTGGGCGCTCAGCCACCGGTTCAGCGCCTGTGGGTGCGGCGGCCCCCTTGCCGATTCCCCAGCTGTGTCAGAGGACCGCCTCACCCCAACCGCTCCGTTCGCTCTTTGCAGCGCTCAGCGACACAAACAGCGAACGGAGGATCGCCCAGGCCACCCCAACCGCTCCGTTCGCTCTTTGTACCGCTCAGCGACACAAACAGCGAACGGAGTCTGTAGCCGCCCCCTCAGGCCACATCTCGCGGAACGACGCCCCCACCCCTTGCCCTACGCAGCCCTCCCTGTTTGCCCTCCTACTTGCAGGTGTGGAGGGCAAACAGGGAGGGGCTCTCTCTCGTCAATCGGCGAAATGTTCGCTTGGGGTCGCCGTCCACCAGACGCATTTCGAACGCCTCGTCCAGGAATGTCGAGAATCAATCAGCTAGATCCGGGCGTCCCGGGCCGTTAGGAGAGGCCTTCGCGGGCCTCGCGCACCAGGGTCACGGCCTCCGGGAAGAGCACGCGGATCGCATCTCGAACCTGAGCCGCCTGCTCGTCGCTGGTGCCCGAGAGCTCGAGCTGCCCGATCGAGGCCACGGTCATCTCGACCGCCAGCTTGATCGCGTTGTCGGCCCAGGCGACGCGCTGCGAGGACTGCATCTGCTCGGAGAGCTCCTCCATGCGGGCGCGGAACTCGTCCGGGTCGCCAAACAGGTTGAAGCCACCGGCCTCCACCCCTCAAATGAAAGCAGACCGCCGGCCTCACGGAGCGGTGCTCAGAGACGACTCTGAGTTTTGACTTTCTGCGCACCCGATGTGCGCCGCCACCGCCTAGCTTCGTTGCATGCGACAGCGGAGCAGGAAGACGCGGCGCTCACGGGGGTTATCGCGCGGGTCATCGCGCGCCGGCGCACGAGGGCAACGGGGGTCGGCGAGCGTCGAGCAGGTGGGTCTGGTCGCGTTGATCGCCCTGCTGCTGGCGGTGGCGATCGCCTCGGTCATCGCGGCCGGCAAGCTCGACGCGGGCCGCGAGCTGGCGGCGGCGATCTCCAGGCGCCTCGCCTGCGCGCCACGGCTTCCCGACCGTTGTCGCCACCATCCGCTGGTCCCGGCCTACGGATGGCCGCTGGCCCGGCTCGCCCGGGCGATGGCGCCGCCGCCGACTGCCGTGCGAGGCCGATTGGGACTGCCGCTGGTCCCGGTCGACTTCCGCCGCTGCCGGCGCGAAAGCTGCGCCGTCGCCGCTGGCCCGCACCTGACCGCCTCCGGGCGGCGGACCACCGCCTTCACCCAGCTCGACGACCGCCGCCGCACCGCGGGCTGGGTCGAGATCGTCTACTGGCTCTACCGCCCGGGACTGGGCTGGCAGCGGGTGGCCCGACGGGCAGGCCAGGCACAGGTCGACGCGGCGAGCCATGTCCGAGTGCTGCTCTCCGACGACCCCGCCCTTGTCCCGTTGGAGACCCTGCCCGGCCGCGACCACTATGACTTTCCGGCTACGGAGCAGCCTCCCTGGCGCTGGAGGGTGATCCCGCGCTACCCGGGTTGGTCGAGCTGACGCCGGACTCGCGATCGGCCTCTTCTTCGGCCTCGCGGATCAGGCCGCGCCAATCGGTGGTGCGAAAGACGAGGAGAATCGACGCAAAGCCGAGGATCACCGACCAGGCAGCCATCGCAATCTGGGTGCCGACCGAGAAGGAGAGGACCGCGGAGCGCGAGGGCCCGCTCAGCGTCGCCACGAGCAGCGCCTGCTGGGCGCCGGCGCCGCCCGGGGTGAAGGGAATGATCGTCGAGATCGCCTGAACGCTCATCACCAGCATCACGCTGCCCACCGAGCCGCCGATCCCGAAGGCCTCGAGGAAGAACCAGAAGGCCGCGAAGCGGCAGAGCCAGCCAACGCCCTGCCAGGCCGCCACCTCGCGCAGATAGCGATGCGGCCGGGTGAGGATGGTCACTCCCTGCCTGACGCTCTCCCAGAATCTGCGGACGCGGCGGCCGAGCAGCAGCACCGCCAGCGCGATCGCCAGCAGCAGGCCGGCGGTGGCGATCGCGAACGCCTGCGGGTGATTCGCCCAGAAGGAGATCTCGAAGGCGGGCAGGTGGGGCAGTCGCGGCGGGCGCGGGAGCAGCCCTTGGCTGATTGCGTAGGCGAAGACCAGCAGGCCCGCCGTTGTGTCGAAGACGGTCTGCACGAGGAAGGAGGAGGTGACCGCCGGGTAGGAGGAGCCGGGAATCTGGCGCTTGACGAGGAAGACTTTGGTCACGTCCCCGGCGCGGGCCGGAACGATCGCGTTGATCCCAGCCCCGGCAAGGTAGGCGGCGCTGAGCGGCAGGAACCGGACGTCGGTCTCCGGATAGGCCGCCCGCAGCACGTTGCGCCAGGCCCAGGCTCGTGCGAGCTGCATCGCTGTTAGGAAGACGAGCGCCAGCGCGAACGGGGTCCAGTCGATGTCGGAGAGATGCTCGAAGAATGCCGCCGCGGCGTTGGCGAACGATTCGATGCTCGAAGCGAGGTCGGCAAACGCCATCGCGGCTACACTAGCCCGCTCGTGTCAGAGGCCGAAACCAGCCCGATCGCCCCCGCGCCGCACCGCGATCCCGCCGACGAGGCGATGTGCGAGCGCGCCCGCGAGCGCTACGCCGCGGACCGCAAGAGCCGCTTCCGGCGCCGCCGCAAACGGCGCGCGAAGCTTCCGAACCTGATCCTCATTGGCGGTCTGAAGTGCGGGACGACGAGCATCCACCACTACCTTGGCCTTCATCCGGAGATTCAGATGTCGAAGCCGAAGGAGCTGAACTTCTTCGTCGAGGAGCTCAACTGGGACCTCGGCCTCGACTGGTACGCGAGCCGCTTCGACGACCGCTTCGCGGTCCGCGGCGAGTCCTCTCCCCACTACACCAACCTGCCGCGCTTCCGGGGCGTGCCGGAGCGGATCCACAGGCACTGCCCCGACGCCCGCCTGATCTACATGGTGCGCGACCCGGTCAGGCGCATCCTTTCGCACTGGGTCCACGCGACCGGCGCCGGGTACGAGACCCGCGAGATGGTTGCGACCCTCTCCGAACCGGACACCTCCTACATGCACCGCTCGATGCACTGGATGCAGCTGCAGCCCTACCTCGAGCTGTTCGACCGCGCCCAGATCGAGATCATCACCCAGGAGGAGCTGCAGACCGAACGCGAGGAGACGATGCGCAGGGCGTTCCGCTTCGCCGGGGTGGACGACAGCTTCACCTCCGAGCAGTTCGACCGCGAGTGGGAGAAGTCGAGCGCCAAGCAGGGCGATAAATACCAGCTGATGGAGCGGCTGATCAAACTGCCCGGCCTGCGCTCCTTCGATCGCAACTTCGACCGGCTGCCGGAGTCGCTGCGCTGGATCGTCGAGAAGGTGGTCCACGACCCCGAGAAGCCCCCGGCACCCAAGCCGAAGCTGCCCGACGACCTCTTCGAGACGATCCGTGGTCGCTTCGGCGAGGATGTCGCCGGGCTGCAGGAGTTCGCCGGCCGCGAGTTCGCCGGCTGGCACGACTACGCCTGAGCCGCCCGGCTGGGACGACCACGCCTGCGCCGCCCGGCTGGGACGACCCGCCCGGCTGGCGCGACCACGCCTGAGGCAAGGAGGTGGTCGCTTGAGCCGAGGAGGCTGCCGCCTGAGGCAAGGAGGTGGTTGCCCGAGACGTTCCACACCACGCGAACGGACGGATGAGATTGACCGACCCGGGCCACGCGTTCGTCTTCTGTGGCGGTGAGCGCCACAAAGAGCGAACGTGCGAAATAGTCTGCGGGCGATGCGGCGGCTGATCCCCGATCCAGGCGCAACCACGGTCGACGAGCAGCTCGAGTCCTACCGTCCCTGGGAGAGGCCGCACGAGGAGCGACCCTTCCTCGCGACCAACTTCGTCGCAACGGTCGACGGCAGGGCGACGATCGGCGGGGTGTCGGGCCCGATCGGGTCGGAGACCGACACGGCGATGCTCGCCGGCCTGCGAACCCGTTTCGACGCGGTGATGATCGGCGCCGGGACGATGCGCGCCGAGCACTACGGACGGCCCGTCCCCAGCCAGGAGAAGCGCGAACGGCGTGAGCGGCTCGGTCTCCCGCACGATCCCCTGATGGTGATCGTCAGCGGTCGCCTCGACCTGCCCTGGGACGCCCCCCTTTTCACCGAGGGTGGCGGGCGAGTCCTGATCTTCACGGCCTCGCAGGACGAGCCGCCCGAGACGGCGACGTCGTTGCGCGTCGTTCGCCACACCGCACAGGTGGACATCCCCGCTGCGTTGCGTCACCTCCGCCGGGAGCGCGGCATCCGCGCGGTGCTCTGCGAGGGCGGGCCACGGTTGCACGCCGAGCTCCACGCCCTGGGCATGGTTGACGACCTCTTCCTGACCATCGCTCCGAAGCTGGCCGGCGGAGACACCGTCCGCATCCTCGAGGGCCAGCTGCCGAGCCTGGTCCCGCTGGAGCTCGCCTGGCTGCTCGAGGCCGATGGCGAGCTGTTCGCTCGCTACGCGCGAAGCTGAGGTTCAGGGCGAGCGCACGCCATGCGCGAGCAGGACTCGTTGCGAAGGCGGGCGATATAGCGTTGCGGCCGACCAGCACGAGGAGAGGACACACCAGATGGACTTCAAGCCCAGCCCCCAGGTAGAGACGCTGCGTGAGCGCATCCTCGACTTCATGGACGAGCACATCTACCCGCAGGAGCGGGAGATCATGGAAGCGCTCGACGCCGAGGTCGCGCCCGGCGTCCCCTACCCGAAGATCCTGGTCGAGGTCCGCGAGCGAGCCAAGGCCGAGGGGCTGTGGAACCTCTTCATGCCCGACGAGCGCTACGGCCCGGGCCTCACCAACTGGGAGTACGGGTTGCTCTGCGAGGAGATGGGCCGCAGCCCGGCCGCCGCGCCGATGGCCTTCAACTGCGCGGCGCCCGACACCGGCAACATGGAGATCCTCGCCGAGCACGGGACCGACGAGCAGCGCGAGCGCTGGTTGGAGCCGCTGCTGGAAGGGCAGATCCGCTCCTGCTTTGGGATGACCGAGCCAGAGGTCTCCGGATCCGACCCGACCCTGCTGCGGGCGACCGCCGTTCGCGACGGCGACGAGTGGGTGATCAATGGCCACAAGTGGTTCACCTCGGGCGCGATGGGTGCCGACCTGTGCATCGCGATGGTGGTCACCGACCCCGACGCGCACCCCTACGCACGCGCCTCGATGATCTGCGTGCCGACCGACAACCCGGGCTTCGAGCTGGTCCGCTCCGTTTCGGTGATGGGGCATTCGGGCGGCCCCGGCCACGGCGAGGTCCGCTTCAACGACTGCCGCGTCCCGGTCGTGAACCTGCTGGGTGAGCAGGCGATGGGCTTCGTGGTCGCCCAGGACCGGCTTGGCCCGGGCCGCATCCACCACTGCATGAGGGCGATCGGGACGGCGGAGCGGGCGCTGGAGATGATGTGCCGCCGCGCCAACGAGCGCGAGGCCTTCGGCGGACCGCTGGGCGAGAAGCAGTTCGTGCAGGAGTGGATCGCCGCCTCACGGATGGAGATCGACCAGGCCCGCCTGCTGACCATGTACGCGGCCTGGAAAATGGACAACGAGGGCAAGCGCTCCGCCCGCCAGGCGATCTCGGCGATCAAGATCGTTGCCGCCAACATCGTCATGAACGTGCTCGACCGCGCGATTCAGGTCCACGGCGCGCTGGGAATGACCGACGACACGCCGCTTGCCGTGCTGTGGCGCTTCAGCCGCATGCTGCGCCTGGCCGATGGCCCCGACGAGGTCCACAAGATGGTTCTGGCTCGCCGCGAGCTCAACCGTTGGGCCAAGCGCGCCGACGCCGAGGCCGCCGGCGAGCTCGAGCCCAAGCACGTCGCCCGCATGATCTGAGCACGATTCTCAACAGACACCGGTCGTTGGTGGAAAGTTCTCATACAGACACCGGCGAGCCACCGGGCGCTGGCGGGATGCAGGGACCTGTATGAGGGTCAGTCGCGCCGCTCGGCCTCGTCGGCGGCCGCGGCGAGCCTCTCGACGATGCGGGCGAACTGCTGGATGCCCTCGTCGACCTTGCCGTACTGGCCGGCGGCGTAGCGAGCGTAGACGCCCTCGAGGATGATCGCCAGCTTCCAGTATCCGAGCGCGACGAAGAAGTCGAGGTCGGCGAGATCGCGGCCGGAGCGCTCCGCGTAGCGGGCGGCAACCTCCTGGCGGGTGGGGAAGCCCGGCGCCATCGTCGCCGGTTGGCCCAGTGCCGCGTTCTCGTCGCCCGCTTCGGCCCAGTAGACCATCAGCAGCCCGACATCGGCGAGCGGGTCTCCCAGCGTGCAGAGCTCCCAGTCGACGACCGCCGCCACCTCACCGTTTGGCGTGAGGATCATGTTGTCGAGCCGGTAGTCGCCGTGCACGATCGTCGCCGGGCCCTGCTCGGGGATGCGCGCCGAGAGGCGCTCGTGGACCTCGTCGACCGCCGGCAGCTCCCGCGTCTTGGACTTCTCCCACTGGCCGTGCCAGCGGTGCAGCTGGCGGGCTACGTAGTCCTCCTTGCGGCCCAGCTCGCCGAGACCCACCGCGTCGGGGTCGACCGCGTGGATTGCGACCAGCGTGTCGGCGACCCGCTCGCCGATCGCCCGCCGCTGCGCCTCGCCGGGGAACGCGTCGGCCTCGGCGAGACCGCGCAGGATGGGGCCCTCGACGAACCCCATGACGTAGAAGGGAGCTTCGTTGACGCTCTCGTCCTCGCAGAGGGCGACCACCGGCGCCACCGGCACCTCGGTTGGGCCCAGCGCGGAAACCACCCTGTGCTCGCGCACCATGTCGTGGGCCGAGCCGAGCCGCTTGCCGAGCGGCGGGCGGCGCAGTGCCCAGCAGTCTCCGCCGGCATCGGTGACCTGATAGGTCAGGTTCGAATGCCCTCCGGAGATTCGCTCGAAGGAGAGTGGAAGCTGCACGCCGTCGACGTTCTGGGCGAACCAGGCCTCCACGCCCGTTCGCTCAATTCCCGGCGGTACCGCAGTGGTGCCTGTAGCCTCGTCGCTCATCATGAAGTTTCGCCCGTCGCAAACGGCGCGAAGGACCCGAGAGGCACACCTGCCCACGTCTCGCTCATCGGCGCAAGCATATTCCCGTCGGGGCTTTCGAATGAGCCCGTCGCTGGCGAACAGGCTGACGGTCGGCTTCGCGATTGCGTTTGCCCTGCTGACCGGGCTGGCGGTGATCGGTGTCGCCCGCTTTCTCCAGGAGCGCCAGGACTTCGAGAACGCCACCGCGCGCTCCTACCAGACGGAGATCACAGCCCGTGACCGGCTCGCGCTGGGGCGTAAGCCCGCTGCCGCCCGGGCGACGATCGTCGCCCAGCAGCGGCGGCGGCAGATGCTCCGCGACGAAATATCGGGTCAGACCCGCGACACCGCCCTCTTGGTCGGTGCCGGGCTCGTCGCCGGGCTGACCGGCGCCGCGCTGCTGTTCAGCGGGCTGATCTCCTCGATGCGCCGGCCGTTGCAGGCGTTGGTCGACGCGTCGGGACGGTTGGCAAGCGGCGATCTCGAGGCTCGGGTCAAGGTGGGCGGACTGTCGGAGACCGCGGCGCTCGGCGCTGCCTTCAACGAAATGGCCGAGGAGCTGCAGCGCCGCGCAGGGGAACGCGACCAGCTCGACCGGATGCGGGACGAGTTCGTCCTCACCGCCTCCCACGAGCTGCGCAGCCCGCTCACCTCGGTGCAGGGATTCGCTGAGCTGCTGATGCTGGAGCGGGACAAGCTCGATGCCAAGCAGACGGAGACGGTGGAGATCATCCTCAACAACACCCGCCATGTGGTCCGCCTCCTCAACGACCTTCTCGACCTCGCCCGCAGCGATGCCGGTCGGTTGACGATCGAGCCTGCCCCGACCGACGCCGCCGCCCTGGTAAACGAGGCGGTGCGAACGATGCGAGGGCAGGCGGAGGCGCGCCAGCAGATCCTCAGCGAAGAGGTCGAACCCGAGCTGCCCTGGATCAACGCGGATGCCGACCGAATCCGCCAAGTACTGGTCAACCTTTTGACGAACGCGAACGAGTACTGCCCGCAAGAAGCGGAGATTTGCGTGAAAGCCGCTCGGGTTGATGCTGAAGTGGAGATCGCCGTGATCGACAACGGGCCGGGCATTCCAAGAGAACAGTTGGAGCACATCTTCGATCGCTTCACGCGGGGCGACGCCGGCCTCACGCAGCGGGTCGGCGGAACCGGACTCGGGCTGGCCATCTCCAGGTCGCTGGTCGAACTGCATGGCGGAACGATCTCCGCCGAATCGATCCCGGGCGACGGCTCGACCTTCCGCATCCGGTTGCCGGCACTGGCGGCCGCGCAGCGTCGTGGCGCCCACTCCGAGGCCGAGGCTCGCTGATGGTCCGCGTGCTCGTCGCCGACGATTCGGAGACGATCCTGCTGTTGCTGCGCACGCGGCTCGAGATGGCCGGCTACGAAGTCGAGACAGCCACCGACGGCCACGAGGTGGTGGAGGCCCTGCGGCGCGATCGCGAGGGGGGGCCCGACATGCTCCTGCTCGACGCGATGATGCCCGGCAAGTCAGGTATCGACGCGCTTCGCGAGCTGCGCGCGGAAGGCGTCGACACCCCTGCCCTGATTGTCAGCGCCCACACCGACGCCGGCTTCGAGAACGGGGACGCGGACCTGGCAGTGAGCGGTTACGTCACCAAGCCGATCGACTTCGACGACCTCTTCACCCGCATCGCCGAACTGACCGCCGGCTGAGTGGCGGCGCCGCTGCGGCGCCCGCTCAACTCCTGGCAATCTCGAGGCGGATCTCTTTGCCGTGCAGCTTCGTGCCGTCGAGGAACTCGACCGCCCGGTCGGCTTGCTCCGCCGCCACCTCGACGAAGGAGAACCGGTGCAGGACGCGGATGTCGTGGATCGCCTCCTCGGGCAGGACGGCCCCCTCGCGGAGGGCCCAGTGGAGGTCCTCCTCGGTGATGCCGCTGCGCTCGCCGCGGTTGACGAACAGCTTGGCGCTGCCCGCAGCGACGCCGTTCTCAGCCGGGGTGTCGTTCTCAGCAGCGACGCCGTTCTTCGCAGCGACGCCGTTCTCAGCCGGGGCGTTGTTCTTGCGGCGCTCACGGCGGCGTGGCCGGGGGGCGTGCTCCAGCCGCTCCTCCGGGCTCTCCCACTCGCCGATCGACGTCTTCACGTCGCGCTCGATTCGTCCTATCTCATTGCGCTGCGCCGGGGTGACCAGCGTTATCGCTCGCCCGGTGCGCCCCACCCTTCCGGTGCGCCCGATCCGGTGCACGTAGATCTCGGAGGAGTCCGGGACGTCGTAGTTGATGACGTGGGTCACGTGCTCGATGTCGAGGCCGCGCGCTGCGATGTCGGTCGCGACCAGGAGGCGCACGCGGTGGTCCTTGAAGGCGATCATCACGCCATCCCGGGAGCCCTGACTCATGTCGCCATGCAGCGCCTTGACGTCGAGCCCCTTGTCCCTGAGCCCCTTATCCAGCCGTGAGGCGCCGATCTTCGTGCGGCAGAAGATGATTGCCTGCTCGGGATCCTCCGTCTTCAGCAGCTCGACCAGCCGTGCCGCCTTCTCCTTTGCCGGCACCTCGACGAAGGCCTGTTCGATCGCGTCGACCGTGAGTTTCTTCGGCGTGATGCGAATCGTGGTGGGTTCGTACATGTACCCCTCCGCCAGGCGCTGGATGGGCGGTGGCATGGTCGCCGAGAAGAGCGCTGTCTGGCGCCCGCTGGGACACATCCGCAGGATCCTCTCGACGTCCTCGATGAATCCGAGGTCGAGCATCTCGTCGGCCTCGTCGAGCACCACGTAGCGGGCCGCCGTGAGGACCAGCGAGCGGCGCGACATCAGGTCCATCATGCGACCCACCGTGGCGACCACCACATGGGCGCCGGCGCGCAGCTGCGCTTGCTGGGTGCGGATCGGCGCACCGCCGAAGACGGCGACGATTTCGACGTCGAGGTGCTCAGCGTAGGCGCGCAGCGCCTGCGTAACCTGGATGCAGAGCTCGCGGGTCGGCGTCAGGACAACCGCCTGCACCTCGTCGTTCGCGGGATCCAGGTACTGGAGCAGCGGCAGGCCAAAGGCTGCCGTCTTGCCGGTTCCGGTCTGCGCTTGGCCGATCACGTCATGTCCGGCGAGCAGCTCGGGGATCGCCTGTTCCTGGATTGGAGTCGGCTCCTCGTAGCCAAGCTCGCCAAGCACCTGCTGGATCTCCGGAGTGAGGCCGAGATCCTTGAACGGGCTCACTTGGAGGGATCCAGTAGGAGCTTGCCCGAGGTGCGGCGGCCGATCAGGTCTTCGTGGGCGCGAGACGCTTCCGACATCGGATACACGTCGCCGACGACAACCTCCAATTCGCCAGCCGCGACGGTGCCGAAGAGCTCGGCGATCATCGGCGCGACCTCCTCGCGGCGCATCAGCAGGTGGAGAAGCCAGAATCCGATCACGGACTTGGAGCCGCGCAGCAGGGCGGCGGTGGAGATGTCGCGCTGCTCGCGCGAGGCGATCCCGAAGACCACCATCCGCCCGAGCGGCGCCAGCACATCCAGCTCGGCGTCGAAGGCGTCGCCGCCGCTCATGTGCAGGACCGCGTCGATCCGCTTGCCGGCGTTGGCCTCGCGGATCGCCGCTCCAAGCCCCTCGGCGCGTGAGTCGACGGTGGCGTCAGCGCCGAGCCGCTCGACCAGAGCTCGTTTCTCCTCGCTGGAGGCGAGGCCGATGACCGTCGCCCCGGCCCGCTTGGCGAGCTGCACGGCAAGCGACCCGGTGCCGCCGGCAGCCGCCTCGATTGCGATCGTTTCGCCGGGCTCGATCCGCGCGCAGCGCCGCACCAGCGCCATCGCGGTGAGTCCCTGCAGGAGCAGCGCCGCGGCACGGTCGTCGTCGACCTCGTCCGGGATCGGGACGAGCATCTGCGGGGGCACCGCCACCTTCTCGGCATAGGCGCCGGCGCCGACGATCGCCGCCACCCGCTTGCCGTCCGGCGTGCGCCCGCTCACCTCCGCCCCGGGGATCAGCGGCAGCTGCTGCTCGGCCAGGTAGTCGTTGCGCGTGGCGTGGGTGTCGGCGAAGTTGATCCCGGCACGGGCCACCTCGACCACCACCGCATCGTCGGCGGGCACCGGATCGGGCACGTCCCGGTACTGAAGGACCTCCGGCCCGCCGAATTCGTCGATCTGAATTGCCTTCATCGCGCCCAACCATATGGGAAGGGGCGGGTCAGGCCGCTCAGGGCTTATGTGGAAGTGGGGCGGGTCAGGCCGCTCAGGGCCTATGTGGCGTGGGGCGGGTCAGGCCGCTCAGGGCCTATGTGGCGTGGGGCGGGTCAGGCCGCTCAGGGCTTCGGAAGCTCGTGCTCCAGCCAGGGCACGAGAGTGCGCGCGAAGGTGGCGGTCAGGTGGTAGGTGTTGCGGTAGACGAGCACGCGCCCCATCACGCTCGGGCAGCGGTGCCGCGGACAGAGGACGCGAGCCGGGTCGATCAGCTTCACGCCCCGGACCCGCGCCGCAGCGAGGGCGTCGAACGCGTGCCAGCGCTTGCGCCGCGACGGGAACGTGCACTTGCTCAGTTCATGCAGGTTCTGCGAGACGCAGTCGGGCGGTTCGAAGGGCGCCAGCGCCTGGTCGCGGATCACCACGACCTTGGCGCCGTTTCGCTTCAGCCGCCGCAGCGTGCGGGCAAAGCCGGCGATCAGGAAGGGCTCGCTCCGCCTCCGGTCGAGCCGCCGCCCGCCGCGCACCACCTGGTAGCGGCCACCGGTCGAGTTGCTGATGACGACCATGTCCGGCCGCTCCTCCCGCACGATGCGCCGCATCGCGTTGCGGCGCCAGACGTCGCAGGCCCGTTCGTACTGGACGTCGCCGACCACGCAGCCCGCCCGAACGAGGCCAACCAATCGCCAGCGGTGCCGCCGTGCCATCTTCAACAGCGGGGCGAACCACTCCAGCGCGTGGGAGTCGCCGAAGGCGACCACGGTCGTCGGCGAGCTCTTGGCCCCGTAGGTGCAGGGGCCGGACTCGGTTTCTTCGTGCAGCAGCACGCAGCCGTCGTCCCAGAGCGCGCCCTTGTCGGAGGCGGCATCGGCGGGATTCGGCCGTACCGAATCGACCTGCTGCAGGTGGGGGTTGCGCGGGCCGATCGCCATCGCCCCGCGCGCCAGTTCGGGTGAGGCCGTCGGCACCGGCGGGTTCGACATCTGCAGGCCGATCGCCAGGAATGCGGCGGTGGCGGTGCAGGTGGCGCCCAGCGCCAGCGCCTTCCTCGGACGTCGCCCGAGGCTGCGCGAATGGCGGAAGCGCTCCTCGATCGTGTGGTGGCTGATTGCCGCCGGCACCCAGGCGGCGAGGGTGACGGCCACGAGGCCGAGCGGGGAGAGGTTGGACCAGAGCGCTCCCGCGAAGACGATCATCGGCCAGTGCCACAGGTACCAGGCGTAGGAGATCCTGCCGAGGTACTGAAAAGGGGCGCGATTGAGCAGGCCGATCGGGCCCGAGACGGCCTCCGAGGTGCCGGCGACGATGATCGCCACCGTCGCCACCGTCGCCAGCGTGGGCAGCGTCGCCCGCCAGCCGGGGTAGGGCGTCGCGCCGCTGAAGGCAAGCGTCGTGGCGACCAGGGTCGCGAGACCCACGGTTGCAAGGGCAGCCGAGAGCATCCGCGGCATCCGCAGACCGGCGGGCAGCACCAGGGCGAGGACACCCCCCATGGCCAGCTCCCAAATCCTGGTCAGGGTTGAGAAGTAGGTGGCGCGGGTGTGTTCCGGGGTGAAGCCGATGCTGTAGGCGAGCGAGGCAACCCCGAGCGGCACGACGAGCAGGGCGATCGTGCGCCGCACGCTCCAGTGCCGCCAGCGGGCGAGGCCCGCGCCCAGCCCCAGAGTCAACGGCCAGAGTAGGTAGAACTGCTCCTCGACCGACAGCGACCAGTAGTGCTGCACGGGGCTGATCAGGTCGTTGTGGAAGGCGAAGTAGTCGACCGATTGGGCGACGAAGTGCCAGTTGACCACGTAGAGGGCGGCACTGAGCACGTCCGAGGAGACCTTCTGGTTCTGCAGCGGCGAGTAGAGCAGAGCCGACCCGATTACGACGAAGCCAAGCACGGTTGCCGCCAGCGGCAGGAGGCGCTTGGCGCGGCGTGCGTAGAAGCGGCTGATCGAGACCGAGCCGCGGCGATCGAGGTCGGTGAGGATCAATCCGGTGATCAGGAAGCCGGAGAGCACGTAGAAGATGTCGAGGCCGACGAAACCCCCGGCGGCACCGGGAATCTCGGCATGGCAGGCCAAGACCAGGACGAGCGCAAAGCCGCGCACGCCCTGGATATCGAGGCGGAAGCCCTTCGACGTCATCGCCCCCGACACGGGACGATCTCCCGCAGGCGCCTGTCGCTCAGGTGCCACTGGGAACTCGCAACACGGCTCCGCGGCGAATGTTGTGCGATCCGCCCATGCCTTTCCCGCCAAAGACGCTCACATGTTTACGATCCCCAGCTCTGCCCTCGCAAAACCTCCAATCAAGATCCCCAGCTCTGCCGTCAAGATCCCCAGCTCTGCCCTCGCAAAACCTCCAATCACGAAAGAGAGAGCCGTGTCACTGACCGTCGTCGGATCGATCGCCTTCGACTCCGTTCGGACCCCGTTCGGAGAGCGCGAGAGGATGTTGGGCGGCACCGCCGTCCACTTCTCGCTGGCCGCCAGCTTCTTCACCAAGGTGCGGCCGGTGGGTCCGGTGGGGGACGACTTCGGCGCGGCCGAGTTCGAGGTGCTCGAGCAGCGCGGGGTGATCGTCGACGACATCGAGCGGATCGAGGGCGGCAGCTCGTTCTTCTGGCGCGGGCGCTACGAGTACGACCTCAACGTCGCCCACACCGAGGACACCCAGCTGGGCGTCTTCGGCGATTTCGATCCGAAGCTCTCCGCGGAGTCCCGGAACGCCGACGTCCTCTTCCTCGCCAACATCCAGCCCGACCTGCAGCGCCGCGTGCGCTCCCAGTGCGGCGAGGCCCGTTTCTGCGCCCTGGACTCGATGAACCTCTGGATCGACACGGCCAAGGACTCGCTGCTGGGGGCGATCGCAGAGGTCGACTGCGTGATCGTCAACGACGCCGAGATCCGCCAGCTGACCGGCGAGTCCAACCTGGCTCGCGCGGCTCGCTGCGTCATGGAACTGGGCCCGCGCGCGGTCGTCGCCAAGCAGGGCGAGTACGGAGCAGCCCTGTTCACCAAGGAGAGCTTCTTCGCGCTGCCGGGCTTCCCGCTGGAGGACGTGCGCGACCCGACCGGGGCCGGCGACAGCTTCGCCGGCGGCTTTCTCGGCTACCTCGACAGCCACGACGGCGAGCTGGACGAGGCGAGCCTGCGCCGCGCGATGGGCTACGGCACGGTTCTGGCCTCCTTCAACGTGGAGGAATTCGGCACCGAGCGAGTTTCCCGCCTCACCCGTGAGGAGATCGACGAGCGCTTTGCCACGCTGCACGCGATGACCCAGTTCGAGGCGCTGCCGACGGCGGCCAAGTAGCGTTTCGCACACACGTTCGGGCAGAGCCTGCGAGCGCCAAGCTGCGATACTGGCCTCCAGCCGAAACGACAGCTCAGGAGGTGCGATGGCCACCGAGCAGCAGACGAGAAACGCAGCCGGCGGGGGACCCGCGACAGGCTCGGAGTCCCTGACGGTAACCGACAACCGCACTGGTGAGACGTATGAGCTGCCCGTTTCCGATGGGACCGTTCGGGCGATGGACTTGCGCCAGATCAAGGTCTCCGAGGACGACTTCGGCCTGATGTCCTATGACCCGGCGTTCACCAACACGGCCTCCTGCCGCTCGGCGATCACCTATATCGACGGCGAGCGCGGAGTCCTCCAGCACCGCGGCTACCCGATCGAGCAGCTGTGCGAGAGCTCCTCGTTCGTCGAGGTGGCCTACCTGCTGACCTTCGGCGAGCTGCCGACCGGGCCGCAGCTCGATCGCTGGACCTTCGACATAACCCACCACACCTTCGTCCACGAGGACCTAAAAAAGTTCTTCGAGGGCTTCCGCTACGACGCCCACCCGATGGGGATGCTGCTCGCCGGGGTGGGGGCTCTCTCCACCTTCTACCCCGACGCCAAGCAGATCGACGACCCCGAAGAGCGCTACATGGCGGCGGTGCGGCTGATCGCCAAGATGCCGACGCTGGCCGCCTTCTCCTATCGCCACAACATGGGGCTGCCCTACGTCTATCCGGACAACGACCTCAGCTATCCGGAGAACTTCCTCTCGATGATGTTCAAGAAGACCGAGATGAGGTACGAGCCGGACTCGAGGCTGGCGCGGGCGCTGGACGTGCTCTTCATCCTCCATGCCGATCACGAACAGAACTGCTCGACCAACGCGGTGCGCGGAGTCGGCTCCTCCGACGTGGACCCCTACTCCGCCGTGGCGGCCGGCGTCGCGGCGCTGTATGGGCGACTGCACGGCGGCGCCAACGAGGCGGTGCTGCGAATGCTGCGCCGGATCGGGTCGGCCGACAACGTTCCCGCCTTCCTCGAGGGGGTCAAGAACCGCGAGGAGAAACTGATGGGGTTCGGCCACCGCGTCTATAAGAACTACGACCCGCGGGCGCGGATCATCCAGCAGCACATGGAGGAGGTCTTCGAAGCGACGGAGTACAACGCGCTGGTTGAGATCGCCCGCGAGCTGGAGAAGCGTGCCCTCGATGACGAGTTCTTCACCTCGCGCAAGCTCTATCCGAACGTCGACTACTACTCGGGGATCATCTACGAGGCGCTTGAGATCCCGACCAACATGTTCACGGTGATCTTCGCCATCCCCCGCACGGCCGGATGGGTTGCGCAGTGGATGGAGATGAACGACGACCCCGAGCAGAAGATCGCCCGGCCGCGCCAGATCTACACCGGTCCTCTCGACCGCGACTACGCGGCGATCACCGATCGCGAGGGGCCCGACAAAATCGTCGGGCCGCCGGCACGGCGCCCGAAGCGGCCGCGGCGCGGCGCGTAGATCGCAAAAGAGGGCTCCTCCTTGCTCGCCATCGAGTTCGAGTAAGCGTGCGCCTTCCCTGTTCGGCCCCACACCTGCAAGTAGGGGGCGAACAGGGAAGGCGCACCTGCACCCGTCAAGCTTTCGAGGCTTCCCGTTCGCTCCTTGCGGCGCATAGCGACACAGAGAGCGAACGGACCGCGCCGTCCGCCGTTGCCGAGAGGCGCGTTCGCCTTTTGTGGCGCTCAGCGACACAGGGAGCGAACGCGGCGAGTTGTGGGCTCGAGGGGAGGAGGAGGCGGTCCGCCTCCCATCCCCCTACGCTGGGAAAGCGATGGCGGCGTGGAAGTTAACGGTCCGGTACGGGCCCGACGTTTCGCATGAATCCTTCGAGGAGCTGGGCGACGCGCTGGCCGCGATGCGCGACCGGGCACTCGAGATTCGCGCCGCGGGACCGGTGGGCAGGGCATCGATGCTGCGCGAGTTCGAGCCGGCCGATCAGGTTCAGGCCCGGCTGCAGATCAGCGGGCGGCGCCGGCTGCAGATCAGCGGGCGGCGCCGGTTGCAGATCAGCGGGCGGGGCCTGTTGCAGATCAGCGGGCGGGGCCTGTTGCGCAGGCCGGCCGCCGGGGTGGACGTTCGCGGCAACGGGACCTTCGTCCCCTATCGTGGCGGTCTGAGGCGCGAGGAGCTGGACCCGACCGGCTACGACACGCCGTTCGACGCCGTTCGCGAGACCCTGGAGCAGACAAGGTAATTGCCAACGGCACCTTTGTTGGTTATATCCCTCGACAAAGGTAGGCCCGAGAGCCGGTGGGGGCAGACTCGGGACCGAAGACGAAAAGCAAAGAGCGCAGATGAGCAAAGCAGAAACCAACATCCCAAAGGGCAGCTACGCCGCCGGCAGGCGGGCGAAGCTGCCGGCGGGCGCCGAACCGCCCTTCACGGTCTTCATCAACGGCGTCGAGCAAAAGGAGGGGGCCGACTACGAGGTGCGCTCCGGAGAGATCGTGTTCGACCGGCAGGTCGTCAAGGAGAAGGTCGGCACCGGGCGCTGGCTTGCGATGTACCTCGGGTTTTTCGGCACCTACCGCAAGAACGAGACGATCGACCTCCAGTTCCGGCGCGGCGGCAAGCTCGAGCTCCTCTCGGACGTGCCCGTCGAAGCGGATTGAACGTGCCCGCCCGAAGCGGATTGAACGTGCCCGCCCGAAGCGCCTGACCGTCCGCCCTCCGGCGCGCGGCCCAACGCCAACGCGCCGCCCAACGCCAACGCGCTGCAACCACCGACGCTGCATTTGCCCCGTCAGGCGTGGCAAACGCAGCACTCGTCAGCCGCCCTCCCACGCGCAGCCCAACGCCAACGCGCTGCAACCATCAACGCTGCATTTGCCCCGTCAGGCGTGGCAAACGCAGCACTCGTCAGCCGCCCGCCAACGCGCCGCCCAACGCCAACGCGCTGCGACCATCAACGCTGCATTTGCCCCGTCAGGCGTGGCAAACGCAGCACTCGTCAGCCGCCCGCCAACGCGCCGCCCAACGCCAACGCGCTGCGACCATCAACGCTGCATTTGCCCCGTCAGGCGTGGCAAACGCAGCACTCGTCAGCCGCCCTCCGGCGCGCTGTCGAGTGCCAGCTGGGGGATCGTCACGAGCCTGTAATTGCGCGCTCGGAGTTCGCGGATGATCTTCGGCAGCGCGGCCGCCGTCTCCGATCGGTCGCCGCCCCCGTCATGGAGCAACACGATCGCGCCGGGCCGGACGCTTTCGAGCACCCGCTGGACGATGGCTTCGTCGCCCGGGCGCTCATAGTCTGCGGTCTCGACTGTCCAGAGGACCATCAGCATGTGGTGGCGGCGAAGCAGCTTCAGGGTTGCGTTGTCGTAGACACCGAAGGGCGGGCGGAAGAGTCGCGGGAAGGGCGCGCCCTGGTGCCGCAGAGCGGTCGCCTGTTCGAGCAGCTCCGCCTCCTGTTCCTTCGGCGGGAGGCCGGCAAGCCTGGCGTGGTTCTCGGTGTGGTCGCCAATCGCGAAGCCGTTTTCCACCTCACGGTGGATCGACCCCGGATACTCGTCGATCATGAACCCGACCGGAAAGAAGGTCGCGGGCGTCCGCAGCCGGACCAGCGTGTCGATGATCTCCGCGGTGTAGGGACCGGGGCCGTCGTCGAAGGTGAGTGCCACCTCGCGATCCCGGCCCGAGCCGCTGCGGATAGCGCTCCTGTGTTTCAGCAGTGCGTCGATTGCCTGGTTCTGGCGGGCAACGCGGCGCGCTGCTTCTTCACTCCACAACCGGCGGCGCAGGTTGTAGCTCACCCGGCTCGACCGCGGCGCCTTCGAGGAGGAGGCGCTGAGGGCGCCAACCAGAACCAGCAGGCCAACCAGCAGCGCCACGGCGACGGCGCCGAGGGCGATCAGGCGTCGCCTCGCGTAGGGGTGCCAGCTGTTGCTGGCGGCGAACGAGAGGCGCCTTCGCCTCACTTGAAGACGTAGAGCACGGCGAAGGCGACGATCACGAAGGCGGCGGCTGCGGCAATCATGCCCTTGTCTTTGGAGACCATGGCGGCGATCGAACGGTCGTCGGCGCGGTCGTAGATCAGATAGAGGTAGCGGAAGATGCCGTAGACCATCGGTGGGATGGTCCACATCATCTTGTTGCCGACGATCGGGGAGTTGACCGCGTAGATCGCGTAGCTGATCACAGTCCCGGTGGTGACCATCGCGACCATCTGGTCGAGGAAGGGCAGCGAATAGTGTTCGAGCACCGGACGGCTGCTGGTCCCCTCATGCAGCTCGGACACTGCCTCCTGACGGCGCTTCGTGACCCCGAGGAAGAGGGCGAGCATGCCGGTGCAGAGGATCAGCCATTCCGAGGCATGCGCGTCGACCGCGCTGGCGCCCGCCGCCACCCGCAGGATGAAGAGCCCCGCCAGGGTCATCACGTCGACAATCACGATCTGCTTCAGGCCAAGGCTGTAGGCGACCTGGGCGACTCCATAGCCGACCACCATCAGCCCGACTTCCCAGTTGACGGTGGTGAAGGCGAGCGCGATCGCAGCCGCGGCGAGGACCGGCGCGATGGTCATCGCCGCGGTCTCGGACAGCTCACCGGCGGGGAGCGGTCGGAAGCGCTTCTTGGGATGCTTGCGGTCGAGCTCGATGTCGATCAGGTCGTTGACGTAGTAGCCGGCGCTGGAGATCCAGCAGAAGGCGACGAATGCCAGCGTGGCCTCCAGCACCTCGTGGGACTGGTCGAACTTGCCGGAGAACAGCAGGCCGGCGAAGACGAAGACGTTCTTGATCCACTCCTGTGGGCGCCCCGTCTTCAGCGCGGCGCGCAGCGGCGAGCGGCGCGGGACGACCGGCTCCTCAAGCGCGGCGTCCGGGCGATTGGACTCTGTCGAGACCGCCGGCTGTTCCGAAGTGATCGTTTCCATCTGCGTGGGGCGCAGGCGAGCGCGATAGCCGCCTCGCCCGGGGAGATTCAGTCGCGACAGGGTAGCGCTGCTCGGTGTCAGCCCGTCAATCGCCGGTCGGCAATCGCACTGCGAAGCAGGCGCCGCCGCCGGGCAGGTTCTCGACGGCCACCGTGCCGTCCATCGCCTCGGTCAGCTCGCGGACGATCGCCAGGCCGAGTCCGGCGCCGTCCGGGGAGCCCAGGCCGGATCCCTCTCCGGCGCGGAAGCGAAGGTGGAAGCGCTCGAAGGCGTGGGGAATCTCCTCCTCGGGGATTCCCGGGCCCTGGTCGCTGACCCGAACCTCTCCGCGAGCCGCGGCCACGGTCACCGTGCCCCCCTTCGGGCTGACCCGGATCGCGTTTTCGAGCAGGTTGGAGACGACCTGCAGAGCGCGGCCATGGTCGGCGAGCACCGCAGCGTCGCCTCCCTCGACATGGATCGACACTTCCGCCTCGCGTGCACGGGGCCGCAGGCGCTCCTCCGCCTCGCGTGCCACCGCGGCGAGGTCCACCGGCTCGCGTCGAACCTCCATGACTCCCTGGCGAAGGCGGGCCAGCGCCAGCAGGTCGCCCACCAATCGCTCCAGGCGCTCCGCCTCCCGACCGACCACCGCGGCGGCCTCCGCCGGCTCGACGGTGCCGTCCTCGATCCCCTCGGCGTAGCCGCGGATCGAGGTGAGCGGCGTGCGCAGGTCGTGGGACACCGAAAGCAGGACGGCCCGCTCGGCGTCGCGTGCCAGGGCCAGCTGCTCGGACATCTCGTTGAACGCCTCGGCCAGATGGTCGAGCTCCTCAGTTCCCTCGGGCGGAACGGGCTGTGGGCGCTGACCCACGGCCAGCTTTCCCGCCGCGCTCGCCAGTCGCCGCAGCGGCTGGGTCAGCCTTCGGGCCAGGAGCGCCGCAACCGCCGCGGCCAGGAGGGCGGCGACGCCGCTGGCGATCAGCAGGGCCGAGAGGTAGCGGCGGAAGTCATCGCCGCTGACCAGGTCGGGGCGGGTGACCAGCACCACGGTTCTGCCGGAGCGGCGTGCCGCGAAGATCGCGTCGCGTCCGTCGATCCTGGCGGTGCCGTCGGCGCTGCCTTCGCGGCGGAGTTCGGTGGCGGCTCCCGGCGGAAGGGCCTTGATCGCTTCCCCGAGGCTGAGCACGGCCACCGGGCGCGGCCCGGGGGCGATCGCGGGCCCCGTGCCGAGCCGTGCCCCCCCGGGCAACGGCGGTGGCCCCCCGGGAGCGGGCGGGCCGGGGGGAGGCACACCCCGGTTTGGTCTCCCGCGTCTGCCCCCTGTACGCGCGGCTTGCAGCAGGGAGCCCTGCGCGGCAAGCGCGTCGGCCTGGCGCTCGACGTCGCTGCGGATCGTCCCCCGTACCGCGTCCCTGGTGAGCACGATGCCGAGCGCCAGCGAGGCGCCGACCGCGAGCAGGACGACGCCGAGGATCGCCACGAACAGCCGCGCTCGCAACGACCGCATCAGGGGACGACCTTGTATCCCGCGCCGCGCACCGTCTGCACCAGGTCCGGGCGCCCCAGCTTGGCGCGCAGCTGCGCGACGTGGACGTCGACGGTGCGGGTCCCACCGGCGAACTCCCCACCCCAGACAAGGTCGAGGAGCCGGTCCCGGCTCAACACCACGCCTGGGTGGGACAGCAGGGCCGCGAGCAGGTCGAACTCGCGCGCCGTCAGCTCGATCGGCTCGCCCCCGACGGTCACCGAGTGAGAGGCACGATCCAACTCGACGCCGCCCACCGAAAGCGAGTCACCGACCGTCGCCCCCTCGACTGAGGAGCGGCGAAGAATCGCCTTCACCCGCGCAACCAACTCGCGCGGGGAGAAGGGCTTGGTCACGTAGTCGTCGGCCCCCGCTTCCAGTCCAGCCACCCGATCGACCTCGTCGTCGCGGGCGCTGAGGATGAGGATCGGGACGCCGGTGCGGCTGCGCAGGCGCCGGCAGACCTCGAAGCCGTCGATGCCGGGCAGGCCCAGGTCGAGGACCACCAGCCGCACCGGGTGGCGGGTGAGCTCCTCGAGGGCCTGCTCGCCGCTGCTCGACCAGACGACCTCGAAGCCGTCCCGTCGCAGGTAGGCGCGAACCAGGTCGGCAATCGTCTGCTCGTCCTCCACAACGAGGATCGTTCCCTTCATCGGCGGCACAAGCCTCTCAATTTCACCCGCCGGCACGCGAGCGGGGCGGCCATCGTCGTCCTTCGACCGCCCCGCCAGTTGCCGCGGTGGTTACCTGGAACCTCCCGAGGGAGCCCCCTGCGGACCGCCGAAGGAAGCGCCCGGAGGAGGGGGCGGCATCTCGCCGCGCTGCTGGTCGCCGGATGCGCCCTGCGGCCTCTGCCCTTTCGCCGGCGGGACGATGATTGCCTTGGCCGCCTCGCCTTCGGGCCCGGCGACGAGCACGTTCTGGCCCGTCTGCAGGTCGCTCACCTCGGTCTTGCTGCCGGGGCGGGCGAGCACCTTCGTGTTTTCGTCGATCGAGATCGTCACTTCGTTGCCGTCGTTCTCCTGCAGCGTGATCGCGCTCTCGTTGACCGAGACGATCGATCCGCGATCGAGCCTGACGACCTCGGCTTCGCCGTTGTGCTGGACGTGAAGCTGGGCGTAGGTCAGGTCTTTGCTGAATTTGCCCAGTGGACCGCCCGGGGGCGGCGGCATCCGTTTGCCGCTTTGTGCGCTGCGCTGGTCTTTGCCCTTGCCGCCGCCATGATCGCCCTGCGCGAAGGCGACGCCGGCTACGGCGAGCGCCGCGACGACGCCGGCTGTGGCGACGCTGCGCGCACGTCTATGCAGTGAGTCGAACATCTCTGGACCTCCTGGTCGTGTGAATCGGATGGTTCGATCCTCGAATCACCGCGTACGGCTCCCGTCAGGTCTCTGTAAGGGCTGTGTAAGGGGAGAGGGGTAAGAACTGTGTAGGGGAGAGAGAGGCCTCTTCACCCAGCGGAGCCCATCGGCCCAACGGGCCCCGATTCAGCCGCTCCGTTCGCTCTTTGTACCGCCCAGCGACACCAACAGCGAACGGAGTCCGTATCCGCCTCGAGCCTGCTGTCTTCGACCGCGTCCTCGCGCAACTGCCCGCCAAAGCCCCTCATCCTCTGGAACGGTCCCCCAAAGCCCCCGACCGCCCGGTCCCTACACAGCCTCCCCCTGTTTGCCCTCCTCGCCTGCAAGTAGGAGGGCAAACGGGGAGGCTGCTCTCGTCAATCGACGAGAGGTTCGTTTCGGGTCCACCAGACCCGTTTCGAACACCTCAATCCAGGAATTTCGAGAGTCAAATCATCTAGGGGTCGATCAGGACGCCGGGGTTGAGGATCGCGGCCGGGTCGAGCTCCCGCTTGGAGGCCCGCAGCGCGGCGGCGAACGGAGCGGGTCGCTGGCGGTCATACCAGGGGCGGTGGTCGCGGCCGACCGCGTGGTGGTGTGTGATCGTGCCACCGGCTTCGATCACGGCCTCGGCCGCGGCCGCCTTGATCTCGTCCCACTGCTCCACCTCGCCGCCCCGCACGGCGGGGGCCATCACGGTGAAGTAGGGGGCAGGCCCGTCCGGGTAGACGTGCGTGAAGCGGCAGGTGACCCGCGGCGCGCCGGGGCCCTCGACAGGTGCGTTGCAGACCTCGGCGACCTTCGACCGCGCGGCACTCATCGCGCTCGCGTGGAGCTCCTCGAAGCGGTCCCAGGTGATGGCCGTCTCGAACGTCTCCGAAAGCACCCCGCAGGCAACAAACGTATCGCGCAGGTAGGGCGCGAAGAGGAAGGCGGAGCGCCAGGTGTCGACGGCGCCCCCCGCCGGCCCGCTCGCCTCCGAATGGGGAGATTGCGCGCGGACCTCGCCCGGAGCGCCGCCCTGCTCGCGGGCGATCGACAGCGCCGTGTCCATCGCTGCCTCGACCGGGTGGTGCGCCGACTCGAACCCCAACACCAGCAAGCTCCGCCTCCCGCTTCCCGCGCCGGTCGTGCCCGCCTCCAGCGCATCGAGGAGCCGGCAGTTGGACGGATGGAGGCCGGACTGGGAGATCTCACGCACCGCCGCCACGGCTGCGAGGAAGTCGTCGAACTCGACTCCGCAGGAGGTCTTGAAGCCGGGCCGCGGCCGAACCCGCACCCATGCCTCGTCGATCACGCCAAGGATTCCCTCCGAGCCGATCAGGGCCCGGTCTGGAGAGGGGCCGGCTCCGGACCCCGGCAGCCGCCGGCTCTCCCACGTGCCACGCGGGGTGATCGCGCGCACCGACTCGACCAGGTCGTCGATGTGGGTGTGCAGGGTGGCGAAGTGGCCGCCGGCCCGGGTGGCGATCCAGCCGCCCAGCGTGGCGAACTCGAAGGACTGCGGGAAATGGCGCAGCGTCAGGCCGTGTTCGCGCAGCTGCTCCTCGAGCCGCGGCCCGGTCGCGCCGGCCTCGATGCGCGCCGCCAGCGACTCCGCGTCGACCTCCAAGACGCTGTCGAGCCGGCGCAGGTCGAGCGAGACCACGGGGCGCCCGTCGAAGCGCGGCTCCACTCCGCCGACGACGCTGGTCCCGCCGCCAAAGGGAATCACGGCCGCGCCCTCCGACTCCGCCCAGCTCAACACGGTTTCGATCTCGGACCGCTCCCGCGGACGAGCCACCAGGTCGGGTGGGTTCACGAACTCGCCGCGGAAGCCGCGCACGACATCGCGGTAGGCCTTGCCGAGCGCGTGCGAAACGCGCTCATAATGCTCACTCGAGAAGAGGTCGCCGAATGCCGCGGGCGCTTTCAGCCTCGCGGGACGAATCTCGACTCGGTCCAGCGGAACCGGCTCCTCCACTTCGCCGCCAAAGCCCAACCGCTCTCTGATCCCGGCCGCCGCCGCCTCCAGCTCTGCCCGCGACGGCTGCTGGTCCTCATAGCCCCACCCCCAGTGCTTCAGCCTCCTGCTCATGCCAATGGAGTAGGGGAATGGGGCACCTCTCGCACGGGCGGATACTCAAAGTGCCGAGCCAATTGGCGAGGCACTTGTCCGGGCGAGAGGTGCTCTATTCCCCTACCAGTGCACACCTTTCATCAGGTGCGCGAAGGCGACAGCCTCGGTGGTGGGGACTTTGTCGGGGGCCTCCTCGGACTTGCCTTTGGCAGCCTGAGACTCGGGGAACAGCCGGTAGGCGGCGTTGAGGATCGTGTCGCTGGCCTTGGGCGCGACGGCGTAGACCAGCTCGCCGATTGTCCCCAGCCGGGTCGCCACCTTCTTGGGCCTGTTGATCATCGCCCCGGCGATCATCTCCGCCGCCTCCTCCGGAGTGATCGCCGGGAACATGTCGTACATCCTGGTCGGGGCGATCATCGGCGTCCGCACCAGCGGCATGTGGATCGTCGTGATGTGGACGCCGTCGTCGATCACCTCGGAGGCGATCACGCGGCCGAACGCGTCAAGCGCCGCCTTGGAGGCGACGTAGGCCGAGAACCGCGGCGGGTTGGTCTGCGTGCCGATCGTGCTGACATTGATGATCTGGCCGGATTCGCGATCGCGCATCGATGGCAAAAGCGCCAGGATCAGGCGCACCGCGCCGAAGTAGTTGAGCTGCATCGTCCGCTCGTAGTCGTGGAAGCGGTCGTAGGAGAGCCCAACCGAGCGACGGATCGAACGGCCGGCGTTGTTGACGAGGATGTCCACCTGACCGTGGTAGGTGAGCACCTCGTCGGCCATCCGGGCGACGTCGTCCATGTCGGACATGTCGCAGCGGTGGATGTGGGCGACCCCGCCCGCGGCCTCGATCTCCTGCTTGGTCTTCTCGAGCTTCTCGATCGAGCGGGCCACCAGCAGGACCGTTGCCCCGGCGTCGGCCACCTTGACCGCCGCGGCGCGGCCGATCCCCGAGGAGGCGCCGGTGATCAGGATCACCTTGCCGCGCACGGCCCCGGACAGCGAACGGTCCCTGAACAGGTCCGGGTCCAGGTTGCGCTCCCAGTAGTCCCAGACACGGTCGGCGTAGGTCTCGAGCGGCGGCACCTCGATCCCGGAGCCCTCCAGCGCGGCCTGCGCGTTGGTCGAGTCGAAGCGGGTCGGGTAGCTCACGTAGTTGAGGACGCCGGGCGGGATGCCCAGCTCGTTCAGCGCCATCTTGGCCGCCTGCTTCGCCGGTGGGAAGAACCTCAGCCCGGTCCGAACGAGCGTTGTCGCGGGGTCGGTGATGTCGGAGTCGAGCCGCAGCGCCGCCTGCGGCGCGTCCGCGGCGCGAGCAAAGAGGTTGACCGCCTGGCCGGCGGTCTTCGGGTTGGGATCGGTGAGGTGGAAGGCCTGCCCGTCGAGCTCCGGCTGGTGCGCGATGTGGTCAATCGCCGCGGCGACGAAATCGACCGGGACGATGTTGATCTCGCCCCCCTCGATCCCCACGGCCGGCAGCCAGGCCGGCAGCAGCCGCCGCGCCCGCTGCAGCAGCTTGAAGAAGTAGTAGGGCCCGTCGATCTTGTCGATCTCACCCGTTCGCGAGTCGCCGACAACGATCCCCGGCCGGTAGACGCGCCACGGCCGTGTGCACTCCCGGCGCACGACCCGCTCCGACTCGTGCTTGGTGCGGAAGTACGGGTGGGTGTCGAGGTCTTCGGCCTCCTCGAACATGTCCTCCCGCCAGTCGCCCCGGTACAGGCCGGCCGCCGCGATCGAGCTGACCTGGTGAAAGCAACCCGTCTCGATCGCCCCGGCCAATTCGACCGCGTGGCGGGTCCCCTCGACATTGGCGATCTCCTGGGCTTCGGCCCCAGCGGTCATGTCGTAGATCGCAGCCAGGTGGAAGAAGTGGTCAACACCCCCGCGCAGGGTGAGCAGATCCTCCTCGGAGACCCCAAGCCCCGGCTGGGAAAGGTCGCCCGCTACGGGGACGACCCGGGCGCCGTTGGGCCCCCAGGCCGTGCGCAGCTCCTCCAGCCGTCCCCGTGAGCCCGCTCGGACCAGCGCATAGACCGTTCCCTCACGTTGCAGGAGACGCTCCACGAGGTTGCGGCCGATGAATCCCGTCGCCCCGGTGACGAAGTAGTTCATTGTCCGTTCAGCCTACCTCCCTCCGGATGGGGCGGGACTGAGCGGTCGCCGCCGCGGGAGGGAACTGCCATGCGATGCGGGACACCTGGCATCCGCCAGGCAAGGTCACGGAAGGACAATCGAGTCGACCCCTAGATGAGTAGTTCCACGGCGAGGTGTGACTGGGGACGCGCCTGGCCAAGCAGATCGAGGACGCAGGGCGCAGTCTTTGCCGGTGGGCAATGGCAAGCCCGAGGACGAAGAGATGCGCAGTGTGCCAGGCACGTCATCCAGGCGTGTCTGGTCGTGGAACTACTCATCTAGACTCAACGGAAATGGCCGAGACGACGACCGTGCAGATCCCGATGCCGGAAATGGGCGAGTCGGTCACCGAGGGGATTGTGCTCGAGTGGCACGTGGCCGAGGGCGACTTCGTCAAGGAAGGCGACACGGTTGTCGAGGTGTCCACCGACAAGGTCGATGCCGAGGTGCCGGCGCCCACCGACGGTGTCATCACCAAGCTGATTGCGCAGGTGGACGAGGAGGTGCCGGTCGGCGCTCCGCTTGCCGAGATGGAGCCGGGCGAGGTATCGGCGGCGGGCGACACCGAGCCGACTGCGGGTCCCGTCCCCCAGGGGGAGCCCCCGGCTCACCCGCCGGGGGCTCCCCCTGCGCGCCACCCGCAGACAGACGGAACGGTCGCCGCCAATACCGGCGAAGCAGTCCGCAGCGGGGATGGGGCCGGCGAGGCAGCGCGGGCGACGCCGGTCGCACGGCGGGTGGCTGCTGAGCTGGGAGTCGACCTCGGAGCGGTGAGCGGGAGCGGGCCGGGGGCGAAGGTCACGAAGGAGGATGTGCTGGCCGCCGCCGACGGGAAGGCGGGCGACGGTGCGGCTGCGCCACCCCGGGCCGGCGAGGCCAAGCCGCTGCGCGGGCCGGCGGCGATGCTGGCCCAGACGATGGACGAGAGCCGCGAAGTCCCCACGGCCACCTCGTTTCGGACGATTTCCGTCGACACCATGGACGCCAAACGCAGAGCCCTAAACGAAGCGCTCAAGGAGCGTGGGCTGAAGGTCTCCTTCACCCACATCATCGCCTGGGCGATCGTGCGGGCGGTCGAGGAGTGGCCCGTCATGACCCGCACGTTCGAGGTTCGGGACGGCAAGCCGTTCGCGATTGAGAACAGCCCGGTCAATCTCGGGATTGCGGTCGACGTCGAGCGCCGGGACGGCTCGCGCAGCCTGATGGTCCCGGCGATCAAGGGCGCCGAGCGCCTCGACTTCGCCGCCTTCCACTCCGAGTACGAGGAGCTGGTCACCAGAGCACGGGAGAACAAGCTCACCGCCGACGACTTCCAGGGGACCAACGTCTCGCTGACCAATCCCGGCGGCATCGGCACGGTCGCCTCCGTCCCCCGCCTTATGAAGGGCCAGAGTGCGATCGTCGCGGCCGGTGCGATCGCCTACCCGCCCGAGTGGGCCCACGCGTCGCCCGAGCGGGTCCGTCAGCTCGGCGTATCGAAGACGATGACGCTGACCTCCACCTATGACCACCGCGTGATCCAGGGCGCCGAGTCCGGTGCCTTCCTACGCCGGGTCGAGCAGCTCCTGCAGGGCGAGGACGGCTTCTACGAGTCGCTGGCCGCCGACCACGGCGTCGATGCCACGCCGCTCGCGGCCGCCCATCCGGCCTCGGCCTCCGCCCCGGCGCTCGGTGCGGCCGCGCCGTCCGCAGCCCCGGCGCAGCCCGACGAGGAGCTCCTCGCGGGAGTGCAGGCCGCCACCGCGCTGCTCAAGGCGTACCGCACGCACGGCCACCTCGCCGCGCGCCTTGACCCGCTCGGCCGGGAGCCGCAGGGCGACCCCTCGCTCGAGCCCGAGAACCTCGACCTGACGCCGGAGCTGATGGCGCGAATCCCCGCCTCCGTGCTGCGCATCGGCGTTCCCGGCGAGACGCTGATCGAGGTTCTGCCGCGGATGCGCGAGGCGTACTGCGGCACGCTCGCCTACCAGTTCGAGCACCTCTCCTCCCATGAGCAGCGAACCTGGCTGCGCGAGATGGTGGAGACCGGCGCGCACCGCCAGCCGCTGGGCGCGGACGAAAGACGCCGCCTGATGAACCGCCTGATCGATGTCTTCGAGTTCGAGCGGTTCCTCGAGAAGGCCTACCTGGGGCAGAAGATCTTCGCGATCGAGGGACTCGACGTCGTCGTCCCGATGCTCGACGAGCTCACCATGCTCTCCCAGCGTGCCGGCGCCGAGGAGGTCGTCCTCGGGATGGCCCACCGCGGCCGGCTCAGCGTCCTCGCTCACAACCTCGGCCGCCCGGTCGAGTCGATCCTCGCCGAGTTCGAGGGTGCCAGGCAGATCGAGGCGGTCAAGGCAGTCGCCGCGATCCCGCCGCGCGGCACCGGGGACGTCAAGTACCACTACGGCCACCAGGCGGTCATCGAGACCGCCGCGGGCGAGAAGATCGCGATCCGCCTCTACCCCAATCCGAGCCACCTCGAGTTCGTCGACCCGGTTGTGGAGGGCGGAGCGCGGTTCCTGCAGTCCGAGTTCGACGGTCCGCGGCTCAACCACGACCCGAAGCGCGCCGTCCCCGTCCTCCTGCACGGCGACGCGGCCTTCCCGGGCCAGGGCATCGTCGCGGAGACTCTGAACCTGCAGGGGCTGAGGGGCTACGCGACCGGCGGCACGATTCACCTCGTCCAGAACAACCAGGTGGGTTTTACGACCGATCCCCAGGACGCCCGCTCGACGCCCTACGCGGCCGACATGGCAAAGGGCTTCAACGTGCCGATCGTCCACGTGAACGCCGACGACGTCGAGGCCTGCTCGGCGGCGATCCGCCTCGCGATGGCCTATCGCGAGCGCTGGGAACGCGACATCGTCATCGACGTGATCGGCTACCGGCGCTACGGGCACAACGAGACCGACGAGCCCGCCTACACACAGCCGTTGATCGCAGCGGCGATCAAGGCCCACCCACCGGTGTCCGAGATCTACGTCGCCAAGCTGATCGAAGCGGGGGTGGTGACCCAGGAGGCGGTGGAGGCGGCAAGGCAGGAGCGCCACGACGAGATGTCGGCCGCGCTCAAGGACCTGCGCCGCAGGATGGAGCTGGGCGAGTACGAAGACCCGACGGTCGCGACGACCGCCACGGGCGAGCTCGATCGCAGTGCCAGCCCGCCGGTGGACACCGCGGTTCCCGCCGCCAAGCTCCGCGAGCTGAACGAGGAGCTGCTGGAGGTGCCGGAGAGCTTCACCATCCATCGCAAGCTGCGCAAGCCGCTCGCGGCGCGTGTCGAGGCGATGGAGACGGGTCGAATCGAGTTCGGGCACGCCGAGGCGCTGGCCTTCGCCTCGCTGCTCGGCGAGGGCGTACACATCCGCCTCACCGGCCAGGACACCGAGCGGGGCACCTTCTCTCACCGCCACCTCGTTCTCCACGACGAGAAAACCGGCCTTCCCTACTGCCCGATGCAGAACCTGAAGTCCGCCGGCGCGCCCTTCGAGGTCTACAACAGTCCCCTCTCGGAGATGGCCTGTCTCGGCTTCGAGTACGGCTACTCGGCGGCGACACCGGGCTCGCTGATCCTCTGGGAGGCCCAGTTCGGTGATTTCGCGAATGCCGGCCAGGTGATGATCGACAGCTTCATCGCATCCGGCGAGGCGAAGTGGGGACAGACCAGCCGCCTCACCCTGCTCCTTCCGCACGGCTACGAGGGATCGGGGCCCGAGCACTCCAGCGCCCGCATCGAGCGCTTCATGGCGCTCGGGGCGGAGGGCAACATCCGCATCGCCAACCCGAGCACCGCCGCGCAGTACTTCCACCTGCTGCGCCGGCAGGCTCTGATCCGCAAGCCACGGCCGCTGATCGTCTTCACTCCCAAGGGCCTGCTGCGCCTCGACCGCGCCGCCGCCTCGCTGGCGGAGTTGACCGACGGACACTTCCACTTCATCCTCGATGACGGGTCCGCGTCAGATCGCCGCGAGAAGATCGAGCGCCTGGTGCTGTGCACCGGGAAGGTCTACTTCGATATCGACGCCAGCGAACGACGCGAGAAGGCCGACAACGTTGCGATCGCCAGGGTGGAGCTGCTCTACCCGTTCGCCCAGGAACAGCTGGCGGAGCTGATCGCCTCCTACCCGAACCTCAAGGAGGTCGTCTGGACGCAGGAGGAGCCGCGCAACATGGGCGGTTGGAAGGTGATGTCCAAGCGGATGCCCGAGGTCCTGCCCGAGGGGATCGAGCTGGGCTACGTCGGCCGGCCGACTCGGGCCAGTCCGGGCGAGGGCTACTCGATCGCCCACGCGCGCGAGCAGGAGCGCATCGTTCTCACCGCTCTCACACCTGGAGCCTGATGCGCAAGCCCGTGCCGGGAAAGCTGTTTGCGCGCGTCAAGCTGCTCTCCTGGATCGAGCTGGCGATCTTCTCAGCGCTGATCGCGTTCTGGCTCCTGCCGGGGTTCGAAAGCGAGACGATGGTGTTCGGGTGGGCGCATGGATTGGGGTTCGTCGCGCTCTGTCTGGTGATCTGGATAGCGGCGGTGAGGCGCGAGGCTCCCTACGCGTTGCTCGCCGCCACCCTCACACCGGTAGGCCCGGTTGGAAGTGTCATTGGCATCGAGCTGATCGAGCGCCGCGGCTGGGGGGTTGCCAAACCCTCTCAAAAAGTCGCGGAATGCCCATAGATACGCTCAAAATGCCTTGACCCCAAGCGTGTTAGGCGCTATAGGTAATGAGTGACTACTTCTCCTGGCAGTCCCGCTAGGGGGAGTGGCCGCGTCGGCATCCCTCCCTGGCTACCGACGCGCAGGCGCAGTGCGGGTCGCGCGGACCCCCTGCCTCCCGCGGCCCCACTGCGTCGCACCTGCTTGGAGGGTGGGCTCGGGGTGTGTTGCCTCAGCCCTTCAGGTCCCTGAGGACCGTCTGCAGGATCCATCGTTTTGGGAGCGACTTCACGTCTTCAGGTCCCTGAGGACCGTCTGCAGGATCCATCGTTTTGGGAGCGACTTCACGTCTTCAGGTCCCTGAGGACCGTCTGCAGGATTCCCCCGTTCTGGAAGTACCTCACCTCGTTTGGCGTGTCGAGGCGAACGGTCGCGGCGAACGTCACGGTCTCGCCGCCGTCGCGGCGGACGGTGACCGCCACCGACTTTGCCTCAGCGTTCTCGAGATCGCCGACGTCGATCGTCTCCTCGCCCGTCAGGCCGAGCGATTCCGCGCTCTCTCCGTCGGGGAACTGAAGCGGCAGGACTCCCATCCCAATCAGGTTGGAGCGATGGATCCGCTCGAACCCCTCGGCGATCACCGCCCTCACCCCGAGCAGCTTGGTTCCCTTCGCAGCCCAGTCGCGAGACGACCCGGTTCCGTACTCCTTACCCGCCAGCACGACCAGCGGCACGCCCTCCTGCTCGTAGGCCATCGCGGCCTCGAAGACCGTGGTTTCCTCGCCGTCGGGGAAGTGCCGGGTGAAGCCGCCGGCCCTCTCCACCAGCCGGTTGCGCAGGCGGATGTTGGCGAAGGTGCCGCGAATCATCACCTCGTGGTTGCCGCGTCGCGAGCCGTAGGAGTTGAAGTCGGCGGGGCCGACGCCTTCGGCGACCAACCACTCTCCCGCCGGGCCGTCTTTCTTGATCGCCCCGGCCGGCGAGATGTGGTCGGTGGTTATCGAGTCGCCGAGCAGGGCCAGCACCCGCGCGCCGGAGATCGGCGCCGCGCCCGGGGGCTCGGTCGGCATTCCGTCGAAGAACGAGGGCCGGCGCACGTATGTGGAGTCCGGCCACGTGTAGCGGTCGCCCTCCGGCACGTCGACGGCGCTCCAGTTCGCGTCCCCCTTCAGCACCTCGCCGTAGTTCTTGGTGAACATCTCAGACGCGATCGACCGCCCCACGATCTCCTTCACCTCGGCCGTGTCGGGCCAGATGTCGCGCAGGAAGACGGGCTCACCGTCCGACCCCTCGCCGAGGGGCTCGTTGAGCAGGTCGATGTCCATGCGGCCGGCCAGCGCGTAGGCGACGACCAGCGGCGGGCTCGCCAGGTAGTTCGCCTTCACGTCCTGGTTGATGCGGCCCTCGAAGTTGCGGTTCCCCGACAGCACGGCGCAGACCGCCAGGTCCTTCTCGGCAACGGCGGCCGAGATCTCCTCCGGCAGCGGGCCGGAGTTCCCGATGCAGGTCGTGCAGCCGTAGCCGACCAGGTTGAACTGCAGCTGGTCGAGGTACTCCGTGAGGCCGGCCCTTTGCAGGTAGTCGGTGACCACCGTCGAGCCGGGCGCCAGCGACGTCTTCACCCACGGCTTGCGCTTCAGGCCGCGCTGGACGGCGTTGCGCGCCAGCAGTCCGGCGCCGATCATCACCGAGGGGTTTGAGGTGTTGGTGCAGCTTGTGATCGCCGCGATCACCACCCGGCCGTGGTCGAGCTCGAAAGTCGTGCCGTCCTCGAGCCTCACCTCGATCGCGTCGCCGCTGCCGCCCTGGAGCGTCGCCGCCGGCGCGCCGGTGACCGCGGGGCGTGGCTTTCCGCGCTCGTCGTCGTGGTCCTCGGCCGGCGGGTCTGACGCGGGGAAGGACTCTTCGATCGCCTCGTCGACCCCGTTGCCGAGCTGCTTGGCGGCCTCGGGGTCGAAGTCGTGCATCGCCTCGAGGAAGGCCTCTCTGGCCCGCGCCAGCGGCACCCGGTCCTGAGGCCGTCGCGGCCCGGCGATGCTGGGCTCGACCTCGCCGAGGTCGAGCTCCAGCGTCGCCGAGAAGACCGGGTCTTCGGAGTCGGCGTCGTGGAACATTCCCTGCTCGCGGGCGTACGCGTCGACCAGCTCGATCGTCTCGGTCGGCCTTCCGGTCAGCTCCAGGTAGCGGAGCGTCTCGGCGTCCACTGGGAAGATCGCGCAGGTCGAGCCGAACTCCGGCGACATGTTGCCGAGCGTTGCGCGGTCCGCCAGGCTCAGGGTCGAGAGGCCCGGGCCGAAGAACTCGACGAACTTGGAGACGACGCCCTGCTCGCGGAGCGTCTCGGTCACCGTCAGCACCAGGTCGGTTGCGGTCGCCCCCTCCGGCAGCGCGCCGGAGAGCTTGAAGCCGACCACCTGCGGCAGCAGCATCGAGATCGGCTGGCCGAGCATCGCGGCCTCCGCCTCGATGCCGCCAACGCCCCAGCCGAGCACGCCCAGCCCGTTGACCATCGTGGTGTGCGAGTCGGTGCCCACCAGCGTGTCGGGGTAGGCCTGCAGCGTGCCGCTGCGGTCGTTGCTCTGGACGACCCGAGCGATGTGCTCGAGGTTGACCTGGTGGCAGATCCCCGTGGCGGGCGGGACGACGCTGAAGTTGTCGAAGGCCTCGCGGCCCCACTTGAGGAACGAGTAGCGCTCGCGGTTGCGCTCGAACTCGTGCTCCGCGTTTACCGCGAAGGCGCGCTCGTTGCCGAAGGCGTCGACCTGGACCGAGTGGTCGATCACCAGGTCGACCTCGACCAGCGGGTTGATCTTCTCGGGGTCGCCGCCGATCTCCGCCATCGCGTCGCGCATCGCGGCCAGGTCGACCACCGCCGGGACGCCGGTGAAGTCCTGCATCAGCACGCGCGCCGGCTGGAAGGGGATCTCCAAGCTGGGCTCGGCCGCGGCATCCCAGCTCGCGATCGCCTCCACGTCGGCGGCAGTCACCGCCCGTCCGTCCTCGAGCCGCAGGACGTTCTCCAGCAGCACCTTCAGCGAGTACGGCAGTCGCGCCACGTCGAACCGCTCCTGCAGCGCGTCCAGCCTGAAGACCTCGTACGAACGCCCGCCCACCTCGAGGGTGGAACGGGCGCCGAATGAGTCAATGCTCATTGCATCCCTTTCCAAATCGTCGTCTACCTCTTCTCCCTCGAATGCCCCGCGGCGATCGCCTCGGCCGCCTTGCGGCCCGCGCTCCCGCTCTGCACTCGCACAGACATCGTGGGGCTGGCCAGCCCCACGTGAGCAAGCATCCGCTGCAGCGGCGGCGCCACAGCCACCTCGACCTTGTCTCCCTCGATCGCCTTCACAACCGCGTCCGCCACCTGCTCGGGCCTGGCCGTTCCCAGCCCGGAAGGCGACTTCGCCCCCGAGTCCGCGAACATCCCGGCCTCCCGGACGAAGCCCGGCGACACCAGCGAGACGCCGATCCCCCGCGGCCCCAGATCGGTTCTCAGCGCCAGCGCGAAGCCCCGCAGGCCAAACTTGGTTGCGTTGTAGATCGAACTGCGGGGATTGGCCGCCTTCCCCGCGAGCGAGGCGATGAAGACGAGATGGCCCGACCCCCGTTCGATCATTGCCGGGAAGAGCGCGTGCGCGAGCAGCATCGGCGCTTCCAGGTTCACCCGCACAGCGCGTCCCACCTCCTCCGGGGAGAAGTCGGTGAGCCAGCCCGCGCCCGGCAGGCCCGCGTTTGCGACGAGGATCTCGACCTCGCCAGCCTCGGCCGCGAGGCGCTCGGCGGCACCCGGCTCGGCGAGGTCGGAGGGCAGCACCCGGTGGCCGTCCCCCGGCAGCGCGGCGGCCAGCTCTTCCAGCGCCTCCGCCTTGCGGGCGCTCAGAGCGACCCGCGCCCCGCGAGAGGCGAGCGCCTCGGCAATCGCCCGACCAAGACCACCGGTCGCACCTGTGAGTAGGACTGTGCGACCGGAGAGATCCATCGCTGACTGACGCTACCAGCCGAGCGGCCAACAGCAGGTTCCGGGTCGCCTGTTCAGCGTGCGGCGTCCGGTCGGCAGATAAGCCGGGCAGTGACGGCGCGATTGCGGCGATGGCCCTCGACAGGAATTCGACCACTATGTGCGAAGGGTCACAAAATGTTTGTTTTTTGTGAGCATCTGGCCGGGCGATCGTCTACACTACGCGCCGTTCCGAACAACCGAAACGCCGAATCCCGCCAGCCTGGAGGCGCCGCGGGAGCGGGGGAACCACGTTTTCGGGGCTAACCCGCCCAAATAGGGCGGGGGCGCAGGCTCCTCTAGCGCCAGCCCGACAGCTAACCCCGTAGGCCGACGAAGGAGATCGGTTTGCCTACGAACACAGCAAAGCTCAGGGCGGGATTGACGGCCACAGCGGCCCTGCTGCTTTTGGCCCTGGTCCCGGCCGACGCTTCTGCGGTATGCGATGGCGGTGGCCTGACGCCCGCCGCGATTGACATGTGCACGCCGACGCCGAAGGCGAGACTGCTCAGCAA
This sequence comes from uncultured Solirubrobacterales bacterium, assembly GCA_963747765.1. GTDB lineage: Bacteria > Actinomycetota > Thermoleophilia > Solirubrobacterales > 70-9 > VRUE01. The sequence continues at coordinate 60,086 of CAVVGH010000001.1, read as the reverse complement.
CGGGATGCTCGTTCCGCCGAACTCGGCGCCGCTCCGGGTCAAGAGGGTGATCGCCTTCGCCAACCGGATTCGCACGAAACCCTACGTATGGGGCGGTGGCCATGGCCATTGGTGGGACCGCGGCTATGACTGCTCCGGCTCGGTCAGCTACGCGCTGCATGGCGGCGACTTCCTGAAAAGCCCGCTTCCCTCCGGCCCGCTGGAGCGCTGGGGACAAGGGGGGGAGGGCCGCTGGATCACCGTCTTCACGAACCCGGGGCACGCCTACGCGGTGATCGCCGGCTATCGCTGGGACACATCCGGCGACGCCCACGGCACCGGCCCCCGCTGGCACGAAGACCTGCGCAGCCAGAGCGGCTACGTCGCGCGCCACCCCGTCGGCTTCTAGCGTCCTGGGTCGCAGTGCCATGTCAGACAACGTTTGCCCCATTTTGACGGCCGCAAACCAATTTTCTGCCCGCGGACCAAATGCCTGAGGCGTAGCCGCCCAGCTCCGGCGACCCCAGCCGCTCCGTTCGCTCTTTGTGTCGCCCAGCGACACATACAGCGAACGGAGTCTCGATCCGGCCACCCCAACCGCTCCGTTCGTCATTTGTACCGCTCTGCGACACAAAGAGCGAACGGAGTCTCGATCCGGCGAACGGAGTTCGTGTCCGCCCCTCGGGCCATATCTCGCGGGACGACGCCGGTGGCCGCTGACCGCCTAGGTCCTACAACAGCCTCCCCCCTGCTTGCCCTCCTCACCTGCAAGTAGGAGGGCAAGCAGGGGGAGGCTGTTTCTCTCATCAATCATCGTGGGGTTCGTTTCGGGTCCACCAGGCCCGTTTCGAGCGCCTCATCCAGCAATTTCGAGAAGCAATCATCGAGATGCTCAGTGCGGGTCACAGGGACGTTTCCGCGCTCCTCATCAGAGAGCCAGGGGACGCGGGGATTTCGAACCCGGCGACGGGAGAGGCGAGACCGTCGGGAACGGCTGGACCGGTCGGGCCTGAGCGGCGCGTGGGGGCGGGTGGGCGTGAGGCAGCCGGAAGCGTTTCGCGGGACCCGATTGGGCCCGATCCCTACAGGGGGATGTTGCCGTGCTTTCGCTTCGGCCGGTCGACCCGCTTGGAATGCAGCATGCGCAGCGCTTTGATCAACCTGGGCCGGGTTTCCTTGGGCTCGATCACATCGTCGATGTAGCCGCGCTCGGCAGCCGAATAGGGGTTGGCGAAATGGGCTTTGTAGTCGTCGATCAGCTTCTGGCGGCGCTCGTCGGGAGTCGGCGAGGAGGCGATGTCCTTGCGGTAGATGATGTTGACGGCGCCCTCTGGGCCCATCACCGCGACCTCCGCGGTCGGCCAGGCGACGTTGTAGTCGGCCAACATGTGCTTTGAGTTCATGACGTCGTAGGCCCCGCCGTAGGCCTTGCGGGTGACCACGGTGAGCTTTGGCACGGTCGCCTCCGTGAAGGCGTAGAGCAGCTTGGCGCCGTGGCGGATGATTCCGTTCCACTCCTGGTCGGTGCCGGGCAGGAAGCCGGGAACGTCCGTGAAGGTGACCAGGGGGACGTTGAACGCATCGCAGGTGCGGACGAAGCGTGCCGCCTTCTCGGAGGCCTCGATGTCCAGCACCCCGGCGAGATGGGCGGGCTGGTTGCCGACGACCCCGATCGGGTGGCCGTCAAGTCGCGAGAAGCCGCAGACGATGTTCTTCGCGAAGTGCTCGTGGACCTCGAAGAATTCGCCGTCGTCGACGATCCGGCCGATCACCTCGCGCATGTCGTAGGGCTTGGAGGGATCGTCGGGCACGAGGGTGTCGAGGTCCTCGTCTTCGCGCTCGGGGTCATCCGATGGCGCGAAGTGCGGCGGCGCCTCCAGGTTGTTGGAGGGCAGGAAGCTGAGCAGGTAGCGCACGTCCTCGAGGCAGCTCTCCTCGTCCTCGGCCGCGAAGTGGGCTACGCCCGACTTCGAGTTGTGGCTCATCGCGCCGCCCAGCTCCTCGAACTCGACCTCCTCGCCGGTCACCGTTTTGATCACTTCCGGGCCGGTGATGAACATGTGCGAGGTCTCTTTGACCATGAAGATGAAGTCGGTCATCGCCGGCGAGTAGACGGCGCCACCCGCGCAGGGGCCCATGATCAGGCTGATCTGCGGGATCACGCCCGAGCATTTGACGTTCCGCACGAAGACGTCGCCGTAGGCCCCGAGACTGACGACACCCTCCTGGATGCGGGCACCGCCGGAGTCGTTGATGCCGACCACCGGCGCCCCGACCTGGGCGGCGAGGTCCATCACCTTGCACATCTTCTCCGCCATCACCTCGCCGAGGCTGCCGCCGAAGACCGTGAAGTCTTGGGAGAAGACGAAGACGGTGCGGCCTTCGATCGTGCCGTGGCCGGTGACGACAGCGTCGCCCCAGGGGCGACGCTTCTGCATTTCGAAGTCGTAGGTGCGGTGGCGGACGAAGGTGTCGAGCTCCTCGAAGGAGCCGGGGTCGAGGAGCTTCTCGATCCGCTCGCGCGCGGTCAGCTTGCCCTTCGCGTGCTGCTTCTCCACGGCCTCCTCGGAGGCGGAGTGCACAGCCGCCTCGTGCAGCTCGCGAAGGTAGGCGAGCTTCTCCTCGTGGGTGACGGGGTTTCTCTCGCGCATCGAGCGCGGGAGTCTATTTCGTGAAGGGTTGGCGACGCGGCTCGGCCAGGCGATCGAGGAGGCGTTCCAAGTCGGCCTCCCGCAAGCCGGAATCATCTTCAGCCCTGACCTCCACCCTCGTCCCAAAGCCCTTCTCGGCCATCGTGACCTCGACGCCCTCGACCTCGGAGACCAGGTCGGCAAGCTCTGGTTCGGACTTCATCAGCGTCCGCGACACCTCGATCATCTGGCTCGGTTTCGGCCTGCAACGCAGAAATCCTCTAGTGACTCGGACGCTACGCCTTCGCGGCCGGTTCGATCCGGCCGTGGGAGAGCCTCAGCACCTCGTCGAAGACGCTCAGGTCGTGGGGTTCGTGGGTGATGACCAGGACCCCCGGTCCGTTCGTGGCCAGGCCGGCGATCCGCCGCTGCAGCGACGCCCCTCCTGCAGGATCGAGATGGGCGGTGGGCTCGTCGAAGATCAGGAAGCGAGCCTCGACCAGGAAGAGCCTGGCGGCGGCGATCCGCTGGCGCTGCCCGCCCGACACGCGCGCACCCGCCTCGCCGACGCCGGTGTCCAGCCCGTCGGGAAGGGCGTCGAGCCAGTCGCCGAGGCCGACTGCTCGCAGCGCTGTGGCTATCTCCTCGTCGCCGACGCCGGCCCGACCGATCGCGACGTTGTCGCGAAGGCTCGTCGTGAACAGGTAGGCGTCCTGGGGCGAGAGCCGCACCGCGGCGCGGATCTCCTCGCCCGCGGCCTCTCGCAGGTCGATGCCCCCCAGCCGCACCTCGCCGCCCTGCGGGTCGCGGAAGCGGACGGCAAGCTCGGAGAGGGTGCTCTTGCCCGAACCGCTGGGGCCGAGCAGCGCGACGGCGCGCCCCGGCCTCAGTCGCAGGTCGGCACCGTCGAGAATCCAGGGGCCATCTGCCTCGTAGCGGAAGCGGACGGCGCTCAGCTCGAGGTCGCCGGGCGGCAGCGTCGTGGGTCCAGATGGCTCCCGAACGGCAGGAGTGCGCTCCAGGACGGCCTCGATTCGCAGGGCGGCGTTCGCGCAGGCGTCGATGCTTGCGGCCGCCGCGCCGAGCGGCGCCACCGCCTCCATGGCGCCCATCGCCAGCAGCACCAGCGCCGCCAGCAGGACACCGGACAGCGCACCGCTGTGGACGGCCGGGATCGCCACCGAGGCGACCACGACGGCGGCGCCGGCGGCCAGCGCCGTGCCGAGTCCCGTCGCGAGCCCAGCGCTCAGGGCGTCGCGGCGCTGCAGGCCGGTGAGCCGGGCGCTGGAGCTATCCGAGCGCGCTATCCAATCCGCCTCGCGGCCGGCCACCGCGATCTCCGCGGAGCCGGAGGCGATCTCCACCAGGTCGGCGCTGAGCGCCGCCCGCGCGCCGGCCTGCCGCCGGCCGGCGGCGCGCGCCGCCCAGCGAGTCAGGGCAGGGGCAAGGGCGCCGCCGAGCAGGAGCATCGCCGCCAGCGCCGCCCCGGCGAGGGGCAGTATCGCCACCGCCACCGCGACGGAGATGGCACCGGCCAGCGCCGCCACCAGCGGTGGCCCGATCGCCCTCAGGTAGAGGTCCTGCAGGCGGTCGACGTCGGCGACGAAGCGGCTCAGCAGGTCGGACCGCCGCAGATCGGCGACTCCCCCCGGTACCAGCGGCACCAGGCGCACGAAGAAGCGCCGCCGCAGATCGGTGAGGGTTCGGAAGGCGAGGTCATGCGAGGCAAGGCGCTCTCCGTAGCGCAGCAGTGCGCGGCCGACACCGAAGAAGCGCACCCCGGCAATCGCCAGCGAGAGGGCGAGGATTTCGGGGTGCTGCGCGGCGCGGCTGATCAGGTAGCCCGAGGTCGTGAGCAGCCCCACCGCGGCCAGCACGGCCCCTGCGCCCAGCGCGACGGAGAGCGCCAGCAGGCCGCGTCGCGACCGCGTCGCCGCCACCGCCCGCCAGAGTGCCGCGCGCGCGCTCGTCGCGGCGCTGCGTTCGCCGTCTGTGGCGCTCCGCGCCACAAGAGACGAACGCGCTCGGCTGGGATCTGACGGCATCGTCAGCCGGCCCCCACGGCCCCATCGACGGCGTCATCTTCGGCATCCCCATCGACGGCGTCATCTTCGGCATCCCCATCGACGGCGTCATTCCCACCGATCGCTTCGCGGATGAGTCCATCGCGCAGCTCGACGATTCGGTCGGCGCGGCGCGCCAGCTCCGGGCGGTGGGCGACCAACAGGGCCGTGCGGCCCGCGGCGAGCTCCTCGACCGCGGCGGCGACCTCCAGCTCAGTCTCCTCGTCGAGGTGCGCAGTCGGCTCGTCGAGCAGCAGCAGCGGGGCGTCGCGAAGGAACGCACGGGCCACGGCGAGTCTTTGGGCTTGGCCTGCGGAGAGGCGCCGGCCCCCGTCACCGACGCGCGTCGCGAAGCCGTCGGGCAGCGATGCGATCAGCTCCGCAAGGCCGGCCCGCTTCGCCGCCTCCACCACCCGATCCGCCCTCGCCCCGGGCGCGGTCAGGCGGATGTTCTCCTCGATCGAGCCGGCGAAGATCGTCGGGCGCTGTGGCACCCAGGCAATCCGGCTCCGCCACTCGGCCACGGGGACCTCGCGCAGGTCCACGCCATCGCACTCGATCCGTCCCCCGCCGGGGTCGGCCAGCCGCAGCAGCAGCGAGAGGAGCGTCGTCTTGCCGCCGCCGCTGGGACCGGCCATGGCGACGGTCTCGCCCGGCTCGAGGACGAGCTCCACACCGCGCAGAACCTCGCCGCGCCCGGGGTGGGAGAAGCGGACGCAGTCGAATCGGATCGGCGCCGAGGCCGGGTCCGGTGCGGTCAGCGGCGCGGTGGGCGGCGCGACCGCCGCCGGCTGGTCGAGCACTTCGAAGATCCGCTCGGCGCTTGCCACGCCGTCGGCGCTGGCGTGGAACTGGGCGCCGAGGCGGCGCAGTGGCATGTACAGCTCCGGCGCGAGGAGCAGCACGGTGAGGCCGGCGGTCAGGCCCAGGTCGGCGTTGGCGAGCTGGATTCCGACCGTGGCGGCGACCAGCGCGATTCCGATCATCGCCACCAGCTCGAGCACCAGCGCCGAGAGGAAGCCAACCCGCAGCGTGGCCATCGTCTCGCGCCGGTAGCTCTCTCCGGCGGCGTCGATGGAGTGTGCCTGCGCCTCGGCCCGACCGTGCGCGCGCAGCGTCTCCAGGCCGTCGACGAGGTCGAGGAAGCTGGCACTGAGCCGTGCGAGGCGCCGCCAGCGCCGCCGCGTGGCGCGTTCGGCCAGCCGCCCGATCAACACCATGAAGACCGGGATCATCGGCGCGGTGATGGCAAGGATCAGCCCCGCCTGCCAATCGCGCGGCAGGACCCAGGCCAAGATGAAGAGGGGCGCAAAGGCCGCCAGGAACGCCTGCGGCAGATAGCCGGCGAAGTAGGCCTCCAGCGCGTCGACTCCCTGCACCGCGGCGGCCGCCAGCTCGCCCGAGCGCTCCTCCTGCAGAGCTCCGGGTCGGTTCCGCAGCAGGTGGCGCACCAGCTGCGCTCGGAGGTCCGCCATGACGCGGGCGGCGCCGGCCCGGCCCGTCGTCTCGAACCCGGCGTCGACAAGTCCCCGCAGCAGCGAGACCGCTCCCAGCCAGGCGAGGCTGGGAGCGACGGCGGACAGCGAGGCTCCACCGAGGAAGGCGCGGACGACGACGTGGGCGAGCAGCGTGGCCTGCGCGACGATCAATGCCGTCGCCAGCAGGCCGAGACCGGCCACCGCCACGAGATGCGCGCGTGCCGGCCCGCCGGAGCGGGTCAGGCGCCGCTGTGTTTCGCGAGCCTGCGCTCTAGCTTCCGGATTCGGCGCCTGTTGGGTTGCCACCGCCGTGCTCCCTCGTGGTCCTGTCGAGCAGGTCGAGCGGTGACCCAACCTCGGCAGCGAAGTCCTCGGCTGAGACCCGCTTGCGGAACACCCAGTATGTCCACCCCTGGTAGAGCAGCACGATGGGGACGAGGATCACCGCCACCACCGTCATCACGACCAGTGTGTAGTGGGAGGACGCCGACTGGTTGAGGGTCATGTCGAAGGCGCTGCTGGTGCTGGAGATCATCGTGTGCGGGAAGAGGTCGACGAAGAGCGAGGCGAAGAAGGCGACGATCGCGGCGCTCGTCGCCGCGAAGGACCGCACCGGTCTGCGACCGGCAAGCGCGGCGGCGGCGATCAGCGCGGCGGCGGCGATCCCCGCCAGGATGGCTGCCGGGACGTCGATGCCGCCGTCGTGGGAGGCCACGGTCCAGGCAAGGAAGCCGATCCCGATCGCGGCGGCGACCGGGGCGATGCGCGCCGCAACGGCGCTTGCGCGGCCCTCCAGCTCGCCGCTCGTCTTCAGGCTGAGAAAGATCGCCCCGTGGGCGAGGAAGATGCTGAGCGTGGCCAGGCCGCCGAGCAGCGCGTAGGGCCCCAGCAGATCGAAGAAGGTACCCGTGTACTCGTGCTGGGCATCGATCGGCACCCCGTGCACGATGTTCGCCCAGCCGACGCCCCACAGCAGCGCCGCGAGGAAGCTGCCGCCGACCATCGCCCACTCCCAGCCGCTGCGCCAGCGATCCGAGTCGCCCTTCCCCCAGAACTCGAAGGCGACGTTGCGGACGATGAGCGCCGCCAGGATCAGGAACAGCGCCAGGTAGAAGCCGGAGAACAGGGTCGCGTACCACTGGGGGAAGGCGGCGAAGGTGGCGCCCCCGGCGACCAGCAACCAGACCTCGTTGCCGTCCCAGATCGGCCCGATCGTGTGCAGGATCGCGCGGCGCTCCGCGCGGTTGCGGCCCAGTGCCCGCATCAGTATCCCGACCCCGAAGTCGAACCCCTCCAGCAGGAAGTACCCGACCCAGAGGATCGAGATGAGGATGAACCAGACGACCTGCAGTGCGGTATACGCGTCCATGTCAGTGGGTGAGGGTTGGCGGGTTGGCGGGCGTGAGGTTGGCGGCGGTGTCCATTGTCAGTAGGTGAGGGCCAGCTCTTGGCCCGGCTCCTCGGCTTTGCCCGGCTCGACGGGCCCCTTGCGGGCGGTCTTCAGGAAGACGCTGCCGGCGATTACGGCCAGCACCCCATAGATCAGCGTGAAGCCGACCAGCGTTATCCAAACCTCCGCTGAGCTGACGCTGGGCGAGTTGGCGACGTTCGTCTTCAGCAGTCCGAACACAACCCAGGGCTGGCGCCCCATCTCGGTGAACGTCCAGCCGGTGGCGCTGGCGATGAAGGGCAGGGCGGCGGCCGGTACGGCCAGCTTCAGGAAGAGCTTGGATTGCTGCAGGCGGCCGCGCCGCGCCAGCCACCAGCCGATAGCGGCAAGCAGGAACATCCCGATCGCGCAGCCGATCATCGCCCGCCAGGTCCAGTAGGTGACCGCGACCACCGGCGCGTACTCGCCCGGGCCGTAGCGGCGGCGGTATTCGCGGTTGATGTTGTTGACGCCCTTCACTTCGCCGCGCGGATAGCCCGTGGAGATCCAGGAGAGCAGCGTGGGTATCTCCACGTTGCGGTTCAGCCCTTCGGGATTGGAGTCGAAGTCGCCGGTTGCGAACAGGGAGAGGCCCGCGCCCTTCTTCGTTTCGAACACGGCGTCGGCGGCCGCCATCTTCATCGGCTGCTGGTGGGTCATCAGGATGCCGTTGAAGTGGCCGACGAAGACGGTGACGATCGCCGCGATCACGACGAGCGGCAGCGCCAGGCGCATTGAGCTGCTGAAGACGTCGGCATCGCCGCCGCGGCGCAGGTGCCAGGCGGAGACGGCGATCAGGACCATGCCGGCGGTGAGCAGCGCCGCGAGGATCGTGTGGGCGAAGGCGTAGACCGCCGTGTTGTTGAACAGCACGTCGGCGATGTTGGTCAGCTGTGCCCGTCCGTCCTCCAGTTTGTAGCCGACCGGATGCTGCATCCACGAGTTGGCGGCGAGGATGAAGTAGGCCGAGAGCGCGGTGGAGCCGGCGACGAGCCAGGCGCAGGCGAGGTGCACCCGTTTGGACAGCCTGCCCCAGCCGAAGATCCACAGCCCCAGGAAGGTCGACTCGACGAAGAAGGCGGCGAGTCCCTCCATCGCCAGCGGCGCCCCGAAGATGTCGCCGACGAAGCGCGCGTAGTTGGACCAGTTCATCCCGAACTGGAACTCCTGCACGATCCCGGTGGCGACGCCGAGGGCGAAGGAGATCAGCATCAGCTTGCCCCAGAAGCGGGTCGAGCGCAGCCAGCGTTCCTCGCCTGTGCGGTGCCACATGGTCTGGAAGCAGGCCACGCAGATCGCCAGCCCGATCGTGAGCGGGACGAAGATGAAGTGGTACAGCGTCGTGATGCCGAACTGCCAGCGCGCCAACTCGAGAGCCGTCACGGGCTGCACCATAGTGCGGCCAGGGGCCGTATGTCATTGAGGTAAATCACGCTTGTGGTCGCGGAAAGCTACGCGCCCGGGCGTTGAGGACCCGATGGATCGCGGACTTTCCCCGCGCCGAGTTGCGCGCGTCGGGCGCGCCGCAGGGGGGCGAGTTTCGCCTTCACACGTCTTGTAGTCGTATGAGATTCCGGATGCCATTCCTTGCCTGCATGGCCCTGGCGGCACTCGCCCTGGCGGTGGCCGCAGCCAGGTGGGGCGGGCCGGCGAGGGCCGTCAGCGCGACCGTGCCGAAGGCCGCCGCCGAGTCGGTGGTCAGAGGCGCAAGCCTGCCCCGGCGGGCGATTGGGCTCGCCACGGCCAGGCGAGCCTCCCGGCTCCCGGTGCGGGTCTGGTGCCCCAAGCCACGCACGCTTCACCTCACCCGCTATGAGGACGGTTCCGCCAGCCTCGTGTGCGCGCGCCGGGTCCTCGCCCGTGTCGCCGTCCCCGGCTAGATGAGTGATGCCTATCCGGTTGACTCAGGGCCGACCGCTCCGACGCTTCGCTCCGGCCACACCGCCCAGGGCCGACCAATCCATCCGCTCCCGACCGTCCCGCCTCTTTCGTCACTGGGCTTGAGATCCCGAGCCCCCTGGCTCTCTGGAGAAGCGCGGAGATGACCCCTGAACCCAGGAGAGCACCTCGTTGACCGATGGAGACCTCCAACCCGAAACGAACCCCTCATTGATTGATGATGAGAGAGACAGCCCCTCCCTGTTTGCCCTCCTACTTGCAGGTGGGGAGGGCAAACAGGGGAGGGGCTGGTAGGGGGCCCAGGCGGTCAGGGGCTACGGGCGTCGTTTCGCGAGATGTGGCCTAAACGCAGCGGACACGAGCTCCGTTCGCTCTTTGTGTCGCAGAGCGATACAAAGAGCGAACGGAGCGGCTGGGGTCTCGGATCAGCCGCAGCCGGTGTTGTTGCCGCACGAGGAGCACGTGTAGCAACTGCCCGTCCGCTGCATCATGCCGCCGCACTGCTCGCAGGCGGGACCCAGCTCTAGCCCGGACATCTTGGCCGGCACGACCGGTGGCGCTTCTGTGAAGGCCTCGCTTGCAGGCACGGCCTCGCCCGCTGTTGCCTTGGCTTTCTCAGCGCCGTTGCCGGCCTCGGAGTGGCCGTTGCCAGCCTTCGAGTGGCCGTTGCCGCCGTTCCCGGGCTTGGTCTCACCCTCGGCGCTGATCCCAAGTCCGAGCTGCGTGGTCTCGGCTTCCTGCTTGGCCCGCACCTCTTGGGTCATGATCCCCAGGTCCTGCAGGGTTTCGGTGTCCTCGATGAAGCGGCTCGCCAGCCAGCGCATGATGTAGTCGGGCAGCGATTTGGCGAAGGGGATCTCCGGGTTCTGCGTCATGCCCTCCGGCTCGAAGCGCATGTAGCTGAACTTGCGCACGAAGACCTCGAGCGGGACGCCGTACTGCAGGCCGATCGAGATCGCCGTTGCGAAGGCGTTCATCAGCCCCCGCATCGTCGAGCCCTCCTTGCCGATGTCGGTGAGGAAGATCTCCCCGACTGAGCCGTCCTCGTATTTGCCGGCCGTGATGTAGCCCTCGTGTCCGGCGATCCAGAACTTGTGGGTGATCGATTCGCGCTCGCGCGGCATCCGCTTGCGCTCCGGCGGTGCCGCAACGGCCTCGGTTTCCTTCTCCGCCTCCTTTTCCTCTTGCGCGTCGGTGCGCAGCGCCTGCGCGGTCTTCGAGCCGTCGCGGTAGATCGCCAGCGCCTTCAGTCCGCCCTTCCAGCCGCGCATGTAGGCATCGGCGATGTCCTCGGCGCTCGCCGACTGCGGCAGGTTGACGGTCTTCGAGATCGCCCCGGAGATGAACGGCTGGGTCGCCGCCATCATGTCGATGTGGCCGGTGTGGGAGATCGCTCGCTCGCCGACCGCGACATCGAAGACCGGCAGGTGCTCATCCTTCAGGCCGGGCGCCCCGATGATCGTTCCCTTCTCGGCGATGTGGGCGTCGATCTGATCGACCTCGGCATCGTTGTAGCCCAGGGTGCGAAGCGCCAGCGGCACCGAGCGGTTGACGATCGTCATCTGGCCGCCGCCGACCAGCTCCTTGAACTTGACCAGCGAGAAGTCGGGCTCGATCCCGGTCGTGTCGCAGTCCATCAAGAATGAGATCGTTCCGGTTGGCGCTAGGACAGTGGCCTGCGCGTTGCGATAGCCGTGCTCCTCGCCGAGCTCGACCGCTTCGTCCCAGGCGCGCTGTCCGGCACCCAGCAACTCGCCCTTGATCCCGGTTGGGTCTATGTCATAGGAGGCGTCGCGGTGCATTCGCATGACGCCGTTGTGGGCCTCGTGGTTCTTTTCATACTCGTCGTAGGGACCGGTCGCCCCGGCGGCGATCAACGCCGACTGGCGGTAGGCGCGGCCGGTCATCAGCGCCGTGATCGCGGCGGCCACGTTGCGACCCGCGTCGGAGTCGTAGGGAAGCCCGTCGGACATCAGCAGCGCGCCGAGGTTGGCGTAGCCGAGCCCCAGCTGGCGGAAGCGGTTGGCGTTCTCGGTGATCTCCTCGGTCGGGTAGCTGGAGAAGCCGACGACGATCTCCTGCGCGAGGAAGACGATGTCGACCGTGTGCTCGAAGTCGTCGACGTCGAAGCTCCCGTCCTCGCGGCGGAATTTCATCAGGTTGAGCGAGGCCAGATTGCAGGCCGAGTCGTCGACATGCATGTACTCGGAGCACGGGTTGGATGCGTTGATCCGGCCTGACTCCGGGCAGGTGTGCCAGCGGTTGATGATCGTGTCGTACTGGACGCCCGGATCGGCGCAGCGCCAGGCGGCGTCGGAGATCTGGTTCATCAGCTCGCGCGCCGGCAGGGTCTTGGTGGTCGAGCCGTCCTTGCGGGCAAGCAGGCTCCAGTCCTCGCCTGCCTCGACCGCCTCCATGAACTCGTCGGTGACCCGCACCGAGTTGTTGGCGTTCTGGTACTGGATCGAGGTGAAGCCATCGCCGTCGATCGACATGTCGAAGCCGGCATCGCGCAGCGCTGCCGCCTTCTCCTCCTCCTTGGCCTTGCACCAGATGAAGTCCTCGATGTCGGGATGGTCGACGTCGAGCACGACCATCTTGGCCGCCCGCCGGGTCTTGCCGCCGGACTTGATCGTCCCGGCCCAGGAGTCGGCACCGCGCATGAAGCTGACCGGCCCCGAGGCGAGCCCGCCCTTGGAGAGCAGCTCGACCGAGCCGCGGATGTTGGAGAGGTTGATCCCGGAGCCAGAGCCGCCGCGGAAGATCATCCCCTCCTTGGTGTTCCAGTCGAGGATCGACTCCATCGTGTCCTGCACGCTGAGGATGAAGCAGTTATGAACGGCGATGTTGTTGCTCAGATACTCGCCCGACTCGGTCTGGATGTCGTAGACCTCTTGAGCTCCAAGGTCCTCGATCGCAACGATTTCCTCCTCGCGCAGGTCGGGGCAGATCTTTGGGTTGCGCAACTCGAGCGACTCAAGCAGGCGGGCCTGCTTCTTCGCTCCGACGAAGCCGATCAGCTCCGCGAAACGGGCGCGCTCCGAGCCGATATTGATTGAAAGCTCATGGAGGTCGTGTCGATCGTCCCGCTTCTCCCTCTTCCGAGTGCGACGCGAGTGGATACCGATCGAGTTGAGGAGGATCTGGAGATCCTCCGTCCATCTCTCGCCGATCACCGCGAAGCCGATTCGGGCGTTCTCGAAGTCGCGCCGCCCGACCGTCATGTAGCCATCGGCCTGGAAGATGCTGCGCAGGTAGGCGCAGATCTCCTCATGAGTGGCGGTCCAAAGCCGGGAAGGAACACGGATCTCGGTCCCCCGCGACAAGAGCTCCCAGCGCTCCACAAAATCGCGAAGAACCTCGCCGTAGAGACGGATCCTTCGCACCTCGATCTCTTGCGTGTCAGCCACGCGCACCTTGCGGTGCACGTCGGGCAGGGCGACGTCGAGGTTCTCCATTACCCAGGCGAACTCGTCGTTATTGGCGACCTGGAACTCGACGGTCAGAGAAGTGTTTGTTCCACTCTCGTACTGTCCGACGAAACCATCCGCCTGTAGCCAGCCGGCAAGCGCCGCCTCGGCGCGATCGACGCGTGATGCCTCGTTAAGGGCCTCGAAGTGGTCGACTCCGTCGAGCTCCGCTGGATCGGATCTACCCGCGGCAACCAGAGCGCGGTCGGCGACTCTGGCCCTGTGAGGATGAAGATGCAACCGCATCCCCGGCTTGAGTTGATCGACGCGAAGCCAGCGCGGCTCCGTGCGTCTCTCCGAGACAGCCTTGACGACGTGATCCGGCGTCGCTTCGACAAAGCAGCCGTTGCGTAGCTTCACTCGCATCACGGGCTTGCGGCCGTTGGCCTTGACAGCGACGACTCGCGTTACGCCGTGGGCGTCATAGATCTCGCGGCCGATTTGTTCGCCATCGACAAGCTCTCCAATCGGGACCATCCCCTCCGGAGTGGAAACGAGCGCATGATGTGGCTGGCAGGCAGAGCACTGAGGCTTCTCCTCGAAGCCGACGTTGAACCAGACCGGCGAGTTGAAGGCCGCCTTCTGGTTGAGCAGGATCGAGGTCAGCTCCGCCTCGAAGGCCTCCGCGTCCTCGGTCGAGGCGAAGTAATCGCCCTCACGCCCCCACTGGGAGATCGTCCCCGCCACCCGCCCGATCATCTCTTTGACCGAGCGCTCCCGCTTCTCGCTCCCCAGCTGCCCGCGGAAGTACTTCTGAGTGACGATGTTCGTCGCGTTTTGCGACCAGCTCTTCGGGAACTCGATTCCCTCCTGCTTGAAGGCCGGCTTCGCCGGATCGCCGATTACCGCGTCCCGCGTCTCCCACTCCACCTCATCGAAGGGATGCGTCCCCGGAGAGGAAAAACGCCGCTCTATCGCGAGGCCCTGCAGACCGTTCTTCGGGGTGCTGATGGAGGTCTTGGACATCGAACTGCTCCTCTCGCGGGGACTTTTGGGGTGAACTTCAGAGCATCGTCGTCGCTTCGGACGGAACCCGTCTGAAGAGAGGCCCCAAAACGCGAAGATTCATTCCCTTTATGGTGACAAGGCGATGACTCGGGCACGGAAGGCACGGAACGCGGTGGAACGGCGGACGGGGGCCGCCCGCGAGGCCGCCATCGAGCGGGCCGGGAACGCAAGGGATGTTGCATCCGGGGCGATCACCGCCGTCAAACCGAAGCTGCGGGGGGTCTCGCACGAGTGGGCCTTTTTCGTCTCGCTCTTCCTGGGAGCGGCGCTGATCGTTGCGGCGAAGACGCCAAAGGCGACTGTCGCGGTTACCGTCTACGCGATCAGCCTCTCGGCCCTGCTTGGAACGAGCGCCCTCTACCACCGCGTCAACTGGAGCCGGCCCGAAGTGCGTCGCTGGATGCGCCGCCTGGATCACTCGATGATCTTCTTCCTCATCGCGGGCACCTACACACCATTCGCACTGCTCGTGCTGAACGGTCCACTTTCCGACGCGATTCTCCTCGTCGTCTGGGCTGGCGCGATCGCGGGCGCCGTGGTCGAGACGATCTGGATCGAACATCCAAAATGGGTCGCAGCGCTCATCTATATGTCGCTCGGCTGGGTGGCCATCGTCGCCTTCCCCGGCCTGTGGACGGCGATGGGAGCCGCCGGCACCCTGCTAGTCGCCGCGGGGGGCGTCCTCTATACGGCCGGCGCCATCGTCTACGCCACCCAGCGGCCCAACCCCAACCCGCGCGTATTCGGCTACCACGAGGTCTTTCACGCGCTGGTCATCGCCGCCGCTGCCGCCCACTTCGCCGCGATCGCCTTCTTCGCCCTGCCCACCGCCTAGCGTTCCACCCGAAACCCTGAGCCGATTGCGATCACCAGCTCGACCTTGAGCCTCGAGCACGTGCTGAGCCCCATCGCCATCGACGGCGGGCGATAAATCGCCGCCTATGGCCCAAAACTCGCCCGGCGCTGGGAGTTCCCACGAACTTCTCCACGCGGGGCGATTTATCGCCGCCTATGGCCCAAAACTCGCCCGGCGCGAGTTATCCCTCGCCAAGCCTTCGACGCGGGGCGATTTATCGCCGCATGTGGCCCAAAACTCGCCCGGCGTCCCAGGTGTGCGCCTTCCTCTGTCCTCGGGGATGGAGGCGCTGCCGGTGCAAGGGGGCTCGGGAGCTGTCAGAGCGGAGCGGACGGCCGGTTTCCGGTCGAACGTTTCGGGGAGGTCCACTGGCGCGCCGCTGTGTAACCGCTTCGTCCAGACCACCCCAGCCGCTCAGTTCGTCGTTTGTATCGCCCAGCGATACAAACGACGAACTGAGTTCGTAACCGCTTCGTTCAGGCCACCCCAGCCGTCGCAGCCGTGCGCAACGGTCCTCCTAAAGCTCCTGACCGTCCGGGCCCCACACAGCCTCTCCCTGTTTGCCCTCCTCACCTGCAAGTAGGAGGGCAAACAGGGGAGAGGCTGTTTCTCTCATCGATCACCGCAGGGAGGGGCTGTCTCTCATCATCAATCGACGAAGTGTTCGTTTCGGGTTGGAGGTCTCCATCGGTCAACGAGGTGTTCTTCAGGCCGCAAGTGCGGCGGCTGGCTCCGCCGCGGCGACCAACTCGGCGAGGATCTCGTCGAGGCGCTCGGCCTGCTCGGGCGGCAGCTCGAGGCGGTTCCCGTGGCGCAGTTCGGCTGCGCCGGCGACGGGCAGCTCGGCCTCGAGCACGCGGCCGCCGAGCGCACCCAGGACCTTGCGCAGCTCGGCCTGCGCCCAGACGGCGCCGAACATGCCGGTCGAGGCGCCGATCGTCGCCACCGGCTTGCCGTTCAGGGCGCTCTTGCCGGCCGGCCGCGAGACCCAGTCGAGCGCGTTCTTGAGCTGCCCTGGAATCGAGTGGTTGTACTCGGGGGTGGAGATCAGGACGGCGTCTGCGTCGCGGATCGCCGCACGCAGGTCGCCCACCGTCTCGGGGACGCGGCGCGCTTCGGTGTCCTCGTCGTAGGGCGGGATCTCAGCCAGCCCCTCGTAGACGAGGAGATCGGCGCCCGCGGGCAGCTGCTCGGCGGCTGCCCGCAACAGGGCGCGGCTGTGCGAATCGCGGCGCAGGCTGCCCGAGATGCCAAGGACGCGCATCTCTACCCGTCCTCCTCGACCAGCTCCAGCTCGATCGCGATGCCGACCTCGTAGTCGAGTACCTCGCCGCCGCCCGGCAGCTCGGCCTGCCAGTCGAGCCCAAAGCTGCGCCGGTCGACGGTTGCGGACAGAGAGAGGCCGACCCGCGCCTTGCCGGCCAGGTCGTGGCCGAGCTCGGCAAGCCGGCCACTCGCCTCGACGCCATGCTTCTCGCCGCGGATCTCCAGCTCGCCGCGCACACGCGCTGTCCCGTCGTCAGCCACCTCGATCTCGCTCGACTCGAAGCGGATACGCGGATCGCCCTCGGCGTCGAAGAACTCGGGAGAGAGGAGATGGCCCCTCAGCTGCGGCTCGTCGATCTGGATGCTGGCGACCTCGACGGTGCCCTCGAGCCGCGGGTTGTCGCCGCCGTCCAGCCGCGCCTCATAGGAGCCGAAGCCGCTGCGGAAAGTCGAGACGCCGTTGTGGACGACGGCGAAACCGATCGACGAGTGCACCGGGTCGACGGCATACGTCCCTGCCGGTATCTGCTGCTGGATTGCCTGGGTGCTCATTGCGTGCCTCCTACGGTCGTTTTCCTGACGTCCTAGCCGACTCGTTGCCGGCTAAACCTTTGACGCGGAAACGATCCTAGCAGAGTTAGTTAGCTTGTCAACTATTGACTAGGCAATATTCATCTGGAATCATCTGGGCATGACCTCCCGGGCAAATGCGCCTACCTCCACTCCGCCCACCGGAGCTTCCGCTGGGCGCAGCAGCTCGCCTTACCGCACGCCGCACGGCGATGCCTGGGGCGCCCTCACCCGCACCCACGCCGCGATCCAGCAGCGCCTCCAGGATGCGCTTGCGGCCGCCGACTTCCCGCCGCTTCCCTGGTACGAGATGCTCGCCACGATCGCCGAGGCGCCCGAGCAGCAGATGAGGATGGGGGAGCTGGCCGAGGCGCTGGTGATTACGCGCGGCGGCCTGACCAAGCTTCTCGATCGTCTCGTCAAAGCCGGCCTTATGGAGCGGGCCTTCTGCGAGACCGATCGCAGGGTCAGCTACGCGACCCTGCTGCCGGCAGGCGCTGAGCTGCTCGACGAGATGCGGCCGGTGGTCGTCGCGGAGCTGCGCAGCGCCTTCGCCTCGAAGCTCAGCGTCGCGGAGGCCAAGGCACTGCGTGAGACGCTGGAGCGCGTCCGCACCGCGACCTGCGACGCCGCCTGACTGCGTCCGCACCGCGACCTGCGACGCCGCCTGACTGCGTCCGCACCGCGACCTGCGACGCTGCCTGACTGCGTCCGCACCGCGACCTGCGACGCCGCCTGACCGCGTCCGCACCGCAAGGAGACGGCGAGATTCTGACTCAGGTCACCAAGTCGTCGGTGCGGTGGCGCTCCTTGGCGGCCTCGACCAGCGCCAGCACCTCGGTCTCGCGCCCGGCGCGGATCAGCTCGATCGGGTCGGGATCGCCGTTGACGATCCCCTCGAAGAACGCCTTGCGGTCCTGGTAGGTGGGCAGGGTGGACTTGGCCCAGCCACGGCAGTCGTTGAGGAGCACCGCGAGCCGCGCGTAGTCGTCGCCGAACAGCTCTGAGATCTCGCGCTTCATCCGCTTCGCCAGGGCGGGTGAGGCGCCCGCCGTGGAGATTGCGATCGCCAGCGGGCCGCTGCGGATGATCGCCGGCAGGATGAAGTTGCAGAGCGGCGGCACGTCGACCACGTTGACCAGCATCGCGCGCCGCTCGGCGTCGTCGTAGACGCTGATGTTGACGTCGGTGTTGTTGGTGGCGGCGATCGCCATGAACGCGCCCTCGAGGTCGGCGGCCCCGGCGTAGGCGCGCTTCTCCCACTGGATCGAGCCCTCCGCTGCCAGTTCCTCCAGCCGCGGGTGGGCGACCGGCGCGACCAGCGTCACGTCGCCGTCGCAGGCGAGCAGCCCCTCGACCTTCTCCAGCCCGATGTCGCCGCCGCCGATCACCAGGCATCGCCGCCCGCTCAGTTTCAAGCAGGCGATGTAGAAGGGCGTCTCCAGCATGTCGCGCACGCAGGACTGGTCGCAGATCCCCTTGCGCAGCTGGCAGACGCACTCCTTGCCGGCATAGGCCTGAGCGGGCATGGTCAAAAGACTAGTGATGGCAGCTCAGCGACCGCTCCGGGCGATTCGGGGGGACTCGACGCGTGCGGCGAGGGCCCCGATTGGGTCAACTCCAGCCGGAGCACCTCGCGCCCGCTGAACGCTTTGCCCCCGAATCCGTGGGTGGTCTCCATCGATCATCGCAACACACTGTCGAGTTGCGATGACGAAAGGAGACCGAAATGCACGGAAGTCGGAGTCGATTCCGGTGGCTGAAACCACCGGAGCGCCGAGCGATCGAAGAGCGGCTGCGCGAAGGAGCTCGGATCAAAGCGGTAGTCGAGGAGTTCGGCTTCTCGCGCTCTACGGTGGTTCGGATTCGCGACCGGACGTCCCTGCGCCGCCGGCGAGCAGAGCACTCGGGCCTGCGCCTTAGCTTCGAGGAGCGTGAGCAGATCAGCCGGGGGATCGCCGCCGGTCACTCGGCTCGCAGGATTGCCCGCGAGCTCGGCCGCTCCCCTTCGACGATCACACGCGAGATCGAGCACGGCGGAGGGCGGCAGCGCTACCGGGCGCTCGGTGCCGAGCGAGGGGCCCTCTCTCGCCTCGCCCGGCCCAAGGAGGGCAAGCTCTCGCGCTGCCCGCGGCTTGCGGCTGCGGTCGAAGCCGGCCTGAGAAGGCGCTGGTCCCCACAGCAGATATCGGCCAGACTGAAGATCGAATACCCCGAAGACCCGGAGATGCGGATCAGCCACGAGACGATCTACCAATCGCTATATGTCCAGTCGCGAGGCGAGCTGCGCCGCCAGCTTGCCGCCAACCTGAGGCGCGGGCGCTCCAAGCGCCGCCCACGCAGGCAGGGGCCCGAGCTGCGCGGGCGGATCGTCGACATGGTGCCGATCTCCGAGCGGCCCCCGGAGGTCGCAGACCGGACCGTCCCCGGCCACTGGGAGGGCGACCTGTTGGTCGGCAAGGCCAACCGCTCCTTCATCGCCACCCTGGTCGAGCGCCAGACCCGCTTCGTGATGCTCGCCCGCCTGGGCAGCGATCGAAGTAGCGCCCACGCGAGCGCTGCGCTGGCCGAGCTGATCTCCCGCCTGCCCTCCCACCTGGCCCTCTCGCTTACCTGGGACCAGGGCAACGAGCTCTCAGGGCACTTGGGATTCACGGCCGAGACCGGGGTCGCGGTGTACTTCTGCGATCCCCACTCGCCCTGGCAGCGGGGCTCAAACGAGAACACCAACGGCCTCTTGCGCCAGTACCTGCCCAAAGGCACCGATCTCGCTGCCCACGGCCAAGTTGAACTGGACGAGATCGCGGCCGAGCTGAACGGACGTCCCCGCCAGACCTTGGGCTGGGCCACCCCGGCTGAGAAGATGGAGGAGCTGTTGCGTTGACTGCTTGAGGCCGAGGTGGACAAATCGACCAGTCGACCGAATTGGGGGCCGAGGTCGGTGCGCCGCTTGGGGGCCGAGGTCGGTGCGCCGCTTGGGGGCCGAGGCCGGCGCGCCACTTTGGTCGACGGCGACCTTCCGAGCGGAGCCGGGGCGTCTGGAGCAGCCCGGCACGCGTCAGATTGCTTCGAGGGTGAGGCGGAGTCCGTCCTCGAGACTTGTCTGTGCGGACCAGCCGAGCTCGCGGCCCGCCCGCGCGGGATCGATCGAGATCTGCTGCACCTCGCCGGTGCGCGGCGGCGCGAACTCCGGCTCGAAGCCGGACGCGCCGTCCAGCTCGGCAAGGCGATCGACGAGCTCGAGCACGTCGGTCTCGATCCCGGTGCCCACGTTGATCGACCCGCTCGCCTCGGAGCCGGCCGCCGCCAGGGCGGCGGCGACCACGTCGCCCACATATATGTAGTCGCGGGTCTGCTTGCCGTCGCCGTACACGGTGGGCCGTTCGCCGCCGCGCAGCCGCCCGCAGAAGATTGCGATCACGCCCGCCTCGCCGAGCGGGTCCTGGCGTGGCCCGTAGACGTTCCCCAGTCGCAGGCTCACGCTCGACAGCCCGTAGAGCCGCTCGTAGAGGGCGAGATAGCCCTCGCCGGCGAACTTGCTCTGGCCGTAGGCGGAGAGCGGCGCGATGGGCGCGACCTCGCCAAGTGGCAGCTCCTGTCCCTCTCCCTCGCCGTAGATCGCGCCACCGGTT
The DNA here is from genome assembly GCA_963747765.1 of uncultured Solirubrobacterales bacterium. Classification (GTDB taxonomy): domain Bacteria; phylum Actinomycetota; class Thermoleophilia; order Solirubrobacterales; family 70-9; genus VRUE01. The sequence goes on along the minus strand of CAVVGH010000001.1, from coordinate 39,806 downwards.
GAGGTGAAGACGACGCGGCGTGCACCCGCCGCCCGCGCCGCGTCGAGCACGTTGGCGGTCCCGCCGACGTTGATGGAGGCGTCGAAGGCGGGGTCGAGGACCGATTTGCGGACGTCGATCTGGGCCGCCAGGTGGAAGACGATCTCGGGCTGCCGCTGCACCGCCAGGCCGCTCAGGCCCTCGCGATCGCGGATGTCGAGCTCGACCAGTTCCGCCCCTGCGGACAGCGCGCCGTCGAGGTTCTGGCGCCGCCCGGTCGAGAGGTCGTCGACGACCGTCACCTCCTCGCCGCGAGCGACCAGGGCATCGACCAGGTTGGACCCGATGAACCCTGCGCCGCCTGTCACAAAGCACCTCATGAGCGGCGCCGATCCTACGGGGTGCGGTCGAGAGCCGCCGAGAGCCCCTGCTACCCTCGCCGCCCGCAAGGAAGGTTCAACTTCACGGAGGCGGGCAGAATCAACTTCAACCCTCCGTAGACCCGATTCAGATGCGACTGATAGTCACCGAGAAGAACAACAGCGCGAAGAAGATCGCCGAGATCCTCGGCGGCAACCCGTCGAGCGACAAAACTTTCAAAGTCCCGTACTACACCTGGAGCGACGCCGACGGGGAGCACATGGCGATCGGCCTCAAGGGGCACGTGCTGGGGCCGACCTTCCCCGAGGGCTACTCAAGCTGGCAGAAGACCGACCTGCACGACCTGATCGACGCCCAGCTGATCAAGGAGCCGACCGACAAAAACGTCGTCAAAGCCATCGAAAAGGTCGCCAAGCAGGCCGACGAGCTGGTGATCGCAACCGACTTCGACCGCGAGGGCGAGCTGATCGGCCTCGAGGCGCTGGAGAGGATCCTCGAATCCAACCCCAAGCTGGGCTCTCGCGAGGACGCCGACAACGGCACCCTGAAGATCCCGCGCGCCCGCTACTCGGCACTGACCAAGGAAGAGATCGAGCGCGCCTTCACCAATCTCGACGAGCTCTCGTTCCCGCTCGCCAACGCCGGCGCCGCCCGCCAGGACATCGACCTGCTTTGGGGGGCGACCCTGACCCGCGCCGTCTCGCTCGCAACGCGGCGCTTCGGCTCCAACTTCCTCTCGGTGGGCCGCGTCCAGAGCCCCACCCTGGCGCTGATCGTCGAGCGCGAGATGGAACGCCGCGCCCACGTCCCGAAACCGTTCTGGGAAGCGTTCGCCAAGTTCCAGCACCCCGATGGCAGCTTCGAGGCCCATCACACGGAGAAAAAATTCTGGGACAAGTCCGAAGCCGACACGGCCATCGCCGGCACGTCCGGCCCGGGCGCCGTCAGCTCGGTCACGGCGCGGAAGATCACCCGCAAACCGCCGACCCCGTACAACACGACGGCCTTCACGACGGACGCCTCGAGCCGCCTCAGCATCACCCCCGCCAGCGCCATGCGGATCGCCGAGGACCTCTATATGGACGGCCTGATCTCCTACCCGCGCACCGACAACACGGTCTACCCGCCCTCGCTGCCCGCCCGCGAGCTGATCGGTTCGCTGGTCCGCATCAAGGACTTCTCGGCGGCGGCCGGTTTGCTCGAGCGGTCAGAGCTGAAGCCGACCCGCGGCAAAAAAGAGACGACGGACCACCCGCCGATCTACCCGACCCAGGCGATCCATCCGGGCGCCCTCGAGGGGCCGAAGAAGCGCGTCTACGAACTGGTCGTGCGCCGCTTCCTCGCCACCTTCAGCCCGCCGATGATCACCGAGTCCACCCGCGCCGACATCGAAGCCGGCTCGGAGACCTACTTCGTGCGCGGCTCGGTCGTCGTCGACCTGGGGTACGCCGGCATCTACACCTACGCCCGCTCCCGCGATGAGGAGATCCCCAAGCTCGAGGAGGGGCAGAGCCTCGACCTCGATGGCGACCCCTGGCTCGTCGACAAGGAGACGCAGCCGCCGCCGCGCATCTCCCAGGGGAAACTGATCGAGATGATGGAGGAGCGTGGGCTGGGCACGAAGGCGACTCGCGCCGACATCATCCAGAAGCTGTTCGATCGCGGCTACGTCTACGGCAATCCGCCCGTCCCGTCGGAGACCGGCGTGGCGATGTACGAGGCGTTCAAGAAGTTCGTGCCCCGCATGGCGACGCCGGAGATGACCGCCCAGCTCGAGGAGGAGATGGACCACATCGCCGCCGGCGAGATGACCAAGGGAAAGGTCGTCAGCGACAGCCGCGACCTCCTCCACAAAACCTGGACGGAGATCGACGGGCATCGCGAGGACCTGGCCAGGGTCGTCTGGGGAGGGATGGAGCAGGACCGTGTCCTCGGCCCCTGCAAGGCGTGCGAGGAAGCCGGGCGTACCCAGGAGGACGGCTCGCCCCACATGCTGCGCATCATCCGCGCCAAAAAATCCGGCAAACGCTTCGTCGGCTGCTCGGGATGGACCGCCGACGACCCCAACTCGTGCGACCAGACGTTCCCGCTGCCCCAGCGCGGCGATCTCTTCCGGATCGAGGAGCGCTGCAGCATCTGCGAGCGCACGCCGCGTCTCAAAGTCGTCCCCTTCCGCGGTCGCTCCTGGAATCTCTGCCTAAACGACGAATGCGAGTCGATGGCCGAGATGAAGAAACGCCGCGCCGAACGCGAAGCCGCCCGTGCCGCCAAAGCCGCGGCGGAGGGGTCGGACGGCAAAGCGGATGGCAAAGCAACCGCCACGCGCAGGCGGAAACGCAAACGCGCCAAAGCCACAAGCTCCAAATGACGTTCATCTCGCTCGAGGGGATCGACGGCTCGGGCAAGAGCACTCAGGCGCGGCTGCTGGCCGAGGCCCTCGGCGACGACACAGTCCTGATCCGCGAGCCGGGCGGGACCGACGCGGCGGAGCGAATTCGCGAGCTGCTCGCCGACCCCGGCCTCGAGGTGGAGCCGCTCGCCGAGCTCTTGCTCTTTCTCGCCGCGCGGGCCGACCTCACCGCCCGCCTCATCCGCCCGGCGCTGGAGGCGGGCCGCGACATCGTCTCCGACCGCTTTGCGGACTCCAGCGTCGCCTACCAGGGCGCGGCGCGCGGCCTCGGCGTCGGCGAGGTCATCTCGCTCACCGACGCCGCCACCGACGGCCTCTGGCCCGATCTCACCGTGCTGTTGCGGGTTGACCCCGAGCTCGGCATGGAGCGTGCCGACGGTGGCGACCGCCTCGAGTCCGAGGGCCTTGAGTTGCAGCGCACGGTCGCGGCGGCCTACGAGGAGATCGCGACGATCGCCGCCGATCGCTTCGCTGTCGTCGACGGCGAGGGCACGGTCGAAGAGGTGCACCAGCGGGTGATGGCCGCCGTCGACTCCCACCGGCAGGATGGCTAGCCCAGGCAGCCGCTCGTCGGGTCGCGTTCGCTGTTTGTGGCGCTCCGCGCCACAAGAGACGAACGCGAGTGCAGGACCACCGCTTTCGCCCCTTCGTCGCCGCGAGGAGGCCGCGAAATCGTGACTCAGGTCACTGGCCTGGAGGGGAGCACCACCCACCAGCCGCGGGCGCGGGTCGCGCTGAGCGCCGCGCTTGCCTCCGGGCCAAGCCATGCCTATCTATTCGAGGGCCCGCGCGGCTCTGGCAAGCGCGCTGTGGCACGCGCCTTCGCCGCCGAGATCCTCGCCGCCGCGGCCGACGACGCCGACGATACGCGTCGCCGCGCGCTGCTCGACCCGTCCCCGCATCCCGACCTGGTCTGGGTGGCGCCGACCGGGTCCCAGCACCTGGTCGAGGAGGTGCGCGAGCGGGTCATCCGCGCCGCTTCGTACAGGCCCTTCGAAGGCGGCAGGCGGGTCTTCGTCCTCGAGGCCGCCGAGGCGATGCGCGACGAGAGCCAGAACGCCCTTCTCAAGACGCTCGAGGAGCCGCCGGGCTTCGTGCACCTGATCCTGATCAGCAGCGAGCCGGCGACGCTCCTGGAGACGGTCGCCTCACGCTGCCAGCCCGTCCGCTTTGTGCCGCTTGCCGTCGAGGCGGTGGAAGAAACGCTGGCCGCCGCCGCAGACGACGTCGAATCGGTTGAGGGGGCCGCGACTCCCGAGGAGATCGCCGCCGCCGCGCGCCTCTCGGCGGGCAGCGCCGACGTTGCCCGCTTCCTGCTGAGCGGCCGGGGCCGCGAGCTCAGGGGGCAGGCGCTGGCGCTGGCGCGGGCGGCGCTCGGCAGGCCGGCCCCGGCATCGCCCGACCAAGCCGGCGCGGCTGCAGGAGGCTTGCGGGACCGCACTCCCTGGCAGGCGCTGCTCGGCGGCGCTGAGTCGGCCGGTGCCTACGCGGAGACCCTGGCTCGAGAGGCGCTGGACGAGCAGACCGCGGCCGGGATCAAGCGCTCCGCCCGCGAGATCGTCGACGAGGCCAAACGGGTCGGCCGCCGCCGCCGCACGGCGGTTCTGGAGCTCGGCCTGGGCCTCTGCGCCGCCTGGTTTCGGGACCTCGCGGCGACCGCCAGCGGTGCCGTCGAGGTCGTCTTCAATCGCGACCTCCTCGCCGAGCTCGAAGCTCAGGCCGGCGGCGTTGACGCCGGTCGCGCCCGCCGCGCCGCCGAGCTCGTCCAGGACACCCGCCGCCGCCTCGACCTCAACGTCTCGGAGGAGCTGGCCCTCGAAGCCCTCTCCTTCCGCCTCATCCGCCTCTTTTCCTGACCCTCTCCTCCCGCCTCATCCACCTCTTTTCCTGACCCCGCCTTCTCCCTCCGCCTCTCTTCCTGAGCGCTGGGCCTGTCAGCGGAGGTCGCGCGGCGGAGGATGGGAGCTCTCGCCGGCCGCGCTGCGCCCCCCGTTGCCGGCCCGCAGCCTCTCGTCCTCGCGCGCCTTCTCCAACGCCCGCTCCTGCGCGAGCCGCGTGATCTGCCCTGCCTGGCGCGACATGATCACACTGAAGTTGAGTGCCAGGGCCAGCAGCAGCAAAAGGATGATCGAGAAGAGCGCCACGTTGGTGTCCCGGACGCCCATCAGCTTGGCGGCGATTTCGAGCAGGCCGGGGAAGGCCGCCCCCGCCAGCATCCCCACCCCGGCGATGAACCAGACGACGCTGTAGCGCTCCTGCAGGCGCCCACGGCGGATCAGGTCGAGGATCATGACCATGAAGGCGATTGCGAGGATCGCCGCCAGAATCCGCGTCTGCGAGGTCAGGTGGACGGTGGGGTTCTGTGCCGCGACGGCGCCTGCGCTCATCGCGATCCACGCCCCTGAGCATCGGGCACAGCCGCCTTGATCGCCGTCCCCTCCGCCTGCTCGCCCGTCCCCTCCGCCTGCTCGCCCGTCTCCTCGGGCGCGGCTTCTTTGCGCGTCGGCCGGAACTGGCCGACCAGCAGCACGATCAGGCCCTTGAAGATGAAGAAGGCGGAGCGAAGGGGGGTCAGGAAGGAGGACCCGCCGACCCGCTCCAGCATTCGAACCGGCACCTCCTCGACCCGCAGGCCCTGGCGCACGGCGAGTTGCAGGGACTCGATCTCGGCGAAGTCCGGCGAGTAGTTCTCGCTGAACAGCTTCATCACCCGGCGGTTCGCGGCCCGCATGCCGCTGGTCGTGTCGGTGAAGCGCTGCCGCGTCGCGAGGGTGAGGAAGAAGCGAAAGACGCTCGTCCCAATTCGCCGCGAGAAGGTCGGCTTGTAGTCGTTGCTCGCCGCCACGGTGGGGTCGCGATAGCGCGAGCCGATCACCAGGTCGGCCCGATCGGCGTGGATCTCCTCCAGCAGCCGGGCCACCTCCGCCGGGGGGTGCTGTCCGTCGGCGTCGAGGTGCGCGCAGAACTCATAGCCCTCGCGAAGCGCGTAGAGATAGCCGGTCTGCAGCGCCGCTCCGAGGCCTTGGTTGAAGGGCAGGGACGCGACGAGCGCCCCCGCGTCGCGCGCGCGGGACGCGGTGGCGTCCACCGAGCCGTCGTCGACGACCAGAACGTCGGCATCGGGAAGGCGCTCGTGCACGCCCTCGATTACGGCGCCGATCGACGCCTCCTCGTTCCAGGCCGGGATGAAGACCAGCGTCCCCACGGGGCTGATTCTCCCATGGCGGACCGGCGCGTCCGACTTCCACCATGCGATAGCAAGGCAAAAGTCGGCAGCGGCGTGGATCTGGAGCGGAGATCGCTTTTGTGTTAGTAAACGTTCATGAATGGGATTGCCTCTTCGCCGGCGCGCATGCAGCGTGCCTGCGCGCCGGCGCGGGACGGGCGGCGCGTCCCTCCGCGCGGCTGGCTGGGGTCGCGATGAGGCGGATCGGGATTCGCCTCTGGCTGGTCGGCGCCTTCGCCGCCGTGACCCTGGTCACCGCCAGCGTCGTCTACCTGTTTGGCGATCGCCCCCGAGCGGTGCTCGGCGCGATCGCGCTCGGCGTGGTGGTCGGCTTCCTGATCGCGGTTGGGATCTCCCACCGGGTGACGCGCCTCTCGCGCGCCGCCGGGGAACTGGCAGCCGGTGCCTTCGACACGCGGCTGGAGAGCGGCGGCCGGGATGAGATCGGCGACCTGGCGCGCGCCCTGGACTCGATGCGCGCCTCGCTGAAGGAGAGCTTCGGTGTGCTGACCGCCGACCGCAACAAGCTGGAGGCGATCTTCGACGGCCTGACCGATGCGGTGATCGTCGTCGACCAGGACGGAGCGCTGCGCTTCTCCAATCGCGCCGCCGCCAAGCTGCTCGATCCGACCGGCCTTCCCGTGGAGCCGCTTCTGCCGCACCTCAAGCGCGCCGCCGACCTCGGCTTCGCGGCGCATCCCGCGCTGCGGATCGGCGATCGCGCGTACGCGATGACGGCGCGCTCGCTGCCGAACGAGCACGCCGTGCTGGCCGTCGCGCGCGACCGCACCGAGGAGATGCGTCGCGAGCTGGCCGAGGCCGACTTCATCTCCAACGCGGCGCACGAGTTGCGCAACCCGCTCGCCGGCATCTCCAGCGCGATCGAGGTGCTGCAGGAGGGGGCCAAGGACGACCCGCAAGCGCTCGAACACTTCCTCGGTCGCCTCGCCGAGGACGCCGAGCGGATGAACCGGCTCACCCGGGCGCTTCTCACCCTGGCGCGGGTCGAGTCGGTGGGCAGCGGAGAGGTGGAGGTCGTTGACGTCCCGATCGCGGTTCGAGACGTCGTCCAGGCGGTCGAGGCGCCGCCGAACATCGAGTTGACCGTTGAGGTGGAGCCCGACCTGACCGCGAAGGGCGACCCAACCCTGCTTCGTCAGGTCCTCGTCGGGTTGTTGACGAACGCCTTCAAGCACACGCTGGCCCCCGGCAGCGTTACCGTTCGCGGCCGTCGAGATGGCAAATCGGAGGTGGTTCTGGAGGTGATCGACACGGGGTCTGGAATTCCCGAGGCGGAGATCGAGCGCGTCTTCGAGCGCTTCTACCGCCGCACGGAGTCGCGCAAGCAGGAGGGTTTCGGCCTCGGCCTGGCAATCGCCCGGCGTATGGTGGACGTGATGGGCGGCGAGATCGGCGCCCACTCGGTCGAGGGGCGGGGCAGCACCTTCTGGGTCCGCCTCTCCATCGCCGAGCCCAGCCCAACCCCGGTTGCATGAGGAGGGAGAGATGAGCAGCGGACGCATCCTGATCGCCGACGACGAGCCGTCGGTTCGCGATTCGGTTGGCTATGCGCTCGCTCAGGAGGGCTTCGAGGTGACCGCTGCGGCCGACGGCGACGAGGCGGCCGAGAAGCTCAGCGACGGAATCCCCTACGACCTGCTGATCCTCGACATCATGATGCCCGGGCCCAGCGGCCTCGACCTCTGCCGCGAGGTCCGCGCCCGCAGCGCGGTGCCGATCATCGTGCTGACCGCCAAGGACGCCGAGGTCGACAAGGTCGTCGGGCTGGAGGTCGGCGCCGACGACTACGTCACGAAGCCGTTCTCGGTGCGGGAGCTGCTGGGCCGGGTTCGCGCCCAGCTGCGCCGGCGCGAACTGGACCGTTCGCCGCTCGCCCAGGCGGTGAAGATCGAAGCCGGCTCCGTCGCCATCGACCTCGTTCGCCACGTTGCCACCGTGCACGGCGAGCCGGTCAACCTCACCCGCTCGGAGTTCCAGCTGCTGCGCCTCATGGTGGGGCGCCCGGGCGAGGTCTTCGGCCGCCGTCAGATCATGGAGGAGCTCTGGCAGACCGAGTTCGACGGCGACGAGCGGGCCTGCGACGTCCACATCTCCAACCTTCGCCAGAAGGTCGAGCGCGACCCGCAGAATCCCGAGCTGATCCTCACCGTACGCGGCGTCGGCTACAAGTTCGACGGAACTGGATCAGTCGGCTGAGCAGCTGACCGGAGGGGTCGAAATCGGCCGGTGCGGCGTCTTGCGGATGTGGCACGGCTGACTCAACAGATGCGCTGCAAGCACACCGGGCTGCTGATCCCGGAGTGCTGTTGCCGCCACTGCTGCGAAGACCAGGTTCGGCGGTATGCGCCCTGGCTGTTCAGCAAAGACGGTCGCCGTCGCAGGGGCCAGCGTGGTCGATAGCCCAGCCGAGGGGGCGAACTTCTCGTCCTCGTTGCTTAATGGAGCGCAATGGCTTTGCGTATCCCACACGATTCCGGGTCGCCGGCCCCGCGCATGGCCGAGTCGCCGGCACCCAATGGCTCTCGCAGATCTGACACCCCAAATCGTCCGTCCTCGTTCGTTGGGAGCGGGGACCGCGGGCAGATGTCAAAGGGTGGGTGGGCTAACTGCCGGTCGGCAGGTAGCGGGTCACGCTGTGAGGTGGCGTGGCTGGGGGGTGTCGAGATTTGCGAGACGAGCGTTTCGGGGGCGAGCCAGTCCGGCGCGGCCCGCCGGCCGCGTAGACCAAGGAGACCCGTAATGTCGTCTCGACGACGCGGCGGCCCGGCCGAGAGACCGGCCGCGGTAGCCCTCTTCCTGATGCTGGTGGCGGTGGGCGTCGCGGTGCTTGCCACCGCAACCGCGCACGCAGCCACGTTCTGACGCCTGTCCCCGGTGACCTCGCACCGCCGGGGCTCAAGCATCGTCGGTTTCTGGCCGACGACGGTATCCTCCGATTTCCTGCCTTTGCGGCCTGGTGTAATGGCAGCACGCCTCGCTCTGGACGAGGTAGTCGGGGTTCGAGTCCCTGGGCCGCAGCTTTCGACTATGCCTGGCCGTCTCGCTGCTCTGCTACCTTCGCCGTCGCATGGGGATTCGACGAAGCGCGTTTGCCGCATTGCCGCTCCTGGCCATCGCAATTGCCGGTTGTGGCGGGGGCGGGTCGGGCTCCTCGACACCGGTCGCGACGACCACCGAAACGACGTCGCCGCTCAGTAAGGAAGAGCTGATCTCCCAGGGCGACGCGATCTGCGCAGAGGTGAATGCGGCGGTCGGCACGGTCTCCTCGACCAGCAGCGATGCCGCTGGCCAGATCGCCCAGCGGGCCGATCTCTACGGCGGCATGGTGGACAGGCTGAAGGCCCTCGGGAACCCCGAAGACAGCGCCGGCTACGGCGACTTCATCGCCGCCGGCGAAGAACTCGCCCAGTCCGAAGCAGACGTCAAGCTCGCCGCCGAGCGCGGCGAAGAAGGCGCTCTGGCAACGGCGGAATCGGCCTCGGCTTCGGCCCTTGCCTCCTTCGAGGCGGCCGCTCAGGCCTACGGGTTCAAGTCCTGCGGGGAAGGGCCGAGCGCGCCGGTGGGCGGGTCCGGGTCCGAAGAAGCCTCCGAAGAATCGTCTGAAGCCGGCGAAGAAGAAGCCGCGCCCGAAGAAGCCGAAGCGGCCCCGGAAACGGGCGGCGCAGGGACTGCGGAAGAAGGCGGCGGTGCAGCAGCGGGCGGCGGCGCCGGCGGTGGAACCGAAGGCGGCAGCGAAGGGTCCGGCGGCGGCAGCTCCGGCGGCATCGGCCCCGGCTAACCGACCTCTGCGGAACCGCCTCGCTTCAGCCGCTCCGTTCGTCATTTGTACCTTGACCTCAACCGGTCAGCGACACAAACAGCGAACGGAGTTCGTGTCCGCCTCCCTCGGGCCACATCTCGCGGAACGACGCCCGTAGCCCCTGACCGCCTGGGCCCTACACAGCCTCCCCCTGTTTGCCCTCCTACTTGCAGGTGTGGAGGGCAAACAGGGGGAGGGCTGTTTCTCTCATCTATCACCGAGATGTTCGTTGTGGGGCAGACCCATTTCGAATACCTCGTCGAAGAATTTCGAGAATCAATCAGTGAGGGAGGCGCCGTTTCGGTGAATCGTGGACGGGGGCTGCCTGGGCGACGGTCAGCACGTATTGGTGGTCGACTGAACTAGGCCGCGGAGGACTGCTGCCACGCGCCATAGAGGCGGGAGTAGGCGCCCCCAAGCTTGATCAGGTCCTCGTGGGTGCCGGTCTCGACGATGCGACCGCCCTCCAGCACCACGATCTTGCCGGCGCGGCGGATGGTCGAGAGGCGATGCGCGATGACCATCGCGGTCCGCCCGGCCAGCAGGCGTTCCAGCCCCCGCTCGATCGTCTTCTCGGTTCGCACGTCGACGTTCGAGGTCGCCTCGTCGAGGATCAGGATGCGCGGCTCCGCAAGCAGCGCCCGCGCGAAGGCGACGAGCTGGCGTTGACCGGCGGAGAGCTGGATGCCGCGCTCGCCGACCTGGGTCTCGATGCCCTCCGGCAGCGCGGCGATGAAGGTGCTCGCGCCGACCGCCGTCGCGGCGGCTTCGATCTCCTCGAGCGACGCCTCGGGGCGGCCGAAGGCAATGTTCTCGCGGACGCTGCCGGAGAACAGGAACCCCTCCTGGGGAACGATCCCCAGCTGGCGCCGCAGGGCTCGCTGCCCCACCGTCTTCAGGTCGTGCCCGTCGACCAGGACGCGGCCACGTTGCGGGTCGTAGAAGCGGGCGACGAGCTTCGCGAGCGTCGACTTGCCCGCCCCGGTGGCCCCCACCAGCGCCAGTGTCTGCCCGGCGGGCACGTGCAGGTCGACGCCCTCAAGCGCCCACTCCGCTGACGACCCTTCGCTCTCGGCGGGGGAGGCGTAGGAGAACCAGACGCCGTCCATCTCGATCTCCCCCCGCAGCGTCCCCGGATCGAGCGCGTCGGGCGCATCGACCATGTCGGGCTCGGTGTCGAGCAGGTCGAAGATCTTGTCCAGCGCCGCCATCCCCTGCTGGTAGGTCGTGTAGAGCTGGGAGAGCTGTTGGATCGGGTCGAAGAAGACCTGCAGGTAGCCGACGAAGGCGACGATCACGCCGATCTGGATCGCCCCGTCGATCGCCTGGCTCCCCCCGTAGAGGAGGATCGCCGCGGTGCCGACGGCGGAGAGCAGCTCGACGGCCGGGAAGTAGGAGGCGTTGAGGTAGACGGTCTTCATATTCGCCTCGCGGTTGGCCTCGTTGAGCTCGGTCATCGCCTCCCGGTGGCGTGGCTCCTGGCCGAAGCTGCGCACCACCCGAACTCCGCTCAGCGTCTCCTGGAGGTAGGCGGTGACCGCGGCGATCCGCTCGCGTGTGGCGCGGTAGGCGCCGTGGGAGATGATCCGGAAGGCGATGCTGGCGGCGGCCAGCAGCGGGAAGGTGAGGAATGTGACCAGGGCGAGCTGCGCGTCCAGCACGACCAGGATCGCGATTACGCCGAGCAGGGTCAGGGTGCTGGAGAGCATCGTCACGACGCCGTCGGTGACGAGCTGGTTGAGCGCCTCGATGTCGTTGGTCATGCGGCTGATCAGCACCCCGGGGCTGCGCCGCGTGAAGAAGCCGATCGACATCGTCTGGACGTGGGCGAAGATGTGCTCGCGCAGGTCCTGCAGGGCGCGCGTTCCCACCCAGCCGACGAGGTAGGTCTGCAGGAAGCTGGCGGTCGCGTAGATGACGGCGACCGCGATGAAGGCGACGACGATCAGGTCGAGCGCCGAGACGTCGCCGGCCAGGATCCCCGAGTCGACCGCCCTTCCGGCCAGGTACGGGGGGGCGAGCCCCGCGCCGGTGACGACGAGCACCGAGACGAGCATCAGGATGACCTTCCCTCGGTAGGGACGCAGCAGGCCGAGCATCCAGCGCACCTTGCGCGCTCGCTGGTCGTGCCCGCGCAGCAGTCGCCAGACGGAGATCAGCAGGAGGCGAAGCCCCGTCACAGCTTTGCCATCTCCTCTCGCTTCTCCAGGTCGTGTTGCAGGAAGACGGTGTCGGCGAGGCCGTGCTCGGCGATCTCCCGGTAGAAGCCGCAGCTCTCCAGCAGTTCCTCGTGGGTGCCGCGGTCGACGATCCGCCCGCCGTCCATGACGACGACCTCGTCGGCGAGCGAGACGGTCGAGAGACGGTGGGCGATGATGAAGGTCGTGCGGCCCGCCATCGCCTCGCGCAGGCCGGTCTTGATCGCGGCCTCCGTGCGCGCGTCCACCGAGGAGGTGGCGTCGTCGAGGATCAGCACGCGCGGGTCGGCGAGCAGGGCGCGGGCGATCGCGACCCGCTGCCTCTGTCCGCCGGAGAGCGTCAGGCCCCGCTCGCCGACCACCGCCTGATAGCCGCCCGGCAGGTCGCGGATGAACTCGTCGGCCTGGGCGCGCTGCGCCGCCGCCTCGATCTCCGCCTGGCTCGCCTCGGGCCGCGCGTAGGCGATGTTGTCGGCGATCGTGGCGCTGAACAGGAAGCTGTCGTCGCCGACGAAGGCGACCTCGGTGCGCAGCGAGGCGAGGTCGACCGAGCGCACGTCGGCGCCGTCGAGGAGCACCGAGCCCTCGCTGGGGTCATAGAGTCGGGCGATCAGCGCCACCAGGCTGGTCTTCCCCGACCCGGAGGGGCCGACCAGGGCGACCGTCTGCCCCGCCCGGACGTCGAGATCTAGGTCGGTGAGGGCGGGCGGCGTGGCGCCGTGCCGCGATGTCGCCGCGCTCGCCTCTCCTGAGCCGTCGCCCGGAGTCGTGGCGGTGCCCGCCAGACCGTCGCCCGGAGTCGTGGCGGCGCCGGCCAGACCGTCGCCCGGAGTCGTGGCGGTGCCCGCCAGACCGTCGCCCGGAGTCGGGGTGGCGCTCTCATAGCGCAGCGTCACGCCGCGCATTTGCACGTGTCCGCCCCCGGCCGGGAGGGGCGGCGCGCCCGGTGGGCTCTCGATGCGCGGCTCGCGATCGAGGATCTCGAACAGCCGGTTGCCAGAGGCGATCGCCCGCTGCGCCATCCCCATCGCCATCCCCAGCATGCGGGTCGGCGCTGCCAGCATCACCAGGTAGGTGTAGAAGGCGGTGAAGTCCCCGAGGCTGAGGTTGCCGGCGATCACCTGCCGGCCGCCGACCAGGAGCACCAGCGCGATTCCCAGCTGGGGAAGCAGGCCGAGCAGCGGCGAGAAGAAGGCCCGCAGCTTGGTGGAGTAGATGCTCTGGTCGAAGACGCGCGACACGGCGCGTCGGAAGCGGCGCAGCTGGTGCTCTTCGCGGGCGAACGCCTTGACGATGCGAATTCCGGAGACGTTCTCCTCGGCTTCCGCGGTCAGCTCCGCGATCCGCTGCTGGACCTCCTGCAGGGCGGGGCGCGAAACGCGGTTGTAGCGGGACGCCGTGTAGACGACGAGCGGCACTGGCGCCAGGGCGAGCAGCGCCAGCCAGGGCTTAATCGCGAACATCACCACGCTGGCGAGGGCGATCGTCAGCAGGTTCTGGGTGATGAAGACCAGGCCGTAGCCGAGGAAGAAGCGGATCGACTGAAGGTCGACGGTCGCGCGCGACATCAGCTGCCCGGTCTGCTGGGAGTCGAAGAAGCCGAGCTCCAGCCGCTGCAGGTGCGCGTAGAAGCGCTGGCGCAGATCGAACTCGACCGCCAGCGAGACCCGGCCGGCGACGATTCGCCGCACGGAGGTCAGCCCGAGGCGCAGGAGCCCTGCGCCGACGATCGCCAGGGCGAGGGGGAGCAGGTCGGGCTTTTCACCGGTCTCGATCGCGTTGATCGCGCGGCCGATCAGCCAGGGGATCAGCACGGTCATCCCCATCGCCGCCCAGGCGAAGGCCAGCGAGCCCCATAGCTGGCGTCGATAGGGGCGCAGGAAGCCCATCAGGCGGCGATAGGTCTGCATCAACCAACTATAGAAAGTGAAGTAAGGGGCGCAGCGATCTGCCCGGCGCTGCACCCCGGTCCGCCTCAGCGAAGGGGCGCAGCGATCTGCCCGGCGCTGCACCCCGGTCCGCTTCAGCGAAGGGGCGCAGCGATCTGCCCGGCGCTGCGGCACCCCGGTCCGCCTCAGCGAAGGGGCGCAGCGATCTGCCCGGCCCTGCGGCACCCCGGTCCGCTTCAGCGAAGGGGCGCAGTGATCTCAGCGATCTGCCCGGCGCTGCGGCACCCCGGTCCGCTTCAGCGCGCTCCCGTCGCCTGACCGCCAGGCCTACACGCGCCATGCGGTCACTTGAGCATAGGCCTCTATGCTCAAGTGACCGGAGGTTGGGAGTGGGCCGACATTCGCTTGCGAGCGATGAACTTTCGCCTCGCCTCGATCCGGAGCTACTTGAAGGCGGCGGCCTTGGCGCTGGTCACCTTGCCGCCGCTGCAGGGCGGCGGGCCGTGACCCGGCCGGGGAAGGATCTGGAAGTTGGTGACCGCGTGGAAGGGCGTCGGCGTGCCGTTGTTGAGGGCGATTGTGATCACCAGGCGATAGAAGCCGCCCGGGAGGTCGTGGTAGTAGATCTCCGGCCGCGTTCCGGGCGAGTAGCTGCCGGCGGACCCGATCCGTTCCGCGAGGATCCCGTTGGGGCCCGCGTAGCGAGGGAAGTCGAACGAGCTGCCGATCAGGCGCCCCCTGCCGATCGGACTCTCTTCGGCGCGCTTCAGTTTGATCGGGTCGACGCAATCGGGGACGCGGTTCAGGCCGAAGCGGAGTTGGCCCTCGCCGAGCAGCGGTTCGCCGCCGAAGTGGCGCGGCGCAAGCTTGAAGTTGTGCAGCATGACCTTGACGACGACCGCACGAGCAGCCTGGCGGGAGCCGTTGCGAGGCGAGACGATCTCGACGCTTGGCAGTCCGGGGGTCGCCATCGACTCGGACGACTTGGCGTCGCCTTCGCTGGTCAGGGCGATCGCGACGACGCCCGCGACGATCGCGGCGACGGCCAAGGAGATGGCGAACTTGAGGCGCATCCGAGCCGGAAGGTTACGCACAGCGGCGAATCCTGCATGACAGACTCAGGCAGATGAGCGACGGAAGACCGACCTACGACCCAGCGGCGATCGAGGCCGCCCGCCAGGCTGACTGGCTGGAGCGCCGCGCCTTTGACACGCCGACTCCGGCCGAGGGCCAGACGGCGGTGTACGTCAAGCCGTCCAGCCCGTTTACCTCCGGCAATCTCCACATGGGTCACGTGCGCGATTACGCGATCGGCGACGCCTACGCGCGCTTCCGGCGGGCGCGAGGCGATGCCGTGCTGTTTGGCTTTGGTTTCGATGCCTTCGGCCTGCCGGCCGAGATGGCCGCGATCGAGCGAGGCGTGGCACCCGCCGAGTGGGTGGAGCGCTGCGGCGAGCGCATGCTTGCGCAGATGAAGCGACTCGGCTTCTCCTTCGACTACGAGCGCGCCTTCTACAGCTCCGACGAGGAGCAGTACCGCTGGTCGCAGTGGCTCTTCCTCACTCTGCTCGAGGCCGGCCTGATCTATCGCGACGACGCGACGGTCGACTGGTGCGACACCTGTCAGACGACGCTGGCGGCGCTTCAGGTGGAGGACGGACGCTGCTGGCGCTGTCACAACGAGGTGCGGTTGATCCGCCGCCCGACCTGGTTCCTGCGGATCGCTCCCTACCTGGAGGAGAACGATCGCAACCTGGAGCACTTCGAGCGCTGGGACGAGCTTTCGCTTGCGGCGCAGCGCTACATCCTCGGGCGCACCGACGGGGTCGAGCTGGACCTGCAGGCGGGTGCGGGCGAGCGGCTGACCGTCTTCACCCCGCACGAGGGTGCACTCAGGGAGGCGCGTTTCGTGATGCTCTCGCCGCGCCACCCTGAGATCGAGCGGTGGCTATCGGACGGTGCGGTGCGAGACCAGTTCGACGAGCTTCGCTCGGGGGGCTGGGAGCGCAGCGCCCGTGACGCCGCGGCCGTCCCGCTGATCGACACGGGAGAGTCGATTGGCGCCGCGGCGGGTGGCGAGCCATCGCTGCCGGTGCTCGTATCGCCGCTTGTCGACGCGCGCTACGGGCCGACCGCGGTCCTCGGTATCCCGGCCGTCGATGAGGCGGACGCAGCGATTGCGGCAAGGGTCGAGCGCCTCTCGGATAAGGCTCAAGCTGAGGTCGATCCCGAAGACTCTATGGCTGCGATCGACGCTGAGGCAAGGGATGCGAGACGCTATCGCGCCTTCGACTTCTCCATATCTCGACAGCGCTACTGGGGAACACCCATTCCAGTGGTCCATTGCGAGACTTGCGGTGCCGTGCCCGTGCCCATCGAGGATCTGCCCGTGCGGCTGCCGCGTGACGTCGAGCCGACCGGCGAGGGCAATGCACTGGCCGAGCGGCTCGACTTCGTGGAGGCTGCGTGCCCGCGCTGCGGCACGCCCGCCCGTCGCGAGACCGACACGCTCGACTGCCATTTCGACGCGCTGTGGCTGTGGATCCCGGCGGCGGTGCCGCCGGAGGCCCGCCGCGAGGCGATGTTCAGCCATGCGGACCTGAAGCGGTGGCTACCGTCGGAGCGGCTCGTCGCCGGCAACGACAGCGGCGGGTTCGTCTTCGACCAGCGCGTCGTCACCAAGGCCCTGCGCGACATTGGGCCACTCGATTTCCTTGAGAACGGGGAGCCGTTCGCCGGTTGCCTCTTTCACGAGATGGTGATCGCCGATGGGCGCAAGATGAGCAAGCACCTCGGGAACGTGGTGGATCCCGACGAGCTCGTCGGTGGGTACGGGGCGGACACCGTGCGCCTGGCCGTTCTCTATGCGGCGGGCCCGGCGAAGACGCTCAACTGGACGGACGGTGCGTTGCGATTTGCGGGTCGCTTCCTGCACAACGTCTGGCAGTACGCGCACGAGCAGATCGCCGTTGCCGCGGAGGCGTCCGAGGACGTGGAGGCCGCGGCGGACACCGCCTTCATGCGCGAGCGCCTGGGCAAATGGTGCGACAACGGCGTGCAGCGGATCACCGCTGACCTCGAGGAGCTGCAGATGCACAAGGCCGTGCGCAACGTGACGCGGCTCTTCGAGCGAATCCAGGACTTCGAGAAGCGCGTCGTCAAGCGGCGCGGCGAGTTGAGCCGCGAGGATGCCGGCGCGCTGTTGGAGGCGCTCGTCCTGCTGGCCCAGGTTCTCGCTCCGCTTGCCCCTCATATCGCCGAGGAGCTGCTGATCGCGCTGCGCGGCGTCGATGGCCCGAGCGCGATCGGGCCCTGGCCTCAGGCCGTTGAAGAGAGCGCTGCCGACCGCCGGTCGCCCTCGCCTGGCATCGCGGCATAGGGCTCCGGCCGCATTGCGGGACCGCAACCATCCCAGCGGCTTGTGATTGCGGATCAGGCGGTGCCTCATGTACTCTGCTGGGTCGATGATCCGGCGCCAACATGGGAAGCGCAGGGGAAGGTTCGCCAAGGCTGGTGGCCTGCCCTCGCTATGGCGGGGTAACCGGGGACGATGAGTTCCCCGGCAGACCAGCCAACCCGCTCCTGCGCGACCGAGCTGGTCTGCCACGTTTGTGGGCTGCGCCTGCCGCTCGCGGACACGACCTTCAAGTGCATGGGCTGTGGTCGGGTTTTCGACATCGACTACGACTACGAGCTGGCCACCAAGCGTCTGGCTGAGCTGCCCACGGCGGAGCGCCCGGCGAACATCTGGCGCTTCGAGGAGCTGTTGCCGATCAAGAAGGCGGCGGCGAAGGCGCACGTCGGGATCAACAGCGGTCGTACACCGCTTATCCATGCCGACCGTCTCGGTGCCGAGCTCGGCCTGAAGAAGCTCTACCTCAAGGACGACTCGACGCAGCGACCGAGCCTCTCCTACAAGGATCGGGTCGTTTCGATGGCGGTGGCGCGGCTGCTCGAGCTGGAAAAGGAGGAGATCGGCTGCGTCTCGACCGGCAACGTGGGGACAGCCGTGGCTTCCCTCGCCGCGAAGGCCGGCGTTCGCGCCTACGTCTTCTACCCCTCCAACATGGAGAGCGGCAAGGCACGGGCCTGCCGAGCGCTGGGGGCGGCCGTCATCCAGCTGGACGGGAACTATGACGAGGCCAACCGAGCCTGTCGCGAGCTTGCCTTGGCGACCGGCATCCAGTTCGCCAACATCACCCTGCGCCCGTTCTACGCCGAGGGAGCGAAGACGGTCGCCTTCGAGGTCGTCGAGCAGCTCGACTGGCAGTCGCCCGATCACGTCGTGATGCCCGCCGCGGGTGGCACGCTCTCCTCGCGGGTGCACAAGGGGCTCGCCGAGCTGCAGACCGTTGGTCTGGCCGATACCGCTCACACCAAGATCCACATCGCTCAACCGGTGGGCTGTGGGCCGATCGCCACCGCGATCCTCGAGGACAGCGATGAGATCGCACCCCAGAGGCCGGATACGGTGGCGCACTCCCTGGCGATTGGGGCGCCGGGCGACGGCCCGCTGGTCCTGGACGCGGTTCGCTCGCGCGGTGGAGCGGCGGCGATGGCCACCGATCCCGAGATCTTCGAGGCGATCGATCTGCTTGGTGCGACCGAGGGGCTTCTCACGGAGCCCGCCGGGGGCACCACCGTTGCCGCCACCGCAAAGCTCGCCGCCCAGGGCGTCATTGGGCCGGACGACACGGTCGTTGCCGTGATCAGCGGCAACGGCTACAAGACGCTCGACGAGCACCCAGAGAAGCACTGGCCGGAGATGGTCGCCTGTGAGGTCGAGGCGATGGAGGAGGTCCTTTCGGACTTCCGCAGGGCGGGCGTCGGCTCGCCGCTTTCCTGACACCTCGTGAGGGCCGCAACCGAGCCCGGGTGGCCCCGCGCCGGGGTGTGTAGAGGCTTGAATCTGGAGCCGATGTGATGCTGCGCCAGCAACGTATGTACGAGGAAATGGCCCACAGTTTTCCCGTTGTTAGCTGGGCTGTTGCGGCGTAAGGTGTTGAGTAGAACATCTTGCTTCTACCGGGGGGTCGAAGGTGGTTTGCCCTCCGTCTAGGGAGTGAGAGGGGGCCCTAAGGGGGTCCCGGTATAGGCCCGGTGGCGGGCCGCTTTCTGGGAAGGAGTGGGCTTTATGGAAGCTCGACAGTGTCGGCTGGACTCACGCATGCGTAAAGGCGCGATCGTGTGGACGTTTGGGCTACTGGCGATGGCGCTGCTCTGTGCGTTGAGCGCGCAGCCTGCGCGGGCATCGTTCTATGACGTCGTGTTCTGTGCAGGCGGCAGCGACGCCGGCAACCCCACCCTTGGCGCTAGGCCGGGATGGTTCGACTTTGGGACTCATTGCGAGTGGGCTGTCTCCTATCCGAGCGGCGGCAACTCCAACGAGTACTTGCGCCTCTCCGCCAACACCTCGAGTGGCTCAGCCGGTTACAACGACGAAGCGAGCATGTCGTGGTATACGCCGCCGTGGGTCTCGATTGTTGCCGGCGGCGGCTATACGCGCGAGCCCGCGGATTTCAACCAGGGTTGGCGTGCGCGCTTCTGGGCCGAAGACTGGGGTGGCGGCGTGCATAACATCCTTCTGCAGGGCACGGGGATCGAAGGCACCGGCTCGGATCCGTGGATCACCAAGAACACCACCTCCACGTTTGCCGCGCATCTGTGGCCGTTCGGGGGTTGGGACGACTTCAGCCGCTTCGTCTTCGCCCTCTGGTGTGTCAAGGCCGATGGCTGCAGCCGTGCCGGGTTCGTTGCCGCCGACGCCAATACGATTACCCTCGTCGCCAACGACAAGAAGGGCCCTGAAGTCGGTTTCGTCGACAGCTCTATTGTGCGTGGCAATTGGGTGCGTGGCGAGCAGACGCTGGCCTGGAACGAACACGACGAAGGGTCCGGACTGCGCTTCTCGCGGCTCAAGGTCGACGGTGCTACGCGTGGCGATGGGACCATCGACTACCTGGGCAATGGGGGCTGCCGCATTGGTTATCGCGATGGCAGTCGGCAGTTCGGAAAGGGATTTACGCCCTGCACCCAGGGTCCCTACCTGCGCTATTACGGCTTCAACACCAGCAGTATCACCGACGGAACGCACCAGCTGGCGATCTGTCTGCAGGACTACGCTCAGTCCCAGCACGGCGAAGAGAGCTGTGATTCGCGCACCATCCACACCGACAACAACGCGCCGGGCAAGCCCGCCTCCCTGGGGGTGACGAGCGCCAATCCCGCCCGCTACCTAAAGCACTTCTCGGCGAGCTGGTCGCTGCCCCCCAACTCGGGCTCCCCGATCGCCAAGGTCCACTACGACATCGTCAACTCCGCAAACGAAGTCGTCGTCCCGGCGCGGACGGTCTCGGCCAACAACCCGACCTCGCTGGCCGACATAGAAGGCCCAGACGCCCCCGGCCCCTACACCCTGCGCCTCTGGCTCGAGGACCAGGTGGGCTTGCAGGGCGCCTCCTCACAGGTGGCGATCCCCCACGACACCGTCCCCCCCGCGGCCCCCCAGGACCTCCACGTCACCGGGCCCACCACCGCCCACTGGGTCGACAAGCTAGACGTCGCCTGGCACGACATAACCGACGAAGGCTCGCCGATCACAGCCGCCCACTACCAGCTGCAAAACGCCCAGGGCGAGGCGCTCGGCCCCGCGCAGTCGGTATCCGGAGAAGGGATCGCAGCGCTAAAGGACGTGCAGGCACCCGCCCAGCGGGGCCCCTACACCCTGAGCGTCTGGCTCTCTGACCAAGAGGGCAACATGGGCGCCCCCGCGAGCGTCGCCCTGCCCCTCGACACGACCCCTCCCGCCGCCCCCCAGAACGTCACGGTCGCCCCGACCACGACCAGCAGGAGCCAGGAGGCCCTCGACGTGCACTGGCAAAACATCACCGATGATGGCTCCCCGATCGCAGCCGTCCACTACCAGGTGCTCGACTCAAAGGGAGCGGTCTCGGTCCCCACCCAGTCGATCGCCGCCCCAAACGTCTCCTCGATCGCCGCCCTGCAAAGCCCCAAGCTGGCGGGCACCTACAGCCTGCGCATGTGGCTCTCTGACGCGGAGGGCAACGCCGGCGCCCCGGCCACCGTGCCGCTCTCCTACCGCTGCGTGCGCGCCGAGACCGACGCCGCCAGCTCGCTCAGCGCCGGCCTTGGGGCGAGCTCTGCCGCAGAGCAGGTCGTTAAGGAAGGCGAGGGCTCGACCCTGCACGGAACGCTCAAGGCCCCCGATGGCAAGGCGGTCCCAAAGACGCCCGTCTGCGTCTTCTCGCGGGTGATCACAGATCAAGATCGCGACTTCCTGGGCTATGCGGTCACCGGCCCCGACGGCTCCTACAGCTTCTCGGTGGGGGCGGGGGCATCGCGCGAGCTTGACGCCGTGCAGCGCACAGACCACCGCGAACTGCAAAGCCACGCGACGCTGCAGACGGTCGTTCACCCGACCTTCACCGCAAGGCGCAGGGTCATCTACAACAAGCGCTTTGCCCGCTTTAAGGGGCAGATCCCCGGCCCCCACAACGACCGGGTGGTGATCGTCCTGCAGGCCCGGGTGGGCAAGGGCTGGACCGCCTTCCGGCGCTACCGCACCCGCCAGGGAGGGCGCTTTAACCTCGCCTACCGCTTCCGCCACACCTTCCAAAGGACGCGCTACGTGATGCGCGCCCAGGTGCGACAGACAGTGGGCTACCCCTACCTGCAGGGCAATTCAAGCCCCCTGAAGCTGATGGTGCTGCCCTCCGGCAAGCATCCACCGAAGTCCTCCTCAAAGCGCCACTGCGCAAAGCCCCCCCATTCCAAGAAGGCCCGGCGGGCAAAGCGGGCGCACACCAGCCGCGCCTCCCATCCAAAGAAGCCTCGCCAGAGGCGCAGGGGGTGTCGCTCAAAGCGGCGCCATCGCCACCACCACCATGCCCCGAGGCGGTGAGGGCGGGAGCCGAACGACTATGGCTTGAAGCCGGGGACGATGCTCGCGGCGACCTTCTTGAGGGAGCCGATTACGGGCTCGTCCCTGGCCTCGAGGATGTTCATCGAGATGAGCGTCCTGTCGGCGCGGTTCCACCAGAGACCCTGGGCCTTGCCGAACATGCCGACGCTGGCGTGGAAGGCGATGGAGTAGTCGGCGCCGAATCGGGGTGGCGCGAGGCGCGTGCCGTGAAGCCGCTTGAGGAATAGGGCGCTGGCCGCCCCCCGCTGCTTCTTCACTGCCGAGTCGAAGCGCATTCGCCACAGATGTGCGTTTGGCCCCTCGTCGGGGACCCACGTGTGGATGTTGATCTGCGCCATCCGTCCTGCCAGCAGAGCGGTCTTTTTCCGCGTGGCGTTGGTGGGTTTGGGACCGCGCCAGGCGAAGGATCGGCACACCTGATGCAGGACGCCGCTGGTGTTTCCCGGTTCGGTGATGGCACTCGTGTGCTTGATGGCGTGAGTGAGGCCAAAGGCCGCTGCGAGGTCGTGCTGGGTGATCAGGCCGCAGGCGTCGGGGACGGTGGCGTGCGCCGGTGCGGGGAGTCCTGCGAAGAGGCCGAGCGCGGCGATTGTCGCGGGCGTGAGAAGGCGGCCAATGCGGGGTTGACGATGGATTGGGTTCACGGCCTCTTCTCCTTCGCGGGGGTTGACGTTGAGTTTGAAGTCAGGGGGCGAGGGCGTCGATGGTCTCCGCCAGCTTGTCGGGGGTGACGATTGGGGTGATGATCGGTAGCGTGATGCCGCCGGCCACGAAGGCGTCGAGTCGATTGCGGATTTCCGCGGGCGTGCCGAAGACGAAAGTGTCTTCGATCAACTCCCAGGGGGCGGCCGCTGCCGCCGCCTGACGATCGCCGGCCTCCCATGCGGCGAGCATCGGGTCGATCGCGTCTCCATAGTCGAGCCAGCGGTAGAAGGCCGTGTAGACGGGGACGGTGATGTAGGAGGAGAACATGAAGCGTGCGAGCGGCTCGACTGTCTCGCGGTCGCCGGGCAGGCAGAAGAAGCGGCAGAGGAGCTCGAAGCCTGCGGAGGCTTCCTCGAGCTGAGCCGTCACCCTCGGCAGGCCCGCGAGTGGAAGGAAGTTGGTGAACGCCCCGTCGGCCCGGTTCACCGCCAGCTCGAGCATCTTGCCTCGCAGGGCGGCGAGGACTATCGGCACGCGATGCTGGGGTGCCGTCTCGAGTTTGAAGCCGGTGGAGGTTCGCTCGCCGTCGAGTGCTGTGCGTAGGAACTCGAGTGTGTCGCGTACGCGGCTGAGTGGGCGCTCGAACGGGATGCCGTTCCATCCTTCGACGATGCGATCCGAGGAGGAGCCGATCCCCAGTGAAAAGCGTCCTCGCGATGCGTCGGAGAGCGCCGCGGCCTCCTGGGCGAGAAGCGCTGGTCCGCGTTGGAAGACACCGACGATTCCCGTTCCGAGTCTCGCTCGCTCGGTCCACGCGGCACTCAGAGTCAATGGTGTGAAACCGTCCGGTCCGTTGGTCTCGCCACTCCAGAGGTCGGTGTAGCCGGCGGCCTCGGCTCGCAGGACGAACTCCCTGTGGTCGGCGAGCGGAAGGCCTGGCAGTGGCAGGGTTAGTCCCCAGCGCTGGGTCATTGGCTTGTGCGAGACTAGATCATTCCGCGTTCGGGGGTATGAATTAATCCTCTTCGAGGACGCATTTCGGAGCCTGGGGGGATAGCCTGCATGGGCGCATGGGCGAAACCTCTCAAGTCAGCGCTGAGACGCACACCCCCGACGCAAGGCCCGACCGAAACCTTGCTCTCGATTTGGCGCGAGTCACCGAGGGGGCGGCGCTGGCGGCGGCTCGTTGGGTTGGTCGGGGAGACAAGATTGCCGCCGATCAGGCAGCGGTCGACGCGATGCGCCACGTCCTGCAGTCGGTGTCGATGGACGGGACTGTTGTTATCGGCGAGGGGGAGAAGGACGAGGCGCCGATGCTCTACAACGGAGAGCACATTGGCGATGGCAGCGCGCCTGTGGTTGACATCGCCGTCGATCCGTTGGAGGGAACGCGTTTGTGTGCGCTGGGTATGCCCAGCGCCATTGCCGTGATAGCGCTGGCCGAGCGCGGCACGATGTTCGACCCCGGTCCCTGCGTCTACATGGAAAAGCTCGCCGGGGGTGAAGAGATCGCCGATCTGCTGGATCTCGATCGGCCGCTCGCTGAGACTCTCAGGTTGGTTGCCGAGCGCAAGGGCGGGAACATCGGCGACGTGTCGGTTGTGATGCTCGATCGGGATCGTCATCAGGATGCGATGCAGGAAGTGCGTGACGCCGGAGCTCGCATTCGCCTCATCAAGGACGGGGACGTATCCGCTGCGCTGCTCGCGGTGAGCGATCGTTCGCCGGTGGATCTTCTGTGGGGCATCGGCGGGACGCCCGAGGGGGTTATCTCGGCAGCCGCTTTGAAGTGCATGGGGGGTCAGTTGCTCGGTCGTCTGTGGCCGCGGAACGATGAGGAGCGGCAGGCTGCACTGGATGGCGGCTATGACCTCGATCAGGTTCTCACCTGCGATGACCTTTGTTCGGGAGAGGACGTCTTTTTCTCGGCTAGCGGCGTTACCGACGGCGACGTTCTGCAGGGGGTTCGCTATCGGGGCGCCGGCGCCAGCACCGAATCTCTTGTGATGCGCTCTCGCTCCGGGACGGTTCGGCGCATTCAGTCTCGTCACGATCGGGCCAAGCTGCGCCGGATCATTGGCGAGCGGTACGGCTGAGTATCTCAAGCCGCTTCGCTGGGCACGAACGTGCCTATTGCAGTGGTCGTGGCCCCTGCGGTGCGGTGTTTTGGCTGCGGACGAAGGTGCGGATCGATCGTCCGCAGGCATTTGGCTTGTTAGAGCGGTTTGTCTGGGGTTTTAGTCGCTGACCAAACGCCCTCACGATGTGGATTTGTGTGGTGGTTTTGGGGGTTGGGGTTTGTTTTGGATGGGTTGTTGGTGGTTGTGGTTGGTTGGAGGTTTGGGTTTGGTGGTCTGGTTGGGTTTGTGGTTGGTTTGTTTTGGTGAGATGTTGAGGTGTTAAGAGGGTTTGTGGTTGTCTGGGTGAGTTAGCGGTTTGGGAGGGTGGTTGGATTTTGGTTTTGTGGTTTTCTGTGGGCAATGTGGGAGTCGGATCGCTGTTTGTTATGAGGCCTTCGAGGAAGGCCGTCCGGTTAGCTTTGCGCCTACAGCTCAGCCACGGCGCGAATCCGGATCGCAGGGCGCTCTATATATAGAGCGCCTGGGCAGCCCCCCGGCTCGCGATAGGCCGAGGGAGCTGCAGGTTGCTTCTCGGTTTCGGAGAGCCCACCGTGGCTGGCGCTGGCCGAGGGGAATGTGGGTGAGGCCATGGGGAGCGGTTTCGCCCGGCTTTTGTCGTGCGAACCGGCGCTTGGGGTTGAAGGCCTCGGTCCCTGGGTTTGCGGGGGCGATACAGCCCCCTTCTTTCGGACCTCGCCTTGCGGCGCGGGGCCCAAGAGATGCGCAGCGTTTGAGGGCCCCGCGACGCAAGGCCCGAACAGAAGGCTGGGCTTGTTTGTCCGCCACAGAAACCAACAGGGAAAGAGAAGTCCTAGCCCAATAGGGCGGGGAACAGGGAATGCAGGGGCAGGGAGAGGGAGAGGGGAGATGAGGCATGGGAAGGGGCGGTGGGGAATTGGCAGCGTTTTTGTTTTGTGGTTTCTGTTGGCTTGGGATGGCCTTGGGTAGATTGCTTAGAGCGAATCTGGTGGTTGTTTTGGTTTTTTGGGGTATCGAGGCAGTTGGGTTGAAGCAGCTCTTCGGTTTTGGAGATCATTTGCGTCGTGATGAGCGGTCACGAAGCGAAGCGTTTGGGCGTCGGCTGAGCGCTGGCTGGCTCGACGGCCGGCTCGCCCGCGGCGAGGCGCCGAGCCACGACTCCGACGTCGACCTCGCTGAGGCTGGTGAGGTTCTGGTTACCGATCGTGTAACCGGTCTGCTCGTCTTCAGTTTGTTGCTGATCAAGCCCGCGTCTTGTTCGGTATTAATTGGAAGGTTTGGTCGGGTTCGGCCGGCACTTTCGTGCTGGCGCTGAACCCGTTGCCGGATCGCTCTGCGTGGCTGCTGTTGTGATTACGGTTGAGGGTTTTTGGGGTTTGGGGCTCGGGCTGCTGGTTTGATGTGCAGGGTGTATTCGTCGCTTAGCAGCAGCCGGATAGCGAGGAGTTTGTGGTGGTCGGTTGGGTCGCGGTGGTATTGGGTTTGGCGGATCTGGGCAAGTCGGATGGTTGTCGAATGGGCGCCGATCATTAGGGTCATTGTTGGATTTGTCGGCGAGCCGAAGTCGTCGAACGCGCGCAGGAGGATTCCGTGGAGGGCAAGTGCTGCTGGGTTGTTTGGTTGCTCGAGTTCTATGGCGATTGGGCAGTCGATGAGCTCCAGCAGCGCGAGCCCGAGCGTGAGGAGGGGGTCGTGCGGTGGTTGTTTGGGGTTCATGGAGAGTTGAGTTATTGGGTGCTTCTTTTCGCCCCCTTTGGCTTTGCGGGGGTGCTTCTGTGGTCTTTGCGGAGGTGGGCTCGGCCCTCGGTTATGCAGCGGTTTACTTTGGTGTAGGTCCAGTTGGTTAGCGTTGCGATCTCGCGGTAGCTGTAGCCGAGGGCGAGTAGCGTGAGCGCTTTTCTCTCTTGTGGCTTTAGGGTTTTGAAGTTGGCTTGGATTTGTCGGGTGGCGTCGTTGATTTCGGCGATTTCATGGGGTTGTCGAGGTGTTTCGGCCAGGGAGTGGCGCGGCGTTGCGCTTGATGTTGTTGGTGCGTTGGCGGTTGTCGTTACGAGTTGTTGATGGCGGTAGGTGGCCCAGCAGCAGCGCTTTAGGGTGAGTGTCAGCCAGGCTAGGGGCGGCGCGCCGCTTTTGGGGTTGAAGTGATCGATGAATAGGGCGAAGGCGTCGTGAAGGGCCTCTTCGGCGTCTTGGGTCGTGGAGGAGTTCTGGTTTGCGATGGCGAGTAGCCGACGGTTGTGGTTGCTGTAGAGCTCTGCGGCGAGATCGAGCGTTGTTGAGAGGCGGTGGTTCCTGTCTTGTTTGGTGTGCGGCATTTCGGCTCCCTCCGACGTTGTTTTGGAGGGGCCGGCGCATCGGCTTAGGGGATTGCGGAACCCGAGATTGCTCGGGCCTTTGGGAGCCCTTTTTTTGGGAAGGGCTTGGAGTGATCGCCGCCGGTGCGATCCTGTCGGCGGTTTTGGTTACGGCGGAGGGAGTTGAGGGCAGCGCGATGTGCGGGATGGGCGCTCGATTAGGGGGCGAGTTTTGCTCGTTGGTCGCTCAAGGAGGTAGATGGCACTTGAACCACCTGAGGATTTTTCGCCCCGGATGCGCGATTGTGTGCGCCCGAGTTTGGGAGAGCTCTGGGAGTTGTGGGAGCGGCGGGAGGCCCGCCGGCTAGATCGCGAGCGTAGTCGTCGTTGGCGGCAGGTCGTTGAGGAGGTTCGCCGCCGGGGCGATGGTGGCGTTTGCCGGTCGTCCGGTCATGGTGAGTTGGCTTGGTTTTTGAAAGGCGGCGACGCTCTGGGACCGGGATCGCGGATGGCGTTGCGGCCGTCGCCGCGTTCCGGTCGGGTTATGGCGGCCGGGGTGGATACTTGGTCGCCTTGTTGGTATGCGGAGCCGGGGTCGCGTGTCGCGCGCGCGATGTCGTCTCTGGCGACGCGACGGACTGGGCGGGTCTGTTTGGTTCCGCAGCGCGTTGGTGGTTATCGGATTGGGTGGTTTCCGGAATGGGGGCTGGTGTTTGGTGAGGGTCGTCCGTGTGGTGATGCTCTGTGTGGCGTTGAGGCTTTGATGCGTGAGCAGCTTCGGCTTGAGGGGTGGCTTGGGGATTTGGGTGTGCCGGTGGTGGTTGGAAATCGCGGTGGTTTGCGGCGAATGGATGTTGCTGTGGATTTGTTGATGGACTCTGGGGTGGAAGGATTGGGGTTTTTGGAGTGTGTAGGCGCGGCGTCGTTGGGTGTGGGGAAGGTTGCTACGTATCGGTCTGGTCGGAGGGTGGAGAGTGTGTTATTGAAGTCGCGCTCTGGTCGATCGCAGGGTAGGGTGTATGACAAAGGAAGGGAGAGCGGTCGAGTGTCTGTTGGTTGTTGGGTGCGACTGGAGGGTCAGTGGAGGTTTCAGCAGGGGAGCCGGCCGCTTGTCGAGGAGGTGTCGTCAGAGGTGTTGTGTATGCGCTTTCGTAGGCGGTTTGAGCCTCTTTGGCAAGCGGCCGGCGGGTTTGGCGTTGGGGGCTTAGGTGTGGTGGTGGAGCGGGTTGTTCGTGCTGTGGAGTTGGGGCAGTTGCGTGAGTCTCGGGCTCGGGCTTTGATTGGGTTTTTGGTTTTTGGTGCGTTTGGCGTTGATTTTGTTGCGAAGAGGACTGGGTATGAGTTGGAGAGAGAGTGTCGTGAACTTGGTTTGTCGTTGTCGGTGGTGGATGGGCGAGAGTTGAGGGTTGATGTTGCGACTGTGTTGGAGGAGTGCATGGCGTCGGGCGTGTGGAGCGCGCGTTGAGGGGTATCGAGACGGGAGGTGTTTGCGTCTTGTGTTGAGGGCGCGCGCTTTGCATGCTCTTTTACGCTAGGTGGTGAAGGGGGGTTGCGGATGTCTGTGGATGGTTCTGGGGATAGGATGTTTATGCATACGGTGGGTGTTGATTTGTCGGTGTCGCGTCGACGCACGGCGGTGGTGTCAGTGGAGTGGGGTGGTGAGGTGGCGACTGTTGGTCTTCCTCGGGTTGGGTTGGCGGATGAGGCGTTGGTACAGGCGGTAGCGGATGCCGAGTGGGTTGGAATATCTGCTCCGTTTGGGTGGCCGTCGGGGATGGTGTCTGCATTGCATGCGTATATGTCGCGTGGGGAGTGGTGTGGTGTGGATAAGGTGCGCTTTAGGTATCGTGCAACGGATGTGTGCGTGCATGAGTATTTGTTGCAGGAGCTCGGCCGAAAGGTGTGGCCTCTCAGTGTGTCGTCGGATGGCGTTGCGTTGCGGGCATGGAGGCTTGCTCGGTTGCGCGAGGAAGTGGCTGAGCGCACTGGTGTGCGCTTTGACCGGGCAGGGGCGGATGGTGTGGTTGAGGTGTTTCCAGGTGCGGCATTGTTGTTGTGGGGGTTTGAGCGTGGTGTGTATCGGCAGGGTGAGGGGAGTCGGGGTGATGAGGGTATTAGGAAGGTTCGCGAGGAGTTTTTGGCGGGGGTGGAAGCGATTGCGCCGTGGTTGAGGTGGAGTGGAGATGCGAGGGCGGTATGTGTGGGGAATGAGGATGCGGTGGATGCTGTGATCTCGGCGTTGGTTGTGCGTGCTGTGTCGCTGGGGGTGGTGAAGGGTGTTGAGAATGGTGTGGAGGACGTTGCGCGTACCGAGGGGTGGGTGTATTTGCCGGAAGAGGGGTCATTGCGGGATTTGGTTGGGGATGTTGCATGTGTTGAGGGATAAGCGCGTATGCCCTCCTACTTGGGGTGGAGGGCATACGTGCTGTGTGTTGGAGGGATTGGCGGCGGCGGACCGGGCGGGCTTTTAGCCCGCCCGGTCCGCCGCCGCGGTTGTGGTTGGGGTTGTTGGGTTGGAGTTCATTGAACAGGGCCATTTCCGCACGATCTGCACCCGCGTGCAGTTCGCCGCCGGGCGGCCAGGGCGCCCGCTGCCCCAAGGGCTCGGTCTACGGCCGCGCCCGGGCAATTACGCCGCTGCTCGACGAACCGCTCGAGGGTCCGGTCTTCCTGCGCTCCTCCTCCCACAAGCTGCCCGACCTGGTTTTGGCTCTGAAGGGTTCGGTGTATCAACCGATTGAGGTTGTGTTGGATGGTCGCATCGACTCGGTCAAGGGCGGTATTCGGGCGACGTTCGAAGACGTCCCCGACGCGCCGGTCTCCAGGGTGGTGGTCAACATGCGCGGCGGCAAGAAGGGCCTGATCGTCAACTCGACGAACCTCTGCAAGGGCAAGCACCGTGCCAGCGTCAAGCTGCGCGGCCAGAACGGCAAGGTCTACAACACCCGCCCGCTGGTGCGGGCGCAGTGCAGTGGCAAGAAGTACAAGAAGAAGCGCAAGGCGAAGCACAGGCGTCACCGCCGGCTCTGAGCGTTAGCGGGAGAATTTAGTTAGCCGTGGCAGTTGTTCTTTTGCGAGGTTTTTCGCAATCTCGATTTTTTTGTTCTGTGTTAGCAGGTGAGTTCGAATTGTCGAGGCGTTGGTAGTAGGCATGCGGTTTGGATTGTCTTGGGTGTGCGTCAGGACGATGCGGATGCCGCTAGTGCAGCGCTTTCTGCTTTTGGTGCTTGGCGCTCGAGTCGGGTTGGTAGGTCGGTGGCTGTTTAGGCTTGGAATTCGTCGGATGGGTATTTGGGTACTGGCGTAGAGAGTATGCGGGCCGGTGAGGTTCTAGCGTTTAGGTTGTGTTGAAGGCATCGGGTTGGTGTTGATCGCTTCCGCGGATGCGGGCTCTGAATTCGTCGAATGGACCGGCGATTTCGCCGGTTCGGGTGTTTGCGAAGTGACGATGGACGAAGCGAAGTCGGTTATGGCGATCTTCGCGTTGGTTCCTGATCTGTTTGTCGAAGTCGAAGGCGAAGGCACGGTTGTCAGCGTGCCGTCTGGGATCAACTGCGGGTCTGAATGCGAAGCTGAATTGGCCGAAGGCGAAACGGTCACTCTGACTGCGATTGCTGACTCCGGATCTGTGTTGGCGTCTTTGGAAGGCACGGGTTCTGCAGCGGGTAGCTGCGTTGTCGAAACCGTTACCGAAGGGTCCTGCGAGTTCACGATCACCGAAGACAGCTCGGTGACGGCTGTGTTCGAACCGGAAGGTGGGTCAGGCGGCCCGACGGGTCCGACTGGGCCCGGGGGTTCTACGGGTGCCGACGGAGCCACTGGTCCCGAAGGTCCTACGGGTGCCGAAGGAGCTACTGGTCCTGAAGGCCCCACGGGTTCTGAAGGTGCTACTGGTTCTGGGGGTTCGACTGGTGCTGAAGGTCAGCAGGGTGAAAAGGGCGACACCGGCTCCCAGGGCCCGGCTGGGCAGAATG
Source organism: uncultured Solirubrobacterales bacterium (assembly GCA_963747765.1). GTDB lineage: Bacteria > Actinomycetota > Thermoleophilia > Solirubrobacterales > 70-9 > VRUE01. The sequence continues at coordinate 8,949 of CAVVGH010000001.1, read as the reverse complement.
GCTCGGACGGCGTCAACGGACAGAACGGTGCCGATGGCGCCCAGGGCCCTCAGGGCGCCCAAGGACCTCAGGGCCCCCGCGGCAAGCAGGGCAAGATCGGCAAGGTCAAGGTGACCTGCAAGGTCAAGAGCAAGAAGAAGGTCGTCTGCAAGGTCCGCTACGTCAAGTCCAACAAGAAGCACAGCAAGCGCCATCGCCTGCGCTGGCGCCTGATGCAGGGCGGTCATGCGCAGAGCCATGGCAAGACGACCCTGCGTCGCCTCAACCGGGTGCTCAGCCACCTGCGCTCGGGTCGTTACGTGCTGCATGTTCAGGGTCAAAGGACGGTGCTGGTGATCCCGGCCCACAAGCGGCACGGAGGTCACAGTCGCGTCGGCTAATCGGCGTTTCCTTGCTCAACCTGCTTGTGCTGAAGCAGCTACTCCTCTGAGCTGCGCGGCACCTTGCCTCCTTCCGCGCCCGGTTCCTGGGCCGGGGCGCGGGGGGAGGCGGTGTTGAGCACTTGCATCGCCTTGAGGCTGAGGCCGAGCTTTTCGCGGTCTTCGGTGGCGGAGGCGTCGTGGCTGCAGTCCTCGCGTACGTGCTCGAGTCGGTAGTGGATCATGTGGTGGTGGGTGAAGAGGTGTTTGACGGTGGTTTGGTGGTGGTGGTAGGACGCGGAAGTTCTTGACAAGAACTGGCGCGTACATTAAGTTGTGCGGTGGTTCAGGGATTAGAGAGAGTCAGGGGAAGGATTTGGCTGTTGGGGCTGCATTTTGTCCGCCACAGAAACCAACAGGGAAAGAGAAGTCCTAGGTGGCAGCTCCGCTCGTTGTTATATGTCTCTAGCGGCGGCGCATTCGTAGTGTGGTTGGGATTGTTGCGTCGATGCCTGTGGCATCGCTTCGCGTTGCGGTGTCCTCAGTCACTTGCGTAGCGCTGCTACGCCGCATTCCTGTGTTCTGGCATCGCTTGATGCGGCGCGCGCTATAGACACATAACGTCTTGTGGAGATGCCACAGGTGAGGGTTTAGTTCCGAAATCGTGTGTGACGCTTTCGGTAAATGAATAGTAGTTGGTCGATTTGCGCTTTGAATGGTGTGGGAGTTGTGGTTAGTAGTGTTTAGTTATTGATCTATTTCTATCTATGTCTGTTAGCTGCGCGACCTGGTCTTTGTTTTTGTGTGGGCGTTGACCTTTGAAGTCGGGTGTCGTCGGTCGGATCGAGTCGGTCAAGGGCGGTATTCGGACCATGTTTGAAGATGTCCCCGACGCGCCGGTTTCCAAGGTGGTGGTCAACATGCAGGGCGGCAAGAAGGGCCTGATCGTCAACTCGACGAACCTCTGCAAGGGCAAGAACCGCGCCACGGTCAAGCTGCGCGGCCAGAACGGCAAGGTCTACAACACCCGCCCCGAGCTGAAGGCGAGCGGCTGCAAGAAGCGCAAGAAGAAGCGCAAGCACAAGCGCCATGGCCGCGTCCGCGGGAGCGTTGGAAGGGCGTCGCGGGCGCGCTGAGCGCCAGCGGTGGGTTTGGCTGGGGTTTTGAGGTTGATGATTCCTTCATCGTGATGCAGTTGCTGTTTAGAAGGGCCTGATCGTCAACTCGGGTGAGGGGGGATTGCGGGGCGTGCCTTGGGGCGCGCCTGATGGGTGCTCGGAGGCTGAGTGCATGCCCTCCTACTTGACTGTGGAGGGCATGCGTGTTGGGTTGTTTTTGGTGTGCCGACGTCGTTCGTGGTCGCACGTTCTGGGCTGCGGCGGACGGTGGATGTGGGGCGGTGGTGACTGTGGTTTGTTGACTGCGCGGAATACAGTGCTTCTTCGACATCCCAAGTAGCGCTGCTACGAGGGAGTCGCGTCATCACCGTCCCGCTTGGTCCGGCGCAGGCCAGAATCGCATGACCCCTCGCGCCGGCGCCACGAGGGTGTTGGAGTTGGTGGCGAATCCGTTTTTTGGCGGATTCGCGTAGAGGGGTTCTGGTTCTCGATCTGGCGGATTAGTTTGAGTCGTTAGCGGATCGTGTGGTGGTGGGTGAACAGCTGTTTGGGGATCTTGGCGATGTTGTCGTTGTTGCGGAGGATTGGGATTTGGTTTTCACGCTCAGCAATCTCGCCGTTTATTCGTACTTCAACGGCGAATTCGTGTGTGGTGTGGTAGCTCTTGGTGTTGATGGTGCCGTTCTTGTCGGTTTCTTGTTGTGGCAATTCCGTTCACCGCTGCTCACCTCTGGCGTTGGCGGATCCTCAAGGCACTTGGGTGCCTCTGAGTCAATGGTTCGCATTGCGGTGTGCTGGGTTGTTCTCAGTCACTCGCGTAGCGCTGCAACGCCACGCTCCCTGCGTCCTACCAGCACTTGATCCGGCAACTGCCAGCGGAGCACATCGGCTCGCGGAAGTGCCACAGGAAGTGTTGAGTGTTGTGCGGCTTTGAAATCGTGCTGATTTCGAAAGCCAGGGCCTCGCGGTGCGAGGCCGAACACTTTTTGCCTACAGCGGTCGTGCTCGATTTGGTTCGGCGCTGTCCAGTGACGGACTTGGCCCGTCGGAGGTGCCACGAATTGAAACAGCAGGGTTTATTTGTGGCTTCGAAATCTGTGGTGATTTCGAAGACCAGGTGCCTCGCTTTGCGAGGCGGAGGCTTTTGGTGCTGTTAGCTGCCCGACGTGGTCGTTGCCCTGGATGGGCGGATTGATGTCGAGCTCGTCGGTAGGATCGAGTCGGTCAAGGGCGGGATTCGCAGCAGCTTCGAAGGCGTCCCCGACGCTCCGATCGACAGCTTCACGATGGTCCTGCACGGCGGCCGCCGAGGACTGCTGCAGAACTCCTCCAACATTTGCAAGAAGCCACCGCTGGCAACGGTAAGCGGCCTCGGCCAAAACAACATAGGTGCCCGCTTCTCCTCCGAGCTGCGCGGGCAGTGCAAGAAGAGGAAGCGCAAGGCGACGCGACGCGGGCACACCAGGCGAAGAGGAGGCCGCCGATGAAGCGCCGCTTTCGACCTTTTGGTCGCTATAGCCACCACAAAGTCCAAAGCGCTCGCGCCGGACGCCTCGTAGTCGCGCTCGTTTCGCTTGGCGCGCTGCTCGGGGCGGCCGGGCTCGCCCAGGCGGAGCTAGTCCAGAGAGGCAACCTGCGCGTCACCGTCGACGGCAAGCTCTCCCCGAAGAAGCTGCCGCGCCGAGGAGTTGCCCCGATCGCGGTCACGGTCGGCGGCAAGATCACGACCGCCGACGGGTCGCTGCCGCCGCAGCTGTGCAGCATGCGGATCGAGCTCAACCGCCACGGGCGGTTGGAAACCGCCGGCCTGCCCGAATGTTGCGTCTCGAAGATCCAGCCCGCCTCGACGGCGCGGGCGCTCGCCGCCTGCCGCCCGGCCCTGGTCGGGCGCGGCGCTTCACGGTCGAGGTCGTCTTCGGCGGCCAGGAACCGTACCCGAGCACCGGCACCCTGCTCGTCTTCAACTCTTGATTGGTTCGGCGCTTGTTAGAGCCGGGCATCGGCTCAAGTCGGCGCTGCTGGTGGGTTTGGTTGGTGTGGGTCCGAGATCTTTGAATTGCGGACACCAGGGGTTGGTTTGATGAGTGTTAGTGGCTTAGTTTTGTGCAGATGGTTTCGTTCCGGTTCATGAAGTTCGTTTAGTCGATTGAGGAGGGATTTGGGTGGGGATGGCGTTGTGAAGCGTATTTTTGATCAGAATTCTTTTTTTCTTGTGTGTTTGAGGGTTTGAGCGTGACTGTTGTCTGCAGGGTTTCCGGCTTTGTGTGCGCGTGCTGAATTTTCGTTATGCAGGGTGGTTGGTGTGATGTTTTTCAGCCGGCTGAAAGTGTTGTGAGGTCGGGTGGTTGTGTTTCCAAGCCCACCGCAGGGTGGGCTTGGAAACCCCCGAATTAATTGGTGTCTTAGGCGCTGTTGCCTGGTTTGCGAAACCCCCTCGTCGTGGCTTTGCTGTGGTTCTCTGTCGAGTCGCAGTCAAGGCCTCTGTGAGCTTTGAAGCGGGTTCTGGAGTTCTGTGTCCAGAACCAGGCGCAGCCAGACCAGATCTCAGTTGCGTGACGGCGCTTGGGCCGCGGCAAAGCCCGGCCCGCTTCCCGCCGCGCCCGCCGCCAGAGGTCCCGACCAGGTTGGAGTCTCGCTTTTCCCTTCGCTTCAGCCCGGCGGCCAAACGGCAGATCTCTTGGGGGACGAACCGGGTGCTTTTCGTGGCGTGTGCCGGTGCGCTCCCGTCCCTGCGGTGGGGTGGAGTGGGGTGAGGGCTGTGCGAAGCACAGGCCGAAGCCCCACTCTGTTTGGAGGATGGTCATGTGGTTACGGTGGTGTTCGGATTGCTGGGTGGGGCCGCCTGCGGCGGCGTTGCGATGGTTTGCGTGGTGGTTGGTGGGGCGTGTGTTCGCAACGCCGCCGCAGGCGGCCCTTCGATTTGGGGTGGTCTAAGCTATTTTGTGTAGTCGGATCGCTGTTCGTTATGAGGCCTTCGAGGAAGGCCGTCTGGATAGCTTCACGCCTACAGCTCAGCCACGGCGCGAATCCGGATCGCAGGGCGCTCTATATATAGAGCGCCTGGGCAGCCCCTCGGCTCGCGATAGGCCGAGGGAGCTGCAGGTTGCTTCTCGGTTTCGGAGAGCCCACCGTGGCTGGCGCTGGCCGAGGGGAATGTGGGTGAGGCCATGGGGAGCGGTTTCGCGCGGCTTTTGTCGTGCGAACCGGCGCTTGGGGTTGAAGGCCTCGGTCCCTGGGTTTGCGGGGGCGATATAGCCCCCTTCGTTCGGCTCTTGCCTTGCGGCGCGGGGCCCAAGAGATGCGCAGCCTATGAGGGCCCCGCGACGCAAGGCCCGAACAGAAGGCTGGGCTTGTTTGTCCGCCACAGAAACCAACAGGGAAAGAGAAGTCTTAGGTCCGGATGGGTCCGGACTGAAACGAAATCGACAGGGAGGGGACTTATGTGTTCGTGGGTGTTCGGGTCGGTTGTGTTCGGTGGCGATTGCGGTATGGCAAGAAGCAGAAGCCGCCCCAGCATTAGATGTTGTTTGTTGGAGTGGATGTTTGTTGGTTTGGTTCCGAGCCTCGCTCTACGTGGTCGGCACGCTGTTTGGGTTGTTGATTCTTTTGTTCTTTGGCGGCTGCGTTTTGGTTGGGCCTTGACTGAGAGATCACTCAGCGCATAGTGTTCTTGTGGTGTACTTGCGACGCCCGCCCCCAATTTTTGTTATGTTGTTTTTATTGGTTGTTTGTCTTTTTGGGTTGTCTGAGGACGCTGAGCCTACTAACGCAGCAGTCGGCCCCGAGCTGCAGCTCGTCAGCTTCTCGGTTGAACGCACGATCTCGCCGGGTGGCGCCGCGAGCGCGACGCTGTCCTGCCGCAACGGCTTCTCTTTTTTGGCCAGTCGCTTCAGGCCGATCGCGGTCAAGCCGAGCGGGGCCACCCCCAGCCTCGAAACGGTCGCGGTCGTACCGAAACCGAGGGGCGCCAGGCTCAGCTTCCGCAATACTGGCATGGCGGTGGTGACGATCCTCGCCACGGCCGACTGCGTCAAGCTCACCGGCAAACCGAGCCTGCGCACGACGGTCCTTGCGCGCGCGGTTCGGCTCGGCGCGCGCCTCGCCGGTCGGGCACATTCCGCCGCTCCTAGGACGCTCGCTCTCGCCTGTCGTCTGCCAAACTCGATCCCCGGTGACGTCGGTTTCGCGGCGGGCGGTAACGGCCTGGGGAAGCTCTCCTACTTCCGCGATCGGCGCGGCCGGGTAGGCGTTCGCGCAGCGCTTGCGGGGGGCGAGGCAGGGATGGCGAAGCTCTTTCTTTCCTGCGTCCAGGGTCGCGGCGTGCGCCTTGGGGGACGCGTTGCGGGGCCGAAGCACGGCAGCGCTGGCTCGTCCCGCGCGATGTCGCGGGGGACGAGCTCCGCCGGGCGACCGCGGATCGTCGTGCGCTACTTCGTCGACCAGACCAAGCTGTTCGCCGACAGCCCGTTTGCTGGATTGAACCTGGCGCTGAGCGACAGCTCCGACGTGCTGTGGGGTGACGCGCTTCAGTTCGGCGACGCCGGGCCAGCGCTCGCCGGCCGCGGCTTTCTCGCAGCCGACGACTCCACCCGGGCGAACCCCCGTTGGACTCCCTTCTACCTGCGCTACGGCATCGACAAAATGGCTTTTGAGGAGATCCTTGGGGCCTCCAAGGTGGTCAGGACCGCGGCGATCGGGGTGGTCGACAGGCGCGTGCCCGGTCGGCTCGGCGACTTCGTCGCTGGCGGCGAAGGCGGGAGCGGCAGGGAATTCTCCACCTCGAAGACCGTCGGGCCGCTTTCGCTCAGCGACGCCTGCGTCGAGGGCTTCTACGTCGACATTTACATTCCGGCCTACGCCGAAGAGCCGATCGGCCATCAGATCCTCGACAACGACCCGCCCTGCGAGTCGGCCACGATCGAAGTGGAGAAGTTCGCGAACGGCTACAGACCTCCGGGGACCGCGCCGGGCGACTCGCGCTGGCAGAACCACAAGACCTACCGCGTTAAAATCAAGGGCGGGAGGGGCCACGAAAAGCCGTTCCGGATCAAGGTGACCTGGAGAAACCCACCGGACCTCTAGCTGCTGTCGCCCCGCGCCGCAGGGGCCGATCCTGGTTGGATAGGGTTCCGCGCCGCGCATGCGTTTTTACGAGTACGAGGCTCGCGAAATCGTGGAGCAGTGGGGTTTTCTGTTGGCATTTTGGTATCGCGCCCTCGCGGTGTTAGGGAGTTTGTAGTGTTTTCACTGCGGCACGTAGGTTGGCTGGATCGACGACGGGGAATCTGTACAGTTGGTTCTCGATTTCGTTGTAGAGTTCAAGTAGTCGTTTCGGCTCGACCTGACCGGAGTCGACCATGTTGCGGATGTCGGCCAGGTCCAGGTCAAGGCCTCGCTGGAGCTTCGACAGCGCCTGCGAGTAGGCGTCGAAGTCGAAGACCTCGAGGTTGCCCTCGCGCAGGCGGAAGCGGGAGCGTTCCTGCCAGCCGGGCAGGGGCGGGAGGAAGTCCAGGGGCGAGGCGAGCTCGACGTTGAGCGCGAGCTCCTCCTTGAGGTCGCGAATCCGTTCCAGCGCGGCGCCGGCGTCGGGCTCGAAGCGGACGTCGATGTCAACGGTCGACTCGCGCCAGCCTTCCAGCACAGCGGTCGCGCCTCCGGTCAGGTACATCCGGGTCCCCGGCGGCACGACCCGACCAATCTCGCGGGCCAGGCGGGCGATTCGCTCGGCGTCAGCCGCTTCGCGCACGCTCTGCGGCTCCGGCGAAGCTGACCACCCGGGCGAGGATCGCGTTGTAGCGGGAGTGGGCGGCGTCTCCCAGCTCCTCGTTCAGCTGGCGGTAGAGGACGTGCGCCGGCGGGGTGTCGCCGCTCGCGGAGGGCACCTCCATGCCCGCGCGTTGCAGGCGCGTCGCGGCGGCCTGCACGGCGCTGGCGTTGACCGAAGCGCGGCCCGCCGCGAGGTCTTCGAGGCCGGGCAGCACGATCTCGGCTCCGGGGAGTTGTTTTAGGGAATTTTTGGGCATTGGGGATTTAAGGGTAGGGGTTTGTGTAGGGGAGTTGGGGATTTCGTTATGAGGCCTTCGAGGAAGGCCGTCCGGTTAGCTTCACGCCTACAGCTCAGCCACGGCGCGAATCCGGATCGCAGGGCGCTCTATATATAGAGCGCCTGGGCAGCCCCTCGGCTCGCGATAGGCCGAGGGAGCTGCAGGTTGCTTCTCGGTTTCGGAGAGCCCACCGTGGCTGGCGCTGGCCGAGGGGAATGTGGGTGAGGCCATGGGGAGCGGTTTCGCGCGGCTTTTGTCGTGCGAACCGGCGCTTGGGGTTGAAGGCCTCGGTCCCTGGGTTTGCGGGGGCGATATAGCCCCCTTCGTTCGGCTCTTGCCTTGCGGCGCGGGGCCCAAGAGATGCGCAGCCTATGAGGGCCCCGCGACGCAAGGCCCGAACAGAAGGCTGGGCTTGTTTGTCCGCCACAGAAACCAACAGGGAAAGAGAAGTCCTAGCCCAATAGGGCAGGGAGAAACAGGGGAGAGGGGAGAGCGTCGGGCTGGGGATTGCGGTGGGGTTTGTTGGTTGGTGTGTTTGTGTTGTTGGCGGCTTTGTTTTTGATGTTTGTGATGTGATGTGAGTGTGGTGCTAATTGGTGGGCTGATCTTTTTGTTTGGTCGTGTGTGAAGGCGAAGGCGTCTCCGTTCACGCGATTCCCGCCGAAGGCTCCGAATTCGTCGAATGGACGAAAAGCGGCGGCTTCGGCTGCCTGCCGAAGACCGCCAAATACTGCTCCGTCTACAACCAAGAAGGCTCCGAAGAAAGCTGGTTCGTGATCGCCACCTTCGAACCCTGCTCCGAAGCCTCCAAAGAACCGGGCTCGGGGGTCGAAACCTGCGAAGAAGCAGTCGCAGAAAAACCCCTCACCCTCAAAATCAACTCAGGCCAGGGCACCGTGGCCTCCAACCCCGCCGGGATCGAATGCACCGCCCCCGGCTGCACCGAAGAAACGTCCGAATTCGAAGAAGGCGCAGAAGTCACCCTGACTGCCTCTCCGGCGGCCGGCTACATCCTAAAGGCGTGGTCTGGTTGTGCGGTTGTGGGCGGGGAACCCTTGCAGTGTGAAGTTGTAATGGATGAAGCAAGGATTGTGGGTGTTGAATTTGAAGAAGAATCAGCAGTAGGCGCTACTGGACCGACCGGCCCTACTGGACCGACTGGGTCTACGGGTGCAACGGGTCTTACAGGGGCTACGGGACCGGTTGGGCAACAGGCGCCACTGGAGCGCCTGGAGCGGTAGGTGCTACCGGTGCTAACGGTGAAGCTGGCGAAACGCCGGAAATTGAAGAATTTGCGGGGCCTCAGGGTTCTTGTGTTGCTGGCGGTGTCAAGATTATGCTTGGTGCAATTGTTAAGTATGTGTGTAATGGCATTGCGGGTCCAGCTGGTTCTAGTGGTCCTGTTGGTGCTGTAGGTTCTGTTGGCGC